>OZ251980.1:0-1917500 GCA_965246745.1 Capsulimonadaceae bacterium
GCTGAACTCGGTGCTGTCGGCGGGCATTCACAAAGGCTGGCGGGGCTTCGCGACCCGGTGCGCCTGCCTCGAAGCGGGGAACAGCGTTTTGGACGTGTGTTCTGGCACAGGAGAGTGGACGCCGTCTTTGCGGTCGGCGGTTGGGCCGGACGGGATTGTCGCGGCGGCGGACTTTTCGCTGCCGATGCTGCGGTTCGGGGACCATCGGTTTCGGCACGAAACGGCGCAGGAAGTGCAGGCCGATGCGTCGGTGCTGCCGTTTGCCGCCGAGAGCTTCCATGCCGTGACCATCGGGTTCGGCATCCGCAATGTCGCCGAGAGAGACCGGGCGTTTCGGGAGATGGCCCGCGTTTTGAAGCCCGGCGGGCGGGTCGTCTGCTTGGAGTTTTCGCAGCCGCCGCCGGGGCTGTTCCGCTTCGGGTACGAGCTGCATGCCCGCCATGTGATGCCGCGTGTCGGCGGGGCGATCAGCGGCCGGCCCGATGCCTATGCGTACCTGCCGGCATCGGTCGCCCGGTTCGACAGCCGCGACGCGCTTGCCGGCCGGATGCGGCGGGCGGGCCTGTCCCCGGTGCGCTGGGTAGATTTGACTTTTGGCCTGGTCTGCGTTCATGTGGGTGTCAAGCCGCAGTAAGCGGCTTTAGAATGGAAACAATTATGGGAGCCGCCGTTCTGCCCGAGAAAGCCAAAGCCGCCGAGCTTGCAAAGCCTGCCCCGAGCGTGTCGTTTCTGGACATTGTTCAGGGCGATTTGACGGCTGTGGAAGGGCTGCTCGGCAATGAAATTCGCTCTGACGTAAAAGCCGCGTATGCGATTTCCGGGCACACGCTGTCCGCCGGCGGCAAGCGGCTCCGGCCCGCGCTGGTTGTGCTGGCCGCGCACGCCGCCGGAGCGCTGTTCCCGGCGCAAACCGTGTTTGCCTCCGCCGCCGCCGCCGAATTAATTCATATGGCGTCGCTGATCCATGACGACGTGGTGGACGGCTCGGCGGAGCGGCGGGGGCGTCCGACGGCGAATGCCACGTTCGGCAACCAGATCAGCGTTCTGGTGGGTGATTACTTGCTGGCAAAGAGCATTTATCTGGCTGCCCGCGAAGGCAACATTGATGTGATCCGCGTTTTTTCGAATGTCACCGTCGGCCTCAGCGAAGGCGAAGTGCTGCAAATCACCGCCAAAGGCGACGTAGACACGTCGGAAGAAACTTACCTGACAATTATTCAGAAAAAGACCGCCGGGTTTATCGCCGGCTGCTGCGAAGTCGGCGCGATGCTGGCCGGGGCGGGCACCGCCGAAGTCGCCGCCTTGACTTCTTATGGAATGAACTGCGGGCTGGCGTTTCAGATCGCCGACGATTTGCTGGACTACACCGGCGACCCGGCCAAGACCGGCAAGCCTGTCTGCGGCGACCTGCGGGAAGGCAAGATGACCCTGCCGCTGATTTTGACCCTGCGCGACGTTTCCGCGTCCGAGCGCGGCCATCTGCTGCATATTCTGGAAGAACCCGAAGCGCTGACCGACGGCGAGATCGCCGATGTCCGCGCGACGATTTTGCGGCATGACGGCTACGCCCGCACGGCGGCCGCCGCCCGGCGGTACGTCGAAGCCGCCCAAGCTGCACTTCTGGCCCTGCCGCCGTCGGCGTATCGCGATTCGCTGCATGCGCTGGCGGACTACGCGCTGACGCGGGAGCGTTAGGGAAGAACCCCTTCCGCTATGCCAAAGGCATAGCGGGAGGGGTTCCAATGCAGGACTCTCCCGCCCCCGCGTCGAACACTCCTCCGCCACCCCCATTGACCTGCGCTGAGGAGAACCCCGACATGCTGCCTGCCCTGCTGGATAACCCCGTCATCACCAAAGAACTGCGCGGGCGGATGCGCGGCACCCGCACCTACTGGCTGCTGTTTTCCTATGTGCTGGTCCTGTCGCTGATTCTCTTTTTCTCCTATCTCGGCTGGTGGGAGCAGCATTCGAACGAGACCATCAACGGCGGCGGGAGCGAAGCGGGCTTCACCGTGGGGCGTCTCTTTTTTCGCATTCTGTTTTACTCGCAGGCCGTGATGATGGCCTTAATCACGCCTGCGCTGACCGCCGGGGCGATCTCGGTGGAGCGCGAGCAGCGGACCTTTGAGCTTTTGCGCGGCTCGATCTTGCGGCCCGGCGCGATTGTTTGGGGCAAGCTGGCGTCATCGGTGTCGTTTGTCGCGCTGCTTTTGACTTCCTCGCTGCCGCTGCTGTCGCTGTGCTTTCTGCTCGGCGGCGTGTCTCCCGGCGAAGTCTTTTTCGCGTACCTGCTGCTGCTCGGCGACGCGTTTTTGTTCGGCGCAATCGGCCTGTGCTGGTCGGCCTATGCCGCAAGCACGGCGACGGCGACGGTGCTGACGTATTTGACTTTGTTTGTCTTTTTCGGCGTGACGTTTCCCTTTGCCGTTCCGACATTTGACCCGAGCGGCAGCATGCCGAGCTTTGGGCTGTGCGCGGTGAACCCGGTCGGGGCGGTGACGGGAGCGGTTGTGCCGGAGCATTACTTCGGCTTTGTCCTGCCCGCGTGGGTCCCGGCGCTGCTGCTGAACGGCATGCTGACCGCCCTGCTGACGCTTGCGGCGACCAATCGCCTGGAAGATTACCCTGCGCGGCGGGCGGCTTGGCTGCGGGTCGTCACGCTGCTGTTTGCGGGGCTGCTTCTGTTTTTCGGCGACGGCTTGGTGGCCGGCGTGCCGCCGGGCCTGGGCGCGTCTGTCACGCTGGCCGTCAGCGTACAGCTTTTCCTTGCCGCCGCCCTGCTGGTGCTGTTTGTGCCGGTGCTGGTGACAGGGGACGGCGGGGGCGAGAAAGCAAAGCGCCGCTGGCCGCTGCGGGTCTTCACCGAGGCGACCCTGCCGTCGGCCCTGCCGCTGGCCCTGCTGCTGCTGGCGATGGCGCTGGGAATAACGCTCGGCGCGGTGCGCTACGAAACAAATTTGACAGCATCACGCATGTTTGTTTCGCCTGCGTTCGCCGGCGCGGCTTATCCCGCAGCGCTGCCGGCGGCTCCGGCCGCCGCCGTGCCGCAGGCCGCCGCGCTGCTGCTTGCTATCGTGGTCGGGATCGCCGGCATCGGGTTTCTGCTGTCTGTGCTGCTGCGTAACCGCTGGTCGGCGCTGACCCTGCTGTATCTGGCGCTGGTGCTGGCCGTGCTGGTGCCGCTGTTTTCTTACGGGTTTTTAAGCGGCGAAGATGCCCGGCTGGCGTCGCGCGGCCTCGGGGTCAACTGGATGTTTTTGTCCCCTGCCGTGCCGCTGCTTCAAATTGTGGATGCGCTGGACCCAAACCCGTCCTTCGGGCGCAGCGGTGCCGTGGTCGGGATGCTCGGGTACGGCGTGTACCCGCTGTGGGTCGGCACGGCGATTATTTATCTGGCGCTTGGGACGGCGGGGTATGCGGCGTCCTGGGTCGTTCTTAAAAAGCGAAAGGCCCAGGACTGAACTCCTGGGTTTTACGCGAACCGCTTGATCGCCATCGCGACTTTGCCTAAAATCACAATGTCGTCGGCGTAGATCGGGTCGTAGTCGGGGTTCTCCGGCTGAAGGCGGAAGCCGCTCGGCTCGCGGTAGAACGTCTTGACTGTGGTTTCTTCCCCCAAAAGCGCGACCACGATGTCCCGGTCCGACGCCGTGCTTTGCCGCCGCGCCACCACAATGTCGCCGTCGCCGATCCCGGCGTTCTGCATCGAATCCCCGTACACTTCCAAAGCGAACAAATCGCGCCCGCCCTGGTCGCCGCGCCGCAGAAGCGAGACGGGAATCGGCAGCATTTCCGGGCTGCCCGACTGATCGGCCAAAATCGGCGACCCGCCCGCCACCCGCCCGAGCAGGGGCACCGAAACCGAGCGGCCCATCGAAAGCCGCTCGCCGCCTTCCATCAAGTCCAATCCCCGCTTGTAGCGGTCCCGGCGCAGAAACCCTTTGAGTTCCAGGCTGTCGAGATGCTTCTTCACGGTACACGATGAGCTGAGGCCGACTTCTTTGCCGATCTCGCGGACGGTGGGGGCATGGCCGCGTGTCTCGATGTGGGTGCGGATGACCTCTAGGATATGTTTCTGCTTGTCAGTGAGTGTCTGCATGGCGAGTCCTCTGCGTTATGAATAGAAGATATGAATGGAATAAAAGCGAATAAGCGCGAATAAGTGCGTTCGTGGGGATTATACCACAGAGACTGGGAACTTACACAAACTTTTGTTTGTTTTTTTCTTGATATGGGCAAAATCTTATTGACACTGCCCTAGATGTTGAGTATACTGCGATTACAACAAACTAATGTTTGCCTTTGCTGTTCGTTGTGGCATTTGCATTGTGAGGAGAATTGACTATGGTTCCGCTGAAGCTCGCCGTGTGTGAAGACCGCCCGCTGTCGTTTCCGTCCCGGCCCCGGCTGGTGCTGAAAGACCTGACCCAAGAAGCCGCTCCGGCCCCTCGCCCCCGCCACTCTCCTTTGGCCCGAACCGAAAGCGCCCTGCTCGGCGCGGCCGCCCTGTCCGCCGCCGGCTATTTTCTCTTCAGCGCCGCGCTGGCCCTCGCGCATTCCGTCCATCAAAGCTATGCCGCGCCGTCCCTTCCTCAGTCCCTTGTCATTGCCAAAACCGTCAAGCGCGGCGACACGCTGGCCTCCTTCGCCCTGCGCTACGGCGACCCGAACATCTATCTTTTGCAGCGCGAAGACGCGATTGCCCGCGCGAACCGTCTGCCCGGCGGGGCACCGCTCCTGCCCGGTCAGCACTTACGCATTCCCGTGACCAACCCTCAAGTCATCGCGCAGATTGTCCGCGCGTCGCACCGGGCGCTGGTCGCGTCCCGCTGAGACGTAAAAGCAAGACGTGAAAAAGCCCGGCTTCGCTCCCGAAGCCGGGCTTTTTTGTTTGCGCCCGCTAGGCCGCAAGCGCCGGACGCCGGGTCTTGTCGCGCTGGCAGGTAGGGCAGAACGCTTCGCCGTAGTTGCGGACCGACAGCTCCATCTGCGATTTGGTCAGCGCCTTGCCGCAGCTCACGCAGGCGGGGGTGCCGGACGGAGCGGCTTTGGCTTCGGCGGCTTTCGGCTCGGGCGCTCGCAGCGCGGCCGGGGCGTCATCGCCGAACGGGTCGTCTTCGGTGGCATCGAGCAGGGCGCTGCCGCCGACCAGCGCTTCAAAGTCGTCTTCCTCGCCTTCGTCCCGCACGGGGGCGGGGCGGTTCGGCTGGGGCCGGGCCGCTTCAGCGCGGGGAGAAGCCTCGCCGCCGTCACGTCCGCCGTCGTCACGCCGAGCGGCCTGCTCGCGGGGTGGGGCCGACGGGCTAAACCGTGCCCCGTCGCCGTTCTGCGGGGGTGGGGAGCCGTAGCGGCTGCCGCCCCCGCCGCCGCCGTTTCCGCCGCCGCCATTGCCGTAGCTGCCGCCCCCGCCGCCGAAGCGGCCGCCGCCCATCGGCTGCGGGCTGTCGGCGAAGCGGCCTGCCGCCGATTCGTCGAGATCGGGCGAAAACTGCGTCCCGAAACCGCAGAGGGCAAGGGCGCGGCCTACACTTCCGGTTTCGGCTTTTTCAATAAAATCGCCGAAGCCTTTGACATCTTCTTTTTTGGTGCCGGTCGCCATCAGCTTGCCGTCGCCGTCGCAGATGCGGGCGCGGAAGATGGCGTACTGCTTTTCGTGGTTGATCTCGACGGCTTCCGTCTCGATGCTCCAATCGGGGTGTTCCTGCCGGAACCAGACGATGCGGGCGGAAACGGGAAGGTAAGTGCGGCCGCCCTGCACTTTGATCAGGTGCCGCTTGAAATCGAAGGCCATGTTCAATTCTCCTTAAACCATGTCATGTACTCGATGAAAAGCCGGACACTACCCGCCGAAATCGGCGAACAGCTTTTCCGGCGCTTGCTGCGTGATGGGAACTCGAAAGGCCAGTGGAACAGACTGCAAATCTGCTCTCTGATGAACAATCAGTGTCAGTGAATCTAAATGCGTTGCCTTTGGGTCAGGCAGGGTCAGCGTGATCTGCGGCCAGGAACTGCTGCCGCTGTTGGAGTTCATAAAAACAGGTGCCGCCACGCCCAGGCGAATGCTGACCGGAACATGATGCCGCTGCCAGAGCGGTGAGGTGGGCAGCACGTTTCGGTTTTCGCCAGGCGAGAGCCTGACGCGGGCAAACACCACGCCGGGCGGTCCGTTGTAGACGAAAACCCCACCCGGCATGAACGTCGCGGCGTTCTGGACCGGGAGGGTCACGATAATGCCGCTTGACGTTGTTGCTGTCTGGGGCTTGGTGACCGTCAGGAAGCCAAATCCGGGCGATCCTATAAAGCCCATTCCACGGCTTAGCGTCAGGTCGTGGAAAGTGACCTTTTCTTCCAGTTCATCGTACTGGCGCAGGCGGCAGGTAACAAGAGCATGGTGCTGTCGGTAACGGTAGGGCGTGGTGCTTTCCTCGCCGATTATCCCCTGGTCGCCCCCTGCACTGCCCATCTCCCAAAGCGGGTTGCAAAGGTCCCAGTGCAGAGGGCCGGCCGGCTTACTTTCGATCTGCACGGCATACCGAGAAGAAACAGGGTGGCCGCCGCCACGGTCGAAGTAGGCGGCGGCAAATATCCGCACCCCCTCCACCCGAACCGTGTTGCGGTCAAGGCGCTTCACTGCTAGCGTGTCGGCACTCACCGCCGCAATGCTGCAGGAAACGGCAGCAAGCAGAAACGCCCCGGAAACTCGCAAGGATACTAGCGGCAAATCGGTTTACTCCTAAACTACGCCAGCGAGTAATCAGCTTCGTCTTCGGTCACGTCGGCTTCCAGCGACGCCGGCAGCTTGTCGGGGACGCCGATGGCGATGTCGCGGATTTTGCCTTCCAGCTCAGTCATCACGTCCAGGTGCTCGGACAGATACGCTTTGGCGTTTTCCCGGCCCTGCCCGATGCGCGTGTCGCCGTAAGTGAACCACGAGCCGGATTTGTTGGCGATGCCCAGCTCAATTGCCATGTCGAGAACGCCGCCGGAGCGCGAGATGCCTGTGCCGAACATAATATCGAACTCGGCCTGGCGGAACGGCGGGGCGACTTTGTTTTTGACGACTTTGACTTTGACCCGGTTGCCGACCATGTCGGTGCCCTGCTTCAGCGTTTCCACCCGGCGAATATCCAGCCGGACCGACGCGTAAAACTTCAGCGCCTTGCCGCCGGGCTGGGTTTCGGGGTTGCCGAACATGACCCCGATCTTTTCGCGGAGCTGGTTGATAAAGATGATGATCGTGTTGGTTTTGGAGACGCTGCCGGACAGCTTCCGCATCGCCTGAGACATCATCCGGGCCTGGAGGCCCATGTGGCTGTCGCCCATCTCGCCTTCAATCTCGGCTTTCGGCACCAAAGCCGCGACCGAGTCCACGACCACCAGCGCGACCGCGCCCGAGCGCACCAGGCCGTCGGTGATTTCCAATGCTTCCTCGCCGGTAGACGGCTGCGACACGAGCAGGCTGTTGATGTCCACGCCGAGCCGCTTGGCGTACTCGGGATCGAGCGCATGCTCGGCGTCCACAAACGCGCAAATGCCGCCGAGGCGCTGCGCTTCAGCGACCAGGTGCAGCGCCAGGGTGGTTTTGCCGGACGACTCCGGGCCGTAGATTTCGGTGATCCGGCCCTTCGGAATGCCGCCGACCCCGAGCGCGATGTCGAGCGCGACCGATCCGGTGGAGATCGCTTCGGTGACCAGCTTCTCGGCCTGACCGAGACGCATGATCGCGCCTTTGCCGAACTGTTTGTCAATCTGCGCCAGCGCGGTTTCTAATGCTTTTTCTCGATCCATGTGTGCCTCTTGTTTCGTTGTCGTTGGAAATCTTGTCAATCAAACGTTTGTTCGCCGATACTAAATTGTACCATACTTTCGGTCCGAAGTCAAGAAATAGTTCAGAATGACTGGGTGATTTTTCTGTCAACAGTTGTCAGCAAACTCGATTAGGGCCAGGCACGCCTTGACAGAGGGTTTCATCGCGGCTATACTATCCCGGCCCCGAAAACTGACGCAGCCGGCTTGCCCCTAAAGGCGCACCGGCACGGCGCACGAGAAATTGTTCTTTGCTGCTCTCGCGCGTTCACTCACTGTAGGAGGAGACCATTTGCTTACCACGAAAACGGCCCGCACGTTCGGCTACCTGTCCGTCGCTTCGGTATTTTCCGCGACGGCCCTGATTGCCCCCTTCGCCGCCGTCGCCGCCCAGGACAAAGCTGTCCTTGCGCCGACCCCGGCGGCATCCGCCTTCGGTCCCGTCACCCCGGCGCTGATGCCGGACCCGTCGGTCGGGACAATTCCGCAGCCGCCCGCCGTCCTCATTTGGGACGGCAGCCGGGCCGCCCGCGTTTTTCCCACCACCGCCGCCACGGTCGGCGAAGCGCTGCAAACGGCCGGCATTGCGCTCGGCCCCGACGACAAAATCACGCCCGCGCCGGCGACGGCAATCAAGCCAGAGATGAAGATTGTGATCCGCCGGGTCCGGGTAGAGACGCAAAACGAAACGCACCCGATTCCCTTTCGAACCGTGTTCAAGATGAGCCGCGACGTTGCGCCGGGCCGGATCGAGATCGGCAAGCGCGGCGTTCCCGGCGTTTTGACGAAAACCTACGCCGCCCGGTTCGTCAATGAGGCTTTGAAGTCCCGCACGCTGATTGCCAGCCGGGTCACGGCCCCGCCGGTGACGCAGGAAACACTGGCCGGTATCCGGGTGCACGAAGCCCGCGCCCTGCCGTCGCGCTCCGGCTCGTACCAGCGGATGCAGTGCTTCCACATGATCGCCACCGGCTACTCGCCCTACGAAGGCAGCAGCGAGGGCCTCTGCGCCAACGGCATGCGGGCCGGCTACGGAGTTGTCGCCGTGGACCCGCGATTGATCCCGCTCGGCTCGAAGCTCTACATTGAAGGTTACGGCTATGCGCTGGCCGGCGACACCGGCGGTGCGATTAAAGGCCATCGAATAGACCTCGGCCACACGACTTACCGGGAAGCGTCGGATGTCGGCCGCCGTTCGGTGACGGTCTGGCTGCTGTCGCCGTCTCGTTAGAACAAACCACTTATGCGCCAGGGCATCATCAACCAGTACCGGGCGTTTCTGCCGGTGTCGCCTCAGACGCCGGTGGTGACGCTGTTTGAGGGCGACACGCCGCTGATCCCCGCGCCGCGCTTGTCGGCGGCGATCACGCCGGGTCTCACGCTGCTCCTGAAGTTCGAGGGCATGAACCCGACGGGATCGTTTAAAGACCGGGGCATGACGATGGCCGTCACCAAAGCCGTGGAAGACGGCGCACGGGCGATCATGTGCGCGTCCACCGGCAACACCAGCGCGGCGGCGGCGGCCTACGCCGCCCGCGCCGGCCTTTCCTGCGTCGTGCTGCTCCCGAACACCGATGTCGCGCTCGGCAAGCTCTCGCAGGCGCTGATCCACGGCGCAAACGTACTGGCGATTGAAGGGACGTTTGACGATGCCCTGCGCCTGACCCGCGAAATCTGCAATTTGTATCCGATCACGCTGGTCAACCATATCAACCCCAATCGCATCGAGGGCCAGAAGACCGGCGCGTTTGAAGTGTGCGACGCGCTCGGCGACGCCCCCGATTTTCATGCGCTGCCGGTCGGCAATGCCGGCAACATCACGGCGTACTGGAAGGGCTACAAAGAATACCGAGCCGCCGGCAAGTCCCAAACGCTTCCTAAAATGCTCGGCTTTCAAGCCGCCGGGGCCGCGCCGATTGTGGACGGCGCTCCCGTGCTGAAGCCGCACACCATCGCGACTGCTATTCGCATCGGCAACCCGGCGTCGTGGCAGCACGCCCTCGCCGCCCGCGACGAATCGGGCGGCGTGATTGATAAAGTTACCGACGAGGAGATTTTGGACGCCTACCGCCTGCTGCCCGCGCTGGAAGGCGTCTTCACCGAGCCGGCCTGCGCCGCGCCGGTCGCGGGCCTGAAAAAGCTCTACGACGCCGGGTACTTCCGGGACTGCGACGGGGCGACAGTCGCCGTGACTTTGACCGGGCATGGCCTCAAAGACCCCGACCGGGCGGTCAAGACCATTCCGCACCCGCCGACCGTTCCCGCCGACCTTGACGCCGTGGTTCGCGCTCTGGGGTTCTAAGCCATGCGCCTTCGCAAGCAGACGTTCTGGGCGCTCGGCCTGCTTTTGCTGCTGGCCTTGACGCTGCGCTTCAATGTCAGGCAGGGCCGCGTTTCCGGCCCTTCCATGTCCCCGACCTACGAAGACGGCAACACGGTTTTGGTCTGGACCTCGGTTCCCCGAACTTTGCTAAAGCCCGGCACCGTGATTATTTTCCGCGACATCAACGGCGACGAGCTGATCAAGCGCATTGCTTATGTCGGCCCGCAGTATGCCCGCGCCGCGCCGAACGCCGATTGGGCGCTGATCAACGGCGGCCGAAAAATCCCGCTGCCGCTGCTGTTCGGCGATTATTACGCCCGCGTCGCCGACGGCCGCACGCCTGTCCCCGCCCCCGGCCGCGATATTTACGTTCTCGGCGACAATCTCCCCGAGTCCGATGACAGCCGCCGGATCGGGCCGATCTCCATGAAGCAGATTTTGGGAAAGGTCGTGCCCTGAGCATGGACCGCCCCCGGATTTCAATCCGGGGCATCCTGCTTCCCGGCACCCGCAGCGGGTATAATCTCCCCATGAGCCAAGCTGCCACTTCAAGCCAATTCGTAAATCCGAGCCAAGCCGCCGTCCCGCCGGCCCTGCTGACCACCGACATCCCCGGCCTGCCGCGTTTTATTCAAGGCAAAGTCCGCGATGTGTACGACCTCGGCGATGCCTTGCTCGTCGTCGCCACTGACCGGCTTTCGGCGTTTGACGTGATCCTGCCGACCGGCATTCCCGGCAAAGGCCGGGTGCTGACCGCCCTGTCCGAGTTCTGGTTCCGGCAGACCGCGCACCTTGTCCCAAACCATTTTATCTCCAGCGACATGGACGTGATCGGCGAGCGCCTCCATTCGGCGGGCGTCGCCGTCACGCCCGCGCTGATAACCATGCTGCAAGGCCGCACCCAGCTTGTCCGCAAGTGCGCCGCCCTGCCGCTGGAATGCGTCGTGCGCGGCTACCTCGACGGCTCGGCGTGGCGCGACTACCAAACCTTGTTCGGCCACGGCGGCGAAGTGGTTCTGTACGGCCTGCCCGTCCCGGTCGGTCTGCGCCAGGGCGAGAAGCTGCCGTCGCCCTTGTTTACCCCTGCCGCCAAAAACCACACCGGCCACGATGTCAATGTCACGTTTGCCGAGGCAGCCGAGAGTGTCGGCGCGGAGACCGCCGCCCGGCTGTCCGAGATCAGCATCTCTTTGTACGCGTTCGCCCGCGATTATGCCGCCGAACACGGCATTCTCATCGCGGACACCAAGTTCGAGTTCGGCACACTGAATGGCGAGATTATTCTGATTGACGAAGCCCTAACCCCCGACTCGTCGCGCTTCTGGGAAGCGTCCGCGCATAAGCCCGGCCGGGCGCAGGCATCGTTCGACAAGCAGTTCGTCCGCGACTATTTGGAAACGCTGGATTGGGACAAAACGTCGCCCGGCCCGGCGCTGCCCGCCGAAATCGCCGAAAAAACCGCCGCCAAGTACTTTGAGGCTTACCGGCGGCTGACGGGAGAAGAATTGCCGCAATGAGCATGGACCAGCAGCCGGGGCCAAACACACAAAGACTAACGCTCAGTGAAAGCCGAAACGCTCTCATTGTGCCGCTTGGATTGACCCTTGTGTTTTTTGCTCTGGGTTATGCTGGATTGACTTCCGGGCATCGAGTCCAGGGAGGCGTGTTCCTCTTATTTGCGCTTGCTCGACTGACAAGTAATTTCGCTTTATGGAAGCGTTACCGTCAGGTCAAGCGGGGTGATCCAATCTATGTGGATGTGCCGTTGCCATCTACCGTTCCGCCTCCGTTGCCGCAGGCTGTTTCGGCAATGTTCGTCTCAATTCTGACTTGTCTTGTTGGGTTGTGCAGTCTGTTAGTTATCACAAGTGCCCTCAGTTCTCATAATCATCTGACAGATTGGGTGATTGCAGGATTGCTACTCATAATGTTGTGGGGAATTGACGGTTACTGCTGGTATCGTGTCTTTACAGATAAGCATTCCGTTAAGCCCATGACCATTCAAGAGCAGACCGAAGGCGTCTTGCCGCTGCTGACAAACACCACGCGGGCAACGACTAATCAGGAAAAAACGCAATGAGCGACCATGATACAATTCAGCGCGACAAACCCGAAGGAGTTTCCCTCGACACGGCCCCTCTGCGGGCAATGTTTGAGAAACTCAAAGCGGAGACGCAGAACTTTGATGCGCTGGCGGAAAAGTCACTGTCGGGTCGGTCTTGACGTTTATCGGTTACTGCTGGTATCGCGTTTTCACTGAGAAGCCGGTCGTGAGATCCGAAGTGTATCAAGAGCCGCTGGAAGAAGTCTGGCTTCCTGCTCCGACCCATCCGGGCAAGAGTTGACTCGATAAAGGAAAAAGCGGATGACACTGACCGATTTAATTACCGAGCATGGCGCGGCGTCCTGGGATAAGCAGATGTGTTTGATGGAGGTCATCGGCGAGAAAGCCTGGAGCCTGGATGTCAAGCGCGGCCTGCTGACCTTTGGGGGGACCGACACGTTCCCGGTGCAGCTTCTCGGCAGCGAGGCCGAGGCCGCCGGAACCTGGCTTTGGGCGTGGGCAAACGACGCAAGCAATCTGCCGCCCGCGCTGACAGCCGCTTCCCGCCAAATGCAGGAGGTCGGGCGGCAGCAGGAGATCGCTGCGCTGTACGATCCCGAAGTCAGTTTGGAGACTGCCGGCGGGCATCTGCTCAGCATGATCGCGTCGGGCGTTTGCGGGGCCGACGCCTACTACCGGGGGCCGTATGACGGCGGGGCGGCCTTTATGCTGCTGACCGCGCCGGAAGTCAAAGCGCACGCCGACCTGTCCGTCACAGCATTCATTCGCATTTTCACCAAGTTCATCAGCGCGTTCGACTGCTCGCACCGGCCTGCGCTGGAAGCCTACGCACGGTACAAAACTTATTTGTGCGCCCCGCAGGCCGACGGCACGCTGCTTTGCACTTCCCCTTCCGGCGCGTCGCTGACGGCGGCATTCGACAACTTGGGCCGGCTCACGAAGTTTTCGGCGACGCTGACGGCGGAAAGTATCAAGGAAGCGCCGCCCGTGCCGGCGATGCCTGTACCGCAGGCACAGGCCCCGAAAAAGCCGTGGTGGAAGTTTGGGAGCTGAAAATAGCAAAGATTGACACAAATTGTTATCGCGGGTAGACTGACGGCACTATGATTGGAGGCTAAACTATGAACGTGTCCTTGACCCCGGAGCTTGAAAACTTGGTGCAGCAGAAAGTCCAAAGCGGGCTGTATACGTCGGCCAGCGAAGTTGTCCGCGAAGCCTTGCGCCTCCTGAACGACCGCGACACCATCCAAGCGCAGCGGCTGGCGGAGCTGAAGCGCGAAATCAAAATCGGTTTAGATCAGCTTGATCGGGGCGAGGTGACTCATCACGACAGTGACTCTTTGCGGACGATGTTTGAGAATATCAAGCAGGAAGGGCGCAAGAGCTTGTTGCGGTCACAGCAGGAAACCGCATGAGCAGCTATCACTTAACCCATAGGGTTCCCGACGACCTCGCGGAAGTTTGGCAGCATATCGCCGAGGATGATCCTGAAGCGGCAGACCGTGTGAACAACGCGATTTTCGAGGCGTTTGAGAAGATCGCTGAGTGGCCCGGCATGGGCCATCGGCGGCCCGATTTGAACGACGACAGCCTGCGGGTCTGGCCGGTCTTCAGCTACTTGATTATCTACCGCTTCAAGGCGGAGCCGGTCGAGATTGTCCGCGTGGTCAGCGGCTACCGCGACATGGCGGCGCTTTTGATGCAGTAGAAGGCAGAGCAATCCCTCCATGAAATATATTATGCTGATTCCCGACGGCATGGCCGACCTGCCGATGGACGCGCTGGGCGGGCAGACGCCGATGATGGCGGCGGAGACGCCGAACTTTGACGCTTTGGCGGAGCGCTCGCTGGTCGGGAGCGTGCTCACCGTGCCGCCGGGGATGTATCCGGGGTCGGATGTCGCCAACATGGATTTGCTGGGGTACGACCCTCGGAAGTATTACACCGGGCGCGGGCCGATTGAAGCGGTCGCGATGGGCGTCCCGCTGGACACCGGCGATGTGGCGTTTCGCTGCTCGCTGGTGGCGACCGATGGGACGACGATGCTGGATCATTCGTCGGGGCATATCTCGACCGAAGAGTCGCGGCCGCTGATTGCGCTGCTGGACCAAAAGCTCGGCACGGACACGCGCAAGTTTTTCCCCGGCGTGCAGTACCGGCATATTCTGGCGGAAAAAGCCGGCTCGGTGGATTTGCAGACGACCCCGCCGCATGATTTTGTCGGCAAGCCGCTGGCGAATTACTGGCCCGAAGGCGCGGGGGCGGAGCGGCTCAAACAGCTTATGTTTGACTCGCTGGAGATTCTCGACTCGCATCCCATCAACATCAAGCGGCGGGAAGACGGCAAAGCGCCGGGGAACATGATCTGGCTTTGGGGGCAGGGCTTTGCGCCGCGCCTGCCGAACTTTCTGGCGACCTACGGCAAAGTCGGCGGGGTGATCAGCGCCGTGGATGTCGTGCGCGGCCTGGGCCGGGCGACCGGCCTGCGGGTGATTGATGTTCCCGGCGCGACCGGGTACATTGACACGGATTACAAAGCGAAGGCCAGCTACGCGCTGGCGGCGCTGGACACGATGGACTTTGTGTATATCCATGTGGAAGCGCCCGACGAATCGGGGCATGAGGGCAATCTGGACCACAAAATGCAGGCGATTGAAGACACCGACAAAAAGCTGCTGGGAACCCTGCGCGACGGCCTGGCGACGCGCGGCCCGCACCGGCTCTTGATTGTGCCGGATCACAAAACGCCGATTGCGCTGCGGACCCATGAGGAAGGCCCGGTGCCGTTTCTCCTGTACGATTCGGAAGCGCCGCATGCCGCGTCGCACTTTCCGTTTGATGAGCGGGCGGTCACGGAAGCCAAAACGCAGATTGACGACGGCACGCGGCTTATCCGTATGCTGTTTGCTTAAAATATGCTGTTTGCTTAAAATATGCTGTTTGCTGAGAAAGAGACTGAGCGTGCGGATTTTAGTGACGGGGGCGGCGGGAAAAATCGGGTCGAAAGTAGTGCCGGAGCTGACGGCGCACGGGCACTGGGTTCGGGCGCTGGACCGCCGCCCGCTGCCGCCGGACGTGCGGGACCGGGCGGAAGCGATCTACGCCGACCTGACCGACCCGCTGGCGATGCTGCGGGCCGTGCAGGGCTGCGACGCCGTCGCGCATATCGGGGCGGTTCCCAACCCGCACGCGCTGCCTGCCGACGAAACGCTGCGCCTGAATGTTCTCGGCACGCAGAATGTGCTGGAAGCGGCCCGCGCCGAAGGGATTGGAAAAGTCGTCGTGACCTCGAGCGTCGGCGCTTTGGGCTTTTCGTTTCCGACCCATCCCTGCCTGCCCGATTACCTGCCGGTAGACGCCGCGCATCCCCGGCGGCCTCAGGACGTATACGGCCTGTCCAAGCTGATGAACGAGGAAAGCGCCGCCGCAATGACCCGGCTGTGCGGCATGACCACGCTTGTGTTCCGCCCGCCCGCCGTGTTTGATTTGGAGATGGCAAAGCAGCGCGGCTGGCTGCGTCACTTCGCAGAAGAGCGCGGGGACAATTACAGTTCGTCGTTTTGGAGCTATATTGATGTCCACGACCAGGCGGCGGCATACCGCCTGGCGCTGGAGTCGGACTTAACCGGCCACCACGTGTTCTTCACAATGGCCGACGACCTGGCGGTCACGGCGTCGCTTTCTTCGCTCGCCGAGCGCCATTTCCCGCAGCGTTTGCCGGACCTGCCGAAGCTGACCGGGCAGACATTTTACGATCTCACGCCCGCCCGCGAGCAGCTCGGCTTCACGGCGCAAAAGACGTGGCGGGAGATGCTGGGGGAGTAGGAACCTGACCCGTCGCTTCGCGCCGCCCTCTCCTTCGGAAAAGAGAGGGTTAAGAAAGGGCGCAGGACAAACGGAGGGCGCAGCAAGCAGCGCCCCTACGTCCAAATCCGCATCTAAATCCGTACCCTCTCCTTTCCGAAGGAGAGGGCGGCGCGAAGCGACGGGTCAGGTCACTTCGGCCCCGCCGCCTTGACTTCTGCCGAAACTTGCGGGAAGCGCTCGAAATTAGCGCGGAAGCGGGCGGCCAGAGACGCCGCCGCCGCGTCGTACTCGGCGGCTTCGGCCCATTGGGGGCGCGGCTGAAGCAGGGCATCGGGGACGCCGGGGACCGACACGGGGACATGCAGGCCGAAGACCGGATCAGGAACAGTCGGGGCATCGCGCAGGTCGCCGCGCAGGGCGGCATGGACCAGGGCGCGGGTCTGGTCCAACGCAATGCGATGGCCGACGCCGTAAGCGCCGCCGACCCAGCCGGTGTTGACTAAATAACAGTCGGCATCGAACGCGTCGAGCTTTGCGCCGAGCATTTCCGCGTAGCGGGTCGGGGGCAGGGGCCAGAACGGTGCGCCGAAGCAGGCCGAAAAGTTCGGCTCCGGCTCGGACACGCCGCGCTCGGTGCCGGCCAGCTTTGCCGTGTAGCCGCTCAGGAAATGGTACAAAGTCTGGGCGCGGGTGAGGCGCGAGATCGGGGGCAGGACGCCGAACGCATCCGCCGTGAGAAACAAGATCGTCTTGGGATGGCCGCCGACGCCGGGCACCAGTGCATTCGGGATCGCCGTGATCGGATACGCCGCCCGCGTGTTCTCGGTCAGCGAAACATCGTCAAAGTCCGCTTGGCGCTCGAAACCCAGCACGACATTTTCCAGCACCGCGCCGAACCCGATGGCGTCCCAGATTTCCGGCTCCTGAGCGCGGCTGAGCTTGACGCATTTGGCGTAGCAGCCACCTTCAAAGTTGAACACGCCGTCATCCGACCAGCCGTGCTCGTCGTCGCCGATCAAGCGCCGCTCCGGGTCGGCGGACAGCGTTGTTTTGCCGGTTCCCGACAGCCCGAAAAACAGCGCGGAAGCCCCGTCCGCCCCGGCATTGGCCGAGCAGTGCATCGGAAAGATGTTTTGCTGCGGCAGCAGATAATTCATCACCGTGAAAACGCTTTTTTTGATTTCCCCGGCGTACTCCGTGCCGCCGATCAGCCCGGCCGCTTGGGTCAAATTCAGCGCAATGACCGTCTCGGATCGCACGCCGTCGGCGGCGGGGTCGGCGTGAAAGCCGGGCAGGTCGAGCAGCGTAAATTGCGGGGTAAACTCCGAAAGCTCGGACGGGGTGGGGCGCAGAAAAAGCTGATGGGCGAACTGCGAGTGCCATGCGTACTGCGTGATGATCCGTATGGCAAGGCGCGATTGGGGATCGGCTCCGGCAAAGCCGTCGAAAACGAACAGCTCGCGATTGGCCGCCCATGCCGTCATTTTTTCCAGCAGGCCGTCGAACTTCTCCGGCGACAATGGCTGATTGGTTTTTCCCCAATCTACCGCCCCGTGCGTTTCGCCGTCGTCCACCAAAAACTTGTCTTTGGGCGACCGGCCCGTGTACTGCCCGGTCCGGGCAGAGAGCGCTCCTGCCGATGAAAGCTGCGCTTCGCCGCGCCGGAGCGCCGCTTCGGTCAGCTCGGGGACGGAAAGATTGCGCTGAAACGTCGCGCCGCGCTCGGTCAGCAGAGAAAAAAGGTCGCGGGGGGCGGGCATGGGCAAACTGCTTTCAGGCTATTCCGCGACCATCAAGCGGCGAAGCTGGCTGAGGGCGCGGTTTTGCAGGCGCGACACGTGCATCTGCGAGATGTTGAGCTGCTTGGCGACTTCGGCCTGCGACATGTCTTTGAAGAACCGATGGATGATAATCGCCCGCTCGCGCGGGTCGAGCGCTTCCAGAGCATAATCCAAATCGCCGAAGGCTTCAAGTGACAGCAGCGACTCGTCTTCCGCGCCGACAAACTCGGCGAGCGACAGCGGGGCGCTGTCCGAGTCGTGCATCATTTTGGAGTCGAGGGAGACGGTATCATACGCATTGCCAAGCTCAATCGCTTCCAAAGTTTCTTCTTCGGTTGCGCCGATCCGCTGGGCGACTTCCTGAATGGTCGGCGGCCGGCCGAGCTTCGACGACAGCGCTTCCTGGGCTTTCGAGGCGGTTTGGTTCAGCTCCTGCAAGCGGCGGGGGACTTTGAGGCTCCAGGCTTTGTCGCGGAAGTAGCGGCGTATCTCGCCGACAATGGTGGGGGTGGCGTAGGTGGAGAATTTCGTGCCGCGCCCGGAATCGAAGCGGTCAATCGCGTTGATCAGGCCGATGGTGCCGACTTGAATTAAATCTTCCAGCGGCTCGCCCCGGTTGACGAACTTGCCGGCCAGATACCGGACCAGGTTCTGGTGCATAACCACAAGGCGGTCGCGCATCTGCGTGTCGCGGGAGCGGGCGTAGCGGGCAAACAGGGCTTCGGCATCGTCCTGTGTCCAATCCGTCGCCTTTTTTGGTGTCATAACGGTCATCTTGATCCCATAATTCTAGGAACGCTTGTAATTTCTAGGAATGCTCGGGGGTGTACTTGGTCAGCCGGACGGTGGTGCCGGTCGGCGCGGCCTCAATCACAACTTCGTCCACGAGGATTTCCATCAGCAGAGCGCCGAGCGACGAGTCCACGCCGGCTTCCTGGAGCAGCCGGGTTTCCTCGGTGGGGGCGGCCCGGTCCAGTTCGGCAACATCATCGGTCACTTCAATCGTCAGCGCGACCGTGTCAATGCTGCTGGTAATCCGAAGGGTCGCGGGGTGTGATCCCGCCCGCTCAATCGCATGGGTGCACGCCTCGCCGACCGCCAGCCGGATATCCTCCACTTCATCATAGGAAAACGGGATTCGTCCGGCAATGCCGAGCACGGTCAGCCGGGCGACCCCGACATATTCGGCGCGGCAGGGGATGACAAGCTGCACGGTCTCGGTGCGCGGATCGGCCCCGATCTGCGTGTCGGTCATAAAGTCACCCCTTCTTTGGCGGCGGCTTCTTCTTCGGTGGCGTAAATGTCGAAGATTTTGTTGAGGCCGGTGATCTCAAAGATGCGCTGGATTCGCATGCCCGGCCCGACCAGCGCCAGGTTGCCGTCGGCTTCCCGCAGGCGCTTCAATCCGCCGATCAGCACGCCGAGGCCGGTGGAGTCAAGATACTCCACTTTCGAGAGGTTGAGAATGACTTTTTTGCAGCCCCGCTCGGCGATCTGCACCAGGTCTTGTTTGAGCTGAGGCGACGTGTAAACATCCACTTCGCCTTCAATATCCAGAATGCAGGTCGTCTCGCTGGGGGTGCGGCTGTTCATCGTGAGGTTCAAATTGCGATCTCCTTTTATACGTCAGGCAGAATGACTTGGGGGCAGCACAGGGTTGTGAGCGGGATCGTGCGACAGCTCAAACAAAATCCGCTCGGCGCGGTGCTTCAAGTCGTCCACGGTTTCGCTGATTTCTTCCGGCGCAGGCGGCGGGCGATGAACGAGCAGGCCGATGATGAGGCCGGTGAGCGCTCCCGCTCCGGCACCGGCGGCCACAAACAGGCCGAGTTGAGGTCGTGTCGAGTTGGTCATAGCTGCTAAAAGCGTGCGGAGTTATAAGCGCCGCTGAATGGTCGCGCCGCCGAGGACCGTCTCGCCGGTCAGGTCATACAAAACTAAAGACTGCCCCGGCGTCACCGCCCGCAGCGGCGTGTCGAAATAGACGACAATCTCCCCGGCCTTGTCGCCGGCGCGGACAGTCGCCGCCACCGGAGCCATGTTGTAGCGTATTTTCGCCAAAACCGACGCCGATTCCTGCACGCCCGCCCAGCCGACCCAGTTGATGTCGTCGGCGACCAATCCGTCCGCCAGCAGGTCTTCGTTGCCGCCGACCGTGATAGTGTTCGTCTCGGCATTGATGTCCACGACATACAGCGGAATCGGAGAGCCGACATTGACCCGGCGACGCTGCCCGATGGTATAAAACGCAATCCCGTCATGCGCCCCGCGCCGCCGCCCGCTCGTGTCTACAATGTCGCCTGCCTGCACCGTTTCCGGGGCACGCTCGGCCAGAAAGTCCGTGTACGAGCCGCCCTGCACAAAGCAGATTTCCTGCGAGTCGGGCTTGCCGGCAACCGCCAGGCCCAGCTCGGCGGCAATCGCCCGCGTTTCGGCTTTATTGACAACTGCACCGAGCGGCATCATCGTATGCGCCAGCTCGTCCTGCGTGAACCGATACAGCGCATAAGTTTGGTCCTTGTCGCCGTCCAATGCCTGGCGCAGGGTCCAGCGGCGCGTGTCCTCGTTGAACTCCGTGCGGGCGTAATGGCCGGTCGCCAGAAACTCCGCGCCCAGCCCTCGCGCTTTTGCCATCAGCGCATCAAATTTGACATACCGGTTGCAGTTGACGCACGGGTTGGGGGTGCGCCCGCGCTTGTACTCCGCGACAAAATCGTCAATGACTTTTTCGGCGAAGAACTCGCGAAAGTTCAAAACATAGTGCGGGATGCCGAGCTTCGCCGCGACGCGCCGGGCATCTTCCACCGCGCCGAGCGAGCAGCAGCCCGCGCCTTTGGTTTCGGTCGCGCTTTCCTGCCAAATCTGCATCGTGATCCCGAGCACGTCATAGCCCTGACGCAGCAGCAGGCCCGCCGCCACCGACGAATCTACGCCCCCGCTCATCGCGACCACCACTGTCTGCTTCGTTGTCATAATAAGTTTCTAAGATGCCCCCCGCCCCCAATACTGGGGGAGCCAGATGCAGACTGTTCTGAACTTATCCTGCTCTCCCAGTATTGGGGGCAGGGGGGGCTTTCAAGCCGCCAAACGCGCCAGGGCTTTGGCGTAAATCTTGGTGGCCCGGATCAAATGGTCTACCGGCCAGCATTCGTCCTTTTCGTGCGCCCCGCCGTCGCTTTTGTCGCCGTCCGGGAAGCTTGCGCCGAAGGCGACGCCTTTGGTCATCGCGCGGGCGTAGGTGCCGCCGCCCATCGTCTGCGGCGGCTTCATATCCCCGGTCTCGGCGCGGTAGACTTGCAGCAAGGTCGCGACCAGCGGATCGTCTTGGGGCACATACAGCGGCGGCTGATCGGTCAATGATTCCAGATGCCAGCCGCTGCCGTTAATGCCGGACACTAAACACTCGCGGAGCGTGTCCGAGTTCCAGGTGACGGGGTAGCGGATGTTGAAGGTCAGCGACGCTTTATCGCCGCCGATCTCGGCGACGCCTAAGTTGCAGGTCAGCGGCCCGGCGACTTCGTCCGACCCTGCGATGCCGAGCTTTTCGCCTTTGGTGTCCGCCGCCCATTTCGCAATCTGCTCAATGACCGTCACTTGATCTTCCTGATGGTCGAGCATCAAAAGCGCATCGCACAGCACGGCGACGGCGTTGACCCCGTTGTCGGGAGTGCTGCCGTGCGCCGAGACGCCTTTGGCGACGACGCGCAGCCGGTTATCGCTGCCGATTTCTTCGGTCGTGATCCCGACAATCGCGTTCAATCGCGCGGCGGCGGCGGCGCGGGGCAGAGAGCCTTCCAGCAGCGCTTCGGCGGCATCCGGCACCATGTTGGGCCGCTCGCCGCCGGCCAGCGACACCAGATGAATACGCTCGCCCTCGGGCCAGGCGTCGCGGGTCAGCACGGCATTGGCGATGCCTTTTTCAGCGTACACCAGCGGAAACATGGCGTCGGGCGTGAACCCCGAGACCGGCATTTCTTCGTGGGCGAAGTAGTGCTTGACACACTCGAAGCCGCTTTCCTCGTTTGCGCCGAGGATCAGCCGAACCCGGTGCGAAAGCGGCACCCCGCAGGCTTTCAGGGCCGCAATTGCCCACAGGCCCGCCATCGCCGGGCCTTTGTCGTCCATTGTGCCCCGCGCGTAAATCTTGCCGTTTGCGATTTCCGCGCCGAACGGCGGGTGCGACCAGCCTGCGCCGGGCGGGACCACATCCACATGGGCCAGCACGCCGACAATCGGGGCATCGGCGGCGACTCCCGGCGCGGCCCACTCGGCATGCGCGGCGTAGCCGTCCAAATTTTTCGTCGTCAGGCCCTGCCCCGCCGCCGTTTCGAGAGCGTTGTCCAAAGCCTGCCGGGTTTCGACGCCGAACGGCGCTCCCGGCACGGAGTCGCCTTCGACGCTTGCAATCCGCAGCAGCGATTGGGTTGTTTCCACAATCTCGCTTCGGCGGGCGTCAATCCAATCGGACAGCCGGGCGTCGGTATCGGTAAAAGTATCCAAAGTGGTTCTTTCGCGGGGAAGGGTTTGGTATGATTATCCACAAAAAGCGGCCCCGCGTCAATGCAGGGTGACGACCACCGCTTCCGGCGGGCGCAGCAGGCGCACCGGCACCGCCGAGCCTTCGATGCCCCGGCTGACGATCAAAGTGCGTCCGGCGCGGGTCCGCCGCCCGGCCCAGGTGACCGCGCTGCCCGGCGGCAGATGGGGATGAATCCAGCGGTGCAGCGGGCGGCTGACCCAGTCCAGCACCATCATCTGGCCGCCATGCGTGTGGCCCGAGAGCACCGCCAGCGGGGCGACGCCGGGCAGGTAAACGGCATCGGGATTGTGCGCCACCAGCAGCCGGGGCGTCTCCGGCGCTGCACCGTCCAGCCGCGCGTACCATTCTATTTGCCTCGCCGCGTCTTTGTACTGTGCCGGCGTCCGGTAGGTATGCGGGTCGTAGTAGTCCGGCGACTCCTGCAAATCGTCCAGCCCAATCACCAAAAGCCGCTGCCCGCGCACTGTCACTGCTTCGGCTTGATTTCGGAGCACCCGGACCCCCGCGCTTTCCAAAAACGCTGTGACGGGCCGGGCGTCGCCGCTGAAGCTGGAATAATCATGGTTGCCGAGCACAGCCAGCGTCGGCACGCCCAGGCTCGTCAGCGCTTCCAGGCAGGGGCCGAGCAGCGGCAGGAATTCCGGGTCGGTGTCCACATAATCGCCGCCGAGCAGCACCAAATCGAAAGGCCGGGCGGCGTGCTCCCGCCGCAGCCGGGCCATTTTCGCCGCCAGCGCCTTCGGCCGGCTGAAGCGGCCTAAGTGCCAGTCGGTGAGCAGCAGCACCCGCACGGGGGTTGCGAGCCGTCCCTCGGGATCGGAAACTGCGTACCAGGTGATGTGCAGCCGGCACGGCTCGATCCACCAGGCGTAGGCGGCGAGCAGGCCGAGCAGAACGCCGAGGAGTTTGGAGAAGTGACGTGGCATGATGAGGGCGTTGACGATAAAGGCATTAATTGTTGCGCGGGCGGTTGATGGTTGGCGCGGGCGTTTGTGTTTGCGAGGGCGTTTGATTGTACGAGGGCGTGAACGCCCGCGCTGGGGAGCGAAGCGCTAAGGTCCCGCCTTCGCGGGACAAGAATAGGACGGCATGATTGAACTCTTCCGCCACGCAGGTGGCGGCTTGGCGTCCGCGCCCCCCAGCGAGGGCGTTCACGCCCTCGTTAATTATGCCCTCGTACACATAAACGCCCGCGCAAACTCAAACGCCCGCGCAAACACAAACGCCCTACCCGTCACTTGCTTTCCGCTCCGCCATCCGCGCCTTGATTGCCGCCTCAAGCCCGTTCTCCGTCGGCTCGTAATAGGCTTGCGTCTGCACCCCCTCGGGCAGATACGCCTGCGCGACATAGCCGCCGGGGTAGTCATGGGGATTGAGATAGGGCACGTCGTCTTTAGCGGGCCGCCCGGTGCCGCTGCGGGCATCGCGCAGGTGCTTCGGCACAGGATTGGCCCGCTCGGTCTCGACATCCGCCAGCGCACGCTTCAGGCCCACATACGACGCTTTGGACTTCGGCGCGGCGGCGAGATACGTTACGGCCTGCGCCAAATTAAGCTGGGCTTCGGGCAGGCCGACATACTCCACCGCGTGCGCAGCGGCGTTGGCGACCAGCAGGCCCATCGGGTCGGCGTTGCCGACATCTTCCGACGCCAAAATGACCAGGCGGCGGGCGATAAAGCGGGCGTCTTCCCCGGCGGACAGCATCCGGGCCAGATAATACAGCCCGGCGTCGGGGTCGGAGCCGCGTATGCTTTTGATAAACGCCGAAATCGTGTCGTAGTGCGTGTCCCCGGTCTTGTCGTAGGTCAGCGCCCGCTGCTGAAGCGCTTCTTCGGCAATCGCTTTCGTCACCCGCCGGACGGCATCGGCTTTGCGCGACTCGGGCCGGGTGGTGGTCGCCGCCAGCTCCAGGGCGTTCAGCGCCGTTCGGGCGTCGCCGTTCGCTTTGTCTACCAAATGGGCGCGGGCATCGGGTTCGAGCACGACCCGCAATGCGCCCAGCCCGCGCTCGGGATCGGCGGCGGCCCGGTCCAAAAGCAGCTCTAATTGCTGGTCGGAAAGCGACTCGAACGTAAACACGCGGGCGCGGGACAGCAGCGGGGCGTTGACCTCAAAATAGGGGTTTTCGGTGGTCGCCCCAATCAGCACCACGGTCCCGTTTTCGACATGCGGCAGGAGCGCGTCCTGCTGCGATTTATTGAACCGATGGATCTCGTCAATAAACAGCACGGTCTTTTTGCCGTACAAGCGTCTTCGGAGCGCCGCCGCTTCAATGACTTTTCGCAGGTCGGGAATGCCCTGCGTCACCGCCGAAAACGGCTCGAAGTGCGACGCCGTCCGCTGCGCGATGATCCCCGCCAGGGTGCTTTTGCCGACCCCCGGCGGGCCGTAAAAGATCACCGAAGTCAGCGCGTCTTCCTCAATCGCCCGCCGGAGCAGGCTGTCCGCGCCGAGAATGCGCCCCTGCCCGACAAACTCTTCCAGGGTTTGCGGCCGCATCCGCGCCGCCAGCGGCGTATTCGGGGCCGTTTCGGGCGCGGGGGGAGTGTCATCAAACAAATCCATGCGCTTATTGTAGCACATGGGATGTCTGCCGCGCCGGTGCGGAAGCTCTGATGCGCCCGAGAATCTTGATCAGGGAAAACGGTATTGTCACGACAACGAGGCTGAAGGCAAAAAGGATGACAACGGCTTTAGGCAAGTCGGGCAGAAGACTGCTCAACTGGCCGGCAAGTCCTCCCCAGGATAGGGAACGACTGACAACGGAAAGTATCATCGTCCCAAAAAAGATTCCAAACGGAATCACCGTCATTAGAAGCAGCGCCCAGCCGATGCCGGCAAGATGTCCGCAGGCTTTCTCCGGCGGTTCTGATTTCAACAGCAAAAAGAGGGTCAGCATCGCGCCAAGCACTGAAAAGCCAAATCCCAACCTGCCCAGCGTTTTCAGCAGCAGCGGGTGGAGCAGACAGCAGCGGAGCCAAGAGGGCAGGGAGTGAAACGGCGTCGGCCCTTGCAGTAGGCGTACAAAAACAGGACTGCTGAGGAAGACGACGGACATTACCAGCGCGAAGGCGAGCGTCGTAAACAGCAGCGCCAAGAATGGGAACAGTATTATTCGATTGGCTGGCATGAAGTGCCTTTCTGCTTGTCGTGCAAACTGGGTACACTCACGGCATGGATGACAACATGCTTTCGCTGTTCCCCGAAGAAACCCCGGCGGCGGCCGCCCCGCCCCTGCCGCCGTCGTGGCTTGACGCGCTCGGCGGCGAATTCGAAAAGCCGTACTGGGCCAAGCTGCAAGCGTTTGTCGCTGAGGAGCGGCGGCAGGCGGAAGTGTTTCCGCCGGAAGCCGATGTGTATTCGGCGTTTCAGCTTGCGCCGCTGGAAGAAACGCGCGTGTTTCTGCTGGGGCAGGACCCCTACCACAACACGGGGCAGGCGCACGGGCTGTGCTTTTCGGTGAAGCCCGGCGTGGAGACCCCGCCGTCGCTCGCCAACATGTACCGCGAGCTGCGCGACGACCTCGGCTGCCGGGTCCCGAACAACGGCTACCTCGTGCCGTGGGCGGCGCAGGGGATACTGATGCTCAATGCCGTCTTGACGGTGCGGGCGCACGCGGCGAACTCCCACAAGGCCAAAGGCTGGGAAACGTTCACCGATGCCGCCATCAAAGCCGTCAATGCCGGGCCGAACCCGGTGGTGTTTGTGCTGTGGGGCGGCTACGCCCAGAAAAAACTGCCGCTGATTGACACGTCGCGGCACACCGTCATTCAGTCGGCGCATCCATCGCCGCTATCTGCCCGCGCCGGCTTCTTCGGCTCCAAGCCATTTTCCAAGATCAACGCCGCGCTGAAAGAGTACGGGACAGCAGAGATAGACTGGCAGATACCGAACCTTTAGCGCTTACCTACTCGTCGTCGCGCCAGGGATAAAAGTTGTAAACCAGGCCGCGCCAGTCGCCGTGCGCTTCGAAGAATGCGTGAACGTCTTTGTCCGTCACGGCCCGGCCCAGCTCTCGGGACAGCGCGGCGCGTGCGACCGAGTCGGAATTGACACGCGCGGGCCGGCCGAGATAAAGCAGCAGGCAGGCCGCGCCGTAGGGGCCGATGCCCGGCAGCGACCGCAGGCGCGTTTGCAGAGTTTCGGTTGTTAAGTCTTTGTCCTGCCACCGTTCCAGGTCCAAGCGGCCGCCGGCAATCGCCGAGGCAATCGCGTGGACGTAAGCGCTGCGATAGCCCATCCGCGCTTCGGCGGCAAACTTTTCCGGCGACACGGCGGCGATCTGCGCGGGGGCGGGGAACGCGCGGCCGTCCGTGCCGAAGTTCGTCACCAGCCGCGCGGACATAGCAATCGTCTGCGCCCAGGTCGTGTTGGTGGTGGCGATGACTTTCACGACATCTTCCCACAGTGTTGGCGACCGCAGCAGGCGGCCCCGGCGCAAGTCGGCAATCCCGGCCAGGGGCGGCACGGTCCGGCAGTAGGCGTGAAACTCGCCGAGGGGCAGGTCAAGCTGAAGCATGCGCCGCACCCGCCGGGCGATTTCCGCTTCGGCGTCCGTCCCGGCGGCTTCCCCAACGGTCTCGACGATCACGCGGCCCGGCCCTTCGCGCAGACGGAGCCGCGCCGTCCCGCCCGGCAGCGCTTCGGTCCGCTCCAGCGCCGACGCGGCTTCGTCCCAGACAAACGGCGAAAGCTGACGCCAGCCGTGAGCGGAAACTGTTTCGGCAAACGAAAAATCGGCGGGTGCTGGGATTTCAATAAGCATAATTTCTGAACAAGACCGGGTAGAGTCACCGGATAAGGAGCATCACACATGCGATACAAACTGCTCGGCAAAAGCGGACTGCGCGTCTCGGAGCTATGTTTAGGCACTATGACCTTCGGCGAGGACTGGGGGTGGGGGGCGTCCAAAGCCGAAAGCCGGGCTGTGTTTGAGGCGTTCGCGTCGGCCGGCGGGACCTTTATTGACACGGCCAACATCTACACTAACGGCAGCTCGGAGACAATCACCGGCGAGCTGATTAAATCCGAGCGCGACCGCTTTGTGCTGGCGACCAAGTATTCCCTGCCCGATAACCCATCGGCCCCGGAAAACGCCGGCAACCCGAACGCCGCCGGGAACCACCGTAAAAACATGATGCGCTCAGTCGAGGGCAGCTTGAAGCGGCTCGGCACCGACTACATTGACCTGCTGTGGCTGCACATCTGGGACTTTATGACCCCGATAGACGAGATCATGCGGGGCTTGGACGATTTAGTCAGAAGCGGCAAAGTCGGCTACGTCGGCATCTCCGACACGCCGGCGTGGATCGTCTCGCAGGCCAATACCCTGGCCCAGTGGCGCGGCTGGACCCCCTTTGCCGCGCTGCAAATCGAGTACAGCCTCGTGGAGCGGACCGTGGAGCGTGACTTGATCCCGATGGCCGAGGCGTTTGGAATGACCGTGACGCCCTGGTCGCCGCTCGGGCAGGGGGTGCTGACGGGCAAGTACAACGGCGACAAAAAAGAAGGGGAAGCGCGGCGCGGCGACGGCGGCCCGCCGGTTTCAGAGCGAAACCTTGCCATCGCGCAGACCGTGGTGGAGGTGGCGGCGGAAACCGGCCACACGCCGTCCCAAGTCGCCCTGGCCTGGCTGCTGGCGCAGGGGCCGAATGTCATCCCGATCCTCGGCTCGCGCAAAGCATCACAAATGGAAGATAATCTGCGCTGCCTGGAGGTGACGCTGACTTCGGCGCACCTAGAGAAACTGAACGCCGCCAGCGCGGTTGAGCCGGGCTTTCCGCACCACTTTCTGCACGGCGAGCTGGCCCGCGGCTTTGTCACGGCCGGCAATGACGACAAAATCGTCAAGCGCTGATTTTTTCATGCCCTGACATATGCTTGGCTTGGCCCGCGACATACGCGGTAACTTATCTCGTCGGCGGAGCAGTCACCCCTTGCGCCGCAGGCTGAGGAGGTAAATCTTTGATCTGCCGATTGAATGCGTCTTTTTCTTCCGGGGTTGCCGGGCGGTTGTCGATTGTCAACTGCTGACCTGCGGGACCTATGACAGATGACGGCCCGCTTTGACTGAAACCCGACGACGAATTGCTGTGGTTGAAGGCCGGAATAATAAACGCAAATAGAAACACCAAAAAAATTATTCCGGCAATGATAGAGGAAACAATTTGGAACGTCACATATCGGTTTGCCGCTTCACCCAGTGAATTTTTGCCGCTTAAGTTGTCGTCATTCATGAAATTCTCCTTGTCTATTGCTGATGAGTAGATGGCTGATTGGCGATCCATCACACGGCCCGGCTCGGGGCGTCATCAAGGCCGCTCGGCGGGGGAGGGATCGCGCCGCCGGCGACGCCTTCGACTTTGTATTGTTTGCCTTCGCGGACCATCAAGTACACGGCATGAACCGTGACGCCGTCGGTGCCGGTGATCGCCGCCGGGATGGCTAGATGCGCCCCGGCGGCGTCCGACTGGGCCGGACCGAACACGGCCCGCTTGGAATGGGCAAACTCAGGATACACCCGCAGCATCATCGCCCGGAACTGCTCCGGGGACGCAAAATTGCGCTTCAAAGCGCTGCTCTGGTAGGTCACGGCGGTTTTGTAGTCGCCGCGTCCGAACGCCCCAAGCTGGGCCTGGATTGCGCCGACGGCGGCGGAGCGCTCGGCGGGCTTTGCGGCCCGCGATAGGGCCGGGCCTTGCGCGGACGCAACGCTGCAAAGCGCGAGAAAGCCGAGCGAAAACACAAGCGGACGAAACATGGCAGGGGTCTCCTGCTGGAGTTTACCCGAATGCGCCGGTACGCTAACCGGGCGGCAAAAAGAAAAACGCCAGGGCGATAATCGCATACGCGGCGAGAAGCTGCGCCCCTTCCAGCCAGTGACACTTGCCGTCGCCGGCGATAAACGCGGTGATAATGACGCTGAACGCAATCGCGGTCATCTCGGGCACGGTGAAAATATATGTCAGCGGATGGCCCGTCAGGAGGCTGATGAAAACCAGGGCGGGCGCGACAAACATGGCGATCTGGGTGGACGACCCGATGGCAATGTTCATCGTGATGTCCATTTTATTCTTCATCGCCATCCACACGGCGGTCGAGTGCTCGGCGGCGTTGCCGATAATCGCCACAATGATGATGCCGATGAAAATCGGGTTCCAGCCCAGCTTCTCCGCCGCGCCGTTGACGCTGCCGACGAGAAACTCCGACTCAAACGCCACCAGCACGGTCGCGATGCCCAGCACCAGAAACGCCGTCCGCTTGTTCCAGTGCGCCGGGTCTTCCTCGGCTTCGTCTTCGCAGTCCCGAAACAGCGCTTCGTGCGTTTTCAGCGAGAAAAACAGCGACGCAATGTATGTCACCAGCAGAATGCCGGACACCCACAGCGATAAGTTTTCGACATCGGGATTTTTCGGCGAGTTCGGCTGGTTGTAGTGGATCGCAAACAGCGCCGGCACGGCGAGCGACAGCGTCGCCACCAGCAGATTGATCGCGTGCGACTCGGCCTGGTCCTGGTTGAATGTCTGGATTTTGTGCTTGATCCCACCAGCGAGAATGCTGGCCCCGAGCACCAAAAGCAGGTTGCCGATAATCGAGCCGACAATCGAGGCCCGGACCAACCCGATCAAGCCTTCATGGAGCGCAAAAATCCCGATTATCAGCTCGGTGGCATTGCCGAACGTCGCATTCAGCAGCCCGCCCCACGATGCCCCCAAATGCTTGGCGAGTTCTTCGGTCGCCTGTCCCATCAGTCCCGCCAGCGGCACAATCGCCAGCGCCGCCGCCGCAAAGACCCACAGCGGGTTCATGTGCGGCGCGAAATGAAGCGCGGCGCTGATGGGCGCGAACACAAGCAGGGCATTGATGCCGCGAAAAAAGCGCAGAATGGATGTCATAATCTTTCTAGCCGACCCCCGCCGCCCATGCCGCATCCATCCCCGCCCGGCTGTCGGTGAGGACGCGCTCCAAGTCGCCGTCCCACAGCGCATCCGGCACGCCGGACGAGAAAATCTCGACCGAGTACGCGCCCCGGAACCCGGCAGTGTGGACAGCCTGAAAAAAGCGGGGCAGGGGGATCGCGCCCTGTCCGGGAACCAGCCGGTCCAGAAACGAGCGCGGGGTGCGCCAGTCGCTCACCTGCACGGCAAAAATCTTCGGTCCGCAGGCTTCAATCTCGGCAGAAAGGTTCGCGTTCTGCCAGATGTTCCACGAATCGAGGCAAATGCCGAAGCGGTCATGGCCGACGGCGCGAACTACGTCCATCGCCTGCGCGACGGTCCAGATTGCCGTCTCAATGTTGGCAATGGAAGCGTTCAGCGGCTCCAATGCCACTCGAACCCCGTGCGCCGCCGCCCATTCCGCCAGCGTTCGGTACTCGGTCGCTGCCCGGTCCAAAACTTCCTGCATGTTGCCGCTCGGCGGGATGCCGGTGTTGGAAACATACGCTGCCCCCGGCGTCCACGGCGACAGCGTTTCGATGGTCTGCCGAAACAAGCGCATGCGCTCGCTCACATCCCCCGGCTCCGGCTGCGACACGCTTGGAAACAGCGTCCGCGTTTTCGGCTGCACCGAAGTAATTTGGAGGCCGGCGGCCCGGACCAAGCCCATCTGTTCGTGAACTCGCGCCGGGTCCAGCTTTGCCTCGCACAGCTCCATCGCGCACACGCCGAGCCGGGCATATGTTTCAACGTCGCGCTCGAAACTCCACGGGTTTGTCGTAAACTGGCTGACGCCGAATTGGTACTGCGCTGTATCTGACATGCTGTTGTCTGCTATTCCAGTTCTCTCGGGCTTTGCTCCATTGACTGCGCCCGTACAAGACACGCAAGATAATCACTGCACCCGCGTCTTCACCGGCATCTGCTTCAATTACATGAAAGGCCAAATGGTACTTTCCGAAATACAACTGTCTGACAACGACATTCGGATAACTGTCGCCCTCTCGTGCTTTTGGACATCGGTTCGGCAGTGAAGTCAGCGAAGCCAGCGCGGTCTCGTAGCCGGCCTGCCAAGTGGATGCCTCAGCAATCGAAATTTGCAAGCAATCGAAATTTGCAAGCAATCGAAATTCGCAAGCAATCGAAATTCGCAAGCAATCGAAATTCGCAAGAGCCTCATATAAACACTATCTAAATCAGCGTCCGCTTTATCCGAGACAAAAACAGAGTGGGTGTTCACGGCAGCCGCATCGCTTCTTCGCGCTCCACCTGGCAAGCGGGGTCACCCGCTCGCGAAGCTGGGCGGCCTCGGCTTGGAAGACAGCTTTGCCGGGCGGCGATGACACTGAGCTGGGCTTCGTCTTCTGGGGCAAGGTTAAGCGTAGGTGTCACTGGCTGGCTCTTTCTATTTTTTGTAGCCGTTCGGGTGCTTGGCAAACCATTCGTAAGCGGTTCGCATGATGGTTTCCAGGTCGCCGAACTGCGGCTTCCATCCCAGCTCTTTTTCAATCTTGGCGCTGGAAGCGACCAGCCGGGCGGGGTCGCCGGGGCGGCGGGGGGCGGGGGTGGCAACGATGTCGCGGCCCGTCACTTTGCGGCCCGTTTCAATCACTTCTTTGACCGAGTAGCCTTTGCCGTTGCCTAAATTGTACGCCGTGGTTTCCGCGCCGTTTTTCAGGGCTTCCAGGCCGAGAATGTGGGCGGACGCCAAATCCGTCACATGGATATAATCCCGAATGCCGGTGCCGTCGGGGGTGGGATAATCGGTGCCGAACATTTTGATGTCCGGGCGGCGGCCCAGCGCGGCGAACAAGGTCAGGGGAATCATGTGGGTTTCAGGCGTGTGGTCCTCGCCCAGCTCGCCTTCGGGGTCCGCGCCGGCGGCGCAGAAGTAGCGCAGCGAGATGCTTTTGATGCCGAACGCGACATCGTACCAGTGGAGGATATGCTCGGCGTCCAGCTTGGTCTGCCCGTAGGGGTTGGTCGGAAACTGCGGGTGGGCTTCGTCAATGGGGACATACTGGGTTTCGCCGAATGTCGCGGAAGACGACGAAAACAAAACATGCTTGACGCCTTCGGCGTTGAGGGCGTCAAACAGCGACAGCGTTTTGACGATGTTGTTTTGGTAGTATTTGACCGGCTGCGCGACGCTTTCCGGCACCGACGCATACGCGGCAAAGTGAATTGCGGCATCTATTCCGTGGTCCTGCACGGCCTTTCGGACCAGCGCGGCGTCGCCGATCTCGCCCTGGACGAATTTCGCGCCCGGTAAAAATTCCAGAACTTCGCGGTGTCCCAGCTCCAGGCTGTCCAAAATGACCACGTCGTACCCCTGTTTCATCAGCAGCTTGCTGGTGTGGCTGCCGATATAGCCGGCCCCGCCGGTAACCAAAATTGCTCCCATGACTGTGTGTGTTCTCCTGAAATTTGCGTTGTCGTGCGCTTATTCTACCCCCAAATGTCTGAATCCCGCTGTTTTGCCGCTGACCGGCCGGCCTGCCGGGAACAAGCCGTCTGCGCCGCTCGTCCGTGTTCCAGTTTCCCGCAAAGTTTTCCGAAGATAACTCTGGCGAAACGGGGCGGAAACGAACGCGTTGGCATGAATCTTGCAACAATGATAAAAGAAGCGGCCAGGCGGCTCAACGGCATTATGAAAACACCATTTTATACCAAAACACACACACGAAATTTCCGCGAACTCGGCGCGAACCCGCCCGGCCGGGACACCGGCCTGCACCTGGTGACGTTGCCCGCCGCCGACTCGCCGGCGCGGGACTACGCGCCGGCGGGGCGCGACCCGGACACGGTGCTGCTGCAAACGGTATCGGCGAAGCACGGCCCGGCGCAGGCGGTTCAGCGGGCCTGCGACGTGCTTTTATGCGCCCTTGCGCTGCTGCTGCTGTGGCCGGTCTTCGCGATGATCGCGCTTTTGATCCGCCTGGACAGCCCCGGCCCGGTGCTGTTCAAGCAGCCCAGGGTCGGCAAAGACGGCGAAGAGTTTTGGTTTTACAAGTTTCGCTCGATGGTCAGCGACGCCGAAGCGCTGCGGCACCTGCTGGAAATGCAGAACGAGCGCTCCGGGCCGGTCTTCAAAATGAAAAACGACCCGCGCATCACGCGGGTCGGCCGGGTGCTGCGAAAGTTCTCGCTGGACGAGCTGCCGCAGCTTATCAATGTATTGCAGGGCGACATGAGCCTGGTCGGGCCGCGCCCGGCGCTGCCGAAGGAAACCGCGCTGTACACGGCCCGCCAGCGTCAGCGCCTCCTGTGCCTGCCGGGCGTGACCGGCTTGTGGCAGGTGTCCGGGCGGGCGTCGCTTTCCTTTGAGCGCTCGATTGAGCTGGATTTATGCTACATCGAGCGGCAGTCGGTGGGCCTGTATTTTCGGATTTTGCTGCTGACCGTTCCCGCCGTGCTTCGCGCTGAAGGCGCTTATTGATTTTCTGTTTGCTTCCCTGCTGTTTTTTTGGAGTATAATAGACGTAACCATGCATCAAAACACACCCATCTTTCTTCGGATTGCCGATTCGTTTTTTCGGCACCAGCGCTTGTTCTGGATTTCCCTGCTGCTGGTCAGCGCCCTGACGATGGGAGCGCTGTATTCGCGCTCGAAGACGTTTCACGCCACCGCCGTGACTCAGGTGCAGAACGAAACCGTCGCCAATGTCCTGAACGCCGACACCCAGCAGAATTCGTATGTGACGCCGGCCCAGAAAAACGTGGATCGGTTTTTGGAGCTGTCCAAGCAGGACCAGCCCGGCGGCTTTTTGGACACGGCCCTGCGGAACGCCCACCTGCAAAACCCGATCAATGTGGACCCGCAGGCCGATGATCCCCGTTATGCGCTGCTGCAAAAGAACCTGACCGCGTCGATGGAAAGCACCAACCAGTTTTCCATCAACCTGGTGTGGAACAACCCGGAAGAATGCAAAAACATCGTTGACGCCCTGCAAAAGCAGTATGTGGACGAAGTCGGCCTAGACCGCTCGGCGGTTTCGGTCTCCTCGGTGCATTTTTTGGACGGCCAGATCAGCCAGGTGGAAGCGCGGATGCGAAAAGCCGAGCTGGCGCTGACAAACTTCAAAGCGTCCTACGGCGGGCAGCTTTCAGGGTCGGACAGCACTTACAACAGCCAGTTGTCCGCGCTGCAAGCCTCGCTGGAAGAAAAGCAGATCACGCTCGGGCAGAATTCCAGCAAAAAAGCGGTTTTAGAGCAGCAGCTCGCCCAGATGAAGCCGATGAGCATCGCCGAGCAGACCGTTTCCCAGCAGTCTCCCGTGGAGCGCCAGATCGGCACGCTGCTGGCCAGCCGGGAAGCCCTGCTGGCGACCGGCAAAACGCCGCAGCACCCGGATGTGGCGGCGATTGACGCCACCATCAAAAATCTGGAGCGGCAGCAAAAGGCCAACGCCGCCGCCCCGCAGAACCAGCACAACACGCTGACCAAAATGCAGGACAACCCGCAGTACCAGATGATGAAAAACGAGATCGCGGACGCATCCATCGCCGCGGTTGCCGATCAGCAGGAAATGCAGAACCTTCAGCGGCAGATCGCCAAATACAAAGCGCTGGTCAACCAGATTCCCGCCGCCCAGCGTCAGCTTGCCGATAAGACCCGTGATTATTCCGATGCCCAGGCGCTCGACCAAAAGCTGCGCCAGCAGCGCGACGCCGTGCAGCTTCAAGCCAACTTGGACCGCCTGACGGCTTCCAACAACCTGCTCCCTATCGGCGTGACCTACGCGACGCCGACCACCGGGCGCACCAAGCTGATCGGCATGCTGCTCGGCAGCTTTGTGCTCGGAGCGCTGATTGGGGCGCTGCTGATTGTGCTGAGCGAATGGTCCGACCACTCGCTGCGCCATGAATCGGATGCCGAGCGGCTGCTGGGCGTTCCCGTGCTGGCCTCCCTGCCGGAAACCGCCGCGCTGCGCGTGCTGGGCAGCAGCCGCCCGCAAGCGGCCCTGACCGCCTCCGGCCCTGCCGACCGATAATTCACACGACAACTCTTCGAAGACTCTTTTATGACCAACCAAACCCGGAGGCCCGACATGCCCGAAACGTTGTCCGACATTAACCGCACGCTGCATCCCGGCGAAGTGATGCAGGTGCTTCAGCAGGCGCGGAACGCCGCCATCCCGCTGGATTTGGTGGCGGAGCGCGGGGAAGCCGACTTTGAGGTGCTGCCGTTTGAGACAACCATGATGCTGGACCGGGAAACCCTGCTCGGCGCGGGCCGCACTCTGCGCCCCGGCGAGTACACCCCGTCCGCTCCCGCCGCGCCGGCCCCGCCCCCGGCGGAGACCGCAGCGGCGGTGCCGGCGGCCAGCTTGAATGTAGAGCAGACGCCGGAAGAGTTCAGCCACCTGTATGCGGCGCTGGAGCGTCAAATCGCCGGGGTCGGCGATGTGACGCTGCTGAGCGGCGAGACTCTGGGCGCGGACCGGCCGTTTGTGCTGGGCGTCACGAGCGCTCTGGTCGGCGAGGGGAAAACCACGGTGGCCCTGCATCTGGCGATGACCATTGCGCGGGATACCTACAAGCGGGTCTGCTTGATTGACCTGAGCCTCGGCAAAGGGGACCTGGCGGGCCGCCTGGGGGTGCCGATGCGCGGCGAGGGCGTTATCCCCGTGCTGGAAGACGACAGCCATGTGGTGCCGACCCTGCAAATCGCCGGGCTGGATAACCTGGTGATTATTCCGGCGGGCAAAGTGCCGGCCAACTCGCCGCGCTTGGTCCGCTCGCCGCGTGTCGCGCAGTTGATTTTGTCGGCCCGGTCGGCATTTGATGTGGTGGTCGTGGATATGCCGGCGGTGTCTACCGATTATGCGCTGCCGCTGACCCGGTATGTGGACGGCGTCCTGGTGGTAGCCCGCTCCGGGGTGACCCCGCGCGACATTATCAGCGAAGCGCTGGACGGCTTGGGGCGGGACAAGGTGATCGGCGTGACGCTGAACCGTATCCATCGGGCCGGCCCGTTCTGGCTCCGCAAGCGCATGGCGGGCGTGTAAGCATGCTGTCGCTTGGGGTAATCCTGGTCGCCGGCGCGGTGGGTGCGGCGGCGCTGGCCGCCGTGCTGTCGCTGCTGGTTCTGCTGGCCGCCGCCGCTTCCGCCCGCCGCCGCTCTGCGCCGGCGGCGGCTTCCGCGCCGCTGCGACTGGCCGTGATTGTTCCGGCCCACAACGAGGAACTGGTGCTGGCGGAAACGCTTCGAAGCCTCGGCGGCCAGGCTTATCCCGCAGAGTGTTTGGAGATCGTCGTCGTCGCCGACAACTGCACCGACAGCACGGCCGCGATTGCCCGGTCTGGCGGCGCGACGGTTCTCGAGCGCACGAATGCCGGCGAGCGCGGCAAAGGCTTTGCGCTGAACCACGCCGTGTCGTATCTGCTCGCTCGGCCCGCGCCGGCCGACGGCTTTGTCGTTGTTGATGCCGACACCGTGGCCGCTCCCGATTTTCTGGCGCGAATGGCCGCCCGCATGTCCCAAAACACCGACCCGCGCGGCCTCGGGGCCTGGCAGGGCCGCTACGGCGTGCTGAACTCCGGGGACGGCTGGCGGGCGGCGCTGATGACGGCGGCGTTCGACCTGGTAAACCATGTCAAGCCGCTGGGCCGCGACCGGCTGGGCCTCAGCGCGGGCTTGAAAGGCAACGGCATGGCGTTTACCCGCCCGCTGGCGTCGGCGCTGCCCTGGCCCGGCGGCTCGCTGACGGAAGACCTGGATTACGGCCTGGAGCTGGCCCGCCGCTTCGGGCTGCGCGTGCAGTATGTCCCCGAAGCCCGCGTCGAAGCGCAGATGCCTGCGACGGCCGAGCAGGCATCGTCGCAGCGCAGGCGCTGGGAAGAAGGCCGGGCGGGGCTGGTCCGGGAACGCGCCCTGCCGCTTCTTTGGGAAGGAGTCCGCCGCCGCAGCCCCTTGCTGCTGGATGCCGCCTGGGACCTTTTAACCCCGCCGCTGGCCGAGCTGGCCGGGCTGCTGCTGCTGTTTTTCGGTCTTTCGCTGCTCGGCGCGTGGACCCGTCTGCTGCCGCGCCCGGCGGCCTGGCTGTCAGCGTCCGGCCTGGGCCTGCTCGGCCTGGGCGTGTATGTATTTGCGGGCCTTGCGGTGGCGGGCGCAGGGAAAGACGCCTATGCCGCGCTGCTTCGCGCTCCGTTTTATGCGCTGTGGAAGTTTGCGCTGCTGCTTTCGGGCCGCAAGCGCTCCCGCACCGCCGGCCCGGAATGGGTCCGCACCGACCGTGCGCCTTTGTCCGACCGTGCGCCTTTGTCCGACCGTGCGCCTTTGTCCGACCCTGCCGAGAACCGCCCATGAACATTGTTCTGCCGATTGTCTTTACTGCCGTCTGCCTCGGCTTGTTCGTCAAGCGCCTTTCCAATATCCACTGGATTGGGCTGACGTGCTTTATCAGCCTGATTATCGCTTACAATTTTCTGAAGCATTAATGACTGCATCCGGCATGGCTGTCGCCGGGGTGAAGAATGCAGTAAAGGGCGTCGGCAGGGTGGCGGCAGGTATCGCCCCCGGCGGTTTCGGTTTGGATCGTCGCGTGGCCGATGCCGAACTCATCGCGCAGGCGGTCGCTTATAACCGCGACAATGCTCTGGCTTTCGCTGACCGTGCAGTCTGCGGGCAGAACAATGTGGCAGGACAGGAAATGCAGGCCGTCGCTGACGGTCCAAACGTGCATGTCGTGAACATCGCACACCGGCCCGGTGGCGCGGATGGCGGCGGCAATCGCTTCCACTTCCACGCCTTTGGGGGTGCCTTCCATCAGGATATTGGTCGCCTCGCCGATGATGCCCCACGACGAATACAAAATAAACCCGGCAATCAGCACCGACACTAACGGATCGGCCAGGGTCCAGCCGGTCGCTTTGATGACCAAGCCCGCCACGACGACCCCCAGCGACGACAGGGCATCGCCCGCCATATGCACATAGGCCGCGCGGGCATTGAGCGAGTGGCGGCTTTCGCCTTGAAGCTGCCAGGCGATCACCGTGTTCATCCCCACGCCGAATGCGGCGACCCAGATCATCAGATTGCCCGAGACCGGCTGCGGGTGGGTGAACGCCGACCAGGCCCCGACCAAAATGCCGAGCGCGATCACGACCAGCGCGGCGGCGTTGCCGAGCGCAGTCAAAATCGCGACCCGGTGGTAGCCGAACGTCTTGCCGGGCGTCGCCGGCCGCCGCGCGACCCAGACCGCATAAGCCGCCAGCCCGAGCGCCAGCGCGTCGCTGACATTATGCCCGGCATCGGACATCAGCGCCAGCGAGTGCGCCCGGAAGCCGAACCCCGCTTCCGCCGCGACAAACGCCCCGGTCAGTCCCAGCGACAGCCACAATCCCCGCCCGCTCGTCGCCCCATGTGTGTGTCCAGCCATAAGTCAATTATACCATACGAGCCGAACCGGGGAGGTCTGAGAGGAAAAGCGTCTGAAGGCGTAAGATTTTGTCCCGCCATTTCAGACGCGCTGTTTTATTGGGCCACGAAAACCGGCGCGGGCGGGTGGGGGAGAAGCTGCCGGGCGTGGGCCTTCGCCCCGAACAGGGTCAGCGCTTCCAAATGCTCGTCGCCGAGATCGTAGTCCATCACTTCGGTCAGGTAGTGCTTGCAGCGGCGAGCCGTCGTGCCGATTCGAACGGCTTCCTCGGCGGCGATGGCGTCAATCTGGGTCAGGCCCCACGCTTTTGCCGCCGCCAGCGACTCGCTCAGGTGCGGCGTAAGGTTCTCGGGCCGACCCATCCAGAGGGCATAGGTGAACGGCAGGCCGGTCAAGCGCCGCCAGCCCCGGCCCAAATCCACGACATTTAAATCCGTGCCGTCGGCCAGCCAGCCGGCGTCGCCGATCAGCAGGCAGGCGTCGGCCACCGCCAGCATCGCCTGGAGGTTCGGCGCGGCATGCAGAAACGCCGGGTGCGACTCAAGCTGCTCGGCCAGCAAAATCTTCAAAAGCGCTGCGGAGGTCAGCGACGACGTGTCAAGCGCCAAAGACTCGATCTTGCGCCAGGGGACGCGGGCAAACGCGCGGACCGACTCGATGTCGCCCTGCCCGGAGATGGAAACGCCGGGCGCGAGGGCGTAGCCGGGCGTGCGGAAGTACTCAAACGACGACACCAGGGCCGCCGCGATCTCGCCGCCCGCCAGCATCCGGGCAAGCTCCGACGGCACGGCATAAACGACTTCAATACCCGAGGCGCGGCCGTCTTCCGTGTGATGAAACCAGCGGGTCAGCGGCTTTTCATTGAGGTACGGCACACTGCCGATGCGAATGCTCATGGTTCGTGGCCTCCTAATCCGGGAACACTGTCGGTATTATGATCCTTAAAGTCTCGCTTGACCTGCCGGGCGACGGCACCTACCTGCGGATCGCCCGCCGCGTCGGCCACACGCTGCTCGAGGATATGGGCGTCACCGAACTGGACATCGCCGACATTGAGTTTATTGTCGGCGAGCTGTGTACCAATGTCGTGCGGCACGCCCAGACGCTCGCCGACGGGCGCTTTTTGGTTGTGCTCGAGTACCACGCCGACCGGGTGGTCGTCGTGGTGGAAGACAAAGGGATCGGTCTGCCCTTCAAAGACGTGCGCGAAGTCGGCTCGCCGCGCCTGGATTTGGACGGCTCGCCCCGGCTCGGTGGCTTCGGCCTGGAGCTTGTCCGCAAAATGGCCGACCAGATCGAATTCCAGCGCTCCGACCCGCACGGCACAACCGTGACGGCGGAAAAGCTGCTGCATTACAAGACCATGCGCGATGCCGAGGAAGCCGAGCGGCTTGACCAGTCCCACGGCGGCGAAGTCTCGGTCGGCGGGTCATAGCCGCACGGCCCGGAACAAAATATCTGCCAGCGTCAGCAAAAACAGCCCCGCGCTGAGGTAGCCGTTCAGCGTGAAAAACGCCATATTCAGCCGCGACAGGTCGTTCGGCTTGACCAGCGACTGCTCCCAGGCGACGACCCCGGCGGCCAGGCCCACGGCAGCGAAATACACGATCCCCAAATGCGCCGACAGCCCGGCCATTACCAGCAGGCCGACCATAACCGCATGGGCGAGTCGTGAGACGACCAGCGCTCCGGCATTCCCCAGCAGGGCCGGCATCGAACGAAGCCCGTTCGCCCGGTCGAACTCCGTGTCCTGAAGCGCATACAAAATATCAAAGCCGAACAGCCAGAAAACCACCGCCCCGCCGAGCCAGAGCGCGGGCGGATCAATCCGGCCGGTGACGGCAATCCAGGCCCCCACCGGCGCGACTGCCATTGCCAGGCCGAGAAAGAAGTGCGCGAAGGCCGTGAAGCGCTTGGTGTACGAGTAGCCCAGGGCGAGAAAAAGCGCGGCGGGGGACAGCGCCAGCGCCAGCGGATTAAGCATCGCCGCCGCAAAAACCAGCAGCAGCGCGGCGGCCGCAGTGAACGCCGCAACTTGGGGCACCGACAGCAGCCCGGCGGGAATGGCCCGAGTCGCCGTCCGAGGGTTCAGCGCGTCAAACTTTCGGTCCACAATGCGGTTAAACGCCATTGCCGCCGAGCGTGCGCCGACCATCGCCAGCAGTATCCAGGGCAGCTTGCGGGCCAGCCCGAGCCAGTCGTGGTGCCCGGCGATAACGGCGGCCATCAAGGCGAACGGCAGCATAAACACCGTGTGCTCGAACTTGATCATTTCCAGGATGATTTTGGTCTGCCTCACGCCTGCCGCGAGTGGGTTTTGCCGCGCTTCGATTGCCGCCATTTCCAGTTACCTCTGCATACATTGTACCCATCCCCTGCCGGACATTGCAACTTTTTTCACAATGTCGCCGACGCGCTAAGTATCTGGTAGAATAATAGAACACTGCTCACCGAAGGGAAGGAGTAAAAGAATGCCGTTTTTGACTGACACGAAATTTGCTCGCGCCGTGAGGGACTCTTATGGGCGCTATGTCGAGACATTTGAGAGCGATCACCATCAAGTCCGCGCCGACGTTTTTCAGCAGGGCGAATGGCTTGTGGCTCACGTTTCGTTTCCGACCGGGCTGGACATTGGGCGCGTCGAAGATAAGTATCTTGCCGAGCTTCATTCTTTCGCCGACAAAAAAGGCTTTTCAGGAAAGTTCCGTTTGGTCTTTGCCTAGCCTCGGTGCACCATTTATTCATGTTTCTTTTTGCATTTCTAAGGATAGATGGGTTATGCTGGTTCACGTTTCTTTTATGCTGCCGTATCTTTTGCGTCTCCCGAGCGGGCCGTATTCGACTGGGGCAGAAGGAGGAACAGTTTATCTTCGGGAAGAGTATGTCGCGCAGCAAAATACAAAGCGCACAACTGTTTCCTCCGAGTTCGACGCTCCCGCAGCCCTGGAACTTGAGCGGCACCTGGCCCTGCAAAACCGCGAAGCGACTTTGCTGCTAAGTCGAACGAACCGCCTGCTGCGCTGGTATCGCGCCGAAGCACAGCAATCTTCCGTTGTTGAACTGACAAAATCTCAGGCCAGTCCTTTTGTGTTTGTCGAGACAGGCTCGCAGTCCCGCTGGGCAGAAGACCTGCGCTTCGAAGCCGATCCTCCAATACTTCCGGCTGTAAGAAGCAGAGGTTCTCTCGCCAGAGCGGTAAAAAACGGTTTGGCAGGGAAAAATGACCCCGAAGTTTCGCGCTTGTTTCTGCTGGATGCGGAGCAGGCGCGGCGGGACGGGCGTTTTCGCGAGTGTGTGTTGTTTTGCTGGAGCACGATTGATGCGACGTTCAATACGAAGTACGAGAAAATTGTAGACGAGGCGCTTTCCGGTGAATGGGCGGCGGGGCGTGAGTCGCTGAAAGACACGCGCTTCGGCATGAAAAACAAGATGACGGCCGTTTTGTTTCTGATGACCGGGCGGTCCCTGGCCCGTGCAGACGGCGACTTATGGCAGAAGCTTGACGGAAGCTACAAAAAGCGCAACAGCATTATCCATCGGGGCGAAACAGCGCAGGAAGCTGATGCCGAAGCGGCGCTGACTGTCGCCCGCGCGGTCGTCGCGCTGATGGGGTCTCTTAAGACCCGAACACCAAGCAAGAAATGAGATACCTAAGTGACTTCCGAAATCAAAGACCTCCATGCCGACGCGCATTGGAACTTGGCCGATTTGTTTGCCGGCGTGGATGACCCGAAGCTGGCCGATGCGCTGGCGGCGACGCACAGCCGCGCGGAGCGGTTCGAGGCCGAGTACCGAGGCAAAATCGTCTCCGAGAGCTTGACCGCAGAAACGCTCGGAGCGGCGCTGCGGGAATACGAGCAAATTCAGCAGGAGTCGGCCAAGCCGAGGGCGTTTGCCTCGCTGCTGTTCTCCGGCGACACCGGAGACCCGGCGCGGGGGGCGTTTCTGCAAAAAATGCGCGAGCAGGGAACGCGGCTGTCCCTGCCGCTGCTGTTTTTTGAGCTGGAGCTGGCCGCCGTCGCGGACGATGTGCTGGCTCCGCTGCTGAACACGCCGGAGATTGCGCCGTATAAGCACTTTCTCGGCGTCGTGCGGGCCGGACGGCCCCATCTGCTGCCTGAAGCCGAGGAGCGGCTGATGGAAGAGCTGGCGAACACCGGCGGGCGGGCGTTCGGGCGGCTGTTCCAGGAAACGGTCTCAAACGCCGTTTTTCGCTGGAACGGACAGGAACTGGGATTGGCGCAGATCACGGCGAAGTTTATGGACGGCGACCGGGAAGTCCGCCGGACCGCCTCCGAAGCCTTCACGGCAGGGCTGAAAGATCATGCCCGGACACTGACCTATGTGTTCAACACGCTGCTGCAAGACAAAAGCGTCAAAGACCGCCTGCGGCGGTACGAGACGCCGCAGGCCGCGCGGCATGAGGCCAATGAGCTGGACGAAGCGACCGTGAGTTTGGTCGTTGAAACCGTGACGCGCAATTATCCGCTGGCCGCCCGCTATTACCACTTAAAGCGCGAGATTTTAGGCGTGGAAACGCTGACTCATTTTGACCGCTATGCGCCGCTGTTTGAAGCCGAAGACACCATCACTTATCCTGAAGCGCAGGCTATTGTTTTGGACGCGTTCGGCGGGTTCTCGCCGCAGATGCGGGACCGGGCCGCCGAGTTTTTCGACAAAAACTGGATTGACGCGCCGGCGACCAAAGGCAAAGCGAGCGGGGCGTTCTGCTCGTATGTGACCCCGGACACGCATCCGTATGTGCTGGTGAACTATCTGGGGCGCATGAAAGATGTGATGACCCTGGCGCACGAGCTGGGCCACGGCGTCCATGCGTCGCTGTCCCGCGAGCAGTCTTTGCTGAACTTCCACGGCACGCTGCCGCTGGCCGAGCTGGCGTCCACGTTCGGCGAGATGCTGGTCTTTGAGCGGGCGGTGCAGTCGGCGTCCCTGAAAGACAAGCTGGCGCTGTACGCCGAGAAGATTGAAGGGGCGTTTGCGACGATCCCGCGCCAAACCGCCATGTACCGTTTTGAGCTGGCAATCCACCGGCACCGCCGGGAGCAGGGCGAGCTGACCACGGAGCAGTTTGGGGAGTACTGGCAGGCGGAGATGCAGGCGATGTTCGGCGACTCGGTCGTTTTGGGCGACGAGCATAAACTCTGGTGGTCGTATATCGGGCATTTTATCGCGTCGCCGTTTTATGTGTATGCGTACTCATTCGGCGAGCTTCTCGTGCTGTCGCTGTATCAGCAGGCAAAGGTCGGCGGCCCGGCGTTTGCCGAGAAGTACCTAGCGATGCTGGCGCTCGGCGGGAGCTTGACGCCGCAGGAGCTGATGGACCGGGTGGGTGTGGATTTGTCCGACCCGCAGTTCTGGCAGGGCGGCTTTGATGTTCTAGCGGAAATGGTCGAAGAGTTCGAGGGGCTTTGGCGGGAGTATAAGGATTAGTACCCCTCCCGCCCTGCTTCGTTCGTTCCTCACTTCGCGGGGTCCCTCCCCTGTCAGGGAAAGGCAATTCAGATTTAGGCCAGGCGGCGGGGGCACTCGCTGTGGCCTTCCGAACCTCTCTGGCCCTTCCCTGACAGGGGAGGGACCCCGCGAAGTGAGGAACGAAGCAGGGCGGGAGGGGTTCCTAGCGCGGGAGGGGCCTAGTCCAAAGCCTCTGCGTCGCGGCGGCGCTCGGTCTCGGTGCGGGCGTCCAAATCCGTGCCGCCGTAAGCCAGGGCTTCGGCGGGGATTTGGCGGTGCCAGATGACCCGGCCCAGCCAGGTCGAGAAGTTGTCGAACAGGAAGTACGCGCACGGGACGATAATCAGGGTCAGCAGCAGCGACAAAATGATGCCGCCGGTGACGGCGACGCCGAGCGACTGCCGGAAGCCTGCGCCGCGCCCGAGCGCCAAAGCGGTCGGGAGAGTCGAGACGATAATGGTCAGGGTCGTCATCAAAATCGGGCGCAGACGGATGGGAGCGGCTTCCAAGATCGCATCGAGCCGCTTGTAGCCGCGCCCCCGCAGCGTGTTGGTGTAGTCCACCAAAAGTATCGCGTTTTTGTTGACGATGGCATTGAGGTACACAATGCCGATCATGGCAATCAGTGACAGCGGCTCGTGGGCCACAGTCAGCGCGATGATCGCCCCGGCCCACGCCTGCGGCAGCGAGAGCATGATGGACAGCGGATAGATCATGTTGTTGAACAGCGCCGCCATCAGCATATACGTCAAAATAATGCCGAGAAAGAACGCCGTCCCGAGATAGCCGATTTCGCGCCCGATGGTCTTCGACTCGCCGCCGAGCGAGTAAGTGACCTGGCCCAAATCCAGGGTTTTGAGCTTGGCGTCAATCTCCGCCCCGACGGTTCCCGGCGGGGAGCCGGGGCGCAGGTTAGCGGTGACGGCGATTTTGCGCTGGCGGTTCAAGCGATCAATTTTGACCGGGCCGGAGCCGAGCGTGACACTGGCAACGTCGCCGAGATGGACGGGATTGCCGTTCTGGTAGCCGACGATGACACTGGAGATCGCTCGCGGGTTGGAGCGGTCGGCGGCGGCAAGCTGCACCCGGATGTAATACTGCTGGCCGTCGGCGGGGTCGCGGTACTGGTACTGCTGGTTGCCGGCGACCGAGTCGGCCAGCGCCTGCGCCACCTGCTGCAAGCTCAGGCCGAACTCGGGCGCTTTGGTCCGGTCGAGCCGCACTTCCACTTCCGGCTGGGCGTTTTTGAACGAGTTGTCCACGTTGTAGGTGCCGTGGGTATCGGTCACAATTTTTTGCACCACTTTGGTTGCGGCTTGGAGCTGATTAAAGTCCGGGCCGGTTAAATCCACTTCCAGCGGCGGAGCGCCGCCGCCGAAGCCGCTGACATTGGCGGGCTGTATCCGCGCCCCGGCAATCCCCTGGGTCAGCTTGGCGATTTGGTCGGCCACTTCCACATCCGAGCGGGTGCGAAGCGGCTCATGCTTCCAGAACTGCACGCTGTCGAGTATGCTTTTGCGGTCAAACAGCGTTAGGTCCACATGGGCATACTGGGTGCCGGTCGCATTCTGCCCCGGCCCGGCATCGCCGACGGTGGTGGTGACAAATTTGGTATCGTGCTTCAGGTCCGCGTTGCTCTGAATGACGCTCTGAATCTGGTCGGTGACGCGCTGGGTAAACGCCAGCGACGACCCGGCCGGGGCCTGCACCAGCACGGAAACCTGCCCCTGGTCCTGGTCAGGGGCAAACCGGAAGCCGAGATTTTTCCCGAGCAGCCCGAAAATGGCGAACAAAAACAAGTTGCCCGCCAGCAGCACCAGCACCGGGCCGCGCAGCAGCCAGCCGAAGAACCCGCCGGCGACCCGCGCGGGCAGCCCCGGCGCGGGGCCGGCGACGCGCTTGTAGCGCGGCACATACGCAAAGGTCAGCGCCCCGCGCAGGACGCGCCGGTAAAAGTCTTCGAATTTGAGGAAGTTTCGGTCGAACGCGCCGGCGAACCCGTGGTCGAACTCGTTTTTGTCCCCTTTTTTGTACCACCGGGCCGCCAGCATCGGGGTCAGGGTGAACGACACGAACAGCGAGAACAGCGTCGCGAACGCAACAGTGATGCCGAATGAGCGGAAGAACTCGCCGATGACCCCGCCCATAAAGCCGATAGGCAGAAAGACGACAAGGTCCACGCAGGTCAGCGTGATCGCCGCGTAGCCGATCTCCGAGCGGCCGTTAATCGCCGCTACCTGCGGCTCCTCGCCCATCGCCAGGTGCCGGTTGATGTTTTCCAGCACGACAATCGAGTCATCTACCAGAATGCCGACCGCCAGCGACAAGCCGAGCAGCGACAGCGTGTTCAGCGTGAAGCCGAGCGCGTACATCGGAATAAACGTCGCAATCATCGAAGTCGGGATGGCGATGGCAATGATAATCGTGCCGCGAATGTTGTGCAGAAAAATAAACACAACCAAAATCGCCAGCATCGCGCCGAGCACCAGCGAGACGACGACATCGTTGAGGTTGGAATTGACGTTCTCCGATTGGTCGGTCGAGATCGTAAACGTGATGTCCGGCGGCAGAACCGCGCCGAGCTTTTTGATCTGCTGCTTGACGCTGGCGACGGCCGCCAGCGTGTTGCCGTCGGTGGTTTTCAGCACGTCAATGCCGATGGACGGCTGCCCGTTCAGAAACGACTCTTCCGTCTGCTCCGAAGCCGCGTCCTGCACGGTGGCGATGTCGCCGAGGGCAATCACCTGCTGCCCCGACGCCGCGCCGGTCACCGTGCCGCTGCCGTTCGCCGCTGTGCTGCCGCTTGTCGTGGTTCCGGCGGCCGTGGTTCCGGCGAAGTTCAGCTTCAGATTGCGGATTTCGCTGACGCTGGCGAACTCGCCGATCAAGCGGACGTTGTAATACTGGGACCCGGACTGAATAAAGCCGCTGGCGACATTGACATTGGCATTGCCGATGGCCTGGGCGAGCTGGGGAAGGGTGATGCCGTAAGCGGCCAGCCGGGACGCCGGAACGGACACGCGGATTTCGCGCAGCGCTCCCTGGGCGACCGATACGGTGCCGACATCGGTGCCCTGCTCGAGCGCCGGCTGGACAATGCTGGTGGCGAGCGATTGAAGCTGCCGCTCCGGGCGCAGCTTGCTTTGCATCGCAATGTGCATGATCGGCTGCCCGCTGGTATCGGCTTTAAGCACGGCGGGCGAATCGGACGCCTGCGGCAAGCTTTTCCGAATGGCGTCTACTTTTTGGATCACGTCGGCATCGGCGGTGTCAAGATTGGTGCCGAAGTAAAACTGCACCGACACGGTGGACACGCCCTGCTGGGAGTAGGAATCGATTTCCTGCACCCCGGAGACGCCCGAAATGGCGTCTTCAATAGGCTTGGTAATCAGCGTTTCCATTTCCTGCGGGTTGGTGCCGGCGTAGGTGGTCCGCACGGTGACGCGCGGAAAGTCCACTTTCGGGTTCAGCTCGGCAGGCAGCTTAAAGTAGGCGACGATCCCGAGCACGAGAAACGCGGAAACCATCATCAAAATGACGACGGGGCGGGAGATCGCAAGGCGTGTCAGTCCCATAAAAACCTCGGTATTTCTAACAAGTGACCCCTGTGAGGAACCGGCACTTCCAGTGCCGGTCCTAAAATCTTTACTGCGCCGCCGGTTCTACACCGCCGGCGGCAGTGATAATCTTGACCGGCTGGCCCGGCAGAAGCTGGCCCTGGCCGACCGTGATCAGCGTGTCGCCGGGCGCAAGGCCCGCCGTGATCTCGGCCTGGGCGGCAGTGACGATCCCGACGCCGACTTTGCGGGCGGCAGCTTTTTTGTCCGGGCCGACCACATACACTTGCTGCGGGGGCAGGGCAGTCCCGCCGGTGGCGGTGCCGATGCTGGACGCCGCCGCCGCCTCGCTGCTGACCGGCACCAGGGCGCTCACGGGGACGACGACGGCATTGCGGTGAATGGAAGCCAGCAGTGATCCCCGTGCGAACATGCCGGGGCGCAGCTCCTCGGTCGGGTTCGGCACGGCGACCCGCAGCGTAAACTGCCGGCTGCCGCTCGATGCTGCGGGGTAAACGGCTTTGACGACGCCATTGAACTGGCGGCCGGGCAAGGCGTCTACGTTGACGAGCACGGGGTTGCCGACCCCGGTTTTCGAAAAGTCGGTTTCGGAGACGGTCGGTTCATAATAGACGGTTTTGACATTGACGATCCGCATCAAGTTCGCGCCGGGGGAAGCGATCTGTCCCGGCTCGACCGTGCGGGCGGCCACAATGCCATCCATCGGCGACTTGATCTGGGTGTAGGCGACCTGCTGCCGGTCAAAGGCGAGGGTCGCCTGCTGCTGCTGCACGGCGGACCGGGCCTGCTGCAAGGCGGCCTGGGCGGCGACAATGTCGTCGCGGCGCACCTGCACGGTCTGCTGGTTGGCAATCGCCGTCTGCAAGTTCGCCTGCTGCTGCTGGAGCTGGGCCTGCGCCGCCGCGATGTCTTCGGATTGGTTGCCCTGCAACGTCAGCGACAACGACTGCTGCTGGTTGGCGTAGGTCTGCGACTGCACGGAGTAGTTGGTTTGGGCGGTATCAAGGTCGGCTTTGGCGATGGCCCCCTGCGCGTACAGGCTTTTGTTCCGGTTCAGAATAATCAGGGCGTTGTCCAAATTCGCCTTCGCCAGCAAAAGCTGGCTTTTGGATTGAAGCACCTGCTGGGGCCGCGAGCCGCCTTTGATCTTTTGGTAATTTTGATTGGCGCTGGCGACCTGGGCGCGGGCCTGCGCGACCGCCGACTTTGCGGTCTGCACGGCCAGGGTGTAGTTGGTCTGGGCTTGGGAAACTTTGGCGAGGTTCGACGACACATTGGCCTGCGCCTGGGCGACATTGGCCTGGGCGGCCCGGACATTGGCTTCCAGGTCAGCCGCGTCCTGCTGGACCACGACCTGCCCGGCGCGGACAATCTGGCCTTCGCGGACGACGACGGCCACCACCCGGCCGGACACGCGGGCGGAAAGCTGAACGTCTTGCAACGCGGCGATGCTGCCGGTGACCGGCACGGCGTCGGCAATCGTGCCGCGTGCGACAGTCTGCACTTCCACAGGCAGCGGCGCGTTCGGCCCGGCAGCGCCGCCGCCTTTTTTGCCGCCGCCTGCCCCCCCGCCGCCGTCGGCTTTTTTCGGGCCGCACCCGGCGGCTGAGACCAATAAAATACAGGCGAGTGCCGCTGCGGCACGCTGATAAGTCATGCTGTCTTTCCTAAATCTGCACGCCGGCCCTAGCGCCCGCCGAGGGCGCGGGTAAGCTGGGCCAGCGATGTTTGGTAATCAAACTGGGCGTTTAAAAGATTGGAGCGGGCCTGAGCAAGCTGGGCCTGAGCGTTGACCACGTCCAAAATCGTGCCGATGCCGTTTTGGTAGCGGACATTCGCCAAGCGGTACGCTTCGGCGGCCTGCTGCGCCCCGAGTCCCGCCGAAGCGGCCCGCGTTTGGGCGTCGTTGATATTCGAGAGCGCCTGCCGGACTTCAATCGCGACATTTTCCTGAAGCTGGCCCTGAGTGATTTCCTGCGAGCGCTCGTCGGATTGGGCTTCCTTGATTTTCGCCCGCGACGTTCCGCCGTCATACAGCGGGATACCCAAAACCGCCGAAAGGCTGGCGGTGGAATGCGAGCCGGACGCGACATAACCGTTGTAGTTGCCCGCGCCGACAAGGCTCAAGGAGGGCAGCAGGCCGGCCCCGGCCAGCTTCACCAGGCGCTTGGCGATCAAAACGTTGTTGCTCGCCTGCCGCAGCTCGGGGCGGCGGGCGAAGGCGGTCTGCGTCAAGGCATTTTTGTCGAACGTCTGGGTCAGCGGCGGCAGAGCCGGGGCGGCCAGCGCGACCGGCGCGTCGGGGTCCAGCCCGAGCAGGTTGTTTAAGTTGACTTGGGCGAGCGTGAGCGTGTTCTGCGCCGACGACAGCACTTGGCGGGCGTTGGACAGGGTTGTCTGGGCGGTCAGCAGGTCAAACTGGGCGGCGGCCCCGGCGGTGACCCGCGCCTGGGTGACCCGGACGCTTTCCTCGTCGGCGGCGACCTGCTGGCGGTCCACGACGACCTGCTCCTGGTCCCGCAGGACATTGAAAAACTGGTTTTTGACCGACAGCGCGGTTTCGTTCTGGACGCGCTCCAAGTCGGTGACATAAAAGTCGCGGGTGAACCGCTCGACATCCTGCGCCGCCGGAACCAGCTTGAACAAATCAATTCCCTGTGTCACCGAGACGCGGGCGCTGTAGTTGTTGGAATGGCCGGTCGTGCCGGTGTTGAACGAGCCGTTGCCGGCCTGCTGCCCGGTGCCGGTGCCTGTCCCGGTGGTGGTCGTGTCGCGCGGCTTGACGCTGCCGGTCGCGGCCGAGTACTGCTGCATGATCGGCGGCAGGTCGCCGCCGGACACTTTCGCTGTCGGCCCCGTCGTCCCGAACGTTCCCGTTCCCGATGTCCCGGCTGTGCCGGTCCCCGAGGTGCCCGTTCCCGAAGTGCTTGTTCCCGTGCCGCTGCTTGTTCCGCCGCCGCTGAGGGTCGTGTTGGTCGGGATGGAGTTTGTGCCGGCGGCCGCCCCGGCGGAGGTCGTCGTGCCGACGGCTGTTGTTCCCGTGGAAGTCGCTCCGGCCCCGGTGGCCGTGCCGCCGCCGCCGCTCGACACCACGCCGGTCGCATTGCCGCCGCCGGTGTCGGTGATGACCGGGATAGCCCCGCCGCCGGGCAGGGTGCCGGCCGAGTTGCTGCCGCCCGCCGCCGTGCCGAAAGTCTTGTTGGATGACAGCGTGTCTACGAGGTCCACGCGAATGGCCGGCAAACCGCCGGCGTTGGCTTCCTGGATAAGCTGCTGGGCTTTGATTGCCCGCTCGCGGGCCAGCCGGACCGATGAGTTGCTGCCGAGGGCGATTTCCAGCACCCGGTCCAGGGTCAAAGGCTGCGCGGGCGGAGCGGGAGTCTGCGCGGCCAGCGGGGCGGGGGACACCGCCGCAAGGCCGCCGCCGATGGTCAGCATAATCCCAGTCAGCAAAATCAAGGAAACTCGGATCAAGAGATGTCATCCTCCGTTTTTGCCGGACGCAGGCCACCCGCCGCGATTTCCTGCTCCATTTCCGACAAATCCGATAAAATCGCCGTCATAAATTCCCGCAGGGCATCAATTTTCACCAGCATCAAGCCGCGCTCGTGCGGAGCGCCCATGATAAGTATCTTGTCGCCGGTCTCGATCCCGTAGCGCTTCCGCGCTTCCACCGGAATCACGATCTGCCCGCGCTCCCCGACGGTCGCTGCGCCGTAGAAATGGTCCTTCAGCGAAAATTCTTTCGGCGGCTCAGGCATGTTTTATTGTGTCTCGCAAAAATGAAAATGGTGTGAAAATCCGGCGGCGGGGCATACTAATCATGTAAATCATACTGATTATACCCGCCCCGCCTTAAAATAACAACTTTATCCGCCGCAAAGGGAACTGTCGGCCCGAGGTCCTTGTTGAAGCGGCAAAGGACAACGGCGTGTTTCATTACCTGCGCGAAGATATTCAAACGATTTTCACCAAAGACCCGGCAGCCCGGTCGCTTCCCGAGGTGCTGACTTATGCCGGATTTTGGGCGCTCTTTTATCACCGGATCGCCCACAGCTTTTATCGCCGAGGCTGGTTTTTTCCTGCCCGAGTGCTGTCGCAGTGGAGCCGGTTTCTCACAAACATTGAAATTCATCCGGGGGCGACTATCGGACGCCGCTTTTTTATTGACCACGGGGCCGGGGTCGTGATCGGCGAAACGGCGGTAGTCGGCGACGATGTTCTCATGTACCACCAAGTCACGCTCGGCGGGACTTCGCTGGAAAAAACCAAGCGGCACCCGACGGTCGGCAGCAATGTTCTTCTCGGCATGGGCGCGAAAGTGCTTGGCAACATCACGGTCGGCGACGGGGCGCGGATCGGGGCCAACGCGGTCGTGACGCGGGACGTTCCCCCGAATACCAGCGTCGTCGGCGTCCCCGGCCGTATTTTGGTGCAGGATGGGCAGCATATCTCCGAGCGGTCCACACAGCAGGTCATGGACCAGGCGCTCGGCAATGCCGATCCGATGGGCGAGATTATCCGCCGTTCGCTGAAAGAAATCGAAGATTTGAAGTGCCGGCTGGAAGTGATGGAAGAAGAGCAGCACCCCGACCGCATTCTGCGTGCGCTGGATACCGTGTGGGACAAGCTCCCCGAAAAGCCGCTGCTGGCGCAGTTCGACGAGATGTGCGCTCAGTCGTGGCAGCCCTGCCCCGACGAAAACATCTCCGGCGGCGGAATTTAACCCGTGCGCCTCCCGAAAGCCCTGCCGCCCGGCGGCACCCTCGGCCTCGTGAACCCGTCGTCGCCCGTCGAACCTGCGCTTTTGGACGCCGGGATCGCCGCGCTTCAGCTGCGCGGCTTCCAAATCGCCGAAGCCACGCATACCCGCGCCCGCGTGGGCCACCACGCGGGAACTCCCGAAGTTCGCGCCGCCGAATTTACCCAATTTTACGCCGACCCTGAAATCAATGTTCTTTGGTGCGCTCGCGGCGGGTCGTCGGCCTGCCGCTTGTGGCCGTTTTTGGATTGGGAGTTTTTGGCCTCGCTGCCGCCGAAGATGGTCATCGGCTATTCAGATACGACCTCGCTGCTTCTTCCCCTCACACAGCAAGTCGGCACGGTCGCCCTGCATGGGCCATTGGTGTTCGAGCTGGGCACGCTTGCTCCGGCGCTGCTGGACTGGCAGCTTCGGCTGTTGCAGTCACCTGAACCTGCCGGACTTGTGCCCGGACACGCCGCCGAGACTTTGGTTCCGGGCCGGGCCGAAGGCCCGCTGTGCGGCGGCTGCTTGTCGCTGGCGGCGGCGACGCTTGGGACGCCGTATCAGCTTGAAACCGCCGGGAAGCTGCTGCTCATCGAAGACATCGGCGAAGCGCCGTATCGAATCGAGCGTTACCTGGCGCAGATGGCCGCCGCCGGACTGCTCGAAGCCGCTGCGGGCTTTGTGGTCGGGCAGGCCACTGACGCCGATGACCGCGAAACCGTTCCGATGCGGCAGATTTGGTTTGACCTGCTTGCGCCCTACCGAAAGCCCGCTGTAACCGGCTTTCCTTTCGGCCATGTGCCTGAAAACTACGCCCTGCCCCTCGGCGTCCGTGCGGCGCTCGACGCCGACGCTCAAACGCTGACGCTGATGGAAGCGGCAGTCCGATGAGCGGACTGGGCAATTTGGACCGTATGGCGCTTGCGGTGACGAAAGTTCGCGAGCGGCTGGTGCGTGCCGCTGCCGCCCTGGAGGCCGCCGAGATTGCCTACGCCGTGGCCGGCGGCAATGCGGTTATGCTTTGGGTGGAGGCATTCGGCGATGGCGGCGAGCGTAACACGCCGAACGTGGACCTGCTGATTGAACGCGCCGATCTTGCGGCGGCGACTGCGGCCCTGGCAGCCGCTGGCTTTGTTCCTGCGGCTCCCCGCGAGGATTTGTTTCTGGACGGGCCAAGCGGCAGCCCGCGAACACGCCTGCGGCTGATCTTTGCCGATGAAAAAGTCGGGGAAACCGATCTAATGCCGAACCCCGGCTGTCGGGACGCGGCTCGCTTGGGGACGTTCGCTGTTTTGCCGCTGGCAGCCCTGGTGCAGACCAAGCTGGTGGCGCATAGGATTGTGGATCGCGTTCACCTGTGTGACCTCCTTGACATCGGCCTGATAGACGCGTCCTGGACGCGGCGTTATCCCCCGGCGCTGGCCGAGCGCTTGCAGTCGCTGATTGACGACCCAAACGGTTAGGTGATTTTGCCGGCAAAATATGGCATAATCTCTGCGAAATGACTTCCGGCACATATTATCGGCTTCGGCGGCTGTCCTGCCTGCTGGCCCTCGTTTGGGCGCTGCTGCCGCTGGGGAGCGCCGCGCCCTGCGTCCGCGCCCTGCCGAAAGCGCAGCCTGCCGCAGCACCTTCCCTCCGCCAAGCGGCCCCGCGCTGCCCGATGTGCGCGATGGGAACGCCGATGCCGGGGATGAGCTGCTGCCGCAGCCACGGATCGCAGCCGTCCTGCCGCTGCGGCATTCAGCCGTCGCCGAAGCCGGACGCCGTTCTTGCCGCGCTGGTGTGGTCCCCGCACGCGGTTCTGCCCGCCCCGGTCTCTGTCCTGCCGCCCCGCTATTTTGCCTGCGTTTATCCTGCCGTCTCGGCGCGTCTGATGACGCTCGCGCGTTCCCCGCTTCCCCGCCCGCCGCGTTTCCTGTGACTGCTTCCCATCATTTAGTCAGCATTCAGTCACAGGAGAACCCATGAAACGCACCCAACGAGTCAGCGCCTTTACGCTGATTGAGCTTCTTGTCGTCATCGCCATTGTGGCGATTCTTGCCGCGATTTTATTTCCCGTCTTTCAGAAAGTCCGCGAAAACGCCCGCCGGACTTCGTGCTTGTCCAACCAAAAGCAGATCGGCCTCGCGCTGACCCAGTATGTGCAGGACAGCGACGAAAAGTTTCCGCAGGAGCACCCCGCCGTCGGGAACCCGGCGGTGGACGACGATAACGGCCAGGACGAGGCCGACGATTACGGCTCGCCGTTCCAAAAGATCATGCCGTATATCGCCGGCGGCAGCGACCCGAGCGGCAGCCTGAAGCAGCAGTTGTTTGTCTGCCCGGACGACCCCGACCCGCACGGCAAAACCATCGGCACCGCGCCGAACACCTGCGACGCGCTGGCGTCTACCCCTGCGCCCGGCATCACGTCGTACCTAGTCAACGCGTATTTTCTGTTCGGGGCGACGCTGGCCCAGGTCCAGTCGCCGTCGCAGACGATTTATGTCGCGGAGCGCGACGCCAAGTTCTGCGACGTGCATATCCATCCCTGGCTCGGCGAGATTTACCCCGGCGCACCGCCGACGGCCATTGCCGCCTGCGTCCCGAACCCCAACGGCATGTACGCCCCGGCGTCGGAGCGCCACACCGACGGCGCAAACTACGGCTTCGCCGACGGCCACGCCAAATGGGAGCGCTACGCCGTAACAATTCAGCCGACCGCCGACCAGCCGTGCTTCGGCCAGTACCAGGCGTTTTAACACCGCTTACAGAAAAGAGAAACTCAGTGATTCAAAAGACAAATGCGCCCGGCGGCTCGGGGAGCAAGCCGATCAGCCGGCGCGAGGCGGGCCGGGTTTTGGGCCGAACCGGCCTGGCGCTGGCCGCCGGCGCGGCGCTTGCGCCGGCTGCCGAGGCGGCACCGCCGAAGCCGCAGAATATCGTTGTCCACCTCAGCAGCTCGGAAGGGGAACACGCGCTGCATTCCGCGTTTATGGGGATCGGACTGGCCGGGGCGCTGCGCCGGATGGGCGCGGATGTGACGCTGATGCTGGACTCCAGCGGCCCCAACCTCGCCAAGCAGGCGTGGAGTTCGAAGCGCCTGCCGGCCGCATCGGCGATGCCGTCCATGCCCTCGCTCAGTCTCGGAGAGGCGCTGACGCAGCTCGCTCAGGCCGGCGGCCGCATTCGGCTGTGTCCGCACTGCTCCCGCGTCTGCGGCGTCGAGCCGGGCGAGACGGTCCCCGGCGCACAGCTTGCGGCGGAAGGAGAGCTTGCGGCGATTGTGTTCCGCGCCGACAAAATTCTTGACTATTAGCCCAAACCTCCGCCGAAAAAAACAGCGCCCCGCCGAGAAATCGGCGGGGCGTTTCGGCGATGACCGATAATTGGAGCGCCTTAAATCAGGAACCCGCAGTGCGAATCCTTTCTTCGCTGTCACCGGCACAAGTCATAATCCCGCGCGGGTGCGAAGCGAACACTCTCCATCCGGTCAAGAACCCAGGTCAGCAGCGTCAGCCGGGCAGGACCTGATTACTTGTTCAGCACCCAGTGATGCCGCTGGAAGGGCGGCCCAGCCGGATCGTTCGGGCAGTTATCGGGCGTAAACAGGCCGGGTCGCTGCTTGGAAGAATAAGTCTCGCCGCAGTTTTCACACTTCCAGTCCTGCACTACAATTCCGTGGCTTTTGTCGTAAGCGTCCGCTTCGCGGTCAAGCCGGTCCTGCTTTGCCCGGTTTGCCGCGCTTACCTTTGCAGCGCGGTCAGCGCGGACGCTGTCATCTTGGAACTTGGCGAGAAGCTGAGGCGGCGCCGGCATCCTGTAGACCTTGTCGTTGCCTGGGTCACCGCTGTATTCTTTGTAGCCAAACGCAAATGTGCCGTTGGTGCCGTAGGCGAAGATGCCGTCAGTCTCGTCTCCAAATATCTGCGTCAGGCCGGAAGACACGGCGACTTTGCAGACTTCCCAAAGTTTCATTCCGTTGCCTTCATGCTGAGTGGCGTTGCGGAGCACCGCGAATTGTGCATTGACAGACGCCGGTATCGCCGGCAGACTGGTGGCGTGCATGCTGCCTGTCGGCCCAACAAGGCAGGCGCTGGTGTAGGAATAGGGTTTGGACGGGTCTGCGCCCGGCTTGCAGCTTACAACCAGCAGCCGAAAGCCCTTCGGCGCGATCTTGCGGAGCGACGCCGTGATTTGCTTTTCGACACTTGTGGAGCTGGGACCAGTGTAATTCGCGACATCTAAGGCATTTTGAGTCGAACGGTCCGTGCTGTCTGTGCTTGGCGTGCTGTCTGTGCTTGGCGTGCTGCTGTCCTTGTTGTTCTTACTCGGCTCCTTACGCCCGCCTGTGGCTTTGTCAGCCTCATCTTTGGCTTTGTTGACGGTTTCATTGGCCTTGTCCAAAATGTCGCCGATCCCCTGCGCCTTAGCGCTCGGCACAGCGCAGGAGCCGAGGAAAACAAGCGCGGCAGCAGGCAGCACTGCGGTCATCATCTTGATAAAGGATGTTTTCATTGTTTGTGTTTTCCTGGTTCTTTCTGAGAAATGCTTTCTAGTATTCTTCTCGGTGTCGAAGACCGTCACTAAAGCGGCAGAAGAAAAGATAGAAATCAGGCCGCGCAAGCTGCCATCATATTCTCCCGTAAGCCGCTGCGGTTGAAACTAACGTAATTGGAACTTAGTTTTTGGCCCAAAACATTTCGCCCGGCTTTTCGGCGATGACCGACGCTTTCAAGGTTTCCATGGCTTTATAAAGGCCCTCGCGGGTGGACATCAGGCTGTCTTCGTGCTCAATCGAAAGCACGTCGTCGTAGCCGATCATGCGGAGATTGGAAACGAAGTCGCGCCACCAGGTCAGCGCATGGCCGTAGCCGACGGCTCGAAAAGTCCACGCGCGGCCCAGCACGTCGCCGTAGGATTTGGTATCGAGCGTGCCGTTGATGCTTGCATTGTATGGGTCAATGCGCGTGTCTTTGGCGTGGACATGGAACACCGCGCCGGCCGCGCCGAGCACGCGCACGGCCTGGATCGGGTCAATGCCCTGCCACCAAAAGTGGGACGGGTCGAAGTTTGCGCCGATCTGCGGGCCGGCGGCATCGCGCAGGCGCAGCAGGGTCTCGGGGTTGTAGACCAAAAATCCGGGGTGCGCTTCAATCGCAAACTTGACTTTGTGATCTTTGAGAAACTTGTTCTGCCTGCGCCAGTGGGGAATGGCGACTTTTTTCCACTGGTAATCGAGAATGTCCCGGTACTCGTCGGGCCAGGCGCACGTCACCCAGTTCGGGTATTTGGCGCGGGAATTGTCGCCGGGGCAGCCGGAAAAGCCGTTGACGACTTCAAGCTCCAGCGCTTCGGCCAGCAGCACGGCATTCGTAAAAGCGGCGTGGTGATCGTCGGCAACCGCTTTGTCGGGATGGAGCGGGTTGCCGTGGACCGACAGCGAGTCCAGTGTCAGCTTCCGGCTTTCAATCGCCCGGCGCAGTTTTTTCCGCGCCCCGCCGTCTTTGATCAAAGTCTCGACCCCGCCGAAGTCGTCCAAATGGCGGGAGCCGGGGTACGCGCCTGCGCCCAGCTCGACCGCCTCTATGCCGGCTTCGGCGATCAAGTCCAGGGCTTCTTCCAGCGGCTTGTCATGGAACAGCGCGGTAAAAATGCCGATCTTCATTGAATAATCCTCTCGCGTCGGGTCCGAAGTGTGATAGTGGGAGTGTTCGCCGCCGCGCCGCCGTTTTCCTGCTGCCGTGCAGGGGGAGGAACTCACAGCAGCGTGAACGTATCGGGAAGCAGGTCGGTGATGGTCTCGGTCGCAGACAAGCCGGACAGGGTGGTGGAAACAACGACAACGGGGCTTTGGGCGCGGGAAAACTCGGCGATCACCTGCCGGCACGCGCCGCAGGGCTTGCACAGCGTGGGGGCGGCGGTCGAGACGGCGACCGCAACGATGTCTATCCGGCCGGCGGCGACGGCATGGAAAATCGCCACCCGCTCGGCACAGACGGTGAGGCCGAACGACGCGTTTTCGATGTTGCAGCCCCGGTAAATGGTGCCGTCGCCGGTCAGCGCCGCCGCGCCGACGGCAAAGTTTGAGTAGGGCGCATAAGCCGACATCTGCGCGTCGCGGGCGGCGGCGACGAGGTCCGCAATCTGCGTCTCGGTCAGCATTGGCTCAGTCAGCATTGTCTCGGTCAGCATTGTCTCGGTCAGTATCGGTTCGGTCATGGGGCCGGCTCCAAGCGCAAAAGAAACTCAATGTTGCCGTCGCTGCCTTCAATCGGGCTGACGATGCGGGCCGTTTCCCGAAGGCCGACGGCGCGGGCGGCATGGACGACCCGCTCCAACGCCTCCGCGCGGGCGCGGTCGCTCCGCACAATCCCGCCTTTGCCGAGGTGCGCCGCGCCGACCTCAAACTGCGGCTTGACCAGGCAGACCAAAACGCCGTTCGCCGCCAGCAGCGGCGCTAGTGCCGGCAAAACAAGCGACAGCGAGATAAACGACACGTCGGCGACAACGATGCCGAACGGGTGGGGGAAGTCGGCAGGAGAAAGCGAGCGGGCGTTGACGCCTTCGCGGGACTGCACGCGCGGGTCGGAAGCGATCTCAGGAGCCATCTGGCCGTGCCCGACATCCACCGCGATGACCTGTGCCGCGCCGCGCCGGAGCAGGCACTCGGTAAAGCCGCCGGTGGACGCGCCGACATCCAGCGCGTTTAAGCCCTGAACGTCCAGGCCGAACTCCGACAGCGCCGCGTCGAGCTTCAGCGCCCCGCGCGACACAAAGCGCGGGCCGTCGTCATGCCGCGCGAGCACCGCTCCGTCGGCAGGGACGGCGCTGGCTTTCAAGCCGCGCTTGCCGTCCACCGAAATCAGCTCGGCGTCGAGAAGCGACTGCGCTTCCCCCCGGCTGCGGCAAATCCCGGCCGTCACCAGCGCTTTATCAAGCCGCATTTTATCAAGCCGCATTTATTCCTGCGCCTCGGGGTCCAAAGACGCCAGGTGGCTGGTGTCGTTCTGGGTCAGCATCTCCGCCGGCCGCGCCGGGTCGGAAAGCTGCAAGCGCGTGATGCCGCAGTTGTCCGACCAGGGCGGGTCTTCGGTGAGATCGGTGAGGTGCAGAAACGCCTCGGTCAAGCGGCCGACCGTTTCGGCGTGAGACACAATCAAAAGATGGTCGTCGGTCGCGCCGTGTAGGCGGACCAGAGCGTCGCGGACCCGCGCCGCGCGGGCCTGCATCAGCGCATCGTCTTCCAGCGTCTGCGGCCACCACGCCGCGCTGCACGGAAACGTCGCGCCGAAAAAAGCAAATGGGAACTGCTGCGTGATTTCGTCGGGACTGAGGCCGGGAAAGTTTTTGTAGCCAGGCCAGTGGGCGGAAAAAAACTCGCAGATGTCGGCGTAGACTTCGGCCCGGAGGCCCGTCAAGCCGCAGAACGGCGCGATGGTTTGCAGAGTCCGGCGCAGCGGCGACACATACGCCTGCGTCAGTCCTTCGCCGCTCAGGGTTCGTGCGGTGAACTCGGCCTGCTGCTGCCCGAGGGGGGTGAGAAAACTGTCCAGGTGATCGGTCAATCCGGCATTGGACTCGGATTGACCGTGACGAACCAAAGTGATACGCATAACGACGAAAAGTATACCCGAAACCGAGCCGTTTATGCGGCAAATCAATGCGGCAAGTCGCTGAATACCAATTCTTCCAATCCGACCCGATTTGTGATCAAAATTTTGCGCCCGAGAAAGTCAATCAAGCCCTGACGCTTGAAATCGTTCAGCACCAGCGTCGTGGTTTCCCGCGTGCTGCCGATGACGTTCGCTAATTCCTGGTGGGTCATCCGCCCGCGCAGGGTTTGGGACGACCGCCCGCGCCCGGTCTGCCCTTCGTGCAGACGCAGCAGCAGCTTGGCGAGGCGCTTGGGGACTTCCAAAAACACCAAGTCGGCGACTTGGTTTTCGGCCTGGATGCGCCGGGCGCTGACCACCCGGAGCAGCTCGCGAGTCGCCAGGACCGAGTGCTCCAGCGCCGCCAGAATATCGGCCCGCCGAAAGACCGCCACCAGCGAATCTTCCAGCGTTTCCGCCACCAGCTCATACGGCTCATTGGCTCCGACTAGCCCGGTCTCGCCGAAAATCGCGCCGTCTTCCAAAAGGTACAGCGTCAGCTCGCGTCCCCGCTCGGAAACGCGGGCGATCTTGACCCGCCCGGTGCAGAGCAGATACACAAAGTCGCCGGGCTGATCGGCGAAGTGAACAATTTGGCGGCGGCGGTACTGGCGCTGCTCGCAAATCCGCTCCAGCCGCTTCAAGGTTTCTTCCGGGAGGGCAGCCAGCATCGGCACCTGCTGAAAATAAGACATCAATGAATTCATATTAGGAAATCAATCGTTGACAACGTACCTTTCCATAGCGTTCAGCCTTACACTCCAGAGTATACCTAGATTACGCCCCGCCGCTTCCGCCAAATTTGCGGGGATTTAGGACAAACTCGAAATCCCGGTACTTTTTCTGTGCAAACCGCGTGCACGTTCCGCAAAAGCGTACTATTTGGACGCAAGGCTACCCATTTCCTATGCAGGACTTGTGCCAACCGGAAAATGTTCTGGAAAAACCCGTATTTATGGCGTCTTTGCAATGGCGCGTTTGCTACGGAGTGTTTGCTATGGGGTGTTTGCGGGGCGGGGGAGGGAGGAGGGGCGGCGGGACAGGGGCGGGCCGAGGACTTCCTGCAAAATCATGGCGCGAATCAGGTCGTCGGTGCCGCCGAACAGGGCATTCGGCGCAGAAGTGAGCTGCCCCGCCGCAGGCGTGGTGGTCAGCGAAACGCCGAGGGCGGCCGGCTCGGAGGCGAACAGCGCCGACTCCTGCCGCTCGAAGTCGCGCCGGTCGGTCTCGGCGTATACCGCCGGCCCGCCGGCCTGCGGCTGCCTTGCGTACACTGTGTCCGCCCGCGTCCGCATTTCCCGCAGCTCTTCCAGGCGTTCCATCTGCTCTTGAAGCGTGCCTGTCGCCGGGGGGCGCATGACCGGCTGAACCGGACGCGGGGCGGCCGGATACGGGGATTGAAACGGCGCAGGGGCCGGGGGAAACGCGGCCGGGGGAAACGCGGCCGACGGCGGCGGGGCCGGCACGGACGGCGCGGGGTTGGTTTGGCGCAGCAGCCATTTGAAGCCTTTGATGAGGCTGGAAACGACCCAAATCAGCACCACAATCGCAACTCCGATAGCTTCCATGAATTGATAGGCTTTCTCAAATGACAGGGCGCGGAAATCAACAGGCTAAACGGGGCTACACCACAGGCCCGGTGGAGCCGCCTGCGCCGCCGTTTTCATCGGCCCCGCCGGTGGCGCGGCTGATGCCGCTCCGCATGGCGGTATCGGCCTGCAAGTTGCGGAGATTGTAGTAATCCATCGCGCCCATGTTGCCGCCGCGCAGGGAATCGGCCAGCGCCATCGGGACCTGCGCCTGGGCTTCGACCACTTTGGCCTGCATTTCCTGGGTGTACGCTTTCATTTCCTGCTCGCGGGCCACGGCCATCGAGCGGCGCTCTTCGGCTTTGGCCTGAGCGACTTTTTTGTCCGCTTCCGCCTGGTCGGCCTGCAAGCGTGCGCCGATGTTCTGGCCGACGACGACATCGGCGATGTCAATAGACAAAATCTCGAACGCCGTGCCGGCATCGAGTCCTTTGGCGAGAACAGTTTTAGAGATCGCGTCGGGCTTTTCCATCACTTCCAAATGGGTCGCCGCCGAGCCGATGGTGGTGACGATGCCTTCGCCGACCCGCGCCAGAACTGTCTGCTCCCCCGCGCCGCCGACAAACTGGGCGATGTTGGCGCGGACCGTGACCCGCGCAAACGCTTTCATCTCGACGCCGTTTTTGGCGACCCCGGCGACGTTGGGCGTTTCAATCACTTTGGGGTTGACCGACATCTGAACGGCTTCGAGGACATTGCGGCCCGCCAGGTCAATCGCCGCGGCCCGCTCAAACGGCAGAGGGATTTGGGCGCGGTGCGCGGAAATCAACGCCTGCACGACCCGGTCCACATTGCCGCCGGCCAAATAATGCGTTTCCAGTTGGTTTAAATTGACCCCGACCCCCGCTTTCACGGCTGCGATCAGCGGCAGGATCACCCGGTCCTGCGGCACCCGCCGCAGCCGCATCCCGATCAGCGAGCCGGGGTTGACCCCGCTGACCCCGGCCGAGATCGCCGTAATCATCAGGCCGAGCGGCACATACCGCAGGATCAGCGAGATGACGATCAGCAGCAAAACGATGACAACGACGACACCAATCATTCCAGGCATAAAATTGTCTCCCAACTAGTGTAATTATAGCATATTTACCGGGCGAACAGAACTATTCCCAAGTCCCGACCAGGCGCGGCGTCCAATGGAGGCGGTCGGCGGCGACGCACAGTGTCCGCAGGCCGAACCAGTCTTCGGGGGGCACGGAGTCGCGGCCGCTGAGATGCAGATGGCCGTACAGGACGGTCTCGACTTTATGCTGCCTCAGCAGGGGCGCAAAGGCTTCCAGCGGGGGGTAGTGAAGCAGCGCAATTCGGCGCGGGCAGTGCGCGATGGCGTCCAAGCGCCGGGATAGGCGCAGAACTTCGCGGGCGACGATTTTCTCGCACTGCAAACGCTCGGCGTCGGCGCTGTCCGGGGGGGGCAGGTGCCAGCCGCGCGTGCCCGCGATGCCGAGCATGCCGTCTTCGGTCACATAGGGCGTGTCGTGGAGGCCGGGAAAGTCCAAAGCGCGGTCGGAGTCCCACCAGTAGTCGTGGTTGCCTTTGCACAAAACTTTGATGCCGGGCAGGGCCGCCAGCCAGGCTAAATCCACTTCGGCGTCGGCGCGTTTCAGCGCCCACGACAAATCGCCGGGCATCAGCAATAAATCGCCGGGTTCCACCACCGCCCGGCAGGCCCGCGCGATTTTGGCCGGGTGATCATGCCAGTGCGTCCCAAAAATGTCCATCGGCTTCGGCTTCGCCCCCGACAGGTGCGTGTCCGCCAGTCCCCAGATTCGCCGCATAGCATGGATTATACCTGCTGCCGTCCGCCGGCAGGGTTTGTCTGGTATAATACAACTGTTCTGCTGCTGAACTCTCACCCAGAAAGCCGAAGACTTATGGCCCCTGACCCTGTTCAAGACCCCGCCCGGCTGGCCGCGCTCCGCAAAACCGCGCTGCTCGACACCCCGACCGAGGAAGCGTTTGACCGCTTGACCCGCCTGGCCGTGCGCCTGCTCGGCGCTCCTGTCGCGCTGGTGTCTTTGGTGGACGCCGACCGCCAGTTCTTCAAAAGCGCGGTTGGGCTGCCCGCAAAGTACGCGGAAGCCCGGCAAACCCCGCTGTCCCACTCTTTCTGCAAGCACACGGTGGTCAGCCAAAAACCGCTGATTGTTCCCGATGCCCGTCATCACGCCGTGCTTAAAGACAACGAGGCGATCCGGGACATCGGGGTGGAAGCCTATGCCGGCTTTCCCCTGACCACGGCGGCAGGGGATACGCTCGGCGCGTTCTGCGTGATTGACACCCATCCGCGCGAATGGTCGCTGGACGAGTTTGAAGCGCTGCAAGACTTGACCGCCCTGGTGATGTCCGAAATCGAGCTGCGGACCACCCTGCGGCAGCGCGACGAGCTGGCCGCCCGGATTGAAACGCTGGCGGCGGAAAAAGCCGCCGTTTTATCCGCCCAGGAGCGGGAGCGAACGGCGCTGCTGGAAGCGACCCTGCACGGCCTGTACGGAATGGACGCGCAGGGACGGTGCACTTATATCAACAGCGCCGGGGCGCAGCTTTTCGGCTGGACCCCGGAAGAGCTGCGCGGACGGGACATGCACGCGGTCATTCACCATTCCCGCGCCGACGGCACGCCGCGCACGCTGGAAGACGACCCGATTCAGAGGGCGATTTCCCAGGGGCGGCGCTGCCGGGTGGACGACGATGTGTTTTGGCGGCGCGACGGCAAGCCGATGCCGGTGGAATACTCGGCGGCCCCGGTGATCGTGGACAGCCGGCCCCACGGCGCGGTGGTGGCGTTCGCCCCGCGCACGGACAAGCGCTCCCTGCTCGGCGTTCACCGCGACATGGCCCGCTTCACGTCCGGCGAGCTGCGTCCGGCGCTCGAGGCTCTCGCCGCCGACCTTCAGCGCCTGCGCCCTACCTGCCGGGGTCCCCAACTCGAGATGGCGCAGTCTCTCGGCGCACACTTGCAGGCTTTGGCGGCAAAAGTCGCGGAGATCGGCTGACGCACGCCCCCGCGCCGGAATTGCCGGGCCGCCCGATTGCCGGGTATACTTGATTCCGGCCCATTCGTCCAGCCCGGCCCAGGACGCCGCGCTTCTCGGCGCGGAAACCGGCGGTTCAAATCCCCGATGGGCTAGGCGAACCCCCGGCCGGGCGTTGACGAACGCCCGGCAATGCGTTATAATCAACCCATGCGCCGAACAAAAATTGTCTGCACCATCGGTCCGGCCACCCGCTCGCCGGAAAACCTGCGCTTGCTGGTGCAGGCGGGCATGAACGTCGCCCGGCTGAACTTTTCGCACGGAACCCATGCCGAGCATGCGGCAGTCGCGGCGTCGCTGCGGGAAATCGCGGCGGACCTCGGCGTTCCCCTGGCGCTGCTGCAAGACCTGTCGGGGCCGAAAGTGCGGGTCGGGACTGTCGCCGGCGACGGGGTGCGGCTGGTGCCGGGCGCGGCGCTGACGCTGACAATGGACGATGTGCCGGGCGACGAGCATGAGGTCAACCTGCCGGTGCCGGAGATTTTTGAGGCCGTCACTCCCGGCACGCACTTGATGCTCGACGACGGGCTGCTGGAGCTGGTCGTCAAGTCCAAGCGGCGCGGGGTTTTGGTCTGCGAAGTGGTGGTCGGCGGACTGCTGACATCCCACAAAGGAGTCAATGTCCCCGGCGTTTCGCTGCCGATTGCCGCCGTCACCGACAAAGATTTGGAAGACCTGAAGTTCGGTATCGCTCAGAAAGTGGACTATGTCGCGGCGTCGTTCGTGAAAACGTCCGATGACATTGCCGTCCTGCGCGGGGTTTGCGAAGCGGCCCGCGCGAAAATCCCGATTATCGCCAAAATCGAGAAGCATGAAGCCATCGGCAACATTGACTCGATCATGGACGCGGTAGACGGCATCATGGTCGCGCGGGGCGACCTCGGGGTCGAAGTGCCGCTTGACGAAGGCCCGATCATCCAAAAAATGCTGATTCATAAATCCAACCGCGCCGGCAAGCCGGTGATCACGGCGACGCAGATGCTCGATTCAATGATCCGCAACCCGCGCCCGACCCGCGCGGAAGTATCGGATGTGGCGAACGCCATTTTCGACGGCACGGACGCCGTGATGCTGTCGGGCGAGACCGCAATGGGCGCATATCCGTTTGAGACTGTGCGGATGATGGCGAAGATTGCGACTCACACCGAGTCTTCGATGGACTACGCCAAGATTTTAGACGAGAAAATGCGCTTCGATACCGGGCAGTCCATCACCGGGGCCATCGGACAGGCGACCTGCGACATCGCGCAGGATTTGAACTGCACGGCGATTTTGACCGCTTCGGCGACCGGCCGCACCGCGCGGGTGGTGTCCCGCTACCGGCCCCGCGCCCCGATCATCTGCGCGACCAATCGGACGGAGACGTATCAGCGCTTGGCGCTCGTTTGGGGGGTTCAGCCGGTGATGGTAGACATCGCCGACGACTCCGACAGCATGATGCAGGCGTGCATTGACGCCGCGTCCCGCACGGGCTTCGTCAAAAACGAAGACACGGTGGTGCTTACGGGCGGCGTGCCCGTCGGCCGGCCCGGCTCGACCAATTTCATCAAAATCCACCGTATCGGCCAGCCTCTGCGCCCCGAATGAGACTTCCTAAAGTGAGACTGTCTCGCCATGACTGACGAACTTGCACCGCGCCGCGCGGCCCGCCGCCGGACCCGCGCCCGCCGCCCGCGCCCTATTCCCGGTTTGTGGGCACGCATTGCGCTGTTACTGGGCCTCATCGCCGTGGCCGCGTTTTTCGCCGTCTGCCTGGTCACCAAAGCCGTCAAGCCTTACCGCGAGGCGACCCGGCAGACGGCGCAGCTTACCGAGACGCGCCGCCGGACCGCTTTGCTTGCGGCCCGCAACGCACGCCTCGAGCGCCGGGTCGCGTACCTTCGCACCTCGGACGGGGTGGCGTCCGAAGCCCGCCGCATGGGCCTTCTGCGCCCCGGCGAATATCCCATTGTTGTGGAGGGCCTGCAAGGCCGCCCGGACCTCGGCGAAAGCCGGGCCGAGGCTGACCCTGCCCCCGCCGCTTCCCCGCCCGGCCCGCTCCGCCGCTTCTGGCAGCACCTGGCAGGGCGCTAATTTTCAAGAATTGAGTTTACGCACGTTATGGCCAAAGAAATCATTGTCAATGTAGATCACCGGGAAACGCGCATTGCGGTTCTGGTGGACAAGCAGCTTACCGAGCTGCATGTGGAGCGCGAGCAGCGCGTCGTCGGCAATCTGTACAAAGCCAAAGTGGACAACGTCCTGCCCGGCATGGACGCGGCGTTTGTCGAGATCGGCCTGGAGCGCAACGCGTTTTTGTATGTCGCCGACATTCTGCCCGAAGACGACGAAGACGGCGGGCCGAGGCGAAACCGCCGCGACCTGCATATCACCGATTTGGTGAAGCGCGGCGATCAGCTTTTGGTTCAAGTCGTCAAAGGCCCGCGCTCGACCAAAGGCTCCCGCGTGTCGTCGCGCGTTTCCCTGCCGGGCCGCTTTCTGGTGCTGATGCCCGATGCCAACAACCTCGGCGTTTCGCGCAAAATCGAGGACGGCAAAGAGCGGGACCGCCTGAAAAAAATTGTGCAGAAGTTCCGGCAGCAGGGGACGGGCGTGATTGTCCGCACCGAGTCCGAAGGCCGCACGGCGGCGGAGCTTCGGCTGGACTACTTGATGCTGCTGGAAACATGGAACGCGATCCAAGCGAAAGCGAAGATCACGCCCGCGCCGGCGCTGATCCATCAAGACATGGGCTTGGTGCTGAAGATTTTACGGGACGCGTTCGGCTCGGATGTCAGCCGCCTCGTGATTGACTCGCCGACCGACTACGCCGGGGCGCATGAGATCATCGCCCGGCTTTCTCCTGACCTGCAAGACCGGATCGAGCTGTACGACGGCGACAAGCCGATCTTTGAGCAGTTTAAAATCGAGGCCGATGTCGAGCGTCTCCTTCAGCGCAAAGTCCCGCTGCCGTCGGGCGGCTCCCTGATTATTGACCAAACCGAGGCGTTGGTCTCGATTGATGTCAACTCCGGCAAGTTCACGGGGTCGGTCGGCCTGTCCGATACCATTTTGAAGACCAACTTGGAAGCCACCGAGGAGATTGCCCGGCAGCTTCGCCTGCGCGATCTCGGCGGCATGATTGTTTTGGATTTTATTGACATGGACAGCGCCCGCGACAAAAAAGCGGTCATGGATGCGTTTGTGAAAGCGCTCAAAGATGATCGGTCGCGCACCAAAATCTCGTCCATCTCGGCGCTGGGCCTTATTGAAATGACCCGCAAGCGGACCGGCGAGACGGTAGACACGGCGATGACTGAAATCTGCCCATACTGCCACGGCCTCGGGCGGGTCGACTCCGCCGAAACGGTCAGTTTGGAAGTCGAGCGCGAATTACGCAAGCTGGCCGCGACCACGCCGCATGAAGCGTTTGTGGTCAGCGCCCACCCGGATGTCTGCGCCCATCTGGTCGGCGCTCAGGGCGAGGATATTGAAGAGCTGGAGCGTCAGCTTCACCGCTCGATTTATGTCCGCGCCGTGCCGTCGTGGCACCATGTCGAGAAGTTCGATATTGACCCCGGCTCGCTCCAAAAGTTCGAGCAGCCCTTGTCGCCGCCGCGCCGGGGCCAGATTGTCGAAGTGCAGGTCGGCCGCGACGATCCCCATGCCGACCGCGCCCCGTGGGCGACCGGCCATCTATTGCCCCAGCGGGCGTACCAGATTGAGCTGACCAACGGCGCTCGGTACGGCGGCCAGACCGTCAAAGTGCGCCTCACCGATGTCCGCCGCTCCGTCGCCATCGGCGACGTGCTGATGAGCGGCAGCGGCAAAAGCGCCGGCGGCAACGGCAATGGAAACAACGGCGGCAACAACGGTAATCGCGAGCGGGTGGGGGCGTAGGTAAAGATGCGGGAGCGCGTGGGATTAAAATCCCACACGCTCTTCGGCTCTTCACAAACCCTCATGCAAACCGAAGACGATTATAAGTTTGCGCTTGCTCAGGTTGACGCCCTTTCCGATGCTGACGAAGGCACAGACGAATTTGACCGCTTGGACGTTCTCGTGACGCTCATTGAAGCCTACGAAGCCAAGCATTATCGTATCGGCCCTCCCAGCTTTGAGGCGGCGGTGGACTACGAAATGGAAAAACGCGGCATCAGTCGTGGAAGCATTTAGCGCGGCAGGGCAATCAAAAGATTGCTCTAGGACGCTTGACAAACAGCCCTGCGCTGTGTCATACTAACTCCCGTTGTCTTAGGGCAAACACTTTGAATTCTTACTCAGAAGTTCGCACGCGCGAAAGGATACGCTGTCTTATGTACGCGATTGTCAGGTCCGGCGGCAAGCAATACCGGGTCGAAGAAAAAAACATTCTCACGGTGGATAAATTCGAGGCCGAAGCCGGCGCGACGATGACGCTCGGCGAAGTGCTGTACCTCGGCGGGGACAACCCGCAGTGGGGCAAGCCGACGGTCGAGGGCGCAAGCGTCACTGTGACGGTTTTGGAGCAGACCAAAGGCAAAAAGATTGATGCCTTTACGTTTAAGCCCAAAAAGAACATCCACAAGCACTGGGGCCACCGGCAGCAGCTTACCCGCGTTCGGGTCGAGTCCATCTCGGCGGGCTGATTTTCGGCGCGAGTTTTTAGGAGTTAAACAATGGCACATAAAAAAGGGGTCGGCTCGACCCGAAACGGGCGCGACAGCAACCCGAAAATGCTGGGCGTCAAAGAGTTCGCCGGCGAGCATGTCAAAGCCGGGCATATTTTGATCCGGCAGCGCGGCACGCAGTTCGATCCCGGCGTCAATGTCGGTATGGGCCGCGACCATACGCTGTACTCGCTGATTGAAGGCTACGTCAAGTTCGAGGGCAAAAGCAAGGAAACACGCCGCATCTCCGTGTATCCAACGGCTCCCGCGCCCGCGCCGACCGGCTTGCAGCTTGTTGACTAGTTTTGAGTGATTGAAGAAGCCCGCTTTCTGCTGTGTGTAGAAGGCGGGCTTTTTTGTGAATAAAAGCAGGGACAGAAGACGCCACGGAATTAATTCCGAGGCTCGGGCAAACAGTGTCGAAGCGACACAAGAGCGATCACGGTTGTTTTCTTTCTTCCGTCGCTTCAACGGCGGCGTCTGTCCCTGCTTCCGAGGAGAACAAACCACAGTTGCAGCACCTTATTGACGGAATAACGCATCTCATCGCGACGCTCGGCTATCCGGGCGTTCTGTTGCTGATGGCGCTCGAGTCGGCGTGTATTCCCGTGCCGAGCGAGGCGATCATGCCGTTTGCCGGGGCGCAGATTACCGCGCCGACGGGGACGTTTCACCCGAACATCTGGATTTTAACAGTCATCGGGGCGCTGGGCAATTTGATCGGCTCCATCGCCGCGTACTGGGTCGGGCACACCGGCGGGCGGGCGTTTCTCGACAAGTACGGCAAATATGTCTTGATACGCAAGCGCGACATTGACAAGTCCGATGCGTTTTTTCACAAGCACGGCGACTGGACCGTGTTTTTCGGGCGCTGGCTGCCGATTGTGCGGACATTTATTTCCCTGCCGGCGGGCATTTCCCGGATGAACTTTCCGAAATTTTGCGCGTTTACGTTTGTCGGCGCTCTGCCGTTCTGCTATGGGCTGGCCTGGGCAGGGACAAAGCTCGGGCAGCACTGGGACCAGGTGCATACCTGGCTCCAAAAGGCCGATGTCGCGGTCACAGTGGCTCTGGTCGCCTTGTTCGGCTTCTGGCTGTGGCACCATTTACGGCCCGACCCGGAAGATGCCGGAACAAATGAAGCCTCACCGTCGTAAACAACCCTATCGGCGTCAACCTATGGTATAATACAAACAGACCATGTTCAGCGCAGAATGCCGGTTCGGGCCATCGCGCCCTGCCGGCCCTCGAAGCTAGGCTTCCCCCGAAGCCTGGCTTCGGCGTGGACACTGAGCGTCCCGCTTCCCCTCACCCACCTTGACAGGAGAGCCGCTTTCGGAAAGCAGGCTTGCACGACGAGGCAGCGCATTACAGGACGCGGCAGGCAGAACAAAGACGCGGGCGCAGCCTCGGTGATGTAGACAATCTCTACACGCGCCGGGGCTTTGTCATTTTGAAGAGTTATTTTTCGGCGAAGTAGGAAAGGGCACAGCATGAGCAACTGGGATATTCTGAAACAGGCGGAAGAGCACCGGCAGCTCGGCGACAAGCTGCGCTGGGAAGGCACGTTCAAAGATTACTTAGACATTGTCGCCAAAAACCCGCGCGTCTCGGATTTGGCCCACGCCCGCATGTTCGACATGATTGTCTCGGCGGGCGTAGACGACCCCGGCGACGGGCAGCCGAAGACGTACACGTTCTTCGAAGGCGAGCTGTTCGGCATGGAGCGGACCATTCAGCACCTGGTGGAAGAATACTTCGCCCCGGCGGCCCGGCGCTTAGACATCCGTAAGCGCATTTTGATGCTGGTCGGCCCGGTCGGCGGCGGCAAGTCCACGCTGTCCACGCTGCTCAAGAAGGGCCTGGAAAAATACTCGCGGACCGACGAAGGCGCGGTGTACGCCATCAAAGGCTCGCCGATGCACGAGGAGCCGCTGCACCTCATCCCCGAGGAGCTGCGCCCGGCCTTCAAAGAGCAGTTCGGCATCCATATCGAAGGCGATTTGGACCCCGTGGATGCCTACCGATTGAAGCACGAGTGGGGCGGCAAAATTGACGACGTGCCGGTCGAGCGCATCACGCTGTCCGAGCGCGAGCGGCGCGGCATCGGCACGTTTAAGCCCGCCGACCCCAAGTCGCAGGACGTGGCCGAGCTGACCGGCTCGGTCAACATTCAGGCCCTGACCGAGTACGGCCTCGAGTCGGACCCCCGCGCGTACAACTTCGACGGCGAGCTGAACATCGCCAACCGGGGCGTGATCGAGTTTATCGAAATGCTGAAAGCCGAAAAGCGCTTTTTGTACGAGCTGAACACGGTCGCCGGCGAGCAGACGATCAAAGCCTCCCGCTTTGCGCTGATTTATGCCGATTTGGTGGTGCTGGCCCACACCAATGAGTACGAATATAATTCGTATTTCGGCAACAAAGAAAATGAGGCGATGATAGATAGAATCTTCGTCGTCCGCGTGCCGTACAACCTGCGCCTGACCGAAGAAATCAAAATCTACGAAAAGCTGATCGGCCAGTCCCAATTACAAGACGAGCGCTTAGATTTAACCGCCGTCCATATCGCCCCGCACACGCTCCGCACGGCCTCGATGTTCGCCCTCTTGACCCGCCTCAAGCCGTCCAAAAAGTCCGGCCTGTCTTTAATGACAAAGCTGAAGCTGTACGACGGCGAAAAGCAGGTGGGGGACTGGGACCAGAAGCATATTCGGGAACTCCAAGAAGAGTTCATGGACGAAGGCATGAGCGGCGTTTCCCCGCGCTTTGTCATCAACCGCATCTCGGCGGCACTGGTCAAGGGCGGCAAAGGCTATGTCACCCCGATTGACGTTCTCCGGGGCCTGCGCGACGGCCTTCAAGAATACACCAGCAGCGAGGAAGACCACCGGCGTCTTTTAGGCTTCATTGACGAGACCCGCAAAGACTACGACGAGCTGGCGAAAAAAGAAGTTCAGCGGGCGTTTGTGTATTCCTACGAAGAGTCCGCCACGACGCTTTTGGACAATTACTTGGACAACGTAGACGCGTTCTGCAACCGCACCAAAGTCAAGGACCCGATTACGAGCGACGATGTGGAACCCGATGAGCGCCTGATGCGGAGCATCGAAGAGCAGATCGGCGTGTCCGAAAACGCCAAGCGCGAGTTCCGCGAAGGCATCATGCGCTCCGTCGCGTCGGTGTCCCGCCGGGGCGGCTCGTTCGGCGTCGGCACCGACGAGCGTTTGAAAGAAGCCTTAGAAAAAAAGCTGTTTTCGGATTTGAAGGACATCGTCAAGATCACGACCAGCACCAAGACGCCCAACCAAGAGCAATTACGCCGCATCAACGATGTCGTGGACCGACTCGTCAAAGACCAGGGCTACACCGAGCAGTCCGCCAACGAGCTATTGAAGTACGTCGGCACCCTGCTCAATCGGTAAGAGAGGAACAACCCCAATGGCAGAGGCGATGCTCTTAGAGCAGCCAAAATTGCCGTCCGTCAGCGACCGCTTGTGGACGGCAGAAGAGTTCTACAAAGCGGCCTCTGCCGGAGCGTTTAAGGACCCAGACCGGCTCGAGCTTATTCACGGAAGGCTGGTACGACGGATGCAGGGGCAACGACACGCCAATTTGACCAACCGCCTTTCGCGGCGATTGCGCCGGGCGCTTGACCCGCCGCTGTTTGCGCGCGAAGAAAAGCCGGTGCATCTGGCATTTGACAGCGAGTCGATCCCCGACCTTATGCTGACTTACGAAGAGGAATATCCAGGACGGCACCCCGAGCCGCCGGATGTCGCCCTTCTGATCGAAGTTGCCGATACGTCGGTAGACTCGGATTTAGGCGAGAAAGCGCTGCTTTACGCGCGGGCAGGCATCAGCGATTACTGGGTCGTTCTGGCCGAGGCCGAGGTGATTGTTGTTCACCGTAATCCCGCGCCGTCGGGATACCAATCCATCATGCGGCTGTCAGGGGAGCAAACAATTTCGCCTCTTACAGTGCCGAGCGCGGTTTGGACCGTGAACGCTCTGCTGGATCGGTGACGCTTTATGTCCAAAATCGCCGTTTCGATGCAGGACTTCCTACGCACCGGGCAATTCGGCCCTGTGCGCCTCGGCCTTTCCCGCAGGCAATTACGGGGTCTTCTCGGCGAGCCAGAGAATTGGGGGCCGACGCCAAGAGCGCAGCATAACGCAGGCATTTGGAAGTATGGCGATATCGAGTTTTTCTTTCACTTTCAGGAAGACACGCTCACAACAATCTTCGCCGACCACATTGAGAAGTTTCAGGGCGGGCCGGCAATCGAAATAGACCCCTGGATATTTCATGGAGGATTGCTTGGCGCAGACGCTTTGGACCAGTTTTCGGCGGCGAGCATCGCTTTCGAGCGCATTCGTTGGACGCTTGACGACGACACCGAGCGCTACCGGGTCGGGGCCGGAATCGAGCTGCTGTTTGCCGACGAAACGAAGCATTTATTTTGCGAGGACGGCGTTTCGCCCGAGGCCCGGCCCGGCATGACTTTTCACGGTTTTTCGTATAGCATCTCGGCGAAGCGAGTCGAGGGACAAGGAGCGCGGTAAATGGCGACGGCTTTGCTGGAAAGACAAGAAATTAAAAGTCTTGAGATTCAAACTTCGGCAGACAGCGAAAACGCGCCGCCCGAGTACCATTGGACGGCGGACGCTTTGTATCGGGCGCTGGAGGTCGGAGTATTTGAGCATCCCGAGCGGCTGGAGCTTATTCAGGGAAGGATTATCGAGAATATGTCGCAGAGTGCGCCGCATACGTTTCTTCGCCGGCGATTTGGCCGTCTTCTGCGGGAGCGTGTCGGGCCGCCGTTTCTCGTGATGGAAGAAACCCCGGTGCGGCTGGCGCTCGACGGCGAACCTGTCCCGGACGTTCTTGTCTCGATTGGAACTGAAGACGATTACGAGCAGAGGCACCCGGCGCAGACGGAAACCGTGCTGGTGATTGAAGTTTCCAATACAACCACGGTTTATGACCTCGGCGGAAAAGCAAGGCTTTATGCACAAGCCGGAATTGCCGATTACTGGGTTGTTTTGGTCAATGAGGCTGTGATTGTCGTCCACAGGCAGCCGTCAGCGGAAGGCTACCAAAGCGTCATCCGGCTTTCCGGCGCGGACACGCTTTCGCTTTTTGCATTGCCGGAAGCCGCTTGGACGGTCGGCGAGTTATTGGGGCGCACCCACGCGCCATAGGAGCATCCACTGGAACACGCACTTTTTCATAATCTGTTTCATATTCCGTGGCACGATGTTCTTGTGCCGAAGCTGTCTTGGGCGGAGAAGATAATTCGTCCCGTGCTGGTCTATCTGGCCCTGCTGATCGCGTTTCGCTTTATGTCGAAGCGGGATCTGACGCAGAACACGACATTTGATTTATTGATTGTTTTGCTGCTCTCGAACGTCGTGCAGAATGCGCTGATCGGAGACGACAACTCGGTCTTCGGGGCGCTGACCGGAGCGCTGACGCTGCTGCTGCTGTCGACCGGGCTGAATCGGTGGACGGCGAAAAGCCTGAAAGCCCGGCGCATTCTGGAAGGCGAGCCGATCCTGCTGGTGCATAACGGGCGGGTTTTGGACGACAACATGACCCGCTACGCCGTGTCCCGGCCCGACCTGAACGCCGGCCTGCGCGGGCAGAACATGATCACGCTGGCGGATGTGCGCTACGCGTTTTTGGAGCTGGACGGCACCATCAGCGTCATCCGCAAAGCCGAGCAATCGGGCGCGGCCGACTGCATGCCGCCGGAGCTGGCCGAGCGTTACAGTGAGTAATTATGCCTGAACCCAATTCACAAACACCGGTGCCACCGCCGCCGTCTGCGGGACTGTCCGCCCTGCGGATTGCGACGGTCGCCGGAATTCCGATCCGGCTGCACTTTACGTTTCTCCTGTTTCTGCTCTGGGTCGGCCTCGCCGGGCCGCGCGGGGCGGGGGGCCTCAGCGTCGCCTATGTCCTGGCGCTGTTCGGGTGCGTCGTGCTGCATGAGCTGGGGCACAGCATCGTGGCCCAAAGATACGGCATACCGGTGCTGGACATCACGCTGTACCCTATCGGGGGCGTCGCGCGGATCGAGAAGCGGCCCACGGCGCGGCAGGAGCTGGGGATCGCGGTCGCCGGCCCGGCGGTCAATGTGGCGATTGCGCTGCTGCTCGGGTCGGTGCTGGTCGCCGTGCATGCGCCGCCGCTTTTGACACTGCTGCAAGCGCCGGGGCAGACCGTGCTGGTGTTTCTGGCAAAAATCCTGCTGGCGAACATCATGCTGGTGCTGTTTAATCTTGTTCCCGCGTTTCCGATGGACGGCGGGCGGGTGCTCCGGGCGATGCTTGCGCTCCGCCTGCCGGCGGAGCAGGCGACGGTGATTGCGGCGAATATCGGTCAGACCATTGCGATTGCGGCGGGCTTCTGGGCGATCTACAGCCAGCAGTGGGGACTGATGTTTATCGCGTTTTTCGTCTACCTCGGCGCGGGGCAGGAAGCGTTCGCGTACAAGCAGGCCGCGCTCGGCGAAGGCGTCCCCGTCCAAAGCGCCATGATGACCGATGTTCGGACCCTTACGGTGGGAGACACGCTGAAGGGGGCCGCCGATGCGCTGCTGGCGGGGTCGCAGCAGGACTTTCCGGTCGTGCTTGGCGACCAAGTGCAGGGCTTGCTGACCCGCGACGGCCTTCTGCGAGGGCTGGCCGAGTTCGGGCCGTCGGGCTATGTGGCGGGGGCGATGCTGCGGCAATTCCCTACGGCTCGGCCCGGCGACAGCCTGGCCGAGACCCTGCCGCTGCTGCAAGCGTCGGGCGGCTCGCTTTTGGTGCTGGACCCGGCCGATGACGGCCGGCTGCTCGGCCTGCTGACCGCCGAGAATGTGCAGGAGTATTTCGCCGTGCGGCAGATTGTCGCCGCCCGCAGCGCGGGCACGCCCGGCGGCACGAATGGAAGAGTGTAACGACTGGAAGAGTGTAACGATTATGGCTGACCCACTGTATTCGCTGTCCGACGATTCCTGGGACCTGCACCGGCGGGCCGACCGGGACCGGGCGCGGCACAACGACAAAATCAAAGAAGTCATCAAAAAGAACCTGGGCGACATTATCTCGCAGCAGGATATTATTACGGCCGACCGGGGCAAGATCGTCAAAGTCCCCGTGCGCGGTCTCGAGCTGCCGCGCATCCGCTTCGACCCGCACGACCGCGAGCGGGTGGGGCAGGGGGCGGGCGGCACCAAGCCCGGCGACGTGCTGGGCCGCGTGCCGTCGGACCGCGAAGGGCAGGGGGTCGGCAAGCAGGCCGGACAGGACCCCGGCGTGGACTACTACGAAGCCGAGTTTACTTTGGACGAGCTGGCGCAGATGGTGTTTGAGGACTTGTCGCTGCCCAATTTGGAAGACAAAGGCGTCAAGCAGATTTTGTCCGAGCAGATGGAGTTCAACACGATCACGCGGCGCGGCATTGCGTCCAATTTGGACCGCAAGCGGACGCTTCTTGAAGCGTATCGCCGGAACTCGCGGCTCGGCAACGAAAACAAGTGGGAAGTGCGCCCGGAAGACAAGCGGTTCAAGAACTTTGAGATTGTCACCGAGCCGCAGCGGAACGCCGTCGTGTTTGCCATGCGCGACGTTTCGGGTTCGATGGGCGAGTTCGAGGCGTACATCTGCCGGTCGTTCTACTTCTGGATGACCCAGTTCTTGAAGACAAAATACACCAACACCGAGATTGTCTTTATTACGTGCCACACCGAAGCCAAAGAAGTCACCGAGAACCAGTTTTTCGGCCTCGGCGATAGCGGCGGCACTCGCATGAGCAGCGCGTACAAGCTGGCGCTTGACATCATCGGCAAACGCTACAACCCGCGTGAGTGGAACATTTACCCGTTCCTCTTCTCTGACGGCTACAACTGGGGCGATGCTGAGTGCGTAGATTTAGTCAAAAAGATGCGCGATTTGTGCAATCTCATCGGCTACGGCGAGATCGGCAGCGACGGCTGGCAGTCATCGTTCGGCTTCGCCCCGCTTGGGCAGGCGTATGAAGAAGCGTTCCATGCCGACCCGCGCGTCGTTTTGGTCAAAATCAACGACAAAGAAGATGTCTGGCCTGCCCTCAAAAAGTTCTTCGCCAAAGGCCCGGTCGGAGCGCCCGCGCATTAAGGAAACGATGTATGGCTTATAATGAGTTCACGCTGGATGGTTTGGTTCGATTGTTTGGTTTGCGTGTGGAGTCTCAGCCGAATGTCTTTGGGCAGGCAGCTCCGGTTACGCCGAGTGCGCTTTTGCAGGGAACACTTGCAGAATCCGTGCCGCTTGCTTTGGATGTCAGTACGGAAAAGGCCCGTTCGGAGTTTATTATCGCTCCTGTGCTGGCTGAGGTTCGGCGTCAACTGGGGGGACAAATCAGCCTCTTTTCTGGGATTGATTTTACGGTGGATATAGAGGCGGGCTTGCGTGGGATTTGCGACTTCCTGTTCAGCTTGTCTCCGTTACAGCTTTATGTCCAAGCCCCATTTCTTGCCGTCGTGGAAGCCAAAAACGAGAACATCAAGGCAGGCATTGGGCAGTGCGTCGCGGAGATGCTGGCGGCTCAAAGATTTAACGCCGGACGCGCGGCGGTAATTCCCAACATTTATGGCGTGGTCACCACAGGCAGCAACTGGAAATTTCTGCGGCTTATAGACACAACTGTGACTGTGGACGAGGCAGAATACTATATTGATCAGCCGGAACAAATTCTGGGCATCCTGGTCGCCATGATCCGCGAAGCGCTGGAAAGCCAAAACAATTAAGCCGTATTGGCACGCGAAAATATCTGGCCCGCGCTCAAAAAGTTCTTCGCCAAAGGCCCGGTCGGAGCGCCCGCGCATTAAGGAAACGATTTATGGCCTGCAATGAGTTTACTTTGTCTCCCAGCCCGATGCTATTGTCGAGGCGGCTTCCGTAACTCTGAGTTCTCTGCTCCGAGAAACACTGGCTGAGGCATGTGGAATGAATTGGACACACTCAAAGACCGTCTTATCGGGGCAGACCAAGCGGAATTATGACGGAGCCGCTGAAACCGGCGCTTTCAATGCCGACTGCCGAAATTAAAATTATGGCTTACAATAACTTTACACTGGATACACTTATTCAGCAGTTTGGGGTGCGCGTCATCTCCGGGGCCGACGTTTTTGCCCAGGCTGTTCCAGTCGCGCCGAGTGCGCTTTTGCGGGAGACGCTCGCCGAAACCGTGCCGCTCGCCCTGGAAGTCAGTACGGAAAAGGCTCGGTCGGAGCTGATCATCTCGCCGGTGCTGGTTGAAGCGCGGCGGCAATTCGCGGGCCAGGTGTCTTTGTTCTCCGGGGTGGACTTCACTGTGGATGCGGAAATAGGACTCGCCGGGGTATGTGATTTTCTTTTGAGCTTGTCACCGTTTCAGCTTGTCGTTCAGGCTCCTGGGGTCGCGATTGTGGAAGCCAAAAACGATAACCTCAAATCGGGTTTGGCGCAGTGTGCGGCGGAAATGCTTGCGGCGCAGAAGTTCAACGCCCGACGCGGAACGGAAACCCCGTATTTGTATGGTGTTGTAACAACAGGGAGCGCCTGGAAGTTTCTGCGATTATCGGGCATCGAGGTCATTGTAGACGAGACCGAGTATCACATCGAGCGGGTTGAGATAATTCTCGGCATTCTGGTCTATATGGTGCGCGAGGGGCTGGAGCAGCAGGCAGGGCAGAAGCAAGGGGATACGCAATGAGCCTTTCGCCTTTGGAAACGACGGAGCTGAATAAGTGGCTGGAGATTATCTGGGACCAGGCCAAAGACTTTGGGCTGGACCCGTATCCGACCCATTTTGAGGTCGCGCCGCAGCATGTCATTTATGAGCTGGGGGCCTACGGCCTGCCGGCGCGGTTTTCGCACTGGACGTTCGGGCGGGATTATCATCGCCAAAAAACGTCGTATGAGTACGGCATGTCCAAGATTTACGAGATCGTTTTTAACACCGATCCGTGCCAGGCGTTTTTGGTGGAAGACAATTCCATGCTTTCGCACAAATTCGTCGCGGCGCATGTGCTCGGGCACTGCCACTTTTTCAAGCACAACTCGTACTTCGCCCACACCAACCGGCGCATGGTCGAGCAGATGCGGCTGCATGCCGACCGGATACGCGCGTATGAAGAAGAGTTCGGCTGGCGCGAAGTGGAAGAATTTTTAGACACGGTGATGACGATTGAGGAGCATTTCGACCCGACTGCGCCGCAGATACGGCGCAAGACCCACGAGCAGCACGAGGAAGACCGGCTGCACGGCGGCCGGCCCGCCGAAACCGATTACGATGATATTTGGGAAGTGTCGGGACCGGGCGGGCGGCCCAAGCCGCGCGACCGCAAGTTCCCGGAAGAACCCGAAAAAGACCTGCTGCGGTTTTTGATCGAATATGGCCGGGAGCTGACCGAGTGGCAGCGGGATATTTTGCAGATCATCCGCGACGAGATGCTCTACTTCCTGCCGCAGATGCGGACCAAGATCATGAACGAGGGCTTTGCGTCGTACTGGCACGAGAAGATTTTGGAAGCGCTGGACTTGACCAGCGAGGAGCACTGGGAGTTTCGGCGGCTGCATTCGTCGGTCTTGTCGCCGTCGGGGTCCAAAATGGGCATGAACCCGTATTATGTCGGCTTTCAAATATTGAAAGATATTGAGCGGCGCTGGGACGGTATTTTGGAGCCGGGCGACGACGAGGAAACCGACTGGATGGGCCGGCCCATCGCGCGGCCGTCGGGACAGGGTCGGGCGAAAATCTTTCAAGTCTGCGAGGAAGACAACGACGTGACGTTTCTGCGAAAGTACCTGACCGAGTCTTTAGTCAAAAAGCTCGATCTGTACACATACAAATTAGAGGAAGTGGACGGCGAGGAATTGTGGGTGGTGCAGGACACCGACTGGCGCAAAGTGCGCGACTCGATTGTGGACTCGATGACCAATTTCGGCCAGCCGATTTTGACGGTGGAAGACGGCGACTTTAAGCGCCGGGGCGAGCTGTATTTGAAGCATGCGTTTGACGGCAAAGCGCTCGATCCGGAATACACCGAGCGGGTGCTGAAGAACATTCGGACCCTGTGGGCGCGTCCGGTGCATCTGGAAACGGTCGCCGACAACCGGCCTGTGCTGTATTCGTGCGACAACGACGGCGCGGTCACGGCGGGCGGTCTATGACGGTGCGTGAGGCACTGCCCGCCGATGCCGCCGGGATTGCGCGGGTGCATGTGGAAAGCTGGCGGACGACCTACCCCGGCATCATGCCGCAGGCGCATCTCGACGCGCTTTCGGTCGCCGAGCGCACGGAGACGTGGCAGGCGCGGCTGCGGTCGCCGAAGCCGGGCGACTGCACGCTGGTCGCCGAGACCCAAAACGGCGAGATTGTCGGCTTTGTCCACGGCGGCAAAAACCGTGTCGGCGGCGATGACTGTCAGGCGGAGATCGAAACGCTGTACCTGCTGAAGTCGCAGCAGGGCCACGGCCTCGGGCGGCGGCTGTTCGCCGCCGCCGTGCGGCGGCTCCATGCCGCCGGCTTCCGGTCGCTGTTTTTGTGGACCCATGTGCGGAACCCGGCGCGGGGCTTTTACGAAGCCCTCGGCGGCCGGGTCGTTCGGCACGGGCAGCGCACCGTTCAAGGCGTCACCTACGACGACGCCGGTTACGGCTGGGACGAAGCCGCGCTGCTGCCCTTCATCAAAGGAACTTAATCTTCATGCCATTTCCCGACAGTGTTGCTCGCCTGGTAGACAACTTCGCCGCCAACCGCTCCGAGTATCACAAAGGCCATTACAATGAAACGCAGACCCGAATTGACTATGTGAACCCGCTTTTTGCCGCTCTGGGGTGGGACATGGAGAATGCCGCCGGGCTGTCTGAGCTGCACCGGGAAGTGATCCACGAAGATAAACTTAAAATCGGCGGGCGCTCCAAAGCCCCCGACTATTCGTTTCGTACCGGGAGCGAGCGTAAGTTCTTTCTGGAAACCAAGAAGCCGGCGGTCTCGCTGGACTTGGAGCAGTCGCCGGCATACCAAATCCGCCGCTATGGGTGGACCGCCAAGCTGCCGCTTTCGATCCTGACGAGCTTTGAGGAGTTTGCCGTCTACGACACGCGGATCGCGCCGGAGCATAAAGACTCGGCCAAAACCGCCCGGCTGGATTACTTTAAGTTCACCGACTACGCGGACAAGTGGGACGAACTCGCAGCCCGCTTTTCGCGTGCGGCGGTCTTTTCCGGGGCGTTCGACCGCTACGCCGCCGAGGCCCGCGACAAGCGGATTTCAGTTCCGGTAGACCAGGCGTTTCTGGCGGAGATTTCGGGGTGGCGGGAAAAGCTGGCCCGGAACATTGTCCAAAATAACCCCGATTTGGGGACGCGCGAGCTGAACTACGCGGTGCAGATGATTATTGACCGCCTGATCTTTCTGCGGATTTCGGAAGACCGGGGCGCGGAGCCGGACTTTTTGCTTCAGCCGCTGACCAACAAAGGCGGCCCGGTCTACCCGCGCCTTTTGGATATTTTTCGGCGGGCCGATGCCCGCTACAACTCGGGCTTGTTCCATTTCGACCCTGACCCGAAGCGGGACGGTCCCGACGACATCACGCCGCGCCTCACCATTGACGACCGGCCGCTCAAAGAGATTATCGCGAGCGTTTACTATCCCGAAAGTCCGTTTGAGTTCTCGGTCTTCCCCGCCGATATTCTGGGCCAGGTCTACGAGCAGTTTCTCGGCAAAGTGATCCGAGTCACCGGCCAGACCGCCGCAGTGGAGGAAAAGCCGGAAGTCAAGAAAGCGGGCGGGGTCTACTACACGCCGACGTACATTGTCGATTACATCGTCAAAAACACGGTCGGCAAGCTCGTGGCGGGCAAAACCCCGGCGCAGGTCTCGAAGCTGACCGTGCTCGACCCCGCCTGCGGCTCCGGCTCATTCCTTCTCGGGGCGTACCAGTTTTTACTTGACTGGCATTTGAAGTACTACACCGAGACCGACCGGGCGAAGTGGGCGCGGGGCAAGAACGCCGTTATTTACCAAGTCAAAACCGACCCGGCGCTCGGCGAAGTGTGGCGCTTGACGACCGCTGAGAAGAAGCGCATCCTGCTGAACAACATTTACGGTGTGGATATTGACACGCAGGCGGTGGAGGTCTCGAAGCTGTCGCTGCTGCTCAAAGTACTGGAAGGGGAGTCGGCGGAGCTGATTGACAACACGCTGCGCCTGATGAACGAGCGTGCGCTGCCGGACTTGGAGCACAACATCAAGTGCGGCAATTCGCTGATTGGCCCGGACTTTTACGCGGACAAGGACATGGCGCTGTTTGACCTAGATGCCCAGTTTAAGATCAACACGTTCGACTGGAACACCGGCTTCCCCGAAGTGATGAAATCCGGCGGCTTCGACGCCGTCATCGGCAACCCGCCGTATCTGTCGTATTCAGGCCGTCAAGCCGTGACATTATCAACTGCTGAACGCGATTATCTATTCACTAAATTCAAAAACTTGGATTGGCCGACTGCACACGCCTTCTTCATTGAGACAGCCATCAACAATCTTTCACGCCGCTTTACCTCTTACATTGTTCCAGACCAAGTAGGGCATTTGGCCGGTTATCAAGTTATGCGTGACGACGTGACAGCTCATGCCGAGCTGCGCGAAGTTCGTTACTGGGGTGAAAAGGTGTTTGACAAAGTTGTAACTCCTGCGCTAACCTTTATTGCTGATAAGGCCAAGAACTCCGAAAAAACGGTAATCTTTCCCCTAGATGGATTAGAACGTACCATAAATGTAGAAAAGGGGCAGAATTGGGCATCTTCGCAGAAAAACCCGATTATTGAACGTGTTTCGGAAGGAGCAAGCTCTCTGGGTTCTTTGGTTGCTGATCCTGGCGTTCACACTGGGAACTGCTCAAAGAAGCTAATTCTTCCAACAATGCTGGCCACGGAAGATAGCGCCCCTGTTCTTGAAGGTCGGTGCGTGACGCGCTATCAATGCGAGATACCAACGCAAGTTCTGCGGCTTAATTACAAGCGCGAGGCTGAGGAGTATTTCTCTATTCGTACCATAGAGAAATATCGCAACTCGCATTTTGTCATTCGCCAAACAGCAAGCCACCCAATCGTTGGCCCGCGCGAGGGGGCAGATTATTTTAGGAACTCTTTGCTTGCGCTTTATAACCCGCAAGATCAAACTAATGTACATTACTTAGTTGGGCTACTGAATTCGAAGTTTATCCGTTATGCTTATAGCGCTTTAGTCCAAGAGGCGCAGCAAAAAGCGTTTCCACAGGTAAAATTGATTTCGCTCAGAAAGTTGCCCATCAAAACTATTGATTTCGCCAACCCTGCCGAGAAGGCGCAGCATGACAAGATGGTGGGGCTGGTGGAGCGGATGCTGACGCTGCACAAAGACAAGGCGGCGGCGCGGCTGGCGACGGAGAAGAACATGCTGCAAGTGCAGATTGACGGAACCGACCGGCAGATTGACGCTTTGGTTTACGAACTCTACCGGCTGACGGACGAGGAGATTGCGGTGGTAGAAGAAACCCGATGAACAAGCGCCGACTGCTGCAAAAGATCGTGGCAAGCACGAAGAATATCAAGTTCGGCGATCTGACGGCGCTTCTGTAAGCACTGGGATTTGTGGAAGACCGAATCAACGGGAGCCACCATGTTTTTAAGCATCCCAACGTCATGGAACTCGTCAACATTCAGAATGTGCACGGAGAAGCGAAGCCGTATCAGGTGCGTCAAGTAGTAGAATTGATTGAGGCTTATAATCTGACGCTCGACCCTCACGAATAACAAGAGCGAAGGCGAAGAGTACAGGCGGCAGCAGGGGAGTACCATGACAGACTACCATATCAACGTCTTTTACAGCAGCGCGGACGGCGGCTACATCGCCGATATTCCCGATCTGAAATACTGCTCGGCGTTCGGCGAAACGCCGGAAGAAGCCGTGCGGGAAGTGCAGCTTGCCAAAGAAGCTTGGCTGGGAGCGGCGCGAGACGCCGGCAAGCCGGTTCCGCGTCCCCGGTACCGCCCGGCGATTTATCAACTGGCGTCGTAGGCAGCCGGCCGGCAGAGCGACGCGCCGGCAGGGGAAGCCTGCGCGACGCTTCATTGCCGGCGGCCTCAGCGGTTGCATAAACCGGCAGGGTGGGGTATAATCAGTCTCACACGGCAATTATTGCCGCTGCGCGAGTCTGCCCGGAACCTGGCGGGGCCGGTTGGGGTTACACCATAAGCGGTGCAGCCCGAGCGCGGCAGGGGTCCGATTCCCTACGCGGGCACCAGAAACACAAGAAATCTTACAACGAAATTCACGAGGAAGCTGAATCATGGCAAAAGCAAAGTTTGATCGTTCGAAGCCGCATGTGAACATTGGAACCATCGGTCATGTGGACCACGGCAAAACGTCGCTGACGGCGGCGATCACCAATGTGCTGGCGAAAGCCGGCGGGGCGCAGGCCCGCTCGTATGCCTCCATTGACGCCGCCCCCGAAGAGCGGGAGCGGGGCATCACCATCAACACCGCCCACGTCGAGTACCAGACGGAAGCGCGGCACTACGCGCATGTGGACTGTCCGGGGCACGCCGACTACATCAAAAACATGATCACCGGCGCGGCGCAGATGGACGGGGCCATTCTGGTGGTGTCGGCTGCCGACGGTCCGATGCCGCAGACCAGAGAGCATATTCTCTTGGCGCGTCAGGTGGGGGTTCCGTCTATCGTTGTCTTCTTGAACAAAGCGGACATGGTGGACGACCCGGAGCTTGTGGAGCTGGTGGAGCTTGAGGTGCGCGAGCTGTTGTCCAAGTACGAGTTTCCCGGCGACGACTGCCCGATCATTGTGGGGTCTGCGGTGAAGGCGCTCGAGGGGGACCAGTCGGAGATCGGGGAGCCTGCGATCTTGAAGCTGATGGCGGCGGTGGACTCTTTTATTCCGACGCCGGAGCGGGACGTGGACAAGCCGTTTTTGATGCCGGTGGAAGACACGATGACGATCACGGGGCGTGGGACGGTGGCGACGGGTCGGGTTGAGCGGGGGGTGTTGAAGGCCGGGGAGCAGATTGAGATCATCGGCATCCGCGAGGCGACCAAGAGCACGGTGGCCACAAGCATGGAGATGTTCAAGAAGACATTGGACGTGGTTCAGGCGGGTGACAACGCGGGGATATTGCTTCGGGGGATTGAGCGCAAGGATATTGAGCGTGGTCAGGTTCTGGCGAAGCCTGGGAGCATCAAGCCTCATGTGAAGTTTGAGGGTGAGGTGTATATCCTGTCGAAAGAGGAGGGGGGTCGTCACACGCCTTTCTTCAAGGGGTATCGTCCTCAGTTTTACTTTCGGACGACGGATGTGACGGGGAACCTGGACTTGCCGGAGGGTGTGGAGATGGTGATGCCGGGTGACAACGTGACGATTGTGGGGGAGCTGATCGCGCCGATTGCGATGGAGGAGGGTCTGCGGTTTGCGATCCGCGAGGGCGGTCACACCGTCGGCGCGGGCGTCGTCACCAAAGTACTCGCTTAACTTTTGATGCTGCCGGGGCGGGCTGCCCCCGTCCCGGCTTTAACCACTCCCGAAGGAAACGCCCATGGCAAATGAAGCCCGCGTCGTCGTCATGCTCGCCTGCACCGAGTGCAAGGAGCGCACCTACGCGACCACCAAAAACAAGCGCAAGCACCCGGATCGCCTGGAGCTGAACAAATACTGCCCCCGCTGCCGCGTCCACAAGATGCACCGCGAGGCCAAGTAGTCTCACCGTGTCGCGGACGGGCATCCTGCCCGTCCCGAACACAAAACACAATCGCAAAGAGCATGGGAGTTTAGCACAGTTGGTAGTGCGTCCGCCTCCAAAGTGGAAGGTCGCGGGTTCGAGTCCTGCAACTCCCGCTCATTTGCCCGCAAGTCATCACAGATTTGCGGGCTTTTTTGTGTCAGCTTCAAAGCGATGCGTTAAAACGCAAAAAGAGGAAAAGCGGGCCGCCGTCGCGAACTCTGCTCCATTATGAACCGAGGCATGCTTCAAATGGGGGCGGCGGGGTGCGTTTTGGCGATTGTGGGCGGCGCGGGCTGCCGGCAAAAGTCCGGCAGCGCGGTCAGCGCCGGGGCGGCGTCGGTGCGGCTGATCAACGCGGTGCCGGATGCCGGGGGGCTGGACGTGTCGGTTGCCGGGCGGCGGGTCTGGTCGCGGGCGGGGTTTCGCAGCAGCACGGGGTATCAGGCAGTGGCGGCGGGGACCTATCCGGTGCGGCTCGAGGCGGCGGGGCCGGGGACGACGCTGCTGACGCGGGCGCTGGAATTCGGCAAGGGGCACAGCTACACGCTGCTGGCGCTGGGGCAGGCCGAAAGGGGACAAGGAGGAGGACGGCAGGCCGCCGAAGTGCAGGTGCTGGACGACGCCCGCGAGCGTCCCGAAGACGGCAAGGCGTCAGTGCGGCTTATCAACGCATCGCCCGGTGCGCCGCCGCTGGATTTGGTGGTGAACACGATTGTCGGGCTGAAGGGGGTCGGCTACGGCCGCCGGAGCGGTTCGCTGGCGCTGGCGGGGGGGCAGTATGACTTGCAGCTTGCCGCCGCCGGAACCACCGAGATTTTGTCCGGTCCGGTGCCGCTGACCCTCGCGCCGGGGCAGTCGTACACGCTGATTGCCATGGGCCGGGCCGGGGGCCGCCCAAGCCTCAGCCTGGAAGCGTACCCGGACAAGTAAGACGCGGGAATTAATGCCCGCGCTCCAGATAATCGCAGGCGCGGCGGTAGGCGGTCGTGAGATAGTCGCTCATCAGCAGCTCGCGGCTGTTTTCGTAGTACCACTGGACACGCTCGCCCAAGTTCTCGTCGGGATCGCCGATCTGATAGGTCGCAATCTCGCGCGGCAGGACATACGGCCGGGCGGTGGCCTGGTCAATCGCCTGAAACGAAATCTTGAAGATATGGTCTTTGTCCCTGAACTTTTCGTCCCACGCCATCGTGACATCGTAAGTGCGTCCGTCAATGCAGTGATACCGACTTTTCTTTTCCATGCTGCTCCCGTGCCCAAAATGCAATGAAAATGCTGGGAACATGGTATCCTCTTTAGGGGGAAATTGTCAAGCCCCCGCCCAAGACCCCGAGGAGTACCTTTATGTCCCGATTCCCAACACTTGCCGCCCTGGCGCTGGCCCTGCTGCCGGCGGCGGCGCTGGCGCAGGACGCGCCCCCGCTGCCGGCGGGCACCCCCGCGCCGGCGTTTACCACCCAAACCGTCGCCGGCAAGCCGCTGTCCCTGCGCTCGCTGCGCGGCAAAGTGGTCCTGCTCGACTTTTGGGCGACCTGGTGCGGTCCCTGCCAGATGGCGACCCCGACCCTGCAATCCCTGCACAAGCAGTTCGGCGGCCAGGGCCTGCGCGTGGTCGGCCTCAGCGTAGACGACCCGCGCTCGGTCCCGGTCGTCAAGCCGTTTATGAAGCATTTCGGCATCACTTACCTTGTTTCGGCGTCGCCGCAGGCCAACGGCCGGGCGCAGTACGCGTACAATGTCCACGGTATCCCGTCGCAGTTTTTGATTGACAAAAAAGGCATCGTCCGCTGGAGCCAAAGCGGGTACTCGGAAACCGAGGGGCAGGAATTGCCGCCGCTGATCAAAAAGCTGCTGGCCGAGAAATAAGCGCGAACACACAGAAAATCAGGTCAAAGACGACAATGGCAAAGATCATCATTCTCGGCTGCGGGCGGGTCGGCTCGACCCTCGCGAGGCAGATGGCCAGCGAAGGGCACAGCGTCACGGTGCTGGACCAGACCAGCGACTCGTTCCGGCGGCTCGGCTCGAAATTTAAAGGGCAGCGCCTGGTCGGCTCCGGGCTGGACCAGGATTTACTCAAGCGGGCGCAGTTCGCCGATGCCGACGTGTTCATTGCGGTCACGCAGGGCGACAACACCAACATCATGGCCGCGCAGATTGCGCGGGAAGTGTTTGCGATCCCGCGTGTCCTGGCCCGAATTTACGACCCGATCCGCGCACAGGCGTACCGCGAGATGGGGATTACCACGCTGTGCACGACCACGCTGGCGGCGGGCCTGCTGCACGATGCCGCGCTGGGGGCAAGCGCGGACGGACCGCTGCAAAAGGCGGCGCAGGGCTACGATGCCCTGTATTTGGAGCAGCGGGGATAAGCGTATGTATGTGATTGTAGTCGGCGGCGGCAAAGTGGGTTATTACCTGACCAAGCAGCTTTTATCCGAAGGGCATGAAGTGCTGCTGCTGGAAAAAGACCGGCGGCGGCAGGCGATTCTGGCCGAGCAGATGGGCGAAGTGGTGGTGCAGGGCGACGGCTGCGAGGTGCGGATCATGTCCGAGGCCGGCTTCGGCCGGGCGGATGTGATTGTGGCCGTGACCGGCGACGACGAAGACAATTTAGTCATCTGCCAGATGGCAAAGCGCAAGTTCCAGGCTCCGCGCACGGTCGCGCGGGTCAACGACCCGGATAATGTCGCGCTGTTCGAGAAGCTCGGGATTGACACGACGGTTTCCAGCACGCAGATTATCTTCAACTTACTTGACCAGCAGATTGAGACCGGCGAGATTATCCCGCTGGCCGCGCTGAAAAACGGCAACATTGAGATTGTCGCCATCACGGTCTCGGAGCGCTCGCCGGTGCTCGGCAAAAATGTCCGCGACCTGCCGCTGCCGGGCGACGCGCTGATTATCTCGGTGGTCCGCAATCAGCACGCGCTGCTGCCGCAGGGGGATGTTCGGTTCGAGAACGGCGACACGGCGATTGCGATGGTGGTGGCCGATGAGGAGCCGCAGCTCCGGCATATCTTTACCGAGGCTCATTGAACGCCCGGCGCGTAGGAAAGCGCTGCGCTGCTGCGACCGCCCAAGTTAATGCGCCGGCGGCGCAGCTCCCCCGGCCCCTCTCGCCCGCGTCACGCGGTTTCTTCAGAATGTCCGCGCCCCAAAGAGAACTCCGGCGCTGACGGCAGCTCCGCAAACGGCCGCAGCGCCGGCGTTTCCACCACCAGCGTCACCGGCCCGTCGTTGACGATGCACACGGTCATATCCGCGCCGAACTCCCCTGTCTGCACGGCGATGCCGCGCTGCCTGACGGCGGCGAGGAACGCCTCATACAGCGGCCGCGCCTGGGCGGGCGGAGCGGCAGCGGCGAACGAAGGACGGCGGCCCTTGCGGCTGTCGCCGAGCAGGGTAAACTGGGACACGACAAGCATTTCGCCGCCGCCGGGCAGCTCCGATACTCCGAGGTTCATTTTGCCGGCGGCGTCCTCAAATATCCGCAGGCCGGAAAGCTTTTCCGCCAGCCAGTCCGCCCCGGCGGGCCTGTCGGCGGCGGCGACGCCGAGCAGCACGGCTAACCCCGGCCCGATGCGGCGGGTTTCGCCGGTCGCTTTCAGGGTGACACTGGCTGATGTGACCCGCTGCACCACTGCTTTCATGCGCCGCTCTCCCCTTGTTTTGGTATAATAGCCCTATGACGGCGACCCCGCAGGAACTCACAGAACGGCTTGCCGCCGAGTTCGACCAGATTAACACGGAACACTTCGGCGGACGCTTGGCCCGGCCTGAGATTGTGGTGTCAACGCGCAAAACATTCGGCGGGTATTATCAGCCGCAGCGGCACCGGATTGTGCTGAGCTGGCAGGCATACCGCGAGCACGGGTGGGCTGAGACAAACAATACGTTCCGGCACGAGATCGCCCATATTCTGCACCCGAACCACAGCCGGGCCTTCTGGCAGGTCGCCGACGCCCTCGGCGCGACCCAGCGGTATGCCCGCCCGCCGCTTGCGGTCCGCCCGCCGCGCTTTGTGTATGCCTGTCCTGCCTGCGGCAAAACTTTGGAGCGCCGCCGCCGGCTCCGGGCGTCGTCGTGCGCGTCGTGCGACCGGACCTACAACCCGAGATTCGCGCTGACACTGATTGCCGACCGGGGCAAAAGCGGTTCACAGCGCAGCGCGGGTATGGTATGATAAAACTCAGTTCAATTCTGTGAGGTAACCTGCATGCAGACTTTCCCCCTTCGCGCCGCGCTTCTCGCCGCCGCCGTTCTTCTGGCCGGTTGCCACGACGAGACGCCGCCCCCGCCGACCGTCGTGACCGCGCCGGGACCGTCCACAACAACAGTTGTGCCGTCCGGGACCGCCCCGGCGGTCAGCCCGGTCCCGGTGCCGCCGGGTCCCGATACCAAGATCAACACCAACGCCGGACCGGGCGGCTCGACCGGAACCGACGCGGCGCTGGCGGATAAGATAAACACGGCGATTGTTCACAACAAGCAGATGACCGGCTCGCGCGTGGAAGTTGTCGCCACCGGCGGGGTCGTGACCCTAAACGGCACCGTACAGAACGGGCAGCAGAAAGCGCTGGCCCAAGCGGCCGCGCAGAATGTTCCCGGCGTCGGCAGCATCAAAAACAAGCTGATGATTGTGACCACCGGCGGGCCGAAGCCGAAACCGACCGTCGTGACCAAAACGAAAACAGTGGTCATCCAGGCCCCGGCACGACCGGCCAGCGGCACAGAAACGGAGCCGGCAGGGCGAGCGAGCGGCGCAGAGCCGGTGCCCGACACCTCGTCGCCTTCCGCGCCGCCGGCGGATTCGCCGAGCGCTCCCGCGTCCGACAGCACAGGCGGCGGCGCGACGGGGCAGTAACAAACCTAGCGGCGGGCGTTGAAGATAACTTTGGTGCCGTCACGCTCCAGCGCGAACGGCAGTTCTTTCATCTCGGAAAGCACATCGCGCACCGCGGACTGGCGGTCGGGGGGGCAAAACAAGAGCAGAAAGCCGCCCCCGCCCGCGCCGGCGATCTTGCCCCCGGTCGCCCCGGCGTCCAAAGCGCTTTCGTAAAGCGCGTCAATCTCGGCGCTGGAAATGCGGCCCGCCATCTGCTTTTTCCATTCCCACCCGGCCTGCATCAGCCGCCCGACTTTGTTCAAGTTGTTGTCGAGCAGTGCGGCTTCGACTTCAGGCACCTGCGCTTTGATCCGGTCCAAAAACTCCCGCTTGTCTTCGATATTGGCCTGCTGCTCGCTGAGGATCGTGTCGGCGCGGCGGGTGATCCCGGTGTAAAACAGCATCAGCGACTCGCCGAACCGCCGCCGCTTGTCTTCCGGCAGGTCTACCGAAAGCGCATCCACGGCATGATCGGCGCGAAACTCGAACCGGCGCAGGCCGCCATACGCGGCGATGTACTGGTCCTGCTTGCCGATAGGCTTGCCGAGCGTCTCAATCTCGATTTGGCACGCCTGCCGGGCCAGGGTTTCGGCAGTCACCAAGCGGCCTTGATACGCGTGCATCGCATGGAGCAGGCCGACCGTGACCGTGCTGGACGACCCGAGGCCGCTGCCGGCCGACGGAATATCGGCCATGGTCGCGATCTCGACCCCGCCGGTGATGCCGGTCAGCAACATGCACTCGCGGACCAGCTCGTGCTCAATCTGCGCGACGCTGTCCACCATCTCGGTGCGGGTGTAGCCGACCCGGATTTTATCGTCGAAGCGCTCTTTGATGACAACATAAATGTACTTGTCAATCGCCGACGACAGCACCGCGCCGCCGCTGTGCGCGTAGTAGCCCGCAAAGTCCGTGCCGCCGCCGGCAAACGAAACTCGCAGGGGCGTCTGCGTGATAATCATAAAGGTCCCCACAAAAAGCCGTCGCCGGCAACGCTGTCCCGGACAACCGCCCCCGGCGCAATGCACGCGCCGGGAAGCGCGACGCTGTTGGTGAGCGCGGCCCCGTCGCCGACCACGGCCCCGGCTTCCACAACATTTTGCCCGGCGAACGACACGCCGAGGCCGATCTGAGCGTTCGGCGAAACCCACAGCGCAGGGTTGTCGAAGCGGACCCCGGTGCGGCCTGCAAGGCAGTCAAAGACGGCCTGACGATAAGCGGCCGGCGTTCCCGTGTCCGACAGGTAGCCGCCGAGCGGGGTCCCGTACAGCGCCGCGCCCTCCGCCAGCAACGCCGGGAAGATGTCGCGCCCGAAGTCCGAAGGCGCGTCGGCGGGAATGCGGCCGAGCACGGCCGGGTCGAGTACATACACCCCGGCATTGGCAAGCGGGCTGAAGACTTGGTCAGCCGGCGGCTTTTCGGCAAAGCGCGTGATGCGGTTCTCGAAGTCCAAGCCGACAATCCCTGCCGCCGACGGGTTGGGGTGCGTGAACAGCGCCACCGTGCCGACGCCGCTGTGGGCATTGTGGAACGCCGCCAAGCGCCGCAGGTCGGCATGCAGCAGATTGTCGCCGTAGATGACGAAAAACGGTGCATCGCCGAACACACGCTCGGCGGCTTTAGCCCCGCCCGCCGTGCCCCTCAGCGTTTCTTCAAAGAAGTAATGCAGCGTAACACCGGCAAACTCCGCGCCGAAGCGCTCGGGAATGCTTTGCGGGCGGTGGAATAAATTGATCGCCGCTTCGGTGACGCCTTCGCCGGACAGCCAAAGCAGAGTGCGCTCCAGCAGCGGCACGCCGGCAACCGGCACCATCGGCTTCGGCAGCGCCGCCGTCAGGGGCCGCAGGCGGGTTCCTTCCCCGGCGGCCAGAATCATCGCTTTCATGGCCTATTATAGCCTCCATTTGACAACCAAAGCAAACCCGGCCATAATGCGGCATGGAAACAAATTTGGAAAAAAAAGCCATCCACACTGAAAGCGGCCCGCTCCAGGGTGCGCCGTACACTCCGGCCGTCCGGGTCGGGCCGTTTATTTACATTTCCGGCCAGCTTCCGCTGGACCCGGCCACCAGCCGGATTGTCGAAGGGGACTTTGAGACCCAGGTGCGCCAATGCCTGCGGAACCTGGCGTCGGTGCTGAAACAAGAAAACTTGGGGCTGGACAGCATCGTGAAAACCACGGTTTTTCTCAAAGACCTGAACAACTTCGCCGCGCTGAACACCGTTTACGGGCCGTATTTCACCGGGGTCAAGCCTGCCCGCTCGACGGTCGAGGTCGCCCGGCTGCCGCTGGATGTCCTGGTCGAGATTGAAGCGATTGCGGTCGCGCCCGGCGCGTGACAGCGCCCGCAAAAAAGCCTCCGGGACCGATCCCGGAGGCTTTTTTGCGCGTGTCTACTCGGTGATGATTTTCTTGGAAGGCCGGCCCCGCCGACGCGGGGCGTCCGGGGTCGCCGGGGTTTCGGTCGCCGGGTTCGCCGAGCGCTGGGCGGCGGCCCGCTGGCCGCGCATCTCGCCGCCGCGCCGGCCGATCTCGGCGTAAAACTCGGTGCCGCGCTCGCGCTTGACGGTTTCGCCGCCTTTGCGGCCGATGCTTTGGTAGAACGACGCGCCGTAGCGGTTTTTGACCGTTTCGCCGCCTTTGCGTCCGGCTTCGCGGGCGAGGTCGGGGTTTGCGGCGAAGCCACCTTCTTTGTCGTGGTCGTGCGAGCCGCGATGGGCTTCGGCGATTTTGCGTGCTCCTTCAGAGCCTGCGGTGGGTCCTGGTTTTGCCATGATTTTCCTCTGGTACTGCTTTCTTTAGGAATTATCGGTTGTCCGTGAACTACGCGCTGGTATGATGCTCGACCGGCTGCTCCGCCTGGGCGGTGAGCTGGTCTTTTGTTTCCTGAGCCGCCTGCTTGCCGGCATCAACGGCTTCGGAAATTCGGGATTTTTGATCTTCGGCCACCGCTTTGGTTTTGCTGACCAAATCCTGGGCGCTGTCTTTGACCGAGGCGACGGTGTCGGTGGCTTTTGCAGTCAGATCGGCGGCTTTCGACTTCACGGTGTCGGTGACTTCGCCGGCCTTCGCTTTGGCGCTGTCCACCGTGCCGACTGCCGTGTCTGAAATCTCGGCGGCTTTTGTTTTGGCGGCATCTGCGGCATCGCCGACTTTGCTTTTGGCAAGGTCAGTGTATTCGTCGGTCTTGCTTTTGATTAAGTCCCGCGTTTCGTCGCCGCCCTGCGGGGCATACAAAAACGCCAGCAGTGCGCCGAGCGCCCCGCCGAGGATCAATCCGGTGAAGAACCCGCCGCCGTTTCCGCCTGTCTTCGCAGCCTCGTCTGCCGCCCTTTTATCATCCGCCATGTCTGCTCATTCTCCTTCGGTTATTCGGTCTTTTCGTACTTCTTGGCGTGCTCATGCCCTTTTGCGCCGTTTCCCGCACCCGGCCGGGCATACACGGCAAAGCCTTTGGTGACTCCGTTGATGAGGCTGCTGACGTTGATCAGGGGGCTGATGACTGCACTCTGCACAACCTCTGCCGTCTTTTCAACCCGGCCAGAAACATCATCAGTCAGCGCTTCGCCCTTGACCAGCACTTGATCGGCCTTTTGCCCGATGTTGACCGTGACCCGCTGCACGGTTTCCACCGCGTCGGTCGCTTTCACAATCAGCGGGTCCATTTTGTCGGTTGCCGTGGTTAAAAGCGACACCAGCTTATTCAGCGCAAACGCAATCGCGCCGAACAGCGCCACGGTAATCAGTGAAAACAGGCCGCCGAAGATCAAAAGTGCAATCTCGGCCCAAGTTTCTAGGTGCATAAATCAATTTCTCCGCCCAAATCTAGCTTGCTTGCATATACCCCAAGCGCCTTCCCGCTAAACGACTACAGCAAAATCGCCTGCCGTCAGCCGCTCTTCCAGCGCCGCCAGCGCCCGTGCCCGGTGGCTAATCGCATCTTTCTCCTCGGCAGTGAGCGCAGCCACGGTGCGCCCGTAATCCGGCACCCAGAATACGGGGTCGTAGCCGAAGCCGCCCGCGCCGGCCGGTCCGGCCGCAATCCGCCCTTCGCAGCGGCCTTCCGCTTCCACGCTTGCCCCGTCCGGCCCGGCCAGCGACACGACGCAGACATACCGCGCCGTGCGCCCCTCATCCGGCACCCCATCCAGTCGGGTCAGCAGCCGCGCGTTTCGGTCGGCATCCGTCGCGCCGCCCCCGGCCCACCGGGCCGAATGCAGCCCCGGCTCGCCGCCGAGCGCGTCCACGCACAGCCCTGAGTCGTCCGCCAGCGCCGGCAGCCCGGTCGCTGACGCCAGCGCGACCGCTTTCAATCGCGCATTTTCCGCAAACGTCGCTCCTGTTTCCGCGACTTCAGGCAGCGGAGTCGGCCAGTCCCCCAGCGTCACTAATTCTACGCCGCGCCAGCGCTCCCACTGCTCGAGCAGGCGCTTAAACTCCGCGACTTTGCCCGGATTGGTCGTCGCCAGCATGAGTTTTTGCATTTTCACGTCAATGTCCTGCATTGAGGGCCAGCAAACGAATAACCAAAACCCCAAGCCAGAGAAATGAGCTGACAATCCCGCAGATGCGCCCCGCATTGGCAAAGCCGCGCTCGGAAGCACCGTATTGAGTATGTTCATCTGCCGCGTCTATAGCACGAACGGCATTTGTCCCCATGCTCCATGCAACCAAGCCAAACACGGGGCAGAGAACAAACCCCAAAATACCCAAAACCAGGATGAGTGTCCCATTCGCAAAACTCCGCGACAATCCTACCCATGAAAGCCTTCGACGCTGCCCCTGACAAAAAGGCGAAAGCGCAGGAACCGTGCATGATCGTGAGCTGCGACCTACTACAAAATCCCGTCCAATGCCTCGCGCTGCTTGGCGAGCATTTGACGGATGCCGCTGTGGGCCAAATCAAGCAGGCGGTTGAGGCGGTCGCGGTCGAACGGCGCTCCTTCGGCGGTTCCCTGGACTTCAATGAACTTGCCGGTGTCGGTCATCACGACGTTCATGTCTACCGAGGCCGCAGAGTCTTCTTCGTAGGCCAAATCCAGGCGCTCTTCGCCTTTGACAACGCCGACGGAGACCGCCGCGACCCATTCGGTAATCGGGATGGTCTTGATTTGGCCCTGCGCTTTCATCCAGGACAAGGCTTCCACTAATGCCACAAACGCGCCGGAGATCGCGGCGGTGCGCGTGCCGCCATCGGCCTGCAGCACGTCGCAGTCCAGGGTAATCGTGCGCTCGCCGAGGGCGTCCATCTCGATCACCGACCGCAGGGAGCGGCCCACCAAGCGCTGAATTTCCACGGTGCGCCCGCTGGGCTTGGCCGTATCACGGGCCGACCGCGTGTGGGTCGCGCGGGGCAGCATGGAATACTCGGCGGTGACCCAGCCGGTGCCTTTGCCTTTCAGAAACGGCGGCACTTTGTCTTCGACGCTTGCCGTGCAGAGCACTTTGGTCTGCCCGACTTCAATCAGGCAAGAGCCTTCGGCGTAGCGGGCGTAGGAGCGGTTGAGCGTAATCGGGCGGTACTGGCCGAGGGCGCGATGGTCGTCGCGGGGCATAATAAGCCTCTTGTTCTGAGTGTGATTGGCGCAGTATACCCGCTAAAGCGTCAGCCGTGCGACCTCGGCAATCGGGGTGCCGAGCAGAAGCGACGCGAACCGCCGAAACTCGGCGGGGTCGCCGGAGGCGGCAAAGGTCGCGCGGCCCGGCGGGGCGGCGGGAAACGGCGGCAGCGCGGCAAGTGCGGCGCGGACGGCGGCTTCCGACGGGTCCACAAACGCCGGGCAAAACGACGGGTCGCCGATCTCGGCAACGGCGCGATGCAGCGCAGGCAGGAGAAACGGAAAGTGGGTGCAGCCGAGGATGATGGTTTTGGCCCCGGCGCGGTGCAATGGCCGCAGGTAGTCCCGCGCGGCGGCGGCGGCTTCGGGCGTTTCGGCGCGGCCCGTTTCCACCAGCGGCACAAACGCCGGGCAGCCGATTTCCAGCACCGAGCGGCCGGGGTCGAGCGCTTGGACCGCCAGGGTAAACGCCCGGCTGTGCGCGGTGGCCGTGGTCGCCAGAACCCCGACCGCGCCGGCGGTGCCGGAAACGGCGGCCTGTGCGCCCGGTGCGACGGTGCCGACAATCGGCAGATCGGGGAAGCGCTGCCGGGCGGCTTCCAGGCCGGCCACCGTGGAAGTGCCGCTTGCCATCAGCACGAGCTTGACCCCCGACTCGGCCAGGCGGTCGGTCAGCGTGAGGGCAAGACGGCGCACAACACGGATCGGCTTGTCGCCGTAGGGGACATTTGCGGTGTCGGCCAGGTACAGCACCGATGCGCCTGCGGCCTGACGCCGGATTTCGCGCAGCACCGACAAGCCGCCCAGCCCGGAGTCAAAAACCCCGATGTCGGCGCGGGGCAGGGACCCGGTCATGGGCCGGCCTCTGCCGGGCCGCCGTTCCCGGCGGCGGGCGTCTCGCCGGGGCGGATCACGTCCATCGGGCCGTCAGCGCTGAACTCGCCGAACGATTGGACAAGCCTGCCCTGCACCTTGATTTGATACGAATGCAGCTCGGGAAACTGGCCCAGGGTCATCGCCAGCGCATTCAGCCCGGCGCTTTCGGCCCCCTCGCCGCCGTCTTTGAGGGGCGACCGCGAAAAGTCAAGCGTCGCCATCCCGCCCTCCACCGTGAGGCCGCGCAGCGAGGCGTCTGCGGCCAGCGGCGAGCGGCGGGCCGTGAGCAGCGCGTTCACGGCGTCCTTGATCGGCGCGTCCGGGTGCTGCACGGCGACAGGGCGCGGTGTCAGCGCGGTTTCCTCGGTTTTCGCGTGCGGGTTCAGCACATACACGACAACTTTGGCCGGCGGCGTCGTTACCGGCGGCGTCGCGTGCGGGCCGGGTGAAGTGTGGGCCTGGGACGGCGGCGCAGGGGTGTCCGGCGGGGTGTTCGGGTCATGGCACCCGGCCAAAAGCATGCCGAGCGCGGCAAGCGCAAGCGCGGCGGAAAAAACACGTTTCAATTAGCGGGCACTCCCCGGAGCGTCGTCGGCAGAGCGCGGGTCGGCGCTCGGGGGCACGGCCCGCGCGGAGCGGAGCAGGCGAACCTGGTCGGCAATGAAGTCGCGCAGGCCGGCGGTGACTCCTTCGGCGATCCGCTGCTGCCCGGCATCGTCGCGCAGGGTCGCCAGGTCCCGGTCGGAGTTCATGTAACCTGTTTCAACCAGAATGGCCGGCATCTCGCTGCGGCGCAGCACGACAAAGCCGGTGCGAAACCGAATCGTGTCCGACTTGACGCCGTTGTAAGAAATCCCCGACGTTTCGGCGATGCGCCGCCCGACATCGGCGGCCATGAGGCGGCAGACTGAGTTTTGAGCATGGAAGTAAACAGTGGTTCCGGCCAGCGTGTTGCGGCCAATCGCGCTGGAGTCGGCATGGATGGAAATAAAGTAATCTGCGTGGCGGCTGTTGCCGATGAGCGGCCTGTCATCCGGCGAAAGGTAGTAATCGCTGCTGCGGGTCATTATCACCGTTGCGCCGTTGGCGGTCAGCGAGTCGCGCAGGCGGCGGGCCACGGAAAGCGTGATGTTTTTTTCGTAGACATCGGGGCTGGTTCCCGACGAAGCCCCGTCGTCCTTGCCGCCGTGGCCGGGGTCCACCACAATCACTTTGCCGGCCAGCGACACGCTGGTCGGCACCCGCACGGGCAGGGGCGAGACCGACGGGTCGCTGGTAATAACATTGATGGAATACGCCATGCCGCCCTCGCCGTCGGCGCGGCTGTCCACCGTGAAGCCGACCGAGCGCGACAAATCCAGCACGACCCGCCCAAACTTGGTTTTCGGGGTCAAGAGCCGGCCTACCCGAATGGCTTTGACGACCGGGTTGTCCACGGTCTGCGACGGTTCCACGCTCTCGCCCGGCACGGCTCCGGCCAGATCAAACGCCAGGCGATTGGGGCTGTCGAGCATCTCGGTCGAGTATTTCGCCGGGCCGCTGGCGGACACGGTAATCCGGGTCAGCGACGGGCTGACTACGGTGCAGTCCACGCCGGTGATGGTCACGGGATGGGGGTTATCCGGCAGGCGCGGCGGGGGGGCGGACGCCAGCCGGGGCGGCGGGGCCGAGGCGGGCGGCGGAGCGGACGGGTCGGCGGCGCTGCCGAGGGCGACTTTGACCTGGCTTGTCTCGATCCCGCTGAGCACTTGAAATGCCCGTGCGCCTTTTAAATCCACCGTAATCCGCACGGTCTGGTCGCTGATCTGGCCGGAGCGGATTTGAGCGATGTCCCGGCCGGCCACGGGCACCGACGCCGGGGCGGTGCCGAGGGATGCGCCGTACAAGTCCACATACAGACGCTCGGGGTCGGCGATGCGCTTGACACTGTAATACACGGGGTAGGATGTGTAAATGGCAAGCTGGCCGCCGTTTTGACGCACCATTTGGAGCCGCGCCCGGACTGTCAGGGTGGCCGTGGTCGGCTGCCAGTCGGTCAGCCCGCCGAGCGCCAGGGCGACTTTTTGGAACGCGACGCAGTAACGGCCGCCGCTGGGGGTATACGGCACGGTGACTTCGTGCCCGCCCATGCCGGTCACGGTCACGGTGCCGTCGGCGTTCGGACGATACGTTGCGCCGAGCAGCCGGACGGCATCCACCGGGGCCATGACCTGCCCGTGGTCGCCGACAAACGGCTTGACTTGAAAGGGGACCACATGGCCGCCGATGAGGATTGTCGCCGGGGTGGGGGCGGCGTGGGCGCTCGCCAGGGGAGCCATCAGGCCGAGCGCGGCGAGGGCCGGGACGTGCTGTAAGCGAAAAGTCTTCATAAATGCGGGTTCCTGTACCAATTCCGTCGTCATCCGTACAAGCTGCTGTTGTATTCTAACACAGGTTTTATTCATCGGTCAAGCGCGAAACAGCACTTCACGCGCCGATATTCAGCATATACGCCAGTTTTTCTTTCACTAGGCTCATCTCATTTTCCGAAAGCATACCGACTCGGGCAAGAATCCGCTCTTTCTGAATTGTCATGATCTGTGCACAGTTGACTTCCGAAATTTGCGTCAAGCCGTTTGCCTCGGAAGGATTGATACGCACCATGGAGGGATAACCTTTGAGCCGAGAAGAAACAGCGCAGACAATCGTGACTGGATAACCTTCCACTGCATTGGCGATGTCATTTTGAATAATCAGCGAGGGCCGCTGCCCGGCCTGCTCCGATCCACGCGCCGGATTCCAGTCTACAAGGTAGATTTCACCCCATCGAATAGTCTGCGCCAAATAACTAGTCTGCGCCAAACAGCACCTCACGCGCCGCCGGAAGCATATACTCGACATTGTTGGTGTCCGGGTCCCGGCCCATTGCCTCGAACCCTTCGCGCCATTCGCGCTCCTTTTCCAGTTTTTTCTCCTGCTCAAGCATCTGCCGTATCGCTTCGACTAAAAAACGGTTGGCGCTGACTTGACGCTTGCTTGCGATTTCTTCGACTTCGCGCAGCAGATCATCGTCGGCCCGAAGTTGAAACACAGATGTCGGCATTTTTGTACCTTCCAAAATCTACATTTGATTTATGATACCATGCTTTGAGTCAACTGTACAAAAAAAGCCGCCCTATCTTTCGATGGGGCGGCTTCTTCAAGTGGTGGAGGCGGAGGGATTTGAACCCTCGTGTCGAGCAGCGAATACGCAGGCTTCTACAAGCATAGCCGGTCGTTTGAATTTCGCGCGGAGGCCGCCGGTCGGCAGGCTGCCCGTCGCACTATCTGTCCTTTGGTTCCTGCCGACGCCGGACGGCGGCTCGTCAGCAGTAGCCCGCGTTGTTTACATCCAGCGCTCCCCGGCAGGCGGGGGGAGCGGGGACGGGACGCCCGTGGGCGCCGCTTTACTGGTTAATCGGTCCCTTGCGGGAAAAACTAAGCAGCCAGCGCGTAGGAACGCGCTGTGGTGAACGAAGTATTCTTCGCGTTTGTTTTTTTGCCGCTTTTTTACAAGGCCAACGGCGCCTTGACTCGCAACCCACGCGATCAATCTCTCGATCGAAACCAATCGCCCCCAAGTGTCACTGCTATTATAACCGATTTCGGCCCGAATTTGTTCCCGCGCTACGAATTGTCGGATTTTTCCGATTCCTGCACGAGCTGGCGGGCATCGGACAAAATATCGGCCAGCACTTCAATCGGCGTGCGGCCCGTGTCAATGCGGCGGACAATCTCCGGGGGGTAGTGCCCGAGCACCGGCGCGGTCTCGGCTTCGTAGACATAAAGGCGGTTCTGAATGGTCGCGTCCGACGCGTCATCAAAGCGATTTTCATGCAGGGCGCGGCGCTTCAGGCGCAGGTACATCTTTTCTTTGTCGTCGCAGTCGAGATAATACAAGCGGCGGACATCAATGTGCGTGTCCATCAGCCGGGCCTGCGCGGCATTGCGCGGGATGCCGTCGAGAATCAAAAAGTCGGTCGCGGGATCGTAGCGCCCGAGGCGGACCAAGCCTTCAATATGCTCCTGCCAAAGCTGCACCGTGAAATCGTCGGGCACCAATGCCCCCCGGCTGCTGTAGTCGAGAAAAACCCGTCCGAGCGGCGTGCCGACCCGCAGGTCCCGAAAGATTTCCCCGCAGGCCACATGCACCAGTCCCGGAATGGTCCCGAGAATGCTGCCCTGCGTCCCTTTGCCGCTGCCGGGCGCTCCGAACAGGAGAATTGTTTTGAATTTCATCGCCGCCTCGCTTATGAACGCGATTATGGCACGGGCGGCGCGGCAAGTCAACTCAGCGGCTGCCGTGCCGCGCCAGCCATTTTCGGGCAGCATCGCCAAGCGGGCCGCTTTTTGCCGCCAGCTTTTGGAAAAGCGGACGCGCTTCGTCCGCGTGCCCCTGCTGCGAGAGCCGACCGCCGAGCAGCAGCAGGGCTTCTTCGTTATCCGGCTCGGCCCGCAGCACCTGCCGCCACTCGGCGATCTCGCCGGCGTAGTCCCGGTGCCTCTCGTCAATCTGCGCCAGGCTGGAATGTGCGGCGGGGTCGCTCGGGTCCCGCGCCAGCGCCGCCCGCACTTCGGCTTCGTTCGGGTTGCTGTACGCCGCGATCTTCACGGCGAGATTGGCAACATAAATCGCGAACGGCAGAAACGCCGTCATTACGAGCAGGGAGGCAAGCATCCCCCAAGCCAGCCCTTGAAGCGGACGCCCCTGCCGCTGCCGGAGCAGGAGGCCGCAAAGCACAAGGCTTGCCGCGAGCAAAGCGACCGACAGCCACTCCCCGGCGGCGAGCCGGGCAAAGCCGCTGACCACCGCTAAGATAAGGCCCGCACTGCCGATGCCGAGAAACCAGAAAGCAAGGCGCGGCACCGGCCGCCGCCGCCGGACCAGCACAAAGACAAACGCCGCCATCAGCGCGGGGAACACGAAAAAAGCCGCCGTCCCGGCAATCGCCGCCGCATTGACCCAGGGAATCGAGAAATTGGGAATGTTTGGCATGAAGCTCTCCTGCGTGAGTTTTGAGGTCCAAACGCAGGAAGAGCACAAAACGGTTCGTTTCCCGTCCGGCGCATCGAAAGCGGCGGCAGTATGGTCAGGCGGCAAACTCGAGCCGGTCGAGGTCGGCAATCAGGCCCGGCCCGGTCGGCTCCCAGCCCAGCCGCTCGCGGGTCTTGGTGTTGCAGGTCGGCGAGTCAACCGTCATAAACGCGCCGAGAAAGCCGAAGTGGGCGGGCGCTTCCTCGGGCGAGATTGAAGCGGTCGGCAGGCCGAGGCGGCGGCCCAGCGCTTCGGCGATCTCTTTCTGCGTGACGCCCTGCTCGCTGACCGCATGCCACTTAGAGCCGGCCGTTCCCTGTTCCAAAGCCAGCCGGTACAGCCGGGCGGTATCGCTGACATGCGCCGCCGCCCACCGGCTGCTGCCGTCGCCGACATATAGGGAGACTTTTTTCTCCAATGCCGTCGGAATAAGAAATTGGATCAGTCCCTGCTTGCGGGTATCGTGGATTTGCGACAGGCGCAGGACCATTCCGCGCACTCCGTTTTCAACAGTCGCCAGCGTCGCCGGCTCCGAAGCGCGAGGAAACCGGCCGGGGAGAAGCGTGTCGTCTTCGTCCATCGGCTTGCCGGGGGCCTGGTCTATGTTGATGACGCCGCCGGTTCCAATCAGCGGTTTCCCCGTGCCGGCCAGCGCGTCGCCTATCGCCTCGATGGCCCGCTGATCGTCCGCGCAGTTCTCGGCAAACCGCGAAAAGTCGTGGTTGAACGCCAGGTGGATCACGCCGTCGGCCTGCGCCGCCCCGGCTTGGAGGCTGCCTAAATCTTCAAGAGTGCCGAAATGAGCCTCCGCGCCCATTTTGATCAAGGCGTCTGCGCCCTGCTGCGACCGTGTGAGGCCCAAAACCGTGTGGCCCGCGCTCAGCAGCTCAGGGATCAGGGCGGTGCCGATAAATCCGGTGGCTCCAGTGACAAAAACTCGCATGTTTCTTTCCTCCCAGGTATAATCGAGTATCGGTTCTTAAAGTTACTCTTGCGCGAGTAACTGCCGGCATCATACCCAATTACTTTCGCGAAAGCAATACGTTTCAGCCTCAATGTCTTCTATTCGGTTGTTTATTTTGTCGTCGTTCGCCGAGCACGGCCCCATGCACGGGCACAAGCTGCGCCTCACCGCGGAGCAGTACCGGGTGCATCTCTGGACCGACATCACGGTCGGCGCGGTCTACGGGGCGATGAAGCGGCTGGCGGGGGAGGGATTGCTGCGGGAAGCGGGCCGCGAGCGGGAAGGAAACCGGCCGACTCGTCAGCTTTACGAAATCACCGACGCCGGACGCGCGGCGCTGGCGGCGGAGCAGCGGGCGGGCCTGAGCGAAGTCGTGTTCAAGTTCGATCCGTTTGACCTCGCGCTCACGCGGCTTGACCCGGAGACTTTGGACACCCTGCCTGCGGTGCTGGCGACGCGGTTAAAAGAAGTGGAAACACGGCTGGCGGCAAGCCGGCAGATCAGCGCCGAAGCGCGGGATTATGTCGGGGTCGCAAAGCAATCGGCGCTGCGCCACGCCGAATACCGCCTGGAAGCCGAAGTGGCCTACCTGACCGAACTGGTGGCCGCCGCCGCCGATATTGTGAGCGACGAGCGCCATCCCCGCCCGCGCAAGCCGAAGCCGCGCTGAAGGCAGGTCTACTTGTCGCCCGCCAGCGCCGCAAGCGCGGCGTAGTAGCCGCACATGCCGTGGACGCCGCCGCCGGGAGGCGTGGACGACGAGCAGAGGTAAAGGCCGGGGACGGGGGTGGACCAGGGGGTCCAGCGGGGAAGGGGACGGGTGAAAAGCTGCGCCCAGTCCTGAACGCCGCCGTTGATGTCGCCGCCGATGTAGTTGGCGGAGTAGCGCTCCATCGCGGCCGGGTCCATGACATGCTTGGCAAGAATACGGTCACGGAAGCCCGGCGCGAACCGCTCGACCTGCGCTTCGATGCGCTCGGTCATATCTACGGCGCTGCCGTTCGGGACATGGCAGTAGCCCCAGACGGTGTGTTTGCCTTGCGGGGCGCGGGCCGGGTCAAACAGGCTCTGCTGCGCCAGCAGAATGTACGGCGTCTCGCAGATGTCCCCGTGCGCGGCGGCGTGTTCGGACGCCGTAATCTCCGCGCGGGTTCCGCCGAGATGCACCGTTCCGGCTTTCGCGACTTCGGGCGACTTCCACGGAATGGGGCCGTCCAGCGCCCAGTCGACTTTAAACGCCCCCATGCCGTACCGATAGCGGCTGAGTTTTGCTGCGTAGCCCGGCGGCAGCGCGTCGCCCGCGATTTTGAGAAGCTGGCGCGGCGTGATGTCGGCGAAGATGAGTTTTGACGGCGGCAGCGCGGCCAGCGTTTTGACCTCGTGCCCGACTTCCACTTCTCCGCCAAGCGATTTCAAATGCAGAATTAAAGCGTCAATGATCCGCGCCGAGCCGCCGCGCGGGAAGGGCCAGCCGACCCCGTGCCCGGCCAGCCCCAATGCCATGCCGAACGCGCCGCTCGGGGACTGGGTCAGCGGCAGCATCGAATGGGCCGCCATGCCGGAAAAAAAGCCTTTCGCCCGGCCGCCTGTAAACGCCGTTTCGGTCAACAGTTGGGACGACAGCATCGCGCGGAGGCCGAACCGGGCCAGGCCCAGCGGGTAGCGGGCAAGGCGCAGCGGCTCGCGAAGCGCCAGCGACAACTCGTCCCAGTCGGGAACCAGCGGGGCCATGAGCTTGCGATAATTGGCGGCGTCGCGCCCGAGCGTCGCCGCCGTCGCTTCGACCGATTGGTACAACAGGGCCGGGGGGCCGTCGTCAAATGGGTGCGCCAGGACGGCTTCCGAGAAAATCCACTCGAGTCCGTATTTTTCAAGTCCCAGCGTCCGAAAAAACGGCGAGCCGTAGCCGAGGGGATGGATGGCCGAGCAGACATCGTGCCGAAAGCCCGGCAAAGTGAGTTCTTTGGTCCGGCACCCGCCGCCGGGCGTGTCGGCGGCTTCAAGGACCAGCACCGAGCGGCCTTCTTCGGCCACCTTAATCGCCGCCGCCAGCCCGTTCGGCCCCGCGCCGATAATTACGGCGTCGTATTTGGTATTCTTGCTCAGTGTAAACGTCAGTTCTGAATGGGTGGCGGCAGCCGCCGCTCAAAGCGCAACATCCCGGTTTCGAGCCGCAGCGCCATCTTCTCGCGCTCGTGCGCCTCGTCGCTTTTGTTGCCGCGCACTTCGTAGATAAGGTCTCGGACTACAGCGCTGAGGGCTTCAATTCGGCCTGCATTTCTTTCAGTTTCGCTGTATTTTGGTCTGTTTGCTCTTGAAGCAAAATCAAGTTTTTGAGACCGCTGAAGAATTGCTGCCACATGGGGTTAAATCGCCTTCATCTCGGCCAAAATGGCGCGTGTCTCGGCTTGAAGCTGCTCGGTTTCCAGTTGGTTGCGCCGGATACGTTCGCTGACGACATCCATGTGAGCCAGCATCTTCGTGACTTCAGCTTTATAATCTATCTTTTGGGTCTTGCGCGTGTCCGGGGCGGCTTCAGCCTTCAGCATTTGGTCCATGTTGTTTTCTTCTCTGCCTGCATTATAGCATATCCGCACCCATGAGACTTAAATCGCATCCGCTTCAGCAGTGTCCCGGACGCTCACCACTTCGGGGAACGTGATCTTGTCGTACACCTCGGTCAGCAGGAGTGGAACGCCTAACACTGTGGTTGATCCTTCCAGCCCTTCGGCGAAGGTAAACTTCCAAGTGTCGTCGTCCTGCCGGACATACTGCTCGACTTGCGGCGTGTCCTGCGAGACCAAGATGTATTCCTGCAAAGAGTCGAGCCGCCGATACCGCGCCCATTTTTCGCCCCGGTCGTAGGCTTCTGTCGATGGCGACAGCACCTCAAAGATGACCGCCGGGTTGATAACGCTGTTTTTGTCGAACGGGTTGATGTGCCGTTCCCCGCAAACAACGGTGACATCCGGGTAGGTTTCCATATCTATCGGCATAATACCGACCCGCAGATCACTGGTGTACACCTTACAGGGACTCCCAGCAAGCTTCAAACCCAGTGCCAAAATGATGTTGCCGGCGATCAGGCTATGATCGGGAGTGCCGCCGGACATCGCGTAAATCCGGCCGGCGATAAATTCGCTCTTGTAGTCCGCCGCGTCTTCCAGCGCGGCATATTGTTCCATTGTGTGATAGGGCAGGGGCTGTGCGCTCATCGTATCTCCTTTGTGCTTGCGGCATGCGGCAAAGCGGCAAGGGTGCCGTTTCGGCGGTTCTCTTACTTTATAATACCCGGCAGGCCGGGCAAAATTATTTGCCGGCGCAGGATTATGCAGAAGGAAAATGCGGGTACGAACGCGAATACACAGCCAATTCTCCCCGCAGTCATCTTGTGCTTGAAATTGAGGTAAGACCCGCGATGTTCAAACTTCCCCTGTTCCAAAAAAGCGCCAGCCCGCCGGGGCCGCCGAAGCGCGAAAAGCAGCCGTTCAGCCGGCAGACGCTCACCAAAAACGCACGCATTGACGGCGCGACCGTCACCGAAAGCGTCTGCCCGTACTGCGCGGTCGGCTGCGGCCAGCATATCTACACCAAAGGCGGCCAGATTATTGACATTGAGGGCAATCCGCACTCGCCGATCAATGAAGGCACGCTTTGCCCGAAAGGCGCGAACGTTTTCCAATTAGCGAAGAACCCTAATCGCGTTAAAAGCGTGCTGTATCGTGCGCCCTACGCGACTGACTGGGAAGAAAAGCCGTTGGAATGGGCGATGGAGCGGATCGCGCAAAAAGTGTACGACGCCCGCGAAAAAGGCTGGACCGAAAAAGACGATGACGGGCGGCCCATCAATGCAGTCCGCAATCTCGGGACGCTCGGCGGGGCGACGCTCGACAACGAAGAAAATTACTTAATCAAAAAGCTTTTCACGGCGGGTCTCGGGGTCTTATCGGTCGAAAATCAAGCGCGTATTTGACATTCTGCTTCCGTGCCCGGTCTGGGCGCGACATTCGGCCGCGGCGCGGCCACGCAGTATCAGCAGGATTTACAAAACAGCGACGCGATTTTGATCATGGGATCCAACATGGCCGAAGCGCATCCGGTCGGCTTCCGCTGGCCGATGAAAGCGAAAGCCAATGGGGCGAAGCTGATCCATGTGGACCCGCGCTTCACGCGAACGTCGGCGATGGCCGACCAGCATGTGCAGATTCGGGCCGGCTCGGACATTGCGTTTTTGGGCGCTTTGGTCAACTATGTCCTCACCCATGAGCGCTGGTTCAAAGAGTATGTGCTGGCGTACAGCAACGCGTCCACTTTGATAGACCCGCGCTTCCAGGACACCGAAGCGCTCGACGGCCTGTTCAGCGGATACGACCCCGAGTCGCGCTCTTACGATCCCGGCGAAGGCCACTGGAGCTACCAGCCGCCGCCCGGCGCGGACAACGGCGGCGAGGATTCCGGCGGGCAGGGCAAAATGGCCGGCAATTCCCACGGCCTGCACGGTCACGGCATTGAAGGCGGCGCGTCCACCCATTCGTCGCCGCAGACAAACGCCGCCGACTCGAAAGCCGGGCATATTCAGCGCGACCCGACCCTGCAAAATCCGAACTGCGTCATGCAGCTTCTGCGCCGCCATTTTGCCCGGTACACCCCGGAGATGGCCGCCGACATCTGCGGCTGCACCCCAGGGCAGATTGTGCAGGTGGCGGAAACGCTGTGCGACAATTCCGGGCGCGAGCGCACGTCGGCCCTCTGCTATGCGGTCGGCTGGACCATGCACACGACCGGGGTGCAGATCATCCGCACGGCCAGCATTCTGCAAACCCTGCTCGGCAACATGGGCCGGCCCGGCGGCGGCATCATGGCCCTGCGCGGCCATGCCAGCATTCAGGGGTCCACGGACATCCCGACGCTGTACGACCTGCTGCCCGGCTACCTGCCCCAGCCGACCGCCGACCCGACCCACGACACGCTCGACGATTATGTCAAATACGAGGGCCTGCCGACCGGCTACTGGTCAAACTTCAAGGAGTTCATCGTCAGCCTCCTGAAAGCCTACTACGGGGCGGCGGCTACTAAAGACAACGATTTCTGCTACTCCTGGCTGCCGCGACTAGACGACGATTACTCGATGATTTTGGCCTTTCAGCGCATGGCAAAGGGCGATTTCGACGGCTACTTCCTGTTCGGGCAGAACCCGGCGGCGGGGTCGGTCAACGCCAAAGTGGTCCGCGAGGGCCTGCGAAATGTCAACTGGCTGGTGGTCGCCGACTGGTTCGAGACCGAAAGCGCCGTGTTCTGGAAGAACGACCCGACCGGGCCGCCGCCGGAGCAGATCGCGACCGAAGTGTTCTTTTTGCCGGCGGCGTCGTCGCCGGAAAAAGAAGGAACGCTGACCAATACCCAGCGCTTGATCCAGTGGCATGACAAGGCCATTGACCCGCCCGGCGACTGCCGCTCGGACCTCTGGTTTTTATACAATCTCGGCAAGCGGCTGAAAGTCCTATACGCCGACTCGGCCCAGCCGAAAGACCAGCCGATCCGGCATTTGACATGGGATTACGACCCCGACGAGCCGGAGATTTTGCCGGACGGCACGCCGAGCCGGATTGTCGGGGAGCCTGACGCGCTGAAGATTTTGCAGGAGATCAACGGCTACCACACGGACCAAGTGGACCCGGAAACGGGCCGCTTCAAGCTGCTGTCGGGCTTTTCCGACTGCAAGGACGACGGCACCACTGCCTGCGGCGGCTGGATTTATTCCGGGGTCACGCCCGCGCCCGGCGTCAACCGCGCCCGCGACCGGGTGCGGACCCCGGACAACCCGCTGGACCCAAAATGGGGCTACGCCTGGCCGCACAACCGGCGCATTCTGTACAACCGGGCGAGCGCGGACCCCGAGGGGAACCCGTGGTCCGAGCGCAAAAAGCTGATTTTCTGGAACGCTGCCGAAAAGAAGTGGGACGGCCTCGATGAGCCGGATTTTGAGGTAGACAAAGAGCCGGGCTACCGCGCTCCCGTAGATGCGGTCGGCATGAAAGCCATCGGCGGCGACCAGCCGTTTATCATGCACCCGGACGGCCTGGCGTGGCTGTTTGCGCCCGGCGGCACGAAAGACGCCCCGCTGCCGGCGCACTACGAGCCGGTCGAGTCTCCGGTCCGCAACCTGCTTTACGGCAAAACGCAGGACAATCCGACGACGCGGTACTTTGAGAGCCTGCCGGGCAACGAGCTGGCCCGCTACCCGGAAAATGACTACCCGGTGGTCGGCTGCACGTTCCGCGTCACCGAGCACTATCTCAGCGGCCCGATGTCTCGGTTCAACTCATGGCTGAACGAGCTGATGCCGGCGATGTTTGTTGAGATCAGCCCGGAACTCGCGTCCGAGCACGGCATCGAAAACGGCGGCTGGATGGTCTGCGAGTCGAAGCGCGGCGGGATTGAGGCGCGTGCTCTGGTCACGCGCCGGCAGAAGCCGATGATCATTGACGGCCGAACTATCCACCAAGTCGGCATTCCGTTTCAGTGGGGCTACGCCGGGGAGACGGTCGGCAGCAGCGCCAATGACCTGACTTCGCTGGTCGCCGACCCGAATGTCACGATGCACGAGGCCAAAGTCTTTGCCTGCCGTGTCCGCGCGGGCCGCCTGCCGGGTCAGCCGACCGTGCCGACAAAGGCCGAGCATCGCTGGGCGAGTCGCGAGCCGGTGCCGAACACGGAGGCGGGCGCACAGCCGGAAGGGCATTTGGAGCGCGGCCTGCGAAAAGACGGGCCGGAAAGATAGCACGAGTCCCCCCAGCCCCCAATAATGGGGGAGTCAGAGTCAGAAAGGGCAGGAAAGAGGGCGCAGCAAGCAGGGGCGCAGCAAGCAGGGGCGCAGCAAGCAGCGCCCCTACGGGTTCTTTTCCGGCTCCCCAGAATTGGGGCGGGGGGGCCTTCTTTGAAAGCAACACCATGATCCAACTCGAAATGCTGCGGGCCGAAGCGGTCCATAGCCTCACCAATGCGTTTCCGCCCCAGCGGACCGCCGTGCCCAGTCCCGGACCTGGCGGCGAGGACCAGTACGGGTTTTTTACCGATACCAGCGTGTGCATCGGCTGCAAAGCCTGCGAAGTCGCCTGCAAGCAGTGGAACCAGCTTCCGTCGGACGGCTATAACTTCACAGCGAAGTCTTACGACAACACCGAGCACTTGTCGGCGACCACCTGGCGGCATGTGGCGTTTCAAGAGCAGATTGGGGAAACATCAAGCCGCTGGCTGATGATGAGCGATGTCTGCAAGCACTGCGTGGACGCGCCGTGCGTTCAGTCGTGCCCCACGGGATCGCTGATTTACAACGAGTACGGCAATGTTTATGTGCAGGCCGACATCTGCAACGGCTGCGGGTACTGCATCGCCGCCTGCCCGTTCGGGGTGATCGCCCGAAGCGCGGAAGACGGCCACGCCCATAAATGCACGCTCTGCTACGACCGGCAGACGGTCGGCGAGACGCCTGCCTGCGCCAAGTCCTGCCCGACGGCCTCCATTCAGTTCGGCCCGGTGGACACGCTGCGTGAGCGGGCGAAAGAGCGGGTCGAAACGCTGCGGGCGCAGGGAAACACGGCGGCGTATCTGTACGGCGCGGACGATCTCGGCGGCTACGGCAAGCTCAACTCGTTTTTCCTGCTGGAAGACCACCCGAACCGCTACAACCTGCCGGAAAACCCGCCGCAGCCGCTGCATCATCAGGCCCATCGCTACGCGGCTTCTCTCTTGACGGGCCTCGCGCTGACCGCCCTGGCGGGCTTGTTTTTGACCAAAGGAAGCGGGACCCATGCCTGAAACGGAAACCGGCGCGACCGAAACGCGTGGGCGCTGGGACAATGCGCGAGGCATCGCGCCCGACCCGAAGGGCCGGGACCGGCTGCCGGAAATCCTGCCCGGCGACACCCAAAACGGCTTCACGCTGAAGCAGGCCCCGTTCACCGAGGGCTTTTCCAAAAAAAGCACCGGCGACAAAGACGACGGCACGCCGGCGTATTATGATATTACGCCCTTGCAGTCGCCGGTCTGGACCCACGAAGTCGGGATTTACTTTTTCCTGGGCGGCCTGTCGTCAAGCGCGTTTTCGATTGCCCGCATGGCGGATCGGTTCGGGCGCGGCACGCTCCGGCCTGTGACGCAGTACGGGACATTGATCGCCGCGCTGACTGCGCTGCCGTGTGCACCGCTGCTGATCTGGGACCTCGGCGACCGGACCCGCTTTCACCACATGCTCCGTGTCTGGAAGCCGTCGTCGCCGATGAATTTGGGGAGCTGGACGCTGACGATTTATACGCTGATGGGCGGGGTCGCCGCGCTGCGCGAGCTGCTGAGAACGCTGCGAAAAGACGCGCCGCTTTCGGGCGGCGCGAAACTCGTGGACGAAACGGCGGGGGTGATTGCCGATGGGGCGGGGGTGCCGCTCGGCCTGCTGCTGGCCGGCTACACCAGCATTCTTTTGTCTACCACGTCCACGCCGATTTGGAGCCGCAATGTTTGGATTGGGCCGCTGTTCAGCGCTTCGGCGGTCAGCGCCGGGGCGAGTGCGGTCCGCTTGGCGCTGGAACTGTCCGGCCGAAACGAACACGCCGCCGAGGCGCTGGGGAAAGTTGAAACGCTGGCCCGTGTGACCGAAGCGGCGGCCCATGCCGGCTTTCTGGCGCGGGCCGGGACCCTGGCGAAGCCGCTGCTGCACGGCCCGCTGAAGCGCGAGTATGTCGGCGGGGCTTTGGGCCTGGCGATTGTGCTGCCGGAGATACTCAGCCGCCTCCCGCTCCCGAAAAAAGCAAAGCGTGCGGCGACCCTCGCGGCAGGGGTCCTCAGCCTGCTCGGCGGCTTCGCCCTGCGGTCGGTGTTTGTGGCGGCGGGGAAGCCATCGGCGGAAAACCCGGACGACGCCCGGCTGGCGACCGGCGCGATGGGGGGCAGCTATTGAAAGTCCGCTGGAACCGAAGCAGCCTGCGCCTCCGAATTACGCCGCCTGAGTTTGCCGCCGTCACGCGCGGCGAGTCGGTCGAGGAAAGCCTCGCGTTTTCCGGCTCCTCTTGGAGCGTTACCCTGCGCCCGTCCGAGGGCGAGACGACCCTGACGGCGGACGCGCACGGGGTTTACGTTTCGCTTTCGGCGGCCGACCGGGCAAATCTCGCCGACCCGGAGGCTGAGGGCGTTTACTTTCAGACAATCTTGCCGGCGCCCCTGCGTTACTATATTGAGAAGGACTTTCCGTGCGTCCACAAGCCTGCCCCGGAGTCCGGCGAAGGCGCGACCGAGACGTTTGACCCGCCGTCGGGCTTCGAGGCCCGCAAGCTGGCCCCGACCGAAATCAACGGCGACGAGCGCGGCAGGCAAAAAAGCGAGTGAGCTTGCTCACTCGCTTTTTTGCGCTTCGGCTTAGTCGAGATGGTCAGTCGAAATAAACGGCCTTGCCGGATGCGGCGGATTCGTAGACCGCCTCGAGGATTTCAGAGACGACCAGGGCCTGCTCGGGCAGGACGACCGGGGCCGTATCGGTGCGGATGGCGTGAATCCACGCTTTGGCTTCTTCCACTTCGCAGTTGGTTTCGGTGCCTTCAAAGTAGGCGACGCCGCCGCCGCCGACCTGGATGGAGTTCAGGTACAGCGCGGACTGGCTTTCGCCGTTGATCCGCAGGCCGTTCTTGAAGTCCGCGCCGGCTTTGGTGCCGGCGAGAACGCACTGAGCTTCGGCGCTTTCCACCAGATTGATGGCCCAGGCCGCTTCCAGCACAATGGTCGCGCCGTTCTGCATGGTGATAAAGCCGAACGCCGAATCTTCCACCGTGAACTTTTCCGGGTCCCAGGGTCCCCAAGCGTTGGCGGCGTTTTTCGTGCTGGACAGCTTGTGGTAGACGCTGCCCATGACTGATTTCGGCTTGTAATTGTCCATCAGCCACAGGGACAAGTCTAGGGAATGGGTGCCGATGTCAATCAGCGGCCCGCCGCCCTGCTTGTCGCCGTCCAGAAAAACGCCCCAGGTCGGGACGGCGCGGCGGCGGATGGCAAGCGCTTTGGTGTAATAGATTTCGCCCAGCTCGCCGGCGACGCAAAGCTGCTTGAGATGCTTGCTTTCGGCGGTGTGGCGGGTTTGGTAGCCGATGGTCAGCTTTTTGCCGGACTTGCGGGCGGCTTCCAGCATCCGGCGGGCGTCGGCGGCTTTTTTCGCCATCGGCTTTTCGCACATGACATGCTTGCCGGCTTCCAGGGCGTCAATGGTGATGGCGGCATGGGCATCGTTCGGGGTCAGCACATGCACGACATCAATTTTGGGGTCCTTCAGCAGCTCGTGGTAGTCGCCGTAGACTTTGGCATCGGCATCGCCGTACTTCGCCGCCGCAGCGCGGGCTTTTTCTATCTCGATGTCGCAGAACGCGACCATTTCCACACCGGCAATGCCGGACAGCGCGGGCATATGCTTGCCGTTTGCGATCCCGCCGGTGCCGATGATTCCAACACGAATTGTTTGTTCCACTCCAGAGCCTCCTGAGTTTTGTCTCGGCGCTAGTTTCACGCTGCCGCGCCGAATCTCCTGCCTCGGGACCGAAAAAATCTCAGCGGCCCGCCGCCCACTGAGTCCAGTTTCCCGAAAACGAGGAAAGCCGGCCCTCCGGCGCAAACACCAGCAGGCGAGTGGCGACTTTGTCGAGAAAAAAGCGGTCGTGGCTGACCACGACCACCGCGCCGGGGAAATTGACCAGCGCCCGCTCCATCACCTGCGTGCTGGTCAGGTCCAGGTGGTTGGTCGGCTCATCCAGAATCAAAACCTGCGCTTCGGACAGCAGGCACATGGCGAGCGCGACCCGCGCTTTTTGGCCGCCGGACAGCGTGCCGATTTTGCGGCTTCGGTCGGCTTCGGAGAACTGCAAGAGTGTGAGAAACTTGGCGATCTGCTTGCGGGCGGCTTGAAACGCGAGGCTCCCCGCGCCGCCGCTGGTGTTGACCGCGTGGGTGACGGTGTCGGCGGGGTCGAGACCGGCGTAAGTTTGATTGAAGTCGGCAAAAGTCACGCCCCGCTCCCAGAGCACCTCGCCGCCGCTCGGGTCTTCCTGCTTGGTGAGCAGCCGCAAAAGCGACGACTTGCCGCTGCCGTTCGGCCCGACAATCGCCAGCCGCTCGCCGCGCTCGATCTCAAACGAAACGTCCTCAAACAGTGTTTGGCCGCCGTAGGCTTTGGTTAAATGCTCGGCGCGGGCCAGCTTGTCGGGAACGCGCAGGCCGGCGTACAGCGAAGTCACTAAAACATCCACCGGGCGCGGCTCTTTTCGCTTCTTCAGGTCGGCCAGCTTGCGCCCAAGCGCCGCCGACGGATTGCGCTTCGCGTCATCGCGGTCCGCGACCGCTTCGGCTTCCAATGTCAGCAGCTCTTCCTCGTGAAGAAACTGCCGCTCCAAAGTTTTCAATCGAAACTGCTTTTCGCGGACATACTCGCTGAACGCGCCGGCGTACTCCTGCAAATTGTAGTTTTCCACTTCGACAATGCGGGTCACCACCCCGTCCAAGAACTGCCGGTCGTGCGAGATCAAAATCAAACCGCCCCGGAACTGCGCCAGCCAGCCTTCGAGCCAGGCCAGCCCTTCCACGTCCAAATAATTGGTCGGCTCGTCGAGAAGCAGCACGTCGGGCTGCTCAAGCAAAATCTTTGCCAGCGCCGCCCGGTTGCGCCAGCCGCCGGACAACTGCTCAATCGGGCGCGTTTGGTGGTCCGGGCTGAAGCCGAGCTTGGACAGCACCGTGTCAATCTGCCGCCCGTAGTCCCAGCCGCCGCGCGTCGTCATGTCGTCGAGCAGGGCCGCCTGCCGGGCTAAAAGCCGCTCCATCGGCTCCGCGTCTTCGACCGTTTCCAGCGCCGCCGCGATTTCGTCCAGCTCCGATTCGGCCTGCCGGAACCCGGCAAACAGCGCTTCCAGCGTCTGCCGGACCGAAAGCGCCCCGTCGAGCGATGAAAACTGCGAAAAGTAGCCGATCTTGAGTTCCGGCTCAAATTCCACCGTGCCTTCGGTCGGGGCGGCCTCGCCGAGAATCAATTTCAAGATCGTCGTCTTGCCTGTGCCGTTTTTTCCGATCAGCCCGACCCGCTCGCCGGACTGCAGCTTGAAAAAGACCGACCGCAGAACCAGATGGCTTTCGTACCTCATCGTCACATTGTGCAGGCGGATTAAGCTCATGCTTTAGAGTATACCAGGTGCTTGAGCTTGAAAATTCTCCACGGGGTGGTGAGATTTTAACCACCTCGTGGAGAATAACTATAGACATGAAGCCAAATCGCCACGGAATAAATTCCGTGGCTCGGACAAACCCGTGTCGAAGCGACACCCTATTTACACCGGGGATTTCCTGCGTCGCCGCGACACCGGTTTTGTCAGCCTCGGAATTTATTCCGTGGCGCAGCTTGTCAATCAATGTAACTCCAGCAAAGAATTGCAGCAAGTGAAACCGACAAATCGTTGGCTGCGAACCCCTGAAAGGCTTTTGTTTTGCGCGGACTTTGAGTATAATAAGGGCAGAGAATTTTCCGCGCTTGTTTATCTTCGCTTTTTAGAAAGCCCTCGCTATGTCTATCACTTCACTGCTGCCCTCGGACCGAAACGGCTCAGGGCACAACGGCTCGAAGCACAACGGGTCCGGCTCAAACGGCAACGGGTCTAAGCACAGCGGCGGGGGGCCGCCGCGCACGGGCGGAAAGCCGGGGCGGCTTGCGGCGTTCTGGGAAAAGCTCGACAAGCCCGATTCGGCGGCGCTGCACGGGCTGTTTTCGGGGGCGTTCTGGATTGTGATGACGACGATCTTCGGGTTCGTCATGTCCAATGAGCTGACCACCCCGGATATTTTTGCGGGCATTCCGCAGCTGACCTGGAGCCGGCTGCGGCCCGCGCATATTTCCATGGGCTTGTTCGGCATCTTCTCGGCGGGCATGTTCGGCGGCTGGTATTTTATCGTGCCGCGCCTTTGCAAGACCCCGCTGCGCTCGAACCGGGCCGCGAATCTGCTGCTGGTGTTTTGGAACCTGGCCGTGCTGCTCGGGGTTGGGGCCATCCTGAACGGCGACACGCAGGGCAAGGAATATGTCGAGTTCCCCTGGTGGATTGACTGGCCGGTTTTGACACTCATGTGTGTCAACGCCGTGATTATCTTTCAGACCATTGCGGCCCGGCGGGAGCCGAAGCTGTATGTGTCGCTGTGGTATATCGGCGGCTCGGTCGTGTGGGTGGCGATGATGTATTTCATCGGCAATGTCATGTGGCATCCCTTCAGCACGTTTTACGGCCCCGACGGCGTGAAGCATATTTTATGGTCGAATGATGTGTCGAGCCTGCCCGCCGGCGCGGCGAATTTCCAGCGCACCGGGTCCTTGCAGGGCCTCGACGACGCCGTGTGGAACTGGTTCTACGGGCACAATCTGTTCGGTCTGTTTATCACCACCGGCGGGATTGCTTTGGTGTATTATCTGGTGCCGAAGCTGTCGCGCCGCCCGCTGTACTCGCATTTGATGTCTTTGGTAGGCTTTTGGTCCATTGCGCTGCTGTATTCCAACACCGGGCAGCACCATCTCTTGCAGGCCCCGATCCCGAACTGGCTGAAAGTGATCTCGATTGTCGGCTCCATCGGCCTGATTATTCCGGTGTTCTCGTTCAGCGTCAACATCTTCATGACCATGCGCGGGCAGTGGGGGCAGATGCTGGAGAATATCCCGCTGCGGTTTGTGCTGACGGGGGCGTTTTTCTACCTGGCCGTGTCGTTTCAAGGCTCGGTGCAAGCGTTTATGACCGTGAACCGCTTTGTGCATTTCACGCAGTGGGTCATCGCGCACTCGCATCTGGCGTTTCTCGGCGCGTTTGCGTTTATCTCGTCGGCGACCATGCTGTACATGGTGCCGCAGATTGTCCGCAAGCCGCTGTGGAGCCGCAACCTCGCCGACACGCAGTACTGGCTGATGCTGATTGGGGTCAACGGCTATTTTTGGGCGCTGACGGCGGCGGGTCTGGCGCAGGGCAGCGCCTGGGTGACCTTGGGGGAACAAGTCGTCAAAGCCTACCCGGTGGTGAAGCCGTACTTTTTGCTGCGCTCGGTGTTCGGCGGGATGTATATGATCGCGGTCGTGATGCAGCTCATCAACTTGTATATGACTGTGAAACAGAAAATGCCGTCGGTCGCCGAGAAGCGCAACACCGGGATTGCCGACTTGCAGGAGATCGGAGCGCCGGCGGGCAATTTCGACGACCGCACGGCGGTTTTGGATTAACGATCAAAAAGCCCCCCGGCCCCCAATAATGGGGGAGCAAGACAAAAGCAGGCCGCTCCGAACTCTGGCTCCCCCATTATTGGGGGCGGGGGGCGTCCGGCGGCGCGTTACGATCCTTAGAAATATGTTCTGTCTATGAAAATGACACCGCTGACAATTTTGTTCGGGTCGCTGCTGGTGATGTTTAGCTGGGTCGTGGTCATGGCGATCCTGCCGACTCAGGTGTTCCACCCGAAGCCGACTCCGAACGCGCATCAATACACGGCGCAGGAGCTGAAAGGACGCGAGATTTATCTTAAAAACGGCTGCGTGTACTGCCACTCGCAGGACACGCGCCCGATGGACTGGGGCATGGGCAGCGGCCTGGCCGCACAGCCGGGTGACTACGCCTACGACTCGCCGCATGAAGTGGGGTCGTCCCGCAATGGCCCGGATTTGATGCGCGAAGCCGGCTACCATCCCGACGACTGGCACTGGGCGCACTTTGAGAACCCGCGTTATACCCGCCCGCAGTCGTTTATGCCGTCGTTCTCGTATATCAAAGGCGACGACCGGGTCAACTTGATCGCCTACTTGCAGTGTTTGGGCGGCAAAGACGGCATCAAGCGGGCGCAGCAGCAGCGGGACCTCAAGGTCAACCTGGTGAAATACTACAAAAAAGGGCCTGGGGAAAATGTCGCTTATCTCAACTCGACCATCCCGACCGCCTGGCTGGTCATGCCGAACCCCGAGCCGGTGACGCCGGGGTCGGTGGAGCGCGGGCGCGTGCTGTATGTTGCCTACTGCGCGGGCTGCCACGGGGAGCACGGCGACGGGCGCGGGCCGTCGAAGCCCTACCTGAACCCGCCGCCGATGGACTTCACGCTGATTCAAGCGTCGGGGGCCAGCACGCAGGGCGGGCAGCCGGGCTACCATTACGATTACCGCAAAAACGAAGTGTCTTCGATCTCAAACGGCGACATCTATTATGTTGTCCTGTACGGCATTCCGGGCAGCGCGATGCCGCAGTTCAAGGGCCAGCTTCCGTCGGAGAAAATCTGGGATGTCGGCAATTATGTCGGCTGGGCCTTTATGGGCTGGAAGATGGAGCCGTACTCCGGGCGCTACGAGGAGCTGGCGCAGCGTCCCTGGGAGCACACCTGGGAAGTGGGTCAGAAGAAAGTGGCGTCGGCGAAAACGCCGTGATCTCCGGCAAAGCCCGGCCCTGATGAGGGCCGGGCTTTTTCAGTCTTCACCGCCGGTTCGCCCGCGCAGCCCCCACTCGGCGCGGACATTCAGCGCAAGCAAGCCGGCGAACAGCGCCGCCGCCGACACGCCGAGCCAGGCGGCCACGGAAAACGCGGTGTAAAGCGTCGCGCCGGCCAGCAGCAGCGCCGCCAGCGCGGTGAGGGTGCCGAGCACCCGGCGGGCGGCTACCGTGCTCCCGGAAAACGTCGCCGCAGTGATCGCCGTCAGAAACGCATACGCGCCGGCAAACGACAGGCCGAAGTCCAGATGCCCGAGGGCCAGCCCGGCGATCAAGGTCAGAACCGCCAGTCCAAATGCGCTGCCGACCCAGTTTGACGCCGCAATCTGCCGGCGCGACAGGGCATACCGCCCCACCGGGTCCACGCGCAGCAGGACATTGAACAAGGGCTGGGCGGTCCAGGTCAGAAACGCAAACACTAAATACGCGGCAAAAAACACCTCGGCATACGGCTTCCAGGCCGGGCGGCTCGACGCATACGCATTGAACACGCGCGGCAGCAGATACAAGCCGATCAGCACGCCCCCGCGTGCCTTTTGGCCCAGCCGGGACATCCACAGAAAATAATTGAGGATGACCCGGTAGACCGGATTGCGGGCGCGAAGGGCTTCCAAAATGCCCTGCCGCGCCCATTCCATGCCGGGCCGAAGGCGCAGCGCTTCCTTGAAATGGCCGAGGGCCTCGCCGGGGAGGCCCCGGTGCAGCAGCGCCCAGCCTTGATTGGCATGCGCCGCCGCGTTTTCAGGGTCCCGCGCCAGCGTGCCTTGAATGGTCTCGGCGGCGTCGGCTCTGCGGTTCAGCCTAACCTGCGCCATGCCGCGCAGGTTGGCGCAGGCGAGGTTGTCTGCATCAAGAGCCAGCCCGGCATCGGCATAGCGCAGCGCGTCGGCCCAGTCTTCGCGCTCAAACCGAAGCCCGGCCAGCAGGGCATAAGAATCAGCGTCTTCCGGGTCAATCCGAATCGCCTGCCGCACGGCGGCTTCCGCTTCGCGCAGGCGCGGCACCTCGTAGAAAACAGAAGCCAGGACATAATGAGCATACGCCAGGTCCGGGGCGGCCTGAACCGCCGTCTGCGCCTCGCGCACGGCGTCCCCCGGCCGTTTCAGCCGCGCAAAGCAAAGGGCAAGCAGGCAGCGGGCAAACGGATTGTCCGGGTCCTGCGCGAGCTGCCGCCCCAGCTCCTTAACCGCCTGCTCATGGCGGCCCTGCTCAAAAAGAAGCTCTGCGCGGCTGAGGTCAGAAGTCATTCGGGAGCCGTTTCTTCCGCCGCGCCGCCCGCGCGGCGGCCGGCGGCAGCGCTTTTTGCCGCCGGCGCACCACAAGCGCCGCTGCGCCGAGCAATGCCGGGGCCAGGCTGTAAAGTGCGGCATGCAGCCAGATCGGACCATACGTCGCCCGGTCGCCAAGTGGCAGCGAGGCGAAAAAGACGCACAAGCCGGCCCCGGCCAGCAGCCAAAACAGCAGGTCGGAGCCGAACACATACTCGTGCGCGGTCCGCCGCAGCAGCTCCTGCGCGGCGGCATTGGCCGGGTTCAAGCGGCGGGCCTCGGCGAAACAGGCAACCGCTTCGTCGCCGCGCCCCCCGGCCCGGAGGGCAAGGCCGAGATTGGTGAACGCGGCGGCCGACAGCGGATTGATTTGCAGCATCGCCCGGCAGTGAATCTCCGCGTCCAGCCAGCGCCGCTGCCGCAGCGCGACCAGAACAAGCGCCTCGTGGGAGACGGCTGAACTGGGCGCGAGGCGGCGGAGGCGCTCCGCCGTGTCGCGGGCGCGGTCACTCTGGCCGGCGCGGAGCAGTGCCTGGGTCAAAAGCGACAGCGAGGCGATATTGGCAGGCGACAGCGCGGCAGCGTCTTCCTCTGCTTTCAGTGCCCGCCGCGTGCTTTTTCGCTGCAGCAGAATAGAAGCGAGAAGCTGGCCGGCCCACAGGTGTGCCGGGTCAAGAGACAGCGCATGCTCGGCGGACTTTAAAGCGCGGGCCGAGTCGCCGGCATGAAGCTGGGCCTGGGCCAAGCGGCAGTGCAGATGGGGATTGTCCGGCTCAATCCGCAGGGCGCTGCAAAGCAGCGGGATCGCCTCGCGCCAGCGTCCGACCTCGCCGAGCAGGGCGGCCCGGCGGCACAGCGAGTCCAGCAGAGGCGGGTTGTTTGAAAGGGGCGTCATAAAGCGCATTATAAAATACGGCGGGAGCGCATGTAGTCGAGCAGGTCGTCGTACAGGCCGCCTTCGTTGGCATACAGCGCATAGTTGCGGGCGGTCTCAAACCAGGGGCGCACGCTCGGGCGAACGTCTTTCAGGGCCTGCTTGAAGTCGCCGCCGCTGATGGGGCGGACTTGGCCCGATGCCAGCGAGTTTTCGAGGGCGAGTTCGGCGGCGGAATCGCACAAATGGGCCAAATCCGCGCCGGAGTAATCTTCGGTTTTGGCGGCAAGCGCGGCAAAGTCCACGCCGGACAGGGGGCGGTCTTCGGAATTAAGGCGCAGGATCGACTCGCGGGCCGGCGCATCGGGCGGGAGCACCAAAAGAGTGCGGTCGAGCCGGCCCGGACGGCGCAGGGCGGCATCAATATCCCACGGATGATTGGTGGCGGCCAGGATGAATACGCCTTCGTTGTCCGCGCCGACCGAGTCCATTTCGGCCAAAAGCTGATTGACCACATCCCGCCCGGCGCTTTGGCGCATGAGGCTCCGCTTGCGGCCCAGGGCGTCTATCTCGTCGAAAAAGAGGACGCAGGGGCGGGAGCGGCGGGCGGTCTCGAAGATTTCGTGGAGGTTTTTTTCGCTTTGCCCGAGCCACATGTCGAGCACATCGGACAAGCCGACCGACAAAAACTTTGCGCCCAGCTCGCCGGCGGTCGCGCGGGCGATAAAAGTCTTGCCGCACCCCGGCGGCCCGTACAGCAGCAGGCCGCCTTTCAGCGATTTTCCGTACAGCTTTCGCAGGTCCGGGTTCTGCATGGGGGCGAGGAACGCGATGTTCAGCCGCCGCTTGACTGTTTCCATGCCGGCGACATCCCGCAGGGTGATGGCAGGCCGCTCCGGCTCCCAAACGCCCGGCGCTTCCTCGTTTGCCGCCGCGACCGAAACGGGGCTGCGGTCCGGCGGCGGGACGCCGCCGCGTCCGGTGTCTGCGGGCAGGCGGGCCGGGGGCGGGGCGGGGGCAGGGTCCGACAGCAGGTCTGCGCCGAGCGCATCGAGCAGGCGGCCATAGGAAACGGCGCGAACCGTGTCGCCGCTTTGAAAGGCCGCTTCGGCGGCTTTTCGCAGGGCTTCGCGGTTGTCCGGCTCGCGGGCAAGAACCGCCATGCACTGCTCCAGGGCGTCGCCGGGCTGCCCGCTATCGAGCAGCAGGCCCGCCAGGTGAAGCCGCAGGGGAGCGCTGTCCGGGGCGGCCAGGGCGGCGGCGGTCAGCGCCGCAATGATGCTGGGGTCGGTAGGCATAAGTTTGAGAGTCCCCCCCCCCGCCCCGCGTTGGGAAAACGGGGTCGGGGCGGGCGGCGCGAAAGATTACCCGGCGAAGCGCTTGGCGACGGCGTCCCAGTTGACAGTGTTCCACCAGGCGGCGAGGTAGTCGGGGCGGCGGTTGTTGTACTTCAAATAATACGCGTGCTCCCAGACATCGTTGCCGAGCAGCGGGGTCTGACCGTCGCTCATCGGGTTGTCCTGGTTTGCGGTGGAAACCACGCTGAGGGTGCCGTCGGCGCTTTTGACCAGCCAGGTCCAGCCGGAGCCGAAGCGCTTGACGCCGGCATCGTTGACGGCAGCTTTCATGGCGTCCACGCTGCCGAACGCCGAATTGATGGCTTCCAGCAGTGCGCCGGACGGCTCGCCGCCGCCGGGTCCCATGATCTCCCAAAACATCGTGTGGTTGACATGCCCGCCGCCGTTGTTGCGGACGGCGGCTTTGATGTCTTCAGGGCACTGCGCCCAGGTCTTTGATCAGCTCTTCGGGCGACTTGCCGGCAAGCTCCGGGTGCTTTTCAATGGCGGCGTTGAGGTTGGTGACATACGCCTGATGGTGCTTGTCGTGGTGCAGGTGCATCGTCGCTTCGTCAATGTGCGGCTCGAGCGCGTCGTAAGCATACGGCAGCGCGGGGACTTCAAAGGCCATGAGTGTGACTCCTTCTGTCTGATCTTTCTTCGGTGATGTTCACGTTAGTTCGCGGCGGCGGCGGGTTTGTCCTGCTTCGCTTTGCCTTCCGCAAAGAATGTTTCCACTTCGGCGAGGTCGTAAACCCGGCGGGCCGGCGGCAGAAACTCTAAAAAGCGACGGCCGTAGGTTTTGCGGACCAGGCGGGTATCTAAAATGGCGACGACGCCCCGGTCGCTCGCCGTTCGGATCAAGCGGCCGAAGCCCTGCTTCAAACGGAGCTGTGCCTGCGGCAGCGCGAAGTCGCTGAACCAGTCGCCGCCCGACGCCGTGATTTCGTCCACACGGGCTTTGTGGAGCGGGCTGTCGGGGACCGCAAACGGCAGGCGGTCAATGACGACCAGGCGCAGGTCTGCGCCGGGGATGTCCACGCCTTCCCAAAATGACTGCGTGCCGAACAAGACGGCGTTTTTCTCGTCTTTGAAAGTCTGGATCAGCTTCGGGTTCGGCATCTCGCCCTGCCGGAGCAGCGGGTACGGCAGGTCCGACTGCGTAAGCTGGTCATATGCGGCGTTCATCGCCCGGTAGGACGTAAACAAGAGAAACGCGCCGCCCTGCGAGGCTTCGATTAAAGCAATCATTTCGGACGCGGCATCATACGCGTAGCCGGGGTCGTCCGACGGCATCGGCAGGTGACGCGGCAGGTACAGCAGGCAGTTTTTCTCGTAATGGAACGGCGAGCCGACAACCGTTTCAGTGACATGGGGGTCGGTCGGCGACAGCCCGAGGCGACTGCGAAGGTAGCCGAAGCCGCCGTCGGTGGACAGCGTCGCTGAGATAAGCGCCGCGCCGACCGACCGGGGCTGCTTCCAAAGGGCGGCGGAAAGGATTGGGGCAACCGAGATCGGCGTCCAGTTGATGGTCGCCGACGGCCCGCGCCGCCCGGCTCGGCCAAGCGACCCCCAGCGGACGAAGTTTGCATCGTCGCCGCCGAACGCCAGAGTCAATTCTTCTTTGGCGCGGACGCACTGCCGCCGCAGGCCGTCCACCCGGTCTTTGAGTGCGGCCTGCCCGCCGGTGTCCTGCTTCAGCAGCTCGGTCGCGACCGAATCCAAAAGAGCGCCGAGGGCGGCGGCCTGAGCGCGGGCGGACTCCAGCGCCGTCTCGCCGCGCAGAACTTCGGACACGACAAACTCGGGCCGTCCGCCGCGCAGAAACGGCTCAAATAGGGCGTGCGAGCTGTTTTCAATCGCTTTCAATCGGTCCGTGTTCATGTCCAAAACGCGGGCGGTGCGGCGCAGCTTGTCGGTCAGCGCAGGCAGACGGGCCGACGAGAACGCCACGCCGAACGCCCCGGCAGCGGCGGTTTCGAGGTGATGGGCTTCGTCAAAAACCACAAAATCGTAGTCCGGCAGCAGCTTGGCGTCGGGTTCGCCGGAGCGGCGCACGGCCAGGTCGCTGAGAAACAGCGCGTGGTTGACAAGCAGTATTTCGGCTTCGGCGGCTTCGCGGCGCATGCGGTAATAAAAGCAGCGGTCGAAAAAGCGGCATTCCTGCCCCTTGCAGGTGTCGGTGTTGGCCCGAATCTCGGTCCATCCGGGAAACGTAAAATCCAGCTCGGCGCTGTCGCCCGTACCCGTGGTTTTGCTCCACGCGGCCACGCGCAGAAAAAGCGGGTCGCCGACAGTCCAAAGATCGCCCCGTGCGGCATCCAAATCCTGGAGGCATAAATAGTTGCCTCGGCCTTTGACCACGGCGGCTTCGGCGGGTTTGGGCCACACGGACTGCGCCAGCGGGACATCTTTGCCGGCAAGCTGCGCTTGCAGGGCCAGGGTGTGGGTCGAGACAACAATGCGCCGGTTCGGCCCGGCATGCTTCAGCGCCGGCAGCAGGTACGCCAGGGTTTTGCCGACCCCCGTGCCCGCTTCAATCAGGGCAATGCCGCCGGGGGTCGCCATTGCGCCGTCAATCGCCGCCGCGACGGTTTGCTGCTGCGGGCGGGGCGTGAAGCCGGGCAGGGCGCGTTTGAGCGCTCCGTTTTCGCCGAGATATTTTGCGAGATATTTATTTACGTAAGCGCGTCCGGGCATAATAGGTTGAAGTTTCTTTGCGAAAATCTTTCGGTTTGTTTGCGTATTGGGGTTTGTTTTCGGCGGCAGGCAGGTATAACAAGGCAGAACTTGACCGAAACCCGCTTCGGCGCTTCGCCCTGCACGACGGCGGACCCGGAGACGGTCCTAGTAAAAAGGAGCTTTTTCCACCCATGTCCACACGAACCACTTTGAACCGCCTGGCCCTCGCCGGCGCCGTCGCCGCCATGCTGGCTTCGGCCTCGCACGGCGCTTTCGCCCAGGTCGCCGACACGCCGGCGGCGCCGCCGACCGCTCCGACTTCGACACCGCCCGGCCCGACAAGCACGACGCCCGACAATGCAAACACCACAACGCCTTCGGCCACTCCCGGACCGGCCACCAGCACCGATACCACGGCTCCGGGGTCCGGCAGCATGAGTTCGGGCAGCATGAGTTCGGGCAGCATGGATTCGGGCAGCACGGCGTCTATGCCGATGTCCGGCATGTCCAAGCCAAGTGTCCCGACCCCGCCGACGAATCTGCCGACCGACTACAGCATTCTCAACAACCGCGTCTTCGACAACACGGATTTGAGCCAGGCGCGGGCACGCGGCTTGACGGACTCTCAGATTGCCACCATTGTCAAGATCAGCAAAGAAACCGGGTTTTCGTTCCAGTACGTTTCCGCTCAGGTGGAGCGCGGCGTGACATTTCCGGCGCTTGCGACGATGTACGGCCTGAAGCTTGCCGATGTTTATTCCAACGACAAAGAAAAGCAGGAAGTTTCCGACTACGATGCCCTGAGCAGCTACGCAAAGTCGCTCGGCAAAAGCGACAGCGGCGCGATGAGCATGCCGATGAGCGGCGGCTCGATGACCCCGCCGATGACTTCCCCGTCCGCGCCGTCCACCACAATGCCGATGACGCCCACCGAGTCTACCACGCCGAGCAGCGAGCCGGACATCGTTCAGACCGCCATGGCGGCGAAGAACCTGACCACGCTGGTCAAAGCCCTGCAAGTCGCGGGCCTGGTGGAAACGCTGAAAGGCGCGGGGCCGTTCACCGTGTTTGCGCCGGATGACAAAGCGTTCGCCAAGCTGCCTGCCGGAGCGCTGGATGCCCTGCTGGCTGATCCCGCCAAGCTCAAGCAGGTGCTGACCTATCATGTCATTCCCGGCAACATCACGGCGGCTGACGCTTCGAGCATGTCCTCGCCGACTTCGCCGCCCACCGTGGAAGGCGCGACTCTGCAAGTGACCAAAGGCAAAAAAGGCAAGCTGAAGATCAACGACGCCACCGTGACCAAAGCGGACATCAAGGCCAGCAACGGCACGATCCACATCATTAATGAGGTTTTGATGCCGCCGGCGACCGACTCGGCGACGCCGCCCGCGACTACCGACACGACAACCCCGCCGCCGGCTCCCGCCGCGCCCGGTACGACGGACACAACACCGCCCGCTGCGCCGGCCCCGATGGACCAGCCGCAGCCTGCCGCTCCGGGAACGCCCGGCACGACGGATGTGACTCCCCCGACGGCCCCGGCCACGCCCGGCACGACGGATACCACGCCGCCCACGGCGACTCCGACTACGCCGGCCACTCCCGGCCAGTAAGCGTTCACTTTGCCCGCCCGCCGGTCTCAAAGACCGGCGGGCTTTTTTTGCGTCATCGCCGCGCTCCACACCAGCGCTCCGAAGATGGCGGCGGCGACTACCCCCGCGTCGTTAAGCAGCAGGGTGGCAGCAAAGCCGACCACGCCGGAAACGCGCAGCGCTTTTTCCTCGCTCGTTTCTGCTTCAGCCTGCCGCCACAGGCTGAGTGTGGAAGCCGCCCCCAGCCAAAGCAGCGCCGCCCACGCGCTGTGCCAGGCCAGCCGCCCTTCCACCGCCAGCTTCCGCGCGGCAATGTCCCACGCTTCCCCCGCGCCCCCGATCCCGATACGCCGGACCGCCTCGCCGAGATGCGACCGGCCGCCGCCGAGCAGCGCATCGCCGAGCGCGGCCGCCGCCAGGCCGCCGATCACCGCCGCCAGCAGCAGCCCGGCGGTTTTCGGCGTCCAGCGCCGCCCGGACGCCGTCACCAGAAACGCGCCGAACACGGCAAGCGAGACCAAAACCCCGCCCGCCTTTGCCCCGGCAGTCCCCAGCAGCAGCGTGACTCCGAACATCCCACCGGCCAGCAAAAACCGCTGACGATGCTCCCAAAAACCCTGCGCCGCGACCAAAGCCGCGCCGAGCAGCAGGCCCATCGCTTCGTTGCCGAGGCCGTAATAGCGAGCGCCTTCCAGCGCGGAGTAGCCGAGCAGCCCCCGGTGCATCAGCGTGCTCCCCGTCAGCATGTCCCCGCAGAGCGTCACCACAGTCACCGCCGCCGCGCCGCGCAGCAGCCGAGCGGCGGGAATGCGCCGGAGCGCAAGCAGCGCAGCCAGCAGGCCCACCAGGATGATGGCGAACGACAGGGCCGAACCCGCGACCAGCGCAGCGATTAATGCGGCGGCGGGAAGCAGCGCCGGCAGGGCCGGCGGCGCGGCGCGGTCGCCGAGCCGGGTCACGGCAGCGATCCAAACGCCGAGGGCGACGGCCAGAAACGGCAAAAGCGCCATTCCCGCCGCCTGCCGCTCCGCCTCGGCCGCCAGGGCAGCCGCTCTTGTAGCGCCGCGCGGCGCGGCCATTGCTGTCCAGGCAAAGCCGAACGGCGGCGTTTGAAACTCCCTGCGCCCGATGCCGCAAAACGCCGCGACTGCCGGCGCAAAGTCCGTGTTTGTTCCCAGCCCGGCGCGTCGGGTCGAGGGCGAGACAATCAATCCCGGCGGGAGGCCCGGCCCCCACAGCAAAACCGGCGCAAGCGAGCGCCGGCCCTGAACGCACGGCGAAAGAACAACCAAGCGGCCCTGAAGCGCGGTGATTTGAGATGCGGCCAAAGCAATCTGAGCGTCGGCGGCGCGAAGATCGGGGCCGGCGTCCCAAAACAAGCAGACACCCGGCTTTGCGTCGAGGCGCAGAACGCGGCGCACCGTGCCGTCGCCCCCGGCCGCCGGCCAGTCGGCCGCCGGGCCGCCCCCGGCCGCCGCTGCAATGCCGTGCGCGGCCAGCGTATCCGCCAAACTGCCCAGGCGCAGGTCATAGCCGACCGCTTGATTGGCGGCGGCGACGGCCGGCCAGTCCGGGCAAACGAACACGCCGGGGGGCAGCGCGTGGCCCGTCCGGCGCTGCCACAGCGCCCCGGCAGTAGTGATGCCGAGGCCCGGTACACGCGAGTCCGCCGGCAGAAACCGAGCGGATGCGGGCGGCGCGGCGGCGCGGGAGCCGGCTCCGAGCGTCAGCAGCGCCGCTTCCGGGGACCCGCGCTCGTCTTGGCCCGCCCGGTGCGCCGTGCGGGTGCTGAGCACCCCGACCGCCCCGGTGTCCATCAAGCGATGCAGCGTAGGGGCGTCGGCCCGCTGCCAGTCGCGAAGGCTTGTGCCGGGCAGCAGGACAACCACCACGGCGGGCGGGGCGGCGGGGGCGGGGCAGGCACACAGCAGGCAGAGAACTATCCAAAGCGCCCTCATGGGCGGGACAGCGCGGCATCGAGCGCCTGCCGGACGGTATCCACGCCGATTACATTAAGGTCCGGCATCCGGCGCAGGCCCGACTTGTTGCGGGCGCAGACAATCGCCTGCTTGAAGCCCATCCGGGCCGCTTCGCGCAGGCGCAGCTCGATATGCCCGACCGCGCGGACTTCGCCGCCCAGGCCGACTTCGCCGGCAAAGACGATGCTCGGGTCAATCGGCCGCTCCTGAAAACTCGACGCGGCAGCGACCGCAACGGCTAGGTCGGCGGCCGGCTCGTCGGCCCGAACGCCGCCGGCCAGGTTGACAAATACGTCTTGGGAGGCCATGCCGAGGCCGACTCGCTTTTCCAGCACGGCCAGAATCAAGCTGACCCGATTTTGATCCACGCCGGAGACGGTCCGGCGGGGGTTTGCCAGAAACGACGGCGCGACCAGCGCCTGCACTTCAATCAGCATCGGGCGCGTGCCTTCCACAGTTGCCAAAATGGCCGAGCCGGCTGTGTTCAAAGTCCGCTCCGCCAGCAGCATTTCCGACGGGTTCGGCACTTCGACCAAGCCTTCCTCGTGCATCTCAAACAAGCCCAGCTCATCGGTCGAGCCGAACCGATTTTTGACGGCCCGCAAAATCCGATAAGTGTAATTCTTGTCGCCCTCAAATGTCAGCACCGTGTCCACCATGTGCTCCAAAACGCGCGGGCCGGCCAGAGTGCCTTCTTTGGTGACATGCCCGACCAGAAAGATCGGGATGCCCTCGCCTTTGGCGACCTGGGCTAGATGCGCGGTCGCGGCCCGCACCTGCGAGACGCTGCCCGCCGCCGACTCAATATCGGGGTGCTGCATGGTCTGGATGCTGTCAATAATCGCGAACAAGGGCCGCTCGGACTGGATCGCCGCCGCCACCTGCATCACATCGGTTTCATTGTGCAGCAGCAGCTCGCCGCCGGTGATGCCGAGCCGCTCCGCCCGCAGCTTGATCTGCGTCGCCGACTCTTCCCCCGAAACGTAGATCGTTTTGCCGCCGTGCATCGCTGCATAGCCGGCCACTTGGGTCAGCATCGTCGAGTTATGGACGATCAGGTCACTCGCCACAAAGTTTGCGCCGTCCGGTACGGTCAAGTCAAACACCGGCTCTTCGCCGGCGGGAACAACGGAGCGTAGCTCATCCCAATAAATGTCATTATCCACCAGCCCGCGCAGATAGCCGGTCGGGTAAGTGTCGGCAAGCGCCGCGATTGTTTTGCGGCAGAAGGGCCGGTCGTGGCGGCGGTTCGTTACTTTGACCCCGGCTGTCCGCGAGATGGCTTTGAATGACGCTCCGTTGGCTGCTTCTTGAAGACGCCGCCAAAAGTCTGGAGCTACGGGAACGGTATCCCAATGCGTCGAAGCGGAAGTCGGCTCGGGCAGCGCGGCGATTCTAGACTTTGCTTCTGCGCGTCCCCAGATGCCGATTTCGTGAAGAAACCGTTTGACCTCCGGCCCCAGCATTTGAACCTCGTGAGCCGTGTACGGAGCGCCGTTGACGCGGCTCGGCTTGACACGGAGCCGCGCCGCGAAGCCGAAACGCAGGAGCAGATGCTGGACATCCTGCGCCAAACGCCGGCTGATGGTGGAATAGGACAGGGCCGGTGTTTGCTCGCCCGCAAGAAACACCGAGCCGTCGCAGGAGAACAAGACTTTGAGGAACTCGGCAAGCTGCGCCTTCGGCAGACGGAAAACGGCTTCCGGCACGGCTTTGTTCGCTGCTTTGGAATGGCGCAGACCGTGTTCCTTCAGCAGCCTTGCAATCGGGGTCACAAGCGGGGCCAAATGAACCGCGTCCGCAGCGAGTTCAGCTTCACTCACGCCGAGAGATGCGGCCAGCCGGGTCAGCTCAGCAGGGGTGGGAACACAATTCCCCTCGCACCAAGTCCGCAGGCGAGGGTAGGGAACTGCGACTTGACGCGCCATTTCCATCCATGAAATGCCCGCTCGGCTTCGCTGCTCCCTCAGCACCGCACGAAACTTGGCGCGTTCCAGTCCCCTTGTTTCATTAGGCATGACCAAGCGAAATTGTTTGGCACGATTGTTTGGCTTACAATAAATACGAAGCGCCATACCGAAGTGTTTTGCGATATGATGCAGGTCCGCTTCGACTTCCGGCAGCATCGAAGTCACGGAAATTTGAGATTGCGCAGAACCGTCGGAAAGGATGTAAGCAAGAAGCCTGACTATTTCGCCCGCCTGCGGTTCAGCGCCGAAATACGGCAGGGAGCGCGGGGCGGCAATTCGTGTGCCGGGGGGCAGAGCGCCGACGGCCTGCCATCCGGCCGGGGTCAAAACGGGGTGGCTCGGGGTGCAGCGAAGGGTCTTGCCGAGACGGGTGGTAACTTCAACAATCGGCTGAACGCCGTGCGCGTGGAACTCCGCGACAGCCGCCGGAGCTATTTGGTGCCCGTCTTTGCCCAGTGACAGCACCGGACGCCGCCGCGCCGCCCAGTCGGTGATCGGCAGATAGTCGCCGGAGGACGGGTCGAAAACGCGCTCGGAACCGGCCAGGCACTTCCCGATGCCCGGCTCTCCGCCGATCAGCGTGAGTGCGCCGCGCACGATGCCGCCGCCGAGCACGCGGTCGAACTCGCCGATGCCGCTTTGGATGCGGCCTTCCTGGGCGGGGGAGGGGACATCGCCGAGACGCTGGGGCTTAGAAGCGCCGACAAACGACGGCAGGGCAGTGCGGGCGCCGGGGGCTTTGGAGGGCACGACGCTCAGCGTTTCTTCCAGGGTGCCCCATTCGTCGCACGACGGGCATTTGCCGAGCCATTTGCCGCTCTCGAAGCCGCACTGTCGGCAGACGAATTTGGTTTGCGCTTTGGGCATACGTTATTGTACCTGATTTGACCGCCGTGGATTTGACACCGTGCGCCGTTTCTGCTAAAATCAACCGACAAGGAGCCAAATTCATGCCGAGCGTCAAAGACACACTTGCAGCGATTTATGCCGTGCAGCAGATTGATACGCAGGTCCAAAAAGCGAAGCGGGCGCAGGCCGGCTTGGACAACGGCGCGGCGGCGTCGGCGGCGGCGGACGCGGCCCGCGCGGCGGCGGCGGCGCAGAAAACGGCGCTGCACACCGTCGCCGGCGACCTCAAAGACAGCGAGCTGAAATTGTCGGGCGTGGAAACCAAGCGCAAATCGTATCAGCAAAAGCTGTATCAGGGCACGGTGACCAACGCCAAAGAGCTGGCGAACATTGAGCGGGAGATTGAAGCGCTCGGGCGGCAGCAATCGGACCTGGACGGGCGAATTCTCGCGCTGATGGACGACGCCGAGCAGGCGTCAGCGGCATCCGCCGCCGCCGACGCTCAGGCCCAGGCCGCCGAGGGGCACCGCGCGGAAATTCTGGCGGCGTTTCGGTCGCGCTATGACGCGCTTTCCCTGGAGCTGGCGTCGCTTGCCGGGCAGCGGGAAGCGGCGGCGGCGGGCGTGGAAGACAAAGCCGCGCTCAGGCGCTACGACGACATCCGGGCCAAAGCGGCTGGGGTGGGGATCGCCAAAATCGAAGGCGACACCTGCGGCGGCTGCCGGATGAAGCTGTCGTCTACGCTGATCAAAACCGTGAAAGAACTGGCGCAACTCACCCCCTGCGAGAACTGCGGCCGGCTGCTCACCCTCTGACGCGCCCCGGCTTGGGCAGCGCATTGACGCGCCGCCAAGCCCCGTGCTATAATCAGGTGAGGTCCGCTGCCTGCCATGCCGCCGAAGACGCCGTTACAGACTGACGATGCCGCTCCCGGCGTTGCGCCCCCGCCCAGCCCGCCGATCCCGACCCTGCCGCTGCCGTCGCCCGGCGAATTCGAGCATATCTTGAAGCGGCTGGTGGACCGGATCGGCAAGATTTTACAAGCGGAAAAGTGCGTCTTTTTGCTGCACGACGGGGCCGCGTCGCTGCTGTACGCCGCGCCGCCCGCCCTGGGCTTCAGCCGCGAAGAGCTGCTGTCGCTGGAGCGGCCCGTCGGCGAAGACGGCGTTTCCAACCAAGTGTTTCGGACCACAGCTTCCGTGATCACGCGGGATGCGGCGCAGGACTCCCTGGCGGCGTCGGAAGGGCTGGTGCGCTTCGGTATCCGCAACGCCGTTTCGGTGCCCTTGATTGTCGAAAAGCGCGGCGACGACAACCGGGTTTTGGAGCGGATGACCATCGGCGTGCTGCATGTCTTCAACAAAAAGTACGGCGGCGTGTTTACCGGCGAAGACGTGCGGCTTTTGGAGCAGCTTGCCCGGCAGGGCGCGGCGGTGATTGCGTCGGCCCAAATCTACCGGGAAGTGGTGCAGGAAAAGCAGGAGCTGCTGCACACGATTGACAGCCTGTATGCCGGGCTGCTGGTGGTCGGCAACAACGGGCGGCTGGTGCAGATCAATCCATCGGCCCGCGCTATTCTCGGGATTTCCCCCGCTCAGGCCGTCGCGGACCTGCCTTTGGAGCGGGTGGTCGCTGATCCGCGAATCCGAACCATCTTAAACCGCGCCCTTTCTTCAGGCCATGCCGAGGTCGCCGAGGAAGTCTCGTTTCCGGTGCCCGATGCCCCGCCGGAAGCGCAGTTTCGGGAGCGGATTTACCAGGTGCAGTGCGCGACGGTGCGTGATGACGACGGTGAGCCGGCGGGGATTGTGGCGATTTTCAACGACATCACCGAGATACGCGGCGTCGAGCAGATGAAAACGGCGTTTATTTCCACGGTGTCGCACGAGTTACGCACGCCGCTGACGAGCATCAAAGGCTTTATCTCGACGCTGTTGACCGATGAAGACGGCTATTTCGACGACGAGACCCGGCGCGAGTTTTACGGAATCATCGACTCCGAGTGCGACCGGCTGCGGCGCTTGATTGAAGACCTGCTGGATATTTCGCGCATCGAGCAGGGCAGCGCGATGCAGATGAACTGGCAAAGCGTGGACGTTTTCGTCGTCGCCGAGAAGGTCCTGGCCGCGCAGCGGGCTTACGCCAAAGACCATCTGCTGGCCCTGGATTTCCCCGCCGATTTTCCGCCGATTGACGCCGACCCCGACAAGATAGACCAAATCCTGACCAACCTGGTCAGCAATGCCATCAAGTACTCGCCGGGCGGCGGCGAAGTGCGGGTCTCGGGCCGGCCGGCAGACGGGCCGGACAGCGTTGTGATCCGGGTTTCCGACGAAGGCTTGGGTATCTCGGCGGAGAACTTGAAAAAGATTTTTGAGAACTTTTACCGGGTGGACAACCGGGACAACCGGGAAATCGGCGGCACGGGGATTGGGCTGGCGCTGGTGAAAGCCCTGGTGGAAGGGCACGGCGGGGCGGTAAGCGCCGACAGCGAGCCGGGGAAAGGCTCCACTTTCACCGTGACCCTGCCTGTGAAGCATCAGGAGCCGTAATGCGCGTTTTTATTCAGCGCGAGCCGGAGGCGCTCGACCTGCCGCTGCCGGAGTATGCGACTGCCGGGGCGGCGGGTCTGGATTTGCGGGCGGCGCTGGAGTCCGACCTGACGCTTGCGCCCGGCGCACGAGCATTGGTTTCAACGGGAATACGCTTGGCTTTGCCGGACGGCTTTGAAGGGCAGGTGCGGCCCCGAAGCGGCCTGGCCTGGCGCGAGGGCGTGACCCTGCTCAACGCGCCGGGCACGATTGACGGCGATTACCGAGGCGTCGTCCAAGTCGTCCTGGTCAATCTCGGCGAAAAAGCCGTGACAGTGCGGCGCGGGGACCGGATCGCGCAGCTTGTGGTGGCGCCGGTTTCGCGGGTGGTTTGGACGGAAACCGCTGAGATTTCAGCCGAGTTTTCAGCGAGCGGCGGGCGTGGAGAAGGCGGATTTGGATCAACCGGGCGCTAAATTGGATCAACCGGGCGCTAAAAGCGACACGACTCTCGGCCTGCGCGAAGAAGCGCCGCTGCCGCGCGAAGCGTATGCCCTGCTGGCGCAGGCGAACCTGCTTCGCATGCGCGGGCGGTGGGACGACGCCGCCGGGAAGTGCATGGAAGCGCTGCGGCTGGCCCCCGACAGCGCGTCGGCCAACAGCCTGCTCGGCGATATTTACGAAAACCAGGGGCGCTACGACGATGCCGCGCAGTGGTACCGGATGGCGCTGGACGCCAACCCGGACAGCCCGGCGGACCGGCTGAAGCTGGACCGCCTGCGCCGGGGGGAAGAGTACGCGCCGCCGGAGCCAGCGGCGGGCGCGGCGCGGCTTCAGCGCGACCCGGAGCTGGCGCTGCGGGTGGGGGCGATTGCGGCGGCGCTCGGGCTGGTTTTGATGGTCGCGCTGGCGTATGGGGTCGCGCACCATGCCGGGGCGCTGCGGGCGCTCGGGCTGGGGGGCGACCCGGTGGTCAGCGCGAAGCCGCTGGTGGTGGCGCCGACCGCCGGAATTCTGCCGGCGGACCCGGACGGCGGGGGACACGACCCGTCGGAGCAGGCGCTTTTGACGACGCTGCGGGCGGCCCCGGAGCCGGCCCGGCTGGGGGCCGTGGTGTATGACGTGCAGGTGGACCCGCGCGTCAGCCGCGTTTCGGTGACGTTCGGCCTGCCGGACGCGCCGGGGATCACGCAGGCGCAGGTCGCGCAGGCGGCGCTGCGGGTGCTGCAAGCGGCCGCCGCCGGGCAGGCGGCCGATACGTTTACGGCCCGCTGCCTGCTGCTGACAGGCAGCGGGCCGGGAAAAACCGCCGCGCTGGCCTTTGCCGGCGATGCGTCCCGCGCCGCCCTGCAAGCCGCGCCGGCGGCCGGCGGGGACGGCGTCCCGGACCCGCCGGCGCTTGCGGCGTTCACCGATGTCTGGTGGTCGGCGACGGCGGATGTCCGCGCCTGACGCTTAGGTGAAACTGCGCGGGCTTGATTTGCACGGGCTTGGATTGTGCGGGCTTGACGGCTTTCAGTGTTCGCAGTATAATACCTGTGAGGAATTTCACAAGCCCTTCCTCGGAAAAGATCATCTCCGTGACCAGCCTGATTCCGAAAGTCCCTATTCCGACCCTGGAACGGCTTGCGACCTACCTGCGCTACTTGATTGACCTGGAAGCCGCGTCTGTGGAAACGATTTCTTCCACCGATGTCGAAAAGCAGACGGGGATCAATGCCGCGCAGTTTCGCAAAGACTTGTCGTATTTCGGCGAGTTCGGCAAGCCGGGGGTCGGCTACAATGTGGCCGAGCTGCAAGCGCGGATCGCGCGAATCCTGAAAATTGACCAGATGCAGCCGGTGATTGTCATTGGGGCGGGCAATCTCGGCAGCGCCTTGATCGGGTATCCCGGCCTGCGTGAACACAAATTTCATATCGCGGCGGCGTTTGACAGCGACCCGGCGAAGATCGGCCGGCCGCAGGGCAATTTAACCGTTCAAGACGGAGCGCTGCTGCGTCAGGTCAACGCCCGGATCAATGCCCGGATAGCCATTGTGTGCGTTCCGGCGTCGGTCGCCCAAACAGTCGCCGAGACGGCCATCAGCGCCGGAGTCCGGGTGCTGCTCAATTTTGCGCCGATACTCTTGAAAGTGCCGGAGCGGATCGTGGTCCGCAACGTGTCGTTTTTGCAGGAGCTGGCGGTGCTGTCTTATCACCTTTCTTCGGAAACAAACAAATAATTGAAACAAATCGTCGAAACAACTAATTTATGATACACACGCGCACTGAAAAAGACTCGATGGGCGAATTCGAGGTCCCGGCGGACGCCTACTACGGAGCGCAGACCGCGCGGGCGGTCGCCAATTTCCCTGTGTCCGGGGTCCGCTTCCCGCGTCCCTTTATTCAGGCGCTCGGCGCGATCAAGCGGGCGGCGGCGGAAGCCAATGCCGAGTTTGGGCTGCTCGACCCGGAAACTGCCGCGCTGATTTATGCGGCGGCGGACGAAGTGGCGGCCGGGCAGCTTGACGCGCAGTTTGTGGTGGACGTATACCAAACCGGCTCGGGAACGTCCACCAACATGAACACCAACGAAGTCATCTCAAACCGTGCGATTGAGATTTCCGGCGGGGTAATCGGCTCCAAAACCCCGGTGCATCCGAACGACCATGTGAACAAAAGCCAGTCGTCGAACGATGTCATCCCGACGGCAATCCATGTCGCGGCGGCGACCGAGCTGGAGCGGCTGCTGGCGGCGCTGCGCGGGCTGCACGCTGCGCTAAGCGCCAAAGCCGCCGAATGGGACAGCATTGTGAAAATCGGCCGGACGCACTTGATGGACGCGACTCCGATCCGCTTGGGCCAGGAAGCGTCAGGCTGGGCGCGGCAGACGGCGCTTGCGGCTGCCCGGCTGGAGACCGTCAAGCCGCGCCTCTATGAGCTTGCCATCGGCGGCACGGCGGTCGGCACGGGGATCAACTCGCCGGAAGGCTTCGGCGCAAGCGTCGCCGCCAAGCTGGCCGCGCGGTTCGGGCTGCCGTTTGCCGAGGCCGAGAACCATTTTGAGGCGCAGGGCAGTCAGGACGCCGCCGCCGAGCTGGCCAATCAGTTATCTACCGTAGCGACCTCGCTGCTGAAGATCGCCAACGACATCCGCTGGCTGTCGTCGGGGCCGCGCTGCGGCTTCGGCGAGCTGTCGCTGCCGGCGGTGCAGCCGGGGTCGTCCATCATGCCCGGCAAGGTCAACCCGGTGATGTGCGAGCAGCTCATGATGGTCTGCTCGCAGGTGATCGGCAACGCGGTTACGGTCACGGTCGCCAACACGCACGGCAATTTGGATTTGAATGTCATGCTGCCGGTGATGGCGCGTAATCTTTTGGAAAGCCTTTCGTTTCTCGCAGGCTCGGTCACGGTGTTCACCGAAAAAGCCGTGCGGGGTATGACGGCGAACACTGAGCGTGCCGAAAGCCTGGTGGAGTGGTCCATGAGCATGGTGACGAGCCTGGCTCCGGTGATCGGCTACGACGCCGCCGCCAAGCTCGCCAAGCGGGCGGTGGACGAGGGCCGGACCGTCCGCGACTTGTGCGTGTCCGAAAGCATCCTGCCGGCGGCGCAGCTCGACGACCTGCTGGACGCGCGAAAGATGACCGAGCCGGGCGTCGGCGCGGGCGGCGAATAACAGCGCTTAGGAAAAAATCATGCCTGAACCTGTGCGCGTTTTAGTGTGGGACGAAGCTCCGGCCCATGCCCCGAAGTCGGTGTATCCGAACAGCATCAACGGCGCGATTGCCGACGGCCTGCATGCGCTGGGCGGCGGCGCGATTGCGGCCGTGTGTGCAAACATAGACGACCCTGAGCAGGGGATTACCGAGGCCGCTTTGGCGGAGACCGATGTTTTGATCTGGTGGGGCCATGCCCGGCACGACGAAGTGGCCGACGACAAAGCCGAGAAAATCAAAAACTACGTTCACAAGGGCCTCGGCTTGATTGCGCTCCATTCCGCCCATTATGCCAAGCCGTTTCGGAAAGCGCTCGGCTGCACCGGCCATTTATTCGGCGGCTGGCGGGAAGCCAGCCCCGCCGATACCGAAGAAATTCGTGTCTGCGCCCCGCAGCATCCTATCGCGCAGGGGGTCGGCGACTTTGTGCTGCCCGCCGAGGAGATGTACGGAGCGCCGTTTGGGGTTCCTCCGCCGTCGGCGGTGATTTTCCAGTCGTATTTTCCGCTCGGCGGCGAGTATTTCCCGAGCTTTACGGTGACGGTCGGCGACGGGATTGACCCGGCGTTCACGAGCGGGCCGGGCGGCGGGGTGGGGCAGGGCGAGGGAGCCGGGCGGGTTTTTTACTTCCGGCCCGGCCATGAAGTATATCCCACTTATTTCGACCCGAATGTTCGCCAGATACTCTTTAATGCCGTGCTGTGGGCGGCGAGGCGCACTTAACCATGCCGACTTGGAGCCGAGCGATCATTGTGGGGGCGTCGTCGGGCATCGGCGAAGCGCTGGCGCGGGCGCTGGCGGCGGACGGCTGCCGGGTGGCGCTGGTGGCCCGGCGCGAAGACAAGCTGCGCCGGCTGGCATCCGAGCTTGACGCCGCGAGCGGCGAGCCGTCCGCCCGGTTTTATGTGCATGATGTGACGGACTTCGCCGGGGCCGCTGCGCTGTTTGAGATTATTACCCGCGAGCTGGGCGGCCTGGATTTGATCGTTTATGCCGCCGGGGTCATGCCGGCAGTCGGTCCCGGCGAATACGAGACGGGGAAAGACGCCGCGATGATTGCCGCAAACTTCACCGGGGCGGTGGCCTGGCTCAACGAAGCGGCGCGTCGGTTTGAGACCGCAAAGCACGGCACGATTGTCGGCATTTCGAGTGTCGCCGGCGACCGGGGGCGGCGCGGCAACCCCGTGTACGGCGCAACAAAAGCCGCGCTGAATGCGTATTTGGAATCGCTCCGCAACCGTATCGAGCGGCGCGGGGCGTTTGTGGTGACGATCAAGCCCGGCCCGGTGCGGACCCCGATGACCGAGGGACTGAAAATGCCCGGCATGATTGAAGCCGACCGCGCCGCCGCTGAAATCCTGCTGGCCGCGAAGAACAAGCAGCGGGTCGCGTATGTGCCGGCGAAGTGGAAGCCGATCATGGCGGTTATTCGGGCGATCCCCGCGCCGATCTTCAAATATCTGAACATTTAAATTGAACATTTAGACGGCAAATTATGGAATTCGAACGCGTTGAAGGGTGGGGGATGTCGTCTTCCGCCCTTTCCTATGTCTCTCGGCCCGTCAATGCGGACGGCCTCTGCGCGGTGTTTGACGCGGCGCGGCGGACGGGCCGCTCGGTCGGCCTGCGCGGGGCGGGGCGCTCTTACGGGGACGCATCGCTGAACGCCGAAAACTTGCTGCTGGATTTGACCCGCATGCGGCGCATTTTGGAGTGGGACCCTGTGCGCGGGATCATCACAGTCGAAGCGGGCGTGACCATTCAGCAGCTTTGGCAGTATGTGATTGAAGACGGCTGGTGGCCCCCGGTGGTTTCCGGCACGATGTTTCCCACCCTCGGCGGCGCGGCAGGGATGAACATCCACGGCAAAAACAACTTCAAGGCCGGCCCTCTTGGGGACCACATTTCAGAGTTTCGGCTGATGACGCCGGCGGGGGACATCAAGCGCTGCTCGCGCAGCGAAAATCCTGACTTGTTTTACGCCGCCCTCGGCGGCTTCGGCATGCTGGGAGTGATCACACAGCTTACGCTGAGGCTGAAAAAAGTTTATTCGGGGCTGCTGCATGTCACGCCCCTCGGCATCAAAAATCTCGATCACCTGTTTCAAGTCTTTGCCGAGCGCCTGCCGCAGTCGGATTACTTGGTGGGGTGGGTGGACTGCTTTGGCTCCGGGGACGGCCTCGGGCGCGGGCAGGTGCATCAAGCGAATTATTTTGCGCCCGGCGAGGACCCTCATCCCGGCCGAACGCTGCGGGTCGAAAACCAGGAACTGCCGGACAGCATTCTCGGCATTGTCCCCAAGTCGCTGATGTGGCGGTTTATGAAGCCGTTTGTCAACGACCCCGGCATGCGGCTGATCAATGCCGCCAAGTATCAAAGCGCGGTCACTGTCGGCGACGGGCATCCGCACACGCAGACCCACGCCGGCTTTGCGTTTCTTTTGGACTATGTGCCGAACTGGAAGCACGCCTACAAGCCGGGCGGCTTAATCCAATACCAAAGCTTTGTGCCGGCAGCGGCGGCCAAAGACGTTTTCCGGCGGCAGATCACGCTGGCTCAGCAGTGCGACTTGGTGCCGTACCTCGGCGTGTTCAAGAAGCACCGGCCCGACGACTTTTTGATGACACATGCCGTGGACGGCTACTCGCTCGCTTTGGATTTTGCGGTGCGGCCCGAGACGCGCGGGCGGCTGCTGAGCCTCGCCGCCGAAATGGACCGGATGGTCTTGGACGCCGGGGGGCGGTTTTATTTCGCCAAAGACAGCGCCCTGCACCGGATGTCGGCGGCGGAAGCGGTGGGGCCGGAGCGGGCGGCCAAGTTTTTGGCCTTGAAGAAGCAGACCGACCCGGAAAACATTCTGCAAACCAACTTGTCGCGCCGCTTGTTCGGCGCTTAAGCACGGCGGTTTTTGCTGGCGCTAGGTTTTTTGACGGAAGAGCAGCTCAATAGGCGACAGGCCGTTTTCCGAAGCCGCGCTGCCGTCATGCTCTGCGTGGGGCGACTGCTGCATCATGCTTTCCACCACGGCATCTTCCATCTGGCGGTAGCGCTGAATTTCCGAATCGCGCTCGGCGATCTGCGCCTGCGCGTCTTCGAGCTGCCGGGTCAGGCCGCCGATATAACGGCCAAGCTGGCTCAGCGCTTCCTGCACTTCGGCGGGGTCGTATCCATGCGGAACATTGCGGGTAAAGGTCAGGGTGCGGATATAATCCTGGGCGGTTTTCACGGAGGTGCCGAGGACTGCCCCGGAGACGGCAGCGCCGGAGGCAGCTTCCAGCCGCGCCAGCAGCATGCCGGCCGCGACATGGCCCGGTGCGGCGTCCAGCAGGGAGCGCAGGGTCTCGCGGGCGCTGCCGCGCTGCCCGGCGGCCAGGGATGCATGGGCAAAGTTCATCAGCAGGTCGGGTGGCGGCGTGCCGCCGGGCGCGAAGCGGACGGCGTTCTCAAACGCGGTCATCGCCTGGGCGGGCAGGCCGAGGGCGTACAGCGCCGCCCCGAGAAAAGCCGACGCTTCGTACTGGGCGGCCTGCGTGACGGTCAGCTCATGCTCGTCCGAGGCGGCTTGCAGCCGGTCGGCGGCTTCGCGCATCCGTCCTTCCCGGAAGGCCGTTAATCCTTTTTCCCGGTCGGTCATAAGGGCTGCGTTTCCGCCAGTGGAAGTTCCGGCAGCGGCAGACTGCCGAGTCGCCGGGTCGTGGCTTTGATGCGCTTGACGCGGGACGGGTCCGCCGAAGCGATGCCCAGCTCGGCAAGCTGGCCTTCCATTTCCTGCGCCAGCGCCGTTTCGCCGATCTGGTGAAGCTGCCGGGTAGCTGCGCCGAGCTTTTCGCGGGCGGTCTCGAAATCGCCCCGGTCCTGAGCACGCTGGGCTTCGCGCTCGTTTTTGTACACTTGGTAGCGGTCAACCAGGCCGCCGACGGCCGGGCTTGTTTCCGCCAGCGTGTCGGGGTCGTCGGTGAAGGTCGCGATGATCAGGGAGCGGTCGTTGCCGGGCACGGCCTGGCTGGCCTGGTCGAGACTGTTCCAGGTCAGCAGCGTTTCCACAATCGGGCGCTCGCCAGCGGGCAGCAGCGGCGGGGCGATCTGCACCATGACGGCGACCGGGGCGGCAGTGGAGACATCCCCGACCCGCGCCCGCATCCAGCCATCTTCGGTGTGTATCTCGTCAAACATGGTCATGGTCGGCCGGACCAGGAAAAGGTCCTGAACGACCGCGCCGTCGAGGCCGCGCACGGCCAGGTACAGGTCCGTCACAGTGGTGGCTTCCAGGGTGGTCATTTCCTGCGACAAGCGCTCGGTGATTTCACCGATGTCGGCGGCATAGTAGTAATCGCCGCGCGAGTTGTCGGCAACTTTCATTAAAAACTCTTCGTCGAATTCATCGCTGACGCCCAGGGTGGTGATCGCGTAGCCGGCGGCTTCAATCTGCGCGATGGATTTCAGGGTGGCGTCCTGGTCCTGCACGATGCCGTCAGAGATGACGATCAGGCGGTTGATGCCGTGCGCCAGCGGGTTCTGGCTGAGGGCGGCGAGGGCCTGGCGGAGCGCGTCGGCCATGAATGTGCCGCTGCCGATGTCTACGGGCAGGCGGCGCTCTTGCAGCATATCTATCTGGGTCAAGCAGCCGTCAGGAAAATGCGCCCAGTCCTGCTGGTTGAAGACGGTGTGCGTGTGGTCGGCGAAGGCGATGACGGCAACCTGGTCGGTGGGGCGCAGTGTCATCAGCAGGGTTTTGATGGCCTCCGTGACCTGCGCCATCGGCGTGTTTTGGAGCGTCTGCATTTCGGACAGCGTCTGGCCGGTCCAGTACATCGCATTGGCTTCGTCCGCTTCGCCGCGCTCCAGCTCGTCGCGGGAAATGGCGACGCCCATCCAGTATTCGCGCTCCTCGTCGGACAACTGGAAATGGTGCATGGACGCGGACGCGTCCACCACGAGCACCAGGTTAAGCGGAGGGCGCGAGCCGGCGGCGGCGGCTTCGGGCCGGATTTCCATCAGCGCGTACAGGGCATCGTCGAGGTAGCGGCTGGCGGGGATCGCGGGGCGGCTCAGGGCGGTGTTGATGTTTAGGCTGCCGTTCACAGGGGCCATCTCCTTAGATGTTCCATAGTCGTTTTTTCCAAAGCGTGCTGAGATACACACATATTCGGCATCTGCGTGGGAATTCCTTCTTATGTGCTATAATTGCCGTGCAATAAAATTCGCGCGTCTGCGCGAGCTGACGTGCGGTGTGACTGGCGAGAGCGGGGGGACCCCCGAGGGAGCACCGTGCCGGAGAATGCCGTCCGCCTGGGCACCCTGTTTGCGCTGTCAATGCGTGCGGGGTCCCAGGCTTTTGCTTTGGGTAGCTTGCTGGTACGAAAGGGAAAACTATGGTTCAAGTGAAGCGGGCGCTGGTCAGCGTTTCGGATAAAACCGGGCTGTCCGAGTTTGCGCGTGGGCTGGTCGCACTGGGCGTGGAGCTGGTCTCGACCGGCGGCACGGCAAAAACTTTAGCCGACGCCGGGCTGCCGGTCGTAAACGTCTCGGACATCACCCGGTTCCCGGAGATGCTGGACGGGCGGGTGAAAACCCTGCATCCGGCGGTGCATGGCGGTCTGCTGGCGGATCGGTCGAAGCCGGGGCACATGGAAACCATCGCCGCGCACGGCATCGCGCCGATTGATTTGGTGATCGTCAACCTGTATCCGTTTGCGGCCACTGTCGCGAGGCCCGGCGTCACGCGCGAGGAGGCGGTCGAGAACATTGACATCGGCGGGCCGTCAATGATCCGCTCCGGCGCGAAAAACCATGCGTCGGTGGCGGTCGTCGTTTCGCCCGCCGATTATCCGGCCGTGCTGTCCGAGATGGAGCGCAGCGGCGGGGCGCTGTTGCCGGCGACCTGCGCCCGGCTGGCCGCGTCGGCTTACGCGCACACGGCGGCGTATGACGCCGCCATTGCAGCGTATCTGTCGGCGCACCCGCTCGGCGACAGCGACGAAGCCGGGGAGGGGTTCCCGGAGCTTTTGACTTTGGCATTCACCAAAGCTCAGGACTTGCGCTACGGGGAAAACCCGCACCAAAAAGCGGCTTTTTACCGTGACCCGGCGGCGTCCTCAGGGCTGGCATCGGCGGAAAAGCGGCACGGCAAAGAACTGTCGTTCAACAACATCTACGACCTCAACGCTGCGTACAATCTGGTGCAGGAGTTTTCGGACAGCAGTGCCCCGGCCGCCGCGATCATCAAGCATACCAACCCGTGCGGCGCAGCGATTGCCGGGACGCTTGCCGAAGCGTTCGCGAAAGCCCGCGAGGGCGACCCGATTTCCGCCTTCGGCGGCATTTTAGCCGTAAACCAGCCCATAGACGCCGAAACCGCCAATCTCATCACCGGCAAGAATACGTTCTTCGAGGCGATCATTGCGCCGGGCTACAGCGATGAGGCGTTCACGATTTTGACGACCAAAAAGCAGTGGGGCGCGAACCTCATTTTGCTGGAGTCCGCGCCGGCTCCCGCCCAAGTGGCGGAGGAGTACGACTTCAAGCGAGTCAGCGGCGGCCTGCTGGTGCAGACGCCCGATACGGCGATGCTGAAGCCGAGCGAGACCGAAACGGCTTCGGAGCGGCAAGCGACGGCTGCGGAGATGTCCAACTTGATGCTGGCCTGGAAGCTGGTCAAGCATGTCAAGTCCAATGCCATTGTGCTGGTCAAAGACCGGCAGCTTGTCGGAGTCGGGGCGGGCCAAATGAACCGGGTACAGAGCGTGCGCCTCGCCGTCACGCAAGCGGGCGACAAGGCCAACGGAGCCGTGCTGGCATCCGACGCCTTTTTCCCATTCCCGGACGGCCCCGAAGCAGCCTTGCAGGCCGGCGTCACGGCAATCATCCAGCCGGGCGGGTCCAAAAAAGACGACGAAGCCATCGCGATTGCCGACCAGTACGGCGCGGCGATGGTGCTGACCGGCCGCCGTCACTTCCGGCATTAGGCAGAAAGTGAGTGAAGCCCCGCGCATCAGCGCGGGGCTATTTTATTGCAGATTTAGCTTTTGAGCATTAAGTCTAAAGTTAATATAAATTACATATTAATGTCTTCATAACCGGGTAAAATGATCCCATTGGAGAAGCTACAATGCGGCAAAGACCCTCGGCAAAACTGCTTGTATTCAACCAGAAGGACGAACTGCTGTTGTTTCGATTTGTCCATCGAAACGGGCCGCTGAAGGGCCGAAGCTACTGGGCACCGCCGGGCGGCGGGGTCGAGCCGGGCAAGACATTTGCACAGGCCGGCCTTCGTGAACTGCGGGAAGAAACCGGGATCGAGTGCACTGATCTCGGTCCCGAAGTCGGACGCCGGGAATACGCCTTGCAGCTTGCCGACGGCGAAATGGTGGCCGCCGACGAGCGCCTCTTCGTTGTCAGGCCGGATGCCGATGCGCTGTCGTTTGTGGAATGGACAGATGCCGAGGTGGACGTGATCGCGGCGCACAAATGGTGGTCGCTGCTGGAAATTGCCAATTCAGCGGAGATGGTTTACCCGGAGAGCTTAGCCAAAATGCTGACGAGCAAAGCAGTTCAGTCAGGCTCGAATACTCAAAAAGCTATCGGCATTGCCCGTGCTTTTTTAGCGAGCCGAAGAAGTCAAGAATACTGGGAGGGTTCTGCCACAGCGGACGCCGAAGGCAGGTGGCGCTGCTGGTTTGAGCGGCGCGGCGGGATGCTGATAGAACCAATCCACGTTGTTGTGCTGGTAGATTCGGCGACGGGAACATGCAAAGTGCAGAAACAAATTCGAGCCGTAGGCTGCTTAATAACTATTATCGGAACCAAATACCGGCAAACTAAAGGCCGCAGCCGTGCAGGAATTGCGCGTGCTGCGGCTCGCAAATTACGCCCGCCGGTCGGGCAGGCGCTGAACATCCGACTCCAGCCGGGCCATGCGGTCCTGGCACGAGCGAAGCAGATCGTTTACATCGGTCAGCGCTTGACGCGCGGCCTGCTGACGCGCCAGCCACACCGCGTAGCTGCCGGAAACGACCGCCGCCGTCGCACAAGAAATGCTGATGGTCAAAAAAACATAAAACAAGCTCTTGACCGGGTCCCCGCCGCCGGGGCCTTCACTTTCCGGCCGGTACGGGACATACGCCGCCGGGTCGTCTTCGGCTTCCGAGTTATCTATCAAAGTCAGCGAGCTAAAGCGTGTACCGTTTTTCATCGGCTATTCCTTCTTCCATAGAAAAAATGCGCTTCACAAACGCAATCAGCTCCATCGGATTAAACGGCTTGGTCAGATAACACTCCACCCCCGACTGCCAGCCGCGCAGAACATCAGAGTCCTGAGCACGAGCCGTCAGCATGATGACCGGGATGCCCTCGGTTTCGGGATTTTTCTTCAAGGCTTCCAGCACCTCAAACCCGGTCATCTCCGGCATCATCACGTCAAGCACAATCAAGTCGGGCCGGTCTTCGCGAACCTTTTCCAAACACTCGGCCCCGTTGAACGCCGTGATGACCTCGTACCCCTGCCGCTCCAGGTTGACCTGGATCAAGCGCACAATATGCTTTTCATCGTCGCAGGTCAGTATTTTACGCGCCATAGCGGCTATCCCCTTGTTGTTTGCACTGTCAATCTATCATACCGCAATATCATACCGCAATATCATACCGCATTCGGCGTGTTAATTAATCGGCGCGTCAACGAATCGGTCGCCGGAGAACGTCTGCTGGAATTCACTCTCCAAGTGAGCCAGAAACGACCCGCAGTCCGGCAGTCCGGCAAGCGGCACCGACATCTGCTGCAAAAGCGCGGCCCCGTCGCGGCGCTGGGCGCTGCCGACGAGCTTTTGCCCCGTCTGCCGGTCAATCAAGTCGCAGGCCGCCGACAGGGCAAAGCAGTCCACAACCTGCCTTTGGTCCCGAACCGCGCAGCCGCCGAAGACCGCCCCGATGCCGCACGCTTGCAGCGCCCGCAAAACCGCGCCGGTCAGGAGGTGATGCGACTCCATCACCGAGCGGCTGCTTTCCGGCAGGTGCTCCAATCGCGCAGCGACAGCGATGGTCAGGTCGCTGCTGTGCCGCACGGCCCGGCCCCCGGTCGGACGGCGCACGACAGGCAGGCCGGGAAACAGCGCCCGGACCGGCTCCTCGGCTTGCAGCCGGCCGATGCTGACCGAAGGCCGGTCCCAAAAATACACCCGCACCGCCGCCGGCCCCTCGGCGGCGGCCAGCGCCGACAACAGGGCCGCGTCGGCGGCCATGTTGCCCTCGGGGGTGCCCGGCACGGCCTCATATATCCAGCGTATATTGCCCCGCGTCACTCCGCCGGGCCGGTCCAGCAAAGGCGCGGCTGACGCGCTGCTGTGGCTTCGTCGAGCTTGCGAACCGGCGTGGTGTGGGGCGCAGATTTGACAATCTCCGGGTTTGCCTCGATGTCCCGCGCAATCTGCTGCATGGCGGCGACAAACAAATCCAGCGTTTCTTTGCTTTCGGTTTCTGTCGGCTCAATCATCAGGGCTTCCGGGACAATCAGCGGAAAATAAATGGTGGGCGGGTGGTAGCCGAAGTCCATGAGGCGCTTGGCGATGTCGAGCGCTTTGATTCCGTGGGACTTCTGCTGGCGCTTGGCGGTGAAAACGCACTCGTGCATGCAGATTTCGCTGAACGCCACATCAAACGAGTCTTGAAGCCGCACCCGAAGATAGTTTGCGTTCAAGACAGCATTCTCGGCGACCTGCGCCAGCCGCTCCCGGCCGTAGTACATGATGTACGCATAGGCGCGGAGAATACACAAAAACGAGCCGGCGTAGCCGTGTATCTTGCCGACCGACTTGGGCCGGTCCCGTTCCATGCGATACGCGCCGCTTCCGGTCTGAATTACCTGTGGGACGGGCAGGTACGGCTCCAAAATCTTTTTGATGCCGACCGGGCCGGAGCCGGGTCCCCCGCCCCCGTGCGGCGACGAAAACGTTTTGTGCAGGTTGAAGTGCATCACGTCAAAGCCCATGTCGCCGGGCCGGGCGCGTCCGACCAGCGCATTCATATTGGCCCCGTCGCAGTACACCAGGCCGCCGGTTTGGTGGACAAGAGCGCAGATTTCCGCGATGTCGTCTTCAAACAGCCCGAGCGTGTTGGGGTTCGTCAGCATCAGCCCGGCGACATGGCCGCCGAGCAGCGTTTTCAGGTGCGCCAAGTCCACCCGGCCCCGCCCGTCGGACTTCACGGTGACGGTCTTGTAGCCGCAGCGGGCCGCCGACGCCGGATTGGTGCCGTGGGCGGCTTCCGGGACCAAAATCGTGTCCCGCGCTCCCTGCCCGTGGTCGTCGTGATACGCTTTGATCAGCATCAGTCCTAACAGCTCGCCGTGAGCGCCGGCGGCGGGCTGAAGAGTGACCGTGTCCATCCCACCGATCTCGGCCAGAATGTTCTGCATCGAAAACAGCACTTCCAGCGTGCCCTGCACCGCCGAGTCGGGCAGCTTGGGATGGACCCGCGCAAAGCCCGGCAGCCGGGCGATTTCCTCGTTGAGCTTCGGGTTGTACTTCATCGTGCATGACCCGAGGGGATAAAAGCCCGAGTCGGTCGAATAGTTGTTCTGCGACAGATGCGTGAAGTGCCGGATCACTTCCGGTTCCGACAGCTCCGGCAGCGGCAGCGACTTCCGCCGGGCGGCGGCGGGGATTAGGGTGCCAGGCGCAAGGGCGGGCACATCGCAGGCGGGCAGCTCGACGCCGATCCGGCCGGGCCGGCTCAGCTCAAACAGCAGCGGCTCAGAAGCATGGGTCATTGGGGAATGCTTTCTAATACGGACACAAGCGCGTCAATCTCGCTTTTAGTGCGCTGCTCAGTGACGCACAGCAGCAGGGAATGGCCCATTTCGGGATACAGACCATCGAGGGCAAGGCCGCCGATGATGCCCTGCTCCATTAGCCTGTCGTTGATCTTCTCGGGGTGAACCGGGGTTTTGACCACGAACTCTTTAAAGAACGGCGCTCCGGGAAAAGCTAACTCATAACCGGGCAGCTTCGCGATTGCCGACGCCGCGTAGTGCGCTTTTTGCAGGCACAGCTCGGCGGCCTGCGCTAAACCTTGACGGCCCATGGTTGCCAGATAAACCGACGCCGCCAGGGCATACAGGGCTTCGTTGGTGCAGATATTGGAAGTCGCTCGCTCCCGGCGGATGTCCTGCTCGCGCGTCCGCAGCGTCATCACAAACGCCCGCTTGCCGTCGCCGTCGGTTGTCTGCCCGACAATCCGGCCCGGCAGGCGGCGCACGAACTTGGTTTTGCAGGCGAAAAAGCCGAGCAGCGGCCCGCCATAGCCCATCGGGCAGCCGAGCGCCTGCCCTTCGCCGACCACAATGTCGGCGTCGTACTCGCCCGGCGGGGTCAAAATGCCGAGCGAAATCGGGTCCACGCAGGCGACAAAGAGCGCCCCGGCGGCATGCGCTTCTTCGCCGAGCGCTTCCATGTCTTGCAGGGTTCCAAAAAAGCTCGGATGCTGCACCAAGACGGCAGCGGTTTGGTCGGAGAGCTTCAGGTCGCCTGTGTCCGCGACGACATCAATGCCGATGCCGGAGTGCCGCAGGTACGTTTCCAAAACCTGGCGGTACGCAGGATGCACCGAGTCCAGCACCGAAACGCGCTTTCGGCCGGTCAGCTCCGCCGCCATGATGGCCGCTTCGGCCAGCGCAGTCGCGGCATCGTACATCGAGGCATTGGCGGTGTCCATTGCCAATAATTGACACAGCAGGGTTTGAAACTCAAAGATGCTTTGCAGCATGCCCTGGCTGACTTCCGGTTGATACGGGGTGTACGACGTGTAAAACTCGGAGCGTCCGGTGATCGCGGCCACGGTCGGCGGAACATAATGGTCGTAAATGCCGGCCCCGAGAAAGCAGGGAAACGCTTCGGCATGAACGTTTTTCGCGGCCAGCCGTCCGAGGTGCTTTGCCAGGGTAATCTGATCCATCCGCGCCGGGATATTCAGTTTGCCGTGGTATTGCAGCTTGTTCGGGATCGGCGCAAACAAATCGTCCAGCGTTTGGACCCCGACCGCGGCCAGCATTTCCGCCCGGTCGGCATCGGTATTGGGAATGTATGCCATGCGAAGCTTTCTCGGTTACAGCGACGCGTCGTAATCGGCGGCGCTGAGAAGCAGATCGGCGTCGGCAGGCTGGGTCAGCTTGATTTTCAGCATCCAGCCGTCGCCGTAAGGGGCGTCGTTGACCCGCTCCGGGGCCGTGTGGAGCGCTTCGTTGACTTCCAGCACTTCCCCGCCGACCGGCGCGTAGAGGTCCGACACGGCTTTGATGCTTTCGATCTCGCCGAACTTTTCCCCGCGCTGCACCATGCGCCCGGCTTCCGGCAGCAAAACCAGGGCAACATCGCCAAGTTCCTCCTGCGCATGCTGGCTGATACCCACCGTTGCCGTTTCCCCGTCAATCCGCACCCATTCATGCGTTTTGGCGTACAATAAATCTGTCGGCTCGGGCATGGCTTACTCTCTTTCTGTGTTAAACGCCGTTTCGGTAAAACGGCAGCGTCACGACTTTTGCCGGAGCCTGACGGCCCCGGATGTCTACAAAAACGTCGGTGCCGGGCGCGGCGGCCTCGGCGCTCAGGCGGGCCATTGCGATGCCCGCTTTGAGGGTCGGCGACCAGGTGCCGGAGGTCGTTTCCCCCACCCTGCGGCCTGCCGTATCAGTCACCGCGTAATGCTCGCGCGGGATCGCCCGCTCTTCCATGCGGATGCCGACAAGCTGCTCGGTTTTCGGCGCGGCTTGTAGTGCGCCTCGCCCGATAAACTCGCCTTTTTTCGGCTTGACCGCCCAGCCGGTGCCCGACGCCGCCGGGAAGTTTTCGGCATCGAGTTCATGCCCGTACAGCGGGTACGCGGCCTCAAGGCGCAGCACGTCACGCGCTCCGAGGCCCGCAGGTGTCGCTCCGGCGTCCGCCAGCAGTTTCCAGAGCGCAGGCGCATCCGGCCATTCGCAGAAAATCTCCAAGCCGTCTTCGCCGGTGTAGCCGGTTCGGGACACGGTCAGCCCGTGTTCTACAATCGCCGTAAAGTGGAAGCGCTTCAAGTCCGGCAGCGCCGCCGTGCTTTCCAGCACCTCGGCAGCCAGAGTAATCGCCGCCGGCCCCTGCACGGCAATCAGCGCGGTTTCGTCGCTGATGTCGGTCAGTGTCAGATTAGGACGGCCCATTGCTTGCGCCTCAAGCCAGTCCCAATCTTTGTCTTTGCAGCCTGCGTTCAGGACGATCATGTACTCGCCCTCGCCGAGGCAGTAAACAATAATATCGTCAATGATGCCGCCGTGCTCGTTCAAAAGCAGCGTGTATTGGGCCTTTCCGGGGGACAATTTAGACGCATCGTTGGTTGTCACGGCCTGCACAAAGTCGAACGCGCCTGCGCCTTTGACAGTCACCTCGCCCATGTGCGACACATCGAACAGGCCCGCCGTCGTCCGGGTCGCGGCGACTTCGCTGACGGTGCCGGCATAAGAGACAGGCATGTCCCAGCCCGCGAACGGCACGAGGGTCGCCCCGGCGGCTCGATGCGTTTCGTACAGGGAGGTTCGTTTCATCGGTTTATTCGCCCAAATACGCTTTTTTCACGGCCTCGTTCGCCAGCAGGGCTTTGGCCTCGTCGGCCAGCACAATCGCGCCGGTTTCAAGAACGTACCCCCGGTGCGCGACCCCGAGGGCCATGTGCGCGTTCTGCTCGACCAAAAGCACGGTGGTTCCCGACGCGTTGATGTCCCGGATAATCTGAAAGATGTCCCGGACCAGAAACGGGGCCAGCCCGAGCGACGGCTCATCGAGCAGCAGCAGCTTGGGACGAGCCATCAGCGCCCGGCCCATCGCCAGCATCTGCTGCTCGCCGCCGGACAGCGTCCCGGCGCTCTGCCCCAGCCGCTCCCGCAGCCTCGGAAACAGCGACAGCGCCCGGTCGAAGTCGTCTTTGATCCCCGCCCGGTCGCGGCGCGTGTACGCCCCCAGCTCCAAATTCTCGCGGACGGTCATGTTCGCAAACACCCGGCGGCCTTCGGGCGAGTGGCCGATGCCGAGCTTGACGATCTTGTCGGCGGGCAGCGCCGTGATGTCCCGGCCTTCCAGCGTGATCCGCCCGGTGTGGGCCGGCGCGAGGCCCGAGATCGCCCGGAGCGTCGTGCTTTTCCCTGCGCCGTTTGCGCCAATCAGTGTCACAATCTCGCCCGCGCTGATTGTCAGCGACACCGACTGCAACGCGCGGACCGCGCCGTAGGACACCCCGACCGAGTCTAAAACAAGCATTACAGCACCGCCCCGGCGGCGTCGGCCTCGCCGAGATACGCTTCAATCACTTTCGGGTTCGCGCGGATTTCGGCGGGGGTGCCCGACGCGATAATCTGGCCGTAGTCCAAAACCAAAATGCGGCGGCAGATGCCCATCACCACTTTCATGTCGTGCTCAATCAGCAGAATGGTCAAGCCGAAATCGGTCCGCAGGCTTTCAATCTGCTGCATTAAATCGTTTTTTTCCTGCGGGTTCATTCCCGCTGCCGGCTCGTCGAGCAGCAGCAGCTTGGGCCGGGTCGCCAGAGCGCGGGCGATTTCGAGCCGCCGCTGCTCGCCGTAAGCGAGGTTTTTGGCCAGGAAATGCTCATACTTTAAAAGGCCGAACCGCTCCAGCAGGGCGCGGGCGTCGGCCAGCGCGGCGGCTTCGGCGCGGGCAAAGGCTGGGCCGCGCCACACCGCGCTCCACAAAGACGGCGCATACTGCTTGTGCCCGGCGGTGCGGACATTGTCGAGCACGGAAAGCGTCGGAAACAGCCGGATGTTTTGAAACGTCCGGGACACGCCGGCGCGGGCGATTTGGTACGGCTTCAAGCCGCCCAACGACTCGCCGCCGAACTGGATTGACCCGGAAGTCGGCGCGTACACGCCCGTCAGCAGGTTAAAGGCCGTGGTTTTGCCGGCCCCGTTCGGTCCGATGAGGCCCACCAGCTCCCCGGCGTCCAGCGACAAGGAAAATCCGCTGACGGCAACCAGGCCCCCGAACTGTTTGGTGCAGTTTTGGACATCCAGCAAAGGCATGGCGCAACTATACCCGAAAATCCGGCGCTGAACAAGTGCCGCCCCGCCGGCGCGAACACGGCGGCTTGACAAATGGGCGCACAGACCGATATAATGGGAAATCCTCGCGGAAGACGACCTATTAAAACAGCTTTGTTGAAAGCCTCACAAGAAGTTCGTGCGCCAGCCGACACTTTCTGCTGGTCGGTGCATTTAAGCGCCGGCGAGCCGAAGCGGCAGGCGCAGGTGCGGCTGATCCTCCTGGCCGTTTTGATCCTCGGCAGCCTGACCCTGCGCTCGGTCTGGCTGGGACTGGTGCCGATGGCGGCGCTGCTGTTTTCGCTGTCGGAGTATCTTTTTCCCATTCGGTACACGCTGACCCCGCAGTCGGCCTCGGCGCGGCACGGCCTCTCGCTGCTGGAAATCCGCTGGGCGGATGTCCGCCATGCGTACCTGACCGAGACCGGCATCAAGCTCAGCCCGCTGGCCGCCAAAAACTCACGCTTTGAGGCGATGCGCGGCGTGTTTCTGCGCTTCGGCGATGCGGACAAAGACGCGGTGGTGGACGCTGTGCGGCGATTTCGCGCGGAGGCGGCGCATGGCTAACGCGTTCGGCTTGATAGATTTTGACTGGGACGCGCCGGTCGCCGACGACGACCGGGACCGCTTGTTCGCCGAGATTGTCCACGTCGTGCGGAAATGGCGCTTGGAAGTGCCGGCGGCGCTGCTGCTGGAGTCTGCCGCCCCGCTCGGCCACCTCGCCGGGCAGAGCCTGGTCGCCTTTGCGCCGTTTCTCGCGCCCTGGGCGCCGGGGGGCATCCACGGCGTCCAGCGCCTGCAAAAGATTTTGGAGTCGCCGCCCAATGTGCAGCGGTTGATTGATCTGATTTGTGAGCCGCCCGAGAAAGAGTCTTTGTAACAAATGCAGCATGCAAGCGACAACTGGTATGTCAGCAGCTTGGTTTTGCTGCTGTCGGCGATTATCATCTACAAAGTGATCTCGTCGCAGACAGGCCGCGAGCCGGTCATCCGGCGCATTCCGGGCCTCAACGCCATTGACGAGGCGGTCGGGCGGGCGACCGAGATGGGCCGCCCCGTGCTGATGATCCCCGGCCCGCAGGGACTTCAAATTGAGAACTTGCAGGCGCTTTCGATTTTCAGCTACATCGCCCGCGCCGTCGCCCGCTTCGGCAACCGCAGCATCCTGCCGACCGCCGACCCGGTGTTCAACGGCATCGCCGAGGAAACCGTCCGCGATGCTTATGCCGACGGCGGCCGCCCGGACTTGTTCAATGAAGGCGACGTGCGCTATTTAACCCAGCAGCAGTTCGCGTATGCGTCGGGCGTGGCCGGCATTCTGAACCGCGAAAAGCCGGCGGCGTCGTTTTTGTTCGGCTTGTTTTACGCCGAGTCGCTGATTTTCGCCGAAACCGGCCAGCAGGTCGGCGCGGTGCAGGTGGCGGGGACGACGGAAACCAACCAAATCCCGTTTTTGATCACGGCCTGCGATTATGTCATCATCGGCGACGAATTTTACGCCGCGTCGGCGTATCTGTCGCGGAACCGAACGTTGCTCGGCTCGATTGTCGGTCAGGATTACTGCAAGCTGATTTTGCTGGCCGTGATTGCGCTCGGGGTTGCGGCGGTGACTTGGACGGCGGCGCTGACGCTGCATCATCAGGCCGTGCCGCACTGGCTTCAAGTCGCGACCCATCTGCTGAAATCTTAGCCACGGAATAAATTCCGAGGCTGAAACAAACCCGTGTGGAAGTGACACAAGAGCTGCCCGTGTGCCGGTCTTGCGTCGTCGCGACGCTGGTTTGTTTCAGCCTCGGCATTTATTCCGTGGCGGATGGATGCGTCACGCCGTTCGTTAATTTGTCCGATCCGACTTCTCTAGGAGCTGACTTGCTTTCTGCCCTGCACTCATTTTTCGCGCCCCTCCCGGCGCACGGCCCGGCGTTTTACGGCAAGCTGGCCTTCGGGTTCCTGCTGGTGCTGGCCGTGCTGGCCGGGCTTCAAGCCGCACCCCGGCGGTCCCGGCGGGGCCTGATTGCATTTTTCACGTTTCTCGGCGGCATCTACTACGTCGCCGAGTTTTTCTGGCCGGTGCACGGCGGCAAAAACCCGCTGACCCCGTATCAAGACAGCGTCGCCAATGTCAGCTTGGTCGTCAACGGCTTCGCCATCGGGGTCGGGGTGATTTCCCTGCTTCAGCTTCATTCCCGCCTGGTGGCCCGGCAGCGGCCCGGCTGGGGCAACAGCGCCGTGCTGATTGTCTCGTTTCTTGCGATGACGACTTTCGGCCTGCTCAAAGACTCATCGCCCGGCATGCACATTTTCGGCTCGCCCGTGACCGCGCAGGACGGGTTTGATTTTTTGTTCAAAGGCGGCTTGACCAATCTCGGCGCGGCGACGTTCTCCATGATTGCGTTTTATATCGCGTCGGCGGCCTACCGGGCGTTTCGCATCCGCTCGGTGGAAGCGACTCTGCTGATGGGGGCGGCGCTGACTGTGATGCTCGGCGCGGTGTTCTTCGGCACGGTGCTGACCAACTGGATTCCGACCACTTCGGGGACCGATGCCCTGGGCCGCCCGATTGAAAACCCGTGGGCGAACTTTCGCATCGAGAACATCGCCCAGTGGCTGCTGATGGAAGTCAATTCCGCCGCCCAGCGCGGCATTTTGTTCGGCCTGACCATCGGCCTGCTGGCGACCTCGCTGCGGCTCTGGCTCAGCCTCGAGCGCTCCGCCTACTTCGACCAGGAGCTATAAGCCATGACCACTTCCCAGTTCTGGAAGCGGGCGCAGACCATTGACCGGCGAATCATCTACGCTGTCCTGCTTGTCTTCATTTTAATCCCGCTGTTCGACCAAAAGTTCAAGCTGCCGATTATTCCGAGCCGCCAGTCGCACGACTTTTACGATACCATCCAAGCGGTCCCGGCCGGCAAGATGGTGCTGATTGACGGGCAGTGGTCGCCTTCGACGCGCGGCGAAAACCAGTCGCAGACCCAGGCCATTTTGATCCATGTCATGCAGCGGCATTTGAAGTTCGGGATTTTGTCGTTTGACCCGCAAAACAACACGGTCGTGCAGAACATGGTGACGGCGCTGGCCCCGAAATACGGCTATGTGGAAGGCCGCGATTACGTCAACTTCGGCTTCCGCCCCTACTCCGTTTTCGTTCAAAGCGTGCAGGCGATGGCGACGAACCTGCCGGGCACGCTGAAAAAGGACCGCAACGGCGTGAATTTGGCGACAATGCCGATCATGCAGGGCATTCATTCCACGCAGGACCTCGGCGCGGTGGTGGAAGTCACGGCTTCCGCGACCCCGGAAGCCTGGATCGGCCTCGGCGGGCTGCGGCAGGCCGGCCATGAAGTGCCGTTTTTGATCGCCGTCACCGCTGTCGGCGCTCCCACCTACTATCCGTACCTCGACGCCCAGCAGATACAGGGCATGCTTACCGGGGTCAAAGGCGCGGGCGATTATGAGTTCCTGCTCGGCACCTCCACGTTCGGCACCCGCGCGACCGGGGGGCTGTCGCTTGTCTATGCACTGATTATCGGCTTGATTATCCTCGGCAATATCGGCTACTATGCGGGCCGCGCGGCGGACCGGAGGGCGGCGCAATGACCCCGCAAGTCTCCGCTTACCTTCATCATTTGTTCAGCCCGATCCTGCTGTTCGGGGCGCTCGGCACCGTGGCGATTTTGTCGCTGGTGTTCAAGGAAAACAAGCTGTACCGCTTGTTTGAGCATATCTTTCTCGGCCTGGCGCTCGGCTACGACGTGTATATCACGATCTCGACGGTGCTGAAGCCGCAGTTTTGGGACCCGATGGTCCACGACGGCCAGTGGGCGTGGATCATGACCGTGCCGGTCGGCTTGATGTTCTACGGCATCTACACGCAGCGGTTCGCGTGGATGAGCCGGCTGATCTTCGGCATCTTTTTCGGGCTGACCGCCGGCACGATCTTTCGGGACTTTTCTCAGCGGTTCATCCCGCAGGTTACCAAAAGCTTTAAGCCGCTGGTCCCCCCGCCGCCGACCCCCGGCGAGCATTATGTTCTGCTGCACCAGATTTCGTTTGTGCTCAACAATGCCCTGTTTTTGGTGATCTTGGTGTCGGTGCTGGTGTATTTCTTGTTTGCGTTTGAACAAAAAAACCGGGCGGTTCAGGGAACCGCCCGGATGGGCCGCTGGATTTTGATGTTTTCGTTCGGCGCGATTTTCGGTTCGACGCTGATGACCCGGATGGCGCTTTTGATTGACCGCATGTACTATTTGTTCCACGACTGGCTTCGCATTCCGTGGACGAACTAAACCCCCAGCCCGTCGGGCGGCATCGGCTGGGAAGAGCGCCGGGAAGGAAAGCGCCGGGACGACAAGCGGGCGCGGCGCTCGGCCATTCGCCGGTCGCGGGCGCTTTGGAAGCGCTGCCACCCGGCAAAAAGACTTTGCAGAAAGCGCCGCGAGGGGGCGGCCGGGCGGGCCGCGCCGAAGTCGCCGAGGGCCGGGCGGCGGCGGGCGGCGGTGACATGCTCGAGCCGCACTTCTTCGTACTGGCTTTCGAGCCGCTGCCAGGCCAGCTCAATGGTGTCCGGGTCGCGGCGGAATGCGCCGGCCCAGCGGCAGGTCCAGCATTCTTTGTTGTGTTCAAAGTTCAGGGTGCCGCACAGCTCGCAGAGCTTGACGGTGTGCGGAGTGACGAGGGGGCTATCGGAAGCGGGCTGTCGCTTGGCCGGCATGAGCGTATCCTTCTTTTCTAGGCTGGCGCTCGCCTTTGGTCGCGCCGTCCCCGTTTTTATACCCGCTTTCGCGGAAATTCGTGCGCGGGCCTGCCGTGATTATTGACAGTTCGCGGCGAATTCTTCAGTCTGCGCCGGCAGCGGCTTGACTTTTGCTTCGGCCTGCGTGTATACTCTCCCCCGAGTCCGTTCCCCATGTGGTCATTTCGGACAGCTTCTCTGCGCAGTACCCAGCATGTTTGAAAGCCTGGCGGATAAATTACAAGATGTCTTCAAGCGCCTCCGCGCCAAAGGCCCGCTGACCGACGCTGATGTCGCCGAAGCGATGCGCGAAGTGCGCCTCGGGCTGCTGGAAGCCGATGTCAACTTCAAAGTCGTCAAAGACTTCACCGCGCGGGTGCGCGAGCGGGCCGTCGGCGTGGAAGTGTTGGAGGGCCTGCACCCGGCGCAGCAGGTCATCAAAATTGTAGACGAGGAGCTGACCGGGCTGCTCGGCGGGGCGCAGTCGCCGCTGACCTTTTCGCCGAAGCCGCCGACCGTGATTATGCTGTGCGGCCTGCAAGGCGCGGGCAAGACGACCCACGCCGGCAAGCTCGCCAAGCTGCTGAAAAAACAGGGCCGCAGCCCGCTTTTAGTCGCCGGCGATATTTACCGCCCGGCGGCCGTCAAGCAGCTTCAAGTGGTCGGCGAAGGGGTGAAAACCCCGGTGTTCACGCTGGACGGCGCAAAGCCCGAGATTATCGCCCGCGAAGCGCTGGCCGAGGCCGCCCGCCGGGGCTGCGATGTGGTGATCTTGGACACCGCCGGCCGGCTGCAAATTGACGACTCGCTGATGCAGGAACTGGAGCGGGTCAAAGCGGCGACCCAGCCGCACGAGATTTTGCTGGTGGTAGACGCCATGACCGGGCAGGAAGCGGTCAATGTCGCGTCGGGCTTTCACGAGCGTTTGGGCGTCACCGGCTTTATTCTGACCAAGCTCGACGGCGACACGCGCGGCGGCGCGGCGCTGTCCATCAAAGGCGTGACGGGCCTGCCGATCAAGTTTGTCGGGGTCGGCGAAAAGATGGACGCCCTCGAAGTCTTTTATCCCGACCGGATGGCGTCGCGCATCCTCGGCATGGGCGATGTGCTGACGCTGATTGAGCGGGCCGAAGAAGCGATTGACCAGAAAAAAGCGGCGGAGCTGGAAAAGAAGTTCCGCGCCAACAAATTTGACTTTGAAGATTATCTCGACCAGATGCGCCAAATGCGGAAGATGGGGCCGCTCGAGCAGATACTGAAGCTGATCCCCGGCCTCGGCGGAGAAGCCTTGAAAGGCATCCAGATTGACGAAAGCCATTTGGCGCAGATCGAGGGCATGATACTTTCCATGACCCCCGGCGAGCGCCGCGACCCGAGCGTCATCAACGGCAGCCGGCGGCGGCGGATTGCGGCGGGCAGCGGGCGGGACGTGCAGGATGTCAACCGCCTTTTGACCCAGTTTGAGCAGATGAAAAAAATGATGCGCGGCCTGGCGACTATGGACGGCAGCGGCATGCCGTCGCTGGCCGGCCTCGGCGGGCGGCACAGCGGCAGCGGCAAAAACGCAGCCAAGAAAAACAAGCGCAAGCCGCCGCCGAACTTTAAATTGCCGTTTGGGCGGAATTAGCTTTTTTTGCCGAATGACAAGGGAGCAGGCTTGCTTTGTCCCCCCCTGACGGAGCGGCCCGTTCCCTTGCACGTTACCGCTGACGCACACGACTCTTAAAAATACACCGGCAAAAGATACACCAGCAAAAGATACACCAGCAAAAGATACACCACAGGAGCAACACTGAATGTCCGTCAAGATTCGCCTGCGCCGCATGGGCGCGAAAAAGCGACCGTTTTACCGCCTCGTCGTCGCCGACAGCCGCCGGGCGCGGGACGGCCGGTTTATCGAGACCCTGGGCTACTACAACCCGTGCGTTGAGCCGGTCGAGCTGAAAATCAACGACGACCGCGCCGCTTACTGGCTCGGCTGCGGCGCACAGCCGTCGGATACCGCCCAGGCCCTCTTGAAAAAGCAGGGCGTCTACGAAAAAATCGCCGCCGGCAAGACCGCCCCCGCGCCGGCAGCGCCCGCCGCCGAAGCCGCCGCCTAGCGGCGGCTCCCGGCCCCCCAAGCAGTAAAAAGCACGACCCCTGTGTCCGTTTTAGGCACAGGGCAGTAGTAGGAGCAGTAGTACGTTGAAACCCATGATTGAGTATCTCGTTAAGGAACTCGTGGACGAGCCGGAAAATGTTACCGTGACGGAAATTCCCGGCGAAGAATCAACAACTTATGAAGTTCATGTTGCGCCGAGCGATTTAGGCAAAGTGATCGGCAAGCAGGGCCGCATCGCCAATGCCCTGCGGACCGTCACCAAAGCTGTTGCGATGAAAGCCAAAAAGAAAGTTTACGTCGAGATTATTGCCTAGTTTTCCCATGCCTGAGACAGAAACAGCCACAGAAGACTACACAGTGCTGGCGGCGGAAGTCGCCGGGGCGCACGGCGTCAGCGGCAGCCTGCGCCTGCGGCTGATCGGGGCATCCACCGACGAGGCAGCGTCCGATGCCGCCGTGCGGTCGCTGAAAATCGGCCGGGTCGTCCGCCTCGCGCGGGCGTCCGATGCCTTCCAAACCGACTTGACGCTGATTGGGATGCGCCGTCAGCCGAAAGGCTTCTGGATTGCCCGCTTCAAAGACGTGTCCGACCGAAACGGGGCGGAAGCCCTGCTCGGCTGCGCGGTTTTGATCAAAGAAACCGAGCGGGCGGCCCTGCCCGACGGCGAGTATTATGTGGACCAGCTTTTGGGAATGCCTGTCGTCACCGATGCGGGCCGCCCGCTCGGCGAGCTGTCCGACGTGCTCACGTCGCCCGCGCATGATGTGTATGTGACCACGCTCGGCGCGATGATTCCGGTCGCCGGGGATTACATTGTGGACATTGATTTGGACGGACGAAAAATCACGGTCCGCGACGTGCCGGGCCTGATTGACGACCCGAACGATAAATCCGATTCGAACGACAAGTCCGATGCGAATTGATGTCATCACGATCTTCCCGGAGATGATCGAGTCGGCGCTCGGCTTCAGCCTCTTGAAACGCGCCCGCGACGCCGGCGTGGTCGAGATACGGGTTCACAATCTGCGCGGCTTCGCGCCGGGGGTGCATCGGAGCACCGACGAGACCCCTTACGGCGGCGGCGCGGGAATGGTCATGCGTCCCGGCCCGCTGTTTGACGCCGTGGAAAGCCTGCCGGCCTGGGCCGACGCCCGCCGGGTGCTGCTCACCCCGCAGGGCCGGACGTTTACTCAGGCGGCGGCCGAAGAGCTTGCGCGGTGCCCGCACCTGGTTCTGCTTTGCGGGCATTATGAAGGCTTTGACGAGCGGGTGCGCGAGCATCTGGTGACCGACGAGATTTCCGTCGGCGATTATGTGCTCACCGGCGGCGAGCTGCCCGCGCTGGTCGTGATTGACGCCGTGACCCGCTTGCAGCCGGGAACGCTCGGCAACGACAAGTCCGCCGAAGACGACACGTTTTCGGAAGGGCTTTTAGAGTATCCGCATTACACGCGCCCGCCCGACTTTCGGGGATGGCGTGTGCCTGAAGTTCTGCTCTCCGGCCACCATGCCGAGATCGCCCGCTGGCGACGCAAGGAGCAGTTCCGCCGGACGCAGCAGCGCCGGCCCGACCTCTGGGCGGAATTTGTCCCGTCCAAGTCCGACCAGAAGCTGATTGAAGCGCTTGACGCCGAGCAGCATGGAAAGAAAGAAGAACCCAATGCATCCGTTGATTCAGGAAATTGAAAAAGCGCAGCGCAAAGACGGCGTCCCGGACTTCGGGCCGGGCGACACCGTGCGCGTCCATGTCAAAGTTGTCGAAGGCGGCAAAGAGCGTATCCAGATTTTTGAGGGCACGGTCATTTTCCGCAAGCAGGGCTTGTCCCGGTCGGCGTTTATGGTCCGCAAAATCTCCAACGGCTACGGGGTCGAGCGGACGTTTTTGATCCATTCGCCGCGCATCGACAAAATCGAAGTCACCCGGCGCGGCCTGGTCCGCCGGGCGAAGCTGTATTATCTGCGCGACAAGGTCGGCAAGGCCGCCCGGATCAAGGAAAAGCGGAACTTCTAGCTCTCGCTCTGCGTAAGCAAGTCGCCGGACCTTTCCGGCGGCTTTTATTTTTGACACGCGCTCTTTTGAGAACCTCCTATGCCGCTGACAGAAACCGCCCCCGCCCCGCAGTGGACTGAAACACTGGCGAACCTCAACATTCTCTGGATTCTCGGCATTGTGGTCGCCTTGTCGGTGATCCGGCTGGCGTTTGTGTCGTCCAAATCGGACACCGCCCGCTCGGTGTCCGAGATTTTAGAGTCCGGCATGATCGCGGTCGCGCTGGTGTTTCTGCTGATCCGTCCCTTTGTCATTCAAGCATTTTTTATCCCGTCGCCCTCGATGGAGCCGACCCTGCTGGGCAAAAACAACGCCGGGGACCGGATTTTAGTCAATAAATTCGCGTACCGCTTCGGAGCGCCGCACCGGGACGATGTGGTGGTGTTTCTCGCCCCGCCGGCGGCAATGGCCGGCGACCCGGAGTTTATCAAGCGGCTGATCGGCCTGCCCGGCGACCGGATTGAAGTGTTTGCGGGACATCTTTTGATCAACGGCACGGCGCACTCGCATTATGATGTCCGCCAGAAGCTGACCGAGGAAGGCATTTGCGGGCCGGAAGCGCAGCAGGACATCGCCGACGAATCGCTGCTGCAAGCCGACTGCCATGTCAAGTTTGTCACCGACGGCGTGCAGGTCTCGGGCAACAGCGGCCACGCGCAGGTGGTCGGCAAAGAGCGGCTGGCCGAGATTTACACCAAGCAGAAAGACCTTCCCGTCATTGTGCAGCCCGGCTACACGGTCCGCAACGGCGAAAAACTGGACGAGCCGTTTACCGCCGAGGACCCCGACTACGACATGAAGATTTGGAACGGGCAGCCGCTGAAGCATTTGTACAGCCAGGGCGACGACTACCGCTTGTCCGGGCAGGGCATCTCGCCGTCGGAGTATCAAGCCCATGCCCGCCTGCCGACCGAGCCGCTGCCCGCCGCGCACTTCCTGATGATGGGCGACAACCGCAACGACAGCAGCGACGGCACGGTTTGGGGGCCGCTTGAGTCCCGCCGGGTGGTGGGCCGGGCGCAGGTTATTTTTTGGCCGCCGTCGCGCATCGGCTTGATCCGTTGAGCGCCGGCGGCGCGGTGGACTTATGGCGGCACGAGCGGCTGGCGTGGAGCGCCGGCTTTGTGCGGGTGGCCGGGATAGATGAAGTCGGGCGCGGCCCGCTGGCCGGCCCGGTCGTCGCCGCCTGCGTTGTGCTGCCGCCGGGGTTCGATCCGGCAGGCATCCGCGACTCGAAAACGCTGTCGGCGCGGCAGCGGGAGCGGGCCGAGGCGCGTATCCGCGCCGAAGCCGTCGCCGTCGGTCTGGGCAGCATTGAACCCGAAACCATTGACCGCATCAACATTTTGCAGGCGACCCACGCCGCCATGCGCCTGGCGTTTGCCCAAATTGACCCCCTCCCCGACTTTGTTTTGATTGACGGCCTGCCCCTGCGCGATTTTCCCCTGGAACACCGCAAAGCGATCACTCAGGGCGACTCCTATTCGGTTTCGGTGGCCGCCGCTTCGATTGTCGCCAAAGTCGCCCGCGACCGATTGATGTGCGCCTACGACAGCGTGTATCCCGAATACGGCTTCGCCGGCCACAAGGGCTACGGGGCGGCGAAGCACCTCGCCGCCCTGCGCGAGCACGGCCCCTGCCCTATTCACCGCCGCTCGTTCGCCCCGGTCGCCGCCTGCTGCGCCGACTTCCCCTTGCCCTGACCTATATTTAGTAGGACTCCGGCAAAACAACGCATAGATATAGATAAAAAAACCGCAAAATTGCTTGTCAAATAGCAGCAACTGTGCTATAATCCAAAAAAGCGCGATTATGGCGGAATAAATCCCAGCGATGTCGAATATACGCCAAAATTTTCACGACGAGCTGGCCGCGCTGGAGCAGGAGCTGCTGCATATGGGCACGCTGACCGGCGGCATGCTCGGGCAGGCGGTGGAAGCCATTCAGCAAAACGATGTCGCGCTGGCCGAAGCCGTGCTGGCGCAGGACGACGCCGTGGACGACATGGACCGGCGTATTGAAGCGCAGTGCATCCGCCTGCTGGCGCTTCAGCAGCCGATGGCCCGCGATCTGCGTCAAGTGGAAAGCGCCCTGAAAGTCATCACCGATTTGGAGCGGGTCGGCGACCACGCGGTAGACATCGCCAAGATCGCCCGCAAGCTGACCCAGGAGTTTTACTTGAAAGCGCCGCTGGTGGATGTCGGGCCGCTGGCGGAGATGGCCCGGACCATGCTGAGCCAAAGCCTGCAAGCGCTGGTCCGCCGCGACCTGCCGCTGGCCGTGCAGGTCTGCGACGACGACGACGCCGCCGATGCCGCTTACAAACACCTGCGCGACGAGCTTTTGGAACTGACCCAGGCCGAGCCGGCCCGCGTTTTTGCCGCGTCGCACCTGCTTCTGGTCGCGGTGTATCTGGAGCGGATCGCCGACCATGCCACCAACATCGCCGAGCGGGTGTACTACACCGAAACCGGCGACCGAAAAGCGCTGGGCCGCCGGGAAGCGCGGCCTGCCGAATGAACGAAATCGCCGACAGCGTCGCGCGGGTGCGCGGGCAGATCGCCGACGCGGCGGGCCGGGCCGGACGCCGCCCGGACGAGATTACACTGGTTGCGGTGACAAAAAAGAAGCCGGCGTCGGCAGTTCTGGAAGCGCTGGCGGCAGGCATCACCGAGGTCGGCGAGAACTATGTTCAGGAAGCCGCCGAAAAGCGGGGCGAAGTTGAAACGCGGGGCGAAGTTGGGGCAGGCCGCTGGCATTTATTAGGCCACCTGCAAAGCAACAAAGCCAAGCTCGCCACCGGGCTGTTCGACGTGATCCAAAGCATTGACTCGGTCAAGCTGGCCCGTGTTCTCAGCGGACAGTCTTCAGGCAAAGCGCCCGAAATCCTGCTGCAAGTGCATCTCGGCGACGAGCCAACCAAAACCGGCTTCGCGCCGGAGACCGTTGGGGATGCGGCAGCGGAAATCGCTGCGCTCCCGAACATCGCTTTGCTGGGGCTGATGGGGATCGCGCCGAGCGGGACCGACCCGCGCCCCTATTTCCGGCAGCTCAAGCGGCTGTTCGACGCACTGCCGGCCGCGCACCGGCAGACGCTTTCAATGGGCATGAGCGGCGACTTTGAGGCCGCAATTGAAGAAGGCGCAACCCTGGTGCGCGTCGGCACCGCGATTTTCGGCGCACGATCATTCTGAGAATTCTAAGGAGACAGGTGACTTATGCAGAACGCAGAAGCGGAAGAATACGGCGAGGCCCCGGCCCATGAAAATGGGGTCCTGGGCCGGTTTTGGAGCTATCTGAGCGGCCACGGCAGCGACCAGGAGCCGGAAGAGCCGGCAGAGGAACCGCATCCTCAGCCGCAGCCCGCCCCCGCGCCCTCCCGCGCGTCGGGCGGCTCGTACAATCCCCTGCGGCGAGGAACCACTCTGCGTATGGACCAGCCGCGCCAAACCCATATCACCGTGCGCCGCGCTATTCAGACCTTCGACGATGCCCGCCGGGCCGCCGACGGCCTGAAAGACGGACAGCAGCAGATCGTGAATTTGGAGCAGACTTCGGGGGACATGACCGAGCGGATCATTGATTTTCTGAACGGCGCGACTTACGCCCTCGACGGCAGCGTCGAAAAGATCGGCGAGATGGTGTATCTGTTTACCCCCTCGTCGGTCGTGATTGACATTGAAGATAAGCCGAGCACGCCGGTTCGGGCCGCCGTGTACGACCGAGACTGACACGCCATGCTGCGCGACAAAACACTGGCAGTTCTCGGCGCAGGCATGATGGGCGGAGCGCTCGCTCGCGGCCTCGTCGGGGCCGGGGCGATGCCGAGCGCCGGCCTGCGCGTGTTCGATACCCACGGCGCGAAAGCCGCCGCGCTGTCCGAGGCGCTCGGCGGCGGCGCAGTTGCCGCCCCTTCCGCGCTGTCCGCCGTGGCCGGGGCCGACATAATACTCATCGCCGTCAAGCCGCCGGTGGTTGCGGCTGTGCTGTCCGAGATTTCCGCCGCCCTGCTTCCCCATCAGCTTGTGATTTCCATCGCGGCGGGCGTGCGCCTGGCGACAATGGAAGTGCTGCTGCCGCAGGGCATCCCTGTGGTCCGCACCATGCCGAACACCCCCTGCCTGGTTGGCTGCGGCGCGACCGCCCTGTGCCGGGGGGCATCAGCCACGGAAGAGCACCTTGCCCTCGCCCAGAGCTTGTTCGCGTCGGTCGGTCTGTCGGTAGAGGTCCCCGAGCGTCTTTTGGATGCCGTCACGGGTCTATCCGGGTCCGGCCCGGCGTATGTGTATCTGATGATTGAAGCCCTCGCCGACGGCGGCGTCAAAGAAGGGCTGACCCGCGATACGTCCCGCCTGCTTGCCGCCCAGACCGTCCTCGGCGCGGCCCAGATGGTTTTGTCGTCCGACGAGCACCCTGCCCAGCTTAAAGACAACGTCACCACCCCCGGCGGCACTACCATCGCCGCCCTGCACGTTTTAGAGCGTGCCGGCCTCCGCACCGCGCTGATAGATGCCGTCGGAGCCGCCGCCGACCGCTCGCGCGAGCTGTCTTAGGCCGTCAAGCGATATGTATTCCTGTGTGAAAGTTGTAGCATGTATAGATAACACCTTGACAAAAGGGAAAAAAGCGGAATATAATGAGCCGGTTCATTAAAGAGTTTTTCGGTGGACCGAGCCGATGACCAATAGGCGCGGTATGAGAAACGCCACGAAGCGATACCAATTTATGTTCTTGTTGCGTGACATCCCAAAATATGAGGCATTAGAACGATATGCTGGACGTTTTCCCGACATGGACATCAGCGCGTCGCTCACTTGCCTATCTTTAATGCGCGTCGGCAGCGATGTATTAAAGACCGTCGAGATGAATCTCGCGCAACACGGTCTTTCCCAGGGGAAATTTATTCTCCTCATTCTTCTTGCCACTCAGACTAACAAAACGCTCAGTCCGTCTGAGATTGCTGACCGTGCCGACGTTACCCGCACCAACATCACCGGACTGCTGGACGGACTGGAAAGAACCGGCTATGTCGAGCGGATGCCGAACCCGGAGGATGGTCGCGCCCTTCTCGTCAGCTTGACGCCGCGAGGAGATGGGCTTCTGGATCAAATCCTCCCGGCCTTCTACCGACGGGTCGGACGAATGATGGAAGACCTTTCCGATGAGGAACGCAAAATGCTGGTTTCTTTGCTTGCTAAGGTAAAGCCAGACCAAACGCCGCCGGACACAATATGATGCCGATAAAGGCAAGGCGTCAAAAAGAGGAATGACGAAAACACATCCGCAAATAGTGAACCGCTTCACTAAAAACCGTAAAAGGAGAAAACAATGAAAACTATAGAAACCGACGTATTGGTTGTCGGCGCAGGGCCGGTGGGCATGACACTGGCGTTGACACTGCAAAAGTTCGGCGCGAGGGTGATAGTGGTAGACAAAGAGCTGAACACCGCCCGCTACCCCCGCGCCGCCGTCGTTTGGCCCCGCACTTTAGAAGTGCTGGACTTGCTCGGCATCGCGGGCGGATGGGGCGTGAAAGGCGTCCCTTTGCACAATTTCACCATTACTATTGACGGTGACTCTGCATCGCTGAACACCGGCGGGCTTGCCAGCCAGTATCCGTATCCGCTTGGGATCGGACAGGACTATACGGAGGAACTCTTGGACGCCGCCCTACGCGCGAGTGACGCAGACTACCGGCGCGGCGTAGAGGTCAGCAGGCTGCAAATCACTGACGCGGGCGTACACGCGACATTAAGGACGGAGGGGCAGGAAGCCGCCGAAGTTCACGCGGCCTGGGTCGTCGGGTGCGAGGGTTCTCACAGCATGGTCCGGCAGCAGGCAGGGATCGGCTACACCGGCGACCGAAATGCTGGAGTTCAACTGGTGCAGGGAGACGTGCGCCTGCGTGGGTCCCTCGCATTGGAACCGCATCACGGATACCTGTGGACTGGCGGCGACCACGTTGCCATGTTCGTCATGCCGGTTCGCCAGGACGAACACTACCGCGTCCTAGCGACGCTGCCTGACGACGGAGCGCAGGACGATCCGAGCCTCGACCTACTCCAAGAGCAGACCCGCCGCTTTATCCCGGATGCCGTTCTTTCCGATCCTATCTGGCTCAATCGCTACCGCACTCAGCATCGCCTCGCCGATACTTACCGGGCTGGCCGCGCTTTCGTTGCCGGGGATGCCGCGCACGTCTGGCTCCCGGTCGGCGGGCAAGGGATGAACATAGGGATTCAGGATGCCTTCAACCTGGGTTGGAAACTCGGCATGGTGATTAAAGGCAACCTGCCGGAAACCGCGCTAGACACTTATGAGGGCGAACGCCGCCCCATAGGGGCGCGGAACATCAAAGACACCCTGCGGCTCTACGGCGCGATTTTGCAGACGCGGACGCTCCGCGACTCGGCGCTGCGCTGGCTCATCCCTAATCTGCTCGGTTTCGCCGCCGTTTCGCAGCGCGTTGTTGCACGGTTCTCCCAGGTGGACTTTCACTATGACGCTAATCTGCTAATTGCCTCCGATCACGGCGGCAGCGGTATAGGCACGGGGGAACGAGCGCCGGATGCATTCGTCGCCCTCGTGGAGACCGGCGAGACCTTGCGCTTGTTCGATCTGTACCGGACGGGCCGCTGGCAGGCATTCGGCTGGGTGCTAGACCCAGAGGAAGCCCCACAGGTACAAAGATCGCTTTCTCTGAACGGCGCGGCAAATGTGGATGCTTACATCCTGGACGCGACGCATGAGGGCCTCACCAACAGCTCTATCCTACCGGTTTTGCGTGACATGACCCGACGCGCGGCGAGCGTGTTTGGCGTAACGGGCGCGGGTATTCACCTCATCCGCCCGGATGGGGTTATTGCGTACCGGGGTGCTTCCTCTCAAGGAATCGCCGAAGTGGTTCAGAAGTTTTGCGGAATGACGTCATAGTCAAGTCGCACTCTGTAACTATCTGGAATTGATGATCTGACCGCACTTCGCTGCCAAGATGCCGAATAAGCCGATGGGGGAAAGAAATTCACCATCGGCTTGTTTGAATTGGCTGAGAATGGCTCAAAAAATAAACAGGAACCATACGACTAAAACCGGCGTTAGTGTGGTATAACATGACCAGAATAACAAATTAGTCATTCGTTCAGCACGTTGAGGACACTCAAATGACACGGCACGGAGATGTGCGGCAGAGAATACTTGAAGCCGCCGAGCAGCGGCTATGGCACTATGGGTTCAAGAAAACAACCATTGACGAGATTGCGTCCGACGCCGGGGTCGGCAAAGGCACGGTGTATTTATACTTTGACGGCAAGGAAGAAATTGGGCTTGCGATTGTCTCGGAGTATAAACAGCGCGGTTTGGATAAAATGGCGTTGATTGCCGGCGACCCGGCGAAGACGCCCGCGCAGAAGCTGACCGAGATGCTGCAATACCCGATTCTTTATGTCTGCCAAAGCTGCCGCGAGTCGCCCGCCATGCAGGAAATGATCACCGCGATCAAGCCGCATATCCGCCGCCATATCCAGCCGCAGACCGAGCAGGAATACGCGCTGCTGGCCGAAGTGCTGGACGAAGGCAACCGGCTCGGCGTATTCAGCGTGGCCGACACGCAGGCCGCCGCGCGAACACTGAAAATGATGACGCTGGGGTTTATGCCGCCCTACCCGGCTGCTTCGGACCCGAATGAGATCGCATCCGAGATCGCCGCGATTGTGGCGCTGACGGTGCAAGGATTACGCAAACAATGACATCACGAAGAGTTAGCATGCTGGCCGCCGGCACCCTCCTCGCCCTGGCGGCGCACCCGGCCTTTGCCGCCGGGCGGCTCGGCCCGGTTTGGGTCGGCCAGGCTGCGGGCGGTCAGGGGGCCGGCACGGGCACCGGGGCGGGAAGCGGCACCGGCACCGGCAATGGGGTCGGCGGCGGCACCGGCACGGCGGCAGGGACCGGCCCCGGCGCGGCCCCCGGCAGCGTCGGCGGCACAAACGCCGGCGGCACGGCAGCCGGCGGAGCAGACAGCACGGGCGCGACTAACGGCAGCGGAACCAACGGCGGCGGCGGCACGAACGCCAACGGCAATGGAACCAACGGCGGCGGGGTTGGTGCAAGCGGCACCGGCCAAAACGCGGCCGGCACTGCCGGAGCGCAGGGCAGTCTGCCTCTGCCGGGCGCAAGCGCGGCCCCCCAAGTGTTCAGCCTCGCGCAGACGGTTCAAGCCGCCCTGCAAAGCAGCGCGGATATTCAAACCGCAGCCCGCAACGTCGAAATAGACGCCAGGCGGGCCGACGAAGCCGCCGCTGCCGCCCGCCCCAACCTCAGCGCCAGCGGACAAGCCACACGCTTCGACCAGAAAACGACCGTCGCCCTCGGCGGCGGGCCGCCTGTCCAAGTGACCGGAACCCATGTCGAGATTTTGCAGCTCAACCTCACCGACCGCTTGGACTTGACCGGCCAGATTGCCGCGTCCGCCGGTCAGGCCCGCCTGCAAAGCCTCGCCGACACGTTTATTTTGTCGCGGATTCGTAACGCACGGATTTTGCGGGCGCAGACGATCTACTTCAATACGCTCCGCGCCCAGCACCAGGTGGATGTCGCCCAGGCGGCGCTGACCAATGCCCGGCGGCAGCTCGCCGATGCGACCAACCTCAACAACGCCGGGGTCGGACAGCGGATTGACGTGTACCGGGCGCAGACCCAGGTTTCCAACGCCGAGCAGGATGTCGCCGCCGCCGAAAACAACTACGGGGTCGCGCTGAACAACTTCAACGACCTGGTAGGCCGGCCCCTCAATGCGCCGGTGCGCTTGCAGGACGCGCCGGGCGTCACCCTTACCCTGCCCGTCACCGACTTTTCGCAGGTCGGCGCACCCGATCCCAAAGCCGCCCCGCCGCTGCCCAATGCCCCGGCGGAAGTCGCGGCGATTGACATCAATGCCGCGCTTGCTCAGGCCGGTGCCCAGCGGCCCGAGATTTTGCAGGGGCAGGTCGCCGTCCGGGTCGCACAAACGGGGGTCACACTGGCGCGGGCGGGGCTGGAGCCGACGTTTAGTTTAGCCGCTGCCGGGAATTATTATCCCGACACCAATTTTCAGTTTCCGCGCCGGCGCACCGCCCAGATCACGGCGAACCTGAACATTCCGCTGTACGACGGCGGGGCGACGCGCGACCGGATTCAAGAAGCGCGATTGTCCACGCAGAACGCGCAGACAAGCCTGGCGTCCACGCGCTCCGATGTCGCGCTGGATGTCCGGCAGTCGTTTCTGAACCTTGCCACGGCGTCCCGGCAGATCGGCGCGGCGAACGCCGCCTTGCAGTCCGCGATTGCGGCCCGCCAGCTTGCCCAGCTTCGCTACCAGGGACAGGTCGGCTTGTATTTAGAAGTCACCGACGCCCAGGCGGCGCTGGTTCAGGCCGAAAACAACCAGGTAGACGCCGTTTATAACTATTTAGTCGCCCGCGCCCAGTTCCAGAATGCGGTCGGCACGCCCCAGATACGCTGAAATTGAGATGTAGAAAACGCAGGAAGGCACACTTATGGCAGACGAAACCCAGCAGCAGACGCAAGGCGGGACCCAAGCCCCGCCGAGGCCCGACGGCGCAAACGGGCACGGCGCATCGTCATACCCCGTCCCGAAAAACGGCGTCGAAGTGCTGCATGAAGGCAGCAAGTACGCCGAAAAAAAGCCGGAGCCGAAGGACGGCGACAAAGGCGACGGAAATGGGGACAAGCCGGACGGCGCGGAAAAAAAGCCGGCCAGCCCCCTGCGCCGCCTAATCACCGTGGGGCTGATCGCCGCCGCGCTGATTGCCGCGATTATCTACGGCATGTCGTACTACACATACAGCCAGAACCATGTGACAACCGATGACGCCCAAATCGCCGGCAATTTGGTCAATGTCAGCCCGATCATCAGCGGCACCTTGAACTCGCTTACGGTGGACGAAGGCGCAGTCGTGAAGCAGGGACAGCTAATCGGGCGGCTCGAAGACAGCGGCCCGCGTGCGTCGGTCGCCCAGGCCCAGGCCGCCTACCAGTCTGCGCTGTCTCAGCTTCCCCAGGCCGAGCAGAACTTGGCCTACCAGCGGCAGGCGACCGAAGCCGCAATCCGGCGGGCGCAGGCCCAGCTTGCCGCCCAGCAGGCGAAAACCACCGGGGCGCAGCAGCAGGTTACCTTGAGCCGCTCCCAGGTCGAAAACCAGGTCGCGCAGGCCGGCAGCCAGGTGTCCCAAGCGCAGGCGCAGGCCGACCAGTTTCTCGCCCAGGTGCAGACCGCCCGGTCGGCGGTCGCCACACAGCTTCAGAATGTCCGCACGGCCCAGCGGGCCGCCGATGCCGCCGACGCCCAGATACGCGGGGCGCAGGCCGCTTACGAGAAAAACCGGCGCGACGAAGGCCGCTACGCCCTGCTGGTGACCCAGGCCGCCGTGACCCCGCAGCAGTACGACGCCGTGCGCTCGGCGGCGGTCAGCAGCGCGTCCCAGCTTGATGCCGTGCGCTTCCAAGCCGCCCAGGCCCATTCAGCGGTGCAGAGCAGCCGGGCCACGGTCGCCCAGGCCCAGGACCAGCTTAAAGCCGCCCAGCGGGCCTACGATGCCGCCCGGCAGAATGTCGAAGTCGCCCGCGCCGGACTCGGTGTCGCCCGCGCCAACCTCAGCTCGGTCCCGGTTCAGCAGTCCAATGTCCTCAACAACCTGGGCCAGAACCAAAGCGCCCTGGCGGACTTGACGACGGCGCAGGCCGGCCGGACCCAGATCAAAGTCCGCGAAGCCGAGATCGCCACCTTCCGGGCCAATGCCCAGGCGGCGCTGGCCCAGCTCAACAACGCAAAAATCACCGAGGGCGACACTTACTTGTATGCCCCGAACAACGGCACGGTGGTCAAAAAAGCCGTCAACATCGGCGCATCGCTGTCCCCCGGCCAGACCATTGTTACGATCACGCAGGGCGACTACGTTTATGTGACCGCGAACTTCAAGGAAACCCAGCTTCGGGATGTCAAGCCCGGCGAAGCGGTCGAAGTGGAAGTGGACTCGTTCCCCGGCCTGATTTTCCGGGGCACGGTGGCGTCCATCAACGAAGCCACCGGCGCGACCCAGGCCCTGCTGCCGCCGGACAACGCCACCGGAAACTTCACTAAAGTGGTCCAGCGCATCCCGGTCCGCATTGAGCTGACCCCGGCGAAGGACGGCGACGACAAAAAGTTCGCGCGGTCCGCCGACATCCACAACCTCCGCCAGGGCATGTCGGTCACGGCGACGATTGATGTCAGCACCGGGCGGCACAAAAATTAAGGCTTATCTATGTCAACGCAAGTGTTAGACCAGCGGGGCCGCCGCCCCCTGCCTCAGTCCGCAGGCGGCATGGGGGGCGGCCCCGGCGGCGGGGCCGGAGCGGGCGCGGCGGCCGGGGCGCTGAACCCGTACCGCTGGATTATCTTGGTCGGCCTGATCACGGCGGCGATCATGGAAGTGCTCGACACGACGATTATCAATGTCGCCCTGCCGCAGATGGCGGGCAACCTCAATGCCACCACCGACGAGATCGCGTGGGTTTCGACCGGGTACATTTTGTCCAATGTCATTGTTCTGCCGATGACCGCCTGGCTCGGGCAGCGCTTCGGACGCAAAAACTACCTGGTCTTTTCCATCTGCTTGTTTATCGTGTCCTCGTTTTTCTGCGGGACTTCCAAAACATTGATTGAGCTGGTGTTCTGGCGCATCTTGCAGGGCGCGGGCGGGGCGGCCCTGCTGTCCACCGCGCAGGCGACCCTGCGGCAGATTTTCCCCAAAGAGCAGCAGGGGCTGGTTCAGACCATTTTCATTCTCGGCATTGTCGCCGCGCCGACCCTGGGGCCGCTGGCGGGCGGCTACATCACCGACAACTACAACTGGCCCTGGGTGTTTTATGTCAACATCCCCATCGGCCTGGTGTCGGCGTTTCTGGTCGCCACTTACCTGCACGATCCGCCGGTGACCCAAAAAGCTGGCAAAATTGACATTTTCGGCATTCTGCTGCTCACCGTCGGCCTCGGCTCGCTGCAATATGTTCTGGAAGAAGGCCGGCGCGACGACTGGTTCAACAGCGTGGGCATTACCCGCCTGACAATCCTCGCGGCGGTGACTTTGTCCGCCATGCTGGCGTGGGAGCTGTCGCCGCGCAACAAAGCGCCGGTGGTGGACTTCCGCGTGCTGAAAAACCGCGATTTGTCGGCGGGACTGGTGCTGTTTTTGACGCTCGGCTTCGGGCTGTACGGCGGCTTGTTCATTTTTCCGCTGTTTACGCAGAATGTCCTGCGGTTCACGCCGACGGCGACCGGGCTGGTGCTGCTGCCCGGCGGCCTTGCTACGGCGGTTGCGGCGATGATCTGCGGGCGGATCACCAGCCTGCCGAAGCCGCCGCTCGACATCCGGCTGCTGATTTTGGTCGGCATGGGCATTTTTACCGTTTCCATGTGGATGCTCGGGCACTTGACCACGGGTTCCGGCGAGCCGGACACGCGGCTGGCGCTGATTATTCGCGGCTTCGGGCTGGGCTTTTTGTTCACCCCGATCAACTTTGTCGTGTTTGCGTCGCTGAAAGGCCCCGAAATCCAGCAGGCGTCGGGCTTGATCAATTTGGCGCGGCAGCTCGGCGGCTCGTTCGGGATCGCCGTTCTGAACACCTACATTTACAACATGGAAGCGTATCACCGGAGCAACTTAGTGTCGAATTTCTATCCCGGCAATCCGGTGTACGACCAAAGCCTGCGCGGCGCGGCGGCCAGCATCGTCACCCACACCGGGCGCAGCCTGGCCGACGCGCAGGCGGGAGCGCTGCACCTGCTGGATGGCCGCGTGATGGCGCAGGCGGCCACCATGTCTTACAACGATGCGTTTTTGATGCTCGGCCTGACATTCTTTTTCTCGGTCCCGGCGGTTTTCCTTCTCCGTAAGCCGAAAAAAGCCCCCGCAGGCGGCGGGGGCGGGCATTAAGCGTAACAATTCGGCCCGCTTCCGCGTATTACTTACCAAATCGTTCTCTTTAAGGACACTCCATGCCAACTCGTCCGCTTGTTCTCGGCGCACTCGCCGCCGCTTCGCTTCTCGCCCACCATTCCGCGCAGGCCGCGCCTGCCGCAAAACCCGCCGCGTATGCGTTTGATGTGTCGGCCGCCGCGCTGCTGAAAAGCGCCCCGGCGGCGGCGGCATTCCCGGACGCGTCGGCGATCACCCTGCGCGATGAAAGCGTCGTGACGCTTAATGCCGACGGGACTTCGACCGATGTGACGCACGAGACGTTTAAGATCTTCAATCAGCGAGCGCACGACAAAGCCGAAATCTCTATTCCGTTCAATGCCGCCACCGAAAAGATCTCCAGCGTCCATGCGCGGACCATCAAGCCGAACGGCGCGGTGCTTTCCGCCGCCGGCGGCGATATTCACACCAGCGCCCCCTACTCGGAATTCGCGATGTACGACGATGCCAAAGTCACCGGGATTTCCATGCCGGGGGTCGAAGACGGCGCGATTGTGGATTATGTGTACACGCGCACGACGACCAAAGCCTTTCTGCCCAACCAGTACAGCGTCACCTGGACCTTTCGCGACGGCGTAGACCCGGTGAAGCTCAGCAAAATGACCCTGTCGGCCCCGGCTTCGATGAAGATCGGCACCCTGCCGCAGAACACGACGGGCATGACCGCGACCGAAACGCCGTCGGCGGACGGAACGCGCAAAACTTATGTTTGGAAAATGGCGAGTCTGCCGCCGATTGTGCCCGAGCCGATGATGCCGCCGACGCACACGTTTATCCCGTCGGTCGAGATTTCCACGGTGCCGTCGTGGCAGACCATCGCCCAGTGGTATCAAGGGCTGGCGGCGACCCGCATGGGCGTCTCGCCTGAAATCAAAGACCAAGTGAAGACGCTGACGGCGGGCAAGACGTCCGACACTGAAAAAGCCCGCGCGATTTACTACTGGGTCGAAGGCCAGACCCGCTACGTTGCGCTCGAGCTGGGCTTGTCGGCGTTTCAGCCCCACCCCGCCGCCGAAGTCTGCCGCAACCGCTACGGCGACTGCAAAGACATGGCGACCCTGCTGGTGACGATGCTCCATGAAGCCGGCATCAAAACCGCCTGGCCGGTCCTGCTCGGTGCGGACAGCCGCCTCCTCGTAGAGAATTATCTTGCCGCCCCGACGTTCTTCAACCACGCGATTGTTCGGGCGGACATTGACGGCCACCCGTACTGGTTCGATTCCACCGCCGCCATGTGCCCGTTCGGCCAAATCCCCGGCGGCGACCGGGGCGTCCATGCGTTTGTGATCCGGGGCGGCGTCGGCACCTTCGAGACCATTCCCGTCGGCACGCCCGAGGAGAACAGCGAAACGACCCTGACCAAAGTGGACCTGCACGCCGACGGCAGCGCGGAGTGCGCGACAAGCGTGAGCCTCAGCGGCGACAACGGCCTCGGAGCGCGGCTGTCGTTTCGCGGCCTGCAAGCATCGCAGCTCCGGCCCGGCTTCCAAAGCATGGTCAGCGGGTTCAGCCCCAACGCCTCGCTCCTCGACTACTCACTGTCGCCGCTGGCCGACCGGGACAAGCCGGTCGCGATGGACTTGTCGTACCATGCCCCGCTGTGGGCGACCCGCACCGGGCACCTGCTGATTATCGAGGGCCGCGATATGACCAGCGCCCCGTATGACCGGGCTTCGCGCACGTTTCCGATTTATGAAAGCCGCACCGGCCGGTCGGTCCAGGACACCGTGATCACGCTGCCGGCCGGCTACACGCTGGAAGACAAGCCGGACCCGCTGCACGAGAAAATGCCGCTCGGCGACTTCGATCAGACCGTCACGCTGTCGGGCAAAACGCTGACAGTGCATCTTGTGGTCACGACCCGCCCCGGCTCGATTTCGCCGGCCGACTATGCCGCCGCCAAAACTCAGTTTGCGCGGGTCGTCGCCCTCCGCAAGCAGCCGATTGTGCTGCATTTGGCGGAAAAGTAGTCCCTACAGCACTTCGTCCCCGGACTCCCCGGTGCGAATGCGCCGGGCGTCTGCCACCGGCAGGACGAAAATCTTGCCGTCGCCTTCCTCGCCGGTGCGGGCCTGCGCCAAGATAATCTCCACCACCTCGGCGGCGTCCTCGTCGCGCACCGTCAGCTCCAGCTTCACCTTCGGCGGCAGGCGCAGCACATACGCTTCGCCGCGAAAAAAGTCCGGGCGCTGCCCGCCCGCCCGGCCGCACCCGCGCACATCGCTCGCCGTCAGGCCGCTCACGCCCGCTTCGGCCAGCGCGGTTTTGACCGCTTCCAGCCGCAGCGGCCGGATAATCGCCTCGATTTTTTTCATGCCCGCTTCAATTTCCCGCCCTTGTCGTCTTTCGGCCTGCCATCGGGTAGAATAACGGCACTCTACTCTGTTCCATAAGGAAACTCTTTTATGTCTCGCCAGACCCGTAGTCTGCCGCTTTTCGCCGCCGGCCTCAGCGCTCTTTTTTACTTTTCGGCGTTTTCCTCCGCCGCGCCGGCGCAGACGCCGGACGCTGCGCCGGCGCCTTCCCCGCCGGCGGCCTCCGCCCCGAACCGTCTGCTCGTTAAGATGCGGCTCGGCGACGGGCGCAAAACCTGGCATCCGTCGCGCCGGCAGATCGGGGTGCGGTACGCTCCCGGCGGCTCCGACTCCAGCGGCTCCGGCGCGTTCAAATTCACCGTCAACCGGGCCACCCTGCGCGAATACTTAGACGGCATCGCGCCGTATGTGCGGCGCGGCACCAAAGACGCCCGCGTGGTCGTAGACCCCAGCGTCGGCGGCGGCGATGAGGGCACCGGACAGGTCCCCGCCCGCGTCCTGCCCGGCTACGACGGCGCGGTTTTAGATGTCAGCGCGGCCGTGGACGCCATTCAAAAAGCCGTGGAAAGCAATCCCGGCGCGGTGCATATTGTTCTGCCGGTAAAGACCAAAAAAGGCCACCCGTCGGCGGCGGACTTAAAGGGGGTCAACGCCCGCATCGGCTACTTTGTGACCCGCTTCAATCCCGGCGACGAGGGCCGGACTCAGACCGTCCGGCTGGCGATCAAAATCATTGACGGCACGGTGATCCCGCCCGGCGGCGTGTTTTCGGTCAACGACGTGGTCGGGGAGCGGACGGCGGCAAGGGGCTTCGGCACGGGACATGTGTTTGTAGACGGCAAAATGGAAGTGCAGCAAGGCGGCGGCATGTGCCAGGTGGCGACCACGCTGTTCAACGCCGCCCTGCTGGCCGACCTGAAAATTGTCGAGCGCCGCCAGCATGTCCGCACGATCCCCTACGCCGATCCGGGCCGGGATGCCACGGTTTATTTCGGCCAGAAGGACTTCAAGTTCCAGAACAACACGCCGGACCCGGTTTATGTGTCCTACAAGACCAACCGCAGCCATGCTATCGTCTCGCTGTTCGGGGCGCGGACGCCGGGTCTTAAGGTGAAGCTGGTCAACCGTTACCGGCGGCTCGGCGAGCGGCACTACACGGCCAGTTTTTACCGGGTGGTGTATCAGCCGAACGGCACGGTCCGCAAAGACCCGGCGTTTGTGAGCAACTACAAGTGGACGCCGTCGCTGGATTACAGCCGGTAGTTGTGCGCTGGGCATGCCCCCGAGGACGCAAAAAGCCGAAACGCGATCAGTCGCGTTTCGGCTTTTTCGGTTTTTTGCGGCTGCGGCGGGCCGACAAATGGAATTTGAGCATCTGGCGGTACATCCGCAGGCGGGACGCCGCCCCTTTGGCCCAGCCGAGCTTTTCTTCCTTCATCGGGTGGGTCACGCCGCGCAGGGTCACATCGCGCCGGACCAGGCCCTGCGAATGGACGTAGTCGTTGATCGCCAGCTCGATGCCGTAACCGACTGCTTCCAAGTTGGGGATTTGCAGGAACACGTCCCGCAGAATGGCCCGCTGGCCGGTAATCGCCGGCGCGAAAAACTGGGCCATGTCGGTCCACAGCCGCCCACCCCGAAAAATCCCCATCGTCATCGCCGCGTCGCCCGCGCAGACCGGGGCCAGCAGGTCCGCGACATGCTGCGGCTTCAGTCCGACCAAATCTGCATCGAAAAACAGCAGAATGTCGGCGTCGGCATGCAGAGCGCCCGCCCGCATCGCGCCGCCCTTGCCGCCGTTTTGCGGCAGGGTCAGCACTTCGACGCCCGGAACCGCAGCGGCGGCGGCGGCGGTGCCGTCGGTGGAGCCGTCGTTGACGACCAGGATCGAGCCGACACTTGCCGCCGCCGACACGACGGCAAGAACCGCGCCGATCCGGTCGGCTTCGTTGAAGGCCGGAATCACGGCGGCAACAGTCCTCGGCGGCGCGGCCGGCGGGCGGGATGGCCGCATGCGGCGGTCGGCGGAAATGACGGAAGGCCGGCTCACTGAGGGGTTCCCGCCGCATGGCCGCCGCTGCCGCCGTCTGCCGCCGGAGAGCCGGCAGGGTGAGCGGGAGAATGCTCGGTCGCGGCCGGCGCAGGCTTCGGAACGGCGGGCGGGACAGTCGCCGGAATGCCGGTGGACAGCACCAGCAGATGGTAATCCAGGTCGTGCTGCTTGGCCGCCAGCTTGTCGCCGTCGGGATCATACGCCTCCGAGACATAGGTGCCGTGGTCGGCGCGAAGCTCGCGCAGCTGCTCCTGCACCCGCAGAATGCGGTTTTGATTGATTGGGTGGTCCAGCGCGTAGCTCGGCGTGTCGTTGTGCCCGTCTTCCATTTTTTCAAATGTCTGAAACGTGCGGATCATGCCGGTCGGGTCGAAACCGGCGTTGTACGCATAGCGCTCCCCCCAGCGGTCGGCCTCGAACTCGGCGGCGCGGCTGTAATGAAGCTGGTCCAGCTGAAACAGGGTTCCGCCGACCTGCCCGACCGCATTGGAGCGGCTCAGAACCGTCAGCAGGTCCACCAAAAACCCTTTGTTTTCGGAGTCGGAGATAGATTTTGCGATATGGCGGCGGGTCACATGCGCCGCTTCGTGGGCGATCACGCATGCCAGCGCGTCGTCGTCCGGCCCGATTTTGTCGAGCAGGCCCCGGTACACATACACATACCCGCCGGGGATAGAGAATGCGTTCACTTCCGGGCTGTCAATCACCCGCACGCGGAACGAAACATTCGGCGCTTCTTTCTGCGCCTGCGCGAAGATCGGCGCGGCGAGGTCCAGCACCCGGCGATTCGTCTTGCCGTCCATGACAAACCGGGCCTGCGAGTCGATCTGCGACGCGTAATCGCGCCCGAGGGCGTTTTCCTGCTCCGAGTTCATCACATTGCTGCGGATTTGGCCGCTTTGGCAGCCCGCGCTGAGGGCGACTATCCCGAGAACGCCGGCAGCCAGGGCCAGCCGAGTTCGTTTCGGCAAAAGTTTAAAGTTTGACATACGAGAACACTTTCTTCATCGTGAGCCGCATGGCGGCCCGGTGCAAAAACTGCTGCTTGTACTGATGCCACCGCCCCGGCAGGGCGGCCGGCGGCGGGTCGGAACGCGAAACGACGGTGACCAGCCGGGGCCGGGCTTGCAGCGCGGCCACTTGATTTTGCAGCGCCCGCGTTTGCTGCCAGTTGTAAACACAGGCGGCGATCAAAACGACGATCAAAATCCGGGTCAAAAAGCGCCGTATCATAGTCCGCCCCCGCCCCCGCTCACTTTTTGCGGCGCATCCACGCCTTGCCGCGCCGCTCGGCCTGCTCTTCCAGCGCCTGCGCCTGCCGGGCGAGGCCGGGTAAAATCAATCCGGGGCGGGTCACAATCCGCCGCAGATTGCGGTGAGACGCGCTTGTCCATTTAGCTTTGTACGGCTCGTCGCCGCGCAGAAAGTCAAACACGCCGCGCCCTTCGGCAATGGCCGCCTGCATCGCCCGCGCGGTCAAGACCGTGCCCAGGCTGAGGCGGGCCAGGGTCGGCTCAAAGCCGCCCTGATAATAGCACATCCGGTCGCCGTAAGCGAAGCAGTACAGCGACGCCATCGTTTCGCCGTCCAGCTCCAAAGAAAACAAGCGCAGCCAGCCTTGCGCCAGCAGCCGCCGGGCGGCGTCCCGGTGAAACGCCTGCACACGCTTTCCGGCAAAAACGCCGGGCAGCCAGCGCTGGTTCCAGCGGCGGGCATGCAGCGCAAACAGCCGGGTCAGCGCCGGATTCAAGTCGGCTTCCGTGGTCACCGGCCCGATTTGGACTTCGTACACTTTCGCCAGAGCGCGGTCGTAGTACCCGACATTCGCCCGCGTTTTTTTGCCTAAGCCCCGCAGCAGCGCGTCCCAGTCACCCGGCAGCGGCAGAAACGGGCAGGCTTCGCCGAGCGCATCCAGCACGGTCAAGCGGCTCGCGGCGGGCGGAAAACAATCCCGCAGCAGGCTCCCGGCCCGAAGCTGCTGAAAGTCGGCGATCTGCCACCCGGACACAGTTTCCAGCGTATTATACAGGCAATCGGCGACGCTCTGTTCCCAGCCGGGCGCGGCCAGGATGTCTAAATAGTCGGACGTGCCGGTGCCGAGAAACGACAAGCGCCGCAGAGGGGTCGCGTACCAGAACGAAGTCATCAGGGGCGCAAGCCCGACCAGCTCGCCTTCGGGGCTGCGAAACGTCAGCACCCGCAGCCGCCGCCCGAAGCGTCCGAAATGCGTCCACCAGGCGGCGTTCCATTCAAACGTTTGAAAGACCGTGGCTGTCCGGCAGCTCGCCGCAAGCGCCGCCCATTCCGGCCCCAGGCCCGCCAGCGCCGCCGCTGTGCAGTGGGTCGCCGCTGTCACCTGCCCCGCCGTTGTTTGCACCGTCCCCGCATCAGCCACGCGCGTATTGTAGCACAATGCCGCCAAAGTATCAACCCAAACCCGCTGTCCCAATTCACGCAGGACATCGGGCGCAAAAAGTCCAATAACACTTCATCTTGGTTTCAGGAGGCAGGCAGTAATGGAACGATTGATCAAAGCAAAAGTGGAGGCGGGGCGGGTGGCGCTTCAGTGGCTCGGGCAAAGCGGGTTCGCGCTGAAAGCCCACAGCGGCGATGTGCTGCTGGTGGACCCGTATTTCTCCGACAGCGCCAACAAAGGCGGCGACTCGCCGCGCCTGGCCGACATCCCCGTCCGCCCGAAAGATGTTCGGGTAGATTATTTGTTTATCACCCACGACCATGTGGACCACTTGGACCCCGAAACCGCGCCGCTTGTCGCCCAAAACAACCCCGGCGCACCGGTTGTCTGCCCGCCGTCGGCCTGCCGGCACTTGACCAAGCTCGGCGTCCCGATGGGTCAAATCACAGTCGCCATGCCCGGCCAGTCGCTTTCGTTTCCCGGCTTTGCCGTGCATACGGTCGCCGCCAAGCACACCGAAGACTCGGTCGGCTTTGTGTTTGAGTTCGCCAATGACGGCAGCGCGGCCGACACGGTGTCGGTCTACCACACCGGCGACACCGAGTACACCGACAGCCTCGCCGGAGCCGTCGAGGCTTACGCCCCGGACGTTCTGCTGGTCCCCATCAACGGCAAATGGGGCAACATGGACGCCGCCCAGGCCGCCCGGCTTGCCGCCGAGATCGCCCCGCGCGAAGTGGTTCCGATGCACTATGGCCTGTTCGCCCACAACACCGCCGACCCCGCCGACTTTCTGACGCACCTGGCATCGGCCACCCAGTCCAGCCCGGACATCACCCCGGTCGTGATGAAGCACGGCGCGTGCCACATTTACTGCCCCGACGACGCCGTGCAGGGCAAGCACGCGCGAGCCGAAGCCCGCGCCGCCCGTGCCAAAGCCGCCCGCACCGGCCACCAGCACCACGACGGCCAGCGCACGCCCGGCGGGGCGCGGCGGTGAAGTAAGAAGAAAGCGTGGGAATAAACTCATACGCTGTGGGGCGCAGACGCCCAGTGGCCGAGGTTAAGGGCACGGATTAGGATGAGTTATGCCAATTACGGAGTTAAGCCGCGATGAGTATCAGGGCACGATGGAAGCGCCGATGCGCCGCCTCGGGCCGGACGAGGTGTCCGGCCTCGTGCCGATTGGTGGCTACCTGGCTGAGTGCCTTCAAGCCTATCAGCTTCCCGCGAGTCTGGACGCGGTTGAGATTGAGCATATTTACCTCAGCAAAAACCAAATTTTCGTCCATGTTGTGCTGGCATACGGCGAAAAGCATCAACGGCTCGTCATCGTCGTCAACCAGCAGTTGCAGACAATCTACGGTCATTACAGGCTGGATTTAGCCGCCGAGTATGGGCTGAACAAAGACTGATGAGCAGAACTGAGCAAGCATGAGCCGCATGAGCAGGAAGAATATCTGCACAGCAATCGGCATTCCGCTGGGCATAGCCCTTCTTAGTCTCGCGATAACGGCCCTTCCGATTGCGGAAAGCAGTGTTTTTGTTTGGCTTAACTCGCCGATAGACCTGGCTATAGCGCATTTCCATCAACGACATGTCCATCAAAAATGGCTGAATGAGCAGAAAAATAAGTATAACTTTGCTGTTGCAAGGAAACACAGGCCATAAGGTATAATTGATGTTCAGCGGATGCTGCGGCTGTCTCACGTTACTGACCCTGCTGCTGGGCGGCGTCGGGGTCTGGATTGCCTCGCTGGTCCGGCGCGATCAGCGCCGGCCGGGCCGCGACCGCTTCCACAGCCTTCTCGTGCAGTTTTGCACCGGCGAAGACCAAAGCCTCGCGCAAGTTGAGAAAATCCGGGCAATCTTGTTGGTCACGTTTGCCGACGACAGCGAGCACGAAACACTGGCCGCCGATGTCGCAACTTTTGCGCCCGGCGGCCTGCCGCCATTTCACGACGAAGCCTGGCTGGAAGAAAGGTTCCGCGTGTTCCTGGCCGGACGGGGGATTTTCGTGCCCGAACACGCCCAAGACCAGCCCGGCGTCTGGCCCCCGCCGCCAAAGCGGCAAAACTGATAATGCTTGCCTGCCGAGGTTTATTTGAAGAATACCCTGCCGCAACCAATAGTGAGTCCCTCACAAGAGATGCAGACGAAGCCTTTGCCGTGTGATGAGGGCGTTTATGTGTGCGAGGGCGTGTGGGTTGTTGCGGGGGCATTGGTTGTTGCGGGGCGTTTGTTGTTACGAGGGCGTGATGATGGTGACGAGGGCGTTTATGTGTGCGAGGGCGTGAACGCCCTCGCTGGGGAGCGAAGCGCTAAGGTCCCGCCTGCGCGGGACAAGAATAGGATACAAATTCCATCTTCTGCCGCGCAGGCGGCAGCTTGGCGTCTGCGCCCCCCAGCGAGGGCGTTCACGCCCTCGCACACATAAACGCCCTTGTTAATTATGCCCTTGTCACAGGCAAGGGCTTCGTCTGCATTTCCTGTGAGGGGCTATATGGAAACTGAGCAGAATATGTCACCGGAGCCGCAGGAGCCTGAGATGCAGGCGGAATATGACCTCCCAGGCGGTCAGCGGGGACGGCACGCGCACTTTCCGAAGCTGGCGCGGGCGGTAGTCCTGGCCCCGGATGTGGCGGCGGTGTTTCCTGACGCCGATGCCGTGAACACAGCTTTGCAAATGCTGGCGAAGACGGCTCGGCAAAGTGTCAAGGCGGAGCCGGGTCTGGAGCAGGGAGCGGCCTGAAGGCTACTCCGGCGGCGCGGCTTCCGAAGGCTGCATGGCGGCGAGCGCTCGCTCGGCGTCGGCGTAGAGGTCTAAGTCGGGCTGATTTGTGATCTCGCGGAAAATGGCTTGGATTTGGGCGCGGCCGGCGGGGAGAAAAAAGTCGCCGGGGGGCAGGGACTTCTCGCCCAGCACATACAGGCCGGGTTCGTCGGAGTGCAGGACGCGCTCAAATGTGCGGGCATCGCGGCGGAAGCCGACGCAGGCGATCACGCTGTCAAACGGCAGGCGCTTGGTTTCGTGGTTGACTTGCAGCGTCGCTTGAAACCGGGAGTGGGCCAGCGAGTAATGCAGGGCGTCAATCTGCGTGACCGGGCTGTACTCAATGCCCGGCGACTTGCCTTCCACCAAAAGATTGGCTTTTTTCAGCAGCGTGTCCCGGAGCGGCAGCGGGTCATTCGGAACAATCGCATGCGGCAGCGGTGCGCGGGACGGGCTGACCCAAAAAACGCTGGTCGCGGGGTCGAGCTTGACAAGCTCGGCCAGCGCGACGGCGGCCGTGGCGGCGGAGGTGCCGTCGCCGACCAGCAGTGTCCGCTTGCCGAGGAAATGAGTGCGGTCTCGGCCCAGCACGTCGGGGATCGGGTGGAAAATCTGGCGGTACGCCCCCATCTCGCCCATTGCCGGCAGGCCGCCCGCCCCCGCCCACCGGGGCGTGTGGGTGAGGCCGGACGCGTCGAGGACGTAATCGGCGGTGAAAATGCGCTCGTCGAGCGGAGTGCGGGTCAGCAGGCGAAAGCGGCGGGCGGTGCGCTTTTCGGGCGCATCGGCGTGCTCGCCCGGAAACATAAACGAGCGCCCGAGGGCGGCGACGCGGGTTTCGAGATGCACGGCGGGGCCGAGGGCGGCGGCGAGGGGCAGCAGGTAGCGGTCCCGAAAGCGCTCGCCGGTCAGGTGCAGGCCGGGCGCAGGCAGCTTGCCGAGCGGCCGCCCTTTTGCGGCGGCGTCTTCCCGCAGCGTCAGCTCGCCGAGCGATGACCGTGACGACTGCCAGTCGGTGAACATCGTCACGGACCCCCACGCCTGAATATCGGGGGCGGCTTCCGGCTCGCGCTCAAACAGCAAGGCCGTGTGCCCGAGGCGGCGGGCATAGGCGGCGGCCTCCAGCCCGAGCGGCCCGCCGCCGATAATGGCGGTGCGCGGCGGCTCGGCAAAGCGCCGCCGGCGATGGGCAGGGTCGGTCTGCGGCTCGCCGGCAGGCGAGTCGGCGGGGTCTTGTGCGTCCATAAGCTCCATGATACCCTACCCTCAGCAGATTTTCGGCCCCTGCCGGCTTGACTTCGGCCCCCCAAACCGCCTATAATAAGCGCGACGCGAGGAGAGCCATTTTTGTTGAATTTATTTCGCGCCCGCCGGCACGGCATGGCGGCGCTGTTTTTTTGCCCGGTTTTTTTTCTGGTTCTGGGTTCGGTCACGGCGGCGGGCGCGGACCCGTTTGTGCCGCGCGTCGGTGCGAAGTCGTTTAGCGGGCCGCACGGGACAGTCGGCGCGGTCACGGTCAACGACCGGCCTGTGGCGTCGTTTCGCACCAGCGCGGGCGGCCTGAACCCGGCGCAGCGGGCATTAAACGCCAAGCTGCGCTTGTCGGACATGGCCCGGCTGGGCTTGTCGGCGGTGGAAGTGGCGGCGGTCTCGCGCGGGCCGGGGGGCTGGGTCGTGGTCGGGCGCGGGCAGCCGCTCTTGACGGCGACCAAAGCGGAAGCGGCGGCGCAGCATCAGTCCGCCAAGCGGCTGGCGACCGGCTGGGCGGCAAGCCTGAAGCGCGGTCTTGCCGAGCCGGGCTTGACTGTGTCGGCCCGGCAGTTTCTGCTGCCGTTCGGGAGCACCAAAGTTTTGACCCTCGGCGGCGCGGCGCTGCCGGCGGACATCTCGGCGGACGGCGGCGACCCGCGCATTGTGACGACAATCTACGATGCGGCGGCGCGGCGGCTGTCCGTGCGCGGGATCGGACCGGGCACGACCACGCTGACCGTCAAGACGGCCGGGATCAGCCTGCCGATTTCCGTGACCGTCAAAAAGTACGCGGCTTTTGTCGTGCCGCAGATCACCGTGCGGGTGACGGGCCGGCCCGACGCCCCGGCGTCCCTGGTGCAGAACGCCGTGTATCTTGGCTTGAAGCGGGCGCTGAATGCCACTCCCGGAGCGCAGGTGCGGCTGCTGAAAACGCCTGCCCGCGCCGGTCTGCTCCGGCCGGGCGCGTCGCTGACCCGCCGGGTGGATGTTCGGGTCGCCGGCGCGGACCTGCTGCCGGTGACGGCGTCGCCGCGCATCACAGTGGTCAATCAGCCTTTGCCCGTCGTGCCCGCCCTTGCCTTGTTTTATTCCAACAACCCCGAACAGGTGCGCGAAAGCCGGAAGCTGTTCACCGCGCCCTTGTCGCCGGGCCGGCCCATCCGCCTGGATTACCACCACCAAAACAGCAGCGGGCAGGCGCTCGTCTTTCATGCCGACGCGGTCAATGCCGGGGACCAAACCGTCACCGTGCATCTCATGGCCGGCGTCGCGTCGCCTGAAGTGGACACCGTGGCGGTCGGGCAGAAAGCCGGCTTTGCGTTTTTGAGAGCGCTGGACGGCGGCCTGGGGCTGGTGCTGGAAGTGCCGCCGCATGCCCGCGTCCCTTTGGTCGCGCAGGCTTTCGCACCGAAGCTGACTGTCAGCGGCATTCTTGAAGTGCAGCAGCTCGGCGGGCCGGGCGGCGCGGTGTCGGTGGCGGTCTCGGCGGACGGCGACCGGCAAACATTGGCGTCGTCGCCGCTGTCGCTGGCGCAGGCGGCGGAGCGCACCGGCGCGGATGCCCGGCTGGTGTCGGCCCCCGCCGCCCCGCTGGCGTCGGGCATGGTCGCGGACACGTCGCCGTATGTTTTCGGCCCTCCGCGCGTTTCGCTGGACGCTTCTTACGCTGTCGGCGGTTTGTGGGCGCATGTCCGCCTCGGCAACGCCGAGTCTTTGCGAAACGCCGCCGGCACGCAGATTTTGTGGGGCAACTACGGCGTTTCGTACTTTATCACGCTGAAGCTGACCAACCCTGCGCCGACCGCGAAGACCGTCGCGGTGCTTTTCGCCCCTGAAGCCGGCCTCGCCGCCGGGGTCTTTGAAGTGGACGGGCGGGCATTGATGCAGTTCCCGCCGATGCCGCCGCCGACCGAGGAAGAAGTCGCGCGGGTGCGATTGCAGCCGGGCGAGTCGCGCACGGTGCGGGTCCGAACGCTGCTTTTAAACGGCTCGGCGTACCCGGCGTCGCTTGTGGTTCATGCGCTGTGAGGCGGGCCGCCCCGCACCGGCTTGCGGCCGCCCTGCTGCTGCTTGGAACAGGGGCGCTGTACTGGCTGACGCGCACTGCCGCCAACACGTTTGACGCGGTTTCGTATGCCAATCAGATCGCGCACTTGTTTCCGCGCACCGGCGACCCCCGCTGGCTATTTCACCCCCATCACCTGCTGTACAACGCCTGCGGGTACGCTGTGTGGCAGGCGGCCCGTGCGCTCGGCTTTCGCGGCGGCTCACTGGTTGTCCTGCAATCCCTCAACGCCGCGCTTGGCGCATTCGGCGTCGCTTTGTTCTTTCTGACCCTGCGCCGCCTGCTGCCCGGCTCGCGCGGCCTGCCGCTTTTGACGGCACTCGGCCTCGCGCTGTCGTTCGGCTGGTGGGTCTGCGCGACCGACGGGCGGGTGAACCTGCCGAGCCTCGTTTTGATGCTGGCGGCGTTTTCCGTGCTTACGCGCTTGATGCCCGCCCCGACCCTGCGCCTGGCGGTGTGGGCGGGAACTCTGGCGGGCGGCGCGGTGCTGTTCCACGAAAGCGCCGGCTTGTTTGCCGCTGTCGGCCTCGCGGCGGTTCTTGCGGCAGGCGCGGAGCGGCCCCGGCGGCGGCGTCTCGCGCTCGCTTACCTCGCCGCGTGGGGCTTGACCGCCGCCCTGCCCTATTTGTTCGTCGGCGTTTTTGTGCTGCATCTCCATTCCCCTGCCGCGTTTCATGCGTGGAGCGCCGCGTACACCGAGCTTGGCTGGTGGTGGGATTTTCGCATTCTGCACAATTTGGGCAGCGACTTTGCAGCCTTCCGGCATGCGAGCTTCGCCGACCTCGGCCCCCGCCCGGCACCCTTGATAGCCCTTTTGTATTGGCTTTCCGTCGCCGGGTGGCTCGGCGCGGCCCTGACCGTCGCCGTTTCCCTGCCCGCGCTTCGGCGCTCCCCGCATCGCCCGCTCGTGCTTGTGTGCGCTGTCTGGATTGCCGTCTACGCCGCGTTTTTCACCGTGTGGTCCCCCGGCTACTTCGTGTTTTGGGTTCCCGTGCTGATCCCCGCCGGCACGCTGCTCGCGCTGTCGCTGGCGCAGCGGAAAAGGCCGCTCGCGAGCGGCCTGCTCGGCGCATGGGTCATCGCCTGCGCTCTGCTGACGCTTCAAACCAGCATTCTGCCGCATCTTGCCCCGTCGTCGGACCCCTTTCGGCGCATGGCGGCGGAGGTGCGGGCGCATACCCGCTTCGGCGATGTGGTTGTGGTGGCCGGGGCGGGCGACGGCGGCCCATGCGAAGTTGCCCTGCCGTACTTTGCCGACCGGGACGTGATCTCGTTCCACGGAATTTTGACCAAGCGGCGCGACGACAAAGCGGCAGCAATAGCGCAAGCGCAGGTGGAGATGGATGCCGCGCTTGACGCAGGCCGGAGCGTGTATGTGCTGGACGAGGCTGTGCCGGGTCATAGCCCGAAGACGCTGGCGGCACTGGCGGCGAAGCATGGGATCACGGGGGAAGACTTAGCGGCGCTGCTGTCGCCGTATGCGCGGACGCTGGCCTGGCAAAGCGAGCGCGGGCCGGTGTGGCGGGTGGCGCGGCGGCAGGACGGCTCGTGACGGCGAAATGCAGCGTAGTGATGGCGAGATGCAGCAGAGTGATAGCGAAAGGCAGCGGAGCGATGGCGAAAGGCAGCAGAGTGATGGCGAGAGGCAGCGCAGCCACGGCATGAATGCCGAGGCTGAAATAAACCAGTGTCGCGGCGACGCAAAACAGATTGATCGAAATTCTTGTGTCGCTTCGACGCTGGTTTGTCCCAGCCTCGGCATTCATGCCGTGGCTTCATCGCGGGTTTCTGCTAGTTTCCCGCCACCTTCGCCGCCCCCGGCTGATCACGAACCGCCAAGTGCTCGCGGTCGAGTGTGTAGTGCAGAAACGCGATGCACATCTCATCGGTCGTCTGCTCGCCCCATGTCGTCGTTTTCGGCGGCGAGTTCGGGTTGCGCGGGTTGCGGACCGAGTTGTCGTAGGTCGCGGTCATCGAAACGCGGGTGCCTTTGGGGAACGCAATCGGCTTTTTATAAAAGTACGTCGCCTGCCAGTTGAAGTCCCAATCGGAGACCGAAATCAGCGGCACTTTCGCGCCGCTCGGCAGGATTGCGGTTAAAGCCATTTTGCGGCCTAAGAGGTGCATATGCGGGGTCACGGCCAGCAGGTGAAACGCCACGGGAGACGGGACGCCGAGGGTTGTGACGGTGTAGTGGGGGTCGCCCGCCGGGATTTGGAGGCCGTGGATGACCGGGATAATATGCAGCGTTTTTTGGACTTCCGTGCGGGCGAAGTACAGGCCGATGCGCGAAAAATCGGTCTCGGGCTTGCCGTCTTTATGGTAGTGCACTTGCAGCACAATCCGCGCTCCGGCAGGCACGGCGGTCGCGACGCCGTTCGGCAGCGCGTGGGCGGTCATGCCCGGTGCCCAGCCGCCGAGCGACCCTGTGGGCGTGAAGCCGACCCCGCCGAACGACGTGTAGCCGGGTTCTTTTTCGTGATTGTCTAAACTCGCCGATGCCCCCGTGCCGTCAATAAACGCTATCACATGGTGGACGACGGCGCGGTTGCCGGGCTGCACGTCTACCGCCGACACATAGCGGTCATGGGTGAAATCGGTGGGAATGACATAACAGCGGTACACATCCGACCCGTCGGCGTCCAAGTGATATGGGCGGCTCGGCTGCAAAACCAAATCGGGCGGCCCGAGCGGCCAGCCGTCACGGAAGCGCGGCGGCGGCGGCAGGTCGGCCGGACTGCCCTCGGGAGCGCCGGCATCGGTCCATTTCGCCAGCGTCGCCACGTCGCGATTAGACAAGCGACGCGAGTCCTGAAAATCGCCGCAGCCGGGGTCGGCCTTCCAGGGCGGCATCTGCCGCGACTGCGTCCACTTCTTGATGTCCCCGCGCCATGCCGCCGCCTGCGCGTAGGTCGTCAGCGGCATCGGCCCAATCTGCCCGCTTCGATGACAGGTCTGGCAGCTTCGGGCCAAAATCGGGGCCACATCATGGGTGTATGTGATCTGGGTCGAAGCGACAGTTGCCGCCGGGCGGCGCAGTACGCAGCCGAACGCCGCGAGCTTGGGGTGCGCGACGGGCCGGCCGGCCAGCACGGCATCCAGCGCGGCCGCCAAGTCGCGGCGGCGCACCTGGGTTGTGTCCGCATTGTCGTCAATCCGGCCCGCGTACACGACGCGGCCCGACGGATCAACCACAAACGCTGACGGAGTTAGGGTCGCGCCGTACTTTTGCGCTAATGCCGCCTCGCCGTCGCGGACGACGGGAAACGCGAACGCATGGCTTTGGGCGAACGCGGCGACTTCCGCCTGTCCTTCCTGCATATTCGAAAACACGCCGAGCACGGTCACGCCGCGCTTGGCATAATCCCGCGCCAGTGTGTTCAGCCGGGGCGCATAAACTTTGGAAACCATGCACTGCGTCGAAAGAAAAACATACACCGTGGCTTTGGGCTGCGCGGCAGCGGAGGCGGCGGGCGGGTCGGCGCGTGGCTTCGGCGCGGCCCCGGTCAGCAGTCCGGCCAGCGCCGACAGCGCGGCGACCGGCGCAAGCAGCGAAAAGATGTGAGCCGTTTTGTTCATCGGGTGTGTTCTAATGATCGGTTGTGTTCTGATAATCTGTTTGCTGCGCGGGCCTGTTGATCGTGTTGACGAGGGCGTTTGTTATTGCGAGAGCGTTACGTTAATTGTTGCGAGGGCGTGTTGATGGTTTATGAGCGCATAGGAACTAGGGCGTTGGTTGTTGCGAGGGCGTTGGTTATTGCGAGGGCGTTTATGTGTACGAGGGCGTTCATTGTGTACGAGGGCGTAAACGCCCTCGCTGGGGAGCGAAGCGCTAAGGTCCCGCCTGCGCGGGACAGGAGTAAGAATAGGACGGCGCGAATGGACTCTTCCGCCACGCAGGTGGCGGCTTGGCGTCCGCGCCCCCCAGCGAGGGCGTTTACGCCCTCGTACACATAAACGCCCTCGTACACATAAACGCCCTCGTACACATAAACGCCCTCGTACACATAAACGCCCTCGTACACATAAACGCCCTCGCAAAAATCACGCCCTCTTTACGACGCCCTCACCTTCCGCCATTGCTGTTCTATCATAGCCCAATCGAGCGCCTAACGTCAAGAGCGCCTGTGGTTTCCGCGTTGACATTCTGCGCCGCCGCCGGGTACACTCACGCCTATCACAAGACCCGTTTCCCCAATGCGCCTTCCAGCAATGCGCCTCACAACGAACCCGCGAAAACGCACACGCCGGAAAAACGCCAAGAACTACAGAAACAGCACAGGAGCAGCACCCAACTATGCAGGTGACCAAAGAGCCGCTTGAGCCGTGTCAAGTCGCCCTCACGATTGAAGTGGAGCCGGACAAAGTCGCCCAGGCCGTAGACAAAGCCTACCGCGAATACGCCAAATATGTCGCCGTTCCCGGCTTCCGCAAAGGCAAAGCGCCCCTGCCCTTTGTCAAGCAGCGAGTCCCCGAAGCCGATGTCCGCCAGCGCACGGCCGAGCTTCTGGTCGAGCCGGCCTACGCCGACGCGCTGGAACAAGAAAGCGTCGAGCCGTTCGCCCAGCCGAAGCTTGAGCTGCTGCAATTAGAGTTCGCCGAAAAGCCGTTTATCTTTAAAGCCATTGTTCCCCTGCGCCCGGAAGTCGAACTCGGGCCGTACACCGGCTTGACCGTTGAAAAAAACAACTACGAGCTGAGCGACGACAACGTCGAAACCCAGATGCAGCGGATGCGCGAGCGGGCCGCCGAGTACCCGGTGGTCGAGCGCCCGGCGCAGACCGGCGACCTCGTGGTCGCCGAGCTGTCCGCACTGGTGGACAGCCGCCCGGAAGCCGCCGAAGCACGCCCGACCATGATCGAGATCGGCGCGGACAACATTCCCGGCTTCGACGACCAGCTTGTCGGCATGGAAAAAGACGACGTGAAAACGTTCACGCTGACTTATCCCGAGACTTATCCCGACGCCGAGCTGGCAAATGAGGAAGCCGAGTTCACGGTCCGCGTCAACGAAATCCACGAAAAACAAATCCCCGAGCTAAACGACGACCTGGCGCAGAAGCTGTCCAACAGCCGCTGCGGGACAGTGGAAGAGTTCCGGGCCGCGCTGAAGTCCGACATGGAAAAGTCGCTGCAAGCCAACTCCGAAAGCGAGGCCGATTCCAAGCTGATTGACCAGATCATCGCCGGCTCGACCATCAAGTACCCGCCGGTCTTGGTGGAAGCCGAAGTGGACGACGAAGTCAAAGAACTGCTGGGCCGCTTGCAGCAGCAGGGGATCGAGATTGACGATTACTTGCAGTCGGTCGGCAAGACCCGCGAGCAGCTTGTGGCGGAGTTCACCGACGGCGCAAAAAAGCGGATTGAAATCGGCCTGCTGCTCGGCAAAGTCGCCGACGCCGAAAGTCTGCTTTTGACAGACAGCGACCTGGAAGCCGCGCTGGCCGAGCGGGCCGCCGAAGAGCGCACTTCCCCGGCGGCAGTCCGCGCGATGCTGGAAAGCAGCGGCGGCATGGACGCGCTGCGGAACCGGGCGCAGGCGAAAAAAGTCCTGGATTTCCTGCGGGGTTCGGCCATAATAGAAGAGAAGGTCGTGAGCGCCGACGCAACAGGAATCCAGGCGGACGCGGTAGACGAAGCGGCGGACGACGCCGCTGAGATGCTAGAAACCGATGCGATAGAAGAAGGGGAAAGCGAATGACCTGGATTCCGACAGTGGTGGAGCAAAGCCCGCGCGGCGAGCGGGCCTACGATTTATGGTCGCGCCTGATGAAAGACCGGATTGTCTTTATCGGCGACCAGATTCATCCGACCATGGCGAACATTATTGTCGCCCAGTTTTTGTTTCTCGAAAAAGAAGACCCGGACAAAGACATCGAAGTGTATATCAACTCGCCCGGCGGCGACGTGATGGCCGGACTGGCGATTTACGACACGATGCGCCATATCAAGCCCGACATCGCCACCACCTGCGTCGGCATGGCCGCTTCGATGGGCGCGGTGCTGCTTTCCGGCGGCACCAAAGGCAAGCGCTCGGCGCTGCCGAACTCGCGGGTTATGATCCACCAGGGCAGCGGCGCGTATCAAGGGACGCCCAAAGACATGGAAATCTCGATGCGCCTGCATATGTCGTTTGTCGAGCGCCTGACTTCGATTATCGCCGACAACAGCGGCCGCGAGTTTTCGCAGGTCTCCCGCGACATGGACCGCGACTACTGGATGACCGCCGAGGAAGGCGTCGAGTACGGCATCATTGATACCGTGCTCAATCGGTAGCGAGCTTAAGGCCGGCACTTCCAGTGCCGGTCACTCGCCGGCAAACTAAAACTTAAGCGTCGTTAAAGGACACACATGGCGAGAATTGGGAACGAGCGCAACGACAGCCGCTGCCTGCTGTGCGGCAAAGGCCGCGAACAGGTCAAAAAGCTGATTTTGGGCCTGCACGGCGGCGTCTGCCTGGAATGCGTGGACCTCTGCAAAGAGCTGATTCGCGACGAAACCCAGAAAGAGGAAGAATTCTCCCCTATCGGCGCAGTGCCGAAGCCGAAGGAAATCTACCGCGTTCTGTCCCAGTACGTCGTCGGTCAGGAGCAGGCCAAGCGGACCTTGTCGGTCGCGGTCTACAACCACTTCAAGCGCATCAATTCTCAGTCCACCGAGGTCGAGCTGCAAAAGTCCAACATCCTGCTGCTCGGCCCGACCGGAAGCGGCAAAACGCTGCTTGCCCAAACCCTCGCCAAAATCCTCAACGTCCCGTTTGCGATTGCCGACGCGACCTCGCTCACCGAAGCGGGCTATGTCGGCGAAGATGTCGAAAACATTCTGCTGAAGCTCTTGCAGGCCGCCGACAACGGCGAGAATATCCAGACCGTCATCAAAAACGCCCAGCGCGGCATTATCTACATTGACGAGATTGACAAAATCACCCGCAAGTCCGAAAGCCCGAGCATCACCCGCGACGTTTCCGGGGAAGGCGTCCAGCAGGCGCTGCTGAAGATACTCGAAGGCACGGTCGCCAATGTCGCCCCGCAGGGCGGGCGCAAGCACCCCCAGCAGGAGTATGTGCAGATTGACACGACCAACATTTTGTTCATCTGCGGCGGGGCGTTTGAAGGCATTGAAGACGCCATCGAGCGCCGCCTTAATCAAAAGTCGCTCGGCTTCCGCGCCAGCATCGCGTCGAAGCGCGACCGCCGCGCCGGGGATATGCTCGCTCATGTCCTGCCCGAAGATTTGCTGCGCTACGGGTTAATTCCCGAGTTCATCGGCCGCCTGCCGGTCGTCACGACCCTGCGGTCTTTGGATCACGACGCGCTTGTGTCCATCCTGACCGAGCCGAAAAACGCGCTGATTAAGCAGTACGCCAAGTTCTTCGAGTTCGACGGCGTGGAGCTGAAATTCACCGACGATGCGCTGCAAGCTATCGCCGACGAAGCGATAAAGCGCTCGACCGGGGCGCGTGCCCTGCGGACCATCATCGAACAAGTCATGCAGGACATCATGTACGAAGTGCCGTCGGACCGCAGCATCCAGAAAGTGGTCATCACCGCTGACACTGTCCGCCAGCACATCGCCCCCTTGATGATGACGACCCCGGAGCTTCGGGCGGCGTCATAAGCGGCAGGAATCAACGCATATGCAAAGCCGCAGCACGAAAGCCTTTACGACGGCGGAACTGCTGGTCGTCTGTGTCATCTGCCTCACGGTTCTGCTGACTTTCGGCGATGCCGTCAGCAATGCGAAGTACAATGCGCGGGCGGCCTCCTGCAAGGCAAACTTTAGGCAGATCAAAATTGCGATGCAGTTCTACCAAGCGGCGCACGGCGGCAAGATGCCCGCTGCCATGAAATCGCTGCTGCCGATCACTCACAGCAAAGGCGTCTTTCATTGTCCAGAAGACGGTTCCGGGTATGATTACCGATTTCTCACCCAGCCGAAAGGCAGCGACATCATCTGTTGGGACAGCCGGCCGCACCGGCCTATGCACTCGGTTTTCGTCTGGCTGAACCGACCCGCTCGGAATGTTCTGCGGGCCGACGGGCAGGTCAAGAACCTGCCGGAAGATGAGTTTCAGCGATTGCGTTTGACGGGGCAGCATTGGTTTATTCAGTGATGCTCTGCAAGAAAGCGAGGGAGTAAACTCCTCTCGCTGTTAAAATCGTCCTTCGGACGACAAGAAACTTTACGACTACTATTCTTTCGTCCGAAGGACGACCCTATTTAGCGAGAGGAGTTTACTCCCTCGCTTTCTTTTTGCGACTGACCGAGGTATCCTAGTATTTATGGCCCGTACCCCTTCCCCCGCGCCCCGTGCGCGAAAAACACCGACCCGGCGGACGGCGGCAGAGACGCCGCCGCCCGCGCCATTCCCGAATGACCTGCCGCTGCTGCCGATCCGCGACAATGTCCACTTTCCCGGCATCATCTTTCCGCTGTTTGTCGGACGCGAAAAGTCCGTCCGCGCCCTCGACGAAGCGATGGCCGGGAGCGAGCATATTCTGCTGATGGCCCAAAAGCAGGTGGCGACCGAGGACCCCGAAACCGAAGATTTGCACGAGATCGGCATTGTCGCCGAGATTATTCAAATTCTGAAAGTTCCCGACGGCACGGTCCGGGTCATGCTCGAAGGCAAAGAGCGGGTGCGGGTGACCGAATGGAGCCAGACCGAGCCGTTTTTTGCCGTGCAGATTGAGCGCCTCCCCGCCCAGCCGATTGCGCCGCTGGAAGCCGAAGCTTTGATGCGCTCGGTGATGGGCCAGTTTGAGCAGATCGCCAGCACCGGCAAGAATATCCCGCCGGAAGTGGTTGTCACTCTCTTAAATATCGAAGAGCCGGGCAGCCTGGCCGACCATGTGGCCTGGCACCTGCCGTCTTTGAGAGTAGAAACCAAGCAGGAGTTATTGGAGATACTCGACCCGCTGGAGCGGCTTCAGCGCCTCAGCCTGCTGCTGACCAAAGAGTTTGAGATACTGCAAATCCAGAAAAATATACGCAGCCGGGTCGAAAAAGAGATGGGCGAAACCCAGCGCGAGTTTCTCCTGCGCGAGCAGATGAAGGCCATTCAGCAGGAACTCGGCGAGCGCGACGAGCGGCAAAGCGAGGTGGACGAGTACCGGACCAAAGCGCTGGAAGCCAAGCTGCCCGAAGAAGTCGCCGAGCGGGCCGCCAAAGAAATTGACCGGCTGGAAAAGATGCCGTTCGGCATGCCCGAAGGCGTGGTCATTCGGAGCTACTTGGACACGCTGCTGGCCCTGCCCTGGTCGGTCATCTCGGAGGAAACACTGGACGTTGGGGCTGCCGAGGATATTCTGAACGAAGACCATTACGGGCTGGCAAAGGTCAAAGAGCGCATTTTGGAATTTCTCGCCGTGCGCCAGCTTGCGGGAACGCTGAAAGGCCCGATCATCTGCTTTGTCGGGCCGCCCGGTGTCGGCAAGACGAGCCTCGGCAAAAGCATCGCGCGGGCATTGGGCCGAAAGTTCGTGCGGATTTCGCTCGGCGGGGTGCGCGACGAAGCCGAGATACGCGGCCACCGGCGCACCTATATCGGGGCGATGCCGGGGCGGATTTTGCAGGGATTGAAGCAGGCGGGGACACGCAACCCGGTTTTTGTCCTTGACGAGATAGACAAGATGGGGTCGGACTTCCGGGGCGATCCGTCGTCGGCGCTTTTGGAAGCGCTTGACCCGGCGCAGAACACAGAGTTTTCCGATCATTATTTAGAAGCCCCGTTTGACTTGTCCGAAGTGATGTTTTTGACCACGGCGAACCTGCTGGACCCTATCCCGCCGGCGCTCCGTGACCGCATGGAAGTGATCTCGTTTTCGGGCTACACTGAAGACGAAAAAGTGCAGATCGCCGAAGCGTTTTTGATCCCCAAACAGATCAAAGACCACGGGCTGACCGAGGCCATGATTTCCATTCCGACCGAGACCGTCCGCAAAATCATCCGGGAGCACACCCGCGAGGCGGGCGTTCGGAATTTCGAGCGCGAGCTGGCCGCCGTCTGCCGCAAAGTCGCCCGCCGGGTCGCACAGGGCGACACCGAACCCGTGGTCGTAGACGACGCCGAGCTGACCCGGCTGCTCGGGTCGCGCAAGTACACTTATGGCGTGATGGAAGAACTCGATGAGATCGGCGCGGCGACGGGCCTTGTGTATACCGAAGCGGGCGGCGATGTGATTGCCATCGAAGTTTCCCCGATGCCCGGCAAGGACGGCCGGCTGATTTTGACCGGGCAGCTCGGCGACGTGATGAAAGAGTCCGCCCAGGCGGCGATGTCGTATGTTCGCTCCCGCGCCGAAATGCTCGGCCTCGCGCCGGACTTCAACGAGCGCCTGGAAATCCATGTCCATGTCCCGGCGGGGGCGGTCCCCAAAGACGGCCCGTCGGCGGGCATCACGCTTGCCACGGCGCTCGCCTCCGCGCTCACCGGCCGCCCCGTCCGCAAAGACATCGCCATGACCGGCGAGATCACCCTGCGGGGCCGTGTTTTGCCCATCGGCGGCCTGAAAGAAAAAGTCCTGGCGGCGCACCGCGCCGGCATCCGGACGATTTTGCTGCCCGCCGAAAACGAAAAAGACCTGGAGGATTTGCCGGACAACATCAAAGCCGAGATGACGTTTGAACCTGTGAGCCACGCCGACCAAGTGCTGAAACTTGCCCTGCTCGAAAAGCCTTAGTGTGCGTGGTATACTTTGATTGAGAGGTGAACCCGATGAACAGCGCACTGATCGCCGACCCGGACGTTGAGCCGTCGCCGGAAGAGATCGCCCGGATGCAGGCTGAGATGCATGAATGGTATGTTGAGGCAGAGAAGACTTTGGCCCGTATGGATGCGCGTCGGCCGGAGATTGACCGGCTTCGGGCAGAAACGGAAGTGATGCTGGCGTCTATCGAAAAGATGCTGAGGCGTTGATACAATTATGGCCTGGTGGCAAGACACTTACAAATACGCGAAGCTGGTTATGTCGCTCGTGGCGAAGACCGATAGGCACGAGAAGGATATTGAAGCATTACAAGCCGAAGTAAAAAGCCTTACCGCCGCAATTCAGCAGATAACTTTCGATCGGCAGCGTGACCAAGACAAGGCTGAATACGCGCGGCAGTTAGCACTGCAAGAACAAAAGGTAGCGGCGAAAGACTACGAGCTACTGTTGGCGCGTTTGGAAACAAAGCTTGTGAGTTATGAGCGCCGCCTTCCGCCGCCAGCAAGCTCGGAAGATGTTCTGTAGCCATTACAATAAATACCCAGTTGCGGTGTGAGATTTCCGGGGAGCCTGCGCTGGCGACGGCGTTAGGCGGACGGCTATGTGATTTGCATAGACCGAATGAGCGACAGTGTATGCGCTGCGGCGGGCGACTGTGGGGAGGAGAGGGGCCACCGGAGTTTAATCCCTGTTCCACTTGTCGCTTTCGCCAGCGCATCCCTGCCATGATGCGAAACTTGACGGCGGCGGAGCGCGAAGCCGTTCACCAGCACATTCAGGCAGGCCACAGAATTTATGCGATCAAAACTCTTCGGGAGACACTGAAGCTGCCTCTCAAAGAGGCTATAGAGTTGTGTTATCTTCTTTACCCAAGCTAACGCGCCCGAACCTCGATATGTCTTTTCCCCAGTGCCGCGAAGCAGTGATTTTCAACGTCCGCGCTCAATAGCCGTGCCGTTCACGGCATGATCTTCTTTTGCTCGGCCTCTTTCAGCATCCAATAAATCTCATCCTCGCCGTTTGCGTCTGTGTCGCGCGGGGTTTGTCCGTGGCTGTCTTTCTGGTTAGGGTCGGCCCCATGTCGCAATAGGTCGGTGACGGCGGCAGTGCGCTGCATGATAACCGCGTCACAGAGGGCATTGTTAAGCACCTGCTGACGGCTTTTGGCCTCGATGCGAACGAGGCAAAGGCAAGCCGCGCCGACAGCAGCGGCAAACAGCACGCCAAAGACAATGTTCCGTCGCCTCTGCGTCATCCCCTACTCCCGGCGCAAAATCTTTCCCGATAGCACATTGGTCTGGACGCCGTTTTGCTGGGCGAAGCGGCCGTTGACGAGAACATGGTGAATGCCGGCAGGGAACTGGTGCGGGTCGGCGAAGGTGGCGCAGTCTTCGATGGTCAGGGGGTTGAAGACGGTGATGTCAGCTTTCATGCCGGGCTTGATGATGCCCCGGTCGGCGAGCTTGAGGCGCGACGCGGGGAGGCTGGTCATACGGCGGACGGCTTCGGACACGGAGAGGACTTCGCGGCCTCGGACATAATGCGCGAAGACGCGGGGGAAGGTGCCGTAGGTGCGCGGGTGAGTCTTGTCCTGGGCCATTTCGCTGGCCGGGTCGTTGGCGACGCCGTCGGAGCCGATCATGGTGTGGGGGTCGTTTAGGATATATTCCACGTCGGCTTCAGACATCGCGAAATGGACGGCGGCGACAAAGCCGTCTTCGTCGGACAGCAGGTCAACCGCCGCTTCGGCGGGCGTCTTGCCGGCCTGCCTGCCAAGCTCGGTCAGCGTCAATCCCTGCGTGTCCCGGCGGGTCCGGGCGATGCCGATCTGCACCGTGTCCCAGTCCCACGCGGCGGCGTTGATCTCCGCCAGCATCTTCACGCGGGCGGCGGGGTCGCGCAGCAGCGCCAGCGTGTCTTCGGCGGTGCCGTCGTTGACCCAGCGCGGCAGCAGAATCACGCTGAGGCCGGTCATAAACGCGGTGTACGGATACTGATCGGTGAGCACGTCCAAGCCCGACGCGCGGGCGCGGGCCATCATCGGCAGCGTCGTCTGCGGCTTGCCCCAGTTCGCCCGGCCTTCGGATTTGTGATGGGATAATTGGAGCGGGATGCCGACGGCTTCGGCGACATCCAGGGCTTCTTGGATGCTTTCCACAAGCGTATCGCCTTCGTTGCGGATATGCGTTGCATAAAAGCCGCCGGCCTCGCGGGCGACAGCGGCCAGGGCAGCGATCTCGGGGTGGCGGGCGTAGCCGCCGGGCAGGTATTCCAGCCCCGTAGACAGCCCAATCGCGCCGTCGGCCAGCGCGTCGGATAAACGCCGCTGCATCTGCGCCATCTCGGCGTCTGTCGGCGGGCGCTCCTCAAATCCCAAGACAGACTTGCGGATGGTGCCGTGCCCGGCCAGCGTCAGAACATTGCAGGCGATCCCGCCGTCCTCCACCCGCGCCAGATACTCCGACAGCCGCGACCAGTCCAAAACCGTGCCGCCGCGCTCCGCCCAGCGCCGCTCCTGCGTGAACACGTCGTCAAGCGTCACCAGACCAATAGACGTGCCGCAGTTGCCGACCACTTCGGTGGTGACGCCCTGGGCAATGGCGCTTCGCATGGGGCGGTTGATCAGCAGCGTGAAGTCCGAGTGCGTGTGAATATCAATAAAGCCCGGCGCGACCGCGAGGCCCGAAACATCTATCGCCTGCCCGGCGTGCTCCCCCGACAAGTCCCCTATCGCGGAGATCGCATCGCCGGAAACGGCAATGTCCGCCCGGACACCCGGCCCGCCGAGGCCGTCGTAAAGGGTTCCGCCGGTCAAAATCAAATCAGCCATGCCGAAATGGTAGCACTTTGGGCCGGGCAAAGTCAACGAGGGGGGGGGGGTAAAGCCGAAGAGGAGGAAAACGCCCCGAAACAGTGCAGAAGACTGTCTCGGGGCGGACGGGTTACACCGGGGCGGGAAGCAGCCGGGTTACGGGGGCCGGGAAAGCGCCGGAAACGCGCTTCAAGGTCGGCGACAGAGCAAACGCGGTCGGGGCAAGCAGGAGCCGGCGGGCGGACGCCGCGCAGGCAAAGCTGCCGGGAACGAACCGGGGCTGTCCGCTGCGGGCGGCAGCAGTGCGGGTGGTGTGAATTAAAGCCATCGGGAATTTCCCTTTCTCCGAGCAGCGTGGAAGCGCCGCAGCGGCGCTTCCGGCAGGTCATGGACGGCAGCGGCGGCGCGGGCGTCCGGCGGGCATAAGATGTCAATCGAAACTTCAGTCCGGCGAAGATCGTTCTGGACTCTTTTAGTGCATAGACCATGCCAAGTCGCAGGCTCGGCGAAATTATTTTTCGGGACCGGGGCCGGGTATACTGAGCGCCATGTCTGCAAGTGTTTCAACAAGTTTTGCCGGGGACCGGGCGCTGCGGCGGGACTGGGGCCTGTTTTCAGGGGCGGTCGCCTTGTTCGGGTTCGGCTTTGCGGTGTACGGCGCGGTGTTCATCAACTTCATCACGGAAACGCTGGCCATCCATGCGGTGCAGATGGGGGGCCTCGAATCGACGCGCGAGATTCCCGGCCTGCTGTCGGTGGCGATTGCGGCGGTGTTCGCCCGGTTCGCCGAAGGACGGATTGCGGCGCTGTGCCTTTGCCTGAGCGCCCTCGGGGTGGCGGCGACGGGCTATGTTCACTCGTATGCCGCGCTGGTGCTGGTGACGGTGTTCTGGTCGGTGTTTATGCACCAGTGGTTTACATCGTCGTCGGCGATCCCGCTGGCGCTGGCGGGGGGCGAGGAAGGCGGGCGGCACCTGGGGCGGATGGGGTCGGTCGGAGCGGGGGCCGCCGTGGCGGCGTTTGTGTTTGTTCGCCTGGCGGTCGGGCATCTCTCGTATCCGGCGTTTTTTGACATCGCCGCCGGGTTTATCTTCGCCGGCGGCGTGTGCCTGCTGCCGCTGTCGGGGGCATCGGCCACCCACAACCGCCCGCGCCTGTTGTACCGAAAAGAATACCGGCTGTTTTACGGCCTGACATTTCTGGAAGGCTGCCGGCGGCAGATTTTTACGACATTTGCCTTGTTTGCGCTGATTGAGCACTGGCATGTGCCGGTCGGGCAGATTGCGGCCTTGATGCTGACCAATGCCGTGGCATCGTTTGCGGTTTCCGCGCCGGTGGGGCGGCTGATAGACCGGATCGGCGAGCGGCGGGCGATGACCTTTTACTACGCGGCGATTGGGCTGACTTTTGCCGGGTACGCGCTGGTGCAGAGCGTGCTGGTGCTCCAAGCGCTGTGGGTGCTGGACAGTGTTTTGTTTTCGTTCGGGGTCGGCATCACGACGTACCTGAGCCGGATTGTGCGGCCCGGCGAGATGACGGCCAGTTTGTCTATGGGCCAGACCATGCACCATGTCGCGGCCGTGGTCATTCCCGTGACCGGCGGGCTGCTGTGGCATCGGTTCGGCTACCATGCGCCGTTCTGGTGCGGCGTCGCGGCGGCGGCGGTCTCGCTCGGGATCACACAAGGAGTGCGGCGGCGAATTTCTTGACAGACAGGGGCGGGGCATTGTATACTAGGACTGTGGGCAGTGCCGCCGCTGATTTCGCCGATATTTCGCCGAGAACTCGCCGAGAACTCGCCGGAAACCGGCACAAAAGCGGCGCGGCCTGCGTATTGCGAAAAGAACTCTTGCAGGAACTTATTCCCCACTCTGCTCGGCAAAGGAACGCAGCGACATATTATGGCACAAGACACTTCTTCCGTTCAGGCCCCTGTTCAAGCGACGGCCCCCCGCAGCGGCGCGGACCCCGGCGGCTACGCCAAAGCCATTGAAATCAAAAACCTCATCAAGCAGTACAAAAAAGTCACGGCGGTCAACAACATCAGCCTGGATGTTTACGAAGGCGAGATTTTCGGCTTTCTCGGGCCGAACGGCGCGGGCAAAACCACGACAATCAAGACCCTGCTCGGCTTGATCTTCCCGACTTCCGGCGAAGTCTTGGTGCTCGGCAAGCCCGCCGGGGACATTGATGTCAAAGAAAAAATCTCGTACCTCCCCGAGTCGCCCTACTTTTACGAGCACATGACCGCAAGCGAAGTGGTCGGCTTTTACGGCTCGCTGTTCGGGCTGTCCGGCGCGGCCAAGCAGAAGCGCGTGGATTACCTGCTGGAGCTGGTCGGGCTGAACCAGACCGGCAAAAAAACGCTGCGGTCGTTCTCTAAAGGCATGCTTCAGCGGGTCGGCATCGCGCAGGCGCTGATCAATGACCCGAAAATCTTGTTTTTCGACGAGCCGACTTCGGGCCTGGACCCGGTCGCGCACCGGGACATCCGCGACCTCATCCTGCACCTCAAAAGCGAAGGCCGGACCATCTTTTTGTCGTCGCATCAGCTTTCCGACGTGGAGCTGGTCTGCGACCGGGTCTCGATTTTGTTTAACGGCAAAATTCAGCGCCTCGGGCATGTGGACGACTTGATTGCCGGCGGAAACGTCGAGATTATCGCCGAGCATGTCAAAGCCACCGACGCTCAAAATGCCCAGTTGTCCAAGATCACCACGAAATCCGAGACGGTCGGCGAAACCCTGATTTTGACCACGTCGGCGTCGGCGGAAAGCAAAAACCGGGTGCTGGACTGGGTGCGGAGCGCGGGCGGCGACGTGGTTTCCATGACCCAGACCCGGCGGACTTTGGAGGACATCTTCTACGAAGTGGTCCATCAGGGCGAAGTCGAGACCGGCACGAACTTCGCCCTGCCGTCGTCGGCGGAAGCGATGGAGGTCAAATGAACACCATCTGGCTTCTGGCGTCGTCCACGTTCGGCGAGGCGATCCGCCGCAAGATACTGCTGGTTTTTTTGTTCGGCGGGCTGGCGATCATGCTGATGGGCATGGCGTTCGGGGCGCTGACCCCGACCCGCGACCTGAACGTCACGAAAAGCCTCGGGCTGGGCGTGATTTCGCTGGCGGGCGTTTTTATCTCGATTATTTTGTATATTACGCTGATTCCCGCCGAGATCGAGCGCCGGACCATTTACTCGATTTTGTCTAAGCCTGTGCAGCGCTATCAGTACTTGACCGGCAAGTTTCTCGGCGGCCTGATGACGGTTCTCGCCAATCTGTCGCTGATGGGCCTCATCTTTTTGGTGATTTTGACGGCAAAGCTGATCCAGTACAACCAGCCTGTCCTGCCGGCGGACCTCGGGCTGCTGAAGAACCTGCTGATGATCTTTTTGCAGATGACCCTGCTCGGCGCGGTCGCCATGTTCTTTTCGGTGTTTCTGCCGCCGGTCGTCTCGTTTTTCGTGACGTTCGGGGTCTGGCTGCTCGGCAGCGGCCTGCTGCCGGCGGAAGGTCCGCTTCATCTGCTGCATTATGTCGTGCCGAACTTTTCCAACGACGCCATCCAGAACCCGTGGATCAATCCAAGCGTCGTGGTCACGCAGGAGCCGGCGTATATCGCTCTGAACATTTTCTATGCGCTGCTGTACACGGCGCTTTTGCTGATAGCGGGCACGGTCATGTTCGACCGCCGCGAGGTTTAAACTGATGCAGACACGCTCTTATCGCGGCCCCTTGATTGCCGCCGCCCTGCTGCTTTTAGGTCCGATTGCATTTTTGCAGTCGCGCATTGACCCGATCTACCAGAAAAACTACGCGCCGGACCAGAAAGCGCTGGCGCAGGGCGGGCAGAACCTGCCGATTGAGTTCGCTCTCGGCGCGTTCACGGGGTTCCGGGAAGCGATTGCCGGCATGCTTTGGGTGCGGACCGACGAGTTTTTCCACAACGGCGACTACGCCGCCATTATGCCGCTGATCCGGGTTATCACCTGGCTCGACCCGCACCAAATTGATGTTTATGAGACCGGCGCGTGGCATATGGACTACAACTTCACCGATTCGCAGGAGCGCTCCGACCGGCGCTATATCCCGATGTCGCTGGCGCTGATCACCGAGGGCATCGCAAACAACCCGGACGAACCCGACCTGTACTCGGACAAAGCGTTTGTGCATTATTTCCGCAAAATGGGCGATTTCGCGCCGTCCGCCGATGTGTTCGCGGAAGGCTGGAAAGTGGTCAAAGCCGCATCGCAAGATTTAAGCGACCCGGCGAATTTCGCCAAAGCGGACAAAGGGGTGATGACGGTCGGGCACGGCTACGCGCACGCGCTGGAAGCGGAAGGCAGGCTCCCGGAAGCGCTGGCTCAGTGGCAGGAGTGCCTCGCGCTGCATCATCGGCTGATCGAGAAAAAAGGGGCCGGTGATTTCGCCGAGGCGCAGGACTTGCAGATTGCCGAAAAACAGGTCATGGAGCTGCAAGGCCGCCTCAAATACCGTCCGATTGACACGAAAACGCCGGTCAACTTGAACTTTCAGCCGCAGCTTGTCCGGGTCGCGCCGAAAGTTTTTGTCTTGAAAGGCGCGATCAATGTCATCGGCGCGACCAAGTTTGTGCTGGAAACCGGCGAGCGCTCGTTCGGCCCCGCCGACGGGGCGCGGATTGAAATCTTTCTTTCCGACAAAGGCTACACCCGGCCCGTGATCGGCAATTACACGCTGTCGAGCAAAGTGGACCCGAGCGTGACGCTGATGCAGGATGCGGTTTCGGTGCGCGGCGGCAAGATCGGCGGCGATTTAGGCCGCAAAATTGACATGAGCCAGGATTCGGACATGTACTCGTTCACCGCGCCCGAGTACACCGTGACCGTGTTTTTCGTGCCGAACAACCCGAACGACTGCCCGATTCAGGTCCAGGACCGGATCGGCTGGATGGGCGAAGGCATCACCGACCCGAACTACCTGCATGTCTCCGACGGCGTTTCTCCGATGCCGTCGCTGCTGACCCCGATCAAGGGCCTGCGGTATTTGTCGAAGACGTATACGCTTTCCCGCGCGGATATTCTCGGCAAAGGCGAAAAAGAATTTAATTAGCGGGTATAATACTCGCGATGGACTGCTTCGGCGGCAACGGACGGCAGCCGAACCTCGTCAGGGTGGGAACGCAGCAGCGATAAGGCGCCCCGCCCGTGTGCCGTCCGGGGCAGTCCGTCAACTGTTTAGACTATTTTAGATTATTCCGGCCCCCGAAAGATACTTTCTCGGGGGCTTTTTCAGGAGAAGCCCATGCCGCCGTCCGCCGTTTGCGTTTTCCTGCCCGCCGCGCTCTGGCTGGCGTCCGCCTCGGCGCTTTCCGCTTCCACGGGGCGGACCGTGTACGTTTCTCCGACAGGCAGCGACCGGGCCGCCGGGACCCTGGCCGCGCCGTTTCTCACTGTGGAGCATGCCCGGCAGGCGGTGCAGGCCGGCCTGCCCACGGCTTCCGGCGACACGCGGATTGTGCTGCGCGGCGGCACATATCGCCTGGCCGCGCCTCTGACCCTGACCGCCGAAGACAGCGGCCGCAATGGTCACCGGGTGTTTTACTCGGCCTTTCCCGGCGAGCATCCGATTCTGAGCGGCGGCCGAATTGTTTCCGGCTGGACGCAGCACGACCGCATTAAAAACATCTGGCAGGCGAGTGTGCCGGGCCTGCAAACGCGTCAGCTTTTCGTGAACGGCGTCCGCTGCCGCCGCAGCGGCACCACCACCCTGCCGAGCGGCATTGTGCAGACTCCGACGGGATACACCTGGCCGAATTCCGACCTGGCGGGCTTCGCGCACCCGGAAGACTTGGAGCTGGTCTACCGCAGTCAATGGACTTCGAGCCGGCTGCCGGTTCAGTCGGTTTCCGGGCAGGCGGTCACCCTTGTGCCCGGCCCGTTCAAGCGCTCGCTCGGCAACGGGGACCATACCAATGCGGCGGCGGCCGGCTTGTACCGCCTGGAAAACAGCGCCGAGCTGCTGGGCGAGCCGGGGCAGTTTTATCTCAACACGCACGCGGCCACGCTGTCCTACCTCCCCCGCCCCGGCGAACACATGAAGACGGCGACGGTGGTGGCCCCGGTGCTGGAGTCGCTTGTGACTCTGGCCGGGCGGCCCGGAGCGCCGGTCGCGAACGTCACTTTTTCCGGCCTTCAGTTTGCCGACACGACGTGGCTTGCTCCGAGCCTCGGCTTTGTGGAAGTGCAGGCCAATCTCGGCACGCACTGGAGCTACCCGGCCTGCGCGGTCACGGTTCAGGCCGGAGACTCGGTCCGAGTAGAGAACTGCCGGTTTGCCCGGCTCGGCGGGGCGGGCGTTCGCTTTTACGGCGGCACCGTCCGCAGCGAGATCGCGAGCAATCTGTTCACCGACATCAGCTCCGCCGCCGTTCTGCTCGGCGACGCCGCGCAGCCGGCCCCGACGGACCCGCGCCTGATAGACACGGACGACAGCATTATCAACAACTGCATCCATGACTGCGGGGCCGAGTACCCCGGCGCGTGCGCCGTGACGGTGTGGTGGGCACATCGGTCGGTGGTCGCCCACAACACCATTTTCAATCAGCCGTACACCGGCATCAGCGAAGGCTGGGGTTGGGGCCGGCCCAATATCGCGCAAAATAATCGCATCACGGCCAATTTGATCTACAAAGTGATGCAGACGCTCAACGACGGCGGCGGGATTTATCTGAACGGCGGTCAGCCGGGCCTGATTGTCTCCGGCAATGTGGTTCACGACCTGCCCAAAACAAACCCCGGCCCCGGCGGCTTCCCCGCCAGCGGGCTGTACACCGACGACGGCAGCCAGTACGATGTTCTGCAATTCAACGTCGTTTACCACTGCGCCGGCTTCGACCTCCACGAAAACGACAACCGGGGCGATGTGATTATCCAGGACAACATTCTGGGCGAAGGCACCAACATCTACGAGCCGCGCGACCTCACCGGCACCAACGGTGCCGGGCCGAACATTTACCGCCGTAACCTCCACGCCCCGCCGAGCGCCGCCCCGGACATCGTCGCCGCCGCCGGCCTGCTGCCCGCCTACAAGTATCTGCTGACCGCCGCCCCGTATTAAGCCGGGCAAGTACGCTTTGCGAAAATTTGGACGAACAGGAAAAGCGAACACGGCAGGAACTCATCGAAAATTGAGGGCAATCTGATGACTGTGGGGAAAAGATATTGATAGCGTGCTGAAACTCCGTGAAGCACGGGAGCGTGTCAACGATCAAGTTTTGTCTGCAACCTCTCTGCCGGAGATCGAAGCCGCCAAGCAAGTTCTGCGAGAATGAATGACGGCGCACCCCGAAGAACAGGGAATGCGTGATGGGTTCGAGCTTTTATACACCTTGCAGGAGATCATCGAGGACGAAAACGCGCGTCGTGCCGCCGGAGAAATCATCCCGCCGCCGCGCCCCGAGCGTGAGCGGATACTGGACCAAGCGCAGGACGCCCGGACACTGACGCAGCGAGATTGGGCCGCTTACGAGCTTTGGGACTGGCTGCAAAAGCACCCGGACGATGCCGGTATCCGGGAAGCGTACGCAGGGCTGTCCCGCGCCGCGCTGGCAGTGATGGAAGACATTTCCATCGGGCCGCCCGCCGAGCAGACGCAAGCACAGCGCGAGCCAGTTGGGGTCGCACGTTGAAGCAAAACCAAAAGCCGGGGAGCAATCCCCGGCCTTTTGTACCTCACCCCGGAACTCTGTTCCGCCTCTCTCCTTGAGATCCGCCTCTCTCATTGAGAAAGGAGAAGGTGGACACTTGTGATCAGGTGAGGTTCTATTTTTTGGGTACAGCCTGGAGATGTACCAGCACTGCTTGACCTACGGCCTGTGCTTGATTTTCGGCGGCTGTGAGAGGTAAGGCTTGAAAGTTTACCATCTTTGTTTGACTTGCAGCCACTATGACAAACGTACTATTCTGACTACCAGAAACATAAACCTGGTTTTTACCGGGCGCAACCCTCAAACGATAATGGCCGCGGTTATCCGTGAGAGCATAAAAAGTTGCTGCGCTGGTTGACGGCCGTCCTGGCCCATAGCTGCCAACGTAAACGCCTGCTATTGGACGACCAGTGGCTTTGTCAGTTACGGTTCCCGTGATGGACGCGCCGGGCGTCAAAATCAAATCCGGCACGGTGATTGTCTGGTTTTTGTGGCCCGACACGCCCTCGGCGGCGGCGGCCACATATCCATCGTCTTCGCCTTCACGCAGTAAGTTGTTCGGGAGCAGCATCACATTGTAACGCAGGTCTGCGCCGACGGCCAGTGCATAAGTTCCGTCCGGCTTCGTCCAGGTCTCGTTCTCGTCAATCTCCCGCACCCACGCGGCAGATGGTCCCGGCTTTTTCGCCATCAGTATACTCATCTCAGAAGCATCCTGAACTTGGGCGGAAATCCGCACCCGCCCTGCGGGCTTGCCATCGGCATAACGCGCTTTTCCCGTGAGTAGGACGGTGCGGTAAGCGGTCTTCTGGTCGGGAGCTTGGCCGTGCAGCATCCCGTAAGATACGGCTCCTCCGACAACAACGACAGCGATGCTGCTTGTCAGCATTTTTAGCTTTGCGATTTTCATGGCTTTCAATACTCCTTCTGTAAGCTGGTAGGCAGACGAACCGGCGAGGGCTGCCGAAGCGTGTCCGGCAAGAACGGTGGCCGCAAGATGCGCGGCGGCAGTTTGGCAGGCGGCAGGGGCAGTCTGCGCGGCGTGGACCGTGAGCAGGCCGGCAAGGGCCGCACTCGGCAGGTTGACCTCTTCTTTACCAAAGAAGTGCCTCAGCTTTTCTAAGGCCCGCGCCACACGCTTCTGGGCGGCATCTTCGGACACGCCGAGGCTCGCGCCGACTTCGGCGAAGCTCATGTCCTGGAAGAAGCGGAGCAAAATGCTGTCGCGGTCTGCGGCTTTGAGCGCGGCCAGCGCCTTGTTCAGCACCGGCTCGATTTCGCTCCATTCAGCCTCGTCTGTTCTCGCCTGTGGGTGCCGTTCCATCGCGGCTTTTTCCTCATACTGCCGTCGCCGCTGCTCGCGCGTTCGGGCGTTCTGGGACGCAAACCGGGCGGTGCGAAACAGCCAGCCGGGCAGCGCGGTCTTGGAGCGGAAGGACGGCGCGGTCCGCGCCAGCAGCAGGAACACGGCCTGGGTCACGTCCTGCGCCAGCTCCGGGTCGTGGACTTCGCGCAGGCAGACCGCGTAGACCAGGTTCAAGTAGCGGGCCGAGAGCGCCGCAAACGCTTCCTGCGAATTGTCTTTGGCAAAGCGGCGCAGCAGCAGCCAGTCCGGCGTCATAAACTGTCTCCTTTCGTTCTTGTGATTTTGTTCTTTTGGTATATAGTTTACGCTCAAACGCGAAATCCGACAAGCTTCCAAAATTTTTTTGCGCGTGGCGAACAGCACAAAAGAAAGGCCGAGGATTGCTCCCCGGCTTTTTTGGGTCTACGGCTACTGCACGGGAGGCAGTGTAAACGTACTGTCTGGAATTGGCAGGTTAAGGCGCTCGTTAGTCAAATTCTGCTCGTCGTGGCTTTTCATCGTCGGAAAGTTGGTCGTTTTACCGGCGATTGTGACCGTATGCTCCTCCACTTCGTAATCCTCCACGGCGCGGCGCAGCAAAAATGTCTTTTCGTCAATCCACAATGACTGCGTTACGGCAGAAAGAGGAGCATGCATGGTCAAAACGTAGTACAATCGTCCTTCTACAGTTTCCTTCCGCATTTTGGGATTGCTTGAGACAGCATCGGCCCTCAGTGGGTCCCCCCACTTCGTGCCAAGCAATAGAGCCGGGATTGTTGTTGCGGCATTGGCCGCAACCCCAGTGGCGCTGCCGATGGCTGTTTCCGGGTCTTTCTCTGTTTTCCAACGACGATCGCCTCCAAATCTCGCCTCGGTCCCGATGCCGTCTGAAATGTAGGCAAAAGCATCTCCGGTTATATCTTTGCCTTCCACATGGATTTTTGCGGGTCTGACAAACAGGATTGTTGCCGAGGTGTGAGTGCGAAAAGGCTTCAAGTCCGTGCTGGTGAGGGAGCTTGAATCCACTGTCGCAGTCACTTCATATGAGTGCAGCTTCTTGTATGCGGACCGGCAGCGTTCAGCGACTTGTGCAGGGGTCAAACCTTTGTCGGCAGTTTGCTGGGATACAGAAACAGCCTTGCTCGCGGGATGAGCAATCCCACGGGTGACCGTATAAGCGCTGCCGACAAGAAGTACAGCAGCGATACCTGCGGCGAGTTTGCATTGTGCGAGCTTCATGGCTTTGAGTGTTCCTTCCGAGAATTGATAAGCGTGCGAGCCGGTGAGGGCGGCGGGCGCGTGTCCGGCGCGGACACTGTGGGTCAAATTAGCGATGCTTGCCTGGCAATCAACGGGCGCGGCTTTGGCGGCGTGGGCCGTCAGCAGGGCCGGCAAGGCGAGGGCTGGGACAATAATGCCGTTTTTGGAAAAGAACCGGCGCATCTTTTCTAACGACCGGGTGACGCGCTTGCGGGCGGCGTCTTCGGATAGACCCAAAGATGCGCCAACTTCGGCGAAGCTGGCGCCCTGAAAGAAGCGCAGCAGGACGCACTCGCGCTCCCCGGCTTTGAGGGCGGCAAGCGATTGGTTCAAGAGCGGCTCGATTTCGGCCCACTGTTCGTCTTCAGTTTCTGTCTGCTGCTCCATGAGCGCCTCCGCCGCTTTCTGTTCGTAAGCCGCCCGCCGCTGGGCGGTGAGACGTGCGTTTTTGGCGGCGAACCGGGCCGTTTGGAACAGCCAGCCGGACAGGACGACGTTGCGGCCTAAACCCGGCGCTTTGCGGGCGAGAATGAGAAAGACGGCCTGGGTGACATCTTCGGCGGCGTCTGAGTCGCCCATCTCGCGGCGGCAGACGGCGTAGACAAGATTGAGGTAACGGGCAGTCAGCGCGGCGAACGCTTCCTGGGAGTTGTCCCGGACGAAGCGTTGCAGCAACTGTTTATCTTCCAGAGGGCGGTCTTCCATCGGTGCTTGCGGCTCCTTTCACCCTATTATCTACGCCCGGACGGAAAAGCGGACAAAACGCCGAAAAAATCTTTCGGGGGCGGCTTGGGGTATACTAATGGAGTATGGCTTATATCTCTTTGTACCGCAAATACCGGCCGCAGACGTTTGAAGATGTTGTCGGGCAGGAGCATGTCACGACCACGCTGCGGAACGCGATCTCCGCCGGGCGGGTGGCGAGCGGCTACTTGTTTACGGGCACGCGCGGGACGGCGAAAACGACCTGTGCGCGGATACTCGCGAAAGCGCTGAACTGCATCGGGCCGGACGGGACCCTGACCGGGCCGACGCCGGAGCCGTGCGGGGTGTGCGGGCCGTGCAAGTCTATCGCGTCGTCGTCGTTTGTGGACGTGCTGGAAATGGATGCGGCGTCGCACGGCAAAGTGGACGATGTGCGCGATTTGGTGGCGTCTATCAAGTTTCCGCCGATGGAAGGGCGCTACAAAGTCTATATCATTGACGAAGCGCACCAATTATCGCGCGATGCGATGGATGCGTTTCTGAAGACGCTGGAAGAGCCGCCGGACCGGGTGGTGTTTGTGCTGGCGACCACCGAGCTGGAAAAGCTGCCGATTACGATTGCGTCCCGCTGCCAGGTGTACGAGTTCAAGCGCGGCTCGGTCGCGCAGATTTCGGCCCGCCTCAACGATGTGCTGGATGCCGAGGGCGTGAAGGCCGATGCGCCTGCCGTGACGCTGATTGCCCGCGCCGCCGACGGCTCGTATCGCGACTCGCTGTCGCTGCTCGAACAAGTCCTGGCGTATCAGCGGGTGCATGTCACGGCTAAAGATGTCACGGTCGTCTTAGGCACGATTGACGAAGATGTCCTGCGTCAAGTGGTGGATTTGGTAGCCGACTCCGACGCCGCCGGGGCGTTCGGGCTGGCGGGAACGGTGCTCGAAAGCGGCAAAGATGTCCGGCAGTTCATTCGGAGCCTGGCGGACCGCTTTCGGGACATGCTGTTTGTCGGGGTCGGGGCCGTGCCGGCATCGGCCGGCGATTTGGACGATAGCGCGGCTTTAAGAACCCAGGCGTCGCGCTTCGCCCCCGCCGATTTATTGAAAGCCTTAGAAGTCTTGACGGCGGCGGAAGGGGAAACCAAGCGCTCCAATCAGCACCGCTTGATTCTCGAGATGTCGCTGCTGAAGCTGATGCGCCTGCCGTCGGTCCCCCCCGCCCCCAATACTGCGGGAGTCAGAGAGGACAGCGTAGGGGCGCTGCTTGCCGCGTCCCCTCCCCTTGCCGCGCCTCCCCCCCTTGCCGCGCCGCCTCCCCCCGCCGCGCCTGTTGTTACTGCCGCGCCGCTTGCGCCTCCCCCGGCCCCCAAGCCGGAACCTGCCGTGCCGTATGAGATGCCGCCGCCGCTGGCCGACACTGATTTATCGGACCTTGCAGACACCGATTCGGCGGACGGCGAGGACGACGGGGCCGCCTATGCGCTGATGCCCGGCGACGAATACCTCGACGACCTGCCGAGCGTGATTGTGACCTCGGAAGACGACCGTGAGCCGGCCGACGCGCCGCCGCCGGAAGAACCCGACACCGAAACGGGCGACCTGCTGCAAGTGCAGCAAGTGGCTTTTGAAGCGCCGCCTCCCGCCCCGGTCCGGCCCGCGCAAGCGCCCGACGCCCCGCCGGAGCTTTTGCGCCTGCAAAAATCGTGGCAGGAAGTTCTCAACCTGGTCGGCAGCCGCAGCCCGGTCGGCGTGCAGGATGTCAAAGCCGCCCGGCCGGTCGCCATTCACGACCACGCCGTCATTTTGGAGTTCGACAACCAGTTTTCGTTTGACCGGGTCCAAAGCAAGGAAAAAGGCCGGAAGATGGTGGAGGAAATCATCAACCGGACCCTCGGCGCAGGCCCCGAGACATACAAAGTCAAATGCGTCATGCAGGGTCAGACCCTGCTGGCCCGCAACGGGTCCCCTGCCCCGCCGCCGAAGCCGCAGGAACCGGCGGCCGCCACCCCCGACGCGCACGGTCCGTTTGTGGACGAAGTGATTGCCGTGTTCGGCGGGCGCGTGCTGGACGACGATCCCGAATAGCACTTGAAACTCATGGTAAAGGACAAACAAAATGGCAAACCCGTTCGGAAAAGCCGGTCTCGGCGATTTGATGAAGCAGGCGCAAAAGGCGATGGAAGAAGCCGCGCGAGTGGAAGCGGAACTTGATGAAGCGCGGGTCGAGGGCCAAAGCGGCGGCGGCCTGGTCCGGGTGACCGCGACCGGCAAAGCCGAGGTTCTCACCATCAAAATCGCCAAAGAAGTGGTAGACCCTGCCGATGTCGAGTCGCTGGAAGATTTGGTGACGCTGGCCGTCCGCGAAGCCGTGGACAAGGCGAACGCGATGCGCGAGGAGCGCCTCAAAAGCGTCATGCCCCCCGGCATGGTCAGCGGCACCGGCCTCGGCGGGATGTTTTAGGGGCGACAAGCAGAGCACAACAAGCAGAGCACACAAAGAAGGGCAAACCCGCCGCAGGGGGCGAACACATTGCAGAAGGGCGAACACAAGGTTCGCCCCTGCGGGCCAAAATGTAGGGCGCGAACCTTGTGTTCGCCCCCTGCGGCGGGTTCGCAATTGATCGGGTCACGCAACATTTATGGCTGTTTATTATCCTAAGCCGCTGGCCCGACTGGTCGGCGAATTCGAAAAGCTGCCGGGCATCGGCCCGAAAAGCGCCCAGCGGCTGGCGTTCCATGTGATGCGCCTGCCGGAAGAAGAAGCGCGGGCGCTGGCCGACGCCCTTGTCACCATCAAAAGCAGCATCAAGTTCTGCAAAATTTGCCACAACTACTCGGAAGGCGATGTGTGCGACATCTGCGCGGACCCGCGCCGGGACCAGGCCAAAATCTGCGTCGTCGCCGAACCGCGCGATTTGATTGCGATGGAGAAAACCGGCGAGTTCAAGGGCGTGTACCACGTATTGCAGGGCGTCATCTCGCCGATGGACGGGGTCGGCCCGGACAAACTTCAGATACGGGACTTGCAGCAGCGGGTCGCGGACGGCGACCCGAAAGTGGAAGAAATCGTGCTGGCGACCAACCCCACGGTCGAAGGCGACACCACTTCGCTGTACGTCGCGGGCCTCCTGAAGCCGTTCGGCGTCCGCGTCACCCGCATCGCCCACGGCATGCCCGTCGGCGGCGATTTGGATTACGCCGACCAAGCGACGCTCATTCAAGCCTACGAGTACCGGCGGGAGCTGTGAGGTGAGAAGAGCAAAAGATGAGCGAGGGAATAAATTCCTCTCGCTGCGGATAAACGTCCTGCGGACGAAAGAGCCGCATGCATCCAGCTTCTGGTCGTCCGAAGGACGTATTTTATGCAGCGAGAGGAATTTATTCCCTCGCTCATTTATTCCCTCGCTCATTTACTCCCGTATCGTCTGCTCATACTCCAGCCGCCCCAAGTAAATCAGCCCTGCCAAATCTTCCACGCCGTCCGGCAAATTCTTTTCCACCACGCGGCGCGTTTCGGCAAGCGTCGCGTCGTCTGCCGCCCCCAAGACGCGTGACAGGTCGCCGATGTCTATAGCGCGTCCGGCCCGCATCTTCATCAGCACCAGGTAGGGCAGCGAAATGACGGGCAGGCCGTTCGGCGCAGAGGCCGGACTTGCGATGGCCTCTGCGGCCCATGCTGCGTCTTCTTCCAGGACATCCAAAGCCATTCCGTCCGGCAGTCTCCAATGACTGCCGCCGATAGATAAATTACCGAGTTTTTGACAACCGCCGCCGGTCAAATTAACAGCTAAGTCCTCTGCATTCTTGGCTTCAATAAGTATGTCTAAGTCGTCGGTGACGCGCTCTGGGGCGTAAAGGCGGGTGGCAACGCCGCCAATGACGACGAATGGGACTTTTGTAATGGTGCGGAGGTCAAACACGGGGCGTCTCCAAGTTCTAGCCCAGAGGGTTTCCGGGCCGCTGCCGCTGCCGGGGCGGACACGCTTCTTTGCCATCTGAATATAGAAATGCCGGCGTACTGCCGGATCGTGCAGGTCAAGCGCCATGAGGAGCCTCGCTTCGTGGAAAGAGTGTTTCGGGTTTACCCAGGAACTTCGGGCGCGGGCGGATCACGACGGCCTGCACCCAGGCGACTTCGACGGCGGCGATTTCTCTTAAATCAAAGCTCCACTGGCCGACATAGGAACGTTTGGCGGCGTCCACGCCGACGGCGTCGCCGATGCCGAGGCGGCGGGCGAGGAACAGGGCGCGGGGCAGGTGGTAGCGCTGGGTGACAAGCAGCGCCGACGAGACGCCGAACACGGCGCGGGCGCGGTACACGCTGTCGTAGGTGCGGAAGCCCGCATAGTCGCAGGCGATGTCGCGGGCGGGGACTCCTTCAGCTATCGCCTGCTCTTTCATCGCTTGCGGCTCGTTGTAGCCGTCGCGCGAGTTGTCCCCGGTCATCAAGAGCTTTCGGACTTTGCCGGCTTTGTAGAGTTCTACCCCCGTCGTCACGCGGTCTTGGAGCACATCGCCCGCTGCGCCGAAGACGAGGGCGACGGGGCGGCTTGGCGCGTCGGCGACGCTGCCGCAGATAAACGCGCGGGAGCGCTGAACATCGGCGTAGATCAGCCCGAGCGCGAGAAGAACAAAAGCGGCGAAAATCCAGACGCCCCGGCGGCGGCGCTTCTGCTTGGGGGAGAAAATCTGCTTCGGAATACGGCGCATGCCTGGTTGTTCGCCCCGCTGTATGCTAAGTCCTGCTTGCGTCCCGGCGCGAATTTCGGGTAAACTTAAGGTCAGCGTAACGTGCGTGACTTTTAGAAGGACGGCAGAGATGATAACGGAGCAGAAATCTACCTGGCAGACCAAAGTGGGCCTGGCCGAAATGCTGAAAGGCGGCGTCATCATGGACGTCATCAACCCCGAGCAGGCGATCATCGCCGAGGAAGCCGGGGCGGTGGCGGTGATGGCTTTGGAGCGTGTCCCGGCGGACATCCGGCGCGAAGGCGGGGTGGCGCGGATGTCCGACCCGAAGATGATCAAAGAGATCATGGACGTGGTCACGATCCCCGTGATGGCAAAAGCGCGGATCGGGCACTTCGCCGAAGCGCAGATTTTGCAGGCGCTGGGCGTGGACTTTATTGACGAGTCTGAAGTCTTGACCCCTGCCGACGATGCGTTCCATATCAACAAGCACGACTTCCGGGTTCCGTTTGTCTGCGGCTGCCGCGACCTCGGGGAAGCGCTTCGAAGAATTGGCGAAGGCGCGGCGCTGATCCGCACCAAAGGCGAAGCCGGCTCGGGGAACGTGGTCGAGGCCGTCCGCCACATGCGGACGCTGCTGCGCGACATCCGGCGCATCCAAGCGCTGCCGCTGGAAGAGCTGATGACCGAAGCCAAAAACCTGGGCGCTCCCTATGAATTGGTGCTGGACGTGCATCGCACCGGAAAGCTGCCGGTGCCGAACTTCAGCGCGGGCGGGATTGCGACCCCCGCCGACGCCGCCCTGATGCGGCAGATCGGGGCCGAGACGGTCTTTGTCGGCTCCGGCATCTTCAAGTCGGGCGACCCGAAGCGCCGGGCGAAGGCGATTGTGGACGCCAACACGCACTTCGACAACCCGGAGATTTTGGCCGAAGTGTCGTCGGACATCGGCGAGCCGATGGTCGGCATCAACATCAGCACCCTGCCCAAAGAAGAGCTGATGGCAAGCCGAGGCTGGTAGCCGGCGGCAAAGCGCGGCGGCCCATCGGGGCCGCCGCTTCTCTCTGTGTCAAGTCAGGACTTTCTTTGCCCATGCTTCCCCCTGCCCCGCCCCCGGCCTCCGCCGCGCTGTTTATTGACTGGGAAAACTTCAAATACAGCTTGTATGAGGTGAGCCGCCTGCCCAACATCGCCGCGCTGATGGACGCCGTGACTCAGCGCTATGGCCGCCCGCGCGTCGCTCGCGCGTATGCCGACTGGCAGGATTATTACCACCGGCGGTCGTGGGACCAAATGAATTTGTATAACGCCGGGATTGAGCCGGTGTATGTGCCGGCCCGGCGGATACAGTTCGGGCAGGAGCGGATCAAAAACAGCGTAGACGTGAAGATGAGCCTGGACTGCCTGGAAGTGTCGTGGACGGAGCCGCAAATCCAGACCTTTGTGCTGGTCGCCGGGGACGCCGACTTTCTGCATGTCGCCGCCGCCCTGCGCCGCCGGGGCGCGACGGTTGTGATGATCAGCGTGTCCGGCAGCACGTCCGGCCGGCTGGCCGGCGCGGTAGACGAGATTATCTTTTACGACGAGCAGATTGACCCCGCCGAAACTCCGATCAAAGACGCCGCGCCCAAAGAAGCCGCGCCGCCGAAACAATTTTCGAAACCCGACGCCGGCCCGACGCCGCCGGCAGTCAGCCGCCCGGCTCTGCCGGAAACGACGCTGCCCGAAGCGCAGGCGCTTCTGCTGGGCCTGCTGCGGGAGCAGCGCGGCACAGACGACGGGCGCGGCTACCCGCCGCTTTTGTCCTGGGTCAGCCTGCAAATGCCCGGCCGCGCCCCCCGGTTCCGGCCCGACGCGCACGGTTTGGACGGCTTCAAGGGGCTGATTGCCCGCATGGAAGACGCCGGTCTGATTTTTATCGAGTCGGCGGGCATGACCAAGCGGATTTGGCTGCCGGAAGACGCCGATCAGGCCGTCAAGCCGCCCGCCCTGCCGCCGGAAGTTGCGGCGGCGCTGGCTGCGCCGGACACCGTGCCGGAGCCGCTGCGCGACGACCTCGCCGATGTGGTGCTGACTGCCGACGACATCCACAGCAGCCACCGGGAATACATGGCGCAGGGACTTTTGGCCCGCTTTTTGTACAACAAAGGCCACTGGGACCCCGCCGACCTGCCGCCGCAGGCCGCCCCGGCCCGGTCCGACGCCTGGCGCACCCGCGAGATGCGCGACATCCACAAGCTGATTGAAGACGCCCTCGATCTCGGCATTCTGCTCCGCAAAACCTACACGGACCCGTACAGCGGCGCGGAATTCCCAACTCTCGAGCTGGACGCCGACCACCCGTTCGTCCGCAAAACCTTTGCCGAGGAAAACGCCCGCTGAGGCAGGCAAGCTCCCGCCGGCCGATTTCGCGCCGGCTAAAACCGAAACGCAGCCGCGCAGGCGACGGCGCAGACAAGCAGCAGCAGCACGCAAAGTGCGTCGTAGGCTTTTGCCCCCAAGCGTCTCCCTTGCTGCGTGCCGAGTTTCACTTTCGGCGGCGCGGCAAACTCCAAAATCAGCAGGTTGCCGTCCCGCTCCGCGATGTGGCCGACGCTTGGGGGCGGCGGGCTTTGCCCGGTCGCTCCGAAATAATGCACGAGGCACAGCGGCGGCGCGTCGCTTTCTTCCTTTCGGTCAAATAACTCGATGTCCTGTGTCATGGGTTTCTCCTCCGCGAGAAAAAAATCACAAAAAAAGACGCTCCCCGCCCGGCGTTAAGCCTTTGCGGGGAGCGTCTTTTCGCTCACAGGAATACGGTGAGAGTTAAGCGCAGCCTCCGTCAAAGGGAGCAGCGGGAGACCAATGCCCGGTGCCGGCCAGCGGCAGGCTCAGGCCGGTACGGCCCGACTCGCGGCTGTCGGTGACGCGTGCTGTGTTGTGGGTGGTAATCATGGTCCTCGGCTGCTCCTTTCGATTTAATGTGTCGTCAATTTCGGTAACGGGAGCAAGTGTACCCGCGTGTTTCGGGACTTGTCAAGCGCCGGGCGCAAAATAACATCAGTTTACAGCTTGTTGCTCGTGAACGCCTGGGCATAGATGCCGCCGCGCAGGGCATTCGAGGCCGCCTGAGCCAGCGTCGCCGGGGTCTGGCCGGGGTGCAGGGCGGCGTCGGCGGGGGTGAACGTAATCAGCGGGCGGTCGGACAGCAAAACCTGGCTGCCGCTCGCTTCGACCTGGTAAAGCTGAAGGCCGGCGTCGAGCGAGGTATTGAACTTCGTTAAAATCGCCGGGACACGGCTGCCGTCCGGGTCGGCGAGTGTCGGCAGGGTGTGGCGGTTGAACTCAATGTCCACCCCGCCGGACGGGGCGGGATGGGCGGCGGCATGCGGGGCCGCCGTGACCGCGCGGATGGCATGAACCGTGATGGGAATATGCATCTCGGCCAGCTCGGCGGCGATGGCGCTGACCCGGTCGGCGGCTTCCGGGTGGTCCTGCAAGATGCCGAGCTGCACCTGCGGGCGGGCGTTCTCAAAGTCGCCCAGCCGCTGCATAAAGGTCATCATGCCGACCGGGTTGAAGCCCGCTTTCTGCATCAAAATCGTCCCGCCGTGGTCGGCGTCGCGCTCGGCGGCCTGGCCGTACTTTGTGTTGAGCAGGCCGAGCTGAGTGTACTGCGCCCCGGCGGCGAGGTTGCCGAGGTCGCGGGCCGGGACTTTGGCGAGAAGGGCGGCCAAAATGCCCGCCATCATGGCCGTGCTCATTTTGCTTTGCTCATGCGACAGCGACTGGATATGGTGGTGGGCGCTGTGGGTCATCTCGTGGGCCAGCACGCCGGCCAGCTCATCGTCGGAGCGGACGGTTTTGAGCAGGCCCGCGTTGAGATACACCTGGCCGCCGGGCAGGGAAAACGCATTGACTTCCTTGTCGTCAATGACGTGAAAGTGCCAGGTGAACGGAAACACGCGGGAATTGCCGTAGCCTGCGGGCACTTCGGTGCTGTCGGCGACGGCGGCCAGCCGCCGGCCGATTTGCTCCACCCGCGCTGTCAGCGCGGGGTCTTTCAGCAGCTTGCCGGACTTCGCGATCTCTTCGGCGGCGTCCTGCCCCTGCTTGATCTCGTCGGCCATCTGCCGCCGGTCGTCCGCCGACAGCGGCGGCGCGGGCGTGACGGTCTCGATGCCGATGCTGTCCCCGGCCTGCGCGGGGCGGGCGACGCTGACGCCGAGGCCCAAAAGCGCAAGCAGGGCCGCGCTCCGAAATGTCTGCGTATGTGTCATAATGGCCTTATGCTCCGTGCCTGCGTGTGTTTGTGTGCGTGTCTATGCTTGTGTTTGCTGACAAAAACTCTTGCGGCGGCCCCTGATTTCGCGGCCCTGACCGCCGCGCACCGGGCCGAGCCAGGCTCAAAGGCCGCAGCGGCGGCGCTGGAAAACGCCGTCGGCGCGGGCCTGCCGGAGCGGCTCGACCCAGGCTGGCTGCCGGACCTGCCGGTGGACGCTTCCCCTTTGCCTTACGACTTGGGGACGCTGGTGGTTCCCCGCGCTTACCTGCCGACGGCGGCGGCGGAGCCGCAGCACGGCGAAAAGTTTGCGAAAGTCTGCTACCTGTACCTGCCTGCGCCAAGCCCGGCCCCGATGCCCCTGCTATGCGCCGTGCATTATCCGTCGGAAGCCGATGGCCCGCAGGCGGCGCGGATTGCCCGGCTGCTGGCGCTGGCGCATCAAACCCTGACCCGGCAGACCGGGCGCGAAGCCGCAAACGGCACGGCCCCGTTTGCGGTCTGGCTGGGGCGCGGCGGCGGCGCGGGGGGCGAGCAGTGGCGCTCGAACCTTTATTTGTACCACCTGGAAACGCCGCGCTCCTCGATTGAGTGGCTCCGCGAAGTGGTTCATGAGTATTCCCATCTGGCCCTGCCTGCCGTCGGCGGGTACGACGCGCCCGAATACTGGGCCGGCGGCTACCTCGGGGAGCGGCTTTTGGTCCGCTGGCTTCTGCGCCGGCCGGACGGCCCCGCCGCCGTTCGCGCCGTTTGGGGCGACTTCAGCGGCGCGGCCAATTTCGAGCGGCTGCTGATTGCCCCGCCGCTGGCGCTGTACCGAAAAATCGGGCCGAACCCGCGCTGGCTGGCGCGAAAAGACGAGCGCGGCATGAGCTACTTGATTGGCGACGCGCTGGCGTTTGACGACCGTTACGGCTCGGTTCGGCTCGGCGACGCGCTGTTCCGGCTGCCCCGGTTTCACGCGGCGACGGCGGCCGATTTCGCGGCGGCCCTGTCCGAGTCGCGCTCGGCATCGGGGCGCTTATGAGCACCATCACGCTTCCTGCCTACGCCAAAATCAACCTGACGCTTGATGTCGGCCCGCGCCGGGCCGACGGCTACCACGAGGTACAGTCAGTCATGCAGACCATCGGCCTGCACGATACATTAGCCGCCGCGCGGGACGCGAAGCCCGGAGTTCACCTCGCCGTCACCGGCCCGGAAGCCGCCGGGGTGCCGCCGGACGAAACCAATCTTGTACACAAAGCCGCCGTGCGGCTGCAAAAAATCGCGGCGGCGCGGGGGATCGTGCCGGGCAATGCAAGCGGCCTGGCGATCACCCTGCACAAGCGCATTCCGTCGCAGGCGGGCCTCGGCGGGGGCAGCGCCGATGCCGCCGCCGCGCTGCGGGCCGCCGACGCCCTGCTCGGCCTCGGTCTTTCCGGCACGCGCCTGGCCGAGATCGGCGCGGCGCTTGGGGCCGATGTGCCGTTTTTTTTGACTGGCGGCACGGCGCTGGCCGCAGGGATCGGCGAAAAGATCACGCCGCTGCCGCCGCTGTCGCCCCCCTGGCCGCTCGTAATCGTTAAGCCGAGCGTCGGCGTTTCCACGGCGGCGGCGTATGCGGCGCTGGATGCGGTCCCGGATCGCCGAAGCGGCGGCGCGACGGCGCGGTGGCTGGAGTCGGGCGGCACGCCTGCCAATGACTTCGAGGCGGTCGTTTTTTCCCTGTACCCGGAAGTCGCAGCGGCGTATGAATTATTGTCTTTGACAGCCGCCGGCGGGGAAAGTTTCACGCCGGGGCTGTGCGGCAGCGGTGCGGCGCTGTTTCTGCGAGCCGCGTCGCGCCCGGCGGCGGAAGCGATTGCCGAACAAGTGCGGGCGGCAGGGGCCGGCAAGGTGTGGGTCACGGAAACAGTGGGAGCAGAAGCAAGCGAATGACAATCAACGCATTGGTGCTGGCGGGCGGCAAAAACAGCCGCGAGATGGCGGCCCTCGCCGGCACCGAAAACCGAGCGCTGACCCCGCTCGGAACTCAAGCCATGCTGGACTATGTTGTCGCCGCGCTGGCCGCCGCGCCGTCGGTCGGGCGGATTTTCGTGGTCGGCGATGTGCCTGAAAGCGCGGCCTATGCGCGAGTCGCCCCCCAAGACACACTGATCGGAAACCTGCGGGCGGGGCTGGACTCCGCCGGCGGCGGGGCGCGGGTTTTGGTCAGCACGTCGGACATTCCGTTTTTGACCGCCGAGGCTGCCGAAGACTTCGCGGTGCGGGCGCTGGCGACCGGAGCCGACCTGTGCTGCTCGTATGTGCCGCTGGCTGCCTGCACTGCGGCCTACCCGGAGATGAAGCGGACTGCGGTGCGGCTGGCCGAAGGCCGGTTCACGCTGGGAAACTTGATGCTGGTCTCGCCGGAGTTTCTGAGCAGAAACGAAGCCGCGATTGCGGCGGCGTATGCCGCCCGCAAAAGCCCCGCGCAGGTGGCACGGCTGCTCGGCGTCGGCCTGCTGCTGCGCCTGGCCGGAGCGCAGATGATTTCGCCGAAGCTGCTTGGGGTCCGCGCCCTGGAAGCCGCCGTGGGCCGGGTCCTCGGCGGCCGCGCCGCCGGCATCTGCTCGGCCTACGCCGAGATCGGCACCGACATAGACAAGCCTGCCGATGCCGCTGCGGCCCGCCGCCGGCTCAGCGGCGGCGGGTAAGCACGGCCTACTTTTCGGAACATGCCCTACTTTTCGCCGGACCCCGGCTCGGACATTTTGCGGTGCACCTCGGCGGACAGCGCCGGCTCCATCAGCTCGGCTCCCACCCCCATGATTTTGGTTTTCAGCGACCCGGCAATCACTTTGTCTTTGCCGGCCATCAGTGCCTTGAACCCGTCCCGCGCGACATCGGCGGGGTCGTCTTTTTTGCCCGCGCCCGCCGCCGTATCTTCCATGTCCGCCCGGCGGAAAAAGTCGGTGTCGGTGACGCCCGGCAGCAGGGCGGTCACGGAAACGCCGGTGTCTTTCAGCTCGTTCCGCAGGGCTTCGGCGAACGAAAACACGAACGCTTTGGTTGCGCCGTAGACCGCTTCAAACGGGGCCGGCATGAGGCTCGCGACACTTGCCGTGAACAGCATCCGTCCTCTGCCCCGCGCGGCCATGTCCTGAGCCAAAAACTTGGCGATCTGCACGGTGGAAATGCAGTTGAGCTGGATCATGGAAATTTCTTCGTCCAGGCTGGTTTCCCGGAAGTCGCCGCCGACTCCGACTCCGGCGTTGATTGCGGCGGCGTCCACGGGCCGTCCGGCGGCCTGAAGGGCGGCATAAACGGCCTCGCCTCCGGCCCGCTGGGTCAAGTCCGCGCCGACCGTGCGGACCGAAGCGCCGAGCGCTTCGATTTCCGATGCCGCTGCGGACAGCCGGCTGTCGGCTTCGGCGGCCAGCAGCAAATCAAAGCCGCTGCGGGCGAATTCTTTGGCGAGTTCCAGTCCAATGCCGCTGGAAGCGCCGGTGACGACGGCGAAGGGTTTGGTTGTCGTGTCCATTTCTGTTTTTACCTCGGGTTTTTTGCCGGCGGGCGTCATCGGCGACACCCCCTGACAGTGTATTTCCCAATTTGCAGAAAGTTATGCCCCGTTCTTGGCATACGTTTCCGCTTTGAGCCGCCGGCCCATTGCCGCCCCGCTGCCCGGACAGCCGCGAAAAATAATTTTTCACGGTGCCGGGTTTTCGTTGTGTTATGGCATACTAATTGCTATGTAGCAGAACAAGGAGATTTCATCTGATGCTGTTTCGCACTGCCGTTTCGTCTGTCCTTATGCCTTCGCTTTTTACCCTGCCGATCGTTTCAGCTTTGATGCTGACAGGCGCTCCCGCGCACGCGCAGAGCGATGCCTTTTTGTATGTGGGCGCAAACAAGCAGCAGACACGCTTCGGGGCCGGCAGCGGTCAGGTTTCCGCGCAGGGAGTCACGGCGTCGGGCTTGTACGCTTTGATCAACGCCACTTCCGGGACCACCGATTTTCGGGGCTTGTCGGCGTTCGGCACCGGCGTGATCACCGTCACCGGCGGAACCTTTCGGGAGCTGGCGACCGGCGGCGACGGCAAAATCAACTTGATCGGCACCAACTTGACCCAAAGCGCAACGTTTCAGAACCTGACCGGCACGCCGTTTTACACGGTCAGCGGCATTCTGGCGGAAAGCAGCACGCCGTTTACCGCCCAGTACAACGCGCTCAGCACCGGCACGCTGGAGTTTGACGGCATCGCGGCGGTTCCCGGCGGCGCTCCGGTGCCGGAAGCGTCCACGCTGGTCTCGCTTGCCCTGCTTCTGCTCGGCGGCGGCGGCTTGGCCTTGAAGCGCCGCAAAGCACGCGCTTGAAACTTTTTATCCCGCTGCGTTCCAGCAGTCCGGCGATGTGAGCAGATCGAGCGTCGCCGACTGCACGTCGGACGTTTGCGCGGTCGTGGTGTAAAAGATCGACTCGCGCAGCAGCCGCTGAGCGGGCGACGACAAGAGGTGCGCACCGCCGCCGGTCGCGGTGATGACCGCCAGGGCGGCGCGGGTCGCCAGCGTGATCGCTTCCGCGCGGGCATGGAACGCCCGCTCTTTGTACTCCGGCCGGTCCGCGCACGACCCGTTCCAGCGCAGCGCGTCGGCCCGGCAGGCATCAATCTCGCGCCCAAACTCGTCGGCGGCGTCGGCAAACGCCGCGCTGCGCCGCTGCTCGGCCAAGCGGCGCAGCGCAAACACGCTGCCGCGCCCGCAGCCGAGCGGCAGAAACACATGGCCGGTGACCCCGCAAAAGTCGCTGCGCTTCAGGGCTTCGGCAGGCCGCTCGTACAGCACAAACTCGTCGGGCAGAAACAATTTGTCTAAGACGACTTCGACGGTGTCCGACGCGTTCATCACGACCAGCGGGATCGCCGGACCGGGTTTTAGTGCCGCGTCGTTTCCGGCTTTCGGGACATAAAAGTAAATGTGATCGGCTTCCGGCAGCCGCACCGCGCCGAGAATAAACGAGTCGAGTAACCCCCAGCCCGTCACCCAGGGCGCTTTGCCGGACACGACATAGCCGCCGGACACCCGCTCCGCCGTGACCATCGGCGGACCGCCGCGCCGAAGCTGGGAAAACGCCACCCCGCACAACTCTTTCCCCGACGCAAACCGGGGCAGCTTTTCGTCTTTGAGCGATTGACTGCACCCCCCGCCGACAAAACCGCCGCCGGCGTGAAGCTGCTGTTGAACAAACGCCGTGACCCCGCAGGCCGACGCCATCAGCTCGGTGTATTCCCGCCGGGCGGCGTCGTCGGCTCCGAGGCCGCCGTACTCGGGCGCGATGCCCAGCCCGAAAAAGCCGCGCTCGGCCAGGGTTCGCACATTGGCTTCCACCGGCCCGTGGATGCCGCCCTGGTCGGCGGCCTGTGCGCCGGGCCGGAACACGTCGTCGGCGAGGAGCCGCGCGGCCCCTAAAATCTGTTCGCTCATGGGAGAAGTATACCCAACTGCGCCGCGTTCTCCCGTTCCCAGGAGTCAGTTCCCACGCGTCAATGGGGTACACTACGGCTGCATGGCGAAGATACTGATCCACACGCTCGGCTCGTCGGGCGACCTCAACCCCTTTCTCGCGCTCGGCCTGGAGCTTCGGCAGCGCGGGCACGATCTCCAGTTCGCGCTGTCCCCGAAGTTTAGCGAGCGGGCGCGGGCGCTCGGCTTTGCGGCGACAGTGGCCGGGGAAGACCCGGACTGGGACTCGGACCTGATGCGCCGAATGCTGGCGATGCACCGCATTGATCCCATCAAGATTTTGTTCGCTGAAGGCATGATTCCCGCCATCGGCCCGGCGGCGGCGGCCCTGGAGCCGCTGGCGCGGGACGCCGACCTTTTCGTTTCCCACTCCATTCAGCTTGCCGCCCCGGCTGTGGCGCAGCGGACCGGGACGCCGTGGGTCAGCGCATCGGCGGCGACCCTGATTTATGAAACCGGAGCTTACCCGCCGCCGGGCGTCGCGTGGAAAGGCATCCCACCCCGGTTGTCCCGCCTCGGCTGGGCTATCGGACGCGGCTTCTTCAAAGATTTGGACACCCTGGCCGCCGCTGAGTATGCCAAGCTCGGGGTCGGGCCGCGCCCGAACATCATTTCGAGCGGCGCGTATTCCCGGCGCTTGACGCTGGGCTTGTGGTCGCCGTCGTTTTTCCCCCGCCCCGGCGACTGGCCGGCGTGGTTCCAGGTCGGCGGCTACGCCCGCTGGGACGCCCCCCCCGCCCCTCTGCCTCCCCCGGTGTTGGGGGCGAGGGGGACTTCCACAATCCTGTTTACTCTGGGGTCGTCGGTGGTCAACCACCCCGGCGAGTTTTGGCGGACGGCGCTCGGGGCGCTCCTGCCGACAAAGTGGCGCGGCATTCTGCTCGGCGCACCCGCCGACTTTCCAGTTCCCGACGCGCTGGCCGGGCGGGTGCAGTGCATTCCCTACGCGCCGTATGCCGACGTGTTCCCGCTGGCCGACGCCGTGGTGCATCAGGGCGGGGTCGGCACGACGCAGGCGGCGTGCTTTTACGGCCTGCCGGCGGTGATTGTGCCGCGCGGGTTCGACCAATTCGAGAGCGCGGCGCATGTGCAGCGCGAAGGCTGGGGCCTGCGGCTGATGCCCGAGCAGGCGACGGCGGCCGGCCTGCGGGTTCGCTTGGAGCGGCTGCTGCGGGCAGGCGACATCAAAGCGCGGGTGCAGGCGCTCGGCGCACGGATGCAGGCCGAGCCGGGAGTGGCGCGAAGCGCGGATTTGGTCGAAGCGGCGCTGCCGGCGTCCCCGAAGCCCGCCCGGAAACCTTGACACGCGGCAGTGCGTACCGTATAATGAATAGTCAATTTCGCGTAGAATTAAGAAGGCAGGTTTCGTGCTTTTGCTGCGGCGGCTTCAACCGCCCAACCCACCCAGTTGTCTTAATTTCAGCAATTTGTCTTAATTTCAGCAATAATCGAGGCGTCAACGCTTCGCGGAGGAAGAATTGAAGCAGGAGAATTATCTGAGGCTGGCGATTGTCGTCCTCATCGGACTGGCCGCCTGGGTCATGCTGGGCACCCACCCGGACCCGGCGACCCATAAAAAAGTCGCAAACTTCCCGACCCGCTACGGGCTGGACATCAAAGGCGGTGTTCGGGCCATTTTGCAGGCCAAAGACGTGCCGGGAGTGCCCTACGACCAAAATCTGGTCCAGCACATCTTAGAAAACCGCATCAACTCGGCGGGCGTCAGCGAAGCCGTGGTTCAGCCGCGCCCGCAGCAGAAGCAGTTTATTATTGAGCTGCCGGACGTGAAAAACAAAGACGCCATCATGGCCCAGCTTGGCACCACGGCCGAGATGACGTTTTACTACTTCCCCGATGTGCAGTCGCAGCGCAACCAGACCGCGCCGCTTCGGATTGAAACCGGCAGCGGGCCGGGCGGGCAGGAGCTGAACACATTTCTGGTGATGCAGCCCTGGAACGGCTTCGCGCCGGGGCAGTCGTTCCGCGACGGCTCCCAAATCAAGGCGGACTGGGCCGCGCTGCTGCGAGCGGCGAAGGCGAACCCGGCCGGCGCGGCGACCCCTTACGCGCCCCCGCCGGCCGACACGGCGCAGTCGGCGGTGCTCGGCGAGCACTACGACCAGCTTGTCGCCGAAGGCGGCGCGAATTTCACGCCCGCGCAGCAGCAGCAGGCCGCCGCGCTGAACAAAGAGATTTCGGGGTGGAACGCCCTGCTGACCGACGCGCTGAACGCTTACGGCGGCAAGCCGATTTTGACCGGCGCGAACTTGAAACCCAATTCCAGCGCCCATCTCGGGCAGGACGGCTCCCCGACCGTCTCGCAGGCATTTGACGACAAAGGCACGGCGGCGTTTGCAGACTTCACGACCCAGCACACCGGCGAGATCATGGGAATTGTGCTCGACGACGCCGTGCTGTCCGCGCCGGTCATCAAGCAGCCGATCACCGACGGTCAGGGCGAAATCAGCGGCGGCTTTTCGACGCTGGCGAAAGCGCAGACGCTTTCGAACCTGCTGAATGCCGGCGCTTTGCCGATTCCCTTGGAACAAGTTCAATCGCAAAGCATTGAAGCGAGCCTCGGTGTCGGCGCGGTCACAAAGAGTTTGATCGCCGGCGGGGTCGGGCTGGCACTCGTTTTGATCTTCATGGTGGCCTATTACCGCCTGCCGGGCGTTTTGGCCGACATTGCGCTGTTGATTTACGCGCTGTTCACGCTGGCGATCTTCAAGGGCGGCTTGAACTGGCTGTTTCCGGGCCTGGTCGTGACCCTGACCCTGCCGGGCATCGCCGGCTTTATTTTGTCTATCGGCATGGCGGTAGACGCCAACATCTTGATCTTCGAGCGCCTCAAAGAAGAGCTGCGCGACGGCAAGGCGCTCCGTCCGGCGATTGATGCGGCGTTTAAACGGGCGTTCACGGCGATCCGCGACTCCAACATCTGCACCTGTATTACGTGCATTGTTCTGCTGTCGCTCGGCACGGCGAGTGTCAAGGGCTTTGCGCTGACGCTCCTCATCGGCGTCCTGGTGTCCCTGTTTTCGGCGATCACGGTCACGCGCACGCTGCTGTACCTGCTGGTGGACTTGTTCCCCGGCCTCGCCAAAAACACCGCGCTGTTCGGCCTCGGCGTCAGCTCGCTGGTCGGGCAGACGACGGGCGATTCAACGCACAAGGGCCTGAACATCATCGGCCGCCGCAAATGGTTCTATTTGACGAGCCTTGCGATTATCGTGCCGGGCCTGATTTTCCTCGGCCTCGGCGGCCTCAAGCCTTCGATTGAGTTCACCGGCGGAACGCAGATACAGGTCAAATACGCCCATGCCGTCACGCAGGCGGACGTGGAAAAGGCCGTGCGGGCGCAGGGGTTCAAGGACAACACGATTCAGATGGCCGACGGCGGCGATACGGCGATTGTCAGCGTCTCGGAGCAGTCCAAAACCGCCTCCAAGCTCGACAGCCCGGTGTATCAGCGGCTGACGACTGCGCTTGGCACGCTCGGCCCGAACACCGAGCAGGAGTTCGGCAATGTCGGCAGCGTGATCTCGAAAGAAGTCACGTCGAACGCCCTTCAGGCCGTCATCATCGCGTCGCTTTTGATCGTCTTTTACCTTGCGCTGGTCTTCGGCATCGGCGGGTTTGTGGCGGGCCTGCGGCTCGGCACGTCGGCGGTCTTTGCGCTGCTGCATGACATTTTGGTTCTGCTCGGCGCGTTTGCGATCTTCGGCTACTTTTTGGGCTGGGAGATTGACAGCCTGTTCATCACCGCCATGCTGACCGTGATCGGCTTTTCGGTGCATGACACGGTGGTCATCTTCGACCGCGTGCGTGAAAACTTGCGGCACAAATCGCGCGGCGAGAACTTTGAGTCGCTGGTCAACCGCTCCATCGGGCAGACCCTGGCCCGCTCGATCAACACGTCGCTGACCGTCGTGATGACGTTGGTGGCCCTGGTCGTGCTCGGCGGGCAGACGACCCGCCTGCTGAACGTCGCGCTGCTGATCGGTATATTGAGCGGGACGTATTCGTCCATCTTCAACGCCGCGTCTATTCTGGTAGACTGGGAAAACTGGCTTGCCAAGCGCCGGGCCAACGCCCCTGCTCCGGCGCTTGCCGCTGAGGGCAGCGCTTCGAACGGCGGCGCGGCGGTTTACCCGTCCAATGGCGGCAGTTCCCGCCCGGCCCTGCCGTCGTCGGCCCCGCGCCCCGCGCAGCCCGGCGAAGTCCAGATTTCGGCGATCAAGGCCAAAAAGAAAGGGCCGGTCAAGCGGTTTTAGGAGACCTCACCCCGAAACGCAGTTTCGGGGTGAGGTTTTCCGCTTTCCCGTTTCCGCTGCGAGTAATGCCTTTATGATGCTCATCAACACCCAAGCCAAGCCGGCCCCGACGCGCTGGACCGAGCCGGACCGCAATCCCGACGCCGAGAAGGCGCTCATCCGCGAGCTGCGGGTTCATCCCTTGACCGCGCGGCTGCTCTGCAACCGGGGACTGACCGACCCGGCGGACGCGGAGGCGTTTCTGCGCCCGGCGCTGTCGCAGCTTTTGGACCCGTTTGGCCTGCCCGATATGGACAAGGCCGCGCGGCGGATCAAAGACGCGATTGAGCAGAAAGAAACGATTTTCATCTACGGCGACTACGATGTAGACGGCGTCACTTCGACCGCCGTGTATGTCCGGGCGCTTTCAGCGCTGGGAGCGAAATTAGAATACAGAGTGCCGCATCGGAAGCGCGACGGGTATGACCTGAAAACCACGGCGATTGATTACGCCCATGAAAAAGGGGCGACGCTGGTGATTACGTCGGACTGCGGCATTCAAGCGCGGGAAGCGGTCGCCCACGCTAACAGCCTCGGCATGACCGTCCTTGTCACCGACCACCACGAGCCGGGCGAGACCCTGCCGCCGGCGTATGCCGTGGTCAACCCGCACCGGCACGACTCCACCTACCAATTTCCGATGCTGGCTGGGGTCGGGGTCGCGTTTAAAACCATGCAGGCCGTCGTGCGGCTGGTCAAGCCGACTTCCGAAGGCGCGTTTATTCAAAAGTTTCTCGATTTGGTCGCCTGCGGCACGGTCGCCGATGTGATGCCGCTGCTCGGCGAGAACCGGGTCTTTGCGTACTTCGGCTTGAAGCAGCTTGCCGTCACCCGCAAAGTCGGCCTGCGGGCGCTGTTGCAGGGCGCAGGCATCAACACTGAAAAGCCGCTGTCGGCGGAAACGGTCGGCTTCGGGATCGGACCGCGCATCAATGCCGTTGGGCGGTTGGACGACGCCGCGACGGCATTGGAGCTGCTTCTCACGGTGGACCCGGAAGAAGCGCGGGCGCTGGTCGAGAAAATGAATGCGTTTAATGTGGAACGCCAGGTCGCGCAGAAGCGTATCTTGGAAGAAGCCCGCAAAATTGTCGAAAGCCGGGATTTGGACAAAACCAAAGTCTTGGTGGTCGCGTCGCCCGGCTGGAACGCCGGCGTAGTCGGGATTGTCGCCGGAAAATTGGTGGAAGCGTATGGCCGTCCGGCGATTGTGATTGGGGTCAACGACGAGGAAACCCACGGCAAAGGGTCGGCCCGGTCCATTAAAGGCTTTGATATGTTCGCCGGCATGCAGATGTGCCGGTCGCTGCTGCAATCGTGCGGCGGGCACGAAATGGCGGCGGGCCTTTCGCTGACGATGGAAAACCTAGACGCGTTCGAGCAGACCATCAATGCCCATGCGGCGGCGACCATGACCGACGACGATTTTGTGCCGAAGCTGGCCCACGACGGGCTGATTGACCCATCGGCCCTGACTTTGAGCCTCCTGGAAGAATGGGAGCAGATGGCCCCGTTCGGCCATGCGAACCCGGAGCCGAAATTTGCGTCTGCAAATTTATTGATCTGCGAAGCGCGGCGCATGGGCAAGGACGCCAGCCATTTGAAAATGAAGCTGCGGGCCGACGCGATGGACCCGACCGACTGCATTGCCTGGGGGCAGGGCGACTGGGCGGACACGTCGAAGCCCGGCGACTGCCTGCAAGCGGTCTTCACGCCGCAGATCAACGAATGGAACGGCCGCCGCCAGCTTCAGTTCAACTTGAAAGAGTTGCGAAAAGACTTGCGCGGATAGCTCTTTCTAGAACGGACCTTTTATGCCAATTCACCCCTGGCAGCGATTTCTTCCCGTGGCCGCGCTGCTTTTCGGCGCGGCAGCCGCGTCGGCCCGGTCGCCGCACAGCGTCCTGCACTGGGAGCGCATTCATACCCTGAACGCTGCGCCGTCGGCGGTGTTTGCCAAGCTCGGGCTGACCCACACCACGAAAAACGGCCTGACCCGCGACGGCCGAAAGGGGGTTCCCGACCCGACCTTTCCGCCGGGCTTGACCGATGTGGTGCCGTATGACGCCGACCATCTGCTGCTCGTGCGCGGCACGGCCGGCGGGTTGACTTTGTTCCGGGCGCGGGTCTCGGCCGCCGACCGGAGTGTCCCGCCGGTGCATCTTCATGCGGAGCTTGCCCGGCCCGGCAGCGACGCGGCCCTTTTGGCCGCGCAGGACACCGGCGGGGTCGCCGACGGCCTGCCGACGCAGATTACTCTGGGCGACGGCGGGGCGGCGCGGGTGTATCAGATTACCGAGCGGGCCAACCTCGACGGCACGGTGTGGATTGCCTGCCGGGTCAGCCTGCCGCTGCCCGATCAGTCGGCCCTCGCGCCGACCGGGCCGGTTTTCATCCCGGAGCGCATTTGGACGGACCCGATGAGCCGCAAAATCCGCCCCGGCGAAACGGCGGCGTTTGAAGACTTCGGCGCGGCGCGGGCGGCGGCGGCCAAAAAGCTCGGCGCGACCGGCCCGGACGCCGGCGAGGATTATGTGCTGCGCGTCACGCTGACGCCGGAGTGAAACGCACGGCACTGGAAGTGCCGGCCCGCTTACCGTTCGCTCCATCACTTTAGGAAACACATGCTCCCTTCTTTGCTGCCCCTGCTGGCTTCTCCTGAAACGGGCGGCCCCCTTGCCCTCACCGTGCACCGCCGCGACGGCAAAGAAATCACCGACGGCGCTTTGACCGACGCCGCCGGGAACGTGTTTCCCATCGAGGACGGCATTCCGCGCCTTTTGCCCTTGTCGCTGCTCGATGCTCAAAAGTCCGAAATCGCCGCGCGGGATGCCCAAGTCGGCGACTATGACGCGATGACGTTCTTGAACCACTTCGGGCGGGTCGAAATCCCCCTGACCCTCCGCGCCCTGCGTCCCATGCCCACCGACCGCCTGCTGGAAGCCGGCTGCGGCACGGGCCGCATGACCCGTGTTCTCGCCCAAGCCGTGCGCGAATTGGTCGCCGTGGACTTTTCGTTTGAATCGCTCCGGGTCAACCGCCGCAAGCTGCTCGCCGCCGGGGTCGTCAATACCCATCTCGTGCAGGCCGACTTGTGCCGCCTGCCGTTCGCCCCCGCCGTCTTCGACCGCCTCGTCTCGTGCCAGGTCTTGGAGCATGTCCCCGGCCCCGCCGCCCGCGCCGCCGCCGTCGGCAGCCTGCACGCGGTTCTGAAGCCCGGCGGGACGCTTGCCTTGTCGGCATACAAGCACTCGCTTCTGACCCGCGCGTTCAGCCAAAAAGAAGGCAGCCACGACGGCGGCATTCCGTTTTTTCGGTTCACCCAAGCCGAGATGCGGGAGACGCTGGCCGCAAAGTTTCGGGTACACTCGGTCACGGGCGCATTGGTATATTTGTACCTGACCCGCTGCACCAAACCGCATTAAGAGCGGGTGTTAGCGCAGCCGCGCCGCAGGGTACAGCTCTTTTACTGCTCGGACTTCAGGAGATTATTATGCCGTTTGTGACGACGCGCGACGAGACAAAGCTGTATTACAAAGACTGGGGCGCAGGAAGGCCCGTGATTTTACTCCACGGCTGGCCGCTGTCGGCGGATAGCTGGGACGACGGGGCGCTGGCGCTGGCCGACGCGGGCTTCCGGGCGATTGCCTACGACCGGCGGGGCTTCGGGCGGTCGGACCAGCCCTGGGACGGCTACAACTATGACACGCTGGCCGATGACCTGGCCGATGTGATCGCGGCGACCGGGGCCGAAAACGCGGCGCTGGTCGGCTTTTCGATGGCGGGCGGCGAAATCGCCCGGTATCTGTCCCGGCACGGCGGCAGTCATGTCACGCAGGCGGCGCTGGTGGCATCGGTTGTGCCGTACATGCTTCAAACGGACGACAACCCGAACGGCGTTCCCGCGCCGATGTTTGCCCAGATGACGGCAGGCATGAAGGCCGACCGGCCCAAGTTTTTTGCCGAGTTTTTCCGAAGCTTTTACGGCGTCTCGCTGGTCTCCCATCCCGTCAGCGCCGAAATGATTGAAAACTCGGTGGATGTAGCGATGACGGCGGGCCTGAAGCCGACACTGGCCTGCGCGGCGGCGTTTGCGATGACCGATTTTCGGCCCGATCTTGCGTCGTTTACAATGCCGACGCTGATTATTCACGGCACCGCCGACCAGACCGTGCCGATTGACGCCACGGGCCGGGCGGCGGCGAAAGCCATCCCGCATGCCAAGCTGATTGAATACGACGGCGCTCCCCACGGGCTGTTCGCCACCGAAAAAGACCGGCTCGCGGCGGACCTCGTGGAGTTTTTGCAGTCTGCATAATCCGGCCCGAACTGCCGATAATCCCGGCATGAGAGGCACCATTGAAGGGCTGGATTACCGCCAGATCAGTGATTACGTCCTGGTGCGTGTGATCGGGCGCGGCACCCACTACACGCTGTACCAGGCGATTGACCCGCGACTGGGCCGGATGGTGGTCATCAAAATCCTGCATATCGTTCCCGGCAAGCCCGAGCCGGGGGCCGACCCCGAGCTTGCGTCCGTGCTGGAAGCCCGACTGGAGCGCGAGGCCCATGCCCTGTCGTCGCTGTCGCATCCCGGCATCCCGGAGATATACCGCACCGGCGAGCAGGACGGGCACCCGTTTCTGGTCATGGAATACCTGGTCGGCCATCCGCTGCGGCAGCGCCTCGACTGCGGCCCGCTTTCAATGGCGGAAACGCTCGGCATTTTGACGCAGGCCGCCGCGGCGGTGGACGCGATTCATGCCGAAGGCATTCTGCATCGGGACATCCGCGCATCGAACTTGATGCTGCTGCATGACGGGCGTGTCAAGCTGGCGGAGTTCGGCCTGGCGCGGCAGCCGGACGACGCGACGGTGACTTTGATGGGCACGCTGGTCGGCGAGCCGGCCTACCTGGCCCCGGAGCTGCTGCGGGGCGGGGCGGCGACCCCGCAGTCTGATTTGTGGGCGCTTGGCGTTCTTGTCTACGAAATGCTGGCAGGCCGCCCGCCGTTTGAGGGGGGCAGCTTCCCGCTAGTCGCGCACCAAGTCATTATGGGCGAGCCGGCCCCCGTGCCGGGCCTGCCTGAGCCGCTTCAATCCGTGCTGGCGCGGGCGCTGGAAAAAGACCCCGCAAAGCGTTACCCCTCCGCGCGGGAGCTGGCGAAAGCCGTCAAGAAAGCCGCCGGCGGCTATTCGGGCATCGCCCCGGCGGCAGCAGGGTCGTCCGCCCCTCCGCGCCAATTTGCCACGGCGGCCGCTCGCCCGAAACCGAATTTCCTGCTGACTGCGGCCGTGCTTGTCCTGCTGCTTGCTTCCGCATCGGTCGGGTTTTTCCTGGCGCGGCTGTCGGTCGCCGCCCCGGTCGCCGCCGCCGCGCCGCGTTAATCTTTCCCGTGCCGAGCGCTCCGGGGCGCAGGCGGCCAGATGTCCGCTGCGTCTGCCGCCGGGGAAAGCGTCTCCTCCGCCGCCAGGCGGGCCGCCCGCCGGTTCCAGGCGAGATGGAACGGCAGGCAGAACCCGAAAAACAAGGGCGGCAGGAAAAGCGCCAGCCCAATCAGCAGCCCTCGCGCGTTCGGGTCCGCCCCCATCGCCGCCACGGTCCCCAGTGTTTCAGTCACAGCCGGCGGCAGGCTCCAATGCGCCCGCGCCGCGAGCCGAGGCCCCCGAACGCAAATCACCGCCGCCAAAATCAGCAGCAGCGCCCCCGCCCCGGACAGGGCCGCAAACAGCCGCGCCCAGACCCAGGGCTGCATCGGCTCCGTCCGGCGAGGCCGCAGCGCCAGAAACGGCCCCCACGTCCAGTCCATGTCGCTCTGCCAGTTGAAAAACCGCTCCCACATAGCATTTATTTTACCGGAACGCAATCGTGTCGTAAAAAAACCATGTCGTGAACGGCACGGTTTCTTACACATGGTTTCTTACAGTCGCCGCACCGTCGGCGCAGGCGGCCAGACACCGGGCACATCAGCAGGCACCGGCGGCGGCGGCACAAACTCGCGACTCAAGCGGTCGGCCCGGCGGTTCCAGCCCCAATGCTGCGCGACGCAGCCGGCAATGCCGATTCCAAAGAACCAGCCGCAGACGGAAAAGAAAATCCCCGGCGCAGCCGTGTTCATCCACTGCTCGGTCACTGCCACCGGCGCGATTTTTGCTTCGTGATGCTTCGCCGCCATGTAATCGTAGCAAGCAAGCATGCCGCCGAGGATGCCGCCGAGCGGGGCGGCCAGCAAGACGGCGAACCCAAACACTTTCAGCATTTTCAGCCAAAAGCGCCACGTCATCCGCTCGGTTTGGGCCGGGCGCAAAAAAAGCAGCGGTCCCCAGGTCCAGTCCATGTCGCTGAGGCGGTTGATGAAACGCTCCAAAGTGTCAATCATAGCTTTGAAACGGCTGAACGGCGGGGCACGGTTCGGCGAGGCGGGTTATTTTTTCGCATAGTCCGCCAGCAGGCCGTAGCGGAGGCCGCGTGCGCTGAGAAGAAAGCAGTCGGCGGCGAAAAAGGTCAGCAGGGAGTCTAAAATCAGTGCGCCGGCGACGATCACGTCGGCGCGTTTAGGTTCCAAGCCGGGGATTTGGCGGCGCTCGGCGAGGGGCAGCGCGGCGAAGCGGGCCAGCGCGGCGGACACGTCGGCGCTGGAAACCGCCCGGCCGTGAATGCTGTCGGGGGCGGGCACGACCTGCACGGCGGCGGCGGCGGTGATGGCGGCGAGGTTCAGGGCGGTGCCGCCGATGCCGGCGACGAGAAGCGGGCCGGACGGGGCGGAAAACAAAGCCAGGGCGTCGCCGGCGCATTGCCGGGCGGCGGACAACTCGGCCGGGGCGGGCGGGTCGGCGTGCAGAAAGCGCTCGGACAGGCGGACGGCTCCGATGTCGAGGCTTTTGTAGCGCCCCACCCCGCCGGCGTCGCCTAAAATCAGCTCGGTGCTGCCGCCGCCGATGTCGAACACCAGCAGCGCGGCGTCCGGGGGGATGCCCAAACCTGCGTCGGAGCGGACGGCGGCATACGCGAGATTGGCTTCGCGGTCGCCGGAAATGATCTCGACGGCGACGCCTGACTGCGCTTCCATTTCGGCGAGAAACGCCGGACCGTTCGCAGCATCGCGCAGGGCGCTTGTGCCTGCGCCGAGGACGACTTCCGCGCCGAGCGCCCGCGCGGCGTCGGCGAAGCGGACGGCGGCGGCCAGCGTCCGGGCCATCGGCGCGTCGCCGAGCCGCCGGGACGCATCCACGCCTTCGCCGAGCCGGGTCACGTCGGAATCTTCGGCGACCACCGACAGCGAGCCGGCCTCGTTTACGTCGGCCACGGTCATTTTGGTAGAGTTCGTGCCGATGTCAATCGCAGCGAGGCGCATGGTGAGTCTCCTGAAGCCCCCTGCCCCAATGTTCGGGCAGGAGGACATCACCCGGCAATTTTCAGCTCCGCCGACGGCGCTTGCCCCGGCGTCACGGTCAGCAGCGCATAGCGGAACTTCCCGGCCATGTCCCGGCCCAGGCTGCCGGGGTTGACCCACAAGATGCCGCCGACAAAGCGAACAAACGGCGTGTGCGTGTGGCCGCAGACGACCACTTGGGCCTCGGTGGTTTCGGCGATCTCCGCCAGCCGCGAGTCGGGCGTCCACGCCCCGAGACCTTCTTTGGAACCGGGCGAATAGTGCGTCACAAGGATTTTTGTCCCGCCCAAAGTCAGGGTCGCTTCGGCGGGCAGGTCCGCCAGCCACTGCCGGGCCTCGTCGGAAATCGCCGCGCTGCTGTTTTTGAGAGTTTGGAACTTGTCGGGACGCGTCAGGCCCCATTTGCGGCGGTACTCGCCGGCATGCGACGGGAACAGCGCGACGTTTTTGTCGTAGTTGCCCCGGACCGAGACGAGGTGCGGGCGCTCGCGCAGAAACCGAACGCAGGCTTCCGGGTCGGGGCCGTAGCCGACGCTGTCCCCGGCGTTCAGCACAGGCCGGCCCGTCAGCTCGCCGGCTTCGAGCGCGTCCCAAACGGCGTGCAGGGCGGGGAGATGGGCGTGAATATCGCTGAAAACGGCATGCTGCACGGCGGCGTTCGTTTAGTCCTCCAGCGTCTTTTGGAGCCGCTTGCGCCGCGCCCGCAGTTCTTCAATCAGCGCCGCCTGCTTTTTGGCGGACAGCTTGCCGGTGTCGTCGGCGGCGCTGCGGAGCAGGGCGGCGATCTTGTCCAAAGTTTTCACGGCGTTCTGCACCTGCTTGGCGGACAGGGTATCGGGGCCTTCGGCCAGCTCGGAGGCGACTGTATCCAGCTTGTCAAGCTGACGGTCGAGGGCTTTGTCGCGGGATTTGGCCGGGAGATGGTCTTTCAGCCGGGCGGCGGCGTCGCCGAGCTTTTGGAACACGTCCTGCACATTTTGGTTGGCGGCGGCCAGCGGGGCGTCAATGTCGGCCGGCGCGGCGGCCGGCAGCGGGGCCGAGGGGGACGCCAGCCATTCTTTGATCTTGGCGGCATTGCCCATGCCGACCCCTTTGACCCCGCCGATCTGCTCGGCGGTCGCTTCCCGGAGGTCGTCCTGCGTGACTAATCCGGCGGCGGCCAGGGCCTGCCGGCGGGTCTCGCCGAGGTACGGGACGCCTTCCAGCTCAGACTTGGGCACGTCCGGCAAAGCCGTGGCCGGGGACGGCGCGGCATCGTCGGGGTGCGCGGTCTGCACCGCATCTTCCAGCACCGGCTTGTCTGTTGACGGCTCGGCGGGGCCGGCGGTCGTTGGTTTGCTCATGGGTGGGGTACACTCTCTTCAGTTGTTAATTCTTCCGCGCTCGGGGCGGGTTCGGTCTGAACCAGCATCTGCAAAAACTCGCGCTTGAAGCCCTGCTTTTGCAGCTTGTTCCAGGAAGCGACAAACTTGCGGTACAGCGCCGCCCGCTCGGAACGCTGGCTTTGGATGAGGCGCTCCAGTCCCGGACGAATTTCCGGGCGGTCTTTGGCGTGAATTTCAAGAAACGCTTGCAGCAGCGGCCCGCGCACATCGCGGTCGTGGATTTCGCCGATCTGCTCCTGAATAGACTTGACCTGCGACGACAGCCGCTCGAATTCTTTGCTGGTGAAGCAGGGCGCGAAGATTTCCAGCGTGTACCGCAGCCGCTTGGCGGCGATCCGCATGTTGTGCAGCTCGTCCACCCGGCCGGGGTCGGCAATGTAGGGCGCAAACTGGTACAATTCTTCCAGCCGCGTGTGCAGCATCAAGGGCGCGTTGGAGCGCAGCGACTCCTGCGGGTTGACGGCGTAGAGGGGAAGCGCTTTAGCCATCGGTGTGTGCTCCCAAATCGGTGTCGCCGAGCAGCTTGTGGAAGTCTCGGACAAAGAGGCTTTTTTCGAGCCGGTTCAGTTCTTTCACCAGCCCGACCCGCTCGCGGTCCCGCTCGGCCTGAAGATGGGCCAGAAACGCCCGCAGGCCGACTTTCTCGCTTTCCGGGGCGGCGTCCATCGCCGCCTGCATAAACTCGATTTGAACGTCGCTGTCCCGGACCGCCCCGAGCGCATCGGTGGTCTTGGCGACTTCTTTCTCGATAGCCCCAAACGGCTTCGCGGGAAACGCGGCGGCGAACACCGACAAGGCGGCCCGCAGGCGGCGCGACGCGACCCGCATGTCGTGGAGGGCTTCAATGTCTTCGCCGAGGCGAGTGCCTTCGAGATTGTCCATCATCTCCCCGAGCTGCTGCCGCAGAGAGGTGTGCGCCGCTTCGACAAAGGTGGCATCCGGCGCGATGTCATAAGCAGATTTAGCCATGTGTATCTGTCATTCTAGCGTGTTTCAATGTGTTTGTCAAGAGACACACCGGGTATTTTCATATGTCCCTTCTTTTGTCCGCGCCACACCTTGCCTACAGTGAGCGGCCGCTGCGCCGGGAACCCGGCACGGCCGCGCCGAGCAGCGAGATTTATGCCGCGTCGCCCGCCGACAGGGCCGAGGCCGTCAAAGCCGCCCTGGACTCCGGCCTTACCTATTTCCATGCCGCCTATGAGCGCGAAGCACAGTCTTTAGGACAGTCGCTGAAGACATTGGGAGTGCGAAAGCAGGTCACGGTCAGCACCACCGACGGCGACGCGCTGGACCGCTGCCCGGACACGGAAAACGGCGCGGCGGCGGCGGTGCGCGGGGCGGTCGCCCGCAAGCGGGAACTCTTGGGGGTGGACACATTGGATGTATTTCTGCTGTATGATGTCCGGCCTGAGACACACACGCCCCGGCGTCTGGCCGGGGCCAAGATTGCGCTGGCGGAAGCGCAGGCGGCGGGACACATCACATGTGTCGGGGCGACTTGTTACGCCGCCTATGATTTTCTGGCGGACACTCTGGAAACACACGCGCTGACACTAGACACTGTTATTGCCCGGTTCAACTATCTGGACCAAAAGGCCGCTGCCAGATTGCTTCCGGTGTGCAGGTCCCACGGCATCGCCACCCAAGCCGCGCAGACCTTCGCCTGGACCGGCGGGGTGCCGTTTGTGCGCTTCCCGAACACCTGGCGGTTTCGCAATCTCACCAAGAACTTTTACGGCTTTTCGGCGGCGCAGGCGCACCTGTACTGGGTGAGTCGTCAGCCGCACATTGACAGTGTGCTGGTGTCCATGCAGACACCTGAGCAGGTTACCGAAAACACGTCGGCGCTCACGCTCACGAAGACCCCGGACGGCCTTGAAACGCTGTTTGAGTCGTTTGCCGAGGCGATCACCCGCACCAAAGAAGGCTGGCGGGGGCTTTTGACGGACGACGAATGGGAATACCGAGCGGCGGCGGAAGCCTATCTGGCAAGGAAGAAAACGACATGAAGAAGTCGGCCTATTGGATCGCTTTCGTTCTCCTCGCGCCCACTGCCTTGCTTGCCCTTCTCTTTTTGGGCGGTGGATTTGCTTTCACGCCACTCGGGTCTTTGCTGGGTGATCGCTGGCGTTACAATGGCGGCCGGGGATTAGGCAGGATTGCTCCTTTGCCAAATCTCACGGCAGTTATTTATTCTTCCTCGCGCGGCGGCGTCAGTCACATTTATTCGGTCCCCTGGAACGGCAGTGTCAGCCGGCAGTTGACAAACACTTCTGATGACGACAGCGATGCTGCGCTGTCGTCCAGCGGCAAACAAATTGTGTTTGTACGGCAATCCGGCAGCAGCACTCACCTATGGGTGATGAACGTAAATGGCACCGGCCAGCATCAAATCACTTTTGGACCGGATAGCCAGACGGAACCCTGCTTTGCTCCGAACGGCAAGCAAATCGCCTATGTCAACAGCCGGCATTACGGCCTTTGGCGGATTTCGATTATCAATGTTGCCGGCGGGAGCAAACGACAAGTGACCAGCACAAATCAGCAGGACGGAACGCCGACGTTTGACCGAACAGGAAAAACGATTTATTATTCGCACTATGTGGATACGATCAGTCGCTTGCAGCTATATTCCGTCAATGCCGCAGGGGGACCGGCACGTTTGCTCGGCTTCGGCACACAACCAACCGTGCTCCCGAGCAATCGTCAAATCGCGTTTTATGATCAGCCGCAAAATCGCACATTGGCAACGATCAACACAAACGGCACCGGACGACGCACTATCGGCGTTGACATTGGAGATGGGATGAACCTGGCGTTATGCACCAACGGCACATTGCTGACATACAAGACTTCGGCTCAAAACGGCAAGTTCGATATTGTGTCCGTCAATCCGGCAACCGCTGCCACGCAGACTGTCGCGACGGTTGACGGCAGTTAAGGCGCACGACCGAACAGATTTAGGAAGAAGAGACATCGTTTGGACATCAGCGTCATCGGAGCGGGCGGGGCTATCGGGCGGGAGATTGTGGGGCAGCTTGTCGCCGGGCGGGTGCTGCGGCCCACGGAGCGCTTGCAGCTTGTCGGCAAAGCGGGGGGCGCTTCGGAGCGGGCGCTGTACGGGCTGCGCTCGGACCTGACCGATGCGTATGCGGAGAACGCCCCGCTGATGGACATTGCGCTGGGGCCGGACGACGTGGTCGGAGACATCATTGTCATGGCGGCGGGGGTCACGCCCGGCCCGAGCGCCGGGGGCGGCACCATGACCCGCGACGATGTGGCGTCGGCCAACCTGCCGATCTTTGCGGCGCATGCGTCGGCGCTGGCCGAGCGCGGGCAGGGGCATGAAGTCGTGCTGGTGGTGACAAACCCTGTCGAGCTGGGCGTCGCGGTCCTGGCGCGGGCGCTGGGGGCGCGGCGGGTAATCGGGATCGGGGCGTACTCCGACAGCCTGCGGTTCCGGCGCGAGATCGCCGCCGGCCTCGGCGTCCCGCGCCAGCTTGTTTCCGGCTATGTCGCCGGGGAGCACGGCGCAAACCTCGTGCCGCTGTGGTCGAGCGTGCGGGTGTACGGCCTCGACGACCCCGAGACCGCCGCCGCCGTGGAAGGGGTGCGCGGGCCGGGCACGCTGGCGGAGTACCCGGCGCGGGTGGCCGCCGCCCGCAAGTCCATCGAGCACCTGGCGTCTGCCGACACGCGGCGGGCGTTTGAGGCGATTGAAGCGCTGCCGCCGGACATCCGGGTTCAGCTTCGGCCGGAGCTGACCCACTTGTCGGGGTCGCGGACCGTCATGGCGACCGCCAATGTCACGGTAGACATGGTGCGGCAGATGATGGAAGGCCGCGAAATCAGTGTCGCCGGCCAGGTGCTGCTGGAAGACGGCGGAGGGGCCTACGGCCTGCGCGGGGTGATGGGCCTGCCGCTGCTGGTGTCCAACCGAGGCGTCGTGCGCGTCCTGTCCCCGCCCTTGTGGGACGAAGAAGCCGCCGCTCTCAGCCAGGCCGCCGCCGCCGTTGCCGAAAAAGTGGATCGCTGGCTGACGCCGGTGAAACCCGGAAGGAATCCGGCGGGTTAGAGACGAACAAGGCGGGGGAATAACAAAGCAAGATCACGCAGAAACCAAGATCAACACGGGTTCGCCCAAAGGGAGCGGTGCATGGAAATTGCGATTGTCGGACTGGGGCGCATGGGCATGAACATGCTCGAGCGGCTGGCGGCGGACGGGCACACCGTCTACGGCTACGACACCGACCCGGCCAAGATGCCGGAAGTGGAAAAGCGCGGCGGCAAAGGCGTCACTGATCTTGCGGAAGCTGTCAAGCATCAGCAGCAGGCGCAGAAAGTCGTCTGGATCATGGTGCCGCAGGGCAAGCCGGTGGATGAAACCATTGGGAAGCTCAAAGGCGTACTTTCTCAGGGCGATATTATCATTGACGGCGGCAACTCGTACTTCAAAGACACGGTGCACCGGGGCAAGGAACTGGAAGCGGGCGGCATCCACTACATTGACTGCGGCACCAGCGGCGGGGTGTGGGGGCTGAAAGAAGGCTACTGCCTGATGTACGGCGGCAATCCCGACGCCGCCAAGTTCTGCGAGCCGGTGTTTAAGACGCTGGCCCCGAAAGACGGCTATGTGTATACGGGCGCGTCGGGGTCGGGCCACTATGTCAAAATGGTGCACAACGGCATCGAGTACGGCATGCTGCAATCCTACGGCGAAGGCTTCGACATTCTGCATGCGTCGGAGTATAAATTAGACCTGACCGCCATCGCGTCGGCCTGGCGCTACGGCTCGGTGGTCCGCTCGTGGCTGCTCGACCTTTTGGTGCTGGCGTTCCAAAGCGACGAGAATTTGCAGAAAGTGCGCGGCTATGTCGAGGACTCGGGCGAAGGCCGCTGGACCATCCAGGAAGCGATTGACCACAATGTCCCCGCGCCGGTCATCACGGCGTCGCTGTTTGAGCGCTTCCATTCGCGCCAGCCGGAAAACTTCGCGGCCAAAGTGATCGCGTCGCTCCGCAACGAGTTCGGCGGCCATGCCGTGCGAAGCGCCGAGGGCACGGTTCACGATGCGACCGGGTCGGGCGACTCGGTGACGTACACCGGCACATCGGACAGCACCGCCGACCAGATTCAGCCGGGCGCGTCGGCATCGGAAGCCGCCGAGACGATTGATTCGATTGATGCCAGCGATGCACCGAAGGGGTAAAACAAACCATTTGGAAAAACTGTGGGCGAACCTGCACGGCGGCTCGACGCATTTCCCGATTGCGCTGATGATTGCGTCGTTTTTGTTTGACTTCGCCGCGTTTGTCTGGAACAAAGACCCGGTGAAGCGGGACCTGCACGCCGCCGGGTTTTACGCGCTGCTGCTCGGGGCCGCTGCGACTTTTGTCGCGACGCTCTCGGGCCTCGCGATTTCGGCCTGGCAGTTCTTCGGCGGCGGCATTTTGGCAAAGCACCACGATTTTGTCTGGCCGGCATTCGGCCTGATGATCGCCCTGGCCGTTTGGCGGCTCGTGGTTAAAAACGACGCCGCCCGCCCGGCGTTCGGCGTGTACCTAGCCTGCGCCGCGCTGACGGCGGGCTTGATGGGCGCGGCGGGCTACTGGGGCGGCGAGCTGATGGGAAGTTAGAAAGACAGTTATATTTGGCACGAGAGTTGAAAGGGTTAGCGGCGGGCCTCGCGGCGGGCCTCGGCGTCGTCGGCGCGGCTTACGGAGTAGCGGCCATCGGCTCGCACGGAGCGTCGCTGAAGCAGACGCCGGAGGCCGCCGCGCCGAAGCTGGGCGGGGCGAACGTCGCCCCGTCGCAGCTTGTCGCGTCGGGCCGGACGCTTTACAGCACCCTCGCCTGCGTCGGCTGCCACGGGGCAAGCGCACAGGGCAACCTCGGGCCGTCGCTGCATCATCTCGGCGACCCCGATGCCAAAATCGCCCGTAATATCGCCAACGGGTTCGAAGGGCAGATGCCGGCGTACAAAGACCAGCTTACGCCCGGCCAAATCCAAACGCTTGTGGCCTATATCCAATCACTTGAGTAAGACTATTTCGTCATTTATGGAGTTGCTATGACCACCACGCAAGCACCGCTTGAAACAAAGCCCGCCGACGGGGCCGCGCCGGACCCGATGCTGATTGAGCGGCCTATCCCCCCCTGCTGCCTGGTCATCTTCGGCGCGACCGGCGACCTGACCCATCGCAAGCTGATTCCGGCGCTGTTTTCGCTGGAAACCCAGAACCTGCTGCCGGACCATTTCAAGATTGTCGGCTTCGCCCGGCGCGACTTTTCCGACCATTCGTTCCGCGACGAGCTGCAAGGCTCGCTGCAAGAATTCGCGGCGGACCTCTGGAAAGACTTCCAGCCGGCCTGGCAGAAGTTCGCCAAGCGGGTCGTTTTTCACCGCTCGGACTTCGACAATGCCGCCGGGTTTAGCTGGCTCAAAGAGCGGCTGGACAAGTTCGACAGCACCGACGGCACGCAGGGCAACCGCTTGTACTATCTCGCCACTCCGCCCAGCACCTACACCACCGTGATTCAGCAGCTCGGCACGGCAGGCTTGGTCAAGGCCGGCGACGAAAAAGACAGCGCGGGCTTTACGCGCATTATCGTCGAAAAGCCGTTCGGGTCGGACCTCGACAGCGCCCGCGCCTTGAACACCGAGCTGAAACAAGTCTTTGACGAAGACCAGATTTACCGCATTGACCATTATCTCGGCAAAGAAACGGTCCAGAACATTTTTGTCTTTCGATTTGCCAATCTGCTTTTCGAGCCGCTGTGGAACTCCAAATATATTGACAACGTGCAGGTAACGGTCGCCGAAACGGTCGGGGTCGAGCAGCGGGCGGGCTACTTTGACCACGCCGGCGAGCTGCGGGACATGGTGCAGAGCCATGCGCTGCAAATGCTGGCCTTGATTGCGATGGAGCCGCCGAACACGCTGTCGGCAAGCGACATCCGCGACGAAAAAGCCAAAGTCCTGCGGGCCATCAAGCCGATTTTGGGCGACGACTGCGACAAATGCGTCGTGCGCGGCCAGTACGGCGCGGGCAAGCTGGGCGACAAGGACGTTCCGGCGTACCGCGACGAGCCGAATGTGCCCAAAGAGTCGGTGACGGATTCGTTTGTCGCCTTGAAGCTGGAGATTCAGAACTGGCGCTGGGCCGGCGTGCCGTTTTATGTCCGCGCCGGAAAGCGCCTGCCCGAGCGGGTCACGGAAGTCAACGTCACATTTAAAGCCCTGCCGACGGTGCTGGTTGCCACGGCGGACAAACAGCCCGAGGAGCCGAATGTCATCACCATCCGGGTTCAGCCCAACGAAGGCATTTCCATGCGCCTCGGCGCGAAGCCGCCGGGCCAAAAGACCGTTGTGCAGTCCGTGGATATGAATTTCACCTACGGCACTTCGTTCGGCCAGCGCATCCACGATGCGTATGAGCGGCTGATCATGGACGCCCTTTTGGGAGACCCGTCGCTGTTCACCCGCGATGATGAAGTCGAGGCCGAGTGGGGCCTGATTACCCCGGTCTTGAAAAACTGGGCGGAGCATCAGCCCCCTGCCCTGCCGAACTACCCCGCCGGAAGCTGGGGTCCCGACGAGGCCGACAAGATGCTGACCGAGACGGGCCGAAGCTGGTGGAACCGATAGACATGCCTCAGAGAAGAAGGGCGAACACAAGGAAGGGCGAACACAAGGTTCGCGCCCTACAGCCTAAACCCGTTGGGGCGAACCTCGTGTTCGCCCTTCCGAAATCTTTCAAGAAAAAGAGAAAATCATGCCGACCGTAACGATTGAAGGACAGACCCCATTTGAGGTCGAAAGCGGCAAAAAGCTGACCCTCGCCATTGAAGACTCCGGCTACGACCTCCTGCACCGCTGCGGCGGGCAGGCTCGCTGCACGACGTGTAAAGTGCATTTTCTCAGCGGCGAGCCGTCCGAGATGAACCCCGCCGAGCGCGAAACGCTGGAAGAAGACGGCCTGCTCGGCCAGTACCGCTTGTCCTGCCAGGTGCGCGTCACGCAGGACATGACCCTGGACCCGCCCGAGCGGGCCAGCGTCCGGGGCATCCCGCCCGGCGACCGGCCCGAAGATTAACCCATGCCGACGTATTTAGAGCGCTACCGGAACGGCGAGCAGGCGCAGGTTTGGGCAGAGCTGACCGCGCTCGGCGAGCAGGTCAGGCGGGAGCCTGTTCTGTCCGACGCGCTCGCCGTCGCGCGTGAAACCATGTCCCGCGTCCGCGAGAATGCCGAGCGTATTGTTTCGCGCTTGCAGACAATCAAGTACGATTTTGACAACTCCCAAGTTGCATTTGTCGGTCGCCAGCCGCCCGCAGATGATGTCAATGACCAAATCGTGGAGATGGAAGCGCAGGCCGGTCCGTTGCCGCTGTCTCTCCGGGCCTGGTATGAGGTCGGCGGCGCAGTGGATTTAATCGGGTTCAACGCCCGCTGGCCGAAAGTTTACACCGACCCGCTGGTCATTGATCCCATTGAGGCGGCTTTCGAGATACTCAGCGAATGGCAGGGAGACCTTGCCGACGGGATTGAAGACGCTGGGCCGTTTTGTATTCCGGTCGGGCCGGAGTATGTTCACAAAGGCGGTTACAGCGGCGGCGCTGCCTACCAAATCAAGATGCCCTGCCCCGCTGCCGATGCGCCACTCCTTTATGAATGGCACGACACGACGTTTGTGGATTATCTGCGCGAGTGCTTCCGCTGGGGCGGGTTTCCCGGCTTTGACATCTCGCATCCGATGAATCCGCAGCACTTAAACGCCGATGCCGTGATGCCGGCGGAGCATCGGGCGCTGCTGACGGCGGATTTGCTGGCATTTTAGACGACGCGGAGGCTACAAATCACGGGGCTGAACCCCCGTGCTTTGAAGGGCAAACTCCCGCCTTCGCGGGCGAAGATGTAACGATAAATCGCTCGGATGCCCGCAAATAGCTCCGATGCCCGCGAAGGCGGGGAATTGTTCTTTAAAGCACGGGGGTTCAGCCCCGTGATTTGTAGCCTCTGATCATCTTTTAGGAACACCCCGCCCATGCCCGATAAAAAAGTCGCCCTGTTGCACGACCCTGCCGTGCTCGAGCACACGCCGCCGGAAGGACACCCGGAGCGGCCCGCGCGGGTCGCAGAAGTCATGGCGCTGCTGGAGTCGTCGGGAATGCTCGCGCGTCTGGCGCGGCTTCCCGTCATGCCGGCGACGCGGGAGCAGATGGAGCGGGTGCATCCGGCGAAGTATCTGGACTTTGTGGAGGCGATTGTCGCGCAAAGCGGCGGGTACTTGGACGGCGGGGATACGGTCGCGTCGCCGGGGTCGTGGCAGGCCGCGACGGCGGCCGCCGGGGCGAGCATCGGCGCGGTGGATGCGGTTCTGACCGGCGGGATGGACGCGGCTTTCGCCGTGGTGCGTCCGCCGGGGCACCATGCGCCGCCGGACCGGGCGATGGGGTTCTGCATCTTGAACAATGCCGCCGTCGCAGCGGCCCACGCGGTTTCGCAGCACGGCTTGTCGCGGGTGCTCTTAGTAGACTTCGATGTTCACCACGGCAACGGCATTCAGGACTGCTTTTATGAGTCGCCGGATGTGCTGTACTTTTCGACTCATCAGTCGCCCGCGTACCCGTTCACGGGAGCGATGGACGAAACGGGACGCGGCGCGGGCATCGGGTATACGGTCAATATCCCCCTGCCGCCTGATGTCGGCGAAGCGGGCTTTTTGCAGGCATTTGATACCATTTTGCGCCCGCTGGCCCGGCGCTTTCAGCCTGAGATAGTGATCGTGTCGGCGGGGTACGATGCTCACTGGCGCAACTCGCGCTATGTGGCGGGCATCCGGGAGCGGCTGACCGTGCGCGGCCTGGCGGCCCTCTCGCGCAGCCTGCTCGAAATCTCCGACGCTCACTGCCCCGGCCGGCTGGTCGGCATTCTTGAAGGCGGCTACGACCTCGAAGCGCTGGCTTATGGGGTGCTGGGAACGCTCGCCGTCTGGCTCGGCGACACCGAGACACCTGACCCGCTCGGCCCGCCGCCGACCGCCGCACGGGAGCCGGACATCACGGTGCTGCTGGAGCAAGTAAAGCGGACGCACGGGCTGTAACCATCACTTGTCGTCCACATACGCCTTGCCGTGCAGGAACACCAGGCCGTCGGCGGTTTTGCCGTAAGACCAGCGCTTAACAGTGCCGTCGGCGAAACGCAGCGTGATCGCGTTGCGGCTGATCGCATACGTCCCACTGGCCGACCGGCTTGCGCCGCCCGCGACACTTGCCGACGAGATCGAGTTGGTATGACCGGCAACAAAACGCCCGCCTGGCAGGAACGTGAACTCATCGGTGATGCCGATCGTGACGCCGCCGCCGAGCGCGGCATCACCGCCGCCGCTGATGCTCGTGTACCGGCCCGAGAGAGTCTGCCCCGGCCCGCTTGGCGGCAGCGGGCCGATCCAGCCCGATTTCTCCCACCCGCCGCCCCGGTTTTCCGTCTGAATCTCCCCGCCGCTGCGCCGCCACCGGCCCCACGCACTCGGGTCTTTGCGGCGGGACGCGGCGGCGTCGAACTCGGACGGCGGGGCGTCGAAGCCGCCGCAGTAGGTGCCGTCCTTGAGCACCAGAACCGGCTCATAGGAGACCGAAACGCCCCCGCCCACCCCGCCGCCGTAAGCAGGCCGGCAGTAGATCCCGGCGATCTGCGCCTCAGAGACGCCCGCGCCGGGATGCGCCGGGGGCAGCGGGTTCGCGCCGGGATGCGCCGCGTCGTGCGCCGCCGGCGTCCCGGAAATGCGCCCGTCGGCGGCGATTTTGACGGTGGACGGCGGAGCGCCGACCACTTTCGCAAAGAGCGTCCCGGCGGCATGGCGCATCGCCGCCGCGTCCTGAGTCTTGCCGGCCTTCTCAAATGCCTGGGCGAACTGATTCAGCAGCATCGTGCTGGCAATCAGCGTCTCGTAAGCCTTTTCTTTGCGCTCCGGCGGCAGCCCGGCAAACTTGGCCCTGTATTTGCTTCCGGCCAGCGCGGCGACCGCGCGGACGGCGCTTGCTTCGGCGGCGTCGCTGAGCGAGCCGCCTGTCGCCGTTTTCCAGTTTTCGACGAAAAAGACGCCCATCGCGACGCCCAAATCCCGCTTCGCGAAGCCGCGCCCGACCAAATACGTCTCAAAGCCCGACAGGGCCGACGGCATGGCGGCTTCCAGCTTTACCATCGCCGGGCTTGGGCCGCTTTGGGCTTCCATCGCCTGCCGCAATGTCCGGCAAAAGCCCTGGGCGGACGCGCCGGGATGGACCGAAGGGACGTCCAGACCCGTGCGGAACACCGTCCCGGCGGGCGGAGCGGGCGCGGCCTTGACCGAGCGCTCAATCGCCCCCGCCAGGCCCGACAAGTCAGGCAGGTCGGCCCGACCGATCTGGGCGCGGGCGGGAACAGCGGCGCAGAGAACGGCGCAGGCCGCCAAAAGGCCGAGAACAGGTTTTCGGGACATGAGCAGCCTTCTATGTTATCTTGACTGCGCGGTTTTGGCGTCTTCCATCGTGTAGACCGAGCCGGCGAGGAACACCAGGCCGTCAGGGGTGCGGGCAAACGCCAGGCGCTTGACCGTGCCGTCGCTCGCGCGGAGCGTGAGAGCGTAATTGCCGACCGTGTAGGTCCCGCGCTGCGGCTGCTTGCTCTGCGTGCTGCCGACCACCGTGCCGTTGACTTCGCTGCTCGACGAAAACCCGGCGCTTTTGCCGAATTGGTAACGGCCGTCGGGCGAGAACGTGTAGACCTCTTCAAAGCCGTAAGAAAAGCCGGACGCCGCGCTGCCGCCCCCGCCGCTGGTTTTGCAGACCCCGGACAAGCGCTCATCGGGGGCCGCGCCGAGCAGCGGCCCGATCCAGTCGGCGGTTTCCCACGCGCCTTTTTTGCCTTGAATTTGAATATGCTTCGCTGCGCCTTTCCACTGATGCTCGCCGGACCCGACAGCAGCGTTGAAGCGCCAGCGGCCCCATTCGGACGGGGAGCTGCGGCGCGAGGCAGCCAGATTTAGGTCTGACGGCGGCACGTCAAAGTCCTCCAGATACGTTCCGTCTTTGAGCGCGAGGATCGGCACAAACGGCATGGTCATCCCGCCGCCGACGCCGACCCGAATGACCTGCGCGGTGTACACGCCCGCGATCTGCGCGGGTTTAATGCCGCCGCCGGGCGGCAGGGCGCGAGCGCCGGGCTTGCCGGGTTCCATTGGGGCATCAGGGGCCGGCTGTGCCGGCGTGTCGGTCGGCGGCGCAGGGGCATTGGGGGCCGGGTCGTCCCCGCCCGGCGGCAGGATGCCGCCGGAGACCGGCGGGGCGGGCGGCGGGCCGGTCACTTTGCCGTCGGGCGAGATGTCAATCATGTCCGGCGCGGTGCCGACCAGCGCTGTGAAGACCGATGCTGCCGCCTTGCGGAAGCCGGCCGCTTCGGCGGTCTTGCCGGCCTTGTCGAACGCTTCGGTGAGCGTGCTGATCAAAATCGTTGACATCAGCACCTGCTCGTAGGTCTTTTCTTTCGCCGCCGGGGTCATGGCGGCGAATTTGACTTTGTATTTCGCCGCCGCGCTGTCGCCGACGGCTTGGATCAGCTTGATCTCGGTCGGGTCGCTCAAAGTCAGATGGTTCGCCGTTTCCCAGTTTTTGACGAAAAAAACGCCGAACGCGACGCCGAGGTCGCGCTTGGCGAGGCCCTGTTTCGGCAGGTAGGCTTCAAGCTGGGTGAGCAGCGCCGGCATCCCGTCTTCCAGCTTTTGCAGCGCGGCATTCGGCCCGGACTTCTTTTCAATCGGCTCGCGCATCTGCCGGACAATGCTTTTGGACGTTTCGCCGGGATGCACCGAGGGCACGGCGAGGCCGGAATGGTAAATGCCGGCGGGAGCGGCTTTTTTGGCCGGCGGCGCGGCCGTGGATTTTTCAATCGCGCCGGCCAGGCCGGACAAATCCGGCAGGTCCGCCCCGCCGATCTGCGCGGCGGCAGGGCGGGCCAGGCAGAGCGCGGCGCAGGCAAGGGCCGCAAAAGAAAAGCATCGTTTCCAGAACACTTGGCGACAGAGCATCGGGGTTCTCCACACGGTTCGCGGCGTCCTGCCCTTGACGGCTCCTTGAATCTAGCGAAGAATTTGACACTGCGACGGCGGCCAGTAGCAGGCGACGGCCCGGCCGATAATATCCGTGCGGGGCAGCTCGCCCCAGTACCGGCTGTCGTCGGACACGTCCCGGTTGTCGCCCATCACGAAATACTCCCCGGCCGGAACCGTGCGCGGGGTCATGTCGCCGTGCGCTTCGTAGGTCTTGTACGGCTCCGGCAGGGGCTGTCCGTTGATGGTCATCACGCCGCCCTGCATCGCGACCGTTTCGCCGGGCAGGCCGACCACCCGCTTGACATAAATCTGCCGGGGGTCTTTCGGGTACTCGAAAATCACAATCTCGCCGCGCTTCGGGGCCGCCAGCGCATAAGCCAGCTTGTTCGCCAGCACCCGCTCGCCGGTGAACAAATGCGGCTGCATGCACGCCCCGGAGACGCAGAACCCCTGCATCACAAACAGCGTCGCCGCCACCGCCAGCAGGACGCCGAGAAGCGCCTGCTCCCCCTGCGTCACCAGCCCCGAGCGGCGCTTCGCGGCAGCCTGAAAACGAGTGGAAATTACGGCGAGTGTCATAACAACCGTTCTTGCAAGAATAATGCCAACCGCGAAATCGCTCTTGGCAGCACACTACGCCGCAAAGATTTCAGAGACTTGCACCGTCAGCGCCGGAAACACGGCGGACTGCACCGTCTCGCCGGGACCGCAGCTTGCCATTGTCTCTTCGCGGTCCGGCGACAGTCGCAGCACGTCCACCGTCTGCGTGTCCAAGTTCACAATCCAGCATTCGCGCACGTCCACCCGCCGGAAGTCCCTCAGCTTGCCCGAGAGAACTGCGTTTGTGTCGCTCGGCGACAGCACTTCCACCACAAGCTCCGGGGCCGGGTCAAGTGCGCCGGGGTCGAGCGGGTCCCGGCTGCCGAACCGCGCGTGACTGATAAACAGCACATCCGGCTGACGGGTTCTCAGGGGCGAGTAATCAATGAGCACGTCGCAGGCGGCGACCACCATTCGTCCGGCCCCGCTGCTGCGCCCGAAGGCTTTCAAGGCCGCCGCAATGTTGAAAAGAACGTCCTGATGGCGGACAGTCGGGTTCGGCATCCAGACGCGCACTCCGCTGACAATCTCGTAGCGGCGGCTGATCGTGCCTTCCGCCAAATACTCTGCGTAGGTCAGCGTTCGGACAGCCTGTTTTTCCGCAGTCATGCTCATAGGCTGAGTGTACCCTATTCCAGAAGGTGTTCATCCGGGAAAGTCGTCCAGGGTGCGGCAGGCCGGTCGGTCGGCAAAAGCTCAATCACAAAGTCGGCCACCGTCGTTTCAACGCATTCGTCCGGGTCCTGCATTTGAATAATCCGGCACTGGTACGCCCCCGGCGTGACGGCAATGCAAAGGCCGCGTTCGTGTGCTTCCGGCAGGGAGAAATGTTGAAACATTGCGCCTGCTGCCAGGCTATCGTAGGATGTGAGGCACAACAGGGTTTCGGTGGCGACAATCGGGCCGGCAAACTCTCGAAACCCCGTCACAGCGCTTGCTTCCCGGCGCACTTCAACCGACCAAAAGCCTTCGCGGCCTGTCCCCCACAGCAGCAGGCGATAACGGTACATCTCGGCCTTGAAATGGTCTACAAGATCATCTTCCCACTCTTCGCCAATGTAGGAAATATAAGCGCAGGGGTCGAAGATGCCGAGGAACGCGGAGTCGTCTGCCACACGGTACATAGGGGTCTCGTGTTTCCTGCCATACTCAGATACAGTAAAAAGCCCGCCGGTCATCGAATATACGGCGGGCAAGAGCAATGAATTATAGCTACAGAAGTTCGCTTAAGTCGGCATCGCCGATGGCGACGCCGCTGACTTTGCGCTTGATGCGGGCCAGGGCGTTGTCCACGCTTTTGGTGTTGCAGCGCAGCTCCGACGCGATTTCGCGGTATGATTTGCCGAGTTGGTAGCCGGACAAAACGTGCCACTCGAAGTCGGACAAGACCTGCTGCAAGGTCTCGTGCAGGATTTTGGTGTCTTCGTTTCGCAGCACCATGTCTTCCGGGTCGGAGCCGCCTAAATTGGGCAGGATGTCCGACAAGTTCCAGTCGGTCGCGGGGTCTTCCGACGGGCTTTCGAGCGACAGGGATTGGTTCAGCGGCATCTGCTTTTGACGCGTGGCGGTCTTGATCGCCGTGATGATATGGCGGGTGATGCAGACTTTGGCGAATGCCGGGAAGGAAATCGCTTTGTCGGACCGAAAATCAATAATCGCCTGCCACAGTCCGATTTGGCCGACTTGCAGCAGGTCTTCTTTTTCGGCTCCGACCAGAAAGTACGACTTGACTTTGGTGCGGACCAAATTGCGGTATTTATACAGCAGGTATTCGGCGGCGGCGTTTTCGCCGCGCTGGGCGCGGGAAACAATTTCCCGGTCGGGCATGTCGGCGTATTTAAGCTGGGACTGGCGCAGGCGGTCGGAGAGATCACCGGCGGCGCTCCACTCGCTGGACTGGGTTCTGAACAAAGGGAGCCTCACTGGAGGGGAAATTTGGGAAAAGAAGTGCGCCGCAGATCAACGCGCGGGATTGACGGCCGGCTCGTGGTCAATCTCAATGGACAGCGTGGACACGATGACGGCAATCAGCACAATCGCCACGGTGGCGGCGGTAGAAAGCGGCGCGACGGGAATTTCTTTGATCAAGCGGTTGCCGAACTTGATCCGCAGGCCGCGCACGCCGGCGCTGCCGAGGACGCGCTGGACTTCGCCGAACAAGTCCACGCCGACCGAGAATAAATTGCTGCTGGGAAGACTGCCTTGCATGATGACCCCTTGCTGTTAAGCCGTGAGAAATGTGATGGATTAATGAAATGCGGCGGGACCGGGCCGAGAAAGGCCGGAGGCGCATGTTCATTATACACGGCAGCGAGAAGGGCGTCAAGCCTTTCAGGGCGCGAAGGCGTCGGAAGGGCCGGTTTTGGGGTAAACCGGGAAGTTTCAGGTTATTTTCGGGCTATTTTCGGTTATTTGCCGGCCATTGACGACGGATTGGGGGCGTCTTTCATATAGGTCTTCGCGCCGGTCACGGTATCAAGCAGGGCATGGTAGCCGGGAAAGCCGTACACTTCGCTGCCGACCGTGCCCGTGTTGACCGGCGCGGCGGCGGCGACGCATTTCGGGTCGCCCATGACCAGGGTTTCGGTCAGCGCGTGGGCAACAATCACCCCGGCGGCAAGGCCCGCCGCGAGGCCGAGCAGCTTGTCGAACATGCCGAGGTCGAGCTGCGTCAGGCCGTACACATACCAGGACACGCCGAGCAGCAGCGGCCCGAGCACAAGAAACAGCAGGGTAAACGCCCAGCTTTCATTGATCCCCGCCCCGCCGGCATGAAACGACACCCGCGCGGCCACAGCCGGGGCAGCCAGCGACGCCCCCCACAGCGCGGCGTACAGCGCCAGCGCGTCCAGCGCGGTTCGTCCGAAGCCGCGCACGAGGCCGACAACTCCCACCGCGACAATCACTAAAATCAGTCCAATATCAAGCCCGTTCATGCCGTCCATTGTCGGCACAAGTACGGGGAAACTTTACCGGGCTGTGCTTATGCCCTGGACTTATGTGCTATACTTAACGCCGAAGTCATCCGGGTGGCCGCTGCGCGTGCCGCCGGGCGCGAGGCAGAGGAAAGTCCGGACTCCACAGGGCAGCGATGCCGGCTAACGGCCGGGCGGGGCGACCCGCCGGAAAGTGCCACAGAAACATACCGCCCCGCGTGCCTGCAAAGACGCGCCGGGGTAAGGGCGAAATGGTGCGGTCCTTCGGGACTTAAAGTAAGAGCGCACCGGGTTCGCGGAAACGCGGACGCCGGGTAAACCCCATCGGGAGCAAGGCAGGAGGGCGCGGCTTGAACCCCTTCGCCCTCGCCTGGAATGGCAAGGGGCGACGCGCCTGCGAACGCCGCTTGAGGCAGTCAGCAATGGCTGTCCCAGAGAGATGGCCACACAAACACAGAACCCGGCTTACAGGGTGACTTCGCAGAACAAAGCGCCGCCCGGCCAGTGATGACCGGGCGGCGCTTGCTGGTCTTTGTTCTCAATCCTCCCGCATCGGCTCCACATCAAATTTGTCTTCCAAGCCGTTCGCGATAATATCCGCCGACAGCCTTTGCCGGTACTCCGCGCCCTGTTCTTTGACGAAAAATACACACTTTTTAGCGCGAACTGCAAGCGCTGCGTATTCGTTCGCCTCGGACAAGACAAAATTGATGTACAAGCCTGAGTCCGGTCTTGCCTCGGCAGAGTTATCGGGCAGCCGCCGGCTTAACGTGTCGCATGACATCATCTGCTCCGTTGCGCTTCGGTCGGTCGGATCGCGGCGCGGCTTGTTCAAGAAACGGCTGTTGAGGTCATTCGTTTTTGAGATATACGGATAGAGTTCCGCCCGGTCATTGCACTGCGCCGGAAAGATCGTCAGCCCTTCTTTCGCCATTTTCTGGATTTTCGGACCCGGCACCTGCGCGTTGATCTGGCACAGCAAAATCCCCTGCACTTTGAGATTGAACCCGCGCGGCAGATGCTCCTTGAACTCCGCTTTCAGCCTATCGGCGAGTGACTTGATTTGGTCCAAGCCATGCTCAAGTTTTTTGTTGTCCCTACTTTTCATCTCAATGATTGTGCAGAGGCAGCCGTCGCCGTGGAAATAAAGGGCTAAATAATCAGGGCGCGGAGCATCGGCTTCAAAGATCGGGAAGCGCTGATTGTCTATGTGAATCAGCAGGCAGATTCCAGGCTCCCCTTTTTGGCGGCTGACACTGAACTTGACGCCGCTTTCCGCCGGAACCGACAGCTTTTCCAGGGTTCGGAAGACCAAAAGATTTTCCAGAAAATTGAACTGGTCGGTGTCCAGGGGGCCGTCTTTACTGGCCCGAAGTTTTTGCAGGCTTGCGGGTCGTTTTAGCACGTTCCGGCGTGTGTCCTTCCTCGTAGATTTGAAAGAACTTCTGCTGCAATTCGCCGGAAACATCGCTGAGCGTGTCCCAGCGAATTCCATAGTCCGGGTCTTTGAGCGAATGCAGTTGATTGTCCCGCATCTCGTAAGCGCTGATTTGGTCCATGTCCAGTAGAGCCGCTGAGTCCCCTAAATAGAGCGACTTGGCCTGCTTGCGCTTGGCTGCCGCTGAGACTTCTGTGGCCTGCGCCAAGTTGTTTAGGTGGGCCATGATGTAGGGGCTATGCGTCGTCAGCAGCACATAAACCCCTTCGTTGACCAGCATCGCCAGCACTTCCAGCAGCTTTGCCTGCGACTCCGGGTGCAGATTCATCTCCGGCTCATCTATAATCAGCAGATCGCCTTTCGAGGCCCGGTAACGCAGGTACAGCAATAACGGCGCAAGCTGCTTGATGGAAGACGAAGCATTGTACAAGTCAATGTTCAGACCGCCGCCGACATCCACCATAATCTCCTGACCGCCTAGCGCCGTCGCCCGGAAGTTGATCTTGTTGCCGTTCTGAATGCTGTTTTCAATGTCAGTCGCAAGCTTACCCATGCCGTTCTGTGGAAAAGGCTTAGTCTCTGTCTCAATCTCAAACAGCAATTCCAGGAAATCCTCAATCGGCTGCGGGTAGCGTACTTCCCCAGCCTCTTTCAGCAAGTCTACCTGACGCTTCGATGTTTCACGGCTGCTGAATAACCGGCGCTGGGCATCCAGCATAAGTTTTAGCCGCCGATTGGCAAGCACTTTGTAGGTGATCACAAAAGCATTGCGTTCGGCAGGCAGAAGGTAAGGGTGTCCAAAAAGCTTGGTTCGCAGAGCAAAATCTAATACCAAGCTAGCTTCATGGCGAAAAGCTCCGCGTATTCTGTTCACTTCGCCAGTATTTTTTGCCTCAAGGCCAACACCCTTTATGGAAGTCAACAATAATGTATCGCCCTTGACTGATAACGCGAGGGGACCGATGTTGGACACATTCATCGTTGTCTCCAACAGGGACGCAAGCAGGTCGTTGAACTCCTCTTTCGATACAGCTACTTGATACTGGGTGTTGGAAAACAGAGTATTACTAGAGTCTTGGTAAAAATTTGCTAACCCTCTTGCGAAATCTTCGATAAAACGCTGGTTCTGAGCTGTAAAAGCTTCCCGCAAAGAAGCTACTTCAACGGACATTGATCCGTCAGCGTGGCCTTTAAGCTGCAAATCACTCCCATAAGCGACATTGACTAGGCTTTGCCACAATCCATAAACCGAGTAGGCAATATAGGTTTTATTGGAGTTGTTTGGCCCAATGATAACCGTCATCGGCTTTAGGTCGAGTTCGGTTTCTTTGATCTTGCCTAAGTTATGGAAACGTATATTCATCAGCAGTTCTCCAAGCGTTCTCTCGTCTCTATCTTACCTCGTTTTGACCTAAGACGCAAAAAAGCCGCCGCGCCAGTTACGGCGCGGCGGCTTATGCTGCCTGGAAGCTAATGATCGGCAGGCATCAGAAAGCCGACTTTCCAGGTGCGGGTGAAGTGCAGGCGCTTGTCTAAGGTCTGAAAGCGGGCGGCGTCTTCGGGCGTAAGCTGGACGGCGTCTTTGGCGGGGCCGAGGACGGCTTGGGCGGTTAAAATCAGCGGGTTGGTGCCGCCGACGCCGGACGCCGCCGAGTCCACGGTCCAGTAGTAGCGGACGATGGACTCTTCCTGCACTTCATCGGGGGTCGGGACATGCGAGCGGTCGGGATACAGCAGCGACGGGTCGGGCAGGGACGCGTAGATCGCCGGGGCGGGCGAGCGGCTGATGCTCGGAAGCGACCGGCAGTCAACCAGCAGGCCAGTGTAGGCGTCCATGTTTTCAGGGGCGGCGACCGGCGCGGAGGCCGCCGGGGCGGGAGCGTCGAGGGGCGGCAGGACACGGATACGGTCGGCTTCGACCAGCCCGCCGGGCTGGAGGACGCCGACCAAATGGACCCGCATGCCGTGGGCCAAATCCGAGGTTACGCCGGCCCGCTCGGTGCCGCGCAGAATAATATCGGTCTGGCGCGTGTCCGCCGTGTACCGCTTGTCGTCGTCGCCCAGCAGCGTCACCTGCGAGTGCGCCGCGTCCACGTCCCGCACCAGCGCATCCAGAGTAAGCTGCGGCCCGGCGGCGGCAACTGCCGCCGGGACCGGCGCGATCACTTGGACGGGGGCGGGATCGGCGAGAACGCTGAGATGGTCGGCTTCGAGCAGGTTGCGGCCCAGCAGCGTCCCGGCCACCCGGACGTGCATTCCGCGCATCAGAGTGGCCGTGTCGCCGGGCCGGCTGCCGGGCAGCTTGATGTCCGCGCCGTAGGCGTCCACCACATACCGATGGTCATCGGACCCGCCGACCACCATCCGGTCCTCGCTGACCGACTGCACCGTGCCGGTGACGACAAAGTGCTCGGACTGCTGAAACGGCGTCACATCGTCGTCTGCGCGGGCTGAAAGCGCCGCCAGCGAAAAAAGTCCCAGCGCGAGGCAGAAGCCCCCCGTGATTTTCTGCATGATTTTTGCCTTTCCATTCCAAAAACGCCCCGAAAATAATAGGTATTATCGGTTCATTATACAGCACTTTGGAGGCTATAATGAGATACCGATACACGATGAGCCGTTTAATTCTGGAATTTGTGAATTTGTTCTTTGCCGGCATTCTGGCGGGCCTGGAAGTCGCGGCCCACTACGGCTTCCACGGCCCCACGGCGGCGCTGGGCGAGACGCCGCAGCTTGTGCTGCGGCAGGGCGTAATCCGCCGGCTGCGCTGGCTCGTGCCGGCGTTTTTCGGCCCGACCCTGCTGTCCGGCGTCGCCCTGACGGTGCGGGACGGCGCGGCCCCCGGCGCAGTGTTTCGCCTTGCGGCCCTGCTGGCGCTGGCGCTCTGGATTGGGGTACGGATTGTCGGCACGGTGCCGGTCAACGCGGCAACGCTCGACTGGGACCCGAGCAGCCCGCCGCCGGGCTGGCGGGAGAAGATCGCCAAAACCGAACAGTTCCATATCATCGGCGCTTGGGCCGCCCTGCTGGCCTTTGCCTGCTTTCTTCTGGCCTCGGCCCTGCGGCTTGCTCATTGACCTTTACACCGCGTGCGCGGCCCGCAGGAGCCAGGCGGCGAGGGCGGGGCGGTTTTTTGCCATTTCAGCCTCGACTTCGGCGTGGGACAGCGGGGTCTCTGTCACTAGTCCCGTGCCGTAGTTGGTGACAAGGGCGACCCCGGCGTAGCGCAGGCCGGCTTCGCGGCACAAAACAGCTTCGGGAGCGCCGGTCATGCCGACCACCGAGCCGCCCCACGACGCAAACAAGCGCACTTCGGCGGGGGTCTCGTAGCGCGGCCCCGACGTGCACAGGTAAGTGCCGTGCGAGTGGACGCAGGCGGCAAGCGCAGGCGGCAGGGTTTCAAGGAGAATGCCGCGCAGGCCGGGGTCGTAGGGGTGCACAAAGTCGGTGTGCTTGACTTGGCCCGGCTCAGAGAAAAATGTCACGATTTCCCCTTTGGTCACATCGAGAAAGTCGTCGAGCACAACAAAGTCGCCGGGGGCGATCTCGGGCCGCAGGGAGCCGACGGCAGTGGTGGCGAACACGGCCTCGGCGTTCAAATCGCGCAGGGCGGCGATGTTGGCCCGGTGGTTGATCCGGTGCGGCGGCAGGGAATGGCCCGCGCCGTGCCGGGCGAGAAACAGCACAGTCAGGTCGTCGGCCAGAACGGTGCGGGTCAGTGACGCCGCCCCGTACTCGGTGTCTGCGACTTCGGGGACTCCGGCCGCAAGCGCGTCGCCGAAGCCCGTCCCCCCGATGATTGCCACTGTACGCATTGACAAAGTGTTCTCTCCCGTGACATACTTGGTGCCGTGCGCTTTTCCGCCGACAGCTCTGCAAGCTCCCCTCATTCTACACCAAAAACGCGCCCTCGGCAAGCGCGGCTTTTCGCCGCCGCGCTGCTGCTTGGACTGACGGTGGTTTATTTTTGGCGTCAAGTGGCTGGGGGGCAGGCGCTCTACTGGGGCGACATCGGCCTGTACTTTGCGCCGATGACGGACTTCTTGAAGCAAAACTTAAATGCGGGCCGAGTGCCGCTGTGGAACCCGCTGATTTTGTGCGGGACGCCGTTTGTCGGCAACCCGCAGGCGTGGCCGCTGTACCCGCTGACCGCCCTGCTGCCGTTTGTGTCCGCCGCGCAGTTTCTGAATCTCACCGTGGCGCTGCATGTCTGGATAGCGGGCCTCGGGACTTATGCGTTTGCCCGGCGTGCGCTCGCGCTCGGCGTCGCGCCGGCGCTGCTGGCCGCCGTGGCGTTTATGTTCGGCGGGCAGCTTGTGTCGAAGGAACAGTTCCCGAACATGGTGCAGGCGTCCGCCTGGCTGCCCTGGATTTTGCTGTTCCTGTATCGCCTGCTCCGAACCCGCCGCGTCTCGGCGGCGCTTGCGCTGGGCACGGTTTTGGGCTTGCAGCTTCTCGCCGCCCATGTGCAGATGACGCTGCTGACGCTGTATCTGGCGCTGGGCTACGGGGTATTTTTGGGTCTTGGCCCCCCCGCCCCAATTCTGGGGAGCCGGAAAAGAGAGGAACCAAGCCGCCCGCGGGTCCAATCTGTATTGCTCCCCAGAATTGGGGCGGGGGGGCTTTTCCTTCTGGCTCTTTTCGTCGCCTGCGGCCTGGCGCTGGGGCAGCTTTTGCCGACGCTGGCCTTGTTCCGGGACGCCGCGCGGCACCATCTGTCGTTTGCGGTGGTGGACCGCTTTTACCTGCCGCTCGATCAGCTCGGCAATTTTGTCCTGCCGAACGGGCACGGCAGTCCGTTCGGTGGAAATTGGACCGGGCGGGGAAACGCGTGGGAAACGTGCTGCTATGTCGGCATCGCCCCGTTTGCGCTGGCGTTTTGGGGCGGCCTGAGCGGGCTGCGACGCCCGGCGTCGCGCGAGGCGAAGTTCTGGCTTGGCGTTTTTTGGGTGAGCCTGTGGCTGGCGCTCGGCGGGCGGGGCGGATTGTACCATCTCGCTTATTTCGTCCTGCCGGGCGTTCGGTCGTTCCATGACCCCGCCCGGTGCCTGCTTCCGGCCTGCTTTGCCCTGGCGCTGCTGGCCGGAATGGGCTTGGAGCGCCTGCCGTTGCGGGCCAAGTCTCTTGCGGCGGCCGGGCTGATCGGACTGGCCTTTCTCGACCTCGCGCATTTCGGGCAGACCCTGTACCCGCTGGCGGACCCGGCGAGTTTGTCGCCGCGCTCGCCGAATATCGCGCGGGTGCTGGCCGACCCGGATGTGTCGGCGCACCAAGCGCGGGTGCTGGCTCCGACTAATGGGGTCTGGCTGCGATTTACAAATTACAAAGACTTCGAGCAGGCCGTGCCGGAGTATCAAGCGCGGTGGGCAGACACGCTGACCCCGAACTTGACGATGCCCTACGGCATTTCGGACGCATTCGGGTATGAACCCGTGGCGCTCCGAAACGCGGAAACGGCGGCGGGAAATGCCGCGCGGGCGTTTGACCCGAAGGCGACGGCGGTGCAGAAGTCCGACGCAGCCGCGCTGAGCGGGGCGCTCGGAGTCAAGTATGTCGCGCTGGTCCGGGTGTCGCCGCCGGAAGGCAGCCTGCCGGGCCTTGCCGCCGTCCGCGCCGCCCCCACCCTGTCCCCGCCGGGGCAGCACAGCGGCCCGGAAGCGTCGGTGTACCTGTCGCGCAACCGGCGCTGGCAGCCCCGAGCGCATTTGGAAAATTCGCTGTCGCCTGTGACGCTGACCGACGACGGCCCCGACCGGGTCTCGCTGACGTTTCGGACAGCGGCCCCCGACACGCTGATTTTGGAGGACACGCAGGCGGCAGGCTGGACGGCGATGCTTGACAGCCGCCCGGTCCCGATTGAAACTTATCACGGCTGCCTGCGGGCAGTCGCCGTGCCCGCCGCCGGGCCGCACACGCTGGTGTTTACCTACGCCCCCACCCCGTTTCGGCTCGGGCTGTACGGGTCGCTTTTGACCCTGGCGGGCCTTTTCGGATTTGCCGGCTTTGCGCTGGCAAGAAAACTTGCCGGGCGGGAAGGAATCGCCGCCCGCCGCGACGAATAAGCCTTCCAATCCGCTTCCGGGCAATGCCGCCCCGACCCTTTTTCACACCGACTCTTTGTTTTCACACCGACTCTTTGAAGGAACTGAATTCATGCCTAATCCCTGCGCCTCTGCGCGTCTTTTCGCCTGCCTCGCCGCGCCTGCTGCCGTTTTCGCGCTTCTCGCGGGCGGCTGCGCCAACAAAACTGCAAACACGTCCGGCACCTCCTCCGTGGGCGGCGCAAACACGATCACCCTCGGCGAGTACGGCTCGCTGACCGGCGACAAGTCCACATTCGGCCACTCCACGGACAACGGCGCACAGCTTGCAATCAAAGCCGTCAACGCGGCGGGCGGCGTCAACGGCAAAATGCTGACGGTGGATGTGCAGGACGACGGCGGGACTCCCGACGGGGCCTCAAACGTGGTCAAAAAAATCATCACCGGCAGCAAGCCGACGGCGGTGATCGGGGAAGTGGCGTCTACCCTGTCTATTCAAGCCGCGCCGATCTGCAATGCCGCCAAAGTGCCGATGATCTCGCCGTCGTCCACCAACCCGAAAGTCACCCAAACCGGCCCGTATGTGTTCCGGGTCTGCTTTATTGACCCGTTTCAGGGCACCGCCGCCGCGAAGTTCGCCGCCGGGACGCTGCATGCCAAGAAAGCCGCGATTCTAACCGATGCCGGCAACGATTATTCTATCGGCCTGACCAAGTTCTTCACGCAGAGCTTTCAGCAGGGCGGCGGGACGATCACGCTGTCGCAGAACTACGGCAAAGACGATGTGGATTTTTCGTCGCAGCTCACGCAAATCAAAGCCACCAACCCGGATGTGCTGTATGTGCCGGGCTACTACGGCCAGGTCGGCCCGATTGCCAAGCAGGCGCGGGCCATCGGCCTGAACGTCCCGCTGCTCGGCGGCGACGGCTGGGATTCGCCGAAATTGGTGGAAGGCGCGGGCGGGCCGAACGCGGCCCTGGAAGGCTCCTACTTCACCAACCATTCGTCCATGAGCAACCCGGACCCGACGATCCAAAAGTTCGTCGCCGCCTACAAAGCCGCCTACGGGGGTCAGCAGCCCGACTCGCTGGCCGCGCTCGGCTACGACGCGGTCGGCGTTCTGGCCGATGCGATGAAGCGCCTCCCCGCTCCTGCGGACGGCGATTATGCGTCCCCCGCCTACCGCGCCGCGCTGCGGGATGCGATTGCGGGCACCCGCGGCTACAAAGGCGTCACCGGCACCATCACGATCGGACCGGACCGCAACGCGGTCAAGCCTGCGGTCGTGCTGCAAATCCACGGCAGTGAGTTCAAATATGTGTCTACGGTGAACCCGTAGCAAAGATGCCCCCCCGCCCCCAATAATGGGGGAGTCAGAGGTGATGGCGTGGCGGCGCTGCTTGCTGCGCCCTCTTTCCTGCCTTTCCTAATCTTGCTCCCCCATTATTGGGGGCGGGGGGGCATCTCCGGCTTGCCTTAACTCTATGCACCAGCTTCTCGAACAACTTCTGATCGGCATCCAGCTCGGCTCGATTTATGCGCTGATCGCCCTCGGCTACACGATGGTCTACGGCGTCCTGAAGCTGATCAACTTTGCGCACGGCGACGTGTACATGGTCGGCGCGTATGCGGGCCTCGGCGCGGCGGGCGTGCTGGGAACCTGGCTGCCGGGACACACGCCGCTCGGAGCGCTCTTGCCGTCGCCGCTTGGGGCCGTTTTGGTGCTGCTCATTGCCATGCTGCTCTGCGCGTTATTGGGCCTGGTGATCGAGCAGGCCGCCTACCGGCCCCTGCGGACCCGGTCGTGGGTGCTGCCGAGCGTGTTTCTCGGCGGGGCGGCGGGATATGTCGCTTACGGCATTGCGCTGAACGGCAACCGCACCCCAGCGTCGGCGATTGCGATTGGGGCAGTCGTCTGGCTCGGCATCGGGGCGCTGCTGCGAACCACCCAAAAACGCCGGGCGGTCGGAACGCCCTCGCGCTTGACGGCGCTGATTACCGCCATCGGCGTTTCGCTGTTTTTGGAAAATTTCGGCCTGCTGCCGCAGATTTTCTCGTCGGACCAGCGTTTTATCCAGCGGAACGCCGTGGTCGCCCTGCCGAGCCGCGTGTCTGTGCTCGGCCTGTCGCTGAGTATTCAAACGCTGCTGATTTTCGGCCTGTCGCTGGCCTTGATGGCATTGCTGACATACATTGTGACGTACACGCGGATCGGCAAGGCCGTTCGGGCGGTGTCGTTCGACGCCGACGCGGCGGCTTTGATGGGCATCAACACCAACACCGTGATCGCGTTCACGTTCGCCCTCGGCGCGGCGCTCGCCGGCGCGGCGGGGGTGATGGTGACGGGGCTGACGGGGACGGCGTTCACGCCGTATGTCGGGGTTTTGATGGGCCTCAAAGCCTTTGTCGCGGCAGTGCTCGGCGGCATCGGCAATATCCCCGGCGCGGTGGTCGGCGGCCTGGTCATGGGCCTCGCCGAAACCCTGGTGGTCGCTTACGGCTCGCAAATCGGCGTTCCGAGCACCTACCGAGACGCCGTCGCGTTTTTTCTGCTGATTGTGATTTTACTCGTTCGCCCCGCCGGCCTGTTCGGGCGGCTGGCCCCGGAGAAAGTGTAAGAAAGCCAATTCGGACATCAATGACGAAGGCGTGAACGCCCTCGCTGGGGGGCGCAGACGCCAAGCTGCCGCCTTCGCGGCAGAAGAAATGACGACCTCCGAAATCTTGGCCCGCGCAGGCGGGTCTTTGGCGTCCGCGCCCCCCAGCGAGGGCATTTATGCCCTCGTAATCACGGGCGTTCACGCCCTCGCTGCCATCACACGATCATCCTCACGGAGAAACAGCTTGACCTCAGCGTTTAAATCGCCCTCGCTCCTCACCCGCCTTCTCGGTACGATTGGCCTGCTCGGGCTGCTGCTCCTCGGCAACCTGTGGGTCGAGCGGCCGCTGACCGACCAAACGGCGACGGCGCTGTACGGCATGGACCAGTACAAAGAAGGGGTGATTATCTCCTGCGGGATTTATGTCATTCTGGCCGTGGCGCTTAATCTCGTCAACGGCTTCACGGGGCAGTTTTCGCTCGGGCATATCGGCTTTTATGCGGTCGGGGCGTATGTCGCGGCGGCGGTCTCGACTTACGGCCATGCGCGGCTGTTTCCGGGACTGCCGATTGACGGCTCCCCCGTCGGGGTTGTGCAGGGCGCGTATCCTCTGCTGCTGCTGTGCCTGCTGGGGGGCCTGGCCGCTGCCGTCGTCGGGTTTGTGGTCGGGCTGCCGTCGCTTCGGCTGCGCGGGGATTACCTGGCGATTATCACGCTGGGGTTCGCGCAGATCATTCAAGTGGTCATCCGAAACATCAAAGCCGTGGACGGCGCGACTTCGTTTACGGGAATTTCGCGTGGCGACGCGACGATTTTAACGCCCCATTTGACCAATTTCTTTTGGGTCTTTTTGTTTGCCGCGCTGACCTTGTGGGTCGCCTACGGACTGCGCTTTTCCACTCACGGACTGGCGTTTCTGGCGGTGCGCGAGGACGAAATCGCCGCTGAGGCGATGGGCATTCCGACGACCCGGTACAAAGTCACGGCGTTTGTCTTGAGCGCGTTTTTTACGGGCATCGCTGGGGCGCTGTTTGCGCTGTATCAGCCGTCTTTGTCCAATGATCAATTCTCGTTTGTCCGCTCGATTGATACCGTCGTGATGGTGGTGCTCGGCGGCTTGGGAAGCATCAGCGGGGTCGCCCTCGCCGCCGTGTTTTTGACGGTTCTGCCGGAAGCCCTGCGCGGGATTGACCAGTACCGGCTCGTGGCATATTCTCTGCTGCTGATTGTTTTGATGCTGACTCGGCCCCAGGGCATTTTCGGACGCGAAGAGCTGTCCCGCGCCTGGCTTTCGGGCCAGCTCGCGGCTGTTAAAGCCTGGTTTATTCGGCGGCCCCGGTCTCAAACTTCGCCGTAAACGGTCCGGCCGCCGATTATCGCGGCCTGCACGCGCGGCGCGTCGGGCCAGCCGTCCAAGACGGCGAAGTCGGCCCGCTGTCCGGGCGCGATTTTGCCCCGGTCACCTTCCAAAAAGACGCTGTAGGCCGCGCCTTCGGTGTACGCCCGCAGGCCGTCGAGCAGCGAAACGCCGTGGGCGGGGCCGAGAACGACGCCCGACGGGGCGCGGCGCTCGGCGGCCGACAAAATGCCGTCGAGCGGTGCGCCGGGAACGACGGGAATATCGGACGAGAACACCAGCGGCACGCCGGCGGCCAGCGTTTCGGCATACGGCATGAGGCGATGGGCGCGGGACTCGCCGAGGGCGGCGGTGTAGGCGTCGCCGAAGCGCAGCAAAAACTCGGGCTGATACACGGGCAGAATGCCGAGGCGGGCCAGCCGTCCGACTTGATCGGGCCAAAGCAGCATGGCGTGCTCGATCCGGTGCCGGGCGTCGGGGCGCGGCGCTTGGGCCTGCGCCCGGCCGTAAGCGTCGAGGCACAGGTCAATCGCGCCGTCGCCGATAGCATGCGCGGCGATCTGCCAGCCGGCGCGGTGCGCTTGGAGCACCATCGCATTCAGCGTGTCGGCCTCCCAGACCGCCGTGCCGAGACTGTCGCTGCCGGCAAAGGCCGAGCGGAGCAGGGCAGTGCGCGTGGTCAGCGCCCCGTCGGTAAAGACTTTCGCCGGGCCGAGGCGCACCCACTCGGTTTCGGTCGTCACCGTGCGCGGTTCGGGCACGCTGTCCATGGCGGCAAGCTGGGACAGCAGCATCATCAAGGAGCAGCGGACCGTAAGCGCTCCCGCGTCTGCCGCCTGGTGGTAGACAGCAATTTCCTGAAAGCTGTCGCGGGCGGCGAGGCCCAGCGTCGCGTCCACGGCGCTGGTGATGCCCATCGCGTTCATGGCTTTGGCGGCCCGCCCGAGCGCGGCGATTTTTTCCGCCGCTGTCGGCTCCGGCGCGGCGTCATACGCCAAGTTGGCGGCGGTTTCGAGCAGCACCCCGGTCGCTTCGCCGTCTTCGCCCCGGACAATCGTGCCGCCGGGCGGGTCCGGCGTCCCGCGCGAAATGTCTATGCGCTCCAAGACACGCGAGCTGACCGACACGGCATGGCCCGACGCGTGCGTCACCAAAACAAACGGCCGCCCGCCGCCGACCGCGTCCAGCTCCAGGCGCGTCGGATGACGCTTCTCGTCCATCACGTTTTGATTGTAGCCGCGCCCGCGCACCCAAGAGTTTGGCCCGGCGTTTGTTTCCTCGGCGCGAGCTTGCAGCCGCCGGACCAGTTCGGGGAGGCTCGGCACGCCGACTAAATCCACGGCGGCCAGGGTCAGCCCGAAGCCGAGCACATGGCAGTGGGCATCGTGAAACCCCGGCACCATCGCCCGCCCGCCGAGCGGCACCGTCCGGGTCTGCGGCCCGGCCAGCCCCGATAATTCGGCTTCGGTGCCGGCCGCGACAATGCGTCCTGCCGCGACAGCCACCGTGTCCGCCGCCCCGCCCGTTAAAGGCAGCCGCGCCTGGGTATAAAGAGTCTCAGCAAACAGCGTCATAGAACTATCATACCCAGAATAACACTCACAGGAGAAGCAAATGCCGACACGCGAAATCCCGCGTTCCGAATGGAAAACCTATTTCGACGAGTTCAGCCGCGCCCGCGCCGGCGAGCTGGTCTCGATTGAGACGATCTCAGACCCCAAAGGCGACCCGTCGTTCCCCTGGAACAAGCAGCCGCTGGTCGGCCTGACCTGCGAAGATGCGGGCGGCGAGCCGGGCACGATTGTGATTTCCGCAGGCGGCGAGGAGAACACTCAGCACACGCACACGGTGACAAGCCCGGTGCATGTGTACCATAAAAACGCGCGGGGGCTGATCTCCGACGAAGTCAACATTGACGAGGTGATAGAAATCACCTCCACCGACGACCCGCGCATCGTCTTTCTGCACTTCACCCCGGCGACCAATCCGTGACCGCGCTTGTCCAGTGCGTCCCGAACTTCAGCGCCGGGCGCGATCCTGCCGCGATTGCCGCCATCGTCGGAGCCGCGCAGCAGACGCCCGGCGTCCGCCTGGCCGACTGGAGCGCCGACCCCGACCATAACCGCCTGGTGGTCACGCTGGTCGGCCCGCCGGAGCCGATCAAGGCCGCCGCCCTTGCGGCGGCGGCGGCGGCCATCGCCGCGATTGACCTGCGGGAGCACAGCGGGGTTCATCCCCGCCTCGGCGCGATAGATGTTCTGCCGTTTGTGCCGCTGTCCGGCATCACGCTGGCGGACTGCGCCGCGCTGGCTGCCGACGCCGGCGCGGCGCTTGCCGCCGCCCACGCCCTGCCCGTCTTTTTCTACGAAGCCGCGTCGCCGCAAAACCACACGCTGCCGTTTGTCCGCAAATCGGCGTTTGGGACGCTTTCGCCCGACCTCGGCCCGTCTGCGCCCCACCCCACCGCCGGCGCGGTCGTCGTCGGCGCACGCGGCCCGCTTGTGGCTTACAATGTCAGCCTTGCGTCCGCTGACATCACCATCGCCCGCGCCGTCGCCCGCGAGCTGCGAGATTTGCCCGACTTGCCCGGCATCCGCGCCCTCGGCCTGCGCCTGCCGTCGCGCGGTCTCACCCAAGTCTCGATGAATTTGACACGCCCCGCCGACACCCCGCTTTTTGCCGTCTTTGCGTATATTGACCGCCGCGCCCGTGCGCTCGGCACCACCGCACTCGAAAGCGAGGTCATCGGCGCACTCCCCGGCCCGTCTGCGTTCGCTGTTCTCGCCGATGCCCTCCGCTGCCCGGCCTTGAAGCCCGGCCAGGTGCTTTGGGAGAACTGGCCGCAGTCGGAGTAGAAGAAATGAAATTTTATTACCGACAGTTATGCTATCATGGAGAGGCAATTCACGGAGAGGTGATTTATGGCAATCGTCAAGACGGCAATCTTATTGGAACAGGGCTTATTTCAGAGGGCCGAAGAATATCTCCACCGGCAGGAAAACTTGGCCCTGCTGGAAAAGCTGAATGCCTCCCATGACGGCACGGACCCGGAGACTGAAAGGTTCCTGAAAGCTTCCCAGCGGGCGTTTCGCAAAGTGCAGGACGAATGGTAGTCCTTCAAGGCGAACTTTACTGGGCCAAGCCGGATGCGCCGGCGAGGTCTGAACCCGGATACACTTGGCCCTATGTTGTCCAAAACAGCGTCTTCAATCAAAGCGAACAAAGTCGAATCAATACGGTTCTCTAAACACAGTGCATGACGGTGGTGACAGCAAGGCCATGTCCTAAAGGACACGGCTCCAAGCAATAACAATGGACGAGCTTACAAACTATGTCATTGAATACTATCCGAGCCTAATGACGCCGGCTGAGGCTGCCGCCAAATCGTGCATATTTTGGGCGGAACGTGCGGATGCCTCTGACTCTGCGGGAATGCGGCGCATGAAGCAGAAGAAAGCGGTTTCTACCAACCCGGACGTTCTGCGGATGCTCGAAAACGGCCCAGAGCAGTTTTATCGCGATGTCGTCAAGCGCGTCATGCAGGAGCACCCCGACGAAGTGTTTTTAAACTACTGCCCCCGCTGCGGCGGGCTGGCGCGAACGCCGTGGGCAAAGCAGTGCCGGCACTGCTTCTTTTCCTGGCATGAACCGAAATGACAAAAGGGGCGCGGCGTAAGCCGCGCCCCTTTTGTCATGCTGCCGGCAAGCCATCAAGTAATCGTTTGCCGCACACCGAGGCTGTCGGGGGAAAAGAGCATCTCCGGCAAAGAAAACACTACTGAGGGGCGGGCAAATGGTCTGTGTGCATGAGGATTTTTAATCGCCCGGTTTTGAGGTTGTAGGCCATATACCATTCATAACTAATTCCGTCCGGATACCGGGCAGTAGTCTGGTAGGACATAGTGTCACACGAAAAAATAACCTGGTGCTTCGCCGTGTCCCACTGCACAAAGTGAACCGTATGCGTTTCTAATTCCAGATTCTTGGGGGTTTTGTGGCGTGCGAAATAAAGCCTCCAAGCCGCATCTTGCAGCCGTACCCCGCCGGGACGGACGATCTTCATCCGGCCCGGCCCGGAGCGCCGATACAGGTAGCCCACTGACAGCTTGCTGGCTAAAGGGCGTACGACGAAAAGACTGAGATGGTCGGGCGAAAGGTAAAAGTCGTATCCTTCATCGGTCCGTCCGGGGCCGTAATCGTAATCAAGAAAGGATTCATCCGGCATGGTATACAGCCGCTTGCCGTTGATGAAAACCACGAGGTCGGCGTGATATTTCCCGTGCCGCACGATGAGAAACTTCTGATTGCCCCGAATTTGGCCCAGAAATTTTGTGGTATCTTCATCGTTGTCGTCAGAATCCGCATTTTTGTCGTAAGAATCCTTTCTGAAGATGTCGGTGACGCCATTGCCCGCGTCAACATATTTCGTGTTCGGAGTGGAAGCGACGCAGCAAACTGGGGGCGGCAAAAGCAAAAAACTCGGCAGGGCCAGCAGTAAAAAAAGGCACAGAAAAGGTTTCATCGGGCAGCCTCCTGAGTCAAAGAGAAGCGGCAGCAAGCGAGTAGTGAAAAGGGGCGCGGCTTACGCCGCGCCCCTTTTTGGTGAGAGGTCTAGTAATCGTCGTCGTCGTGGGCGGCGCTGGCGTTGCCCCGGCCGGCCTTTTCCTTCTTCTCGACAATCAGCGAGTTGGTGGACAGGATCATGCCGGCGATGGACGACGCGTTTTGCAGCGCTGAGCGGGTGACTTTCACCGGGTCCACAATGCCGGCGGCGACAAGGTCCACATATTCTTCGGTCAGCGCGTTCAGGCCGTGGCCGGCGGGCAGAGTTTTCACTTTCTGCACGACAACCGAGCCTTCGAGGCCCGCATTCGCGGCGATCTGGCGCAGCGGCTCTTCGAGGGCGCGGCGGACAATGTTCGCGCCGACTTTCTCGTCGCCCGACAAGCCCAGATTGTCCAGGACGGGGATCAGCGACACTAAAGTCGCGCCGCCGCCGGCGACAATGCCTTCTTCGACCGCCGCACGGGTGGCCGACAGGGCATCCTCGAAGCGGTGCTTCTTTTCTTTCAGCGCCGTTTCGGTGGCCGCGCCGACTTGAATCACCGCGACGCCGCCGGCGAGTTTAGCGAGGCGCTCCTGCAATTTTTCTTTGTCGTAAGAGCTGTCGGTGTTGTCAATCTGGCGGCGAATCTGCTCGATCCGGCCTTTGACCCCATCGGTCGTCCCGCCGCCTTCGACCACCACCGTGTTTTCTTTGGTGATGACGATTTTCTTGGCCGTGCCCAGATCGGTCAGCTCGACATCTTTGAGCGGAATGCCCAAATCTTCGGTGATGAACTTGCCGCCGGTCAAAACGCCGATGTCTTCCATCATGGCTTTGCGGCGGTCGCCGAAGCCGGGGGCTTTCACCGCGACCACGTTCAGAATGCCGCGCAGCTTGTTGACGACCAGCGTAGCGAGCGCTTCGCCGTCCACATCTTCGGCGATAATCAGCAGGGGCCGGCGGGACTGGGACACTTTCTCAAGCAGCCCGAGCAGGTCCTGCACCGACGAGATTTTCTTCTCGAACAGCAGGATCAGCGGGTTTTCCAGCGTCGCTTCCTGGCGCTCCTGGTCGGTCACAAAGTACGGCGAGATGAAGCCTTTGTCGAACTGAAGGCCCTCGACGACTTCCAGGGTCGTGTCCGTCCCCTTGCTTTCTTCCACGGTAATGACGCCGTCTTTGCCGACTTTGTCCAGGGCTTCCGCGATCATCGCGCCGATCTCGGGGTCGTTGCCGGAGATGGACGCGACCTGGGCAATGGACGCCTTGTCGGTGATGTCAATTTTGCGCGACTTCAGCTCGGCGACGGCGGCCTCGACGGCCAGCTCGATGCCGCGCCGCAGGGCGATGGGGTTGCCGCCGGCGGCGACGTAGCGCAGGCCCTCGTTGACGATGGCCTGGGCCAGCACAGTCGCGGTGGTGGTGCCGTCGCCGGCGACATCGTTGGTTTTCGACGCCACTTCGCGGACAAGCTGTGCGCCCATGTTCTCATACGGGTCGTCCAGCTCGATTTCTTTGGCGACGGTGACGCCGTCTTTGGTGATGGTCGGGCTGCCCCACTTTTTGTCTAAAACGACGTTGCGGCCCTTCGGCCCCAGCGTCACTTTGACGGCGTTCGCGACGGCATTCGCGCCGCGCTCGAGTGCCCGGCGTGCTTCTTCGTCAAACAGCAATGTTTTGGCTGCCATAATCTGTATAATCTCCTAGTAATCGCAGGGGCGAACCTTGTGTTCGCCCTTTTTCTTCCGCGTTTCTGCCACGCGGGTTTTGCCGGAAGGCGAACACTAGGTTCGCCCCTACACAGTGGACTACCCCTTGACGGCGTAAATCTGGTCTTCGTCCAAAATCATGTACTCGGTGCCGTCGAGCTTCAGCTCGGTGCCGCCGTATTTGGAATAAATCACCGTTTCGCCGACCGCGACGGTCACGGTCGAGCGGGAGCCGTCGTCGAGGATGCGGCCGGGACCGACCGCGATCACTTCGCCTTCCTGCGGCTTCTGCTTGGCCGAGTCGGGGATATAAATGCCGCCGCTGGTCTGGGTCTCGGCTTCGCTGGGCTTAACCAGCACTTTGTCCGACAGGGGCCGGAAATTAACTGCCATTCTAAGGTGTCTCCTTTGTCACATGCGTTGTGTGGTGGGCGAAAAAGTCTCCGTTTTAGCACTCGCCTACGGAGAGTGCTAAAATCATATCCATTCTACTCGCTTCGGCAGAAATTGTCAAGCGGCCCGAAACGCAGAAACGACCCGGCACGTTTTGTGCCGGGTCGAAAGCCGTGGGTGCGAGTTTTTGCTCGCGAGTTTTTGCTCGCGATTTTCTCAGTAAGTGCTGACGCAGTCCAGCAGGCATGTCCCGCTCCATGCGCTCGGCTTGCTTTGGTCGAACTGGTATGCCAGCGAGCCGGCGGCGGCAGAGCCTTTCAGGGTGGCGAACGCGACTTTGTTCCAGCTATTCGTCTTCAAGTGCGTGAACACGGCGTGGCCGATGTCTTTGCCGGCCTTGTCGTAGACATGGCCTTCCACTTGAAAGACATTGGAGCCGCTCGGAACCCAGACCTGCGCGGAAACGGTCTTGCCGGCGGGAATGGCCGGATTGGCGACGGAGACTGCGGAATACTGGTTTGTGCCGCCGACGGTGAAGCTGAGCGCCCGGCTGCCCCCAAAGGCTTTCGTGCCGGTTGTCAGGCCCGTAATCGTGCCCCACCCAACCTTCCAGCCCTGCGTCCCGGTCTCAAACGAGTAAAGCTGCGGGTCGGTCGCAATCCAGTTCTGTACGACCGCGCCGTAGGGGGTGACGTTGTTGTTTAAGTCCAGCACAAAGCCCGCCGTGCCGAGCGGGTTGGACGGGTCGCCGTTGTTGCAGGTCCAGGCCGTGCCGCCGCTCAGGTTGGCGCTGACCCAGGGCAGCAGCGTGCCGCCGATCCAGTTCGCGCCGGGCTGGTTGCTGGTCAGGGTGTAAACGCCGAACTCGCCGGCAAGGACCGGGTACTGCTTGGCCGCCGGCAGGATTTCCGTGTTCCAGTTTGCGGGATCGCTTTTGTACGACGCGCTGCCGGTGAAGTAGTAGATATGAACATCATACGCAATGCCGTTGCCGCCGGGGTCGGACAGGGCGCTGCCGCCGGTCAGCCCCCGCAGGTCATAGGCCCAGTCGAGGCCGCCCGCGACAATCAAATTGTGCGCTCCCGTGCCCCGAATCGTGTTCACCAGCGTCTGCTGGCCGGGCGACCAGTATTGATACGTCGCGCCGTGGTACTGCTCGGTGATTTGGCCGCCGTTTTTCCAGATGTTCCACGAAGCCGCCCCGTTGCCGTCGGAAGCGAGGTCATGCGGCTCATTGTACAGGCCGAAGATGACAGCGGGGTTGTTGGCATAGCGGGCGGCAATTTGGCTCCAAAAGTAGTTGGTGTTCCAATCGCAGAAATTGTGCTGCCCGAAGTTGCTGCCCCAGGTGCCCATGTCGGACCAGTGGCATTCCAGCAGCACATACGCGTTGGCGTTGGATGCTTGATTGACGATGCCGTCCACAAACGCCCAGTACGACGAAGAATAGTTCGGCGCTCCCCAGTCGTCGGTGCCGCCCTGGCCGATCCAGCGGTCCTGGCACAGAGGCAGCCGGATCAGCCGGGAATTGAACGTGTTCAGTGCAGAGTTGATGTTGCTTTGGAAAGTCGGGGCCAGCGTGTTCGGGTCGGAAGAGCCGCCGCTGTTGGTGAATTCGAGGCCGGAAACATTGACGCCTTTCAGCTTGACGGCGTTGCCGTTGTCGAGGATTTGGTTGCCGGAAACGTATAAATTGTTCGGGGAAGCCGTCGCGGCCCCCGTCATCAGGGCGAAAGCCGCCGCGACGCCGGCGGCGCGGCGGACAAGTCGAGAAAACATAGGTGATTCCTTTTCTGCCCGGCAGGGCGTTAGATCGCAATTATCGCGAGACTAACTAGATATATCTGCCTGTCCAACCGATTGGACACGGGAGACGCAGGGAAGTATATCACGTTCGCGCCGCGATGTCAAGCATCAATAGAAAAAAGCCCACACGGATTTAACCCGCGCAGGCTTGCTTGCTGAAAACGCGCGTCAGTCTGTCCGTGCGTCATTCCCGCCGAAATTGTCAAGCCGAGGGCAGAGAAACAAAAACAAGCCCCACCAAAGCCGGCAGGGCTTGTTTTCGTTACTCAGAATGGTAAACCGGCATGACGGTCACCAATACTGCTTCTTCGTCCAACATTTCCTCGGCTTTGGCTCGCAGCTCATCTGCAAAGTCAGATAACAGCGAAAGGTGTTGCGAAAACGAGTAGGGCGTGTCCGTGTAGATTAAATTGACTCTATCCGGGACCGGCTCACCCGTGCGCGAAAGATAGTTGCCTTCCAGCCTGCGCTGCAACGTACATCCGCCGAATATGTAGGTAAACTCTGCCTCCAACGTCTCGAGTAAGCGGTCATAAGCAGTAAGCGGCAGGTCGGGTACATAAACTTCAACCCTTGCTTTTTCGGAAAGAGGCAATGAAACGTTCCCCTTTCGTTTCAATGAATTCTTCTGTGCGGCGAAGCGACTCTTCCGCCGTCAATTTCATGCGCTTCGGGCGGCGGATAATCCATCCGTCTTCGGTCGTTTCGGTTTCTGTCCCGGCGGTCTGTCCGGGCAAGGCATTCTCTGATTGGTTGTCTTCCACGATTTTTCTCCTCCCGCGCAATGCCGTCATTCTACCACATTCGCCGCCGCCAAGACTATCATGGGGTTCTGTTTAGCGGGATTAAACACCCGCTCTGGAGTAGACTTTAAGAATAAATGTGTCAAGCCACTGCGTTTTGATACGCGCATACTCTGACTTGTCAGGGACGGCTCTGGCAAGACTTAGTTTGGAGTCGTCGTATTCCCGTGCCAGGTCAAGATGCCGGCAAAGAACCTCACGGAAGAGAAGATAAGCATGCCAGTCGCGGCTGGGTTCCAGGTAAATATGCGCCTGGCAGAAACGGATGTTATTTTGCTCGCGGACGGCGTAGTAATGCCCGGCTCGATCTGCGGACAGGCCGCGATAGGTGTAGCCGAGCGCCGTCAGCGCTTCGGCGACAGGGGCAGCGCCGCGCTCCCCGCAGAGAATGGCAAGGTCAAGGATCGGTTTTGCATGAACGCTCGGGATTGAAGTGCTGCCGACATGTTCAATCTGCACATCGGCCTCTTGCAGAGCAGACTCAATTTGATGCTTTTCAAAAAGAAAATCGTCTCGCCAGGCGGGGTCATGCGGCAGCAGGCATAGGTCAGCTTTGTCCATTCCATACATAGGTAAACCCTTCCGCCAAATTATAGCACAGCGTCAGTCACACTCGCTGACGACCCTGCTGAGACGGCAGCGGGTCGGGTACAATAGACGGCATGAGTGAGCAGCGTTTGGACGAAGTTTTGTTCGGGACCGACCCGGCAGAGCGGATTGTGGCGGTGGAAACAAGCGACAGGGACGCGACGCTGTTTCTGCGGGACGGAGACGAGACTAAGACGAAAATCGTGCCGTTTGTGCCCTGGCTTGTCACCGACAAAGAGCGGCATTTTCCGGGGGCGGAGACGACCGAGCTAAGCGGCGACGGCTACAGCTATCTCGTGCGGTTCCCGGCGGGCTGGCGAGCCTACCAGGAAGCGAAGCGGACGCTGCGGGACGAGCACGCGGGGGTTTGTCAGTACGGCAGCGCGATCAAGCAGTTTATGGTTGCCTCGGGGTACACGCTCTTTAAAGGCATGGCGTTTGACGACTTGAAGCGCCTGCAAATTGATATTGAGACCACGTCGCTCGACCCCGCCCTGCCCGGCGCGGCGATTTTCATGATCAGCGTTTCGGACAACCGGGGCTTCGCCGACGTGCTCATCGGCCCTGAAGCGGATATTCTGCGCAAGCTGCTATCCATTGTCGAGACGCGCGACCCGGACGTGGTTGAAGGCCATAACTTTTACTCGTTCGACCTGCCGTACCTCATCGCCCGGATGGGAGCGCTCGGCATTGCGCCCAATTTGGGCCGCTACGGTTCTCCCGCCGTGGTCGGTGCGCCCCGCAACTGCGCCATCGGCACCAATGCCCGGCAGTTCACGCCGAGCTACCTCTACGGACGGCATATCTTGGACACGCTGCTGCAAGTGCAGCGGTTCGACTGGTCGCGCGGCCAGGTGTCGTCGTATGGCCTGAAAGAGTGCGCCCAAACCTACGGCATCGCCCCTCCGGGCCGCGTGTACCTGGACCGTGCCGAGATTGTCGAGACCTATCAAAAGGACCCCGAGCGGGTCAAGACCTATGCCGCGCAGGATGTGGCCGAAACGGCGGCGCTGGCGGCGCTGGTCGCCCCGACCGAGTTTTACCAAACCCAGATGGTGCCCGATTCGTACCAAAATGTCGCCGTCACCGGCAACGGCGAGAAAATCAATGCCATTCTCCTGCGCGAGTATCTGCGTCAGGGCCGGGCGGTCGCGAAGCAAAAGGCCCCCCAGCCTTACCCCGGCGGCTACACCGAAGTGCGGGTCACGGGGGTTGTCAAGCCGATTGTCAAGGCCGATGTCGAAAGCCTGTACCCGAGCCTCATGCTGACCCAAAAAATCGCCCCGGCGTCGGACACGCTCGGCATCTTTTTGCCGCTGCTGTCGGATTTGACCCAGCGGCGACTGGACGCCAAAGCCAAGCTCAAAACGACCCCCAAAGACACCCGCGATTATGCCTATTGGGACGGCCTGCAAAACTCGTTCAAAACGATTATCAACTCGTTCTACGGCTATGTCGGCGGGCCGTTTTATTTCAACGACTACGACGCCGCCCGGCGCGTCACCGAGGCGGGGCAGGCGATTGTCAAGCAGATTGCGGCGGAGCTGGAAGCCGAAGGCGCTCATGTCATCGAGATAGATACCGACGGCGTGTATTTCAAGCCGCCGCCGGAAGTTCAGAGCGAAGCCGACGAGCTGGCCTATGTCGAGAAGATCGGCGCGACCCTCCCGCCCGGCATCCGCCTGGCGCACGACGGCTCGTATGCCGCCATGCTGTCGCTGAAGATGAAAAATTACGTTTTGGTCGAGCCGAACGGCCACAAAATCTTTAAAGGCTCGTCGCTGCGCTCCCGCGCCGACGAGCGCTACGGCCGGGTCTTTTTGACCGATGCCGTCAATCTGCTGCTTGACGAAAACCCGGACCAGCTTTCGCATTTGTACAAAGATTTGATAGACAAAATCGAAGCGGGCCAAATGCCGATAGACCTGCTCGCCAAGCGCGAGCGGGTCACCGACAAGCTCTTGTCGTCGGAAATGCGGAAACGCGCCGCCGACGCCATCAAAGGCGCGGGCATCAATCAAGGCGAGTTTGTCTCGCTGTACCAAAAGCGCGACAAGTCGCTTGGCTTGGTGCAGGACTACTCCCAAGACGAAGACACCGATTATTACGCCCAAAAGCTCTACAAGTTCGCCGGGCGGCTGAAAGAAGCCGTCGGCGAGGACAAGTTCGACGTGCTCTTCCCTAAGCCCGTCCCCGCCGCCAAGCGCCCCGACCCGTCGCAGATGACGATGGATTTGTTCGGATAAACAAAGCACATGATCAACAATCTCCGCATTCAAAACTTCAAAAGCTGGCAAGACACAGGGGAAATGAAGTTTTCTAAAATTACGGGGTTCTTCGGGCCGAACAGCTCCGGCAAGACAAGCCTTTTGCAGTGGCTGCTGCTGCTTAAGCAGACTGCCGAGTCGCCTGACCTCGCGCATGTGCTGAATTTCGGCGATGACAGAACCTATGTCAATCTCGGAACGTTTCGGGACGCAATTCATTACGGGCGAACAAACGGCTCCGCTTCGCAGGAAACCCTGCCTTTGGAATGGTCTCTGGCGTGGGATTTGCCGAAATCGTTGAGCGTCACCGATCCGGAAAGCAAAGGCAGCAATCTCTTTTCTCCTAACAGTCTTCGGTTTGATGGAGCGGTGCGCGAAGCCGGCGGCAAAGCGGCCAGCCGTCTTGTCAGTCAAAATTTTCAGTATCGCTTCACTGACAACGGCGTGGATTATTCACTTGGAATGGAGCGCAAGCGGCCGGAGCGCAGCGAATATGATTTGGTTCACGGCAATGTTGATTTGAAGCGCATGCCGGGCAGAGCTTGGCCATTGCCGGCCCCGATCAAATGCTACGGGTTTCCGGCACAGGCCGCCGGCTATTATCAGAACGCCGGGTTTTTGCCTGACTTCAACCTCGCGTTTGAAGAGCTTTTCGGGCGGGTCTTTTATCTCGGGCCGCTGCGGGAGTATCCGCAGCGGCAGTATACTTGGGGTGGCGGGCAGCCTTCCGATATGGGCAGGCGGGGGGAGCGCGTGATAGATGCGCTTCTGGCCTCGCGCGAGCGTGGGGAGAAGATTGCGCGAGGGCGCGGTCATAAGCAGGCGACGGTGGAAGAATATGTGGCATTTTGGCTGCGCGAGCTTGGCCTGATCCACTCGTTCTCGGTGGAAGCGATCGCTGAGGGCAGCAATCTTTATCAAGTCCGGGTTCAGAAAACGGCATTCTCGCCGTCGGTACTGATTACCGATGTCGGTTTCGGCGTTTCTCAAGTTCTTCCTGTTTTGACGCTCTGTTTTTATGTGCCCGAAGGTTCTACCATTATTTTGGAGCAGCCGGAAATTCACCTGCATCCCGTGGTGCAGGCGGGGCTTGCTGATGTCTTCATAGACGCTGTCAAGAAACGAAAAATCCAAATCATAATAGAAAGCCATAGTGAACATCTTCTTACAAGACTTCAGAGGCGAATTGCAGAGGAGGAAATCGCATCGGAAGATGCAGCCCTTTATTTTTGTGAGAGAGATGAGAGTTCAGTGTCCAAGCTTGTTTCTTTAGAATTGGATGTGTTCGGCAATATCAGAAACTGGCCGAAAGACTTTTTTGGAGACGAGTTCTCTGAGCGAGCTGCGATGATACAAGCTGGTATCGAACGCAGACAAAAACACGGAGCAAAATGAAGGCCCAGGTCATTGATACCAATGTTATGCTCGTTGCGAACGGAAAAGCGGAGCAAGCTTCGCTCAAATGTATGTCTCTATGCATTGACGCACTGGAAACCGCGCGACGGCGTGTGACTGTGATTGACGATGCCTTCTATCTTTTTGGCGAGTATACAAAAGAAGTCAGTTCTTCTGGGCAACCCGGAGTCGGCGATGCCTTTCTGCTCTGGCTTCTGCAAAATCGGGGAAATGCTGACTGCTGCGAAATCGTCGCCCTAAAACCTAACGGCAGCAGTTTTGAGGAGTTTTCCAATGACCCTGCTCTTGCCGATTTTGATCTTTCAGATCACAAATTTGCTGCGGCGGCCAAAGCAAGTGTCAATGCGCCGGATATTCTCAATGCAGTGGACAGCGACTGGTGGATACATGAGCGTGTGCTTCAGCAGAATGAGCTGAAAGTAGTGCATCTCTGCGAAGAGCAAGTGAGCATGTGGGAAACAACAAAGACCCAAAAGTGAACTTCCTCGGGCATTTTCAGATAGCGACGCAGATGCTCTCCCAGAATTGGGGCGCGGGGGCCGACCCGGCGTATGTCGTGGGGACGGCGCTGCCGGACTTGCTGCCGCTGGCCGAGCGCCGGGTTCGCTTCCGGCCGGAGCGGCTTTCGGCGGGGACGGAGTTTGAGGCCGCGCTGCGGGGCGGCGTTTCGGCGCATCTGGCGACCGATGCGGCGTTCCACAAGACTGCCGCGTTTGCGGCGGCGCAGGCGACGGTCGGCGGGCTGCTGGCAGACGCGGCGTTTGAGGGGATGCGTGTGCGCCGCTTTTTTGTCGCCCATGTGCTGACCGAGATGGCGCTGGATGCCGCGCTGCTCCGCGCCGACCCGGCGCTGGCAGGCCGCTTTTACGGGGCGTTCGCCCTCGCTGATCTCGGCGCGGCGGCGCGGTGGGCCGAGGCCGTGACCGGCCGGCCGCTGCCGGGGCTGGTGCCCGTGCTGACCCGCTTTGCGTCGTCTCAGTACCTGCGGGAGTATGCCCGAGATGACGGGGTGGCGACGGGCCTGTCCCGCCTCTGCCGCCGGGCGGGGCAGGACACGTTTGAAGGCGAAAACTTTTCGCGGCTGGTCGCCGTCGTGCAGAAAACCGCCGCGCGGCTGCCGGTGTTTATCCCGGCGCTGCTGGCGGAAACAGCAGCAGGAATTTACGCAGCAGGAATTCACATAGCAGGCGGCGAATACGGGCCGCATACTGGAAACGTAAGCGAGGCGAGAATGCAATGGCGGACACGGTAAAAATCGCGGTGATCGGGACCGGCAGCATGGCGCAGGGACATATCGCCAAGCTGCTGACGCTGGCAGACGCGGAAGTGGCGGCGTTTGTAGACATCAGCCCGGAAAGCCTCGAGCGCACGCAGGAGCGGCACGGCGCGGCCGCCGCGAATGTCAAAACGTTCAGCGATTACAAAGAAATGCTGGCGGCGATGCGTCCCGATGCCGTTTTGATTGCGACCCCGCACACGCTGCATTTTCCGATGGCGATGGACAGCCTGGACGCGGGCTGCCACCTGCTGCTGGAAAAACCGATGGTCAACAAAGTCTCGGAAGCCCATGCACTGCTCCGAAAAATTGACGAAACAAACAAAGTGGTCGGGCTGGGCTATCAGCGTCATGCCCTGCCGCACTTTCGGTATATCAAAGAAAAGATTGCGTCGGGCGAGTTCGGCGAAGTCCAGTTCGTCAGCGCTTTGCAGCAGCAGGGCTGGGCGAAAGCGACCGCCGGGTCGTGGCGGCAGGACCCCGCGCAGTCCGGCGGCGGGCAGATCAACGACAGCGGCTCGCATCTTTTGGACATTGTGCTGTGGACCACGGGACTTGCCCCCCAAGAGGTCGCCGCGTTTATGGACAACCGGGGCACGCCGGTAGACATCAACAGCGCCCTGTCCATTCGGTTCACCAACGGCGCACAGGCGAACATTTCGGTGGTCGGCGACGCGGCGGGCTGGTACGAGGACATCACCATCTGGTGCGACCACGGCTCGTTTTATGTCCGCAATGACGGCACGTTCCGGGTGCAGGGCACGGACGGCAAAACGACTGAGATGGACGCGTCGCAGATGCCGGAAGGCTCCGATGTGGACACCAATTTTGTCCGCGCGGTGCTTGGACAAGAAGAAATCGCCGCCGCCCCGATCAACGGCCTGCGGACGATTGAGCTGACCGAAGCCGCCTGGGAGTCCGCCAAGCATGGCGGGCGCGTCACGCCCGTCACGCGCTCTTAACCGCAGGCAGGAAATCCGCCGCCCGGCGGCGAAACAAGCACTTCAAAGAAGCACGTTATGGAACACACCGAATGGAATACACCGAGCAAAACTACCGTATACACTTTCCGCTGAACCAAATCAGCGCCCCGGTGATGACGCATTTAGTCACCGACTACGACCTGTCCCCCAACCTCCTGCGGGCCGATATTGATGCCAAAAACGGCGGCTGGCTGGTGGTCGGCTTGTCCGGCGACGACAGCCGCATCGAGTCCGCCCTCGCCTGGCTGCGCGGGCAGGGCCTGGAAGTCACGCACGAGCGCTGATTTGGGTTCCCGAATATAGTTTCCCGAATATAGTTTCGCGGAACAACTGCGCCCGAACGGAAGTCTGACATTTCTATGAACACACCCAAAACAGTTGTGATCCTTTCCGCCGCGCTCGGCCTGTGCGCCGCGCTGGCCGCAGTCCAGCCCAGCCCCGCCGCGCCCGCCGCGAAGCGTCCGGCCCCGCCCGCCGCAGGCAGCCCGGCTCTGATTGCCGCCGGCAAAGGCATTGCCGAAAGCAATGGCTGCAACGGCTGCCATGCGCCGGACTACGCCGGCAAAAAAGGCTTTTCGCCGTCCATCCGCGCGGGCGGTGTCACCAAGCAGTACACCCTGGCGACGTTTGAGCGCGTGATGAACACCGGCGTCACCGAAGACGGCGGGCATGTCGAGAAGCCGATGCCGGTGTACCACATGGACGCCAAAAAAAGCGCCCCGCTGTATGCGTTTCTTGCGAGCTTGAAGTAACGCATGGCAAGTGAGACGACCGAAGCCATCTCTGAAGAAAAGAAGCCTGATGTGCATCTGCGCGTCATGCAGGCTCAGCTTGAGCGCATGCGCGGGATGCACTACGGCTACTACGTTCAGTTTTTCCAGGCGACGCACTTGTTCACGGTGCTCGCCCTGGCGAACATCGCCCTCAGCTTGTACACGCCGTTCCGGGCGGCGATTTTGCTGCTGCCGTTTTTCATCGTCTACGCCGGCTTTTTCTGCGCGTATTTATTGACCTACAACTTGTTTGCGCGTATTTACTCGACGGCGCTGGAGAAAAAAATCAATCAGGCTGTCGGCGCAAAGCTGCTGGTCGCACATGAAATCGAAGACGCCTATATTTACCGCACCCCGGCCCCCAAGTTTGTCGCGATTGATTTAGGCCGCCCGTACACGTTTATCGGCGCGTCCACCGTTTCGTTCACCTTCGGCGGCGTCACCCTGTATTTATTCGCCGCGTACCGCGCGTTCCAGCTTTTGCCGGCGCTGTCCGCCCGCTTTCCCCTCTTTAGCCCCCTCGTCTACTGGCCGTTGCTCGCCGTGTGGACGCTGGGCCACCTGGCGTACCTGTTATGGTTCTACGTCGGCGGCAAGCCGGAAAAGACCATCGCCAAGATTGTCAGTGACGCTTACGGCCCGTAGGCCCGTAAAAAAGCCGCTGAAAGCGTTCCGCAGACACTTGATTTTTTGCGCGGCGGCGGGTATGATAGCGTCTGTTGTGGGGGTTTGGCGCAGTTGGTAGCGCGTCTCAATGGCATTGAGAAGGTCAGCGGTTCGAACCCGCTAACCTCCATGTAATCGCAAAGTGAAAAAGCCTGCTGTCTTTGGAAGACGGCAGGCTTTTTTTGTTCTTTCCTCACGTTTTCTCGCGCCGAATTTCCCAGTAAGCCGGCAGGGAGACCCGCTCGCCGGCTTTCAGCGGGGCGAGCGGCGTCAAAATCTCCAGCTCGAAGTAGCCGGGCTTGCCGGGGGCGGAATACACTTCCGCCGGCTGCTCAAACGGCGCAAACGGCGCTCCGGCAGGCGGGGGCGTGAAATGCTCGGAAAAAACCAGGCCGGGGCCGTAGTGCAGGGCGAGAACGCCGGGCGGCGGGGCGGCGCTGATTTTATGCTCTTTGCCGGGGTCGTGGGTGATGTGCAGCACGCCGCCGGTGACGGCGTAAAACGGGGCGGCTTCGGTGATGCCCGGCTCGGACAGCGATTGAAACGGCGCAATCTGGCCCGGCGCAATCGCCGCCGAGATCTGCACTTCGGCATCGGCCCGCACCTGCGTAATCTGCCAAAAGCCGAGCGGCACCGCGGCGGGGGCCTGCGGGTCTTTGATCAGGCTTTGGGCAAAGTACACGCGGGCTTCGCCCCGGCGCAGGGTGATCGCCCGGACAATCCGGGCGGCGAAGGGCACGCTGACCGGGCTGGTCAGGCGGACGCCGTCCGGCAAAATCTCGGCATAATACGGGCTGCCGTCCAGCGCTTTGTCCGGCGGCCAGGCATGGCCGAGCAGCGCGGGCCAGCCGGACTGCGGCGCGGGCCAGGCTTTGTCGCCGCCGAAGTTGGCCCAGGTGTTGAGGCCGGCGTCCGCGCCGGTTTTGCCCGCCCACGCCGGGTCTTCGTAGAGCGGATCGGTTTCCGGCCGCCCGCTGAACTGGAAGCGCAAAACCCGGCCGAGCTGCGGCACGACCACAGCCTCGACGACGCCGTTGGACAGCTTAAGCGCATCGTGCCAGCCATGATAAGTGATAGGCTGCACCGTGATTGGGGCCGGCGTCGGGGGAAGAGTGTTCACGAAGAAATTTCCTTTCGGGTTTGGCGTATTATACCGGGTATAATCCCCGGCGGGGGCAAGAAGAAATTTCATGGCGACACTTCGGGAGCGGCATGATCCGTGGCGCTCGGACTTGACGTATATTATCGGCCACCAGCGCCCGGATATGGACGCCATTGCGTCGGCGGTCGGCTATGCGTGGTGCCTCGGCGAAACGTCCGACCAGGCGGTCATCGCCGCCCGCGCCGGGCAGGTCGGGGCGCAGGCGGCGTTCGCTCTCGGCTACTTCGGCGTTAAGCCGCCGCGCGTCCTGTCGAGCGCCGCGCCGACCTTCGCCCATGTCGCCGAAGCGCAGCCGCCGGTGCACCCGTGGGACACGCTGGCCGAGCCGATGGCCCGGCTGGCCCTCGGCGAGCGGCTTGTCCCGGTGGCCGAGGACAGCGGCAAGCTGCTCGGCGGCCTGACCCCGCTGGCGCTGGCGCGGGCCTATGCCCAGATCGCCGGCGGCGAGATACGGGCGTCGGACCAGAACTGCCGGACTTTTGTGGAAGACCTGCCGAAGCTGCCCGGCTCGGACCGCATCCGCGACCGGCGCGGGGCGCTGCTCCGGGGCGGCGGCGAGGAGTTTTTGGTCGTCACCGACGAAGGCCGGTATCTCGGCACCACCAACCGTCAAAGCCTGCTGGAGCCGCCCCGCGCCAAGCTGATTTTGGTGGACCACAACGAGCTGGCGCAGGCCGTGCCGGGGGCCGACGAGGCCGAGATTGTGGGCGTTCTGGACCATCATCGCCTCGGCAATGCGTCCACCGCCCTGCCGATCCCCTTTGTCGTGGAGCCGGTCGGCTCGACTTCCACCCTGGTTGCCGAAGCCTGCCGCCGCTATGCCGCCGTGCCGCCGCTGGAGATTGCCGGGCTGCTGCTGTCGGGCATTTTATCGGACACGATTGTGTTTCGGTCGCCGACCACCACCGGGCGGGACCAAAGCGCGGCCTTGTGGCTGGCGGGGCTGTGCAAAGTGGACATCCCCGACTTCGGCCAGCACTTGCTGCAAGCGTCGCCCGGCATGGTGGACCGCTCCGCCGACGAGATTGTGGACTCGGACCGCAAGTCGTATGAGATGGCCGGCAAGGCCGTCTCGGTCGCGCAGGTGGAAGTGACGGGCTTTCAAGAATTGCCGGAGCGCAAGGCGGACCTGCTGGCGGCGCTGGAAGCGCGGGTGGAGCGGGAAAATCTGGCGCTGATCTGTTTGATGGTGACGGATGTGGTCACGGTGCAAAGCCGGCTGCTCTGCCGGGGCGACCAGACGATTCGGGCCGGCCTGCCGTTTGCGCGTCAGGGACCGAGCGAGTTTGAGCTGGGCAGCATTGTGTCCCGCAAAAAGCAGCTTGTTCCGGCGCTGCAAGGAGCGCTGGAAGATTTGGAATAGAAGATTTGGAATAGAAGACTTGGAGTAGACGCAGATGATCCGTGCCGCTGTCATGCCTGCGCCGAACGCGGCGATTGAAGTGCGCTTTTATGCAGAACCCGTGCTTGAACCCGGCGGCGTTGTTTTGAAGACCCTGGCGTCGGAAGTCTGCGGGACCGATGTGCATTTGTGGCACGGGCGGCTGGCGGGCGTCCCCTACCCGCTGATACCGGGGCATATCTCGGTCGGGGAAGTGCTGGCGACGGGCGGCCCGGTCACTGACATTCATGGGGAGTTGATCACGCCGGGCGAAGCGGTAACGTTTCTCGACGTTCACGGGACGTGTCACAACTGCTGGTACTGCCTGGTGGCGAAGCAGACGACCCGCTGCCCGCACCGGCGGGTGTACGGGATCACTTTGGGCGCGGAGGACGGCCTGCTCGGCGGCTGGAGCGAGCAGATTTATTTGAAGCCGGGCGTCAAGATTGTGAGGCTCACGGGCGGGGTGACGCCCGAGCGGTGGATTTCCGGCGGCTGCGGCCTGCCGACCGCGCTGCATGCCGTAGACCTCGCACAGATTACGCTCGGCGACCGGGTGGTCGTGCAGGGCGCGGGTCCCGTCGGCCTGTCCGCCTGCGCCCTCGCGGCGGCGTCGGGCGCGGGTTGGGTCGGGGTCGTAGACACTGTCCCGCATCGCCTGGAAGCCGCCCGGAAAATGGGCGCGGACACGGCGATTGCGCTGGACGCCGACACGCTTTCCGTGGTTCATCGGCACACGGGCGGGCGCGGGGCGGATGTGGTGATCGAAGCGAGCGGCAGCCCGAACGCCGTGCCGCTGGGCTGCCGGATGGCCCGCGACGGCGGGCGGTACATTGTGGTCGGGCAGTATTCGGACAACGGGCCGGCGGAAATCAACCCGCACCTCGACATCAACCGCAAGCACCTGACGGTGCAGGGCTGCTGGGGCGTAGATTTCAGCCATGTCTACCGCGCGATGGAAGTCTTAGGCCGCTTCGGCGACCGCTTCGCCTGGACGGAAATGATTTCGGCCCGGTATGACCTGGATCATGCCGGCGACGCCCTGGCCGCCGTCGAGTCCCGCGCCGTCGTCAAAGCCCTGATCGTGCCGTAGCTTTGATTGTGCCGCAGCTTTGGTCGTGCCATAGGAACACGCGCCTCGAAATCGCCGTTACTCTACTATGAAAGCCTTAGTCAAAACCCATGCCGCGCCGGGACTGTGGCTCGAAGACGTGCCCGTGCCGGCGGTCGGTGTCAGCGATGTGCTGATCCAAGTCAAGCGCACGGGCATCTGCGGGACCGACCTGCACATCTACGGCTGGGACGCCTGGGCGCAGCGGACTATTCCCGTGCCGCTGACCGTGGGGCACGAGTTTGTCGGCGAGATTGTCGAGGTCGGCGCGAATGTCACCGACTTTTTCCCCGGCGAGATTGTCAGCGGCGAAGGCCATGTCGTCTGCGGCCGCTGCCGCAACTGCCTGGCGGGCCGGCGGCACCTCTGCAAAGACACGTCCGGCGTCGGCGTCAACCGCCCCGGCGCGTTCGCCGAGTTTATCTCGCTGCCGATGGCGAATGTCTGGCACCACCGCCCCGGCATTGACTTGGACGTAGCCGCGATCTTTGACCCGTTCGGCAATGCCGTCCATACCGCCCTGTCGTTTCCGGTGCTCGGCGAGGATGTGCTGATTACCGGGGCCGGCCCCATCGGCATCATGGCGGCGGCAGTCGCGCGGCACGCCGGAGCGCGGTTCGTCGTCGTCACCGATAGGACCGAGTACCGCTTAGAACTCGCGCGAAAAATGGGCGCAACGGTCGCGCTGAACGTCGAGCACGGCTCGCTGGACGCCGTTCAAGCCGATCTCGGCATGACCGAGGGCTTCGATGTGGGTTTAGAGATGTCCGGCAGCCCGGCGGCTTTGCAGAGTATGATCGGGGCGCTTTGCCACGGCGGCAAGATCGCTCTGCTCGGCATCCCCAGCGGCCCGATTGACGTGGACTGGAACAAAGTCGTCTTCAATATGCTGACCATCAAGGGAATTTATGGCCGCGAGATGTACGAGACCTGGTACAAAATGAGCGTCATGCTCCAATCGGGCCTGGATATTACCCCCGTCATCACGCATCGGTTCCCCGTCGCCGACTGGCAGCAGGGCTTCGACGTGATGAGTTCCGGGCAGTCGGGTAAAGTGATTTTGGACTGGGACGCCGGATAATCCACCATGCGGGTCATTCTGGCCGGGCTTTTCGTATGCGGCGGGGTGTCACTCGCGGCATTATCACTTATTCCTATCTTTGGTCACAGACCGCCTGCCGTCGGTGGCATTTTGGTCGGGCTTATGATGGGGCCGCTGTTTCTGCTGCTGGTCGCCGCTGCCCAAGTGCTCTTCAACTGGCCGATTGATTGGCGAAAAGCGCAGTTTAATCAGGACGAGTATATCAAGGACTTGGAGGACAGAGGGCTGCTGGTTTCGACCGACTACTATGCGGCCCGCGCTTTTGAGCTGGAAGAATACGAAGACGAAGGCTTGCACTACTTCATCGAGCTTGCCGACCGATCAGTTTTGTATTTGACCGGGCAGGACCTATACGAGTACGGCCCGATTGACGATGACCCGGAACTCAATCAGCCGCGCCGTTTTCCCTGCACTGAGTTTAGTCTTCGAAGCCATCGCGACGAGAAGTATTGGATAGACATTCAATGCCGAGGCACGGTGATTGAACCGGAGCTTGTCGAGCCGCACCCGAAGCTGTTTTGGAAGCGTGAGCTGGAAGACGGCCAGGTGATCACAGACATGAGCTTTGACGAGATCAAAGCGCAGCTTGTCCGCGAAGGCAGGCGGAAGTAACATAAGCGAGAGGAGGCGTGGGACTTTAGTCCCACGCAAACTATCGAACCCACACAATCCATCGAAAGGCAACTCATGTACGGAGCCATCAAAGAGCGATTGGCGGAAGAACTCGGCGGCATCCAAAGCGCCGGGCTGTATAAAAACGAGCGGGTGATTATGACCCCGCAGGATTCGCATGTGCGGGTCGGCGACGGGCCATTGGTGCTTAATCTCTGCGCCAACAACTATCTCGGGCTGGCGGAGCACCCGGCGGTTTTGGCGGCGGCGCGGGCGGCGCTCGACGAATGGGGCTTCGGGATGGCATCGGTGCGCTTCATCTGCGGCACACAGGGCATCCACAAACAGCTCGAAGCCAAGCTGTCGGAGTTTCTCGGCACCGAAGACACTATTCTTTACGGCTCGTGCTTTGATGCCAACGGCGGGCTGTTTGAGACGCTGCTCGGCCCGGAAGATGCGATTATTTCCGATGCGCTGAACCATGCGTCCATTATTGACGGCATTCGCCTCTCGAAAGCCCAGCGGCTTCGGTACGCGCACAACGACATGGGCGAGCTGGAAGACAAGCTGAAAGAAGCGGCAGGGGCGCGGACCCGGCTGATCGCCACCGACGGCGTCTTTTCGATGGACGGCACGATTGCCGATTTGAACAATATCTGCGATCTGGCCGAGCGGTACGACGCCCTGGTGATGATGGACGACTGCCATGCGACGGGCTTTCTCGGCAGGTCCGGGCGCGGGACCCATGAGTATCGGGACGTGATGGGCCGGGTGGACATTCTGACGGGAACGCTCGGCAAAGCGCTCGGCGGGGCCAGCGGCGGGTACACCAGCGGGCGCAAAGAGATTGTCGCGCTGCTGCGGCAGCGCTCCCGGCCTTACCTCTTTTCCAACACGCTCGCGCCGCCGATTGCCGCCGCGTCGCTGGCGGTTTTAGAAATGCTGTCGGCCTCGACCGAGCTGCGCGATAAACTGGAAAACAACACGCGCGTGTTCCGCGCAGGCTTGTCTGCGCTCGGCTACACGCTGCTGCCCGGCGAGCACCCGATTGTGCCGATCATGCTCGGCGACGCCGCCCTGGCGGGCCGGGTCGCCGACGCGATGCTCGCCAAAGGCGTGTATGTGATCGGCTTTTCGTATCCGGTGGTGCCGCAGGGCAAAGCGCGGATACGAACGCAGATCTCCGCTGCCCATTCGCACGCCGACCTCGCGTGCGCCGTTCAGATGTTCGGCGAAGTCAAAAGCGAGCTTGGGATTTAAGGAGCGCCGGCACCACAAACAGGGTCACGCTTTGCGCGGGCAGGGTGGCCGTCAGAGCGCCGCCCACCAGCACCCTGTTCGGCAGGGGCACGATGGCATTTGCGCCGGCAAGCTGCCAGGCCGACACGTTTGCGCCGCTGAAGTGAGACACCGAAAGCGTAATCGGCGTCGGGGCCGTGGGTGACTTGTTGATGACGATGACCGTCAGCGCCCCGTCGGAGCGGCGGACGGCGGCGAACGACGACAGCGTATCGGGGCTTGGCGCATCGTCGGAAACTGAAATCGAGCCGAACATGGAGCGGCGGCCGTCATAGTTGCGGTACATTTGGATCGCTTTAAACGTCGGCGTCCTGCTGTCGGGCACGGGGCGTGATGCTAAATCCAGGCCCTCGCGCCCGAAAATGCCGAGCGCGTCCGCCTGAGCAGTCGCCCCGCCGATGGAGTTTTCCGCCCCCCAGCTATAGTTTAGGAGACCGGTTTTCGTACCGGCGGGAAATGATTTCAGCCGGCTCTTTAAGAGCGGGATGAGTGCGTGTGGACCCCAAAGCAGATGGGTCGCACGATTGCGCTGCGCCTGCGTCTCCGGAGACGTGTCAGCGCTGAAGACCCGGCTAAACGACTTCGGAACCTGCACCGTGCGGAAGTCTACCAATCCCGGCCCGGCCTGGGCGGGAACCGCCGGAACGTTCAGCGCGGCAAGCTGGGCGGGGGTCGCCCCGGACACGCCGTAAACGAGCGGGCTGATGTCATGGCGCTTCGCGGCAGCGTCCACAGAAATCAGCGCCGGCCCGCTGACGGTTTCAAACGACAGCGGCGCAGGGGACGGCGAGGGCGGCTCGGTCTGCGGCGGCAGAATGCGCGGCATCGGCGGCTGAGGGGCGTTCGGAAACGGCCCGATAGGCGGCGGGGGCGGCGGCAGGTCCGGCGCTTGGGCGGACACGGCGGCAAGAGTGCCGAGCGCGAGCAGGGCGGCGCTGACGGAAAAACCGAAAGAAAAAAGACGAGTGTTCATACGTCTATTGTAAAGGGCGGCGGAACGGTTGTCAAGAGGGGGGGCGTCCCCGACGGCGCAGCGTGTAGCTCCGGTCAGGACCCTCGCGGCTGAACCCGCCGCCGGGCGGGTCAAACCGGCTCGGCCGTGACCGGGGCCGGGGGCAGGCGGCGCAGGCCGCGCTCGGCTTCGGCGGCCATCAGGCCGTGCGGGAACTCCCGCAGCATGCTTTCGTAGCAGAACCGGGCCTGGCTCGGGTCGCCGTAAAAGTTTTCCATCAGCCGTCCGACCCGCAGGTAAGCCATTTCGCTGTCCGGGCCGGGCGGGAACAGCTCGCACAAGCGATGGTAAATCCGCACGGCGGTGTCGGGCGCACCGGCTTTTTCGAGCCGGGACCCGAGGCGCAGAAAGAATGCCGGAGCAAGCTGCCGGGTGGACGCCGGGGACAGCGGCAGCAGCACGGCGGCCAGCGCCTGCGGGTCCGCGCCGTCCATCAGCAGGGTGCCGTACTGGCGCAGCGCCCACAGGCACTTGGCTTCGCTTGCCCCGATATGCGAAATCTGCGCCTGCCGGCAGTAGGCCAAAATCAGCTTGACATCGGTGGTCGGCCGCTGCATCAGCGCTTCCAAATCGTGCAGCGTCAGCAGGGACACGTCGCGCATGTCCGACAGCGTCGCCTGCACTTCGGAAATGTCCTCGGTGTCGCGCGGCATCCGCAGCGCCCACGCCAGCCCGAAGCCCGCCGCCGCCCCGCCGAGGTGCGCCAGATGCCCTACCCCGTCGTGCGCCCCCATCAGGAGGCCGTTGAATATGTCCAAGCCGACAAAATACAAAATCACCCAGCGGGCCTGCCACTCGGTAATCCCGCCGCGCGGCAGCAGCCCAAACCAAAAGCCCCACACCAGGCGAATCGGCGAATACGGAAACAAATACAAGTACGCGCCCGCCAGCCCCATGATCGCGCCCGACGCGCCCAGGTTCTGGACATCGGGGTCCACCAGTCCCGACACAAAGTCCGACAGCAGGCCGCCGAGAGCGCCGGCGAACAAGTAGACCGCCAGAAACCGCAGGGGCCGCAGGCGGCCTTCGGTCGCCGCGCCGAAAATCCACAAAAACAGCATGTTGCCGGCAAGGTGCAGAAACGACCCGTGCAGAAACATCGCCGTCAGCAGCCGCCACGGGCTGAGGGTGGCATGGGACACGGCAAACGCCGCCACGGCGCTGTCTTTGACGACCCAAAAATACCGGCTGGTGAGCGCAAAAATCAGCGTGTTAAGCGCAATCAGCGTGACGGTGACAGAGGGAAACACTTCGGGCGGGTTTTTTGCCCGGTACGGCACCAGCAGAAACATGGAAGCCTCCCAAAACTTGCAGCGCCCACGCGCGTCAATACCCTCAGCCTAGTTCGGCGCGGGGGCGGCGCTCGGCTTAACCGCGCGGATCATGCGCTGAAACGACGGCTTCAGCATCGCCCAGTTGCGCTCGGGGCAGAAGCAGATCACGGTCAGCTCGCGCTCATGGCTCAGCATGGTTGCCCGGTAGCCGTGCTGGTCGCCGTCGGCGGTCCATTCGGACACGCGGGAGTCGCCGAACGCCGATTGGAATGTTTCCGGGTCTTTTTCCTGGTAGCCCGGCAGGTCGTTTGCGAGAACGGCCACATCCTGCATGTGCAGCTTCTGCACGGCGGGAACCTGCTGCTCCGGCGGCAGGTTGGCATTGCCGGCGCTTTGAATGTCGCCCATCACCGAGCCGGTGGCGTCGGAGATGACCCGCACGCGGGCGTGGCCGCTCTCAAACCGCACCGTCGCCAGGTTGCCGTTGGTCGCCCCGGTTTCGTGCATGTCCCACCCGGCGGGCTTGTCGCAAGAAAACGAGTTGTCAATCGCCGTGTAGGTGCTGTAGGAAGCCGGGGCGGCGACTGTTTTGGGCTTCAACGCGCTGAGGCCGAAGATCAGCCCGAGCAGGATAATCAACCCGCCGCCCAGGCCCAGGTACAATCCCGGCCCGCCGCCGGTCTTAGCAGGCGGCGGCGCGGCATACGGCGCAGCGCCCGGCGGCGGCGTGAACGCGCCGGGGGGAGGCGTGAATGCGCCCGGCGGCGAGGTGAATGCGCCCGGCGGCGGGGTGAATGCCGGAGTCGGGGCGGCGTAGCCGCCGGCCGGCGGGGCGGCGGCGGCTTTGGGCTTGCGCGGCAGCGGGTTTCCGGCGAGGTCGTATTGGACTTCGTCGTCATCCGGGTCAAACGCAGTCTCGGAAGGTGTCATAAGGCTTCTTTCAGCGCCGGCTTACTGCCCGCTTGCTGTGCTGTCGCCGCCGCTGCTGTTGCCGTCACTGCTGCTGCCGTCGCCGGCGCTGCCGCTTGAGCCGCCGAAATCCGACCTGCCGGAATTCGCGCCGCCGTAAGGGCGGCTGTAGCCGGAGCCGTCGCCGTTGCTGAACGAATGACGATGGTGCGTCGTTCCCAGGGCCGCGCCGAGGATCAAAGCGAAAAACAAAAACATCAAAATGGGTCCGGCAAAGACATTGATGCCGAAGCCCCACCACATCCAGGCGGTCTGCACCTTGAAGTATTCTTCCACCCCGCCGGGGAAGTGCCGGTTGCGCCAGCCGATCTTGTGGCCGTTCAGCCCGCAGTAAAGCTGCAAGCCGAAAAACGCCGCCCCGTACAGGCCGCAGATGCCCCAAAAGATGGCCGGGTCAATCGCCGCCGCGATGTAGCGGATGACCCGCAGCAGCACCAGGCCGCCGGTCAGCATGGCGGCAATGGTGGTGAGGCCGTGATTTTTGGTCCACAGAATCGGAAAAAAGAATGCGCCCCAGTGCCAGCGCAGCCGCTCGAGTTACGGCGGCAGGTGGCTCTGCTCCCCGGAATTGTTGCGGTACGCCTGCGCTCCGTAAGGATGCGCTCCGTATGCCTGCGCTCCGGCAGGCGGCGGCCAGACTCCGGCGGCGGCGGGATTGCCGGCCGAGTAGCCGAACGGCGAGGGCGGCGGCGCGGGGGCGGCGGACACAATCGGGTTGCCGGCCAGGTCGTAGGTGACGTGGGCCTCTTCCGGCTCGGCGGCCGCTGCAAAATACGGCGGCGCGACGGCCGGCATGACAGGCGGCGCAGCGGGCATGACGGGCAGCGCGACGGGGGTAACGGGCGGCGCGGCCTGAACCGGGCGCGGGGCCGTTTGCGCCGGACGCGGGGCGGCGGGACGAGCCGATTCCCACGACGGGCGCGGGGGCGGGGCAGGCGCATCTTGGGTGTCGGGGCGGGGCGAAGTGTCGGTGCCGGGCAGAGCCATAGGAAACGTCCTTTCAATGCAGAGCAGACGGGCAACAAAAACAATAGGAAGCAAGCGCACGTTCGCCGGAGCTTCGCGCGATTCCTGCCTCCCAAAAAATTATTTTTTTCGGCGCTGCGGCCGCCCCGGCGGGTATACTAACGGCACATGACCGACGCGCCCGGACCGAAAACCGAAAAAAAAGAGCTGAGTCCCGAAGACCGACGCATGCACATCACGCTGGCCCTGCTGGCGCTGGCGGTGACGATTGATGTGCTCGGCTTTTCCATCATTATACCGCTGATTCCCGAGTATGTCCAAAACGGCCTGCATTTGACGGACCCGAGCGACCGGCGCATCGGCGAGGTCGGTGGCTGGCTCGGCGCAAGCTATGCCCTGATGCAGTTTTTGTTTGCGCCGCTTTGGGGGGCGCTGTCTGATAAAATCGGGCGCAAGCCGATTTTGATCGGGTCGCTGGTCGGCGACGCCGTGTTTTACACGCTGTTCGGGCTGTCCGAGCACTCCATCGCCGGGCAGTTTGCGGCGCGGATACTCGCGGGGATTTTCTCGTCGGCATCGCTGTCGGTCGCGCAGGCGTATGCCGCCGACATCACGCCGCCGCACCTTCGCGCGATGGGGCTGGGCTACTTGGGGGCGGGGTTCGGGGTCGGCTTTGTGCTCGGCCCGGCGCTCGGCGGCCTTTTGGGGCAGATCGGTCCGGCCTGGCCGCTGTATTTCTCGTCGCTGCTGGCGATTGTCAATTTGATTTACATCGCCCGCGTCCTGCCGGAGCCGCCGCGCTCCCCCGAAGCGGCTCCGGCGAAGGCGGCGGGGTTCGGGCCGCGCCTGCGGCAGATGGCCGGGGCAGTGACCGGGCCGGTCGGCTTTTTGTATCTGCTGACATTTGCCGTCACGTTCGCGTTCGGCAACTTGGAAGGCACGTTTACGGTGTATCTGAAGCAGCATTTGGAGCCGGGCTTGACCGACAAGCAGAGCATCGGGGTGGCCGGCGGGGTCTTTGCGTATATCGGGGTGCTGATTGTGGTGGTGCAGGGCGGCTTGATCCGGCCTCTGGTCAAAAAGTACGGCGAAGCGCGGCTGGTGGCGGCCGGCATCGGGCTGATGGCGCTGGGCTTTTTGTGTTTTCCGCTGGCCCCGCTCCTGAGTATTCTGCTGCTCGGGCCGATGGTGCCGATTGCGCTGGGCAGCGGCTTCAACGCGCCGTCGCTTCGGGCATTGGTGTCCCGCCGGGCGACCGCGCAGGGGGCGGCGCTGGGATTGTCCGCGTCGTTTGACAGCCTGGCGCGGGCGACCGGCCCCGCTGTCGCCGGTCTTCTTTATAAGAATGTCGGGGCGACTGCGCCGTACTGGTGCGCGGGAATTGTGATGAGCGGCTGCTTTTTGTTTGCGCTGGCCCGCCGCCGGGAAATGAGTGCATGAAACCGCGCAAAAAACTGTTTTCGCCCGCCCGGCGGCGGTTTCTGAAGATCGGGGCGGGCACGGCCCTGGCGGGCCTGAGCGCGGCGGCTTACGGGCACGAATGGGAGCCGGACCACCCGCGCGTGACGCGCCGAACCATTCTCCTGCCGGGCTGGCCGGCGTCCGCCGCCGGGCTGACCGTGGGGCATCTGAGCGACCTGCACTGCCAGGACCGGCGGGCGGAAGCGCGGACGGCCTCGGCGGCGCGGCGGCTGCTGGCCGAAGCGCCGGACATTGTGTTTTTGACAGGCGATTATATCTCCGGCGGCTTTGCCGCGTCCTGGATCGGGGCCGCCGCCGGGGCGCTGTCGCCGCTGCGGGCCGCGCCGCGCGGGGTGTTTGCGGTGCTCGGCAACCATGATTATGCCGACGGTCATTCGGGCGACCTGGCGGCGGCATTGGAAGGAAGCGGGTTTCACGTTCTGCGAAACCGCGCCGTGCCGTTTCCGGGCGTGGACGGGGCCTGGATTGTCGGCCTGGAGTCGGCCTTGATGGCGTTCCAGAACCCGGTCCAGGCGCTGGCCGGGGTGCCCGAAAACGCCGTGAAGCTGCTGCTGGTGCATGAGCCGGATTATGCCGACGACGCGCCGCGCGGGATCAGCTTGCAGCTTTCCGGCCATTCGCACGCCGGGCAGGTGCGCGTGCCCGGCCTGCCGCCGCTGCACTGCCCGCAGCTTGGTGCCCGCTACCCGGAAGGCTTGCAGCAGGCGCAGAACCATTTGGTGTACACAACGCGCGGCGTCGGCATGATGGGGCCGCAGGTTCGCTTTTGCTGCCCGCCCGAGATTACGATTTTGCGGATTTTTCCCGCCTGAGAAACCCATGCCGACGACAGCCGTGACACAAGCCGCCAGCTTGACCAGCCTCATCGGAACCGTGGTCGCCCCCGTGGGGCTGATTTCGACCACGGCGATCTTGCTGTCGGGATACACCGGCAAGTACAGCAGCATGTCGGACCAGATGCGCCGCATGACCGCCGAGTTTCGGGCGCCGGGCACGCACGCCGCCCGGCGCGAAAGCCTGAAGCGGCAGCTCGGCTTGTACCACCGGCGGATCACGGCGATGTGGGCCGCAAGCGCCCTGCTGTCGGCGGCCCTGCTGTTTTTTGTCGGCACCGTACTGTCAGTGATCTTGTCGGCGCGGGCCACGCATCTCGGCGCGGTCGGCCTGGCGGCCCTGCTGATTGGACTGGTGCTGGTGGCCTGCGCGGTGATTTTGGAATTGTACGAAATCGGCCTGGCCCGGCTGACCGTCGCCGGCGAGCTGGCGGATATTTTTGCCGGCCGCGAGCCGCCCGGCGAATAGGGGAAGCGGGGCGGCAGCGCCGAAACAAAGTTTTTTGCGAGGAGGACAAAAGCGATGGCAGTGAAAACAGGAAAAGAACTGAACGGGCTGGCGGTGGTCACACTGGCCGGCGGGGAAAAGCTGGGCCGGGTGAGCGACCTGGTGTTCGATCCGGGCACCGGGCGGGTCACGGGGTTCTTTGTGGACCGGGGCGGCATGTTTTCCAAGCCGAAGTTTCTGCCGGCAGGCGATGTGCAGGCGCTCGGCGACGATGCGCTGACGGTGGCGTCGGACAAAGTGCTGCTCGACGGCCCGTCGGCCCTGACCGGAGAGCTGGCGGCGAAAACCGCCGAAGGGCTGCCGGTGCTGAACCCGGCCGGGACGGTGCTCGGCAAAGTGTCCGATGTCGGCGTGGACACGGCGTCGCTTTCGGTACCCTATTTGATCCTTGCGACCGGGATTATCGGCGACACGCTGCACGGCAAGCCGCACCTGCCGATTGCGGCGGTGCAGACGGTCGGCGCGGACAGCGTGATTACGGCGGCCTCTTATGATCCCAAAGCGTAGCATGCCTCCCCGCCCCAATCCTGGGGAGCCGGAAAATAGACATGGAGGGGCGCGGCAAGCAGCGCCCTTCCTAAAATCCGGCTCCCCAAGATTGGGGCGGGGGGGCCTCGTCCTTCTGGCCCTGCTTTTGTGCGGCGGCTGCGGCGCGGTGCAGGAAACGGCGGCGCACAAGATCGCCGACAAGCTGCCGGCGGCGCTCGGTCCGGCGGACCGCTACGACGTGCAGGTGGACGGCGACCCGCTGGCGCTGACACGGGGCCGCGCCCGCGCGGTGCATGTGCAGGGCGTCGGGGTCAAGCTGTCCCCGGCGCTGACCCTGGATACGCTCACTGCCGATGTGCAGAACGTGTCCTTCGACACCAAAACACGCCGGTTGACCCACCTCGGGCGGGCGGCGTTTACGGCATCGCTCAGTCAGGCGAACTTGGCTCGGTATCTCGCGCAGTCCAAGTCCTCCGTGCCGGGCCTAGTCGTCACCCTGCTGCCGGACAGCATAGACGCCCGCGTTCCGGTGTCCGCCTTCGGCTTTTCTTCGGTCGCCGCGCTGGCGGGGACGCTGCGGCCTCATGCCGGCGACCCGAGCCGCCTGGATTTCGACGCGTCCGGGGCGCAGGTCGGGCGGGTGGCGCTGCCGGCGGGCCTGGTCAACCTGGCGCTGGACACGCTGAACCCGCTGCTGGATTTGGGCGGCTTGAAAGTGCCGCTGTCGGTGGAAAGCGCAAAAGTGCAGGGCGGAAAGCTGGTTTTGGCAGGTACGGCGGACTTGTCTGGTTTGGTTCCTAAGTAATCGGGAATACTGCTGTATCTGCTTGAAGGGGGATAACGCACAGATGGGAAATCTGCTTTATATTATCGGGGCCATCTTGGTTGTCGCCGTGATCGTGTTCTTGTTTCAGTTCCTGACAGGCCGCCGCTCGGTCTGACAGCGCTTATAGAAAACGCCCCGCCGTTCCCATTATAGAACGGCGGGGCGTTTTTGTGCTGAGGCGAGAGGCCCCCCCGCCCCAATTCTGGGGAGCAATACGGACGACGCGCTGCGCAATCGGGTGGTTTATTCCCTTCCTGCTCCCCAGAATTGGGGCGGGGGGGCTTCACAAAATCTTCGCCAAAATAACCAGCGCCTGCGGGCCGAGCGCATACGCATCGGGAATCTCGTAGCGGTTGCTGTCCACATCGGTCATCATCACGCGCGACGGGCCAAGCGTGAACGTGCTGTCTTTCAAATTGCGGACCAAAAAGCGCCGCCGGCCTTTGGTCGTTTCCACGTCCCACGTCACCACGCCGAACTCCTCGCTCACGCTGTGAACTCTGGTAATCTGCGGCGTGAAATACCGCCGCGCCAGCTCCTCATCTACCACCGTGCGCGACTCGGCATCGAGGCCGGAAAGCGACTCCAAAATGCCGATGTCTTTATCGTCGCCGTCGCGCAGGCCGACAAACTGGTCGGGGTCGGACAGCGGGAACGCCCGCGCAATCCGCACATCGCGCCACGAGCGGTCGCCGTCAATCGTCGCCCGGACCGTGGTATCCGACGGGTGCGTTCGGAACAAGCGCAGCGCCGCCGGGTCGAGCACGCGCACGGCGAACGGGTTGTGTGTTTCAGCGGCCGGCATCGGCTTACCCTTCCACAAACTCATCTTTGAGCTTGTTGACTTCCTGCTGCATGTCCACCAAGCGCCGAAAGACGCCTTCAGGCTTGTGAAGCAGCTCGTCATGCGTGCCCAGCTCCACCAGCTTGCCTTTTTCCATGACCATAAGGCGGCTGGCATTTCGCAGGGTAGACAAGCGGTGCGCAATCGCAAACGTCGTCCGGCCCTGAATCAAGCGGGCCATCGCTTCTTGAATCTGCTTTTCGGTCTCGGTGTCCACCGACGCCGTCGCTTCGTCGAGAATCAAAATGCGCGGGTCGTGCAGAATAGCGCGGGCAATAGACAGTCTTTGACGCTCGCCGCCGGACAACCGCGCCCCGCGCTCCCCGACATAAGTATCGTAGCCGTCGGGAAAGCGCATCACAAAATCATGGGCATTGGCGGCTTTGGCGGCCTGCATAATCTCCAGCGGCGTTGCGCCGGGCTTGGCGTAAGCGATGTTGTCCGAGATCGTGCCGGGGAACAAAAACGGCTCTTGAAGCACCACGCCGATCTGCCGGCGCAGGTCTTCCATTTTGATTTTGCGGATGTCCACGCCATCAATCAAAATTCGGCCGTCTTTCACGTCGTAAAAGCGCGACAGCAGATTGATCACCGTGGACTTGCCCGCGCCGGAGTGCCCGACCAGGCCGATCATCTCGCCCGGCTCGACGCTCACGGAGACGTTTTCCAGCGTCTGTTGGTTTTTGTCGTAGGAGAACCAGACCCCATCCATCTCGACCCGGCCCTGCATCTGCGGCATCGCGACCGCATCGGGGGCGTCGGCGACTTCCGGGTCGGCGTCAATCACCTCAAACACCCGCTCCGCCGCCGCCGTAGACCGCGACAGCCAGTCGGCGATCTGGGTCATCTGCTGGATCGGACTCATAAGCTGCCCGATAGCCCCGATAAACAGCGTCAGCGCCCCGACCGTCATGCCGCGCAGGGCCGTGTTGGTCGTGTTCGCAAACACTTCATGCCCGCCGTAGAACCAGACAATAAACACCCCCGCCGTGGTCAGAAACGACAGCACCGGAAAATACGTGTTCCATGCCTGCCCGACCTGGACATTGGCGGTGAACAGCGCCGACGAGCGGTTTTGGAACCGGCCCGCCTCGCGCGACTCCTGAGCGAAGGCTTTGACGACGCGGACACCCGAAATGGCGGCGTTGATGGACCCCGAAAGCCCGGAGCGCAGGTGCCAGACCCGGTGGAAGCGGTTCCGCAGCATGCGCCACAGCCAGTTGGTCGCCAGTACGACGAGCGGCACGGGGATCAAGACCAGCAGGGTCAGCTTCCAGTCCTGGCGCATCAGAATAAACAAAAAGCCCAGAATAGTCAGCGTGTTGACCAGAAAAAACGTGATGCCCTGCACCAAAAAGTCCTGCAATTCGCCTACGTCCTGCGTGACGCGGGACATCAAAGACCCCGTCTGCCGCTTGTCGTAATACGCCAGCGAGAGCGACTGCAATCGGTTGTAGGCTTGGACCCGGATCGTGTGCACCATGTGGTTCGACATCCAGGACACCAGCCGCCCGCGCCAGACTTGAATGCCGACCCCGAGCAGACTGGCCCCGATCAGCCCCGCCACAATGCCGCCGATCCATGACGGGTGCCGGTGGGGAATCAGCACATCGTCCATCAGCCGCTTTTGCAGCAGCAGCGGCAGCATGGTCATGTAGGTCCCTGCCAGCATCAGCCCCACCACCGTGACCACGCGCAGCTTGTACGGCAGGGCATACGACAGCAGGCGCAAAAGAACCGCTTTGCGGTCCACGCACTTCGGGCAGACATTGGTGTCGTCAGGCAGCGGGTCGCCGCACTTGCCGCAGGATTTTTTGGTATCAAAGTCGGCCAGCAGCGAGTCCGACGGGTCTTCGTCTTTGATATACGCTTCCAGCACCCGCGCCGCCGCTTGAAACGCCGGCGCTGCGCCGAGCGTGTACCGCACGGCTTCGACAACTTCCCCGCTGTTGAGCGTCAAGCGCAAAGCGCCGCTCCCGACCAGGCTTTCGGTTTTGCTTTCTTTGATGTCCGCCAGCGGCAGGTCCAGCTCGACCGGCGCAGGGGCGTTCGGCGAGGCTTGCAGGACGCGCACATGAGTTTGGTCCACCACCAGCCAGCGCTCCCCGAATGCGCCGTTTTTGTCGAGATCGGCTTTGATCGTCAGGCGCGGCTCCGGCGTGTACCCGCGTCCGTCGCCGCCGCGCGGCCGCTTCAGCGTTTCCTGGACCGAATCAGGGGGAGTTTCTAAAATAGGCATGGAACGGTAACACCCAGACCCCGAGCGGGGTTCCTTCTCGCGTGTCTTTTGCCCCCGTATTTACCCGCCCCCGGCATTTGCGAAGCATTCTCTGATGTGCTACAATGATTTCAGAACATTGCTACGGAAACATTGCCACGGATTGAAATCCGAGGCTCGGACAAACCAGTGTCGCGGCGACGCGGGAATTGTGTGCATGCTCTTTCTTGTGTCGCCGCGACACTGGTTTATTTCAGCCTCGGATTTCAATCCGTGGCGCTTGCACCCCGCAGTGAAACGTTATGCTTACGATTGACCAAACTATTGTTGACCGCCTCATTCAGTCCGCGTCGGAAATGCTGGCGCGAAGCGGCGACGGCGACACTCACACGGTCGCCTCGTCCATCTATGCTTCCGACGGCCAGGTCCACAGCGGCGTGAACTTGTATCACTTCACCGGCGGGCCGTGTGCGGAGATTGTCGCGCTGGCCCGGCTGGCGTCGGACGGCGGCGGCGCAAAGCCGCTGGCGATTGTGGCGGTGGCCGACCGGGAGCGCGGCGTGATCGCGCCCTGCGGACGCTGCCGGGAGGTGCTTGCCGACTACTGCCCGGACATCCAGGTGGTTTTGCGGACCGAAGACGGCATCAATGCCGTGCCGCTAACTGCACTGCTGCCGTACCGCTACCTGCGGACGCCCCGGCCTGAGATCACACGCGCTGTTTGAGGCGCATTTGGTTTCACGGGGCTGAACCCCCGTGCTTTGAAGGTGCAATTCCCCGCCTTCGCGGGCATTAAGCCCCAACGCAGTTGTCGCCCGCGAAGGCGGGAGTTTGCACTTCGAAGCCCTGCCGTTCAGGGCAGGGTATTACAGCAGAAGGCTCACGCAGCAATGGCATATATGCGCGGCGATTACTATTTATGGGACGACGAAAGCGGCCTGCACATTTGGGCCAAAGACGGTTATGACGGGTGGGACGAAACCGGGTGGCATCTTGACGTTGATGACGAGGCTACGGCGAGCGGAGTCAGCATCCATCAAGACATCATGGACGAGTATGTGATGATGCGTGTCGCCGAGATGATCAAAGAAGGCAAAATCGAAGCCGCCATAGAACGCATTTTGGACCCGGATGGACGGGGCGGTAACGGCGGAAGCCGGCTGCTGACGGCAAACGCGGATACGCTGAAGCAAGCACTCAGCGGCTTAACGATGCGCCCTCCAGTGCCTTATGACTGGGAAAAAGCCAAACCCGAACCAGAATTGGAAGAACGATAGGAACACCAATGCTCGAAGAAACGACGATCCGAACCATCCTTGCCACTGACTGCGGCAGCACGACGACCAAGTGCATTCTGATTGAGCTTGTCGGCAGCGAGTACCGCTTGACAACACGCGGGGAAGCGCCGACAACCGTAGAAGCGCCGTTTGACGATGTCACGGTCGGGGTATCGAATGCCGCGCGGGAGATTGAAGAATTGTCCGGCCGGACGATTTTGGACGAGCACGGCAAAGTCATCACCCCTACCCTGCCGGACGGGCGCGGCGTGGATTTGTATCTGAGCACATCGTCGGCGGGCGGGGGCCTGCAAATGACCGTGGCGGGCGTGGTCAAGTCCATGAGCGCGGAGTCGGCGCAGCGGGCGGCGCTCGGCGCGGGCGCGATTATCATGGACGTGATCGCCGTGGACGACGGGCGCAAAGAATATCAGAAAGTCGAGCGCATCCGGGCGCTCCGGCCCGACATGATTTTGATGTCCGGCGGCACCGACGGCGGGACCGTCACCCACCTGACCGAGATGGCGGAAATGCTGCGGTCGGCGGACCCGAAGCCCCGCCTCGGCATCGGCCTGAAACTGCCGGTCATCTACGCCGGCAACATCGAAGCGCACTCGGCAGTGGAAGAAATTGTCGGGGACACGGTAGACCTGCGCGAAGTCGCCAACCTGCGCCCGACTCTGGACCGCGAGAACTTGGGGCCGGCCCGCGAAGCCATCCACGACCTCTTTTTGGAACATGTCATGCAGCAAGCGCCGGGCTACGCGAAGCTGATGACCTGGACCTCGTCGGGCATCATGTCCACGCCGAACGCCGTGGGCAAGATCATGGAAACGATTGCCGCCGAGCGGCGTATCAATGTGCTGGGCGTAGACATCGGCGGGGCGACGACTGACGTGTTCTCAGTGTTCAACAGCAACTTCGTCCGCACCGTTTCGGCCAATCTCGGCATGTCGTACTCTATCTGCAATGTCCTGACCGAAGCGGGCCTGCCCCAAATCGCCCGCTGGATTCCGTTTGAGGCCGACGATGCGTATCTTCGGAACCAATTACGCAACAAAATGATCCGCCCGACTACCATCCCGCAGACTTTGAAAGACCTGCAAATCGAGCAGGCTGTCGCCCGCGAAGCCCTGCGGCTGGCCTTTGACCATCATAAATCACTCGCGCGGGGCCTGAAAGGCGGCCACACCGAATCGGGCATGGAACTCGACAAAGCCACCGGCAAAACTTTGGTGGAAATGCTCCCGCTGAACATGATTGTCGGCAGCGGCGGCGTTTTGTCCCATGCCCCCCACCGCGCCCAATCGGCTTTGATGATGCTCGACGCTTACCTGCCAGAAGGCGTCACCATGCTCGCCGTGGACTCGATCTTTATGATGCCCCAGCTCGGCGTCCTGTCCACCATTCTGCCCGAAGCCGCCACTCAGGTCTTCGAGCGCGACTGCTTGATTAAGCTCGGCGATTCGATTGCCCCCCTCGGCACGGCAAAAGACGGCGACCCGTGCCTCTCGGTCAGCTTCAAAACCAGCGGCAAAACCGAAGTCGTCCCCTTCGGCCAGCTCCGCGTCCTGCCGATGGCCGGCGGCGAGACTGACGAGGCGACGCTGACCCCCGCCAAAAACTTCGATGTCGGGGCCGGCAAAGGCAAATCCCGCACCGTGACGGTCGAAGGCGGCGTGGTCGGTTTGGTCATAGACACGCGCGGCCGCCCCATCGTCATCCCAACCGAGCAGCCCGCCCGCGTCGCCAAATTGCAGGAGTGGCTCCGCGCTTTTGGATTGCCGATTGTGGGCCAGGGCTAAGAGCCATGCCATAAATAGCATGGCTATTCGGCCTTCGGCCACAAAGCACCGCTTCGCGGAGCGAGTGAAAGATAATTTGGGTCCCGCGAAGCGGGGCTTCGCGCCGCGTAGCCGTGCCATTTACGGCATGGTTCTTGAAGCCGGCGATAGAACGGTATGACGACGCAAAATCACATAAAGACGCGCTTGACAATCGAGCTGGTGCCGCAGACGTGCTGGTTTTCCAATGTGCGCTCGGAAGTGGGCGCGGCGGACTGGGACACGCTCCGCAAAGCGGTCGCTGCCGAAGCCGGGAACAGGTGCGAAGTCTGCGGCGGGCGCGGGCCGCGCTGGCCGGTCGAGTGCCACGAAATTTGGCAGTACGACGATGCCGCGCACCGGCAGACGCTTTTGGGGCTGACGGCGCTGTGTCCGGCGTGCCATGAAGTCAAGCACATCGGGTTTGCGAATGTCCGGGGCCGGGGACACCTCGCCGCCAAGCACCTGGCGGCGGTCAACGGCTGGACGGCGGCGCAGGCGGACCGCTACATCGCCGAGCAGTTCGCGGTCTGGCAGGAGCGCAGCCGGTTCGATTGGACGCTGGATTTAAGCTGGCTGGCGCAGCGCGGGATCGCTGTCGCAAAGGCAAGCAAACAGAGAAGCAAAGGAGAAACGCCATGACAGTCATGCTGGAACTTGCGCCGGAAGTTGAGCAGCTTGCAAAAGCGAAGGCCGACGCGCGGGGCATTTCGCTGGAAGAATACTTGCCGGATGTTCTCGCCCATGCCTTGCAGCAGGAGGAATGGAAGGAAGCAATGCCGGAAGAGTCGTTGGGTCGCTTGACGATGCTGGCGGCGGAACCGAGACTGAGCCGCATCTGGGACACGCCGGAAGAAGACGCCGCGTGGAAGTATTTAGAGGATAATGAGCATGGGCGCAAAGTGTGAGCCGATAAAAATTAACCGCCCAATACTGCTTGGGTCGGGACTCTCACTGGCAAGCCTCCCGGTTCACAGCATGGTCTCTCATGCCGTTTCGGTTCAGATCGCCGCGATGATTTTAGTTCTTGTCGCGGGCACATATGTCGGCTTCGCCATCCAGGACGGGAGGGCAAAGCCTCTCGTGACCGAAGGGTTGATTGCTTTGCTGTTTATCGGTGCGGCTTTCACTGGATTGTGGGCAACGCAATGGGCTGTGCCGGCCGCGTATGTGCTTCATGGCTGCTGGGATGTAGCGCATCGCAATCATGTAGATACGGTCATGCCAACCTGGTACATCCCATTCTGCGCTGTCTTCGACTGGGTATTTGCGGTCGGTCTGCTTGTCACCTGGCTCGTGCGTTGAAAGAAAACTTTTAGAAACTTGGCTGCATGACCCCATTTCTTTTGGCAGTTTGGTCGGATTTGATTTTGATGTCGTATGCGGTTTCCGACGATGTGCTGACGCCGTATCTTGCGCCGGGGCTGGAGCTTGACCGCTGGAACGGCAGCGCGTGGTGCAGCCTGGTCGCATTCAATTTTGAGCAGGCGCGGGTGCTGGGGTGGAGTGTGCCGTATCCGAAGTCGCTGTGCGATTTCCCCGAGTTCAATCTGCGGATTTATGTCACTCAAAACGGGCAGCGGGGCGTGGTCTTTGTGCGCGAGCTGGCCCCAAACCCGCTGGTGTGCGGGCTGGCGGCCTTGCTGTACAATGAGCCGTACTCAGCGGTGCCGATGACGAGCCGGGTCACGGAAGTCGGCGGGGTGCGCCGGGTGCGGCATGATTTTGTCGTCGGCGGCAAAGCGCAGGCGGTGGCGGTTTCGGCGTCGGGGGAGCCGGCGCTGCCGCCCCAGGGCAGCTTTGAGACCTGGGTAAAAGAGCAGGAAGCGGGCTTCAACCGACAGCGCTTCGGCGGCAGGACGACAGGCTTTCGGGTGTGGCACCCGCCCTGGCGGGTGTATGCTGTAGACGAATACACGCTGGAGATAGACTTCGCGCACTTATACGGGCCGCAGTGGGGCTTTTTGCAGGGCTGCAAGCCGGACTCGGTTGTGCTGGCGGAAGGCTCACAGATCGAGATTTACCCGAACAAAGCGCGGCAATAAAATAAGCGCGGCAATAAGATAAGCGCGGCAATAAGATAAGCGCGGCAATAAGATGGACAGGAAAGATGCCACGGATTGAAATCCGAGGCTAAGACCAACCACCGTCGCGGCGACGGAAGATTTCGGACTGTTCTGTTTCTGGTGTCGCCGCGACACTGGTTTGTTTCAGCCTCGGAATTTATTTCGTGACTCTTCGCGCATCACGAACGCAAGAAAGCAGCAAGACACATGCCGACCGATTTAGAGATCGCCCATTCGGTGACGCCCCGGCCCATTGGGGACGTAGCGGCGGATCTCGGGCTGACGCCCGGCGACCTGGAGTTGTACGGGCGCGACAAGGCTAAAATCAGCCTGCCGGCTTTGGAGCGGCTTCTAGCTCCCCCATTATTGGGGGCGGGGGGGGTGCCGCGCGGCAAGCTGATTGTCGTCACGGCCATCACGCCCACCCCGGCGGGGGAAGGCAAAACAACGGTCACCATCGGCCTCGCGCAAGGGCTGAATACGCTCGGCAAAAAAGCGATTGCAGCCATTCGGGAGCCGTCGCTCGGGCCGGTCTTCGGGGTTAAAGGCGGCGCGGCAGGGGGCGGGTACGCCCAAGTGCTGCCGATGGAAGACATCAACCTGCACTTCACCGGCGACATGCACGCGCTTGGGGCGGCGAACAACCTGCTGGCCGCCATGACCGACAACCATATTTACCAGGGCAATGCGCTGGGGCTGGACGTGCGGACAATCGCCCACAAGCGCTGCCTTGATATGAACGACCGGGCGCTGCGGGAGACGACGATTGCGCTGGGCGGCAAGGCCAACGGCTACCCGCGCGAGTCGGGGTTCCAAATCACGGTGGCCTCGGAAGTCATGGCGATTTTGTGCTTGTCCGAATCGCTGACGGAGCTGAAACAGCGGCTCGGGAACATTGTGGTCGGTCAGACCGTCAAAGGCGAAATTGTCACTGCGTCGGCCCTCGGAGCGCACGGCGCAATGGCCGCGCTGCTGCGGGATGCGATCAAGCCGAACCTCGTGCAGACGCTCGAAGGCACGCCGGCGTTTGTGCATGGCGGGCCGTTCGGCAACATCGCCCACGGGTGCTCGTCGGTGCTCGGCACGAGGCTTGCGCTGCGGCTCGGCGATTATGTGGTCACCGAAGCCGGCTTCGGCTCGGATTTGGGGTTTGAAAAGTTCTGCGACATCGTTGCCGCGCCCCGAATGCCTGCGCTGTCGCCCGACGCCGTGGTCTTGATCGCGACGGTCCGGGCGCTCAAAATGCACGGCGGGGTCGGCAAAAGTCAGCTCGGGCGGGAAGATGTCGCGGCGGTCCGGCGCGGGCTGCCCAATCTGGACCGCCATGCGGCCAATGTCGGACAGATCGGCGTCCCCGTGGTCGTCACGGTCAACACGTTCGCGTCGGACACTGCCGCCGAAGTGGAGGCGGTGGTCTCGCACTGCCGCGCTCAGGGCTGGCGGGTCGCGGTCAACAATGTCTGGGGCGAAGGCGGCACGGGCGGGCGTGAGCTGGGGGAAGCCGTTTTGGATGCTTTAGAGACCCCCGGCGATTTCAAGCCGATTTACGACGCTTCGCTGCCGATTGCCGATAAATTGGACGCGCTGGCCCTGAAAGTCTACGGCGCGGACGGGGTGACGCTTTCCGCCGACGCCGAAAAGCAGATTGCGTGGCTGGATGCCCACGGCTTCGGCAAGCTGCCCTTGTGCGTCGCGAAAACGCAGAACTCGCTGTCCGACGACAAAACCAAGCTCGGCGCACCGACCGGCTTTCGAATCCATGTCCGGGCGCTGACGGTTTCCGCCGGCGCAGGCTTTGTGGTCGCGCTGGCCGGGGACATTCTCACCATGCCGGGCCTGCCGAAGCGCCCGGCCGCGCTGGATATTGACATAGATGCCGCCGGGCAGATTACGGGACTGTTTTAATCCGCCGGCCCGCAAGCCGGAAAGGAGACGCGCGATGCTTCCTTTTGTTGTATCGTCCCTGGCCGCTGCGCTCGCCGGGGGTGCCTGGCCGCCGCCGGGCGGCGCGTTCTGCTGCTGAGCGTATGGAGCTGGCGATATTTGGTCAGCGCCCGGCAGCCGTGACGCTTGGCGGCCATCAACAAAGGAGCGTCTTGGTGAAAACCGTGTTTTTTGCCGCAGCGCTGGGGCTGACCGCCGGCGTCGCGCTTGCTTTGACACATCGAGTTTTGACACATCGAGTTTTGACACATCGAGGACGGCAACTGCTATGACTGAAAAACGCCCCCTGTACCTGATTTTAGCCGCCGGGCTGATCTGCCTGACGCTGCTGACCTGCACCGGCCTGGTCATGCGCTCGCTGGTGCGTATCCGCGCCAAAGACGAGCTGATTCATGTGGACGGCTCGGCCCGCAAGCCGATCCGTTCGGATTTTATCATCTGGAACGGCAGCCTGACCCAGACCGCGCCGACGATTGCCGGCGCGTACACGCCGCTGGAGGCCAATGTCGCCAAAGTGCGGGCGTACCTGCTCGCCAAAGGCGTCCCGGCGGCGGAAGTGACTCCCGATGCGGTCAGCGAGACCCCGGTGTACGAGCAGGTCAAAGACCCGAAAACCGGGCAGTATGTCCCGACGACCCGCATCACGGGCTACACGCTGACCCAGACCATCAATGTCAAGTCGCACTCGGTGGACCTGGTGGACAGCCTCAGCCGGCAGTCTACCGAGCTGATCAGCCGGGGTATCCCGTTCAAATCGGAAACGCCGCTGTATCTATACACCAATTTGAGCGACCTGAAAACCACCATGCAGGCCGCCGCCGCCAAAAACGCCCGCGACCGGGCGGAGCAGATCGCCGAAAGCAGCGGCTGCCGGCTCGGCGAGGTCCGGGCCGCCAAAATGTTCGTGCCGCAAATCACGCCGCTGTACACGTCGCCGAGCGCCGAGCGGGGCGATGAAGACGACACATCGTCGCTGGAAAAGAACATCACAGCGGTGGTCGCGGTGGACTACTCAATCCACTGATTTCGCCTAATTTCGCCAACTCAGCAGGAGGATTCGCCATGCGCCTGGTCCGCCAAGCCCCGCCCGCCTCGCCGCTCCCGCCCGCCCGCACCCTGCGGGCGAAGGCGGAGCTGGATACGGCTATTGAAGGCTACCGCAAGGCGGCGGGGCAGGCACCCGACGATGCTTCGACCCGCTTGGCGCTGGCCAATGCCCTGCTGGCGCGGGGCGCGGTGGACGCGGCGCTGACCCAGTACCGGGAAGCGGTGCGGCTTGCCCCCGAAAGCGTCGAAGCCCAAACCCTGCTCGGCAACGCCCTGCTGGAAGCCGGCCGGCCCGATGCGGCGATTTCCGCTTACCACGCCGCCCTGCGCGTCAGCCCCGCCGACGGCGCGGCCCGCAACAACCTGGCGCTGGCTTTGTGGCACCAGGGCTTCGCGGACGACGCGTATGCCCAGTGGAAAGCGGCCGTGCAGGCCGCGCCGCGCTACGCGTATGCCCGGACCAACTACGGCACGGCGCTGTACCGCCGGGGGAATGTCGCGCCCGCAATGGCGGAATGGTCGGCGGCGCTGGAGATTGACCCCGGCCTCGGCATCGCCCGGCACAACCTGGCGGCGGTTTATGCGGCGCAGGGCAGCAGCGAAGCCGCGACGGCGCAGTACCGGGAAGCGCTGCATTACGACCCCGACGACACGGCGGCCCATACCAGCCTCGGGCTGGCGTATCAAGCCGAAGGGCTGCTGGACAATGCCATGGCCTGCTGGAACCGGGCCATTGAAAGCGATCCCAAGCAGCCCGAGCCGCGCCGGCTTCTCGGGGCGGCGCTGTATGTTCGGGGCCTCGGCGACTCGGCATTCAACGAAATGCACGAAGCGCTCCGGCTCGATCCCGACGACGCGTGGACCAACTTCAGCTTCGGGATCATGCTCTCGAACGAAGGGCGGACTGCCGACGCGCTCACCTGCTGGCAGAAAAGCGTCGCCGCCGACCCGAACTTTGCCCAGGCGCGGTTCAACCTCGCCAACGCCGAGTATAAAATGCAGCGCTATGACGCCGCCATCGCCGGCTGGCGGGAAACAATCCGGCTCCATCCCCGCCATGCGTGGGCGCACTTCAACCTCGGCGTCGCCCTGCAAAAGCGCGGCGACCGCGCCGCCGGCCTCGCGGCGCTGACCGAAGCCCGCCGGATTGACCCGAAAATCGCCGGGCGGACCCTGCTCATGCTCGATGCCCTGAACGACGCGCCGTAGGGCCTAAATCACCCACTGCCCGTTTTCGTGGATCAGCACGCCGTCCGCATAAATCGCCCCGCCGCCGGCCTCCGGGCGCAGGTCGCAGACCATATCCCAATGCACCGCCGAGATATTGGTGCCGCCGGTTTCCGGGTAGGAGTTGCCGAGCGCCAGGTGAAACGTCCCGCCGATTTTCTCATCGTACAGCGTGTTGCGCGTGAACCGCTGCACCCCGTAGTTGTTGCCGACCGCGACTTCGCCGAGTGTGCGGGCACCGGGGTCGCTGCCGAGCATCGCTTCCAAGAACTCCAAGCCACGCGCCGCCTCAGCCTTAATCACCCGCCCGTTTTCAAACGTCAATCGCACATCGTCCACCTCATGCCCGAGATGCGCGGTCGGGAACGTGTACCGCACCGTGCCGCTGACGCTGTCCTCAACCGGCCCCGTAAACACTTCCCCGCTCGGAAAGTTCTTGTGCCCGTCGGAATTGACCCACCGCCGCCCCCGAACGCTCATCGTCAGGTCGGTATCCCGCGCGACAAACCGCAGCGTTTCGACGCCCGACAAATACTCTACATACCGCTGCTGCGCCGCCGAGAATTCTTTCCACGCCGCCGCCGGATCGTCTTTGTCGAGAAACATTGCTTTGAGCAGAAAGTCTTCGTAGTCCGCCAGCGACATCTTCGCGTTCTGCGCCGCGCCCTGGGTCGGATACAGCGTCACATTCCACTTCGCGCGTCCTTCGGCGGCTCGAACAAACAGCGACTCCCGGACCGTTTTGCTTGCCCGCTGCGCCCGCGCCTGCTTGTCCGGCGCAATGCCCGCCAGCGCCGACGTGTTTTGGGGCGCAGCGATCGCGCAGAGCGCATCCATCGTGTCGTATTGAAATTTGAGCGCCGGGTCCACCCAGTCAAGCTGCGTGTCCGACGCCGCCCCGAGAAAAATCTCCGCCAGCCCGTCCGCCAGCACCTGCACCGACGGGTGCGCCCCCGCCGCAAGCGCCGCCCGGTACACTTCCTTCGCCAGCGGGATCGCCGCTTCATCCACCCGGATCAGCACCGTTTCCCCCGGCGACAAATAAAGGCTGTACCCCACCAGCGTCTCCGCCCACTTCGCCAAGCTGTTCATCAATCGCGGCTCAGTCACAACTTTTCCTCCGGCACATAGTCTGCAAACATCTCGTCTATTGGCACTGCCATCAGCGCATCAACGTCAATTCCTGCGCCCGCCAGCAGATGACGCCCACAGCCAAACTGCCGGTACGGTCGTACCTCAGACGGTAAATCACGGACAACTTCCGCTACAGATAAACCGCGCAGACGAGCGAGCGCCGCGATAGCCTGCCACCGCTCTGCGTTCGCTATCTCCACGGCATCAATTAAATCCGCAAGCGTCGCTTGTTCTTCCTCAGTCAGTTCACGCTGGGCCTGCTCCGCCAGTAGTGCGTCGCGTTTGGGCCGGGCTTCCGGGGCAAGAGGCGCGTTGATGGTGTGCAAGAGAGACGCCTCCGCTTCCGGCAGGACATCAGGCCGCAGACGCAAACGGGCGCTTTCCAGCAGATAGGTCGTCACATCCGTTCCCTGCGTTCGCGCCGCCTGTTGCAGTTGCCCTTCCAGTTCCGGGGAAACATCCAGTGTAATGTTCATTGTGGGTATCTCGTTTATAACCCTTTGTGATTTCTAAGCCACATGGCCTGTTGGGCTTCTAAATTCATCGCTGCCGCTACCCCCCGGATTGCCATTTCAGTCTGCCACAGCTCCGCGTCGCGCTCCCCGTTGTAACTGTATACCTGTTTTACTTTATTGCCTTGCATGACGGCGATCCTCAGGTAGCCTATGTCCGAAGTCTTTAAGCTGGTGCTGTAACCTGTCTTGCGGGCATAAAACCCACTCTTTTTGAGCCAGGTTGCCAGATTGAGAAACTCATCTGGGGGAATGAGATCAGTTTTTGCCTGCGGCCGCAGGACGATTTTATCCTGCGGCCAGCCGTGGCCGCTCGGATGAGGGCCGCCCCGGACTCGCTCCAACACGATTTCCGTAACAGCAAAGGGATGAGGGGCAGACATTATTTTGGCCGGCGCATTTGCGGTTCCGGCGGTAAGCATCGAGCCGACAAGCATCACTGCCGAAAGAAAAGAGACCAGTGTAATGTTCATAGTTTTTTGCCCTGTAGATCTTCCCACGCTGTGTCATGCCAACTAAAAAAGCATTTGTGGCACTGCTTCGACTGGGCTGTTCGTGCCAAAGCGCCGCATCTTGGGCATAAATTTAGAATACCGTCACCATGCTCTTGCAGAACACGGTTGCGAACTGAAACTAGAAACGCTTCTTCGCCCTTTTGAAGCAGTTCCTCTATCTCAGGACAGAGAAGCTTTTTCGCTTTGTTATGGCCTTTGACATATTCCTTTTTGTTTGTGCAAGCATCAGCATAAGAGCGTAAGGACAAGTAAAGAAGCGTTTGACGCTCCCATACAGTCATCAGTGATTGATAGTTTTGGAAGATGTGCCACTCGACTGGCTCGATGAGTATTGTGGCTCCTGCCAGCCTGCCTTCACTCATCTGATGCAGATTTGATGAATACCAGTCCATCGCATCGCGCTGATCTTGGTCTAAATCAATGTCGCTCTTCATAGCACTATTATAGCCTTATTGTCCACGAAAAACAAAAAATCCCCGGCCATTTCTGGCCGGGGCTTTGCGTGATTTGGTTACGACCCGACTTACGGCTTGAACTGGGCCTTGAAGTCGGCGATGGCTTTTTTGAGGGCGTCTACCGTGGTCTCGGAGAGCGTCTTGTCGCGGGCGATGGTTTCGGGGACTTCCGGGTAGCGGTCAGCCAGGAAGACCTTGAACTCGGCCTCGAAGCGGCGGACGGACTCGACGGGGATGTCGTCTAAAGCGCCGGTGTTGGCGGCGTAGATGATCGGGACTTCCTGTTCTAAGGGCAGGGGCTGGGACTGGGGCTGTTTCAGGATTTCGACGAGGCGCAGGCCACGGGCAAGCTGGGCCTGGGTGTTCTTGTCCAAATCAGACGCGAACTGGCTGAAGGCTTGCACTTCGCGGAACTGGGCGAGCTGCAATTTAAGCTGGCCGCCGACGTTCTTGTCCTTCATCGCTTTGGTCTGAGCGCTGCCGCCGACGCGCGAGACGGAGTTGCCGACGTTGATGGCCGGGCGGACGCCGGAGTTGAACAGGTCGGTTTCGAGGAAGATCTGGCCGTCGGTGATGGAAATCACGTTGGTCGGGATATACGCCGAGATGTCGCCGGCCTGGGTCTCGATGATGGGAAGCGCGGTCAGAGAGCCGCCGCCGAGTTCTTTGGACAGCTTGGCGGACCGCTCCAACAGCCGGGAGTGCAGGTAAAACACGTCGCCGGGGTACGCTTCCCGGCCCGGCGGGCGGCGCAGGAGCAGCGAGACTTGCCGATAGGCGACGGCCTGCTTGGACAGGTCATCGTAGACAATCAGGGCGTGCTTGCCGTTGTCCCGGAACCACTCGCCGATACACGCGCCGGCATACGGCGAGATGTACTGCTGGGACGCGGGATCGTCGGCGGTCGCGGCCACAACGGTGGTGTATTCCATCGCGCCGTTCAGCTCGAGCGTGCGGATGACGTTGGCGACGGTACTGGCTTTCTGGCCGATGGCGACATAGATGCAGAAAACGTCGGTCGTTTTCTGGTTGATAATCGTGTCCAAAGCGACGGCGGTTTTGCCGGTTCCCCGGTCGCCGATAATCAGTTCGCGCTGGCCGCGCCCAATGGGGATCATCGAGTCCACCGCTTTGATGCCGGTCTGCAACGGCTCTTTGACCGGCTGGCGCTCGACCACGCCGGGGGCGCGGGTTTCGAGCAGCCGAAACTCCGACGACACAATCGGGCCTTTGTTGTCAATCGGCTGGCCGAGGGCGTTGACGACCCGGCCCACCAGCCCTTCGCCGACGGGGATTTGGATGATGTTGCCGGTGCGCTTGACCGTGTCGCCTTCGCGGATACCCGCTTCGGAGCCGAGCAGCACCGCGCCGACATTGTCTTCTTCGAGGTTCAGCGCCATGCCCTGCACGCCGCCGGGAAACTCCAACAGCTCGCCGACCATGCACCCTTGCAGGCCGTAAATGCGGGCGATGCCGTCACCGACCTGCAAAATTGTCCCGACCCCCACTTCCTGAGTGTCGGCTTTGTATGACTCCAGCTCGCGCTCGAGAATGGAGGTGATTTCTTCCGGCTTAATTGCCACGTGTGTAATCCTCTACGAAGAGCGAGGGAGTGAACTCCTCTCGCTAGGGATGGTCGTCCTTCGGACGAAAGACTCGCTCACTGCCTACCGCACCATTGCGCTACGAAACCATTGCGCCCTGCGCGTTTGCGCCCGAAAGCTGCCGTTCTAAGCGCTCCAGCTTGCCGCGCACGCTGCCGTCCATCACCGTATCGCCGATGCGGACGATGACCCCGCCGATCAGCGCGGGGTCAACCTGAGCAGTTAGCGTGATTGTCTTACCCGTCAGCGCTTGCAGCTTTTCCGTCAGCTTCGCCGTCTGCTCGGGCGTCAGGGCGACCGCCGATGTCGCTTCGGCCTCGGCGGTGTTGGCGTAGGCGGCCAGCAGAACCCGGAACTCGCGGGCGCATTCCTCGACCAAATCCTCGCGGCGCTTGCGGATCAGCAGCTTCAGAAAGTTCAGCGATGCGGCGGTGACGCGGTCGCCGAACGCTTCGTCGGCGACAGAGTTTTTGCGGGTGTCCGAGACCAGCGGCTCCATCAAAATGGCCCGCAGGTACGGCACGTCGGTCATCCGCCGGTGCATCAGCGTGAGGTCGGCGGCGACGGCGTCCAGAATGCCGTTCCGCTGAGCGACCGCAAACAAAGCCCCGGCGTAGCGCTTGGCGACCCGAATATCTTTCATGCCGCCGCCCCTGCCGCGCCGTTCGCGCTGGCATAAGCCGCCGCGCCGGACTTCGGCTCGGCCGCCGGGCCGCTTGCGGTGCCGAGGCTGCCGATGAAGTCATCTACCAGCTTGGCCTGCTTCGGGCCGTCCAAATTGGCGTCAATCACTTTGCCCGCCGCCGAAACCGCCAGGGTCACGATCTGCGAGCGCATCTCAAGAAACGCCCGCTGCCGGTCCCGCTCGCTTTCGCTGCGGCCCTGCGTGATAATTGTTTCCGCCTGCGTCCGGGCATCGGCGACTAAGTTATCCCGGAGGCTCTGCGCTTCTTTGACTGCCGCTTGAATTTTCTCGCGGGCTTCTTCTTCGATGTTCGCCAGCCGCTGCTCGTACTCGCGCCGGGTCGTTTCCATGCGCTGCCGGTCGGCGTCAAGCTGATCGTAAGTCGCCTTGATGTCGGCCTGACGCTGGGCCAGCGCCCCGAACAGCGGCTTATACAGCAGCCGGTTCAGGATAAACAGCAGGATCGCAAAGCCGATAATCTGCGTGATGACCAGCTTCGGCTCAATGCCGAGGCTATGCAAAATGTCCATAGATGTATGCCGCCTAGAGAAAAAGTGTTACGCGTCAGTGGCCGGCCAGCATCTGCTGCACGGTCGCAGAGCCGCCCGGCAGCTTGCCCAGCAGGATAATAAAGACAACGAAGCTCAAAATCGCCAGGAATTCGACCAGCGCGAAACACACCAGCATTAAGCCGCGAATCCGGCCTTCCGCTTCGGGCTGACGGGCGATTGAGGAAATCGCCGCCGAGAAGATCATGCCTTCGCCGATGCCCGCGCCGATTGCGGCAATCGGGACGGCCAGCGCGGCTCCGAGAGCCAAAAGTCCAAAGTAAATACCGAGCATCGTCAAGTTCTCCTTAGTGAGTGCGTGATTATTTGTGAGTGCGTGATTATTTAGCAGGTCAGTGTGTTCGGGCTTAGTGTGTTTGGGCGTAGTTCGCCGCCGGGATTTCGCCTCGCAGCTCCCCGCCGGTCTCGTTCTCGTGCGGGATGTCCACGCCGTCCTGATGGTGGCTCGACGTGAAAATAGAGATATAGGAGCAGGTCAAAATGGCGAAAATATAGGCTTGCACCAGGTCGGTAAAGATTTGCAGCAGATAAATCGGCACCTGAAACGGAATAAAAAACAGGCTTGTGCCGCCTTTTGTCAGCAGGTCGTTGATAATATCCTCGCCGTAAATGTTGCCGAACAAGCGCATGCCGAGCGAAAACGGCTTGGCGATCTCGCCGACCAGCTCAATCACAAACAGCAGCGGAGCGAGAAACAAGACCGGACCGAAAAAGTGCTTGATGTAATTGACGAACCCGTTGTGCTTGATGCCGACATACTGCACAAAGACAAACACAAACAAGCCGAGCGCGATGGTTGTCGAAGTCGCCGCAGTCGCCGACTTAAACGCCGGAACCAAGCCCAGTAAGTTGGAAACGACGATGTACAAAAACAACGTCATCACCAGCGGCAGATACCCCTGCCCGCCTTCGCCGAGCGCCCCGGAAAACTGCTCGCGCAGCCAGTCCAGCACCAGCTCCATGAAGTTTTGCAGGCCCTTCGGATGCCGGGCGTCCGGCTTTGCGCCGGCGGCCAGCGCGATTGCCACTAAAATGATCCCGGCGATGAGGCCGAACAGCGCATACACCCACCAGTCGAGAAGCTCCATAAATTACCCGGTCCCTTTGTTCTTTGTCAGCCAGCGCATCACACAGACGGTCACGCCGATTTGGGTCAGCAGCAGGCCCGCCAGCATCGGCAGGGCCGCCACATGACACACGCCCAGCAGCACGCCGACCGCCCCGCCGAAAATCGCCAGCTTGCCGATCATCAGCCCGCCGAAATTGACCGGAAGACGGCGCTTGGCGTGCGCCGCGCCCGACGGCACGGCAAAAGAGCCGCTGACAACTCCGTACAAAACGCCGTAAATCAGCAGGCCGAGCGCCCAGCCGCTGAAAAGGCTCACGCCTATCCACACATAACCGCGCAGCAGCAGCACAGCCAGCGGCAGCGCGTTCGCCGTGAAGCCCGCCCCGGCCAGGGCCGTGAGGGGCGGCAGGAATGCTTTTTTCGGACGCGGCGCGGAAGCAGTCTTTAAGGCAGTATTTAACACAGCGGAAGTCATTTAGTGCGATGGTCGTCCGATGCGCCCAAAATGCGGAACAAGTTCAGAAAGCCGGCAGTCACGCCGGTCAGCGAGAAAATGATGGTGCCCCAGGGTGTCCCAAGATGCCAGTGATGGTCTATCCACTGCCCGATGAGAAAACCGACCACGACGCTCGACGCTAGTGTAATCCCTGCCGACATGCCCGTGCCGAGGTTCAGCGACGACGGAGCGCTTGGCCCGGCGGAGCCGCCGGAGCGGCGGGGGCGGTTTTGCTCGCTTAGCGGCGCGGCTTTTCCCAGGGTTGGGCGAGTAAAAGAAAGCTCGGGCGGCGGGGGGAGCGGGGCGTGAGTCGGCACGACCAGCGGCGGCGTGTCGTCGTCATCGTGTCCCAGGTTCGGCGTGCTGTCAGCCATGGCTTGCCCCCCACACTGCGGGCCTTGTCTCGTATTCCTGCGCGTCTCGGGCATTAGTATAACATATAGACCTGAAGCAAGTCAACGTGTTTTTGCGGTGTTTTACGGGAGTCCGCACTTCTTTTCACAAACAAAGTGTTCGAGGGAACTTTTCAGCGGCTTCTGCGCTCTTGTATAAACTGATGGATTTCAATGGAGACTTCTGTGAACGATCCCGGACAACGACCGATCTTTTTTGACGAATCCCGGCGGCGCTGGAACATCGTCTCGTACTTCTTTGTGGTTCTCGGCTTGCTCGCCGTCGCCGCCGGCCTGGCGTTTGCCGTGCAGATCGTCTTCAGTCCCCGGCTGCCCGTGATTTCCCTGGCCGCCTCGCGCTTCGGGCTGGTACCGCTGCTCGGAGCCGAGCGGGTCCGGCCGCTTTCGCCCGCCGCCCGGCCCGCCGCCCCGAGCGTCCATAAAACCCCGACCCATACCCATGTCAAGCTGCGCTATGTTTTGAGCCGCAACCACGGGGTGCAGGACGCCAAGCGCCGTTTGACGGAAGCCATCGCCCGCGAAACCACGCCGCAGCGTATCCCCGCCGCTTCGGTCGCGCCGGGCCATGTCGCCGGGCCGGTCCGGGCGGCGTTTTTTGAGAACAACGACAAGGCCGCCGTGGACTCGCTGGCGGCGCATATCGGGCAGACGACCCATTTGTTCCCTGTCTGGCTGCTGCTGACGCCGGGCGGGTCGGGCATTCAAAGCATTGCCGCGTTTTCCGACAAATCGGCGGCGGCGGCGGACACGCAGGCCGATACCAATGACGACATTGCGGTCACGCAGGCCCGCGCTCACGGGGTCGCGATCCTGCCGCTGATCCAAAACTTTGATTCCGACGCCGGCAAGTTTCGCCCCGACTGGCTGCATGCCCTGCTGCTAAGCCCCGCCAAGCGCACCGCCGTCATCGGGCAGCTTCGCCGCTATGTCGTGTCCGGCCACTATCAAGGCGTCAACATTGACTTTGAGACCGACTCGGACAGCGACCGCGCCGGACTGGTCGCATTTATGGCCCAGTTGTCGTCGGTGTTTCACCCGCTCGGGCTTTTGGTGACCCAGGACATCCAAACCGACAGCGGCGCGTATGACCTGCCTACCCTGGCTAAACTTAACGACTTTGTGATCCCGATGCTGTACGACCAGAACGCCGACGGCAATTCCGCCGGACCCATCTCCGGCCAGCGCTGGTTCCAGGAGCAGCTTGCGGGCGTGCTGGCCCAGGTGCCCGCGTCCAAAATCGTGCTCGGCCTCGGCGCTTACGGCTACGACTGGAAAGACGGCACCCAGTCGGCCCGCGATGTGTCGTTTCAGGACGCCGCCCAGATCGCCCAGCAAAACCGGTTCGGCGCCGACGGCGTGATACGCATTGACCCGGCCAGCTTGTCGCCGTACTTCACCTATAGCGATGAGCCGAGCGGGGCAGGCACGGCCGAAGTCTCGCACACGGTCTGGCTTCAGGACGCGACCACGGCGTACAATCAGATGCAGGCCGCCGAGCCGTTTCATACCCTCGGCGCGGCGATCTGGGAGCTGGGCAAAGAAGACCCGAGCTTGTGGAGCTTTTTCGGCAAAGAGCAGAATTTGGCGGCGTTTGATCCCCAAACACTGACCAAGCTGACCTACGGCACCGAGTTCGGCACGACCTTTCTCGGCTACGGCGACGTTCTCGACGTGGTGCAGGCCCCGACCGACGGCTCCCGGACCGTCACGGTCAATCCGAAGACGAGGCTCATTGTCGGCGAGAAGTTTGAAAAATACCCGTCGCAGTGGGTCATCCGCCGCACCGGACTGGTGGACCAGAGCACCGGCTCCAATGCCAAAAACAAAAAAATCGCGCTGACATTCGACGACGGCCCCGACCCGCGCTGGACACCGCAGATTTTGGACATCCTGCACCGGGAGCATGTCCCGGCGACATTTTTTGTGGTCGGCCAGAACGCCGAAGCGCACCCAGGACTGCTGACCCGCGAGTGGAACGACGGCATGGAGATCGGCAACCACTCGTTTACCCACCCTGAAGTGGACCGAATCTCGCCGCTTCGCACGAAGCTCGAGCTTGACGCCACCCAGCGGGTGATTGAAGCCATGACCGGGCACATGACGACCTTGTGGCGTGCGCCGAACCGGGCCGACTCGGAGCCGGCCACCGCCGCCGACTTTGACCCGGTGTTGCAGGGCGACCAGCTCGGCTACTTGTTTATCGGCGAGCAGATTGACCCGACCGACTGGAAGCCGGGCATTAAAGCCAATCAAATCATCGCCAATGTGCTGGCGAACGCAAACAACGGCAACGCGGTTTTGCTGCACGATGCCGGCGGGGACACGCGGGCCGAGACCGTCAAAGCGCTGCCCTGGATTATCGAGGGCCTGAAAGCGCGGGGGTATACGTTTGTGCCCGTATCCGCGCTGGTCGGCAAGCCGAAATCCGTGCTGTTCCCTGCCGTGACGGGCCGGCAGGCATGGGGGGTCGCGCTCGACCGGGCCGTGTTTGATTTCACCTACTGGCTCGGCCTCGGCTTCACGCTGCTGTTTCTCCTCGCCATCGGCCTCGGCGTGTTCCGCATGCTGTTCATGGGGACGCTGGCCGCGATCCAAGCGCGGCAGGAAAGCCGCCGCGTCTTTGATGACGCTTACGCCCCGCCGGTTTCCGTGATCATTGCGGCGTTTAACGAAGCCAAAGTGATCAATAAAACGATTGCGACTCTGCTCGCCTCTGACTACCCGAACTTAGATATTCTGGTTGTTGACGACGGCTCCAAAGACGATACCGCCGGGGTCGTCACGGCCGCCTACGGCGCAGACCCGCGCGTCGCCGTGATCAAAAAGCCCAACGGCGGCAAAGCGTCGGCGCTGAACCTCGGCATCAAGCAGTGCCGGGGCGAGATCATTGTCGCGCTTGATGCCGATACGGTGTTCGCCCGCGACACGGTTCAAAAGCTTATTCGCCACTTCGCCGACCCGGCGGTCGGCGCGGTTTCGGGCAATGTCAAAGTCGGCAACCGCCATAACCCGCTGACCATCTGGCAGGCCGTGGAGTATATCACCAGCCAGAACTTCGACCGCCGGGCGTTTGATCTGCTGAACTGCATCACCGTCGTCCCCGGCGCGGTCGGCGCGTGGCGCAAAGACGCCGTGATTTTGGCGGGCCTGTACTCGTCGCAAACGCTGGCCGAAGACACCGATTTAACATTTAAAATCCGTAAACTCGGCTACAAGATCAGCACCGACAACACGGCTCTAGCATACACCGAAGCGCCCGACACGCTCCGGGACCTCGCCAAGCAGCGCTTCCGCTGGGCGTTCGGGACGCTGCAATGCCTGTGGAAGCACCGCGCGGCGCTGCTGAACCCGCGCTACGGCACGTTCGGCACCATCGCCCTGCCGTCGCTATGGATTTATCAGATCGGCTTCCAGGCCATCGCCCCGATTGTAGACCTCACCATTGTCTGGTCCCTCGTCTACAGCCGGTTTATCGCGCCGAACATCAGCCACCAAAATGTGGGGATGCTGCTCGGCTACTGGGCGGCGTTCTCGGCGGTCGAAATCGCCGGCGCGTACTTGGCGTTTAGACTAGACCGCGAAGACAAAAAGCTCTTAGTTTGGCTCTTGCTCCAGCGCTTCGTCTACCGCCAGCTCATGTACTATGTGATTGTCAAATCGCTCGTCTTCGCCGTGCGCGGCTCGCTCGTCGGCTGGGGCAAGCTCGAGCGCAAGGGAACGGTTCAGCAGCCCGCCGAAGCCGCCCGGCCCGTCATGCCGGCGCAGACCGAGACGGACACTCAAATGGCCCCGGACTGACGCGGTGGTCTATTTTCGGCCCCTGTCGTGAGTGACAGGGGCCGAGTGGCCAGTGTTGGGAATGAAAACTCGCGGGATGCCCGTAGTGAATTTATGACATTGTCCCAAGCGAACCAAAAGCGAGCGGCCGTGGCGGGGATGCTGCTTTGGTGCCTCCTGCTTCTTGCCTACCGCAGTCATCTTGCGGTTCACTCTTACGGCGAAAACGGCGAAAAGTCTTCGCGCGGGCTGGTGTGGAACTTGTTTCTGGCGCTTCTGCCCTTGCTGTGGAGCGGGGCGTTTCAGGCGGCGACTGCCCGTAAGCGTCCCTTGCTCGCCGCCATCTTCTTTTTCCTCTGGCTGCTGTTCCTGCCGAATGCCCCCTATCTTCTGACCGATGTGCTTCACCTAAAGCCCGGTGCCGATGTCCCGCTTTGGTATCTGCTGGCGGTCCTGCTGTCGTGCGCCGGAACCGGAGTTATGCTCGGCTATTTGTCGCTTCTCCCGATCCACAGAATGACGGAGCAAAAGTACGGCAGACGGACCGGGTGGGCCGTCGCCGCCGGCTCGCTGCTGCTGTACGGCTTCGGGATTTATCTCGGGCGGTTCCTGCGCGAAAACAGTTGGGATGTCTTCCTCCATCCGCACCCGCTGCTGCAAGTCATCGCGGCGAGGCTGAGCGATCCGGCCTCGCAGCCGCATCCGCTGGCTGTCACGCTGATATACGGCGGCGGCCTCATCGTCGGCTACCTGGTGCTGCGCGTCTTCTCGGCATTCACCCCGATCAGCCGCGCTTCAGCCTTGTGAAAGGATAACGGACGAAAAGAACTGCTCTTGAAAGTGCGTGGCGCTTCGTATCTCGGAGTCGGTGAACAACTGCCCGGTGAACTCAGCGAGCGGCGCGGGGACGCCGAGAACGTAGGCGTCCAGCTCCGCGCCGTCGGGCGAAAGCGTTCCCGGCACGAAGCCGTAATTGACGGGGTAGAGAAAGCCGTGACGCGGGTGCGCCGAGCCGGGGGCCGGTCCATTGTCACGGCGACGAGCTTTCCCAAGAAGTCTGCCGCGTCGGTTAGCTCCATGCAATCCCCAGCCAGTCGGCGGCGATGATGGAGACATCAGCAAACGACGGGCGGGTTCCTAAATCGCCGCGCACCCCGCCGCCGTAAACCAGCAGCGGGACATACTCGCGGGAATGGTCGGTGGACGGCGTGGTCGGGTCGTTGCCGTGGTCGGCGGTGAGGATGAGCAGGTCATCGGGGTGCAGGTGTTCCAAGATGCCCGCCAGCGCGGCGTCGAACGCCTCCAGGGCGCGGGCAAAGCCGGAGGGGTCGTTGCGGTGGCCGTAAAGCATATCAAAGTCTTCGCAGTTCGCAAAGACAAACTCTTCGCGGCCATGCTGCACGGCGTCCAGAATAGCAGCCAAATGGGCGGGGTTGCTTTGGGTGCGCTCGGCGCGGGCGAAGTACGCGCGGGGGAACAAATCGGCGACGACGCCGATGGCGTGGGCGGTCCTGCCGGCGTCGGCCAGTGCCACCAGGAAGTTCGGCACGGGCGGCGGCAGGGGATAATCGCGCCGGCGCTCGGTGCGGGTGAAATCGGCGGGGCTGTCGCCGAGGAACGGCCGGGCGATGACCCGCTGAACGTTGTGCGGGGCGACAAGCATTTCCCGCGCCGTCTCGCACATGGCATAAAGCTCGGCAGGCGGCACGATGCCCTCATGGGCGGCGATTTGGAACACGCTGTCCGCCGACGTGTACACAATCGGCTGCCCCGTTCTCATATGCTCCGGGCCGAGGGCCGCCAAAATTGCCGTGCCTGACGACGCATAATTGCCCAGCGTTCCGCGCCCGATGGCCGCCTCAAACGCGGCCATCAGCACAGGCGGGAAGCCGTGCGGATAAGTCGGAAACGGCGTCTCGGTGACAATCCCCATCAATTCCCAGTGCCCAGTCACGCTGTCTTTGCCTGCCGACGCTTCCGCCATTCTTCCCCACCCGCCGGCGGCGTCTAAATCCGGGGCGACACCTAAAATCGGCGCGACGTTGCCGAGGCCGAGCCGCCCGAGCGCCGGCAGCCGCAGCCCGCCGGCGGCATCTGCGACATGCGGCAGGGTTGCGCTTTGAATCTCCGCTGCCCCGCCGAACTCCGCCGCATCCGGCAGCGCCCCCACCCCGCAGCCGTCCAAGACAATCAAAATGACGCGGCGCATACAATTTCGCCCCAGGGGGCCGGCGCAGGCCCTGTTATTTTAGGCGGCAACAGGAGACGCCATTTTCTCTGCCTCGACAATCACTAACGCTTCCTCCATCATCGCAAGGCTCTCACCGGCATCCTGACTGTAATCATCGTGCGGGTGTTGACGCATCCATTCCCGGAGCATTTGCCGTGCCTCGCGGATTGCTGTCAGAGTTTTTTGACGCTTCAACAAACGAATCTCGAACCACAATTCTTCTTTTCTCGCCTCAAAATTGTCCATTGCGTTAGCTCCCTGTCAGCGTCGAAAATTCCTTTGCAAAGACCCGTTGAAACCTGCGAAACTGTTCCTGCGGCAACTGCCGCCCTGCTTGTATCACAAACGCGGGCCGATCTGCCAGCGGAGCCGCCAACAACTCTTGATAAAACGGCAGCAGCGGTTTGTTTAGCTCAAAGCGCAGGCTTTCCAAAGCCTTCAGATACTTGTTGTACTCGTGGTGTACTTCGGTCTCACGGAAAATACCTTCAGAAACAACGCACGGCATTGCGGCCAGTATCGCGGGACGCAGGGCACGCTGAAGATGCTCAACGACTCCTTCTTCCCAGCCTTCAAAGTCTAAATAGGCGTGAGGGGTTAGTCCGGCAGAAAACAAATGCAGGGCTTCATGGATTTCGGTGCGCCAGCGCAAATCTGTGGCGGCAAGACGGCGGCTGATGCTGAGGCTGCCGTTCCAATGCGCTTTACCGTGAAAATCAGGGTCAGCGCTCAGCTTAACCTCGCCGTTCCAGCGTGATCTGCGGCTCAGCCGCTGTTCAAGAAAGTCAGTGATTGCCGCGATCTCGTCCGTAATTTGTGTTTGCAGCTCGTCCATGATATTTCATAGTACCCGATTATGCCCTCGGGTGCGTTTGGTCGTAAACGGCCCGGAGGCGGGCGACATCTACCTGCGTGTAGCGCTGAGTCGTCGCGACGCTGACATGGCCGAGCATCTCCTGAATGGCCCGTAGGTCCGCGCCGCCGGACAATAAATGGGTGGCAAACGAGTGGCGCAGGGCATGAGGGGTAATCGTTCGGGCGATGCCGGCGGCGCGGGCGTAGGCTTTCACGAGGTTGAGAAAATGGTTCCGGGTCAGCGGGCCGCCGCGCCGCGTGACGAACAAAAACGCCGACGGCGGCTTTCGGGCCAAAATCCTGGGCCGGGCGGTTTCTAAATACGCGGTCAGGGTCTCAGAGACGCCGTCGCCGAGCGGGACCAGGCGCTCTTTCTTGCCTTTGCCGAAGGGCCGGACCAATCGCGCCCGCAGGTCCACGCGGCGAGACTCCAAAGCCACCAGCTCAGAAACGCGCAGACCGCAGCCGTACATGGTTTCGAGCATGGCGCGGTCGCGGATGCCTTCCGGCGTTTTGGTATCCGGGGCGTTCAGCAGCCGCTCGATTTCGGGCAGCGACAGCGTGTTCGGCAGCCGGACCGTCGTTTTCGGCGCGTCCACGGCCTGCGACGGGTCAGCGGCGATCACTTCCTCGCGGCACAAATACTGCATCCACAGCTTCAGCGAGATTGTCTTGCGCGTGAGGCTGGCGGGGGCCAGCCCGGCCCGGCGCAGGGACGCGAGAAAGCCGTAGACATGGCCCGGCGTGACCGCGCCCGGCCCGGTGATCCCCTCGCGGCCTAAGTAGCCGATAAACTGCGTGAGGTCATAGCGGTATGCGAGAAGGGTCTGCTCGGACAAGCCGCGCTCGGCGGACAAATTGGCAAGATAAGCGTCGAGGTAAGGGATCATCGTGGGCTGACCGGCACTGGAAGTGCCGGTGATTGTTTTATGCCGCCTCCGTCAGTCCTGCCTGCGCTTGGGACGAACCCGGCTGGGTCAAATCTTCCAGGTACTCGGTCTCGTCATCCTCCTGCCAGCCTTCCGCGCTTGGCTCCGGCGGGGCGGCGGACGACGCCGGGCGGGCGCGGGTGCCGGCCCAAAAGCGAAGCATATCAATCTTTTCCTTCATCGTCATGGACAGCGGGACCGACTGCTTCGCGACTTTCAAAATATCCTCGGTCGTGATGTCCCGGTCTAAATTGAACGCATCGTACATCGCTGAAATGACCGCCTGCTCGATTTCCGCCCCCGAGTAGCCGTCGGTCGCTTCAGCCAGCGCAGGCAAATCAAACAAGGCCGGGTCACGCTTTCGCTTCTTCAAATGGATCGTGAAAATCTCGGCCCGCTCTTCCTCGCCCGGCAGGTCCACAAAGAAAATCTCGTCGAAGCGCCCTTTTCGGAGAAGCTCCGGCGGCAGGGCGGACACATCGTTCGCGGTCGCCACCACAAAGCACGGCGCGGTTTTGTCTTGCAGCCAGGCGAGAAACGTCCCGAACACACGGGCCGTCGTGCCGCCGTCGCTGATGCCCGACGACTGCGTGCCCGAAAAGCCTTTTTCCAGTTCGTCAATCCAGACAATGTTCGGGGCCGTGCTTTCCGCCACGCGAATGGCCTTGCGGATATTTTCCTCGCTTTGCCCGACAATCCCCCCGAAAATCTTCCCGACATCCATGCGAAGCAGAGGCAAATTCCAGAGTGACGCAATGGATTTGGACGCGAGCGAGTTGTGCGTCACGGTGAAGTCGCCCAGCACAAACAGGCCGTCGCTGTCTACCTCAAAGCCGTAATAGTCGTCCACACCGACAGGCTTGACTGTGATACCGACATTCAGGACATTCTTGCGCTGACCGCGCGGCGGGCAGCGTTTTCGTTCCAGCCGCACCGGAACCATGTCCGTATCACCGGAAATCGAAATGCGGAAGTAGTCGCCGCTGCGCTTTGTGCCTTGATGCGTGCAGGCTTTTCGGCAGGGCGTGAGGTAGGCGGCCAATCCCAGCGACCGGGCCAGAAACACAATGTCATCGGCCAGCGCTTTGCTCTTCTGAATGATGTCGTAAGTGTTGCCGTGCTGATGCCCATCGGTATCAATCAGCCCTGCCAGGACCTGCAGCCGCACTTCGCGGCAGTTAGCTTTGTACAGATGCGGGACATGCTTGTTGCCGAGAACGCCCATTCCGCGCAGCAGGCAAGTCAGCGGGTTCGGGACATAACCTGTGAGGCTTGCCGTGATTTTATAAAGCGATGCGCGGCCCTTCTGAGCCGCTTTGACGAACATCAGGCCGTGAAGGCCGGCGAACTGCTCCAAATAGCCCGCAATCTCAGTGTCCATTGTCGTGACATGCGGTTGCGTCGCCGTGCCGTCCCCAAGCCAGACCCCGAGAAAGTAGGGATCAAGTGGAACGGGGCGCGGCGCAAACTCGACGCCTGTGCGCCAGCCCATCGCAGCCTGCTTGAAACACGCGCTGCGCGTCAGATACTCTTTGACTGAAATGTTAATCAGTGCGTTCTCATCGGCCTCTTTGAACTTTTTATGCTTAGGCGTATAGCCGCTCACGCGCAGGGACAGAATATGGTCGCCATTGACGGTGTACGGCTCGCCCTTCATCGGCATGACCTCGTACATCTCGCCTCGTCCACGCACCGTGGACAATACAGTGCGCGGCAGCGAGTCCGGCCCCATAATTTGATCGCCAGCGACAACGCTTTGAACCATTTTGATCGTGCCATCGTGCATCAAAACTGGAGTGTCAGCCAGATTACATTTGCCGCACCCTTGCACACCTAAAATAAGTATCCCTTTGGGGGCAGGAAGGCCGTAGTCGCGGGCTTTTTCGGTGAATGCGACGGTGCGCTTGTCCATCCAGTCTTTGAGCAGGTCTAGGCCGCCGACATCGGCGAAGGCTTCCGACGCCCGGTAGTACTCCAAAATGGCGGATTTTCGGATGATCTGCTCTTTTTCGGATAGCACCACGTCCACATCGAACCGCCGCCGCTCGACCAGCGACTTCGCGAAGACGTTCTCAGCCTCCATGCCTGTTAGGCCCTGCGCCGCGCTGAGCACCTGCTCACGCTCCTCTTTGGTCAGCGCCGTCTGCACCTGCGGATTGGCTTTGACCGAGTCAATGATGCTGTCCAGCAGCCGGCCCAAATCTTCCAGGGACGGCAGCTCGTAGTCCACCACCGTGATCTCTTTTTCGAGTTCCGGCGGCAGCCGCAGCACCGGCGACAGCAGCACCAGAGTCTTGTACGACGTTTTCAGCGCGTAGGTCAAGTCCCGCAGGCGGCGTACCAGCGCCGTGTCGTTTAAAAACGGATGGAAGTCTTTGAGGAGAAACACGGCCTGATCGCGCGACTCCAGCACAAAGTCCAGCGCCGCCAAAGGCTCGCGGGTGACTTCGTCCCGGTTCGACGGGTTCAGCACCATGCCCTGCGTCACGGTCCATTGGTACATCTTTTTGCCGCGTGCTTTGGTGATCGCCCGCAGGGCGTCCTCAACCCGCTTTTCCTCCCACGAGACCACATAAATGATCGGGTATCGCGCCCGAATCAGCGTTTCCAGCTCCGTATCCACCGCGCTTTGTGCCATAGTATTTATCCTTGCGGCTCCTCGTCCGGGTCAGCCTGCGTATTGCGCCATAGCTCGTCGTAGCGTTCCCGGACATAAGGGTTAAGCTGTCCGGCGAACTCCTGCGGCAGATTGAGCAGCATAATGATCTGTTCGGCATCGCCTAAGTCTTTGGTGCGCCCTTTGCCGGTCATACCGGACGCGATCTTCAGTTCAATAATTGACGCAGCGTTCAGAAAGCGCACGCCATCTTTCTCGATTGCGGCGGCTTCCGGCTCCGGGAACGCGACCGGCTTCGGCTTGCCGTCGCCGGGAAACTCGCCGGCAACTAAAAACTCAATCCGAACGCCGTTTTCGGTATCCCGCAGGTTCTTGCTGCCTGTAAATGGAGGCCGGTAGCCGCTGCCTTCCAACGCCGCGTGAAGTTTTGCTAATCCTTCGCGCGTCACCAAAATATCTACATCTTCCGTGAACCGCCTGAAGCCGTGCAGGAACAAGGCCATGCCGCCGACAACGGCATAGTCAATGCCAAGATCGTTCAGCCGCGCCGTGATGCGGCGCAAGGACGCCTGCACTTCGCCTTCATTTTGAAAAAACATACTGCCCTCCCTGAGCGCCCAGTTGATGTCCGCGTTCATCCGCTGCGTGTAGTCAAGCTCTGCTGCTGCCTGCGTCATATCGGCCTGCTCCGTCCTTCCGCGATGTCCTGTCTGCCTCGCGCAATAACTTCGTCAAATCGCCCGGCTTCCACATCACGGGCAATTTCTTCGTCCCAGCGTTCGTTTTTCAGTTCGTCTAAGCGTTCCATCAACTGCCAAAACTCGCCTTGCGGGAGTTCGGCGATCATGGTTTCTATTTCTTGAACGGTCATATCTGCGTAAAACCTTCATTCTCGTAGACATGAAACGTCCAGCTTGCCGTAATCTTGTTGGTGTTGCCAAAGATTACCAACTGTTTCCGATGCGTCGAAAAATCGCTTAGTATGTCAGCCTCTCTGATGATTGCGCTGTATCGGTCAAGATACATTTGCTTTTCAGAGGCTTTCGGATAGGTGACAAGCACCTTTAGCGGGGCGTTGAACAGCTGAAGCTTGTTGATTTCGATAGCTGTGGAATAGATGTCGTTTTCAAGCTCAATAGCTACGGTAATGAATTTGACATAGATATTCTGGTTGGCTGGAAAATGAACAACATCCCTCTCCGAGTAGAAGATGCAGTCTAACCCATAATAATCTTTATTGTAGATTTCGGTTTGCAAAGATGCCGCAACATCCGCAACGACTTCGCGCATAAGTGCCGTGAAATCTTTGCGTCCTCTGTCCCAACGATAGACAATATCAGCATCCCTTCTCATAGAGCTATTTTGAAATGCTACTTTGAACTGCTCAGGCGTGATAAGTTCCATGATTTAGTCTAATTGTACCTCGGCGCGGACAACTCCTGCACGCTGGTGGCGGGCGGTGAGCTTGACCGTGCCGGCGGTGGGGGCGTGGACGATCCAGTCGAAGTGGGCGCGGTCGTCGGTGGGGTCGGCGGCGGGGCTGAAGCCGGAGGCGGTTTTGAGGTGGCGGCCTTCAAGCTGGCCGAGTTCTTCGCGGGAACGCCCGATCTGCAAAGTCGCGCCTTCGGGCAGCGCGATTTCGGCCAGCACGGGCCGGACGCTTTTGCGCTCCAGGGCGCGTTTGGAGACATACGACGGCAGCCAGCCGGTGTTTTGGACGACTAAACGGACGCGGTAAACGCCGCTGCCGAGCGGTTTGGCTTCGGCGGCCAGCAGTTCCAGCTTGGGCGAGATGAGCGCCTGCCAGACCAGCCAGTCGGCGTGGGGGGCGATTTCGGCTTCTAAAAGAGGCGGCGGCGGATTGCGGAAACAGTACGCGTAGTCCCAGCCGCCGATCTCGACGGGGCCAAGCTCGGGGTGTTCAAACGGGGTCCAGTTCACGAAGCCGAGGCCGTTCAGCTTTTCGTCGCTCCATTGAATGAGCTTTAAATCGTCTTCCACAGGGTGCTCGCGGAACCACTCGATGAACTTGTAATCCGTGATGCCGGCCTGGCGCTGCGGGGACCAGAGTTCGGTCGTGAACGCATAAATGCCGAGATGGTCGTACATCCAGTCGTCGAAGACGCCCGTGATGATTTCTTTCGGGTGGTACTTGAAGTCGTGAAAGACCGAAACATTCGGGTAGCCGGTGATCTCAGTGCCTTTGTCGCCGATCTTGCCGTAGGTCCAAAGGTCTTCGGGGACCATTTCGGTGTCGGCCTTGACCCCGTAAGGCCGCAGAATGACGCCGCTGAGCGTGTGGAATGTCACCGCGCCGCAGATATTCGGGTGCTTGACGATAAAATCTACCAGCGCCCGCACTTCGGGTTCGGAAGTTGGGTATTCCCCCGCCCCGCTTTGGTCGCCTTCGGGCCGCCATTCCGACGGGAAGTTGCGGTTCAAATCCAGGCCCTCTTTGGGCTTTTGCAGCTTGACCTGAACGCCGTCGAAGTTGGTCAAGCGGCCTTCGGGAAGCTGACGGTAGTAAATGCCGCCGGTCTCGGCGGGATCGCGCCGGACCAGCAGGCGCGGCTCGTCCGGGTGGGCTTTCCAGGGGCCGTTCGGGTCGGGGATACGCATCGAAAGCAGCCTGCCGTTGCCGTCAACATCTTCCCGCTTCAGCCCTTCAACCGGGTCTTCGTCGAAGGGATAGGGCCGGGCCGACGACCGCAGCCAGCGCGGCGGGACCTGCATCGCCAGCTCCACGCCGTCGGGATTGACGCGCGGGACAAGGTAGAACGCCCGCGTGTCCAAAGCCCGCGTAATGTCCGCGCTGACGCCGTCTTCGGTGACGAGCTTATGCAGCAGGTACAGCGCGGCGCTTGACGGCGACAATTCGGTGGCGTGGATGTTGGCGTCCACCCACAGCGCCGGCTTTTCATCCGCCGGCCCGGTCGAGAGCCGGGTCACGGCCACCAGCCAAATCTCGCGGCCTTCGTAGGACTGCCCCAGCGAATGAAGCTGGACCAAATTGGGGTGCGCTTCGGCGACGGCGTGTAGGGCGTCGGTGATCTCGGCGTAGGTCAGGTACTTGTCGAAGCGCAAAAGGGTGTCGTGCATCAGGAAAGTCTCCAGGAGAAAGATGCGAGGGAGTAAACTCCTCTCGCTGGTTAAGGTCGTCCTTCGGACGAAGGAGTTGCTGACGACTGCATCTCTTGTCGTCCGAAGGACGTGTATCTGTAGCGAGAGGAGTTCACTCCCTCGCACTCCTGCTTTCCACTTCCGGGTACACTCTGCGCTATGCCGAACATCACCCATCACTTTTTCGTCTGCACCAATGCCCGGCCCGACGGCCATCCCCTGCCGTCGTGCGCCCCGCGCGGCGGGGCGGCGGTTTATGCGGCGTTTGCGAAAGAGCTGGCCAAGCGCGGGTATCCCGCAGGCGTCAAAGTCACGGCGTCGGGGTGCCTGACTCCCTGCAACCACGGGCCGAATGTCGTGGTCTACCCGGCGGGCGACTGGTATGCCAACGTCGCCGCCGCCGATGTCTCGACTCTTTTGGCGGCGGTTCTCGACGGCGTCGGCACGGCAGAGCATTTGCGGCTGCCGGGCGGGGTGCAGCTGACTTAGGGCAAAGCGCACGGGGCTGAACCTCCGTGCTTTGAAGGGCAATTCCCCGCCTTCGCGGGCAGAAGAAGTAAGCATTAAGACTTATCTTCGCCCGCGAAGGCGGGAGCTTGCTCTTTGAAGCCCTGCCGTTCAGGGCAGGGTCTTCAAATACTTCCTTGCCAGCGTCTCCGCGCCGTCGGCGTCCTCGGGAGCCAGCCGCCCTTCGACCACCTCATTGACCAAATACTCTTTGACCGCCCCGAGCTGCCTGCCGGGCCTCAGTCCCAGCCGGGCCATCAGCGCCTGGCCGTCGAGCGGCGAAGTCAGCGCCCCGATGTCCTGCGCTTCCCGGATGGGGGCCATGCGTGCCCGCAGCTCGTCGGCGCGGGAAATATCGGTGTGGTCGGGGGCCAGCGCGGACACGTCTACCCGGTGGATTTCAAACAAATCGTCGAGCTGCGGGCCGAGATCGCGGATCAAGCGGCGCACGGCGGCGTCGGTCCAGACCGGCTTGTATTCGCCGATGCGCATATGCTGGGCCACCAGCGTGGTGACCGCCCAAATCTCATCGTTGGAAAATTTAAGCCGGGTCATCAGCGCTCGGGTCAGCTTTGCGCCGGCCTCGGCATGGCCGTAAAAGTGTATCCGCCCGTCTTCTCCCCGCGCTTTGGTCGGCGGCTTGCCGAGGTCGTGGCACAAAGTCGCAAGGCGCAGAACCAGCGAAGCCTCGGGCGCAAGATTGCCGAGCGCAATCAGCGTGTGTTCCCACACCGGGTACGCATGGAACTCGTTTTGGGTGACGCCCACCATTGCGGTCAGCTCCGGCGCGAACTGGGCCAGCAGGCCGCTGTCTTTGAGCAGCTCTAAGCCTAATGGGGCGCGGGTCGTCAGCAGCGTTTTGCAGAACTCGTCCCGGATGCGCTCCGCCGAGATGATAGGCAGCCGGGGCGCGGACTGCCGGACCGCTTTCCAGGTGAACGGCTCAACAGTGAAGCCGAACCGGGCGGCAAAGCGCACCGCGCGAAGCATTCGCAGCGGGTCGTCCTGAAAGGTCAGCTTCGGGTCGGTCGGGGTGCGGATAATCCCGGCGCGGATGTCTGAAAACGCCCGGCCGAGCGGGTCGGTGATTTCGCCGGTTTCGAGCGACTGCAGCAGCGTGTTGATGGTGAAGTCGCGCCGCCGGGCATCGTCGGCCAGCGTGCCCGGCTCGACGCTGTCCGGCTTGCGGCTGTCCGGGGCATACGACTCAATGCGGGCCGTGACAATCTCGACATCCCGCCCGCCGACCACCACCATCGCCGTGCCGAACTTCGGGTAAACCACGGGTTCAAATTCCGCCGCGCCCCGCTCCCGCAGTGTTCGGGCCAAAGCCAGCGCGTCGCCTTCCAGCACAATGTCAATGTCGTCGCCGCCTGCCGGCAGGCCCAGCACCCGGTCGCGGACAAAGCCGCCGACCAGAAACAGCCGGCCCGCGTATTCGGTCCCGCGCACGGCGTCGCGCAGGGCTTGGAGCACATCTTCGGTTGAAGCGGGAAGAGGCGGCATAGTAATCACTGCGGCGAACGGGTCTGGGCGCGGCTTGGCTGCTGGATGCCGTCCAGGTTGATCACTAATCGGCCCGGCGCGGTGCTGCCGCCGTAGGAGAGATGGTAATCTTCTTCCAAAATCGGCGTGTTCGGCGGCGACCCTTCGGCGGGGGGCGTGTAGCGCCAGGAAAGGTGGGCCGGGTCGGCATGGTCATCCAAATCGTTGTGAAGCAGCTTGCCGTCGAGCGTGCCGTCGGTGTACAAATCCATCAGCGACTTTGGGTACGCGCCGTGCGCGGCATGGTAGGCCGTCACCGCCCCGGCGATCTGCCGTCCTTGCAGGGCGGCCTGTCCGGCGATGACGCCGATCCCGATAAGACTGTTTTTGCTGGGATGGGCAAGGCTGCTTTTGACGCTGCGTACCAGCAGCACCCCGCTGATTGCGGCCAGCAGAAACACGGCAAGGCAGCCGAAACCCGCGATTTTCCAGCCGTTGACGCCGGAGGGCTTGGGCGGCGGCGCGGGATAATACCCGCCCGGCGGGGGCATGTTCGGTGGGGGCGTGTTCGGCGGAAAGTTGTTCATGGCTTATTTCTCGTAATCGTCGCCGTTCAAAGTGACCGTCATCAGGCCATCGCTGTCGTGCCGGCCGGGCATGATATCATACGGCTCGGTCAAGACCGGCGCGGTGCCCGGCGCTCCTTCCGGCGGCTGGGCGTAAGTCCACGACACATGTTTCGGGTCGGGATTGCCGTCGAGCGGGTTATGCAGCAGGGCGGGGTCCAGCCCCCGGTCAGCGACTAAAGCCGCCAGCGACGGCGGGTAATGGCCGTGCTGGGCGTGAAACGCCCGCACAGCCTCGGTGATTGTTTTGCCGTCGTCGTGGGCATTGGAAAGCAGCACCCCGATCCCGACCACGCTGTTTCGGCTCGGGTGCGCCATGTTGTTCTTGAAGCTGACGCCGAGGAGAACAATGCCGACAATCCCGAGCAGCAGCAGGCCGAGGCAGCCGAACCCGGCGATTTTCCAGCCGCTCACGCCGGACGGGCGCGGCGGGCCGCCGTAGAAGCCGCCGGGGCCGGGGCCGAACGGCGTGTTTGGATTGCCGGGCGTGTTTGGATTGGGTGGCGGAAGGCTCATTTTTCTGCCTCAGCGTGTCTACGGCTTTGCCTTGCGGGTATCCAGCGTCTTGCCTGGGTCTGCGGCTTTGCTCGGGTCCATTTTAGACATCACTTTTTTGCCCATCTGCGAGTTGACCACCGCCGTGGTGACATGCGATAAAAATGCGGTCAGGATTTCCAAATCCGGGTAGCCGTCGGAGCGCTCGACCACCACATAGCCGCCGCCCGACGCCGCAAACGCAAAGCCCTGCTTGTTGGGAAAGCCGACCATCACCAGCTTGACTTCATCGGCATCGGTGAACAACAGCCGGTGCGCCCCTTCCGCCGCAAAGGCGTTTTCGTAAAACGTGTTCGAGTCAAACGCCGGGGCGGCAGGCTTGGGCGACTGAACAACCATCTTGCCTTTAGCTGCCGCAGGCTTCAGCGTAAGGGTTGTCGTCAGCTTCGCGCCGGGCATCTCGTAGACCACCATATGCACATGGTTGATGTCCCGGAGCATCGCCGCGAGGTCGCCGTTGGCGATGGCTTCCGCCACCGGGTTCGGCGGCGACAGCGCCCGGCCCGGCACCGCCGCCGGCGGCTGCCCGGTTTCGCCGATGCCTTTCAGAAAAGCCTTCGTCATGCCGAGCAGGTCTTCGTTCCGCGCATCCATCTCCGCCCGCAGCCGGCCTCCCGGCGGCGCGGGAATGACCAGCGGCGCAAGGGGAGCGAACGCGGCCGCCGGCAAAGGGGAAGCCATCGGGGCCGGCGCAGCCATTGGGGCCGGCGCAGGCGCTTGGGCCAGCGCCGGAACCGCCGAGCAGAGTGCGCCGGCTGTGACGGCGGCAAGCAGGGAAAGACGAATGTTCATAGCGGTCTCCTTGTGCGGGCAAATCCTAGTTAGGCAACTGATGTAACGCCGTTGAACGAGGGCGTGTTGATTGTTACAAGGGCGCGGTGGTATTGACGAGGGCGTAAACGCCCTCGCTGGGGGGCGCAGACGCCAAGCCGCCACCTGCGTGGCGGAAGATGTAATTTGTATCCTATTCTTGTCCTAATCTTATCCTATTCCTGTCCCTTACCCTCGGGACCTTAGCGTCCGCGCTCCCGAGCGAGGGCGTTTACGCCCTCGTCACAATCACGCCCTCGTTACCATCAACACGCCCTCGTTCAACGGCGTTACATCAATTAGGTATCAGCCGCCGCATGACGAAGGCATGAATGCGATGCCGTAAACGGCCGCACAGCACGCTAAGTGCTTGCGCTGATCTGGGTGCCGTTGTAAACGCGCAGGTGCAGGTGCGCTTTTTGCAGGCGCGGGGCACTGAGCTGGCCTTTGGCGATGGCGTTGACGGTGTACGTGTTCGGGTCGCCGTCGCTGACATATTTCAAGGTTTTGTCTTTTTCAAGCACGTCCAGCCAGTAGCGAATGGTGAACTTGCCTGCGCCGGGAATGATGCGCGGGATATAATACGGGTCAAACAGATGGCCGTAAAAGTCTTTGCCCATCGGCGACGCCGCCGGGTCGGCCCCGGCTTTCAGGGCGCAGATGTTATGGTAGGTGACGCCGCCCGACGCGCCGCTGACGACCAGTTTTTTGTTTTTCGGAAAGACCCCATACGGCAGCGCCAGCGTGTTCACGGCGTAATTCGGCTCGTAGGCATGAATATTGGTGACGGCCCCGGCCAGCTCGGCTTCTACCTGGGAGTCCGGCCAGTGCCGGATTCCCGCTTTGTGGTGGATTGTGTGGTTGCCGATCTCAAAGCCTTCCCGGACCAAGTAGTCCATCTTGCCCTGGGCGAACTTTTTCTGGTAAAACGGCGGCGGCAGGGTCGTCCCGATGTCGGTGAGCACGAAAAACGTCCCTTTGAGCGGCCAGTCCGGGTGCCGGGCGTGCATGTCGTCGAGAATGCCGACCGCGCAGCCGGGGTCCACTTTGCCGTCGGTGGTATAATTGAACTGGCCGCGCAGGGCATCGTCGAAGGTCAAAATCACCGGGGACATTCCTGCCGGGCAGTCTATTTTGCCGCTGACATAATCGGTCAGGCTGATGGGGCGGTAGTTGTGGGCGTAGAGCCATTCCATGTCCTGCTTGAATGCGGCGGCGGGGTATTGATACCCGGTCGTTTTGGCGGTCGGGACAAGGTCGTGGTATTCTAAAATCGGCACCAGGCCGGCTTCGTTGGGCTGCACTTTGGCTAGGTCTACGGGCAGCATCGGAACGGCCTGCGCCGGCAGGACGGCTTTGGGGTGCGCGGCGGCCGGCGCTTTGCTGTGGTGGAACCGGGCCAGCAGCTTCGAGTGGCAGCCGGTCAGCGCCGCCGACGCGGACAAGGCGGCCAAAAACAAAGCAGGACGCGAAGCAGGGCGGGAAAAAGACGGCATGAAGAATCCTTTGTTGCAGCGAAGTACAGCGTATTATACCACGCGCAAAGTAGGGCTGACACTTTGGCGGGGCATTTGGAACGGCGGGAATTCTTTGCTGGGGCTGTTCGGCGCTCTCGGCGGGCAAACGGCGGCGGGCCGGGTGGACGGCGTGCGGGAAGTGTCCGGCGGCTGGCTGATTGGGCTGCTGGCCCGGCAGGGCTGGGCGAGCGCCATTACGCTCGGCGAGGTGGTGCTGTATGAGCGCCCGGAGCTGATCCCGGTCCTGCACGCGCACGAGATGGTGCATGTGCATCAGTACCGGCGCTGGGGGCCGCTGTTTCTGCCGGCCTACGGGCTGGAGTCGGCGTTTCAATGGCTCCGCACCGGCGACGGCTACCGCAGCAATCGGTTTGAAGCGGCGGCGTACAAAATCAGCGAGTGACAAGAAAGCGAGTGACAAGAAAAAAGCCGTGCCGGTCAGAGCAAACTGACGCGGGACGGCTTTTCTTTGCGCTCGGCTTCTCTTTCAGAGTGCCGGGGGCGCAGCCGGAGAGTGTCCGGGGTTGCACTTATTGTAACACAGACTTCGAACCCTGTCAAGCGATTTCCGAAAACAATTTTACTTGTGGTTTTGCAGCGCGGCGGCCAGGGCGGCTTTGTCCTGCGCGGCGTCGCCGAGCGCGGCGGGAACAATCGTGACGCCCGCCCACACCTGCGGCCAGCAGCTTGCCTCGGTCGCGGCCCGCACCGGCTCTAAAAGCAGGTCGGCGGCGTGAACCGCCAGCGTGCCCAGCACAATGCGCTCCAGATTGAGCGTGTGCAGCAGGTTCGCCAGGCCGAGGCCGAGGGCCGACGCGGCGTCGGCTACCATCGCCAGCGCGGCTTCGTCGTGAGCGCGGGCGCGGGCGAACACGTCGTGGGCGGTCAAGGCCGGGTCCCCGTACTCGGCGCGGGCGCGGCGTCCGAGAGCAGTGCCCGATGCCAGCGCTTCCAGGCAGCCGCGCTTGCCGCAGACGCACTCCGGGCCGCCGGGAAACACTATTGCATGGCCGATTTCCCCGGCCAGGTCGCCCCGGCCCCGGTACAAGGTGCCATTAAGGATCAAGCCCGCCCCGATCCCCGTGCCGAGGGTCAGAAACGCCATGTCCGAGCAGCCCTGCCCGGCCCCCCAGCGATGCTCGGCCAGCGCGGTCGCGTTGGCGTCGTTTTCCACCGTGACCGGCAGCCGCAGCTCGGCTTCCAGCAAGGCGCGAAGGGGCAGATCGCCCCACCCCGGCAGGTTCGGCGGGGCCTGCGCCGTCCCTGTCCGAGCATTAACAGGACCGCCGTAGGACACCCCGGCGGCGGCGAGCCGCGCCGGCTTGATCCCCGCCTCGCGGCAGGCCGTCCGCATGAGAGTTCGAAGCAGCGCCGACGCCTCGGCCCAGCCGCTCGGCGGGGTCGGAGCCGCTGCCCGCGCCAGAACCGTGCCGTGCGCGTCGCCGACCACCGCCGCCGACTTGGTGCCGCCGATGTCTAAGCCTAAAATCCAGGTCACAGGCGGTCTACTGCGTGCTCTGCGTCGCGGGCTGAACATGCCCGGCCATCGGCGTTTCGGTCTGCCGGTCGAACGCTTCCCCCGGCTCGCCGTGCTGCTTTTCGGCGCTCGGGATGCCGCTCGCTGCCGGCGCTTCGCTGCTCGCGCCGGCGTGGTGGCTTCGCAGGGCCGCTTCTTTTTCCTTGCCATCGCCGCCGTCGGCAAACAGCCGCTTGGTGGTTTCGGTATCGGCCGGGCGGACCTGCTCAAACGCATCGCTTTGGGTCAGCCCGATATGCTCTTCAATTTCGTCGGCCATAGGTAAAATCTCCTCCATCCGTTGTACCCAGTTCTCGTGCGCCTCGTGCATGGCGGGCACGATGTCGTGGCCCGTTTCGGGCAGAAACAGCATTTCTTTCGGGCACCGTAGCGCGTCATAAACGGCATAAATCGTCGGCGGCTTGCAGCTCGGGTCGCGGCCTCCGGCGCTCATCTGCACCCGGCAGCGGATGTCCGGGGCGTGACACAGCGGATCGAAATACGCATAGGTGCGGTAAATCTCGGCGGCGCGTTCGGGTTGCGCGTCGGCAGCGTCCGCGATCAAGCCGCGAGCGTCCGGGTAGCGGCCGATCCCGCGCCCTTTGTATTTGTCCCGGTCCAGCAGCGACAAGGCCAGCGTCAGGGCGCACAGCCAGGGCATGTCGGCGAGGCATAACGTCACTTCGGGCATCAGCGCCGACACAATCAGCGCCAAGCCGCCGCCCTGACTCATGCCGCCGGCAATCAAGCGCCCCGCGCCGACTTCCGGCTGCGCGGCCAGCACGTCCAGCGCCCGCAGGCAGTGAGCGACAATCCGCCGGTAAATATAGGTCTGCGGCGAGCCAATCCCCTCGGCGATGTAATCGGCGTCGGCGGGGCTTGGGTGGGAATACGGCGTGTCCGGCAGGCGTCCGTGAACATTGAGGCCGAGCGTAAGTGTTTCCGGGTACAGCGATTCGGGTCCCGGCGGCGGGTTGCCGAGCGAGTACCCCGGCAGCCATAAATAGCCTCGGTTGCCGGCGCGTGGGGGCAAAGATTTCGGCACGGCCAGCCAGCCGTACACCACCGTATCGGCCAGCGACGAAAACCGCAGCCAGTCCACGGTGTGCGTCGCCGTCTCGCCGCCCGCGCCGGGCAGCCGCTCCCAGTCGGCGGGCACAGAAGCTAGGTCGCGCTTGACATCGGCCCAAAAATCGGCGAAATCCACCGGGCGCTCGGCACCGACATGGAGAGATTCGGGTATAGGCGGTGTTTGGGAAATCGGCATAAGCGCAGAAGGGCGAGACGAATAAAGCTGCCGCGATTTTACCCGTTTTAGCACGAAACGTGTCATACTCTTGCCATGACACAACGCTCTGTTTGGGGACGACTGTACAGCCGCTTGTCCGGCGAAGTTCCTGCCGATACTTTGGAAGCCTACCGCCGCGCCAGCGGCCCCGTGTACGAGCTGCTTGACCAGGTGGAGCGGCGGCGGCTCGAGTGCCAGGCGGACGGCTTGACGCCGTGGACGGTCCCGCCGGCAACTCAGGCCGAAATGCTCTGCGCCTGGAATGCCTTTGTCTTGCAGCATCTCGGCGACCGATTTTTGCAGGCCGACTTTGACGGCAATCCGGCGACAGCTGGCTATGTCCCGCCGATTACCGCTGATCAGATTTTGGCATTTTATTCCCAGGTGGAAGGGTGGATCAGCCGCGCCCAGCAAGCACATGCGAACCCGAGCTACCGCCTCGACATTGCCGTGCCTGCCGAGATGCCGCCGTGGAGCGAGGTCGAGCCGTGTCCCAACGCCCACCTCCACGGAATGCTCGAAGCCATGCGCTCAGTGCGCGAGCACGCGCAGGCGGCGATGCTGTTTCTGCCGGACAGCGCGAATTTGCCAGACCCAAAGCAGCAAACGCAGGCCAATTTGATCCGGCAGCTTCTCGCGGCGTCGCTGTCCAAAGCCCGCTACGCCGAAGACCTGCACGGGGACAACCCGACGCAGGAAGTCCATGAGCGGGCCGAGCCGTTCATAAAAGCAGCCGTTGAGGGGTTTTATCGGCTGGGCCAGCTTCTCGCCATGCCCCAGATTGCCGACGCGCCCCCAGTCGAACCCAAGCCTTTGCCGCCCGCCCAGCCCGCGCCAGGGCTGGATGTCATCCTGCCCGGTCAGGCCGGCTTCAACCCGTGGCGCTTGACTGATCCGGCCCGCCGGGAAGAGTTGGCGGCGGACCCGAAGGCCCGGCTCGCCATTCAGGATTTGTGGCGTCTGGACCCGAATCCGGCGGCGACGCTGACAATTCAGCGCGAGATTGACGCGGCGCTGGTGCGGGGCGACATCGCATTGGCGACCGACCCTGCGGGCCGCCGCGTCGGCCATTTCTTTTGCTGCCCCTGGTCGCCCGTCTACACCGTCCTCCGGCCCGTCACTTTGGGCAGCCAGCGGTTAAGCGCGTTGCAGGAGTTTGTTTACGACGTAACCGCCGAGGGCGTCAACCTCGGCGAGACGTTCAAGCGCCATATCAAGACCGGGGTGTTTCAATCCACCACTGAGTTTGAGTACGGCGACCCCAATGAACCGCCGGACCATTAAGAGTGAAATGCAAAGCGCCGACGAGTCAGACCGCGAACGCGCCCGCACGGGGGGCAATTTCGTAGGCGCAGCCGTGGGACGACGGCAGGACTTTGCCGGGGTTGCACAGGCCGCTTGGGTTGAACACGGCGCGGAGCTGTTCCATCGTCTGCAAAGTTTCGGGCGGGAACAGCAGGGGCATATGGTCGCGCTTTTCGACCCCGATGCCGTGCTCGCCCGTGAGCGTGCCGCCGACCCCGAGGCAGAGGTCGAGAATCTCGTGCGACGCCGCCAGGACCCGGCGCACGTCGTCGGGATTTCGCTCATCAAACAATGTCACGGGGTGCAAATTACCGTCGCCGGCGTGAAACACATTGGCGATGCGTAAATTGTGGCGGACGCCGATGGCGGCGATGGCCCGCAGAACTTCGGGGAGCTTGGAGCGCGGGATGACGCAGTCCTGCGTGACGCACGACGGGGCCAGGCGGCCGAGCGTGCCGACCGCTTTTTTGCGGGCGGCCCACAAATCGGCGCGGTCTTTGGGGGTCGCCGCCGCGCGGACTTCGCGGGCATTGCCGCCGTCGCACAGGGCGCGGACACGGGCGGCTTGGGCGTCAATTCCGGCGGCGAGGCCATCCAGCTCAATAATCAAGATCGCCCCGGCGTCGCGCGGAAAGCCGAAGTGGAACGCGTCTTCCACGGTCTGCAAAATCACCGCGTCCATCATCTCCAACGCCGCCGGGACAATGCCCGCCGCGACAATCGCCGAAACCGCCCGCGTGGCGTCGTCCACCGTGTCGAACACGGCCAGCAGGGTGCGAACGGCCATGGACGCGCGGGTCAGCCGCACGGTCGCTTCGGTGACGATGCCGAACGTCCCTTCGGAGCCGACCGCGAGGCCCAGCAGATCGTACCCGTTGACATCCTCAGTCTTGTCGCCAAGCGTGACAATCTCCCCCGACGGCAGCACCATTTCAAGCGCCAGAATATGATTCACCGTCACCCCGTACTTCAGCGTGTGCGGCCCGCCCGCATTGTTGGCGATGTTCCCGCCGAGCGTCGAGGCTCCCTGCGACGACGGGTCGGGCGCATACAAATAGCCGCCCTCGGCGACCGCTTTGGTCAGCGCAATGTTGACCGCCCCGGCCTGGGCCGTCAAGCGCCGGTTGCGGAGGTCTATGTCTAAAATTCGGTTCATCCGGGCCACGCCGATGAGAACGCCGCCGGGGCAGAGCGTCCCGCCCGCCAGCCCCGTTCCCGCCCCGCGCGGGGCAAACGGCACGCCGTACCGGGCGCAGACTTGCACAATCCCGGAGACTTGCTGCGTGGTAGACGGCAGCACGGTCGCCAGCGGCGCGGCTTTTTCTAAGGGGTAGGCATCGTTTTCGTAGACCGCCCGCTCGCCGCGCCCGGACAGCACGGCATCGGCCCCGACAATTTTTTTCAATCGGTCAAGCATGGGGTATACTTCTTTCGGGCACAGGCGGCACGGCCCTCGGCACGGGGTGATGCTTGGCATACCCAAGCCACAGCGCTCCGGCCAGCAGTATCAAGGCGGAAACCATCAGCGCGGAGCGGCGGCGCTCGGCGCTGCCGGTGGGACGAGGCTGAAACACGCGGCGATCCATGCCGTTTATTTTACCCGCGAATTCGAGGAGATTGACCCATGAAACTGGAAAACAAAGTGGCGATTGTCACCGGCGCGGCCACGGGGATCGGCCAGGCGATTGCCGCCGGCATGGCCCGCGAAGGCGCATCGGTGGTGATTGACTACGTCGGCGGCCCCGACGCGCCCAGCGCGACGGTGCAGATGATCGAAAGCGCCGGCGGCAAGTGCCTCGCGGTGGAAGCCGACGTGTCCAAGCCCGACGATGTGGCGAATTTAATGCAACAGACAATCGCAACATTCGGGCGGCTGGACATTCTGGTCAACAATGCCGGGGTCGAGCGCAAGCACCCGATTACCGAGTTTCCATTGGACCAGTGGAACTTCATCATGGCGGTCAATCTGACCGGACCGTTTTTGTGCGCTCAGGCGGCCGCGAAGCAGATGATGGCTCAAAGCGGCCCCGGACGCATTCTCAACATCTCGAGTATCCATCAGGACCTGCCGATGCCCGGCAACGCCCCGTACTGCGCGTCGAAAGGCGGCCTGCGGATGCTGATGCGGACCATGGCGGTGGAGCTGGCCCCGCACGGCATCACGGTCAACAATATCGGGCCGGGGGCGATTTATACCCCGATTGACGCCGATGTGCAGGCGAACCCGGAGATGGAAGCCGCGCTGATGGCCGAAATCCCGCTGGGCCGCTGGGGCAAGCCGGAAGAAGTCGCAAACCTCGCCGTGTTTCTGGCGTCCGACGACGCATCGTATGTCACCGGCAGCACGTACTACATTGACGGCGGCATGCTGCGAATGGCGGGAGGATTGTAAGAGTACCTACCCCCGCTCGTTCCTCGCGACCCCTCCCGAAACGGGAAGGGTTAAGAATAAGACGCGGCGGGCAATCTTCGCAGCTTCCTACCCTTCCCGTTTCGGGAGGGGTCGCGAGGAACGAGCGGGGGTAGGTTCCTATCATGCTGACTTCTTCGTCACCCGCCCTCATCCTTGCCCCGATGCAGGGCCTCACCGATGCGCCGATGCGGGCATTTCAATCGGACAGCGGCGCATTCACATTTGCCGTGTCTGAATTCCTGCGGGTCAGCGGCGATGTGCCGCCGGCCCGGCTGTTTCTGCGCCATGTGCCGGAGCTGACACACGGTGCTCGGACGCCCGGCGGCCTGCCGGTGCAGGTGCAGCTTTTGGGGGGCGATCCCGGACGCATGGCGGACGCCGCGCGGGTGGCGGTGAGCGCCGGCGCGGCGGCGATTGACATCAACTTCGGCTGCCCGGCCCCGACCGTCAACCGGCACGACGGCGGGGCGGCAATTCTGCGCTTTCCCGCGCGGGTGGAAGCGATTGTGGCGGCGGTTCGCGCCGCCCTGCCTGCCGCTGTTCCCGTATCCGCCAAGCTGCGGCTTGGGTGGGACAACCCCGAGGCGATCTATGAAAACGCCGCGCGGGCCGAAGCCGGGGGCGCGTCATGGATTACAATTCACGGCCGGACCAAGATGCAGGGCTACGCCCCGCCCGCCGACTGGGTGCGGATCGGACAGGTGCGCGAGCAGTTGTCCCTCCCCGTCGTCGCGAACGGCGACCTGTGGACCGTGGAAGACTTTCGCCGCTGCCGGGAGCAGACCGGCTGCCGTCATTTCATGCTCGGGCGGGGGGCACTGGCAAACCCCGCCCTGCCGCAGCAAATCGCGTGCGATCTGGGAATTGCCGCCCGCCCCTGCCCGGCAGATGCCGACGGGCCGATCTACTGGGTGCCGCATTTAAGGCGCTTGCTTGCCCTGACGGCGCTGATTGAAGGCAAAACGGGCGAAGACAAGCGCACCGATCATTTTCTGGTCTGCCGCTTGAAGCAGTGGCTGAATTTGGCAAGCAAGCAGGAACGGTTCGCGGAGTTCGAGGCAGTGAAGCGGCTGCAAACGCTGGCGGAGTTGTTTGCGTTTTTGGAACGGAGGCCCCCCGGCCCCCAATAATGGGGGAGTCAGACCAGAAAGGGCAGGAAAGAGGGCGCAGCAAGCAGGGGCGCAGCAAGCAGCGCCCCTACGCTATCGCTTCTAACTTCCCCATTATTGGGGGCCGGGGGGGACTTCCTACAAGTCCACCTTCTCGTTTTCGCCGCTTTGCGCGGGCTGACCCGTCAGCACCCCTTTGGCGAGGCTGATGGCGTGGGCTATCGGCGAGGCCGGGCTGTCCCAGTATTCGGCTTGGTCGGCATGGATTTTAATCAGCGCAATGTCCGGCTCGTCCACGCCCTGCGGGAACCAGGCTTGGAGCGACGGCTGCCAAAGCTGCTTGATCTTTTCGCGGTCGCGGACCAGCTCGGCGCGGCCCGACAGCGACACATAGGTCTGCGTTTTGGGGTCCGAGAACGCGACATTGACATACGGCTTGTTTTCGATCTCGTGGACTTTGGGCGTGCTGCCGTAGGTGAAAAACCACACATCGCCGTCGAACTCAACGTCTTTGTTGGAAGCCATCGGGCGCGAATGGAGGCGGCCGTCGCTGTCGGTGGTGGTCAGCATGCCGAAGTCTATGGACTTGATCAGCTCGGCGATTTTCTTGGCGTTGTCTGAATGGGCGGCCTGGTCGGTCATTTTGGGGGTTCCTCTCGAACTGGTGGCTTGCTGTGTGTTACCCAGAATAGCCATATCGGCAACACCTTTTTCTTCTCGTCCGAAGGACGACCCTACAGAGCGAGTGGAGTTTACTCCCTCGCGCTTGACAGCAAACCTAGAAATTGAGGAACGTCCCATAAACCGATTTTTGCGCTTTTGTCTGGCTTTGGCCTGCCTCCTGCTGCCGGCCTCGGTGTCTCGCGCCCAAGCGCCGGGCGTGGACCCGCACTTTTACGATTACGATCAATCGGCCCCGTTTGCCGTCACCGAAACGCCTTACGGCACGGAAAACGGTGTTCGCATTACGACACTGACGTACCCGAGCGTCGTCTCGTCACCGTATGCGGTCAACAACACGGTCACGGCGTACCTGTTTCTGCCGCCCGGCCCCGGCCCGCGCCCGGCGATGGTGGTGCTCCACGAATGGAACCCGAGCACAACGAAAAGCGGCTTTTTGCTCTGCCGGGCCATCGCCCGCGCCGGGGTCGCCGCGCTGTTTATTGTCGAGCCGTACAGCTTGAACCGCACCCCGGCGTATGAACCCGGACACGGGGGCACGCGGATTTTGTCGGGCAACGTGCCGCACATGGTCGGGGCGCTGCGCCAGGCCGTGCTGGATGCCCGCCGGGGCCTGGACTACCTGCAAAAGCGGCCCGATGTTGACCCGAGCCGGATGGGGGTCGCGGGCATCAGCCTCGGCGGCATCCTCACGGGGGTTGTGGCGGGCGTGGACCCGCGCATCAAAGTCGCGCTGACTTTGGTGGGCGGCGCAGACTTCCCGAAAGACTTCTGGGACGGCGTGCTGACCCGGCCTTACCGGCGGCAGATTGAGCGCGACGGGTACACCTACCAAACATACATGGCCGCGATGGCTCCGATTGATTCGACAAACTGGCTTCCCCAAAAGCATTTCGACCCAAACAATGCTTTGATGATCAACGGGCACTACGACACGGTGATTCTGCCCGACCAGGCCAAGCTGCTGGCGCAAAACTTCGGCGGGACGCATATTGTCTGGCTGAATTCGGGGCACTACGGGGCGCAGTTCAGCGCCGGGGCGGCGTCGGAGTTAGGGGTCAAATTCCTGCGGGCGCGGTTTTTCGGCGAAACGGCGGCGTACCGTCAGCCCGACAATCTGCCGTCGCGGACCATCAAAGGCGGACTTCTGCTCGGCGGCCAGGAGGGCCTCAGCCCGGTTTTGGCGACCTCGCTGATCAACTTCGACGGGCCGGGGCGGTACACCGTGGACGGGCAGGTGACTCTGCACGGCCTGTCGGCGGCGCTGTCTGCCCGGATCGGCCTGCTCGGCTCGGTCGGGATCGAGTTTCCGGTTTTTCACGGCAGGGTCCGCCCGAAGCCGTTTGTGATGGTCAGCGTGACGCTTTAGACAGCCCGAAAGGAAAAAAACGAATGCCGGACGAGATGCCCGCCGATGCCCTGCCGCCGGAAGACGAGCTGGACCCGAATGTCACGATTTATCAGCACCAGGAGCGCCAAGCGGGGTTTGAACCCGTCTCCGGCGACAGCGAAGCGATTGAAGCGATCAGCACTCATATTGAAGTCCACTTCGGGCCGATAAACACCGTGCTGCACGAAATCGTCTCGGATTTGGTCCATGTAGACGTTCACCATGTCGCGCCCCGGCCCGGCCGGCTGTACCACACGCTGATCACGAGCGGCATGAGCGACCGGCCGATGACGGTCCCGCCCGGCGCGGACGCATTCCGCTACGCCGAAGTGTTGCTCTACCTGCCGCATACCTGGCCGCTGTCCCCTGCCGCGTTTGAGGATGAAGCGAACTACTGGCCGGTGCGCCTGCTGAAAACCCTGGCCCGCTTCCCGCATGAATACGACACCTGGCTCGGGACAGGGCACACGTTACCGCATCTCAACCCGATGGAGCCGTATGCCGCCAATACCAAGCTCTGCTGCGCCCTGCTCGCCCCGTCGCGGATGGCTGGGGACGAGTTCTTCGCGCTGCCGGTTTCGCCGGGGAAAACCATCCGGTTTTACGGAGTCCTGCCGCTGTACGCCGAAGAAATGAACTTCAAGCTGCGGCACGGCCTGGAAGCGATGGAAAGCAAGTTCGACAAAAGCGGCATTTCGGAGATCATTGACCCAAAGCGAAAAAATGCCGTCAAGTCGTCGCTGTGGCCCTTTTAACCCGCCGCGCTTAACTCGCCGTGTTCTCCAGCCGCTTTCGGATTTCCCGGACGGCGTGGGTCCCGCCGGCGGCAATCGCGCCGAGGGCCAGCGCGTAGACCCACCCCGGCAGGCCGCGCCCGAAGACGAAGACATAGGTGTACGGCAGGAACCAGAAAAAGACGCCGAGTGCGACCACCCCCGCGCTCGGCTTTTTGGCCCGCACCCGCGCCGCCAGCCACGCCATCGTTCCCCAAAAGAGCGGATGGTGGGCGAGGTACAGCACGGCAAACAGCGCAGGGTCTACCCCGTAGCGCGTCCCGATTTCGGTGATATGGTGCCAGAGGGTAAGGAGCATAGGGATATAACCGGGCGGAACCCACCCCGCTCGTTCCTCGCGACCCTCCCGAAACGGGAAGGTGAGGAGTTTTCGGAGAAGACGTAGGGGCGCTGCTTGCTGCGCTCTCTCTGTCTTGCTGCTTGGTCTTTGTCTTGCTCCTCACCTTCCCGTTTCGGGAGGGTCGCGAGGAACGAGCGGGGTGGGTTCTTAATCAAACACAATCGCCGGCGGCGGCAAAACCGCGCCCGCTTCGGCGCACGCGGCAAAGTAATCCGCCGTCAGTTGCCGCGTTTCAGCAGGTGTGTACAGCGCGGCCAGCGCCGGGTCCGCCGTCATCGGCGCGGGCACGCGGACGGTCAGCGCGGTCAGCAAATCCGCCGTCCACGCATACTCGTCCTCGGCGGCGAAGCGTATCTCTTGCAGGGCCGCAAAATCCAGGCCGTAATGCACCAGCACCTCTAAACTTGGATAGCGGCCCGTTTTGTCGTGCACTTTCAGCAGCGCGGCTTTCTCGGCGGGGCCGGTGACGGGCTGGTACGCCGCGCGGGTGTGCCAGGCTTTTGTGTTGTACGGCAGCAGCGCGACTTCGGGCAAATTTAAGACCGTGTCGCGGTCGAACACCAGCAGCACATGCGGGTAGCCCCGCGCCAGCTTGTCGCGCAGCAGCGGCGTGTCCGGGCGCGTGGACAGATGCACCCAGTCGGTCAGCCCGAGCATCGTATCCCGGCGAACGGCCGAGCGGCGCGGCCTAATCCCCTGCCCTGCGGTGATGCTTTTCGCGTACAATGCCCCGCTTTGCAGAATGTGCGGCAGGTAATGCAGCGGAGCCGCGTGGTAGAGGAACATGACGCGGCCCCTTGTTCAACACGGCAAAGTCGCCACGGATTGAAATCCGAGGCTGAGAAAACCACCGTCCAGGGGACGAGGGAAAGATCACTCCGAATCTTGTGTCGCCGCGACACTGGTTCATCCCAGCCTCGGAATTTATTCCGTGGCACGAGGCGGCGGCGGCCATACTCCTTGCTCATTTGCGGCGGAGAAGGTTCTAAGCTGCGCGAGCAGTCTTTTGTCACGGGTCACAAATGACCATGCCATGACTGATATCCCGGCGAGAGCGATGGGGATCAGACTGAACACAATCACCAGGGTCCAGTATGCAACCCCCAGCAGCTCAGTAGTTGTCAAAAGCCCCCAATCGAGAATAGCGAACGCGGGAGTGAGTATCGTGCAGATCCCGGCAACCCTGAAATGACGCACACGCCCAGTTTCCAAGCGACGGACCTCAGCCTCTTTGCGGATCAGGGTTTCTAAGGTCATCGTCCTCCGCTCCTACACCTGCAAAGGTCAGGACCAGCCGCCGCTTTTGACGCGCTCCGGCAGCGGGTGCGCTTCTAAGTATTCGTCGTAAGTGCCCCGGAAGTCCAGCAGGCCGTCTTCCGACATGGACCAAATGCGGGTCGCCATTTCGGAAATCAAATCACGGTCGTGCGAGACCACAAACGCGGTGCCCGCAAACTGCGACAGTCCCTCGGCGAGCGCGGAGACGGCTTCCAGGTCCAGGTGGTTTGTCGGCTCGTCGAAGATCAAGACAGGGTGGCGCTGAAGCATCAGCTTTGCCATCAAAAGCCGGGCGGCCTCGCCGCCGGACAGCGCTTCAGTCAGCTTCAGGCTTTCGTCGCCCTTGAACAGCATCTGCCCGAGCAGGCCCCGGACATACTGCTGACCCTGCGCGTCCTCGTCGAAGCTCATCAGCCAGTCCAGCGCCGACAGGCCGGCGGGGATTTCGGCGCGGTAGTCCTGCGCGTAGTACCCCCACGTCATCCCGCCGCCCCATTTGACCGTGCCGGTGTCGGCGGGCAGGTCGCCGACCAGGCAGCGCACCAGGGTCGTTTTGCCGATGCCGTTCGGGCCGATGATCGCAATTTTTTCGCCGCGCGTCACTTCTAAGTTGAGGTCTTGAAGGACGCGCAGGTCGCCGAACGATTTGGACAGACCCGCGACGGTGACGACTTCCCGGCCGGACGGCTTTCTTTGGTCGAAGCGGATAAACGGGCGCTGGATGTTGGACTTTTTCATCTCGGTCGGGGCGAGCCGGGCCATTTCCTTGCGCCGGGACTGCACCTGCGACGACCGCTGGCCGGCGGCAAAGCGCGAGACAAACTCCTGAAGCTGGGCGATTTTCTTGGCCTTGTCTTTGTTGTCGTTTTCAATGCGGCTCCGGGCGGACATCTTATGCTCCACCATGTCGTCGTAGGAGCCGGGGTAATTGATGATCGTGTCGTAGTCAATATCGGCGATATGGGTGCAGACGGCGTTCAAAAAATGCCGGTCATGCGAGATGACAATCAGCGTGCCTTTGTAGTCCAGCAAAAACTCTTCGAGCCAGTGGATTGTTTCCAAATCCATGTAGTTCGTCGGCTCGTCGAGAAGCAGCGCGTCGGAGCCGCCGAACAGGGCCTGGGCGAGCAGCACCCGGAACTTGTAATCGTTGGGCAGGGTCGCCATCAGATCGGTGTGCTTTTCGTCGGGGATGCCGATGCCGCGCAAAATCTCGGCGGCTTCAATCTCGGCCTCGTAGCCGTTTTCGTCGGCAATCAGCGACTCCAAATCGCCCAGCCTACTCATCATCTCGTCGGTGAACTCTTCCGCCTCGCAAAGCGCATTGCGCTCCTGCAAAGCGTTCCACAGGGGCAGGTTGCCCATCATCACCGTATCAACAATGCGCTTGTCGTCAAACGCATTTTGATTTTGGCTTAAAACTCCGACTTTGCGGGGCTTCGCGACCGTGCCCCGGTTCGACGGCTCAATCTCGCCGGTAAGTATCTTCATAAACGTGGACTTGCCCGCGCCGTTCGGCCCGGTCAGGCCGTAGCGGTTGCCCGGCGTGAACTTGACCGAAACCTGGTCGAACAGCGTGCGCGTCCCATACGATTTGCTGACATCCTGAACTGTGATCATTGCTTAACCTTGCTCAAAGCGAAATAATGCCGTTATTATACCACAGCCCGGTTCATGCACGGGGAACCCGTGATATAATAAACACACATGGCAGAGTTGACGACAGATTTGACGACGGATGGGATGGCGCAGGAGATTGCGGATGCCGCGTACCGGCTGACCTCCGACAGCGCACTGACGGCGGCGCACCCCTGGCAGGCGGCCCTGTATGCCCGGCTGTCCGATCCCGCAGGCGACATCGGCGGGCTGCTGCTCGCCGGGACCGGCGCGGGCAAGCTGGAGTCGGTGCTGATCCCCGCCCTCGGCCTGCGGCGCGGCGGCGCTCCCCGGCGCGTGTTTTTGATCGGCCCCGACGGCTCTCCATTGGACGACTATTTATACCGAGCCGTGCCGTACCTGCGGGCGTTCGTGCAGGCCGACGAGACCCCGCGCACGGTGTGTTTGGACATTGCCGACGAGGACTCGCTCGGCAACCTGTGCCGCCGGTTTTTTCCCGACGGCACCGAAGACCCGCAGATTGTCACCAACCCGCTGGAAGCCGATGTGGATTTGATTTTGACCACGTTCAGCCGGTTCCGCGAATTGTTCTTCGGCAGCGGCGGCATTCATGCCCTGCCGGCGGCGCTGCTCGGCCCGGCGGCCGAAACCCCGCGCCGGGACTTGTTCTTTTTCGACGAAGCGCATTCCTACGCAGGTGATGCGTTTTCGCGCTTCCATCGCCTGCTGGAGTTTTTGTTCGCCGAAGACATGGACATCGTCGCAGCATCCTCCACCATGCCCCCCGCCTGCGCCGAGGAATTGTCGTTTCTGGACCTGCTGCCCGCCCCGCCCGCCGGCCTGATGCCCCCGCGCACGCTGGCGTTTAAGTCCACTCCTGACCCGCTCGCGCTCATTGAGTCCGAAATTCGCCGCGCGTATTTTCAGAACTCGCGCGTGTTCGGGGTCACCGAAACTGAAGCTGAAGCCGAAGCGCTGTATTCGCGCCTCTTAGCGGCGTACCCGCACAACGTCTACCTTTACTACACCAACCAGCCCGCTGAAGCCCGGCGGCGCACTTATGCCCAGCTCCGCGAGCTGGAAAAAGAAGGCGAAGGCTACCTGCTGCTCACCACCGGCGACGCCCTCGAAGCCGCCGACCTCGACGCCACCGTGTTGCTGTCCACCCTTTGCCCCCCGGAAAATCTCATCCGCCGCGCGGGCCGCTGCAACCGCCGAGGCGACCTGCCTTCCGGCCGGATGGTCGTCTTCGGCGACGCCCTTTCCCCGGCGTCGCGCCCCTTGAACCCCGCTCAGACCGCCGATTACTTGTCGGCCCTGTCCGCCCAGACCGACCTGCCCTTCGACCCCGAGTTTTGGAAAGCGTTCATCTGACGCAAAAAGCCCGGAGCGGCGCGATGAAGATTGACGGCATCCCCACCGAAACCTTTTATACGCTTCTTGACGGTCTCCGCGCGGACGGCTGGAAAGCCGCCGCCGAGTACGCCGGCTTTGACAAGGCGATTGACTACGACTCCGCCGTTTTTACCAAAAACGGCGTCAAACTCAAGCTCGTGTGGGCGGTGCATCTGGACGGCAGCCTTGAAGGCCCCGCAGCATATCTTTTGGAGCTGCGGGGCCGTTATGGTTTGGAATAAGCTGCCGGGAGCCGCCCTCGTGCTGCCGCTCGGCGCGGCTGCCGCCCGCTGTTTTCTTCGTTCAGCTCTCTTCGGAAGGCGTTCAGCTCTCTGGTGCGTGTCTCCGTGAGGCTTTGCGTGACAGCCGCGTAGACCATCGGGTGCATGCTGCCGCCGATGGACTGCGAGGAGCGCAGGGCGGCTTCGGCGTCGCGGTAGGCAAGCCATGCCCGCTGCGCTTTGACAAGCTGAGTTTTCTGGGCCGGGGTCAGCACGGCCATCAATTTTTGGCAGGCGGCGTTCATCGCGGCGTCGGCCCGGCCGGCATCGCGCCCCGCTGCTTGGTTCATCTCCGCCTGCGTTTGGGCGTGTGCCGAAGGCGTGGGCATCATCGTCAGCGCGGCGCAGGCGAGAAAAGCGAGCGCGGACCGGGTGAGTTTTGAGGCGCTCATACGGGGTTCCTTTCGCGGTTGTGAGAGCGTCCGTGCAGGCGGCTTTTATCTACGCGTTAGGGAGGAATAGTTTTGCTCCAAGTCTCTTGTGCGGCGCTCGGTAACATCCCGCACGGCTTGCTGATAAAAGTAGTCGTCCCCCGTGCCGTGTATCTCACGGTACGAAAGAAAGTTCACTTCGGCGTCGCGAAATGCCAGCCACGCTTTTTGCGCTTTGACCAGCCGCTTCTTCTGCTCCGGGGCGAGCAGCGCCATCAGCTTTTTGTAAGCGGCGTTCATCGCGGCGTCGGCTTTGTCGGCTTCCTGCCCCATCTCGGCGGACGCCCCCATGGTCGAACTCGAATCTGCCTGAACGGGTGTCGGCGCGGCGCTGACCAGGCCGGCGCAGGCGAAAATCACTAAAACGGCGGTCAGTTTGTGTTTGTGAACAGAGGTCATGGCAATCTCCTTTGCTGCTGTCGGGATAGTGTTACTGGCTTCAGTCCAATTCGCAGGGTGACGGTTCCGCCTTCGGGGTGACGCTTTCGCATGGCGTGTCCGGCGTGGGTCGGCGTGTCGGCGACAAGGTAGTCGCCGGAGTCGGGGTGGATTGCTAGGCCGCGCCCGGTCTGCTCCGGCTCGAGTTGCGCCTGCAAAGTTTCGTAATACAGCGTCATAGCCCGCAGAGTCACGTCGGACAGCGGGCGGGGATACTCGCCTTCCAATGTCAGCATCTTCTTCCTCCTTTTTTGGTTCCACGGCGGCTAACATTGTACCACTTCGGGGTATAAACGTCTATCAGAAAGCGGGGCGTGGGCATGCGGTTTGGGTTTGCGGTGAAGGTGATCGGGCACGGGGGAAACTTGGCGACTATTCCGGCGGAAGCGGGGATGCCGTCGAATGATGCGCGGCGGTGGCAGACAGGGCCGCATGTGCGGCAGTCTATCGCGTATGTCACGGACATCTTTCACTACCTGCACAAAACGCATATTCATATGTACCGGATGTCGTCGGACTTTGCGCCGTATCTGACCCACCCCGACATGCCGCAGTTTCACAATCAACTGGAAGAAGCCGAAGAAGAGCTGGCGGCGCTGGGGGAATTGGCCCGAACCTACGACATTCGGCTCAGCCTGCACCCATCGCAGTATATTCTCTTGAACGCGCTGGACGAAGAAGTCGCCCGGAAAAGCATCACGGATTTAAACGCGCAGGCCAAACTTTTGGACAAGCTCGGCTGCGGGCCGGAAGGGGTGGTCGTCACCCATGTCGGCGGGGTCTACGGCGACCGGGCGGAAAGCAAAGCGCGTTTTATTCGGCGCTACCAAGACCTGCCCGACGCGACCAAAAAGCGCTTGGTAGTCGAGAATGACGACGTTTCGTTTTCGGCGACTGAGGTGCTGGAAATCAGCGCGGCGACCGGCTGCCCGGTCGTCTTCGACAACCTGCATCACTTCTGCTTCAACCCCGAAAAGCTGCCGATGGCGGACGCGCTGAAGCAGGCCCTCGCGACATGGCCCGCCGGCTGCATTCCGAAAATCCATTACTCGTCGCCGTCCACCGATTTTGAGATCACGGCCGAAAAGGAAAAAGGCGCGACGGGGCGGGAGCGCACGGTGACCAAGCTGCATGCGCCGAGGCTGAAAGCCCACGCGGACTTTATCAACCCGCTGGAGTTTGTGCAGTTTTGGGACGCCGTCCGCGCCGACAGCCTGCGGCCGTTCGACATCATGCTGGAAGCCAAAGCCAAAGATGTCGCCCTGCTGCGCCTGCGCCGGGAACTCGCCCGGCAATGCGAGCGTCCAATCACGGCAGGGTAAGAGTGCAGTTCCCCGGCTTAATCTGCCATAATACAGCTATGCCGTAAATTCGGCGGAACTGTGATATAATAATCAGATAATGCAGGACGCGCTCTGCCTCCATCTCAGCGTCTTTCTCAGCGTCTTTTATTCGTCGTTTTCGTCAGCGCCTGCATTGTGCTGGAATTATACTTCGGGGGGTAGCTACCATGAGTCATATGCGGACATCCATCAAGTGCAACTGCGGCCAGCGCGTCATCGCCAAGGACGTGGTCCAGCACGGATATTACCTCCGCCTTTTCGGACCGAGCTTTGTGTACGTTAAGTTCCGCTGCTCGCGCTGCAAAAAGCTCGGCGAGCAGTTCATCAAGCAGGAAGAATGGGAAGACGGGATTCTCAAAGACACGGCGGTTGAAGTGTCGCACACCGAAAAAGAGCAGTTCGACGCCAAAGGCGCGATTGACATCGGCGAAGTGATTGATTTCCACTTTGAGCTTGAAAACCTCGGTGATTTGAAGTCTCTTGAAGCGCTGATGCCGCCGAAGAAAAAGTCCCGCTCGACGCCGCATTCATAGCAGTTGCCGGCATTCTATCAGCAGGCCGGAGCGGGGAATTCCCCGCTCCGGCTTTTTTCGTGACGGCGGGGCAGGAAAACGCCCCCGAAAAAACGAAACAACCGCCATGCCCGAACAATCCACCCTCAACCCATTGACCCCCGACCAAGTGGCCCGCGTCGCATTTCTCGCACGCTTGGAGCTGTCTGAGACCGAAACGCAGCGGCTGACCACCGATCTGAACGGCATTCTCGGCCAGTTTGCCCGCTTGCAGGAGCTTGACACCGACGGCGTCCCGCCGACCTCGCACTCGCTGCCGCTGCAAAACGTCTTCCGCGACGACGCCGTCCGGCCCTCGCTGCCGCGCGACGCCGCTGTCGCTAATGCGCCGGAAAAGCGCGACGGCAATTTCATCGTGCCGCAGATTATGGAAGACTAATTTTATGCAACTGTTTGAATTGACCGCGCACGAAATTGCGGATAAGCTCGCGTCGCGCGAAGTCTCGGCCCGCGAAGTGACCGATGCCGTGCTGAACCGAATTGGGGACGTGGAAGGCCATGTCAAAGCCTTTGTGACCGTCACCGAAGCGCAGGCGCAGGCGTCGGCCGATGCGGTGGACGCCGCCCGGTCGCGCGGCGAAGCGCTGTCCCCGCTGGCCGGCATCCCGCTGGCGCTAAAGGACAACCTCTGCACCCTCGGGGTCGAGACGACCTGCTCCTCAAAAATACTCAAAGGCTTCAAGCCGCCCTACTCCGCCACCGTGGTAGACAAGCTCGAAGCGGCAGGAAGCGTTTTTGTCGGCAAAGCGAATTTGGACGAGTTTGCGATGGGATCGTCCACCGAAAACTCGGCCTTCGGCACGTCGCACAACCCGTGGGATTTGAAAACGGTCCCCGGCGGGTCGTCGGGCGGCTCCACAGCGGCGGTCGCGGCGGGGGAAGCGTTCTGGGCTTTGGGGTCGGACACCGGCGGCTCGATCCGCCAGCCGGCGGCGTTCTGCGGGGTCGTCGGCCTGAAGCCCACCTATGGCCGGGTCAGCCGCTACGGCCTGATCGCGTTTGCGTCGTCTTTAGACCAGATCGGCCCGATTACCAAAGACGTGCGCGACGCCGCGCTGTTGATGAACGTCCTCAGCGGCCATGACCCCATGGACAGCACCAGCATAGACCAAAGCGTCCCTGATTACACAAAATCTCTCACCCAGGGTGTCAAGGGCCTGCGGCTCGGCGTTCCCAAAGAATACTTCAGCGGGGCGATTGACCCGGCAGTCTCCGCCGCCGTCCGCGCCGCCATCGCCCAGCTTCTTTCGCTCGGCGCGGTCGCCGAAGAAATCACCCTGCCGCACACCGAGTACGCCCTGCCGACCTACTACATTCTCGGCCCTGCCGAAGCGTCGTCCAATTTAGCCCGCTACGACGGCGTCCGGTTCGGCCACCGGACCGCCCGCGCGACCACGCATGTGGACTTGTTTGAAAAGACCCGCGCGGAAGGCTTCGGCCCGGAAGTCAAGCAGCGGATCATGATCGGCACTTACGCCCTGTCCGCAGGCTACTACGATGCGTTTTATGTCAAAGCCCAGCAGGTGCGGACTTTGATTAAGCGCGACTTCGACCGGGCATTTGAGCAGTGCGACGTGATTATCGCCCCGACGGCTCCGACCGTGGCCTTTAAGATCGGCGAAGTCTCGGACCCATTGGTGATGAAGCAGAACGATATTCTGACTATCCCCGCCAACATGGCCGGCATTCCGGCGATCTCCCTGCCCTGCGGCTTTTCGCACGGCCTGCCCATCGGATTGCAGATGATGGCCCCGGCCTTCGGCGAGGAAGTCCTGCTCCGCACGGCGCATGCCTACGAGCAGGCGAGCGAATGGCACACCGCGCGGGCGACCATCGAGCGACCCAGCCATCTTCACGTTGAGTAACAGCCATGCAGACAGCCTTCTCATCACCGAGCGCCGTCTTGCAGGAAGTCTCCCAGTTCAGCGATGCCGAACTCGACGACTTTTTCACCCAAATCACGCGTCTGCGGGCGAAGCGCCGTGCTTCGCATCTCTCCGAGCAGACCTGGAAGCGCTGATGCAGTCTTTGGGGATTGGCCCTCATCACAATCATGTTCTTGCGTGACTGATGAAAGCAGCCCGGATTTCCAATCCGGGCGATGACGGGCCGGTGCAGCAGAATTGATACACTGTGAACGAAGAGCAATACACAAGCATTATTGACGGCCTGCTGGTCGGCACGGACATGAACGACGAGGTTTCGCGCCGCATGGCTTACAATGCCTGCGTCGCGTATGCTCAGGATCACTTCGGCGGCGATCCGGGCATCAACCGATTTGTCGCGCAGGCGGCGGAGCGCCTGGGGCAAACGCGTATCCACTTCGGCGTCATCAAAGGCATGGTTCCGACGCCGGATGACGCCCGACTGCATCTTCGCTATGCCGAAGAAGGCGGCCCGGTGCTGACGGGCAGTGCCGACGGGCTGCGGTATCTGAGCGAGATTTGCGCGGCCCTTGCCGACGCGCCGCTTTCCGACGGGCCGGGACCGGACGAGCATGTGCATCTCTACGCGGGGGAGCCGCCGATGTTCGGCGACAGCTACGGGCTGACACTGTACCATTCGGCGAACGATTGGTTTGACCGCCACGCCCTGCCGGCGGAAAATGCCGAGGCAGCCGACAGCGTGCAGCCGCCCCCACGCGAAATTGCGCCGGCGCAGATTGCCGCGATTGAGTTCTTCGAGGACGAAAAAATCCCGCTGCCCCCGCCGCTGTATTTGCGCTATGACAAGCTGTACCGGGTGCTGGGTGTGCGCCCGTATGTGCCGGACGAAGAAGTATGGGCGAAGCCGGCGTCAAGCGGGGACGAGGGCCGGATGCACGTCTTTCGGTTCCGCGATGACGCCCAGGAAATTTTCGAGATCGCGCTGGATTTGGACGATCTCGGCATTCACTATTTCACCCGAAACGACTTAGCGCAGGTGTGGGGGGCGGACGGATCGCCGTGACGCCGCTAAACGCAAACAGCCCGCGTCTGCCGTCGCCCTGGCGCACACACCCGGTCGCGGAGATTTTGAGGTTCGGGGGCCTCACGGCGGCGCTGTTCTGCGTTCTCGCGCTGCCGCTTCTGGCGGTGTTCCGTTTTACCCATACGGCCCTTGACCCGAACAGCGAGCACGGCGGGCTGATCGCGCACTTCTGCCTGGCGGTCGCGGGGGTCACGGCTTATGGAATTGTCGCGCGGCGGCGGGGGCGCTCGCTGACCGACGCCGGGCTGCCGCCAATGGGGGTGTTCTCGGAAACGGGTTTGGGCCTCCTGGTCGGCGGGGGCGTCTTCTCGGCGGCGATCATGGCGATGAGCGCGTTCCGCTGCTACGACCTCGGGGCGATGAACCCGCACTTTCGGCCCTTTCTGCCGCTGGCCTTGTTTCTGTGCATCGGCGTTTTTCAGGAAGTCGCCATGCGCGGGTGCATTTTTCAGGCATTGGAGCGCCGCTGGGGGTCGGGGATTGCGCTTGTTGCCTCGTGCCTCTTTTTCGGCCTGATCCACCTCGGCAGCCCGGTCGAGGGCTTGTCTACGGGGCAGTGGCTGATCGGCCCGTTCTTTTTGGCGTTTGAAACGGGCCTTTTGTTCACGGCGGGTTATTTGCTCACCCGGCGCTTGTGGCTGCCCATCGGGCTGCACTGGGGCTGGAACTTCTTCGAGACGGCCATCTACGGCACGGCCAATTCGGGAGCCTGGGAAAACAATCCGAACTCGCTGTTTGAGGGCCATGCCCACGGCCCGTTTCTCCTGACCGGCGGCGCGTTCGGCCCGGAAGCGAGCGTGTTCTGCCTCCTTGTCGGCTTCTACGCCGGGACTGTCCTGCTCCGCCTCGCGATCCGGCGCGGCCACTGGCGGCCCGCACACGCGGCAAATCAGGTAAAATAGGGCCGGGAGGAAACCAAAATGAACGCCGCATTTTTTCGGGAGCCGACGACGGCAGAGGAAGCCGAGATCAAAGCCAGGATAGACGACGCGCTGGCCGAACTCATACGGCTGAACGCCGAGATGGCGCAGGACCGGCAGGAGTATCGTCGCCTTTCTTTGGAAACACAAACACTTGCCCAAGAGTCTCAGCGCATCATGGCCCAGACACAGGAAGCGCTGGCTCAGCTTGGAGCGGCTTGATTATGTGGAAACAACTGCTGGAGGCACTCACTCAGCTCATCACGCTCACGCAGGAAACACGGCAGAACAGAACGGACATCAACAGCGTGAAGGCTGCTGTTCAGCGCCTCGCTTACGAAATTGGGCGCAGACGCGAAAACGAAGCGCATGAGCGGGAAGTTATCACGCTGCGGCTGGAAAACACCCTGCTGAAATTTGAGCGCCGCCTGCCGCCGGGAAAATCGGACAGCGAGTAAACAACCCCATGAAAACTGCGAAATCGAAGGAAGTGGATATGGCGCTGCGCGATGACTGGCTGCGGACATTCAGCGGCTGCGTGCGGTGCAGACAGAGTTCAATGCCGCGCAGCGGGCGCTGGCTTATGTCGAGCGGCACGGGCAGCAGCAGGCGATTTACACGGAGGTTTTAAGGCTCTCGCCGCGTGACCTTGCGTCTGCCGGCAGGAACGTTGAACAGACTTATTTTACACGACTCTTCGCGGAGTTTGAAGGCATCCTAAAAGATCATCTTGCGTCAAACCATCCATCCGTGGTCGTTTCCGACAAGGCGACCGTGGACTGGTTGATTCGGCGCACGACGCAGCGGGAAACAGTCAAAATCACGCCGCTGCTGCGCGGTAGAATTGACGCCGTCCGCAGTCATCGAAACGCGATAGCCCACCGGGGCCGCAATCCCGTACCCGCGATCACCCTGGTCGCGGCGCTCTCGACATTGAACACGTTTCTTGCCAAGCTTGCCCGACCGCTTACATAATCACTTCACGCAAAGAACGAGTAGAAGCATTTATGACCACTGCTAAGATGATTTACGAGCCTGTAATCGGGATGGAGTGCCATGCCGAGCTTTTGACCCAAAGCAAGATGTTCTGCGGCTGCGCCAACGAGTTCGGCGGAGCGCCCAACACGCGCACCTGCCCGGTCTGTTTGGGACTGCCCGGCTCGCTGCCGGTGATGAATAGGCAGGCGGTCCAGCTTGTGCTGAGGACCGCGCTGGCGCTGCACTGCGACGTGTCGCGGGACTGCGTTTTTGCCCGAAAAAACTATTTTTATCCCGACCTGCCGAAAGGCTACCAAATCTCGCAGTACGAGAACCCCATCGGGGTCGGCGGGTATCTGGACATTGACCTGGAAGACGGCGGGACCAAGCGCATTCATATTCGGCGGGTGCATTTAGAGGAAGACACGGGCAAGCTCATTCATGCCGGGGGCAATGAAAGCGAAGTAGACTACAACCGCTCCGGGGTCCCGCTGATGGAGATTGTCACCGAGTTCCCGCCCGATCTCACGTCTGCAGACGAAGCCCGTGCATATTTGGAGAAGCTGCGCTCGATTTTGGTCTATCTCGGCGTCTCAGACGGCAAAATGGAAGAAGGGCACTTAAGAGCCGAGCCGAACCTCTCCATTCGGCCGGCGGGAACGTCGGGGGTCGGGGTCAAGACCGAGATTAAAAATCTCAATTCGTTTAAATCGGTCTACAAAGGAGTCTTGTACGAAGTCGAGCGCCAATCCGAGCTTTTAGAGGGCGGCGAGGCCGTGCGGCAGGAAACACTCGGCTGGAACGACCTGCGGGGCGAAACGTACCACATGCGCTTCAAGGAGGAAGAGCAGGAGTATCGCTACTTCCCCGAACCCGATTTGGTGGCCCTGCACTTTGACGAGGCCGGGATTGAAGCCGCCCGCGCCGCTCTGCCCGAACTGCCCGATGCCAAGCGCGAGCGCTTTGCCGCCGAGTACGGCCTGCGCCCCTACGACGCCGCTATTCTAACGGCCTCCCGCCCGCTGGCAGCGTACTTTGAGGAAGCCGCCGCCGGGGCCGATGCCAAAGCGATTGCCAATTATGTGACGGGGGATTTGGCGAAGCTGCTGAACGCCTCGGGTCAGGAGATCGCCGACATCAAAATCTCGCCCGCCCAGCTTCGCGATCTGATTGCGCTGCGGGATGCTGGGCAGATCACCAACACCAGCGCGAAAACCGTGCTGGCCGAGATGTTCGAGACCGGGCAGGAGCCGGCGGCGATTGTCGCCGCGCGAGGATTGGCGGCCGTCTCCGACGACTCGGTGCTGGCCGCCGAAGTCGAGCGCGTTTTGGCCGAAAACCCGGACGTGGTCGCCAAAATCAAAGCCGGCAACGACAAAAGCAAAGGCTTTTTGACGGGCCAGGTGATGAAAGCCCTGAAAGGTCAGGCCAAGCCCGACATTGTAAACAGGCTATTAGATGAGAAGATGTCGGTTCGATAGACTACCGCAGACAGGAAAAATCTTTATGCTTTATTCCAGCACTCACATCCCTTATCTCGAGTATCGCGTGATCGGCAGGCTGCTGGACGCGCAGCCGCAGGCTGTCAATGGACAACTGCGGGCGCTGATCGCGTTCGGCGAGCTTGTTGCGACAGGAAACTCTTATGACCTTAATCTGCTGGAAGTGGTCACCGGCTGGCAGGGTCCGCGCTCGGTCAGCTACGGCAGTACGGAAGCGCTGCCGCTGCGGGGACGGCTGAACCTATATTTTCTGACCCCGGAAGAGTTTGAGCACCCGGCGGCAGCGGCACCGGCGGGTCAGACAATCCCCAGCTTAACGCTGCTGCGGCAAGTGCAGCCGGCTTATGCTGTTTTGCTGGAAAATCCCAGCGACTATGCAAATCAAGTCTTGTCGCGACCAGATTTTTTTTCGTCTGAGGAAGTCGCAGCGCAGGCAGGCGCGTCCGATCCGATTACCTTTTTCAAGCAGCAGGCGATGGGAGGGTCTCGGTCGTGACGGCTTCCCCTGCAATCGCGCCGCCACGGTTTCCACCGCCGGAGGAACTCGCCGAGGCATTCTACCGGGAAGCCGTTCGTCATCTCAGCGATGCCTACTGCCTGCACCGAGGCAGCGCTTGGGCGGGGTCAATCGCTTCGGCAATGAAAGCCGGTGAGCTTGGCGCAAAAGCCGTTCTGATCCTGCAAAACGCAATGGGGATTTACGAAAAAGTCTTCAACACGCATCGGCCTTATACCGAAATGGAGAGTCACCCCATTCTTAAAACTCTTTCCCAAGAGTTAGGCAGCCGACTCTCTTTGGAAGTGCGTGAGCTGGAAGCGCTGGAGCCGAACTTGTTCGGGCGGCGAAACTTTGAGACCGCCGAAGCGAACACGGAGTATCCGTTTTTGGTGAAGGCGAATGGAACCCCCGAACAAGCCGCTGTGGCGATTGTCTCCCCGGCACGGTTTTTTGATCAAGCGGCAAGCGAGCGCTACTGCCGCACCGCGCACGACTTGCTGACAGCCCTGCCGGCGCTGTATTCAGATGTTGCAGATTGAAATGCCGCACTGCCGGCCCGAGTTTAACAATATGCGAGACCGCCTCCACGCCCTTCTGCTTGCTGCCGTAACCCCCGCGCTGATGCTAACCACGCTGATGCTGACCGGGCCGATGCTTTCCGGCTGCGGCCGGAAGCACGCGGCTTCGGGCAGCCGGCACCTGGCGGCGGCGCGGGCGGGGTTCGCGACGCATTTGACCCGGCAGACGAAGACGCCGGACCCGGTGCCGGCGAGCGTGCCGCCGGGGTTTGAGATGGTCACGTATCCCGCGCCGCTTGGGCCGTTTCCGGCGATTGTCGCCCATGCCCCGGCGGACGGCGTCGCCCGGCACCCGGCGATGGTGTGGATCGCCGGCGGCTTCGACAACTCCATCGGCGACACGCCCTGGGCGGAAGCGTCCCCGGACAACGATCAGTCGGCGCGGGCATTTTACCAGGCCGGCATTGTCACCTTGTACCCGTCGCTCCGGGGCGGCAACGGTAATCCCGGTCATATCGAAGGGCTGTACGGCGAAGTGGACGATGTGCTGGCCGCCGGCAGGTATCTGGCGTCCCGGCCCGATGTGGACCCGAAGCGCGTCTACCTCGGCGGCCACAGCACCGGCGGGACACTGGCGCTTTTAGTCGCCGAGTCTACGCCGCAGTTCCGGGCCGTGTTCGCGTTCGGCCCCGTCGGGCGCATTGAGCAGTATGGCAGCGACAACCTGCCGTTTGATCTGGGCGACGACAAGGAAGCGGCGCTCAGGTCCCCGATTTTATATTTAGGCGCGATTTCGTCCCCGACTTATGTGATGGAAGGCACGGACGGCGGCAATCTCCGCGCGGCCCGCGAGATGTATTCAAGCTGCGAGAACCCACAGGTGCATTTTTATCAGCTTCCGGGCTACGACCACTTTTCCGAGCTGGCCCCCGTGACCCCGCAGATTGCCGCCGCGATTGTCAAAGATACCGGCCCGCAGCCGCGCTTTGCGTTTGTTTCGCCCGGCTCCAAAATTCAGCCGATTGACCAGTAGGCGTGCCCCATGAAAACGGCGCTGATTTCGGATATTCACGGCAATGCGGGCGGCCTGCGGGCAGCTCTGGCCGACAGCCGGCGTTTGAGCTGCGACCGCGTGGTCTGCCTCGGGGATACGGCGGACGGCGGCCCGGACAGCATCACGTTTTATGCCCCCGACGGCCCGATTTTGGTGTTTTAGCCATGCTGGACAAATTCCAATGGGCTTTGCTGCCGCCGGGGGCAAAAGTGCTGGCGGCGGTGTCCGGCGGCCCCGACTCGCTGTGCCTGCTGCATGTGCTTTGGACGGAGCGCGAGGCGCGGCGGATTACGGTGGAAGCCGCGCATCTGGACCACGGCCTGCGGGACGGCCAATCAGCGGCGGAAGCGGCGTGGGTCGCGGACTGGTGCCGGGAGCGGGGCATCCCATGTTATTTGGGCCGGGAAGATGCGGCGGCGTGGGCTTCGGAACACAAGCGCAGCACGCAGGAAGCGGCGCGGGCGGTACGGTACGCATTTTTGGAGCGCACGGCAGGCGAGATCGGTGCGGACACGATTGCGACCGGGCACAACCGGGACGACCAGGCCGAGACGGTGCTGCTGAACATTCTGCGCGGCACGGGGACCGGCGGCCTGCGCGGCATTCCCGAAGGGCGCGGCCCTATTGTCCGGCCCCTGCTCGGCGTGTCGCGGGCCGAGATTGAAGCGTACTGCGCTGAACAGAGCCTCTTGCCCCGGCAGGACCCGTCGAACCTTTCCCCCGACCATTACACCCGCAACCGAATTCGCCTTGAGCTTTTGCCCCAGCTTCGCCGTGAGTATAACCCGCGCGTGGCAGACGCGCTTCTTCGCGTGTCGGAAATCGCGGCGCGGGACAGCGACTTTTTAGCGCAGCAGGCGGCGGCGGCCCTGGCGCATGCGACGGACGCATGCCGGAATGACGGCTTGGCCCTGCGCCGCACAGCGCTGGCGGCGCTGCACCCGGCGCTTCTCCGGCATGTGGTCCGGCAGGCCGCCGCAAGCGTGCGCGGCACGGCAGAAGGCATCGGCTTTGAGATTTTGGAAGCGGTGTGCGCGGCGATTTCCAGTCCGGCGGCGCAGTCCGGGTTTACGCTGACGCTCCCCGCGCCGCCGTGCCGCGTGAGGGTGGACGAAAGGCTTGTTGATTTCGCGCGTATCGGCGGCGGGCTGCCGGCAGAAGCTGTGTCCGCATTTCTTGCCGCTCCGGGGACCACTTTCCTGCCGGAACTCGGCTGGACCGTCGCGGCCTCGTGGACTGAAATGCCCGGCGCGGTGCGTTTGGACGCCGACGCCGTGGATTTACCGTCGCTGGTCGCGCGGAACCGGCGGGCCGGGGACAGAATTGACCCGCTTGGGATGGGCGGGCGGCACAAAAAAGTCTCGGACATCTTCGCCGACGCCAAAGTGCCGCGCCCGGAGCGCGGGCGCGTGCCGATTGTGGCGGACCGGCACGGGATTGTCTGGATTGCCGGCCACGCGCAGTCCGAGCGGGCGAAAACCACGGATGCCACGCGGCGCATGCTGTTTTTGTCGGCGCACAGCCCCGAAGCCTCGTAAATCATGCAGGAAACCGGGACGCAGACGGGGAATAATGGCATCAGGACCGCGCCGACGCGAAAGCACCTGCCATGAAGCCCAGACAGCACCGAACTTCCGCCCCGAACTCCCCGCCGCGAGCGTTTACGCTGATTGAGCTGCTCGTCGTCATTGCCCTGCTCGCCCTGCTGGCTGCCGTGCTGTTTTCCGTGTTCGGAAAAGTCCGCGAAAACGCCCGGCGGACCACCTGCGCGTCGAATTTACGGCAGATCGGCCTGGCACTGACCCAGTACGCGGGGGACAGCGACGAGCGCCTGCCGCCGTCGGCGTATGCGCTCGGCGGCGAGACCGTGTCCTGGCGGCAGCTTGTGTCTCCGTATGTCAGCGCCCCGGTGTTCGCCTGCCCGTCGAACCCGTTTCACGCCGATTTGACCGATGTGGACACGGAGCTTACGATTTCCTACGGCGCGAATGCGTCCGTGCTGCGTGATAAAAACATTCCTTCCGCCGCGCTGAGCGACATTCAAAGCCCGGCGACCCTGTTTTTAGTCGGCGAAACCGACGGCGCGGGGTACAACTTAAACAACCCGCCGAACCCGCCGCTGCTGGACCCGATCTGCGGCGGCTGCGACCACGCGCACCTCGGCTCGCATACGGATTTGTTCGCCGGGCATCTGGCCCGCAGCAACTGGCTGTTTGCCGACGGCCATGTCCACGCGCTGCGTCCGACCCAAACCTGCGCGACCGGCGATTTTTGGGACCTGGCCCACAGCAATGACGGGCTGCCCTGCGCCGGGCCGCTGGCCGCCGCGCTGCGGGACAATGAAGCGTATTGGAGAGAGACGACTGCGCCGTGACTCGCTCCCGAGAGTGTTTACAAGGAAAGCGTTATGATTTACGAATGCCCGCAGTGCGGGAAACCGCAGCGAGCCGGAGAAACCGTCTGCCCCCAGTGCCGGTCGGTGTTCGACGGCCCGGTGCCCGCCGACGCCCTTGTCCCGGAAGACATGCTTGCTGAAGAAGCCCGCACCGAAGAAGCCCGCACCGAAAAAGCCCCCGCCGGAATGCAGCAGGCCAAAGAAGTCCCGGCGGCGGCAAGCCCCGGTCCGATGCCGCTGGACCCGCCGGCCGTCCTGCCCCCAGCGGAAGACCCGCCCGCCGCCGCGCGGCCTGCCGCCGGTGCCCCGCCGCCGGTTTCAGGCGGGACGGAGCCGTACCTGACCCCGCCGGGCTACGCGCCGCCGCCTTACGAGGCGGAGCCGCATGGGCCGGGCGTCTCGTATCCCGCCCCCGCCCCGCTCGGCGGTCTGCCCCGCTGGGCGGTGATTGCCGTTCCTCTGGTCCTGCTGATCCTTCTCGGCGGGGTGTACCTGGCCGGCACGCTGAGCAGCGGCTCGGACGCCGCGCCGGCGCCGGCCGTGCCGCAGCGGGCTGAAGCCCCGGCCACGCTGCCGCCGCCGGCCCCGACAGGGCCGCCGACCCTGCTGCAAGGCGGCAGCAACTCCAACAACAGCAGCGACCCGCGCGTCAAGGTGCTGACAGGCCGCTGGACCGCCAAAAACGACACCTATTTTGTGTTCAGCGCCAACGGCTCCGGGGCGCGGGGCAGCACGACCAACCCCGGCGGGGAGCAGTCGTTTTTGTGGGGCCTGGTCCAGAACCGCTTGATGCTTTACGGGTCGAAAAACGAGACCCTGCGCTTCAGCCCCGGCCCGGACAACGACACAGTGTATCTCGGCCCGCCCACCGGCCGCGCCATCCAGTTCTCGCGGGCCAAGACGCCGTAGCCTTTGTGCCGCCCGTTTCTACGCGGACGCACGGTCGGGATTTACCACCCGTCCTGCCACTGCTTGACATCGTAGCCGTGGAAGCCGTAGCAGCGGACGATTTGGACCGTGCGGATCGGGGTTGCGTAGGGCGGATTGCGCGTGACTAAAAGCGGCGGCTGCGGCTCTACCCGGTCGAACACGGCCCGCAGGTCATCAAAGTGGTCCTGGGTATCGGTGTCGTTGAGAAAGATTGCGTCGCGATTTTTTAGCTTCGCCGGGTCTTCCCAGAACATATATTCCGACGCTTTGTAGTGCAAAAACAGCGCGTAGGTTTTCGGGCGGCCCGGCAGGTAAAAGGCCGCTTCCGACGGCATCCGGTAGTTAATGCCGAAGACAAACGGGTCGCCGCCCATTGCGGCCTTTTCCGCCGAAATCCGGTCCGCCATCTGCCGCCACCCGTACAGCTCGTTGGTCCGGTCGGCGGTCGCTTTCGGGTAGCGGAACCCGGCACGGTAGAGTATTTGGGGAAACAGCGCGACGGCGAGGGTCAAAAAGAGTGCCAGGGCGGCGGATGCGCCGACCCAAATGCGCTTGGCGAGGACGCGGCTGTCCCAGCAGCGGACAAAGACGGCGGCGGTGAGGATAAAGCCCGTCGGGTACGAGTCTACGGCCCAGTTGCCTTCCACTTTGCTTTTGAGCGCCGTGACAAGTATCGCCGCCAGCGAAACCACGGCCGGGCACCAAAGAAATAAGTACGCCTCGTCGCGCTGCCGAACGCCCCGCTTGAAGCCGTCGCCGAGCGCGTACAGATACGTCAAAAAGACCAGCGGGGACAGCAGCACGGCCTGGTCGCCCAGAAACCGCCCCACCCATTTCAGCCCATCGTGCCCCGAGCCGCGCGAACTCATCGCGCGGGCGTGTATCCAGAAGGCGTTCGCGTGCGTGTGGTTCCACCACAAAAACGGCGCGAGAATTAAAAGTGCGACGAGGCCCGCAAGGTACGGCTCGGGCCGGCGCAGCCAGCGCTCCCGCGCCGGCGGCGACAGCAGCAAATACAAAAACACGCTCGGCAGCAGCAAAATCGCGTTCAGCTTGGCCTCTGCCGCCAGCCCCGCCCCCGCCCCCGCCGCAAGCCACATGCCCCATGTCGGACGATCCGTCAGCGCTCGGTGGAGGGCGTACAGCGCGGCGGCCCAAAGCGCAAGCTGGACAGGGTCCTGGGTCATAATCACCGACCCGGCGGCGAACAGCGGGACGGTGTTGGCGAGCGCGAGCGCCGCCAGCGCGACAGTCGGGCCGAACAATCGCTTGGCGAGCAGGTAGATATAAGTCCCCGCAGCGAGGGCACACACGGTCGCGCCGGCCCGGACTCCCAGCTCGGTTGTGCCGAGGAGTATCGTAAACAGACGAATGACCGGAGCCATCAGCGGGGTATTATCGTAGTAGCCCCAGTCAAGGTGCCGCGACCACTGCCAGTAATAGGCTTCGTCTTGAAGCAGCTCGTGCTGGGCGTCGTACCAGAAGCGAAACCCAGTCAGCAGGACCAAAAGAGCGGCGGCGGCAAAGTCGGGGCGGCGGGTGGGTGAGGTCATAAAGGGCATGTCGGGCAGGGAAAAGCGAGGGAATAAATTCCTCTATGCCTTCGGCATTACTTCGTATCTGCTGAATAACGTCCTTCGGACGGAAGCGTCCCGCGTGTTCAGCTTTCCCATTCCTACGTCCGAAGGATGTTATTCAGCAGATACGAAGTAATGCCGAAGGCATAGAGGAATTTATTCCCTCGCGTTCTGGAGGGGCGGCCTAAATCTTAAACAGCGAGTCGCTGACGGGGGCGTTGACCCGGATGTTTTGGTAGACCGTCGCGCCCGCCAGCTTGTTTTGCGGCGTGTACAGCTCCACACGGGTCGGAACATAAATCCCCGGCGCGGCTTGCAGCGGGCTGAGATAGCGGAAGATCTTCACCAGCTTGCCGTCGCGGTCATAGTTGTACCGCTGGGTGGTAATATGGGTCTTCGGGTCAATCCAGACCAAATCTTTCTGGGTTTCCCCGCGCTGCTTGGGCTGAAGCTGAAAACACAGCAGGCCCGCTTCGCGGCGCAGAAAAGTCGCATTGTAGTCGGCTAAAAGCTCCGGCGGAACGAGGCCGAAATCAAGCAGCGACTGGCGCTTGCCGGGTGCTCCGGTGGTGTCCTGCACTTTGTGGACAAACGGCGCGACGGTCAGCTTTTGGCTGCCGTTGATAACGTAGTACCCGGCGGCGAGGTGCGGAATGCTCGCTTCAATCCGCAGCTTGCCAGGCTGCGCGTAGGTGAGCGCCCCCCGGTGCAGGCGGTACGCCAGCGCAATGTCGCCGTCCATCGTTTTCAGCACGTCCTGGTTTTCGGTGACAATCTCGCTGGTCGCCGACAGGGTTTTAAGGCTGGCTGAAGTCAGGGATTGAATCGCCGGCGCGGCCTGCGCGGTCATCGGCGCAAGGGCCAAGACTATCGAAATAGAGGTCAACGAACGAAGGTTCATGGGAGTTTTCCTCGGTATTTAGGTGTTCTCTTTGTATAAGGCCGTCTGAGCCGGGAATGTTCCCGGCTTTTCTTTGGGACCGGAACCGACAAACGATCATTATGGCGAACAGCAATCTGACCAGCGCGAAACGCGCGAAAAACGACGAGTTTTATACGCAGTATCACGACATCGAGAAGGAGGTCGCGGCATATGTGGAGTTCAACCCGGACGTGTTTCGGAACAAAACTGTTTTTTTGCCCTGCGACGATCCCGAGTGGAGCAACTTCACCAAGTATTTCGCGCTGAACTTTCAGACTTTGGGCTTGAAGAAGCTGGTCAGCACCAGCTACGCGGCGGACAGCAAAAAACTGGCGTCGTATCAGCCCACGCTTTTTGAGGAAAGCAGCGCGAAGTACGATGTGGGCAAAACTTCGCAAAAGGGCAAGATTTACACGCTGACGGGCGACACAACCGGGGACGGCAGGATTGACGTGAACGACTTAGAGTGGGAGTACATGAGCGGCGACGGCGATTTTCGCAGTGCGGAAGTCAAAAGACTGCGCGACGAGGCCGACATCATCATCACCAATCCACCTTTCTCCCTATTCCGGGAGTTTCTGGCGTGGGTGGTGGAAGCCGACAAGCAGTTTCTCTTCATCGGCAACAAAAACATTGTTACCTTCAAAGAAGTTTTCCCCCTAATCAAAAATAACAAGATGTGGTCAGGACGTACTGGTTGGGGGGGAGGTTTATGGTTTGAAACAAAAAATCCTGATGATGTAGATAAAGTTGTTAATAATGTGAATATGAAAAATGTATCGTCAGCTTGGTTTACCAATCTTGACCACGGCAGACGGCATGAGCAGCTTCAGCTTATGACTATGGATGATAACTTACGGTACAACAAGAAACTGAAAGGCATGGAGAAGTACGACTGCTACGACAACTACGACGCGATTGAAGTGCCGTTTACCGATGCAATACCGAGTGATTATGAGGGCGTGATGGGCGTACCGATTAGCTTCCTGGATAAATACAACCCCGATCAGTTTGAGATTTTAGGAACAAGCGATAATGGTCTTATTGCCGACAGATTCAAGAAAACGCCTGGTTTGACAAAAGAATTTGTTGATGACTATTACAAAGCAGGGGGCACAGGAGCATACAAGGAAGGTAATCCGACTGCTGGTTGCTATCTAAACAACGTTGCAACTATGATATACAAACGCATTCTCATCAAGCACAAGGCATAACATGGAAACAACGCTCAAGCAATACACGGTCAAAGAAGTCTGCGAGGGCTTTGTCTACAACGAAATCGAAGGCAAAGGCTTGTTCGGACTCCCCCTAGCCCCCAATAATGGGGGAACCAGACTCAGAAAAATCCGCATCGCTCCCCCATTATTGGGGGCCGGGGAAAGTCTGTACGCGTCTGCCGTTGATTGTTTCGGCAAAATATGCCATCATGCAATTCATTGAACATACAATTACTTGAAAATGAGATGAATTATGCTGAACACTCGCCAAATACACTCCATGAGCGACTTTCTCAGGAACCACAAGGCACATGTCGCCCGGCTCAAAGAAACCCGCACCCCGGAAGTGCTGACCGTCAATGGCCGTGCGGAAGTCGTGCTGCTGGACACCGAGAGTTATGAAGCGATGGTGGAGCAATTAAACCAGCAGCAAGAGGAGGAAATCGCCGCCGCCCGCGCTCATATGGCAAAGTCCCTACAAAATGCCCCTCCGCAGGAACTCATCACCGACGCTGAGATGGAAAGACGACAGGCGGCAATGAGAGAGATTGTCGCAGAAACGGAGCGGCTTGGTCTGTACCGATGACCCCAGCCGAGCCGAAAACTGTTGCCGTCCTGGACGCCTGCGTTCTTTATCCGCCTTCCCTGCGCGATCTGCTCCTGTGGCTTGCCACCATCCGGGCCTATGAAGCCCGCTGGACGGAGGAGATACACACCGAGTGGACTCGCAATGTGCTGGCGGATCGCCCTGACGTGACGCCTGTGCAGATGGACCGCACCCGCAGTCTGATGAGCGTGGCCGTCCCGAAGGGGCTGGTTTCCGGTTACGAGGCACGTATCCCCGCCCTCAGTCTGCCGGACGAAGGCGACCGTCACGTCCTCGCAGCAGCCATCGAGGCCCGCGCCTCCGTGATCGTCACCTATAATCTTTCTGATTTCCCGAACAGTGTTCTCCGTAGCTATGGTATTCAGGCGCTCCATCCCGACGTATTTTTGTTGGCGCTGTTTGACCAGGAGGCCGCCTTGTTTTTGCGCGGAGTGCAGGCGCATCGCGCCTCGCTGAAACATCCGCCCAAGACGGCGCAAGAGTATTTGGCAACACTGCGGGTAACCGGTTTGAAGAGGCTGGCTTTGCGCCTGGAAGCCTTTCCCGCGCTGATTTAACAAAGACAAAATTATGGAAACAACGCTCAAGCACTACACAGTCAAAGAAGTCTGCGACGGCTTCGTTTACAACGAAATCGAAGGCAAAGGCTTGTTCGGACTCTCCGGCAGGCTCACCATTCAGCCCGAATATCAGCGCAACTATATCTACGCCGACGGCAAGCGCGATGCGGCGGTGATCCACTCGCTGCTGAAGGGCTATCCGCTCGGGCTGATTTACTTCAACACGCTCCCCGGCGGCAAACTGGAAGTGCTGGACGGTCAGCAGCGGATCACCAGTTTCGGACGCTATGTCACGGGCAAGTTCGCCGTCAAAGACGAGCACGGCATGGAGCAGTATTTCCGCAGCCTCGCCGCCGACAAGCAGGCCCGTCTCCTCGACGCCCAGCTTTTGATGTACGAATGCGACGGCACCGAAAGCGAGATCAAGGAATGGTTTCGGACCATCAACATCGCCGGGGTTCCCCTGAATGACCAGGAGCTTTTGAACGCAGTTTACTCCGGGCCGTTTGTGACGCTCGGCAAGGAAGAGTTCAGCAACAGCCAAAACTCCAATGTCCAAAAATGGAGCGCGTACATCAAAGGCAGCGCCAATCGGCAGGATTTCTGGGAGCGGGCGCTGGAATGGGTCAGCAAGGGCAATGTCGGCGATTACATGAGCGGGCACCGCACCGACGGGAGCATCAGTGAAGTCAAGACGTACTTCAAAAGCGTGCTGGACTGGGTTTCGAGCGTCTTTCCCGAAGTGGAAAAAGAAATGTGCGGGCTGGACTGGGGCACGCTGTATGAAACGTACCACAAGCAGTCCTACAATCCGGCAGCGGTCTCGCAGCAAGTGCGAACATTGTACGGCGACCCGTTTGTGAAAAAGCGCAGCGGGGTTTTTGAGTATGTTCTCGGCGGGTCGCAGGAGACGAAGCTGCTGGAAGTGCGCGTATTCGACGAAGCCGTGAAACGCGCGGTCTACGAAACGCAGACAGCCGCCGCGAAAATCAGCGGCGCTTCCAACTGCCCTCAGTGCGTCATTGGAAACAATGCGAACAAAACCAAGCTCTGGAAGCTGACCGAGATGGACGCCGACCATGTCGCGGCATGGAGCAAGGGCGGCCAAACCGCGCTGCAAAACTGCGAAATGCTGTGCATCACCCATAACCGCGCCAAAGGAAATCGGTGATCGGTGTTGCGCTGCTGTATCATTCACGAGCCATGTGTTAAAACACACGGCTCGGGTTTTACTGGGGTACACGGCCGTCGGCCAGGAAGTGCCGCTTCGCGGGACTTAAGATTATTCCTACTCCGAACCCCGCGAAGCGGGTGTTTTGTGGCGTCCGCGCCGTGTAGCCGTGCCATTCATGGCATGGTTCTTGGAGCCGCGCCATTGATGCAAGAAGTCCAATCGATATTGTCAAGTAGATAGACGCAGCGAGATTATGATAGACACACACGCCTTGCGCGTTTTGGAATTCGAAGCGGTCCGCACGCAGCTTGCCGGGCAGACGGCGTGCTCGCTCGGGCGGGAGCTGGCCGAAGCGGTCATGCCGTCGGACTGGCTCGCGCAGGTGCAGGCGCGGCTCGACGAGACGACCGAATGCCGCAATTTGATTGCGATGAAGGGCAACCTGCCGCTCGGGGGCGTTTCCAATATCCGGCCGCTGGTGCGCTCGGCGGAGATTGGGGCCATTCTCGACGCCCACGGGCTACTCGACATCGCCGAAGCGGCGGCGGCGTCGCGGTCACTCAAGCTGTTTCTGCAAAAGCTGGCGGCGGAGTACCCGATCATGGCCGAGCGGGCGTCGGCGCTGGGGCAGTTTCCGTCGCTCGAGTCCGAGATCGGCAGCTCGGTCGGCATCAACGGCTATGTTTTGGACTCGGCCTCGCCGGACCTCGCTAAAATTCGCAGTCAGCGCAAAACAGCGTCGGCGCGGATGATGGATAGATTAAACGGCATTATCTCCGGGCCGCTGAAAGCCATGCTGCAAGACCCGGTGATTGTGCAGCGCGGCGACCGCTACTGCGTCCCCGTGAAAGCCGACCACCGGGGGGCGTTCGGCGGGATCGTCCATGATACGTCGTCGTCGGGCGCAACTCTCTTTATGGAACCGCAGGTTGTGGTTGATCTCGGCAACGAGATCAAAGAGCTGGGCATCAAAGAAGACCAGGAAGTCGCTCGAATTCTGCGCCGCCTGACCGACAGCGTGGCCCGTGTTGGGGCAAGTTTAGTCGTCACAATGGAAACGCTGGGCGCGATTGACTTCATCGCGGCGCGGGCGCGGCTGGCTGATGTTCACAACGCCGTCGCGCCGTCGCTGAACGCGTCGGGTCTCACGCGTCTCTTGTCCGCGCGGCATCCATTAATTGACCCCAAAACCGTGGTGCCGATTGACATTGAGCTGGGCACGGGCGCGAATAAAATTCTTTTGATTACGGGACCGAACACGGGCGGCAAAACCGTGAGCCTTAAGACAACGGGGCTGCTGACACTGATGGCCCAGTGCGGCCTGCATGTGCCGGCGGCGCGGGCCGAGATGAATGTCTTCGACCAGGTGTTTGCGGACATCGGCGACGAGCAGAGCTTGCAGCAATCGCTGTCCACGTTTTCCGGGCATATCACAAACATTGTCCGTATTTTACGCGACTTGCGCCGCAATGCGCTGGTGCTTCTCGACGAAGTCGGGGCGGGCACCGACCCCGGCGAAGGGGCGTCGCTGGCGCGGGCGCTGCTGGACCACCTGCGCTCCCATGACAGCCGCGTGATCGCGACGAGCCACTACGGGGAACTCAAAACGTATGCGTTCGTGACCGAAGGCGTCCAAAACGCCAGCGTTGAGTTCGACGAGCAGACGCTGTCGCCGACCTATCGGCTTTTGCAGGGCATTCCGGGGTCGTCCAATGCGTTTGCGATTGCCGGGCGGCTCGGCATGCCCGAGTCGGTATTAACTACGGCCCGCGTCGCGCTCACCGGGTCCGACGAGACCGCCGACCTGCTGCGCGAGCTGGAAGAAGGCCGCCGCAAGGCGATCAGCGAGGGCCGGGCCGCCGAGCAGGCGCGTGTGGAAGCGCAGATGCTCCGCCGCCGCTACGCCGACGAATTGTCGAATTTGGAAGCCCTGCGGCGCGAGTCGCGCCAAAAAGCGCAGGACGAAGCGCGGGCGCTGATCAAGCGGGCGCAGGACAAAGTGGACCACACGCTGGCCGAGCTGCGCCGCGCTCAGACCGAAGGCAAACAGACCGAGCGGGTCCGCCAGAAGATCAAAGACATCGGCAGCGACCTGCAAAGCGCCATCCAAAGCCGGCTGTCCGCCGAGCAGCCCGCCGCGCTGGAGTTTGTCCCCGACCGGCCCCTGCGCCGGGGCGACAAAGTGACAATCACGACCCTCGGCATGGCCGGGGAGCTTTTAGAAGACGCGTCCGGCGACGGGCCGGTTCCGGTCCAAGTCGGCGCGATGCGCGTCTCGGTCCCGCCGTCCACGCTGCTGCTGCTCGGGAGCGAGCCGCGCCCCGCGAAGTCCGCGCCGGCGGCCCGGCCCGAAATGACTCCCATGCCGCGCTCCGCCGCAAGCCTCCCGCCGGCCAAAGACGGCGACGCCGCGCCATCATTCAACATGGAAAAGACCGTCGGCATCACCCCGCAGCTTACGCTTTTGGGCCAGCGGGCCGAAGAAGCCATCTCAAACGTCGAGAAATACTTAGACGACGCCTACGCCGCCGGCCTCAGCCGCGCCCGCCTCGTTCACGGCAAAGGCACCGGAGCCTTGCGCCGGGCGGTTCAAGAGTACGTCTCGTCCCACCCGCTTGTCACCGACTACGCCACCGCCGACCCCGAAGAAGGCGGCGCAGGAGCCACGGTCGTGACCCTGCGGGCGACGTAGTTGTCCTAAAATCGTACCATGCCTGAACTCTACACAATCGGCTACGAAGGCGTCAGTCAGGACGCGCTGCTGCGAACGCTGGTATTTCACGACGTTCAAGCGCTGCTGGACATCCGGGAGCGGCCCCAAAGCCGCAAGCCGGGCTTGTCTAAAACCGCGCTTGGCCTCGCCGCCGCCGGCTACGGCCTGCGCTACCAGCACATCCGCGCCCTCGGCACCCCGCGCGACCTGCGGTATCAGCGCAGGATAGACCACGACGACGCCGCGTTCCGCCGGGGCTACGCGGCGCACCTCGCGACCCAGGGCGAAGCCATGCAAGCGCTGGCCGTGCAGGCGCAGCAGGAGCGCTGCTGCCTGCTCTGCTTTGAAGCCGATGTCGAGCAATGCCACCGCCTGCTGGTCGCCGCCCGCGCCGCCGAGATGACCGGCGGAGCGCTGGTTCCCGTGCATCTGTCGGTCATATTTTGTGCAACTACTGGGGATGATCAAACTCCTCTTTAGAAATAGCCTGTGTCTTCACATTGCCGGTCAGGATAGGGTGGAGCGTGATGGTAAACGTATTCCATTCTATTTTTTTCCGCCGTCCTCGGCCTCGCTTGTTGTCTGCTCAAAAACCAGCGGCTTTCCAAACCGATGGTTTTCCTCTCCACGAACAAACCCTGACTGGTTGTTCCAGCCGCTTCCTAACTTGAAAAGCACAAAATACCGCCCGGCAGGTATTTCGCCGATGACAAATTGCTCGCCCCCCTTAATGTAAACACATCGGTAAGTGGCATTCGGCAACGCTGTACCTGGCCCGCCGACAAGTTTGACGACGGCATCCACCCGATTTCCATTGATCACTGTCAGGGTACTACGTCCGCTTTCATCTATCGGCTCCCGGATATTGGTTCCGGTCGCCAGGGAAGAGCCAGAGGAGATTGGGTCGGACGGCGGCGGCTCGGAATGTTGCAAGGAAAAAGTGTTTCGTTCTTCTTGGTTTCCTCGAACAATCAATTTCATATCGCGTTTCGCCGCTGAGTAATCTTCGGACGTCGGGATATATCGAGGGGTTGCTTGTCTGCTGACAGATGCTTGTACAGTTCTTGTTGCGGCCCGTCTCGGCGCAGGTGACAGCTTTGCCGACGGTGTTTCCGCGAGAGGCGATTTTTCTGGCACGGGTCGAATTGGTGCATCATACATTTTGGAGAGCGTGTAGCCGATGATACCCGCGAGCACTAAAGCCGACGCGCCGATGAGGACCAGCGGCGTTCGTTTTGTCCTGAAAACATAAGCCGGCTTCCTACCGGGGACTTCCAGATCAATGACTTGTCTGCATTTTGTGCAGATAAGGCTATAGCCCGCTTTGTCATCTTCCGCATTGTAGACTTCGCCGCAGGCACAGTGAACGACAATCATGTCACACTCTCAGTCTCGCGGCTTGCGTCAGGCATTTCTAACTCAGCGTCGTCATCCCCGACCGGCGTGACATCCCACCAGTTGTGGCCGGATTTGACTTCGGCCTTCAGCGGCACGTCAAGCGGAAACGCGGTCTGCATGGCGTCTTTGACCAGCTTGGACAGCTTGGGGACATTGCCCGCCGGGCACTCAAACAGCAGCTCGTCGTGGACCTGCAAAACCATCTGTGCGCCGAGGTCGGCAGCGGCCAATCCCTCGGCGACCCGAAGCATGGCGAGCTTGATGATGTCCGCGCTGGTGCCCTGAACCGGCATGTTGGCAGCTTCGCGCTCCGCCGACTGCCGGAACTGGAACACGCGCGAGTTGATGTCGGGGACATATCGGCGGCGGCCGAGCAGCGTCTGCACATAGCCTTTTTCCCGAGCGCCTTCCAACACAGTCTCCAAATAGGCGCGGACACTGGGGTACAAATCTAAATACGCTTTGATCAGCTCGGCGGCGCGGGCAAAGTCAATGCCAAGCTCGGCGGAGACGCGAAACGGGCTGGCTCCGTAGATCACCGCGAAGTTGATGGTTTTGGCCTGCCGCCGCTGATCCCCCGTCACAGGCTGATCGTCCGGCACTTCAAAGATGCGCCGGGCGGTCTGGGCATGGATGTCCGAGTCCGTGTTGAACGCCTGCACCAAGCCGGGGTCTTTGGTGATGTGCGCGAACAGTCGAAGCTCAATCTGCGAGTAGTCGGCGGACACCAAAACCGCGCCCGGCGATGCCACAAAGCCCCGGCGTATCTCGCGCCCGATTTCGGTCCGCACAGGGATATTTTGGAGATTGGGATTACTGGAACTGAGCCGCCCGGTGCTGGCGACGGTCTGGTTGAGCGACGTATGCACTTTGCCCGTTTCGGGATTAATTAGGGCCGGCAGAGCGTCGGCGTAGGTGGACTTCAGCTTCGAGACTTCGCGCCAGCCGATGACTTTGCGGGCGATTTCGTGGCCTTTGGACGCTAAATCTTCCAGCACGTCAGCCCCGGTCGAGAAGCCCGTTTTGGTTTTCTTGCCCGCCGGCAGCTTCAGCTTGTCGAACAAGACTTCCTGAAGCTGCTTGGTCGAGCCGACCGAGAACTTTTCCCCGGCCAGCGCGAAAATCTCGGTTTCCAGCGACGCCACCTGCTCGCCGAGTGTTTTTGCCACTTCGCGCAGCCAGGCGGCATCCACCGAGACCCCGGTGCGCTCCATGCCCGCCAGCACCGATGCCAGCGGCAGCTCGATGTCGGTGAGAATCGCCCGCAGGCCGTCCCGCTCCAGCCGGGGGGCCAGCGCCGCTTCCAGCGCATAAATCGCCGCCGCTTCGTCCATCGCCGACCCCGCCGGGTCGGCGGGGTCGGCCACCAGCTCCATTCCGGCGCTGTCGGCGGCCAAATCGGCCAGCGGGTAGCCGGCCCGGCCCGCGTTCAGCAGATACGCCGCCAGCAGGGCGTCAAACGCCGCGCCTCGGAGCGTCACGCCGCAGCGTCCGAGAACGCCCGCGACGAGCTTCAAGTCATATACGGACTTCGGCCGGGCCGTGTCCTCCAGAAACGGCGTCAGCGACGCGCCCCACTCGGCCCAATCCGCGTAAAACGTCCCGCTCGGCAGGCCGAACGCAATCCCCGTCAGCCGGGCGTTCATCAGCGTCATTGCCGCCGGCTTGACCCCTTCGGGCGGCGTCAAGTGAAGCTGCATCCCGACCGGCGCATCGGTGTCGGCGAGGCTTGCCAGCAGCGCGTCCCGCTCTGCGGCCGTCGCGACGGTCTGATGCTCTTTACCCAGGAGTGTAGGGGCGCTGCTCCCTGCGCCCTCCCCAGCGGGCGCGTCACCGGGACTGCTTTCTTCTATCGCTTTCGCCCGCTGCTCGCGCTCCAAACTCGGCAGGCGCTTCAAAAGCGTTCGGAACTCCAAGCGGTCAAACAGCGCTTTGACCGCTTCATAGTCGGGGCCGACGCTTTGATAGTCGGCCTTGATTTCGACCCACTCCGGCAGCGGCACATCGCGCACAATCGTCGCCAGGCGCTTGCACTGCGTCGCGCTGTCGGTGTGTGCGATCAGCAAATTCTTTGTTTTCTCCGGCAGCTCGTCCACATGGAACAATAATTTTTCGAGTGTGCCGTAGTCTTTAAGCAGCTTGGACGCCCCCTTTTCGCCGATGCCGGGGACGCCGGGCAGGTTGTCCGACGCATCGCCTTTGATGCCTTTGAAGTCGGTGATCTGCGCCGGGGACAGGCCGTAGCGGGCTTTCACTGCCGCTTCGTCGTAAGTGACCGTGTCGGTGACGCCTTTCACGGTAATCATCACCTGCACCTGCCCGCGCCCTTCGAGCGGGCTGCCGTCGTCCACTAATTGCAGCGCGTCGCCGTCGCCGGTCACAATCAGCACATCAAAGCCCTGCGATTTGCCGATTTCAGCCAGCGTCCCGCACACGTCATCGGCCTCAAAGCCCGGCACTTCGACATTGGGCACGCGGAACGCCGCCGCCGCGTCCCGCGCCAAAGACCGCTGCGGCTTGAGGTCATCGGGCATCTTCAGCCGCGTGCCTTTGTACGACGCCAGCTCTTGATGCCGAAACGTCGCCACCGGCGGGTCGAACGCCGCAAAAATGGCGTCGGGCTTTTCGCGCTCTAAAATCGTCAGCAGCATCAGCACAAACGAATACACCGCATTGGTCGGCAGCCGGTCGGACGTAGACAGCGCCCGCATCGCAAAAAAGCCCCGATACAGCAAGCTGTTGCCGTCTAAAATTACTAATTTTGGCATGGTACAATGATTGTACCCGGCAGCGAGTATGCTGCAATAGCTTGGAAGAATTTTGGAGGTTTCCTATGCCGATTACCAAACTTAGCCCGGCGGACGCCCGCGACGCGATCCAAGAGTGGACGAGCGCAGTCACGGCGCTTTTGGAGCAGGTTCAGCACTGGGTCGCGGAAGAACGACCGGAATGGCGGGTCGAACTCACCCCGACGGACGTGATGGAAGAGTCGCTCGGGCGCTACGTCACGCAAACGATGGAAATTAGCGCCACGAGCGGGCGGCTGGTTTTGGAGCCGGTCGGATTGGACGTTTTCGGCGCACGCGGCCGGATAGACTTTTATGCCTGGCCGAGCCTTTACCGAGTCATGCTGCTCCGCAGCTCCGCAGAGGCCGAGTGGGCAATTCGCACTTCCTCGGGAATTGACTGGCCGCAGCCCTGGGGCAAGGCCGGCTTTCTCGCCGTTGCAGACAGGCTGCTCCGCGCCGTATGAGCCGCGTACTTATCCGCAATCTTGCGGCAGTTCAGCAGGAATTTGAAGCCGCGCGGGCGGCGCTGCTTTATGCCGAGCAGCAATGGGCGCAGGCAGTGGGAGACCCCTTGCTGAGGGGGGTTTCCAAAAGCCAGGTAACCGCCGCGCTGGTCAGGGTAGAGCAGACCTATCTGACGCGCCTTTTCAGCGAGTTTGAGGGAATGCTGCGGGCGTACCTCGATACGAGGCGCGAGACGGTTCCTCCAAGAGCCTATGATCTCCTCAACAAAGTCGCGAAGCGCCAACGGGCAAACATACCCGACGCCAGGCGCGACGCGGCGCATCTCGTCCGCGAGTATCGCAACGCGGTTGTCCACGCTTCCGAAGTCGGAGCCGCCGTTAGTTTTGAGCAGGCGCTTTCCACCTTGAACCAATACCTCGTGTTTCTTCCCGACCCCTAATCAGACCGCTTCCCGCTTTTTGAGTTCTTTGCGGGCGTAGCGGCCCACCAGCAGCAGGGGAAGCCAGATCGGGGAATACGCCAGCAGCCAGATGACAAGCGCCAGCAGGGCCGACGCGGAGCTGACGAGCGATTGCAGGGCATCGTGGGTCGTGCCTTGCAGCGTCCCAAGAAAACCCGTCGTGACCGGCGCGGCGGCCTTCGGGGTCTGACTTAAATCTATCGTGATCGTGCCGAGCGCGGCCATGCGCTTCAGGAGCTTCAGGCGGGCGCGGGTTTGGGCAAGCTGTATCCGCAGGTCGCGGGTGTTTTCCTGGTCTTCCCATTTGGCGTGCGAGCCGAGGGCTTTCAGGCGGGCTTCGGCTTTGGCGAGGTCGCCTTCCTGCACGGCCTGGGCTTGATTGGCGTCGCTGGTCTTGTCGGTGATGTCCTGGCCGGTGACGTTTTTCGAGACGACGGTGCCGAGTTTAGCGATTGACGCGAGAAACGTCTCAAACTGGGCTTCGGGGACTTTGACGATCAGCTCGCCGGATTTGAGGCCGTCGGTTCCCGTAGAAAGATTATTCGCGGCGACATACCCGCCGGTGTCTTTGGTCATGTCGTTGATCTTGTCCCCGGTCGCCTCGGGGTTCGGGACCTGAATGCCGATGCCGGCTTCTTTATGCACCTGCCGCAGCGAGTCCGGGTCGCCGTTGAGGGTAAGCGTGTCGGGGGACGGCGGAGCGGCGGAAACACTATTCATGGCGCTGGCCCGGTCGGACATCCCGACCACCTGAACCGGCTTCGGCGGGGGCGGGACGCTGGCCGGCCTCGCGGCTGCACCGTCGGAAACGGTAAACTGCGGAGAGGCTTTTGCCGTGCGCTCGGATTGCATTCGTGCCCGGTCCGCCGTCGTGCTTGTCACCTGCGCCTGCTGCCGATATTTCAATGCGCTCACCATCGGGTAGCAGACGAACCAGGCGACGACGGCGAGGGCGGCGTAGCTCCAGGCGGGGAGGCGGCGGAAGATGGCCCCCCCGCCCCAATTCTGGGGAGCCGGACGCGGAGAAGAACTTTTCTTGGCCCCTTCCCCGCCCTTCTCCGTATTGCTCCCCAGAATTGGGGTTTCATTGGGGTGGGCGGGGGGGTCCAGCAATCTTTCCCGCAGGTGCGGCGGCAAGGCGTGTTCGGGTTCCGTGGCCCGCAGGTCTTCGGTGAGTTGTGTCATGGCTTGGATTTCCTCTCGGCAGGACGCGCAGCGCGTCAAGTGGCGGCGTACCAGAAAGCGGCGCAGCGGCGACAGCTCGCCGTCGGCGCAGGCTTTCAGGTCGTCTTGGTATTTGGTGCAGTCGGTCATGGGGCGGACTCCGGCAGGGTGTCGGACAAAATATCAGAATAAACATAGGCGCCGAGCGACTCGCGCAGGCGGCGAAACGCGGTGGACAAGCGCGATTTGACGGTGCCGACCGGGACTCCCAAAACGGCGGCGCATTCGGCGTAGGTCAGGGCGTGCAGCTCGTGGAGCACGACGGCGTCCCGGTGGCTCGGCGAGAGGCCCGCGAGGGCGGTGTCAATCTCGCCGGACAGCTCGCGCCGGGCGGACTGCGCCGCCGGGCCATGCGTGATGGGGGCCGGCATCTCGCGGGCGTCGTCGTAGGGCACGGTCACGGGCCTGGACTTTGCCGCGTGCTTCAAGCAGTGGTTCAGCGCGATGCGGTATGCCCAAGTCGCAAGCGACGCCCGGCCTTTGTAACTTGGCAGGCTTTGGTACAGCGCGACGAAAATCTCCTGGGTCAAGTCTTCGGCATCGGCCTCGCAGGAAGCGTAGCGGCGGGCCAGCCGGTGCAGGCGCGGGCCGCAGCGGTCAACGAACGCCGCCCATGCGCCGGGGGTTTGGGCCTGAATTTGGTCTGCGAGCTGCCGGTCGTGCAAGAAATTCTCCGTTGTCTTACAGTTGCCTTACAAAGTGGTCAGCGGCGCTGATGCCTCGGATTGGCCCAGAATTGAAATCCTGGGCCAACTCGGGGCCGATGCTCTGCGTGCCGTTTCTTAATCAGTGTGTTCCATTCGGGCCGCGAAAGGTTCAAATGCAGCCGAAATAAATTTCTGCACCATTTACTAGTTTGTTTATAGACAAATGGGTTTTTAGCGGGTATAGTAGCCGGACACAGAAACAACCGACGAAAAGTGAGGACAGAGTATGCTTTCGAAACGACTGGGAATGATTGTCGCGGCGCTGGCCGCCGTAGTGGCGCTGGGCGGGGCGGCGCGGGCCGACCAGAGCCTGCTGAACGTGTCGTATGACCCGACCCGCGAGTTTTACAAAGACTACAACGCCGCGTTTGCCCGCTACTGGCAGGGAAAAAGCCACCAGAACGTCACCATCAGCCAGTCGCACGGCGGCTCCGGCAAGCAGGCGCAGGCGGTCATCAACGGCCTCGGCGCCGATGTCGTCACCCTCGGCATCGCGTCGGACATTGACGCTATCCAGGCGCGGGGGCTGGTCGCGCCGGGCTGGGCGAAAAAACTGCCGTACAACGCGACCCCGTACACGTCCACCATTGTCTTTTTGGTGCGCCACGGCAACCCGAAGGGAATTCACAACTGGCCGGACCTAGCCCGGCCCGGCGTTTCGGTCATCACCCCGAACCCGAAGTCGTCGAGCGGCGGACGCTGGAGCTACCTCGCCGCGTGGGGCTACGCGCTGAAAGCCTCCAAAGGCAATCAAGGCGCAGCGCGGGCGTATGTGGCGTCGCTGTATAAAAACGTGCCTATTCTCGACTCCGGCGCACGCGGCTCGACCATCACGTTCACTCAGCGCCATGTCGGCGACGTGCTGCTGGCCTGGGAAAACGAAGCGGACTTGATCGCGACGACGCTCGGCCGGGGCCAGTACGATGTGGTCCGGCCTTCCATCTCGATCCTTGCCGAGCCGCCGGTGGCGCTGGTGGACAAAAACGCCGACGCCCACGGCACCCGTCCGGCGGCCACCGCCTACCTGCAATACCTGTACTCGCCGGAAGGGCAGGCGCTGGCGGCAAAGCATTTCTACCGCCCGCGCAACGCCGCCGTCGCCCGGCAGTATGCCGGTCAGTTTCCGCCCATCCGCCTGTTTACGGCGGAGCAGGTCTTCGGCGGATGGGACAAAATCCAGAAAACGCATTTCGCCGACGGCGCGATTTTCGACCAGATTGCGGCCCGTCACTAGTCGCAGACAATTAGCAAGTTTATCCCTTGCATTTGTAGGCAGTTTCGGGTATCCTGTTGCCCATGAAGAGAATGCGTTTTCTGACCCTGCTGCTGCCGGCGGCGCTTGGGGCGGCGCTGGCGGGCTGCTCGCCCAAGCCCAGCGGCCCCGCCCCGGCGGCTCCGCCCGCCGCCGGGACCAGCCTGACCCTGCTGAACGTATCGTATGACCCGACCCGTGAGTTTTACAAAGACTTCAACGCGGCGTTTGTGAAATACTGGGGGGGCAAGTCCGGCCAAGCCGTCACCATCAGCCAGTCGCATGGCGGCTCCGGCAAGCAGGCGCAGGCCGTTCAAAACGGCCTCGGGGCCGATGTGGTCACGCTCGGCATCTCGTCGGACATTGATGCCCTCGCCCGCTCCGGCCTGGTCGCACAAAACTGGCCGGCGAAGCTGCCGAACAGCAGCGTTCCGTACACATCCACCGTTGTCTTTTTGGTGCGCCACGGCAACCCGAAAGGGATCAAAGACTGGCCGGATTTAGTCAAGCCCGGCATCAGCGTCGTCACTCCGAACCCGAAGTCATCGAGCGGGGGCCGGTGGAGCTACCTGGCGGCTTACGGCTACGCGCTGAAGCAGCCCGGCGGCACCCCGGACACGGCCAAAGCGTATGTCGCCGCGCTGTATAAAAACGTGCCTATTCTCGACTCCGGCGCACGCGGGTCAACCGTGACGTTCACCCAGCGCCATGTCGGGGACGTGCTTTTGGCCTGGGAAAACGAAGCGTATCTGATTGCCGATCAGCTCGGCAAAGGGCAGTACGACGTGGTCTACCCCAGCGTCAGCGTGCAGGCCGAGCCGCCGGTGGCCGTCGTAGACAAAAACGCTGACGCCCACGGCACCCGCGCGGTCGCCGAAGCGTATTTAAATTATCTGTATTCGCCGGAAGGCCAGGAGATTGCCGCCCAGCACTTTTACCGCCCCCACGACCCGGCAATTCTGGCAAAGCACGCCGGTCAGTTCCCGGCGATCAAGACGCTCACCGCGCAGGAGATTTTGGGCGGGGTCGCCGCCGCGCAAAAATCGCAGTTTGCCGACGGCGGGGTGTTCGACCAGATTTATGTGAAGAAGTAGGAGGCGGAAAAGCGAGGGAATAAATTCCTCTCGCTACAATTTAATCGTCCTTCGGACGAAAGAGTTTTGACGATTGTGTTTCTTGCCCTTTCGTCCGAAGGACGACTTTAATTAGCAGATACGAAGTCATGCCGAAGGCATAGTGAAGTATACTTCCTCGCTCTCGCGCTCTCTTCCGCCCAACCATCATGGCCGTCACCCTGCCCCGCCCCCAACTGAAAACAAACACCGCCCGGCGCATCCTGCCGGGCTTCGGGCTGTCGCTCGGCTACACAATCTTCTACCTGTCCCTGCTCGTGCTCGTCCCACTGTCCACGACGTTTTTCAAAGCCGCCGCCCTCAGCCCGCCGAAGTTTGCCGCCGTGATTGCCGACCCGCGCACGGTGGCGGCGTTCAAATTGTCGTTTGGGACTTCCGCGCTGGCGGCGCTGTTCAACGCTTTTGCCGGCCTTTTGGTCGCCTGGACCCTGGTGCGCTACCCGTTTCCGGGGCGGCGCATTATTGACGGCCTGGTAGACCTGCCGTTCGCCCTGCCGACCGCCGTGGCGGGCATCTGCCTGTCGGCGGTCTACGCCGAAAACGGCTGGATCGGGTCGCGCTTGTACCACTGGCATTTTCTGCACGGCAGGCTGGTGCGCGGCGACCATTTCGATGTGTCGTATACCCCCTACGGCATCTTTGTCGCGCTGGTTTTTATCGGCCTGCCGTTTGTCGTCCGCACCGTTCAGCCGGTGCTGCAAGACTTGGAACCTGAGATTGAAGAAGCGGCGGCGTCGCTCGGGGCGACGCGCGGGCAGATTTTCGGGCGGGTGCTGCTTCCCACCCTGCTCCCGGCCGTCTTGACCGGCTGGACACTGGCGTTCGCGCGGGCGGTCGGCGAATACGGCTCGGTGATCTTTATCTCGAACAACGTGCCTTTGCAGGGCGAGATTGTGCCGAAGCTGATCATGGAAAAGCTGGACCAATACGACTACGCCGGGGCCAATGCCATCGCGGTCGTGATGCTGCTGGCGTCGTTTGCGCTGCTGCTGCTGATCAATATCTTGCAGGGCTGGACCCGGCGGCGGCTGGGGATGAGTTAGGAGGATTTGTGAAATTTATCCAGATCACGACGAAAAATTATCTTGTTTTTCATGGCTACGACCAAAACAATCAGGAAATCATCGAGGAAGTGCAGTCCCCGGCGACGGCGAAGATTATTGCCCTCGACCGCATTCAGTCCGTCACCGAAAAATATGTGCTGACCCTGTCTGCTCACGGTCGGGTGATTTACTGGGAATACGAAGAAGATTTCAATGCTGTTCGCGGTGTCTTAGCAGAGTCCGGCTTGCTGCTGGAAGCGACTGTGTCTCAGGCCGACCGGCCGGCGGCGAGGATTTAAACGATGCCGACACCGGGACTTGACCTTGCGCCTGACCTGCCGAGCGCAAGCCGCCCTCGGCTGGCGACGGAACCCTGGCCCATCCGCCTGCTGTTCATCTTCGGGACATTGCTGTTTCTCGGCTTGTTTCTGGGGCTGCCGCTGGCGACGGTGTTTGCGTCGGCGTTCTCCGAAGGACGGGGGGCGTATCTGAACGCACTCAAAGACCCGAACACGGTCAGCGCGATCAAGCTGACGCTGCTGACGGCGGCGGTGGCGGTGCCGCTAAACGTCCTGTTCGGCATTGCGGCGGCGTGGGCGATTGCCAAATTCGAGTTTTGGGGCAAAAATCTGCTGCTGACTTTGATTGACCTGCCGTTTGCCGTTTCGCCGGTCGTCTCGGGCCTGATTTTTGTGCTCTTGCTGGGCCGGTTCACGCCGCTCGGGGGCTGGCTGGACGCGCACAATGTCAAGATCATTTTTGCCGTGCCGGGGATTATCCTGGCGACGACCTTTGTGACCTTTCCGTTTGTGGTCCGCGAAGTGCTGCCGGTGATGCAGGCGCAGGGCATGGACGAGGAGCAGGCCGCGCTGGTTTTGGGGGCGTCGGGCTGGCAGACCTGGTGGCGGATTTCGCTGCCGAACCTGAAATGGGGCCTGCTGTACGGGGTGATTTTGTGCAATGCCCGCGCGATGGGCGAGTTCGGCGCGGTGTCGGTCGTCTCGGGCAAAATACTCGGGCAGACGAACACGCTGCCGCTGCAAGTGGAAGCGTTCAACGACGATTACAATTTCACCGGGGCGTTTGCGGCGGCGTCGCTGCTGGCGCTGCTCGGGCTGGTGACGCTGATTGCGAAATCGCTGATTGAATGGAAAACGGAGCGGCGCTGAAGCGGGGGAAAGGGGTGAAGAAGGAGCGAAGGGGCGAAGGAGCGAGGGAATAAATTCCTCTCGCTGAATGGCGTCCTTCGGACGAAAGAGCAGGATACACAAAGAATGCCGACGAATGCGCTTCTTGTTCCTTCGTCCGAAGGACGCCATTCAGCGAGAGGAATTTATTCCCTCGCTCCCGCGCTTCTGCATAACTCGCTTCTGCATAACTCGCTTCTGCATAACTTATGAGCATCGAAATCCAAAACGTATCCAAAACATTCGGCAGCTTCCGGGCGCTGTCCGACATCAACTTGACGGTCGAGACCGGCGAGCTGGTCGCCCTGCTCGGGCCGTCGGGGTCGGGCAAGACGACCCTGCTGCGGATTATTGCCGGGCTGGAATTCGCGTCGCAGGGGACGATCTTGTTTGACGGCGCGGATGCGTCGCGGCAGGATGCCCGGTCGCGCCGGGTGGGCTTTGTGTTTCAGCACTATGCGCTGTTCCGGCATATGACCATCTTTGAAAATGTCGCCTTTGGCCTGCGCGTCCGGCCCCGCGCGACCCGCCCATCGAACGACATTATCAAAGCGCGGGTGCATGAGCTTCTCGGGTTGGTGCAGCTTGATGGCCTGGCGGCGCGGTTCCCGTCGCAGCTTTCCGGCGGGCAGCGGCAGCGGGTCGCGCTGGCCCGCGCCCTGGCTGTCGAGCCGAGCGTTTTGCTTTTAGACGAGCCGTTCGGCGCTTTGGACGCCCGTGTCCGGCAGGAGCTTCGCACCTGGCTGCGGCGTCTGCACGACGACCTGCATATCACCAGCGTGTTTGTGACCCACGACCAGGAAGAAGCGCTGGAAGTCTCCGACCGGGTGGTCGTGATGAACCACGGCAAAATCGAGCAGATCGGGACGCCCGACCAAGTGTATGAGCACCCCGCAAACCCGTTTGTGCTGAACTTTTTGGGCAGCGTCAACGTGTTTCACGGCCGCGCGAAAGCAGGCGAGGCGGCCCCCGCCCCAAGCGCAAATCCGCCTGCGCCGGTCTCCTATGTCCGCCCGCACGAGCTGGACCTGACGCGCCATTTGAACGGAAGCGGCACGGGGGACAGCGTCGAAGCCGTTGTCCGCTATGTCCATGCCGTCGGGCCGACCGTGCGGATTGAGCTGGCGCTTGCAGACGGCCGGGGTCTCGACGCCGAGCTGACCCGCGAGCGCTTTCAGGAGCTTCAGCTCAAAGCCGGCGAGGCGGTCTACGCCACCCCGCGCCGCCTGCAAGTGTTCACCGACGATTACTCGATTTAGCGCTGAAAACGCCCCGCCAAACACATTTGAAGTGTTTTTGGCGGGGCGTTTCGGCGGTTTCGGCTAATCTTTGTCGTCTTTGGAATCGTCGAGGTCGTCTGCAAGGTCGAGATCGGCTTCTTCGTCCAAATCTTCAATCTCCGGCTCGTCTAGGTCAGCTCCGGCGCTCAGGGCGGAAACTGTCGCGGCGGGCGGCTCGTAGCGGGCCAGGCGCGAGGGCCGCTTGGGGCAGTTGGTGCAGGTAAACTTGACTTTCGCGCCGCGCAGCCACGCCGGCACTCCTTTGAACACAGCTCCGCAGTCGCTGCATCGTATTGCTTCTGTTGGCATTCTTTCGTTGAACCTCACTTACGACAAAACTCTAAACAAAAAACTCTGATTTAACTGATGTTACGCAGTAGCCTACGGTTACTGCGTAACATCAGTAATTTATTCGGTCTTTTCAGCAGGCACGGGAACGTCCTGCCCGCTCGGCTTGCCGGTGCCGTTGGACGTGCTCCGCACCGGCGTGATTGCGGCGGGCCGGGCCGCCGGCTGCCGTGCGCCGGGCTTCGGGCCTTTGGCCTGCGGCTTTTCTTCCGGCGCGGGCGTCATCAGTCCGTTCATAATCATCAGCGCCCCGATTGCCAGGTAGCACCAGGCTTCTTTGCCAGTGACGGGCTGGCCGGGGTCGTAGACAAAGCGCGGGCCGAGTATCAGCCCGACAATTCCCAGCACAATTAAAATCGCGCCGATCACGGTAAACGTGCTCAGCCAGCGAGACCTCAGCATTGGTTCGTTCTTCTCCTACTTTGCGCGGCTCGGCAGCGCATTGGTGTATTATACTCGATTTGACCTGCTTTTCGGGCCGGGTCGTTTTCGGCAGGTCAGGGTTCACTTACCGTGGGCCATTCGGCGAAAGTTCCCCCCGGCAGACGCACCTGCGCCGCGCCGGTGCTTGTCAGCCCGGTCAGCTCGCCGACCGTGCCGCCCTGCCGCACCTGTGCGCCGGCCGCCAGCCGCGCCCGGCAGCGCTCCACAATCGGGGCGAAGCCGTCCCGCCGCCATTCTTCTGCGGCGGCAGTCAGCGCCGCGCTGACGGCCTCCCGCACGCTTTCAACCGGCCACGCGTGCCCGGTCGCCAGCCGCAGCGAAGTCGGCGGGTACGCGAAACCCTCGCTGCCGGGAAACTCGGCCTGCCGGACATTAAGGCCGATGCCGAGCACGGCGACCCCCGCCGCGACTTCCACCAAAATGCCGCCGGCTTTGCGGGCCTCCAGCAGAATGTCGTTCGGCCACTTGATTTGGGGAGAAATGCCGAAGGAAGCCAGCGCGTCGGCGACCGCCAGCGCGGTCATCAGGCCAAGCTGCGCGGGGTCGGCTTCCGGCGGCAGGCGATAAACATACGACAACAGCGCACTGTGACCGGCCTCGGCCTGCCAGGCGTGCCCGCGCTGCCCCCGCCCGCGCGTTTGAAAATCAGCGGAAACCAGCGCTCCCGACGGCGCGGGGTCCGCAGGGTCCGAGGCCCATTCCCGCGCGGCGTCATTTGTGGAGTCACAGGACAGAACGTGACGATGCGGCCGGCCGAACTCGGTCATTCCGCGAAGTCCAGGGAAATATCGAGCGACGGGGCCGAGTGGGTCAGCGCCCCGATGCTCAGGATGTTCACCCCGGTCGCCGCCACTTCGGCAATCCGCGCTTCGGTGAGATTGCCCGACGCTTCCGTGATCGCCCGCCCGCCGATGATCTCCACCGCCCGGCGCATGGTTTCGGTGTCCATGTTGTCCAATAAAATAATCTCGGCTTCCGCCGCCAGCGCTTCCTCCACCATCGCCAGAGTTGCCGCCTCGACTTCAATCTTCATCGTGTGCGGAATGTGCGCCTTCGCGGCTTGAACCGCCGCCGTGATGCCCCCGGCGGCCTTGATGTGGTTGTCTTTGATCAAAACGCAGTCGTACAGCCCCAAGCGGTGATTGAAGCCGCCGCCCGCCCGGACCGCGTACTTCTCCAGTGTCCGCAGCCCCGGCGTCGTTTTCCGCGTGTCCGCAATCCGCGCGTGGGTCCCCGCCGTTCGCGCCGCATACCGCGCCGTCACAGTCGCAATGCCCGACAAGCGCTGCATAAAGTTCAGCGCCACCCGCTCCGCCGTGAGCAAAGCCCGCGCGTCCCCGGTGACAATCGCAATCGCCGTCCGCCCCGGCCCAACGCTCGCGCCGTCCTGCACCAAAGACTCCCAGCGGGCGTCGGGGTCCAGAAGCTGAAATGCCATCTCGCCGACCGCCAGCCCGGCAATCACGCCCGCCTGCTTCGCCAGCACCGTCGCCGCCGCTTTGGTTCCCGCCGGAACGCACAGCATCGTCGTGATGTCCCCCGGCCCGATGTCTTCCAGCAGCGCCGCCCGCACCAGCGGCTCATATTGCAGTTTTGGAATGTCCATAAGTGTTCACAAGAAAGCCGCTATAAATCAGTGGAATACAAACGAAGCAGGTCAACTGTCTTTGGCAAGTTTTGCCGTCTTAACGTTTCAAGAAATGCCTCGACAGACACAGGAGGGCGAGCAAGGCGAAAACGCTGCTGCTGAAAGGCACTGACGACTTCGGCGGGATGCGCCGCGAGCAGTCGTGCGATAAAATCGTCAGGATGATACGTTTCGATGCCGAGAGGCGACAACACGGAAGTCGGAAAATCTTTGATATTGAAAGTGATGATGCCGACTGCTTTAGCCTGAACAGCCGCAGCCAGAACGTGACGATCATCTTTATCCGGCAGCAAAAGCGTTTCAATCAAATGCTCATAGCCGGTCACAACCGCGTCGGGAACTGCACGGTTCATCACCTCACGCGTTCGGACGAGCTGCGCCGGCTTAATATCCGGCCTCGCATCGAGCAGATTTTGGGTCCACTCGTCGTGAATTGCCTCCGTCCAACGCGCTCGGAACAGTCGTGTCACAGCCAAAGACATCAAAGCGTCACGCAACGGGGCGGGGTAAAGCACACAAGCATCGTAGATTACGGAAAAGTTATCCAAGCGCTCAATAACCCAAACCAAGCTCCTGAGCTTGTGCTTGCAGTTCGGCCAATGCCGCGTAAGACTCGGCATCTTGACGCGCTCGGTAAGCGGCTAGATCGCGGACGGGTATGCGCCTCTGAGTTCCGACCAGAAGAAACGGCAGCTCTCCCTCGTCAAGCAATCGGCAGAGATAAGAACGTGACACGTTCAAATAACTTGCAGCCCGGCTTATCGTCTTGCTAGCCTCGACCGGAACAGCAGACAGAGTATGCCCGTCGGCGATCTCGATCAAAATACGCGACAGCAGGCGGCGGGCGACCGCAGGCAGTTGCTCCGGGTCAAGGCGGCCTTCCGACAAAGCGAACGCAGCCTGGCGAGCCTGCTCTCGGTCCTGCGGCGTGGGTTCACTGGATTCAATGCTCGCGGGTTGCATACCATCATTTTACCCGATAAATACAATAACCCCTAAATACAATAACCCCGACTACATTATTCAGCATTCGCTCCCCGCTCCGCGCCCTTTTCCCTGCCGGTAGGCCGACGGCGGCGCTCCCATTTGGCGCTTGAAGGCCGTGGAAAACGTGTACGGGTTGTCGTAGCCGACGGATTGGGCGACCGTTTCGACGGTGTACGACTCGGCGGCGAGCAGCGCGGCGGCGCGGCGCATGCGGAGCGCGGTGACATGGCGCAGGGGGCTGACCGACAGGTGGCGGCGGCAAAGGCGGCGCAGGTGCTCGGGGCTGACGGCGATGAGTCCGGCCAGCGTGTCCACGGTCCACGGGGCGGCGAGGTCCGCGCCGACGGTGTCCCACAAACGGCGCAGGCGGGGGTCGCCGCCGCCGGGCCGGGCCATGTGCCGGGCATACGCAAAAACCAGAAACGCCCACGGGGTCAAGAGGGACAAGTCGGACGACTGCATGGTCTCGCGGTGCAGGCCGGCCAGCGCGGTCGCCAGCGGGCCGGGGTCGGCGGGCAGCAGCGCCGGCCGGGCGATGTCCCGGAGCCACGCACCGGGCGACTGCACCCAGGCAAGCGACCACGCCTCTTCCCCGCCGGCTCGGTACGCATGGAGCGCGTGCGGCGGAGTCACATACGCCTGCCCGGCGGCGCAGCGCTCCCACCCCCCGTCGAGCCACACCCAGCCCGACCCGGCGGCGCAGGCCAGCACCTGCCCCCACGGCGGGTCCGGCCGGGTGAACGCGAAGCCCGGCCCTGCTTCGGTCAGCCCGGCCAGCGCGATCTCGTGCGGCCCGAGCGCCGGACAAAGCGCGGCGGAAACAATCTGCTCCTGCGTCCCGCTGCCCAAAGAATGCGTCTCCGGCAGGTGGGTTTCGCGAAGCCCGGTGTTGGTATCGCTGATGGACATAGCGGACGGTTAGGTGTATTATACTCTCAACTATTATACTCCCAATGCCGCAGAAATGCAAAGGAAACGACCATGACAACCGAGATGCCCGAAGCCGAGATGCCGAGACCCGAATACCCGCGCCCGCAGTTTGTGCGCCCCGACTGGCAGTGCCTCAACGGCCCCTGGCAGTTTGAGATAGACAAAGGCGACAGCGGCCTGGATCGCGGCCTGACGGAGCGGCCCCTCACCGACACAATCACCGTGCCGTTCTGCCCCGAGTCCGAGCTGTCGGGCATCGGCCACACCGACTTCATGCTGGCGGTCTGGTATCGCCGGGAAATCGCCGTGCCGGACGCCTGGCAAGGCCGCCATGTTCTGCTGCACTTCGGCGCGGTGGACTACGATGCGACCGTCTGGATCAACGGCACCGAAGTGTACCGGCACCGGGGCGGCTTTACCCCATTCTCCGTGCTGCTTAAAACCGTCACCGGCGGCGACACATTCACCGTGGTCGTGCGGGCACGCGACGACTGGCGGCCCGCGCAGGCACGCGGCAAGCAGTCGCAGCGCTACGCGTCCCATTCGTGCCTTTATACCCGCACCACCGGCATCTGGCAGACCGTCTGGATGGAGCCGGTCGGCAGGATTTCGCTGAAGCGCCCGCGCATCACCCCCGACCTGGCGAACAGCGCGTTCCACCTGGAGCTGCCCGTCACCCAAAACGCGCCCGGCGTGACCATCCGCGCCGTGCTGCGGGACGCGCAGGGGGAAGTCAGCGCCGCCGAGACCGCCGCGCACCTCGACTTCGCTCCGCGCCTGACCCTGACGATCCCCGAGGATCGGCGGCGGGTGTGGTCCACCACCGACCCGCATTTGTACGATATTGACCTCGCTGTGCTGGCCGCCGACGGCACAGAGCTGGACCGCGCGGCCAGCTACGCCGGCCTGCGAAGCGTCGCGATTGACGGCCTCAAAGTCAAGATCAACGGCGAAACGATCTTCCAGCGCACCGTGCTCGACCAGGGCTACTACCCGGCGGGGATCATGACCGCGCCGACCGATGGGGACTTGGTCGCCGATATTCAGCGGGGCCTCGATGTCGGGTTCAACGGGGCGCGGCTGCACCAGAAAGTGTTCGAAGAGCGCTTTTTGTTTCATGCCGACCGGATGGGGTATCTGGTGTGGGGCGAGTTCGGCGACTGGGGCTGCAACGGCTACGGGCCGGCGGACGACAGCCAGCGGCCCGATGCCAGCTACATCACGCAGTGGCTCGAAGCGCTGGAGCGGGACTACTCGCACCCGAGCATCGTCGGCTGGTGCCCGCTCAATGAAACCGGGCAGAACATCGCCAAGCACATCACGGTGCTTGACGACATCACGCACGGCATGTACCTGGCGACCAAAGCGATGGACTTGTCCCGCCCCGTGCTGGACACGTCGGGCTATTCCCACCGGGTGGTGGACGCCGACATTTACGACTCGCACGACTACATTGACGAAGCGGAGTGGACGGTCGGCTTTCCGAACTTCCAAACGCGGCACGCGGCGATGGCCGACGGCAAAGCGCACAGCAACCAGGGCCTGCTGTGGTCGGTGCCGTATCGGGGTCAGCCGTACTGGGTCTCCGAGTTCGGCGGCTTCAAATGGGTGCTGGAAGAAGACCGGGCCGGCACCGAGAACACGTGGGGCTATGGCGGCGCTCCGACCTCGCTGGAAGACTTTTATGTCCGCTTTGAGGCGGTCTGCGACACGCTGCTGGACAACCCGCACATGTTCGGCTACTGCTACACGCAGCTTACGGACATTCCGCCGGAGCTGAACGGCATCTTCACTTATGACCGGCGGCTCAAATTCGACGCCGCGCGTCTTAAAGCCATCCAAACCAAACAAGCCGCGATTGAAAAGCTCTGAGCGAAAAGCTCTGAGCGAAAAGCTCTGAGTGAAACTCACGGCTTTGCGTCCGCCGGGGCAGGCCGCCGTGCCTGCCCTGCTTTCTCCCCCTGCCCTCCCGTTCCGCCGCCCGCCTGCCGACAATAAGGACAACTCTTGCGATTTTTCGCATTTCCTTGTAGGTACAGCGGCGTATGACGGCAGACTCGGTGAAAAACGCAGACAGCAACGGCACGCCGGCGGCAGGCGAGGCGACGGCCGCGCTTTCGGCCCGGCTGGCCGACACCGAAGCGCGGCTGAGGGCTGCCGAGGCCCGCTTTGCCGAGGCCGAAGAGCGGCTGGCGGTCTGCGCCGCCACCAATGCCCGCCTCGCGCAAAGCGAGCTGCGGATGCAGCAGGCGCAGCGCGTCGCCCAAATCGGAAGCTGGGAATACGATCCCGCCCTGGGCCGCCTGGCCTGGTCGGCGGAGATGTTTCGCCTGCTCGGCTTCGACCCCGCCGGCGGCGAGCCGGATTACCCGGCGCTGATGACGCACTACCACCCCGACGATGTCGCCATGCACGACGCCGTGGTGCGGCAGGCGCTGACGGACGGCCTGCCGTTTGAGTTCGATGTTCGTATTTTGTGCGAGGACGACGGTGGCCCCGGCTTGGTCCGCTGGGGGCACGTCTGCGGGCAGGCCGAGCGCGACGACGACGGCCGGGTCATGCGCCTGCGCGGCACGGTCATGGACATCACCGAGCGCAAGCAGGCCGGAGAAGAAAACGCCCGCCTGGCCGCCATTGTCGCGTCGTCGCACGATGCCGTGATGGCGATGACTCTGGACGGCACCCTGGTAAGCTGGAACCGCAGCGCCGAGCGCGTGTTCGGCTACCGCGAGTCGGAGATTATCGGTCAGCACGCGTCCGTGCTCGCCCCCCCGGAAGAGCGCGGCTTTTCCGCCGCCGTGGTCCGGGCGCTGCGGCGCGGCGAGCGCTGCGACAATGTCGAAGTCAAGCGCCGCCGCAGGGACGGCACGCTGATTGACATGGTGCTGGACTTTTCGGCGATCACCAATCCCCACGGCGAGATTGTCGGGGTTGCCGCCATCGGCCGGGACGTTTCCGCCGAGCGCCGCGCCGAGGAAGCTGTCCGGCAAAGCGAAGCGCGGCTGGCGGAAGCGCAGCGGGTCGCTCGGGTCGGAAGCTGGGAGATCAATGCGGCGACCCTGGAAGTGACCTTCTCACTTGAAATGTTTCGCTTGTTCGACCTGGACCCCGCCGCCGGCATGCCGCCGCACGAGACTATTGTTTCCCGCTACCATCCAGGCGATGTGGACGCGCATGTCGCCGCCGTTGCCCGCACCCTGGCCGACGGCACTCCGTTTGAGATGGACATGCGGATTGTCCGCCCCGGCGGGCCGCTCCGCTGGGTGCATCTGGTCGGCGAAGCGGTGCGCGGCGAAACCGGCGATCTGCGGCGCGTGATCGGGACCATGATGGACATCACCGACCGCGTGCTGGTGGAAGAGCGGTTCCGGGTGCTGTTTGAGCACTCCAGCGAAGCGCATTTTCTGGTCGCCCCCGGCGGGATCGTGGACTGCAACCAAGCCGCGCTTCACATGCTGCGCTGCCGGGATAAAGCGGCCCTGCTGGCGCTCCACCCCATTGCCCTGTCCCCGGAGCGTCAGCCCGACGGCCGGCTGTCTGCCGAAAAGGGGCTTGACATGGAAACCGCCGCCCGCGCCGAGGGAATGCACCGCTTCGAATGGCGGCACACCCGCTGCGACGGCGAAGAGTTTCCGACAGAGATTGTGTTGACGCCGGTGACGCTCGGCGGCAAGCCGGCCCTGCTGTCGGTCTGGCACGACCTGACCGAGCGCAAGCGGGCCGAGCAGAAAATTCGCGATTACGCCGTGATTTTGGAGCACCAAAAGCAGGAGCTGGAGCAGGCCAACGGGCGGCTGCGGGACCTGGCGACGACCGACGGTCTGACCGGCCTGAAAAACCACCGAGCCTTTCAAGAGCGCCTGGCGGAAGAATGCGCGGCCGCGCAGCTTGCCGGAACCCCGCTGTCCTTGCTGCTTTTGGACGTAGACCACTTCAAGCTGTACAACGACAGCTTCGGGCATCCTGCCGGCGACGCCGTGTTGAAGCAGGTCGCCGGGCTGCTGGCGCAGGCGACGCGCAGCAGCGACTTTGCAGCCCGCTACGGCGGCGAGGAGTTTGTGGTGATTCTGCCGCAGACCGACTCGCGCGGTGCTCTCCGGGCGGCGGAGCACTGCCGCCGCTTGATTGAAGCGTCCGCGTGGGAGGGCCGTCCGGTCACAGCGAGCTTTGGGGCGGCAAGCCTCGGGGCGGGCGGTGCGGACGGCGACGCGCTGATTGCCGCCGCCGATAAAGCGCTCTACGCCGCCAAGCTGCACGGGCGCAACCGGGTCGCCGCCGCCGACGACGGCCCGCTGCGGCTCAGCCGGGTCGCCGCAAAGCAAGCCGGCAGCAAGCCGCTCGCCGCCTAGTCTTGCCGTTAAATCTCGCTGGTTTCCTGCCGGTGCCACCGAGGCAGCGGCTCGCGGGCCGCTGTCCATGCGGCCGGGATGCTGGCCGCGCCTGCCGACAGAGCGACGATGCCGCCGACCATCGCGCAGGTCGTGTCCCGGTCGCCGAGGCCGCTCACGGTCAGCCACAGCGCTTCCTCGTAGCAGCCGAGATGTCCCCCGGCGCACCACAGCGCAAACGGGCAGGTGTCCTGCGCCGAAATATCGTGTCCGCTGCCGAGCGCCGATACTGCCAGCACGACCGACGCCGCCGGGTCCAAATCCCGCGCATGCCGCAGCTTTTCGCGCACGACGCTGTTCGGGACAAGCGGCAGCACGGCGTCCAAAAACTCCCGCCGGGTCGGGTACGGTCCGCCCGCGCACCGCGCCGCCAGCGCCGCGCCGACCGCCACCGCAATCGCCCCGGCGGCCGCTTCCGGGTGCGCGTGGGTGACGACACTTGAGTTGGCGGCGTTTTCGACCACGGCGTCCAAATCGTCCGCAAAATACGCGCCGACCGGGGCTACCCGCATCGCCCCGCCGTTGCCGTAGGACCCCTGGCCGTCAAACAGCAGCGGGGCGAGGTCCGGCCACCGGCCGCCCTGCCACAGCTTCGGCAGCAGCCAGTGCATCGCGCCGCCGTAACCGCGCCGGGCATCGTACCGCGCCCCGAAGCTCATGGCGAGAATGTCCTGCTTGATATACCCGTACTGCCGCAGAATGGACACCACCGAGAGCGCCATCTGCGTGTCGTCGGTGAAGTACCATTCGGGCGGGGGCAGTGTCCGCGCTTCGATTAAGTCGTTGACTTGGTGCGGGTCCACAAAAAACTGCTCGCCGAACGCGTCGCCGACCGACAAGCCTTCCAGCGACAGCAAAGCGCGGGCCAGGCGGTCGGCCGGCTGAGACGAAAGTGGCATAGGATGGCTCCGAGACGGCAAAAGGGCAGCCGCGATTGGCTGCCCTTCCAGTATACCACGACTTTACGTTAAATACACACTTATTTGCCGGCGGCGCTACGCCGCGTCTTCGGCCTGCGCGGCCCACAGCAGTCCCCGCACCATCAGCGGCAGAACTTCTTTTTGGGCAACGATGTCGGCGTGGTGCCCAAGCGCGTTGTACGCCACCCGGCCTTCGCCATAGTATTTGGTCCAGACGACCGGCATATCGAACTCGCCGTTTTTGAGGTGCGGCCCGTCGGCGACCGGGAAATGCGTCACCGCCAGCACTTTGTTCGCTGGGTCCACATGCATGTAATACTGCTCGGACTTGACCGCGAATTCGGCCGGCGACCCCTGCGTGATGAAGTGGCCCGGATCGGTAATCCGCACGGTGTACTCTACTCCGTCGTTGCCGGGATGCGCGACCCACTGCCCGCCGGTCATAAACTGATACTCGGTGTCCGCCCGGAACGAATCGCACATGCCGCCGTGGCACCCTGCAATCCCCACCCCGCGTTTCACCGCTTCCACAACCGGCGTGAGCTGCTCCCCGGTGATCGTCCCCATCGTCCACACCGGCACGATCAGCGACAATGTCTGCAATTTTTCGGCATCGGTAAACGCGTTGAGCGTGTCCGAGACTTCGACCTCAAAGCCTTTAGCCGTGAGTTCCCGCCTGAAAATCTCCGCCACCTGCTCCGGCTCATGGCCATCCCACCCGCCCCAAACAATCAGCGCCCGCCGCCCATTCGCATGTGCCATATTCCAATTCTCCTTGTGTGCTCCATTTTACCACGCAATCAGCGCAGATATGCTCAGCGCAGATATGCTCAGCGCAGATATGCTCAGCGCAGATACGAGGCCCCGTTGACATCAAAAATGCTGCCCGACAGGTAGCCCGCCGCGTCGGACACGAGAAAACCGACCAGCGCAGCGATGTCGCCGGGGCGGGCGACCCGGCCCAGCGGGATTTCGGCGATAATTTGCGTGCCGCGCTCCGCTAAAGCCACCGCCGCCATGTCGGTTTCGGTCCAGCCCGGCGCGATGCCATAGCAGCCGACACCCGTGCTGCCCAGCTCGGCGGCCAGCGATTTGACCCAGTTGATTTGCGCCGCTTTCGACGCCGCATACCCGGAAAAGCCCGCTTCGCCCCGGTGCCCGGCCCGCGACGCGATTTGGATCATCCGCCCCCACCCCGCACCCGCCATCGCCGGGGCGAGATAGTAGGCAAGCTCCGCGCCCGCCCAGAAGTTGACCTGCATCTGCCGCCGCATGGCCTCCCGCCAGGTCCTAAAATCAGGCAGCCCAAGTGTCGGCGTCGGCTCGTAGATGCCGGCGTTGTGGACGAGCACATCCACCCGTCCCCCAAAGACTTCCAGAGCATCGGCGGCCAGCCGCATGGGCACGTCGCTGTCAGACAAGTCCGCAGACAACAGCGCATGACCGTCGCCGGGCAGCAAACGCAGGGCGTCTTCGGCGGCGTCCCGATTGCTGTTGTAGTGGACTGCGACCCGAAAGCCGTCTTCGGCCAGCCTGACGGCTATCGCGCGGCCAATCCCGCGTGACGCGCCGGTAACCAATGCTGTTTTTGGTGTGAGCATAGCAGATCAACACGAGAGTGAGCGAGGGAGGGAGCGAGGGAGGGAGCGAGGGAGGGAGCGAGGGAGGGAGCGAGGGAGGGAGCGAGGGAGGGAGCGAGGGAGGGAGCGAGGGAGGGAGCGAGGGAATGAATTCCTCTCGCTGAATAGCGTCCTTCGGACGAAAGAATAAGACTGATCGTGTGCAATTCCTACATCCGAAGGATGCCATTGAGCGAGAGGAATTTATTCCCTCGCTCCCTCCCTCGCAGGATTACTTCCTCGCGCCCTCCCTCGCTTCCTCGCAGAATTACTCCCTCGCCCTAAATAATGCCTCTCGCGCTAAATAATGCCTCCCGCGCCGCCCGCACCCGCGCCGCCGCCACGTCGGGCGTGTCGGCCAGCGCGGTCAAATGCCCCATCTTGCGGCCCGGACGCGCCTCGGCTTTGCCGTACAGATGCAAAGACACGTCGGGCAAAGCCAGCGCGGCGGCCCAGTTCGGCTCGCCGCCGGCCCACAAATCGCCCAGCAGGTTCGCCATCGCCGCCGGACGCATTTGATGCGTTGACCCGAGCGGCAGGCCGCAGACCGCGCGGACCTGCTGCTCAAACTGGCTTGCGCTGTGGGCTTCAATCGTCAAGTGCCCCGAGTTGTGCGGGCGCGGGGCGATCTCGTTGACAATAAGTGTCCCTTCGTCAGAAACAAAGAACTCGACGCACAAAACGCCGACTACATCCAGCGCCTCGCAGATCGCCCGCGCGATCTTCACGGCTTCCGCGCCGGTTTGCGCTGAAACAACCGGCGACGGGCAGACCGAGACATCTAAAATGCCGTTTTGATGCGCGTTTTCAATCGGGCCATACGCCGCGAAGCTGCCGTCAATCCCCCGCGCGGCGACCACCGACACTTCGCGCTCGAACTCCACAAAGCCTTCCAAAACGCACTCCGCGCCGCCGAGCGCCGCCCACGCCGCCGCCGCTTCGGACGCGTGTTTGAGCCGCTCCTGCCCTTTGCCGTCGTAGCCGAACCCGGCGGTCTTCAGAATGCTCGGCGTGCCGATCTCAGTCAGCACGGCTTCCAGCGCGGCGAGGCTTGCCGCCACCCGGAACGGGGCGCAGGGGAAGCCGTGCCCGCGCAGCCATTCTTTTTCGCGCCGCCGGTGCTGCGCGACATGCAGCGCCCCGCCGCTCGGGCGCACGGGGGCGAATTCGGCCGCCGCCGCCGCAGTTTCGGCGGGGACATTCTCGAATTCAAATGTGACGACGCGGACTGACCGGGCGAACTCGCGCACAGCGTCCAAGTCTGTGTAAGCAGCGACCACTTCGCTGTCGGCGATCTGGCCCGTCGGCGAGTCGGCCTCCGGCGAAAACACCGCGACCCGGTAGCCCAGGCTTTTCGCCGCCAGCGTGAACATCCGCCCGAGCTGCCCGCTGCCGAGAATGCCGAGCGTCGCGCCGGGCAAAATCGGATCGTCTGGGATGGTCATAAAACACATGGCTCCATCAATCGGAACGTTTGGCGGCGGCAGTCAATCTCGGCTTCGACGCCCAGTGGGAAAATAACTTGGGGGGCCTCATGGCCGAAGTCCATCTCGGCGACAATCGGCAGGTCGCCTCGCCCGAACTCCCCGGCGACTACGCCGACGATTGTTTGGAACAGCGTTTCGCGCTCGTCGGGCGTATATTCCTGCGGGCGGGCAAAGAGCAGCCCGGCCAGTGTATCAAATATGCCCTGCATCCCGTAGTTACGGAGTATATACTTAACTTGGTCCGGCGTCGGCTTTTCTTCCGACGTTTCCAGAAACAAAATCTTGCCCGGCCAAAACTCAGGCTTCGGCCACCACGGCGTCCCTTTCAAAAACTCCAACACAGAAATGCAGCCGCCGAACAGCGGGCCGCGAGCGATGCTGTCCCCTTGCAGCCAGCGCCAGCCGGGGTTCGGCACGTATTCCAGCGCGGCGGCATAATTCGGGACTCCCCAGCGCTGCGATTTAACGACCCGCTCGGCATAGGGCGCGTAGAGGTATTCGGCGGACGGCTCCGTCAGCAGGTGCCGGACATGCGCGGCAAACGATGCCGGCAGGCTGGCTGTCTGGGCGAAGCCCGCCATGATACTCGGGCCATTAAAAGTTACCAGGCCAAGCTGATTGGCAAAAGTCAGCAAAATAGTCGTGTCCGAAAAGCCCATCAAAATCTTGGGGCTGGCGGCGATTGTTTCGGCATCTAAGTACGGCAAAAGACGCACGCTGTCATCGCCGCCGATGCTGGCGAAAATCGCCCGGATGCTCGGGTCGGCGAACGCCGCATTGACATCCTCAGCGCGGCGGCGTGGATTGTCATGCAGCGCATCCACGGCCATGCGAGTTGTCGGGTACTCCTGAACTTTCACGCCCAGCAAGTCGCGCAGATGAGCCAGACCGAGATCGAACACCGGCGGATAAAGACTGGGGCCGCCCCACGACGGCGAAAGCACGGCGACTTTGTCGCCGGACCGCAGGCGCGGCGGCTTTTTGAATGTGTTCACGGCAGGGTATCTCCCAGCACTTTGGCGGTCTGGTCGGCCCGGAACTGCCGCAGCTTCTCGCGCAGCTCGGGGCGGGTGTTCGCGAGAATAGCGACGGCGAGCAGGGCGGCGTTGACCGCCCCCGCGCTTCCTATCGCTAAAGTGCCGACAGGAATTCCCGCCGGCATCTGGACGATAGACAGCAGCGAGTCCTGGCCGCTGAGGGCGCGGCTTTGGACAGGGACGCCCAGCACCGGCACCAGCGTTTGGGCGGCGACCATGCCCGGCAGGTGCGCCGCGCCGCCCGCGCCGGCGATGATCACTTCCAGGCCGCGCTCTTCGGCGTCCCGCGCAAACTCGGCCAGCAGCAGCGGCGTTCGATGGGCCGAGACGATTTTTGTTTCATGGGCGACCCCGAGCTGAGTCAGCATCTCGCCTGCGCCCTGCATGGTGTCCCAGTCGGATTTACTGCCCATGATGACCGCGACGAGCGGCTTTGCCGGCGGCTTTAAAAAAGAGTCAGTCATAAGTATCTGCTTATTCGGGGCCGCCGGACCGATGTCCTTCCGGTATTGTGTACAGGGAACTTGGGCCGGGCGCTCTCCGACAATAAAGACCGTAAGGCCCTAAACATTGATGCTCCTAAGCTTTAGGAGAGGCAAGGAACGTACTTATGCTTAATGCCGCCGCGAAAACCAGCGCCGCGAAAACCAGCGCCGCAAAACCGATACCGATGACTAAACTCGCCAAAGCTAAAGCCGCTCCGGCGTCGCAGCCCGGTGTTAAGCGCCTTGTGCGCCGGCACCTGGCCGCCCTCGGGGTTCTCGCCGGACTGGCCGCCGCCGGGCAGGGCGCGGTTTTCGTCGCCCTGCATGCGCCGAGCGCCGATGCGCCCGCCGCCGCGCTGGCCCAGAAGCAGCAGGCCGGGTGCCGGCACCTGGTCGCCAGCGCCCTGGCCGTCGCGGCGGCCCGCACCCCCGCCGAGCGGGTCTTTTGGGCCAACGACCTGCGGGACGCCGGCGTTCAGTGGACCCAGTCGGCGGCGGCCCTGCCCCGCACCGACCCCGCGACGGCCAAAGCGCTGACCGACGCGGGCGCGACTCAGGCCGCCATGCTGGACCAAGCCAAAAACCTGCTGGCGGCCCTGCCGCCGGACACTTCCTCCCAGACCGCCGATTTGTCCTCGTACACCGCCGCCCTGCTGCGAAGCCAAAACGCTTACACCGCCGGCATGGAGACGGCTGCCGCCGGGTATCAAAAAACCGCCGATAGCCATTTGGCGCTGCTGCGCGGCTTGTCGGCCGGATTTGCCGCACTGATCCTGCTGGCTCTGACCCTGCTCGGCCTGCACACGTCCCGCCCCGAGGCGGTCGCCGCGCTGGTGGCCCTGGAAGAAAAAAAGCAAGAGCAGGACGCCGCGCTCGGCGAAGCCGACCGGCAGATGGCGGAAATGCGCCGGACGCTGGAGAATTTGTCCACGGTGGATGCTTTGACGGGCCTGCACAACCACCGGGCCTTTCAAGAGCGGCTGGAGCGGGAAATGGGCCGGGCGCTGCGCCACGGCCAGCCGCTGTCGCTGCTGCTTTTGGATATTGACAAGTTCAAGACTTACAACGACAGCTTCGGGCACTCGGACGGCGACCAGGCGCTGAAGCTCATCGCTTCGCTGATTACCGAAACCGCGCGGGCCTCGGATGTTCCCGCCCGCTACGGCGGCAAAGAGTTCGCGATGATTTTGACCGAGACCGACATGATGGGCGCAGTCGTTCTCGGCGAGCGGCTCCGCCAGGCGGTCGCGTCGGCGGACGGCCTCCAGCGGCCCCTCACGGCCTCCATCGGCCTCGCCACACTGAACGGGAACATTTTCAGCGCCCCCGCGCTGATTGCTCAGGCCGACCGCGCCCTGTGCCATGCCAAAGGCGACGGCCGCAACCGGGTTTCCCATGCCCACCGTATCCCTGCGCCGCTGGAAGACGAAGCGCCGAGCTACGCGCGGGCGGCATAGCTCCCTACTCGCTTTCGGCCTCATAGCACGAATAAAAGTAGGGGGTGGCGGCCTCAAACTCGGCGGCGCACGTATCCACCATCTTGTACGCCGGGCGCAGGCCGATTTCCTGAACCCAGCCCCGAACATGGCTTTCCTGAACCGCAAAAACGGACGCCAAATGCCGGTCGCTGAAGCCCAGAATTTTCGCTTCCGCCAGCAGGGTGCGGGCGTCCTCGGTCAGCGGCTCAAACGGCTTAAACTTGGGCCAGTGAACACGCAAATTCTCCTCGAATTGCACGAGCTTTTGAATTTTGGTCAAAAACCACGGGTCAACGCCTGAGAGGTCCGCCACTTCCTGCACCAGCATGCCCCGGTGAAACGCTTCGGCGATCAAAAACAAGCGCTGATCGGTCGCGCTTGTCAGCCCCGTTTCAATGTCCATTTCGCTGAGCCGGTCGGCATTTTTCGGGCGCAAACCGACCTGCCCGATCTCGAGGCACCGAATCGCTTTCAGCAGCCCGCCCTCAAACGAGCGGCTGATCGCCATCACTTCCCCGGTCGCTTTCATCTGCGTCGTAATCCGCCGGTCCGCCGCCGTGAACTTGTCAAACGGCCAGCGCGGGATTTTAACGATGATATAGTCCAGGGCCGGCTCAAAGCAGGCGAGAGTCTTGCGCGTCACGGCGTTCGGGATTTCGTCGAGATGCAGCCCGACCGCGATTTTGGCGGCGACGCGGGCAATCGGATACCCGGTCGCTTTCGACGCCAGGGCCGACGAGCGGGACACGCGCGGGTTGACTTCAATAATATAATACGCAAACGATTTTGGATCCAAAGACATCTGCACATTGCAGCCGCCTTCGATGCCGAGGGCGCGGATGATCTTCAGGGCCGCCGAGCGCAGCATTTGGTATTCTTTATCCGAGAGCGTCTGCGACGGCGCGACGACAATCGAGTCGCCGGTGTGCATGCCCATCGGGTCGAAGTTTTCCATGTTGCAGACCGTGATGCAGGTATCGGCGGCATCGCGCATGACTTCGTACTCGATTTCTTTCCAGCCCGCCAGATACCGCTCGACCATGATCTGATGCCGGGGCGAGAGCTTCAGCCCCCGCCGTCCGATTTCGTTGAGCTGCGCCGGCGTGTGCGCGATCCCGCCGCCGGTTCCGCCGAGGGTGTACGCGGGCCGGACAATCAGCGGCCACGGAGCCTGCTCATTGCGGGACAATTCTTCCAGCGCGGCGTCGTCTTCAATAATCCACGACTCCGGCACCGGCTCGCCGATTTCCTGCATCAGCGCCCGGAAGATCTCGCGGTCTTCGGCCTTTTGGATCGCCGACAGCGGCGTTCCTAAAAGCGTCACGTCGTACTTTTCCAGAATTCCCGCTTCGGCCAGCTCGGTAGCGAGATTAAGGCCCGTCTGCCCGCCGAGAGTCGGCAGCAGGCCGTCGGGCCTTTCTTTGGCGATAATCCGCTCGACAAACTCGACATTGAGCGGCTCGATATACACGGAATCGGCGGTCTCCGGGTCGGTCATGATCGTCGCCGGGTTGGAGTTGACCAGCACGACCGAGACGCCTTCCTCGCGGAGCGACTGGCACGCCTGCGTTCCCGCATAGTCGAATTCAGCGGCCTGCCCAATGACAATCGGCCCGCTGCCGATGACCAGCACTTTTTTGATGTTCGGATTTCGCGGCATGATGGGTCCTAAAACCGCCACGGAATAAATTCCGAGGCTTGGAGAAAACACCGTCGCGGCGACGGGAGAGTTGGGCGCAATCTTGTGTCGCCTCGACACTGGTTTTGTTCAGCCTCGGAATTTATTCCGTGGCCTCTCGGCTGCTCAGGTTTCGTTCCCGTGCCTCCGCCAAAACCCCCTCAATATACTCCGTTTTGGCCGCGTTGTAGCCTAAGCTGTCTTCGGGAAAACGTGCGGCAAGGGCGCGTTTAAGGGCTTGGTAGCGGCCGGCTTCGTCCGGGTGTGCCCGCAGGTAGTCCCGAAACAGCAAATGCGCGGTCCGGCTTGGGTGCGCCGCCTCATACACATGCAGGTGCCGGATGTGAGCGCCGCTCCTATCGTACTTCTTGAAGTAGCGGTGCCTCTCGGGGTCCGGCGCGAACACGCCCTCGGTCCAGCCGAGGCCGACCAGGCGCGGCGAGACCGACGGCATCTCGGCCACGGAGCGCACGACGGCCTGAATGTCTATGACGGGCTTCGCAGCGAGGCCCGGAACCGACGTGCTGCCGATATGCTCCAAAGACGTGAGCGCCGCGCCGAACGCTAACCGCAAGGCTGCCGCCTCGGCATCAAAGAGCGCAGGCCACGCTGGGTCATAGTCTACAACTTCGATCTGCCCTCGCATCAATCATCCTCGCGCTTTCTCGTCTTCCAATCTCTGCGCGATCTGCCCCCGGCAGAAAATTTCCAGCTCCACGACCTGCCAAAAGAGCCAGCCGATAGGCCGGTTGGTCTCGTAGCGGTTGGTCGCCGGGTCGCCGGGAACGGTCCGCACGGCGCGGAGGCCGTCAGGGCCGAGCGGGGCCAGGACCTGCGCGGAAACGGCGCGGTTGGCTTTCAGGGCTTCGGCCAGCGCGGGGCCGTCGGGATACTCGGCTTCCTGCGGGCGTTGCTCGGGGTAGCCGGAAACCAGGTGCCCGACCCAGTAGCGCTCGGCCCGCAGAAAGCCGAGCAAAATCTCGTGCAGCGAGCGCCCGCCGGGACCGGGCACGGTCTCGAGCTGCCATTCTTTCAGCCCGGCGACGGTCTCGACCAGTTCTTGATGCGAGTCGTCCCAGTAAGGATACAGATCGTCCAGCGTCATAGCGTGTCTGCTTTGCTGTCGTCAGGCCGGGTAAGCCAAACGGCCCAGGCGATGAAGACGGCTTGAAACGGCAGCCGCCCCCAGAGTATCCAGGGGTTGTCAGTGTAAATCTTATGGACGGCCATGTTGATATTTGCCGGAAACACGGCGGCAAACAGCGCGGCCAGCCCCCACCCGGCCAGTTTCCGCGTCGGTTTCACCAGCAGCCCGAGGCCGCCGGCGATCTCGAAAAAGCCGCTGACAGAAACCAAAGCTCGCGGCGCAGGCAGCCAGTCCGGGACGATTTTCGTGAACTTGTCCGGCGCGACAAAGTGCATGACGCCCGAGGCGATGACAAGAAAAGACAGTAAGTATCGCAAGGCAGTTTTGAGCATAACAGCAGCCTCGAGGAAAGCGCGAGGGAATAAATTCCTCTATGCCTTCGGCATTACTTCGTATCTGCTGAATTGCATCCTTCGGATGTAGGAGCAGATTGCGTTAGGTTTCTTGTCGTCCGAAGGACGCTATTCAGCGAGAGGAATTTATTCCCTCGCGCTTTTCTCGAGGCTGCTTATTGAGCCGAATCATTTCACCCGGTACACGTCCACCACATACCGCCGGGAGCCGCCCAGCGTGAACGTCGCAATCTGATGGGACGGCTGCACGATGTCCGGGTAGCGCGTCCGCCACCAATTCTCCCAAAACGGGGTCCGGGTCACGGCAATCGCGTCGGCATGGAGCGCTTCGACCGGCCGATTATCGTTGGACAACCCCGGCTGAACCGGAGCCGCCCGTAATCTTGTGTCTAAACACAGCGCCGGGGCGAACTCGCCGACGACCGTGCTGCCCGGCGGCAGCCGCCGCGCCAGGGTTCGGCCCGCCTCGGCCCGCGCATCGCTGCGGGCCGCCCAGGCCGCGCCGAGCCACCCGCCGCTTGTCAGCAGAAACAGCCCGGCGGCGGCCATCTGAGCGCTGCGCCCCATTCCCGCCAGGCTGCGGGCCGCCAATCCCGCCAGCGGCGGCAGGAACAGCACATAATACCGGCTCGGCGCATACGACGACAGCAGGCAAAACGCCAGCCCGCCCGCCAGCCACAGCGCGAGATATGTGTCGGCCGGCGTCCATTCGCGCCGCTTCCAAACAGCAAGGCTTGCCAGAGCGCACAGCACGGGCACAAGCGCCAGCAGAAACGGCACGACTCCGCGCTCGCCGCCGGTCAGCCCGCGCTTCATGTTCAGCCACACGCTGACGAGCGAGTGCGGCTGCATTTGGTGCAGGCGGTAAAACGCCGCCATCCGCGCAAGCTCCGCGTGGTGCGGGCCGTACCAGAGCGCCAAGTAAAGCAAGAGAAGCCCCCCCGCCCCAATTCTGGAAAGCCAGAGAAAAGACGCCCGTAGGGGCGCTGCTTGCCGCGCCCTCTTGCCTTGCCGCGCCCTCTTGCCTTGCTGCGCCCTCTTGCCTTGCTGCGCCTTCTCCCTCCGGCTCCCCAGAATTGGGGCGGGGGGGCCGACCAGCGCCAGCGGCAGCGCGAACAGCGCCAGGCCCTTGAAAACGCAGGCCAGCGCGAGCGACGCCCCCGACCACGCGCCCCACTTCTGCGCCCACAGCCAGAACGCCAGCGTCAGCCAGAAAACGGCCGGCGTTTCCTGAAGCGCAAGTCTATTGTACAGCACAAACGGCGGCGCAAGCCCAAGCAGCAGCGTTCCAAGATCGGCCGTTCGCGCGTCATACGCCCGGCGCAGGGCCAGCCAGAAGACGCCGAGCGTGAGCAAGCTGAACAGCACGGACAGCCCACGGGCCTGCACCAAGCCCGTGCCGCACACGCTGAACACGCCCTGCTGCATCACGCTTAAAAGCGGCGACAGCAGCCGGTCGTGGAAGTTTCCCGGTGCCCAAACCCCAAATAGCGCTTCGTGCCGGGCATCCAGCGTGTAATACCCCTCGTCGGTGGCCGTTCCCGTGCTCCACGACAGCCACCCCGGCGGGTCGGTCCCCAGCGCGACGAGGCGGACAAGGAGCAGAAGCCCCCCCGCCCCAATTCTGGGGAGCCAGAGTAGGAGAAGCCGCCCGCCGGCCTTGTCTGTATTGCTCCCCAGAATTGAGATTTTATTGGGGTGGGCGGGGGGGCTACCCACGGTGCTCGTCAATCATCTGCAAAAACCGGGCAAAGCAGCCCCGGCTGTCGGCGGGGCCGGGGGACGCTTCCGGATGGTACTGAATGGTGAAAATCGGCAGCGTTCGGTGCCGCAGGCCCTCCACCGTGCCGTCATTCAAATTCACCTGCCAGACTTCAATCTCGGGATCGGTGAAACCGTCGGCGGCCAGCGCGTAGCCGTGGTTCTGCGAGGTAATCACCACCCGGCCCGACTCCAAATCTTTCACGGGATGGTTCGCGCCCCGGTGTCCGAACGGCAGCTTGAACGTATGCCCGCCGAACGCGCAGCCGATTAATTGGTTGCCGAGGCAGATGCCCATGGTCGGCTTGGCATGCGCGAGAATACGCACCGAGTTCACAATGTCGCCGAGCAGGGCCGGGTCGCCGGGGCCGGGCGACAAAAACACGCCGTCGGGGTTAGTCGCAAGGATCGCTTCGGCAGGCGTGTAGGCCGGAAACACGGTGGTTTCGACCCCAAGCGCGGCCAGCGAGCGCAGAATGTTGAACTTGACCCCGCAGTCCAAAAGCGCGACCCGATACTTCGTCGTCTCCAGTGCCGACGGCCAGACGTAAGGCGCGTCGGTCGTGACTTGCGCCATGTAATTGACCTCGGCGTACCCCGCCGACTCGGCCAGCTTCGCCGTCAGCTCCGACGGAGCCAATTCCGACGAGACCGCGCCCATCATCACACCGACCGAGCGTAATTTTTGGGTCAGCGCCCGCGTGTCCAGGCCCGCGATGCCGACCACGCCGTTGGTTTTCAGAAACGCATCCAATGTCCCCGTCGAGCGCCAATTGGAGGGCGCGTCGGCCAGCTCTTTGACGATAAAGCCCGACACCTGAACGCGCCGCGACTCGAAGTCGTCCGGGTTGACCCCGTAGTTGCCGATGATGGGATAAGTCAGCGCGACCAGCTGCCCGGCGTAGCTCGGGTCCGTCAAAATCTCCTGATAGCCCGTCATGCCCGTATTGAACACGACTTCGCCGAGGGAAGTCCCCGCCGCGCCGAACGCCGTTCCCGAGTAAATTGTGCCGTCCGCGAGGACGAGATGTGCGTGTGTCATGGGTCGTTTATTTGTACATTTCGCCTTGAACGTGATACCAATGCTCGCTGATTCTTCGGTCCACAGTCAAGTGCGTCATCCATGCTTTGTTGGCAGTCGGATAGCGCGTCGGGGCAAGCGCCGTTACCTTGTCTGTCGTCAACACGGTATCGCTAAACAGCAGCCCCTCAAAGTAATTGTCATCATGGGCCAGATTGTAAGGCCAAAGCACTGTCAATGCCCCGTTGGAAGCGTGGGTCACATAGGTCATGCGATCCGGAGTCGAGACCGACCCGGAATGGCTCGGCTTTAAGCTTCCCTGACGGATCAGCAGCAGCGTCTTTTTTGCCTCCGCGAAGCTCGGCTCGTTCTTCATATAAGCCGCGTAGATCGAAAACCAGATGACGAAGACAATTAGAGGCAATAAAATAAATGCTGCAACTATATGCCACCGGTATTTGCCAATCAAAGTTTTGCCAATCAGCGTAAGGAAGGACATGAAAGCCTCCGCGCATTGCACCACGGATTGAAACCCGAGGCTAAGAAAACCATCGTCGAAACGACGAAAGATTACGGCATCGCCTATTTTTACGTTTCATTCCCGCGTCGCCGCGACTGCACTGGCAGACCCGGAGGGCTGCACTGGCAGACCCGGAGGGCGCTGGTTTGTCCGAGCCTCGGGATTCATTCCGTGGCTGTTCTGCCGTCCGGCTACTCCAAAACAATCCGCCGCCCGTCCACAAATGTCATCACCGATTTCCCGGTTAGCGTCACGCCGTTTAGAACCGAGTTGCGGGACTTGGACTTGAACTTGGTTACGTCCACAGTCCATTCGGCGTCGGGGTCGAAGACCGTGATGTCGGCGGGTGCGCCGACGGTTAAGCTGCCGCCGACGACGTTTAAGATTCGCGCGGGGGCGACGGACATTTTTGCGACCATCTGCAAAAGAGTCAGGTGGCCGGGCTTCACTAAATGCGTGATGACGAGGCCGAGCGAGGTTTCCAAGCCGAGCATTCCGAACGGGGCGAGGGCGAACTCCTGCTCTTTTTCGTGCGGCGCATGGGGCGCATGGTCGGTCGCAATCGCGTCCAGCGTGCCGTCTTTGAGGCCTTCAATGATCGCCGATTGGTCGGCGGCGGTGCGAAGTGACGGCGACATTTTGGCGTTGGTGTCGTAGCCGAGGCAGGCTTCGTCGGTGAGCGCGACATACTGCGGGCAGGTCTCGGCGGTAATCGGTGCGCCCAAACTTTTGGCGTGCCGGATAATCTCGACGCTTTCTTTCGTGCTGACATGCAGAATATGCAGGCGGCAATTTACGGCCTGCGCCAGCAGGATATTTCGGGCCGTCGCGGTGTTTTCGGCGTCGCGCGGGATGCCTTTCAGCCCCAGCACAGTCGAGACATAGCCTTCGTTCATCACGCCGTCGCCGGTCAGGTCTTTGTCCTCGCAGTGGGCGACAAACGGCAAATCGAGCATTGCGCAGTAGAGCATTGCCCGGCGCAGAAACAGCGCGTTCTGAACGGGATACGCATCGTCGCCGATGCCGACAATCCCGGCGTCTTTGAGGTCCGCCATCTCGGTCAGCTCGGCGTTCTTCAGCGCTTTTGAGACGGCGGCGACAATGTAGACCCGCGCCGACGCCCCTTCGGCCTGCCGGTGGATGTCCTGCACGATCTGCGCCGTGTCAATCGGCGGCGCGGTGTTCGGCTGGCAGGCAATCGCCGTGAAGCCGCCCGCCGCCGCCGCCGCCGTGCCCGAGGCGACATCTTCCTTGTATTCCTGGCCGGGCACGCGCAGGTGGACGTGCATATCTATTAGGCCCGGCGCGACGACATACCCCGCGCAGTCTACAACGGCAATGCCGTCCTCGGCAGGCAGATTTGGGCCGACTTCGGCAATCATGCCGTCTGCGCCGACCCGCACATCGGCGATCTCGTCGCGATTGTTCGCCGGGTCCACGACCCGGCCGTTTTTGAGGAGCGTCGTCATAGGTTCTTTATAGGTTCTCTTTCGCCCCGAACCGCTCCATCACCAGCAGCATCAGGACATACCCGAGCGCGAGGTCGGCGGCTAGAAACACCAGCCAGCCGCTCAGAATGTTTGCGCCGGGACCGCAGCCACGTCCCAAATCAACCGGCTGAACAATGCCGCTGATCTCCGGGTACGTCTTTTCGTATTTGACCACCACCCGGTCCCCCGGCTGAACGCCGCTTTTCTCCGGGTGATCGCTGTCTCCCCACACACTCTGGTCCACCCGCACTTGGCCGGTGCGAAGCTGCTTCGGGCCGGGCTTGACCGCGCCGCGCCCCGGCGGGTCGGGGGCGTAAAACTGATAGTCCACCAAATAAATATGCTCGCCGACTTTGAACGGGTTGGCGCTCGGCTGCACTTCTTTTTTCGTGATTTGGCCGAAAGCGCGGCCCGCCGCCGTGCCGTAAGCGACGCTCGGCGGCAGAAATTTGGACTTGACAACCCCCGCCAGCGGCAGCAGCACGGCCAGCAAAATCGTGGCAAGGACGAGGCCGCCCCCGTAACGCAACACACGGCTCAAACTCATCGGCGGCCTGCCTCCGGCGCGGGCGGAGCGCCCATCAGCCAAAATAAAACCGCCATGCGGACGGCGACGCCGTTGGTGACCTGGTCGGTAATCACGGCGATTTCGGGGTCATCGGCCAGCGCCGACGCGATCTCCACGCCCCGGTTCATCGGACCGGGATGCAGCACGGTCACGTCCGGCGCGGCGTGTTTGAGCTTGGCTTTGCTGACCCCGAACAAGCGGGCGTATTCGCGGACCGACGGGAAAAACGCCGAGTCCTGGCGCTCGAGTTGAATGCGTAAGACATTGACCACGTCTGCGCCTTCCAGGCCCGCTTCGAGGTTCGTGTAGACCGAAACGGGAAGCTGTTCGGCCTCGGCGGGCAGCAGGGTCGGCGGGGCAACCAGGCGGACATGAGCGCCCATGCGGGTCAGCCCCCAAAGGTTCGACCGGGCGACCCGCGAGTGCAGAACATCGCCGACAATCGCCACGGTCAGGCCGTCAATCCGGCCTTTGACCTGGCGAATGGTCAGCAGGTCCAAAAGCCCCTGGGTCGGGTGCTCGTGCGTCCCGTCCCCGGCATTAATGACCGGCTTGCCCGGCACATATTGGGCGGCAAGATGCGCCGCGCCGCTGTGCCCATGCCGGAGGACAAACGCATCAATCCCCATGGCATCGAGTGTCAGCATCGTGTCTTTAAGCGATTCGCCTTTGGTCGCGCTGCTCGTGCTGCCGGTGAGGCTGTACGTATCGGCGGACATGATCTTCGCCGCCGCCTCAAACGAAGTCCGCGTGCGGGTGCTCGGCTCGAAAAACAGGGTCGCCACCGATTTGCCGCGCAGGGTCGGGACTTTTTTGACGGGCCGCGTGACGATCTCTCGAAACGACTGCGCCGTGTCGAGCAGATAGGTGATCTCGTCCGCCCCGAGGCTTTGCAAATCCAGCAGGTCTTTTCGCCTCATATGCGTAGTCCCCAGATAGGCAGAGGCGCGGTTTGCGAGGGCATGAGACACGAGGGTATGCGACACGAGGGCGTGAACGCCCTCGCTGGGGGGCGCAGACGCCAAAGACCCGCCTGCGCGGGCCGAAGAACCACGTTTTCATCTTCCGCCACGCAGGTGGCGGCTTGGCGCTTCGCCCCCCAGCGCGGGCGTTCACGCCCTCGTGTCTCATGCCCTCGCTCTTTTCCGATTAAGCTCATCAGTGCGCCGCCTCTTTGTGAATAACCACTTTGTCTTCGCCGTCCAGCTCGCTTAAAAAAACTTTCACAAACTCTTTTTTGCCGGTCGGCAGGTTTTTTCCGACATAATCCGGGCGAATGGGCAGCTCGCGGTGGCCCCGGTCCACAAGAACGGCAAGCTGAGTCACGGCCGGGCGGCCCAAATCCACCAGAGCGCCCAAAGCCGCGCGGACGGTGCGGCCTGTGAACGCCACGTCGTCTACCAGGACAAGCCGCTTGCCTTCAATGTCGAACGGGATTTGGGTGGTGCCGACCTGCGGCTGATACGTGCGGAAGTCGTCGCGGTACAGCGAAATATCCAGGACGCCGCAGGGGACGGGCGTGCCTTCGATGCGCTCCACGGCATCCGCCAGCCGCCGGGCCAGCGGGCCGCCTTTGCGGAGGATGCCGACAATCACGAGGTCCTGAACGCCCCGGTTTTTTTCCAGCACTTCATGGGCGATGCGTGTCCACGCCCGCCGCATTTCGTCGGCGTCCATGATTGTCGCCGCTGCGGCGAGGCTGGCGGGTTGTTCGGCAGAGTGTTCGGTCGGTGCGGGCATGCGTTCGCCTCGGGAGATGCAAGGAATGAGGGCGCAGGCGGGCAGGCAGTCGGCGTTCACTGGCCTGGGGGGACGCTTGCCTTCCCCGCCTCGCAGGACGGAATTAAAGGGCACGGTCGAAAAAGAGCACGGTTAAAAAGCTACGACCAGAGTATAGCAGGCAGCGCCGGGTTTGTCAAGCGGACCCTGAAACTTCGGGCGGAAGCTAATGCAGCCAGGTCAGCAGGGCCGACGCCAGGGAAAGAAAGATCGAGATGCCGACCACATCCTGAAACGCCGTCTCAAACGGCCCGGCGGTCAGGGCCGGGTCGAAGCCGGCCCGCTTCGACAACAGGGGAATACAGGTCCCAATCACCCCGGCGATGTTGACCGAAATAAACATGCCGAGAAAGACCACCAGGCCGAACACAAAATGCCGGTCCCACACGCCGGCAATCATTCCCAAAGTCAGCGCACAAGTACCGCCGAGAATCAAAGTCGTCGCCGCCTGCCGCCCGAGCGCATGCCGCCACCCGCCGAGAGTCACCTGCCCCGACGACAAGCCGCGAATAATAATCGCCGCCGACTGAAGGCCCGTGTTGCCGCTGATGGCCGAGATGATCGGCATAAACGATGCCAAAAGAATGAATTTCGTCAGGGTCTTGTCGAACGCATGAATCACCACCCCGGCGAGCAGCTCAATCAGCAGGGTTGTCATGATCCACGGCAGCCGCATCTTGGCGATCTGCACCGGAGATTTCTTCTCAAGTTCTTCGGCATCCGACCCGACCGCGCGTAAGTATTCTTCGTTGAACTCTTCCATGAGCACATCAATAATATCGTCAATCGTGACAATGCCGAGCATCTTTCCGCCGCCGTCGGTAATTGGAAGTGTGAGTAAGTCGTAGCGGGAAATCAGGGCGGCGGCGACTTTCTGCTTGGTTTCCGGCGGCACCGAAATCGGCTCATGGGTCATAAACTCGGACACGGCCTGCCCCGGCGCGGCCAGCAGCAGCGACTGCACCGAAAACACGCCGACCAAAACTCCGCCGTCATCGGTCAGCACATAAATCTCATTGATCGTTTCGAGCGCGTCCGCCGTCCGCCGCAAATACGCCAGCACCTCGGCGGCGGTCTCGGCCGGCGACGCCCGCGCGAACTTGTCGGTCAGAAGGCGGCCTGCCGTGCCCTCGGGATAGGCCAGCAGGCGGCGCACTTCGGCGGCATCCAGCGGGGCGCGGGCCTCCAAATCGGCCAGCAGGGACTTGGCGAGGCGCGGGTCGGCTTCGGAAATCACTTCAGCGGCATCGTCCATCGGCAGGTGGTCCAAAAGCGCCGTAATGCGCCCGTTGGGGGCATTGTCCGTCAAAAAGCGAACCGTGTCCGGCGGCAGCTCGTCCAAAACTTCGGCGGCGCGGGCGTTGTCGAGCCAGTTGAACACCGCCAGCGTTTCCGCGCGGGTCATCTGGGCCATCGCCCCGACAATCTCCGCCGGGTGCCGCCGGTGCAGCGCCGCCGTCAGCCGCAGGTCGCCGCCGTCGCCGAGCGGCTTGCTGAGGGCATTTTTTAGCGTTTCAGCCAGTTTTTGGGACGCATCGTGTTCCATCAGCAGCAGGATACCCCAACTTTGCGCGTCTCGGGGTAAAATAACGGAAGTTTCAGAGTTCGCACGCACAAAACGGAGAAAAACAGGGAGAAAGATATGAAGAAAAATATGCTGAAGACAAAAACCATACTCGGGGCCGGGCTGCTCTGCTTCGCGGCGGCAGGCTCCGTGTGGGCGCAGGGCGAAAACGCACGCGGGGGGGTCGGAAACGCCGTCACCAACCATGCGTCAGGCATTCCGACACGGGGGCCGGGCGACACCGCCCAGGACCCGACCGAGCAGGAAACCGACAAAATGAGCCAGGCGTTTAAAGACTACAACGACAAGAAATACGCGGCGGCCGCCAAAACATTGCAGGAAGTCCTCAAAGACTCGCCGAATGTGGTGCAGGCGCACGAAATGCTGGCGTCTATCTACCTGAACCAGAACCAAATCCCGCAGGCCATTCCCGAGCTGGAAGCCGTCGTTCGGCTCCATCCGAAAGAAGTCGCCGGGTTCCGGGACAACCTCGGGGTCGCCTATCAGCAGACCGGCAACTATCCTAAAGCCATCAGCTTGTATCAATCGGCACTGGCGCAGACCCCGAAAGACCCCCAGCTCGCTGCCAATTATGCCCTCGTGCTGGAAAAAGCGGGCCGCCATGCCGATGCCGCCGCCGCGTTTGAACAGGCCGCCGCCCTAAACCCCAAAGACAGCCGCGCCCCGCTGTACGCGGGCCTGCTGTACCACCAAACCGGCAGCGACGCCAAAGCCATTCCTTATCTGAAAACGGCGCTGGCGCTGGGCACCACCGAAAAGTTCAGCGCGTATGTCGCGCTGGCCGAAGCCGCGTCCGCCGCCAAGCAGACCGCCGACGCCGTCGGGTATTACACGCAGGCCGCTCAAGCTAAGCCCGACGACTTCAGCGTGCAGGCCAACATCGGCATTTTGCAGCAGAACGCCGGCAACAAGCCGGAAGCCGAAGCCGCGTACCGCAAGGCGCTGGCGCTGAAAGCCGACTCGCCGAAAGCCAAAGCCGGCATCGAGTCGAACCTCGGCCTGCTGCTGATCGGCGAAGGAAAGATGGACGACGCGGCGGCGGCCTTGACCGAGGCGGGGCAGCTTGACCCAAGCAGCGTCCTGATTCAAAACGACTTGGGCGTTGTCTACGAAAAGCTGGGCAAAAAAGACCTGGCGCGGGCCGCTTACACCAAAGCGCTGGCGCTCAGCCCAAGCAGCGCCTCGGCCAAAAACGGCCTGGCGCGGCTCGGGAAATAGCCGTTCCCGAAAACAAACGGCCCGGCGCATGAGCGCCGGGCCGTTTGGTCGTCAGGCGACTGCCGCGAAGCCTGAAAACTCGCCGGTCGGCTCGTCCCACGCCGTCGAAACAGCCGTCACTTCGGCGGCGTGCGGCCCGTGCCGCAAGGCTTTCAGAAACTCGTGCAGCGACTCTTCTTCGGCTTCGGCCACGGCAATCACCCCGCCGTCTTCGGCGTTTCGCACGGTGCCGACGACGCCGAGCTGTCCGGCGACATGGGCGGCGAAGTAACGATACCCCACTCCCTGCACGCGGCCCGAAACCTGGGCCTGAACACGCTTTGTCATGGTCGCTTCTCCTTCCGGTAGCCTATTTCACGAGCGTTACTTTGGTCATTTTGTCACCGACTTGCAGCTTGCCGGCCACATCGAGGCCCTTGATGACCTGGCCGAACACGGCATAATTGCCGTCCAGAAAATGCACGGGGTTGACGCAGAGGTAAAACTGCGAGCCGGCGGAGTCGGGCTGGCCGGTGCGGGCCATCGCGACCGCGCCGGCGATGTGGGTCAGCGGGTTCGGGACGCCGTTCGACTTGAACTCGCCTTTGATGGTGTAACCCGGCCCGCCGGAGCCGTTGCCGGCCGGGTCGCCGCCCTGAACGATCTTGGACGGCACGCCGGGGTTGAGGTCGGTGATCCGGTGGAACGTCAGGCCGTTGTAAAAGCCTTTTTTGACCAGCTTTTCAAAGTTCGCGCAGCTCATCGGGGCGTCCTTCGGGTTCAGCTTGATCAAAATCACGCCGCGCGTGGTCGCCATGCGGACGATGGGGCCGGCGGCAGGGGCAGGCGCGGCGGCGGCGGACAGCGGCAGCGCGGCAAGCCCGGCGGCCAGCGCCACGCGGGCAAGGGTAATTTTCATGGGGACTCCTCGGAAAGCATCAGTGATGCCCCTATTGTAGCACGGAGACACCCCGGCGTCAAGAACGCAGCCACTTAGCCGCCGTCCCCGCCCCCGCCGTCTCCCCCGCCCCCGTCGCCTCCGCCGTCGCCGCCGAACCCGCCGTCACCCCCGAACCCGCCGTCGCCGAAACCGCTGTCGCCGAAAAAGTCGCCGCCCCCGGCGGAGCCGGAGTCGAAGCCGGTCGTATCGAAAGCGCCGCCGGATGCGCCCGAAGCGTCTGTGTTTCCGCCGTAATCGCCGCCGATATAGCCGCCGCCATCGGCATAACCGCCGCCGTAGCCGCCGCCATAGCTTTGAGCGTAACCCTGCTGGTACAGGGGCATGTCGGTTGCAAACGCATACGGACCGTACCCCATGCCGTATGCGGGCGTGAGCATGCCGCCGAGCAGGTCGGCGGCCAGGTAGCCCGCTAGAAAACCATCCATGCTGTTCCAGCCGCTGTTTTGGCAGCGCCAGTAATCGCGGTACGGGTCGTAGCCGGAATAAGCGTACCACGGCACGGACTGGCCGCCGGACTCAAACGCCCGCACCTGCGGGATCCGGCCCTGCCGCAGCTCATCGGCTTCGTCAGGCGTCACCAGCACCTGCCGGCTTTGGCCCCCCAGCGTCAGCGTGACGGGCACCAAAGAGCCGAGCGGCGCGGGGCGGCCCGAGAAAAACGACACGCCGCGCTGATTGGCGGGAATCGCGCTGACCGCCGCCTGCGACTCCGGCAGCGGCGGCGGGCGCAGGGCGGCGTCGCCGGGCATGCTTGCCGTGTTGCCGAGCGCCCGGTCCTGGGCGGCCCGCGCGGCCCCAATATCCGCCTGGGCCTGGGTCAGCAGGGCATTGGCCCGGCCCAAATCGGTCATCTCCGTGGCCCGGTCTAAAATCTTGACGGCCTGCTCGTATTTGGCCGAGGCCGCCTGGCGGAAGCCGCGTGTTTGGTCCGAGTCCGGGTTGTTCGGCGGCAGCACCGCGCCGTAGTTGTCCAAATACTCGATGCCCTGCAAGACGTTCTGCCGCAGCGCGTCCACCGGCGGGCGGGCTTCGGCCAGCGCGGCTTTTCGCTTTCGCCCGGCGCGGACGATCAGCGCTGTGATGCCGGCGACGACCAGCAGAATAAAGCCCCAGACCAGTCCCTGGCTTTTTTGCCCTTTGCCGTTGATCGCGGCAACGGTCGCCTGCACAAGCTGAGTCGTGCCGTTCTGCGGGTTGGCGCTGATCGCGGCGGCGTACTTGTTTTCCAGCGCCAGCCGCTCCGGGCCGCTCAGCGCCGTAGTCCACAGCGAGACGCCTGCATCGGGCCGCTGGAGCGCCACCAGTATCAGCGGCTCGTCGCCCATGTCCAGCGCTTTGTGAAGCTGAAACGAGTAAAAGCCGCGCAGCTTGCTGCCGACTTTAGCGTTCAGCGCCGGGTCCGACGCTTCGGCCTGCCGCAGATTGCCGACATAGGCGGGCGGCAGGGACGCCAAAATGGCGATCTTGACAGGCGTGCGCGGGTGGTCCTGGCCGCCCGAAGCCGCCTGCTGAAGCGTCTGGATGTCTATGCCCTGAATGCTCGGGTCCACATACACGTCGCCGGCAGTCAGCGCTTGATACGCGGCGTCGGACTGGGTGGAGATCGGAGCGCCCCCATTTTGGGCAGAAAGCGGCCCGGCGGACAGCAAAGCAGCCAGCAGCAAGGCGAGGAAAAAGCTGCGGCGCAAAGGCTTGCAGTTCATAGAGGTCTCCGGGTAGCATAGCGGCACGGCGGACAATTCCGGGGCCGGGAGCAGACAAGCGACAATCACTCGTATCATACCCAAAACTGCGGTGCAAACGGAGGCGCAAATGACACTCAGCGACGTTTTGGAAATTCTGCGGGGATTGGCCCCGGAAGACACGGCACTGGACGGCGACCCGGTGGGGCTGCTGGTGAGCCGCGACAGCCTCGAAGTGACCAAGCTCGGGGTCTGCCTGGACGCGACCCCGGACGCCGTAAGCCGGGCCGCCGCGCGGGGGGTGCAGCTTGTCGCCGCCCACCATCCCCTCATCTACCACCCAATAAAGCGCCTCGGCGCAGACCCCGTCTCCGCCGCCGTTAAAACGCTGATCAAGCACGACATCGGCCTGTATGCCATGCACACCAACTGGGACGCCGCGCCGGGCGGGATCAACGACACGCTGGCCGAATGCCTGGAGCTGAGAAACGTCGCCCCGCTCGGAGCCGGCGGCTTTTCCGCCCTGCCCCGGCTGGGGATGCTGGCGTCGCCGCGCCCGCTGGCGGATTTCGCCCGGTTTGTCGAGTCCGCCCTGGGCTGCGCGGAAACCAGCGCCCTGCGCTGCGGCGGCGATCCCCGGCGGATGATCGCGCGGGTCGCCGTCTGCGGCGGCGCAGGCGCAGCGCTGGCCGCAGACGTGCAGGCGGCGGGGGCCGACGCGTATGTCACGAGCGATGTCCGGCACCATGAGTTCTTGGACGCCGAAGCGCGGGGCCTAGCGCTGCTCGATGCCGGGCACGGCGCGACCGAGACGCCGGGCATGCGGGTTTTGGTCCGTACCCTCCCCGCCAAGCTGCCCGGAGTTGAAGTCGTGTGGGTGGGAAAGTGAGCGCTAAGCGCCGCACTTTTCCCCAATCAACCCGATCAAGCTCCGGGCCAGCGTGTCTATCTCGGCCTGGTCGGGGCCTTCGGCCATCACCCGGACCAGCTTTTCGGTGCCCGATGCCCGGACATTGACCCGGCCCCGGCCCGACAAGCGCTCTTCGGCGGCCCGGATCGCGCCTTGAATGTCCGGGTCGGACGCCCACGCCTGCCGGTCGCGGACCTGGACCCCGAGCAGCACCTGCGGGTACTCGGTCATTTGATCCGCCAGCGCCGACAGCGGCTGCCCGGTTTCGCGCATCACTTTCAGGACTTGCAGCGCGGTCAAGAGGCCGTCGCCGGTGGTGGTCAGATGCCCGAAGATCAAATGCCCCGACTTTTCGCCCCCGAGCACATACCCGCCGCCGCGCATCGCTTCCGAAACGTAGCGGTCGCCGACCGCCGTGCGGTGAAGGGTCAGGCCGGACTGACGGAGCGCCGCTTCCAGCCCCATGTTGCTCATGATTGTCCCGACCACCGTGCCGTGGCTGAGCCTGCCCGACGCCGCCAGGTGCCGGCCGATCAGCAGCATCACCCGGTCGCCGTCCACCAGCCGCCCCCGCTCGTCGGACAGCATCACCCGGTCGGCGTCGCCGTCAAACGCCATCCCCATCGCCGCGCCTTCGGAGACCGTCCGGCGGCACATCTCGCCGGGATGCAGCGACCCGCAGCCGGCGTTGATATTTACGCCGTCGGGAGCGCACGACAGCGTAATCACGTCCGCGCCGAGGTCGGCGGCGACGCGCGGGCCGAGCGCGGAGTTGGCTCCGTTTGCGCCGTCCAGCACGATCTTCATCCCTTGCAGCGTCACGCCGTCCATTGCGTCTTCCAGGTGCCCGGCGTACAAGTCGCACAGGTGCGGGTCGTGGGTCACGCGCCCCACGCCCGCGCCGGACGGCTTCGGCCAGGAGTCCGCTGCGGGGACGTGCGCTTCAATCTCGGCTTCCAGCGCGTCGTCGAGCTTGAAGCCGTCGCCGCCGAAAAACTTGATGCCGTTGTCGCGGAACGGGTTGTGCGACGCCGAAATGACCACGCCGGCGTCGAACGCCTGCATGCGGGCGATGCCGGCGACGGCGGGGGTCGGGACGACGCCGGCGGTGACCACCTGCGCTCCCATCGAGCACAGCCCGGCGGCCAGCGCCGACTCAAGCAGCGTGCCCGAAATGCGCGTGTCGCGCCCCACCACAAAGCGCGGCGTGTGCCCGCGCCCCAGGGTGCGGGCGGCGGCCGCGCCCAGGGCCATCGCCAGCGCCGGGGTCAGCTCGGTGTTGGCGACTCCGCGCACACCGTCGGTTCCAAATAACTTGTCAGGCATGAAACTGCAATTTTCTCCGTAGATTTTCTGAAAAACTCTTAAATCGGATGCTGAGGCGCTGCCGGAGCGGGCGCGGGCAGGGAGGCGGGCGGCGGGACGGCGGCCGGCAGCGGCACAGCGGCCGGCGGGCCGAGCACATGCACGGTGACAGTGATTGGGCCGGGCGGCGACACGCGGACTCCGGCGGGCACGATTGCCGAGACCCGGCGGACCACATCTTTGTCCGCCCCGGACACATCAATCGGACGAGTCGTCAGGGTTCCAATCGCCGCCAGCAGCTCCGGGCGGCCTTCGGCGGTGACAGTGGCGGGCGACGCTTCAATGCTGCCGAAGCGAAACGCGGGGGCCAGCGTGCCGACCACATCGGCGCTGACAATCAAGGTTTTGCGGGACAGCGAGCGAACCGTGTCCAGGCGCACATGGACGGTCGCCGGGGAAACCGTAACGTCGCCGACCGGGCTGCCCGACGCGTCCAGCGCGGCAATGGTGAAATCCTCGTCCACCGCTCCCGGCGCTTGGTCCGGGTCGGCCTGCGCGGCCAGGCGAGCCACCGACCCGACCGCCGCGCGGGTGCCGGTCACCACCGCCTCGCGCGGCGTGATCACCGGCGCGGCGAACGAATACCCGGCGGGCGTCGAGCCGATGTCGTCGGCCCCCACCGGCATCTGCCGGCGGCGGCGCGTTTCCAGCGGCAGCACGACCGGCGGCGGCGGGTCCGCCGACACGGTGGGCGGCAGCCCGGCCAGATGCACCGGCAGCGGCCCGGTCGCGCCGGGCCTGGCGTGGGACAAGTCCACCCAGGCCGTCACAGTCGCCGCCGACAGGCGGCTGACTTCTTCGGGAGCGCCGTCAAGGGTCAGCGTCACCGGCGGCAGCGCGGACGTATCCAAAATCAGGTTCGGCGGCAGGTTCCGCACCGACAGGGGTACAATCAAAACATGCGACGGGCGGGTGTTGACCAGTCCGGCGACGTAGAAGTGCAGGACAACGGCAAAGCACAGGGCCAGCAGCTTGTAGCCGAAGTTGTAGCGCAGGGCAGAAAGCATGGTGAATGGCACTTTCAGTGCCGGTCTACGCTAAAAGCGTGTTTCCGCCGGCTCCGGCGCGGCTTCGGCGACGACAACTGTTTCCGGCACACGCGCCGGCGCGTCTTTGCCGGCGTTCGGCGGCGCATCTTTGCGGGCGGCGCGGGGCCGGATCAAGCTGCGGCGGCGGCGCAGGCTCGGCTCGCGGCCCGTGTACTCGCGGATCAGCAAATCGCGCAGGCGGCCGTCGTCGCGCAGCCCGCGCACCATTTTCCCGCCGAACGCCAGCGAGATGATGCCGGTTTCTTCCGAAACCACCACGACCAGCGCGTCGCTCTGCTCGGTGATGCCCAGCGCGGCCTTGTGGCGCGTATGCACCTGCATGCCCTGAACGCTGCGGCTTTCCGACAGCGGCAGAGTGCAGCCCGCCGCCACAATCCGGTCCCGCCGCACCACCACCGCGCCGTCGTGCAGCGGCGACCCCGGATAAAACAGCGTGCACAAAAGGTCGGCGTTGACTTCGCTGTTCAGCAGCGTCCCCGTCTCCACAATGTCGCTGAGGCCCGTTTCGCGCTCCAAAACCAAGAGCGCCCCGATCTTTTTGTCCGACAATCGCTCGGCGGACTGCACAATCTCGCCGACCAGCGACGACAAATTTTCGCGGTCCAGCCCGGTGAAGCCTTTGCCCCAAAAGCCGAGCCGCCCGACTTCTTCCAGCGCATGCCGCAGCTCCGGGAAAAACAAAATCACAATCGCCACCGGGCCGAGCGGCAGAATCTGCTGCAAGACCCAGCTCAGCGCCGACAAATGCGCCCAGGTGGAAAACAGCAGCATGGCGACAAAGACCACCAGGCCGGTGATAATCTGCCACGCCCGCGTTCCCTTCGCCAGCATCATCAGGCGGTAGACCAAATACGCGACAATGAGAATGTCCGCCCCGGTCCGCACCAGGCTCCACGCATCCCCGCCGGTCAGCCACCGCCCCGCCGCGTGCCAGAATTGCAAAAACAATGCCTGCATAAGAAACAAAGCGTGCATAACCCGTCAGTCTGAAATTTTCCTGAAAATGTTCCGCGCTTGGGCCTTAAGTTCAGAATTATGGCATATATCGGGGCCGTTTCGCAAGGCGGCACGCAAACGCAAAACGCCGCCCCGGTCGAGGGTTGACCGGGGCGGCGGAACGGCATCAGCAGAATATGCTTCGCAATATGCCTGCGTGCAAAATCAAGGCTCTACGCTATCGCCGCTTCGATTTCCAGCGCGACCACTTCGGCTTCCGGCAAAGGCTCCAAAGCGGCCGCCGCCGGCTCGGGCCGGCCGCCGCCGGCGCTGAGGGCATGGGCGACGCATTCCTGCTGGGCATCGCGGGCGGTGTCCTTGATGCAGAGCACCCGCGAGTGCTCCATCAAGCCGGCCGTGTCCGGCAGCTCGGCGATGCGGTCCTGCAAAATATCGAGCCGCCCTTTGGTGTAGTCCTGCGACCCGTGCAGCAGGCAGACCCGCCAGCCGGTCGCCTGCGGGCGCTCCGGGCCGCTTTCGGGGTACACCACATACCGCGAGCAAAAACGCTGCTCGGGACCGAACTTGCCGGATAAAATGTACAGGCGCTGCCGCCCGAACGCCCCGATGGTCCAGCAGGCCGAAAGCGCCGGGGCCAGCGTTTCCAGGCTGACCAGGCCCGACTCCTGCGCCGCCCGTGCCTTCGACAAATGATTGTTCATACGGGTAGTATACCCGACGCCGCGCACGGTTCGCGCCGGACGCAAAAAAAGAGGGCCGCCGAAGCGGCCCTCTGGAAGCGAGGCTTACCAAAACGCAGATGACACAAATCGCAGTTTACTGAAGCAGCTTCAGGATCGCCTGCGGGGCCTGGTTGGCATACGACAGGGCGCTGGTGCCGGCCTGAACCAAAATCTGGTTCTTGGTGTAATCTACGACTGTCGCGGCCAGGTCGGTGTCGCGGACCGTGGACAGCGAGCTGTCGTTGTTCGACTGCGAAACCGCAAGGCTCGCGATGTTCGATTGAAGCACGTTGGTCTGGGTGGAGCCGAGCTTTTCCGACGCCGCCGAGATGTCCTTGATCGCTTGGTCAATGACGCCGAGCGCCGTCTGCTGCGATTTGCCGGTCACGTCGGTCAGGTCCAACGCGCCGCCTTTCAGCAGGTCTTGCAGCTTAAACGAGTTGCCGCTGACCGCATCGGTGTAGCCGCCGACGTTGTTCGACTTGGTGCTGCTGATGGACAACTGGATTGTCTGGTTCTGGTTCGCGCCGATCTGGAACTGCAAGTTGTTGCCGGCGACCGCTTTATCCACAGTGGAGCTGAACGTGCCGATCGTGCCCGCCGTGGTCGAGCTGGTCGCAAGCGCCAAGCCTTTGAGCTGGCCGCTGGTGAAGCTGTAAGTGACGCCGTCGGCTTCCACCGCGCCGCTGGACTGACCGTTCAAAGTCAAGTGCGTGTCCGTGCTGGCGGTGCCGACCAGAGCGCTGGCCGTGCTGCCGTAAGTGACGCCCGATTCGGTTGCAGTCAAGCTGCCGAAGTTCGCGGCGGTGGACTTGCCGGTCGCGGCGTTGGTGAAGGTCAGAAAGGTCGCGGCGCTGCCGGTGACGGCGTAGCTCTGGCCGGTCTGCTGGGCAATCGCGGTCTGAATGTCCGTCGTGGTGTTCGTGTTGCCGGTCAAGTTGACGGTTTTGCCGTTGATCGTGAACGACCCGCCGTAGGTCGCAGCGGCCGTATAGGTGCCGGCCGAAGCGGTGAACGTCGCTTTTTCCGTGTCGGCGGTGCCGGCGACCAGCGCAACGCTGGAAGCGCTGAGGGCGGTCGAGCCGTAAGCGTTGGCCTGGTTGACGACCGCCAGCGAGCTGCCGACCGCCGGAGCGACCGAGCCGGACCCGGCGGTGAACGACGCGCCGGCCGAGGACGCCGAGCCGTCCAGCAGGTTTTTGCCGTTGAACTGCGTGGTGGACGCGATGCGGTCAATCGAGTTGACGGAGTCGGAAACGGCCTGCGCGTCGGCGGTCAGCGCGGTCGAGTTGTTGGTGCCGACGTTGGCGGCCTGAACGATGGTCTGGCGGATGTTGACGAGCAGCGATTGAACCTGGGCGAGAGCGCCGGCGGCGGTCTTGACCACGTTGATGGCGTCGTTGGTGTTGTTCGTCGCCTGGGTCAAAGACCCCGACTGCGCTTGCAGGCTTTGGGACAGAACGTAGCCCGACGGGTCGTCGGCGGCGGAGTTGATCCGCAGGCCCGAAGACAGGCGGGCAATGTCGCCGGCCTGAGCGGCGGTGTTTTTGCCGAGGTTGATGGACGCGTCAAACGCGGTCGTGTTGGTGTTGATACGGGTAGACATGGATTTCCTCCCTGATGCTTCCGGCTGTCTGAACCGGAAACGGTAAAAGCGACTCGGTGTGGCATCCTGCCACGGTGGGCGTACACGCTTCCAAGCGCCGGGCGGCGGCGAAGACTGCGGAGGCGATTTAAGGGCCGCTTCGGCTGCGGCGTCTTGCGGCCTCGCTTGCGCGGCGGCTCCGAAACTGCGTACAGGTTTATTATGGACGCCCGCGCCGGGTTCTTTAGGGCAATTTTCGTTTATTTTTCAGGTATCATACAGCGATGGATGCCGAGACGATCCCGTCCGCCGAACTCAGCCTGCCGCCCGCCGAACTCAGCCTGCCGGACGCGCTGGAGGCCCTGGAGCGCTCAGGCCGGCCTGCCCTGCCGCTCCATGACCGCGACGGGCGGCTGGTCGCCGTGCTGGCCCGGCCTGAAGCCGTCCCGCCGCCCGCCCCGCCGAAGCTCGGCGGCATGGCGACCCCGCTGGGGGTGTACCTGCACGACGGCACTGACAGCGGCGGCGCAGGGTTTTGGGGGCTGGCGCTGACCGGCGTGACCATGAGCGCTCTTGCGCTGACCGCCCAGCTCGCCGCGCATGCCGCCGAACGCCTGGCGGCCGCGCATGGGATGGGCCTCTGGGCCGCCCGCCTGCCCTTCGGGCTGGCGCTTTGGCTGTCGGCGATCTCGCCCTGGCTTCCGCTGCCGTTTGTGTTTCTTTTGCTGCGCGTTGTTCCCTTGTCGGGCATCCATGCCGCCGAGCACCAGGTCGTGCATGCGATTGAGCGCCGCGAGCCGCTGACGGTCAGCGCGGTGCGGGCCATGCCGCGCGTTCACCCGCGCTGCGGCACCAACCTTTTTGCCGGCTTCACGCTGTTTCTGCTGGTGTTTCTGGCCGTCTTCTGCGTGACCGAAGCCGCCCGCTGGCAGCTTCTCGACTCCGTGACGCTGGCCGCCGCCCTGTCCGGGCCGCTGACGCTTCTTTACTGGCGCAGGCTCGGAGGCTGGGTGCAGCAGTGGCTCGCGACCCGGCCGGCGACCGACGGCCAGATTGCCGGGGCGATTTTCGCCGCCGAGCAGGTGTTGTCCCGGCGCGAGCGCCGCGCGGGACGCCGCCCGCGCGTTCCCCTGCTGCGCCGGATTTGGACTGCCGGCCTCGCGCAGATTTTACTCGGCTACGCCGTCGTCTTGGCGCTGCTGGTCGGATTGGAAACACTCTGGCCGGGCCTCGGGCGCTGGCTGGAATAGAATTATGATCAAAGAACAACTTGCAGAGATTATCACGCAGGCGCTTGAAGCCGCCAAAGCTCACGGCGAGCTGGCGCTCGGCGACCTGCCCGCCGTGACACTGGAAATGCCGAAGCAAAAGGGGCACGGCGACTGGGCCGCTTCGGTCGCCCTCGGCCTGGCCCGCACCCTCGGCCTGCCGCCGCGCGAAGTCGCCGGCCGGATTGTCGCACGCCTGCCCATCGGCGGCGACTCGCTGATTGCCGCCGCCGAGATCGCCGGGCCGGGCTTTATCAATCTTTCCCTGCGGCCCGACTGGCTGGGAGACATTTTAAGGCGGATTGAAGCGGCGGGCGCGGAGTACGGCAAGAGCGACACGTTCCGAGGAAAAAGCATTCTGGTCGAATTTGTGTCCACCAACCCGAACGGCCCCATCACGGTCGCGGGCGGGCGCAACGCCGCCCTCGGCGACACGCTGTCGTCGCTGCTGGCCGCCACCGGGTACGCCGTCTCGCGGGAGTATTACATCAACGACGCCCTCAATTCGGTGCAGATGAACTCGTTCGGCCTGTCGGTCTTTTTCCGCTACCGGGAGCTTTTGGGCCACAAAGACGACGAATGGGAGGAAATGTACCGGGGCGACTACATCACCGATGTCGCCCGGCGCATTTTGGACGAGCACGGCCCGGCGTTCGAGCAGGCCGACCGCAACGACCCGCAGACCGTTCAAACCTTTCGGGACTTGTCGCAGGACGGCATGATCGCCCAGCAGAAAGCCGATCTCGCCGCATTCGGCATCGAGTTCGACACCTGGTTCAGCGAGGCGACGCTGCACGCCGACGGCCGGGTCGCCGAAGCGATTAAGACGCTGACCGAGCGGGGCTATACCTACGAGAAAGACGGGGCGCTCTGGCTGAAATCTACGGAGTTCGGCGACGACAAAGACCGGGTGCTGATGCGGGCCGACGGCACGCCGACTTACATTGCCGGCGACGTGGCCTACCACAAAGACAAATTAGACCGGGGCTTTGACCGCGCCATCAATGTTTGGGGCGCGGACCACGCCGGCTACGTCGCCCGGACCAAAGCCAGCCTCGCCGCCCTGGGCTACGACCCCGGACGCTTGTACGTTCTCTTGTACCAGCTCGTCTCCATCGTCAAAAACGGCGAACTCGTTAAATCGTCCAAGCGCAAAGGCAACATCTTAGAGCTGAAGGCCGACCTCATTGACGAAATCGGCCGAGATGCCGCCCGGTTTTTCTTTTTGATGCGCTCCCCGCACTCGGCTTTGGACATTGACATCAACCTGGCGCGAAAGACCGAAAAAGACAACCCGGTCTACTACGTCCAGTACGCCCACGCCCGGATTGTCCAGGCGATAGACCGCGCCCAGGCCGAGAAGGGTGTTTCTGTCCCAGCCGCGTCCGACGCCGACTTAGGCTTACTTACTGAAGACACCGAAACCGAACTCATCAAAAAGTTAAGCGAGCTGCCCCAGGAAATCGCCCTGTCTGCATCCGAATACGCCCCGCAGCGATTAGTGCAGTACGCCCGCGACCTCGCCGCCGTCTTCCATTCCTTCTACGACGCCGGCAACCGCAGCCCCGCCCTCCGGGTCGTCTGCGACGACCCCGAAACACTCAAAGCGCGGCTGGTCTTAGTTCGCGCTACGCAGATCGTATTGCAGAACGCGCTGTCGCTTTTAGGACTGTCCGCGCCGGAGCGGATGTAAGAAGCGTCACTCATGGGCAATGACAAAACGCCGCCCGAAAGTGAAGTGTCCCCCAGTGACGACGCGAAAGTTGCCGTACCCCGGCGTCCCAGCGGACTTGCCGAGGGTGATTTTGTTGTGCCGGATGATTTTGATGACCTATTGCCCGATGAAATTCAGAGATTGTTTCACGGCCACGAAGAGACCATGTGCTGAAGCACACGGCTAAACGGCGCGGACGCCAGGAAGTGCCGCTTCGCGGGACTCAGATTAAGAACATCTTTCCGAACCCCGCGAAGCGGTGTTTGGTGGCGTCTGCGCCGTCTAGCCGTGCAATTTATTGCATGGTCCGAAACACATGGTTCCTATCTTGCTTTCAAACCTCTTATGAAACACCTCCCCGCATTGCTTCTTACCCTCGCGCTCTTGCCCTTGCCCCTGCTGGCCGCCGGCAAAAAGCCTGCGCCTATCTACACGCCGCCGCCGGTTTTATTGAAAGTGCAGGCGAGCGGGGTGTACTCGGACGCGGCAGGGGGCAGCCATGCGTGGACCATCGGGCAGGCGCATGGGCTGACCTGGGACGGGACGCCGTACCTGCCGGTCGGGGCGACGCTCGCGCCGAAGACGTGGACCGACCTGCCGACCGACGCGAATTGGGCATTGGATAAAGCAGCGATAGACACGCTGAAAAAAGCGGGCGTGCGAGACGTGCTGCTGTCGGCGGGGACGCGCGGGCTGACCCATGCACCGCCCGCCGCCGTGCAGCGGGTGCTGGACTACTTGGAAGCCGCTCACTTTCAGTACGGCCTGCGGATTGCCGATGCCCCCGACACGCCGCTGATCGGCACTGTGGTCAAGCCCGCCGTCTACCGCAACCCGTCGCCCCCGACCAATGGCCCGGCACGCTTTCGGCACATTCCGGGGCTGACCGGGGCGTTTTACCTTTTGGTCTCGACCCACGACAAGGAAATTGACGAGCGCGGCACAGCGCGGGTTTCCGGCGGGGACACGGCGGAAGTGACCCCGAAAGCGCAGGCGAACGGCGACGTGCTGCTGCTGTACCCCGAGCGGGCGTACCCGCCGGGCACGCCCGAAGGGCGGCTGCCGGACCTGTGGCAAGGGTACGACGAGTACCGGGACCGGGTGCTCGGCTTTTTCCGGCAGGTGAAGCTCGGGCCGGGCTTTCGGTTCTTTCTCGACCCGCTGACCGCGCATCTCGGCTTCGGCGGGGAGATTGAAAACGTCGTGCCGACTTCAAGCGGCTACCGCTTGGAGTTTCAAGCGTGGCTGAACCGCCGCTACAATCACAATGTAGACGACCTCAACAAAGGCTGGGGCATCAAAGAACACGACCTGCCCGACTTTGAGACCGCGTCGCGCTCGCTGCCGCTCTGGTCGGGCGGGCGCGGCCTGGCGGCGGTGTATGACCCCGTGAAGAAAGTCTCCTACGCCGTGCTGAGCGAGGGGGGCATCGGCGGGCATCTGTGGCAGGACTTGGTGCAGTTTCGGCTGGAGTCGGTGCGCGGGTATATGAACTCGATGGCGGATGTGCTGAAAAAAGGCGTCGCCGATGTGCCTGTGATCTATGAGGGGGGCGGCACTGCGGCGCTCGGCACCAACGCCGCCGTGCGCGGCGGGTTCGACGGCCTCAGCATGGACACAGCCGGCGGCGGCGTATATGCGTTCGCGCAGGCCGAAGACACGCCGCGCACGACCTGGCTGCTGGCCGGCAGCGGGGAGGGGGCCGCGCCGGCGCTGAATGCCGACTGGGACACGCTGAAAACCCTCGGCGCACGAGGCTTTTTCGCGTCGGCGTCGTCGCCGTCCGAGGCCCGCCGCCTGGCGGACTACGGCGCGGCGCTGTCGTTTCAAGCGCGGGAGCTGACCGACCGGCCCCGCATTCTGCCCTACCCCGCCGGCCGGGGCAGTGTCGGGGCCGGAGCCAAGCGCCTGCCCGGCGGGGTCTGGTGGCTGCCGTCGTACCGCGCCGGCGCATTGTTCCAAAGCGGCGACGCGTTCACCCTCGGCCCGCTGCTGCGCGGCTACAAAGTCAGCGATCCCGACGGCGGTTCGCCGCGCTTTGTGGTCTGGTCCCCCCACGGCGGCTTGACCCAGGCTACGTTTCCGTTCCCGAAAGATGCCCCGGTGCAGATTACCGATGCGTCGGGCATTCCCGTCAAAGTGGAAAAGAAGAAAAGCGCCTGGACAGTCCCGGTCGGCCCCGAGCCGATTGTTTTCACCCACCTGCCGGGCGTCCCGCTGCCGACCGATGCCGCCGACGCCGCGGACCTGGAAGCGATGCGCCTCTTGAAGCTCGCCAAGACCCAGGGCCTGCCGACCGACTTTTACGAGCAGCAGCTTTTCCAAATCCGCAACTCGATCCCGACCACCCCGGAAGCGTCGGACCTGCGCTATAACGCGTTCGCCCGCTTTATCGGCAATCTCTCCCAAGTCTTGCAGCCGTTTGTCTGGCTCGAAGGCGAAAGCGCGTCATCGTACACGTTCGACTCGCCGGTGTCCGACTCGGAAGCGTCCGGCGGCTCGTTTTTGTCGCTTGACACCGACCGCCCCCCGCCCGTTTCCACCGGCGACGGCGGCGCAGGCTACGAGGCCGTTTACCGGTTCTCGGTCGGCGCAGCCGGCGCTTACGACTTGTGGGCCGCCACCAGCCCGCTGCCGGGGTCGTCGCCGTTCACCTACACGCTCGATGACGGCGGGGCGAACACGGTCTTTGACGCCCGCCCCGAAGGCGGGATTTACGCCGGCAAGTTTGTGTGGAGCCAGCTCGGCACCGTTTCGCTGCCGCGCGGCCGCCACACGCTGACCCTCAGCATCACCGGCCCGCGCCGCCGCGACAATCGCTACGCCCTGTCGGTAGACGCCCTCTGCCTCAGCCGCGTCCCGTTCCACCCCAGCGGCACCGAAATCCCGTCCATCGAGCTGCTTCCCCCGCCGGTCCCCCGCGACAAAAACGGCAAGCCGGTCCCAAAGAAGCGGGGCGGCGACAGCAATGCCGCGTCGGGATTGGCGACGCCGGAGCCGGAGTAGGAAGGGCAACTCCTGAGAACCATCCCATAAACGGCACGGCTGCACGGCCTTCGGCCAGGAAACACCCGCTTCGCGGGGTTCCGAAAGATTTGTCCGAGTCCCGCGCCCTCCGGGTCTGCCAGTGCGGAGGCGGCACTTCCTGGCGTCCGCGCCGTGTAGCCGTGCGTTTTAACGCATGGTATAGTGCGGCAGCTATGCGACAACGCCCATGTGGAGGTGCTGTTATGATTTCTTCAATGGAAGACTACCGAAAGACAAAAGAATACTCGGACCGGCTTCAGCAGATTTTGCTGGGCCTTCGCGCGGCCCACTCCCCGCAGGAATACGAAAGCCTGAGCCGCGCTTTCCTGAAAGAGCTGACAAAAGCGCAGCGCGAAATCGCCGTCTTTCTGGCTATTCCGCAGCAGGCACCATAGTCGTTGATTGCACAATCGGAAGGCCAGCATTACCATGTACAGCGTGGATGGAAAAGACAAAGTCATATTGCTGGACGAGATGCCACGAATGGATGTGGGTGCATCTTCTCCCGTCGTGTTTTCAGACGGACTGACAACCATCGTCAGCTACTACCTCCTAACATTGCCCAGGGTTCTTTCGGAAGATCGAGCATTCGTCAAGTTTTCGCTATGCCTTGCCCATTCGTTTGGTCTGCCTAATGATGAGGCTTTTGACGGGCATCCACTCGCCGCCCGTGGGTTAGAGCCATTTGGAGCATACCGCATTGAGAACTCTTCCTGGCTGCGCCAGCTTGAGCGGATGAATGAAGTTCACCCAAATCACACGCCGGACTTATTCCGTCGGCATACGCATTATATATTGGCGTTCAAAGACTGGACGTTTGAGTGCATTGCCCGGTCGTATACGGTATCGGTCGTGCCGGGGCCACTCCCGTCGCTATCAGCAGAGTTCGAGAGGCTCTGGCATGAGCCGAAAGTGCAGAAGGCCGACGCCCCACGATAATCTGTACCTGTCTCTACCGCCGCTCCAATACCATTCGCATCCCGAACTTGGGGCGCAGGGTGATGATCGGCTGGGTGGCGACCACTTGGCCCGGCGCGAGGCGCATTTTCCACTGCTGACCGAGGGCGGCGAGCAGCAGCATTTCTTCCATCCACGCGAACTGCTCGCCGATGCAGACGCGCGGGCCACCGCCGAAGGGGAAATAGGCGAATTTCGGACGCGCGGCTTCGGCTTCGGGGGTCCAGCGCTCGGGGTCGAAGCGATTTGGGTCGTCCCAAAAGCGCGGGTCGTAGTGCATCACGGCCTGCGACATCAGCACAATGTCGCCGCGCTTTAAGAGATGGTTTTCGAGAGTGTAGTCGGACAAAACCCGGCGGCCGACGACCCATGCCGGGGAGTACAGCCGGAGCGACTCGGCCAGCACTTTGCGGGTGAACGACAGGCTGGGAAGGTCATCCAGCGTCGGAGTCCGCCCCCCCAGCACGGCGTCAATCTCGGCATGAAACTTCGCTTCGGCGTCGGGGTTCTGAGACAGCAAATACCAGGTCCAGGCCAGCGCGTTCGCGGTGGTTTCATGCCCGGCCAGAAAGATTGTCAGGGCTTCGTCGCGCACCTGCACATCGGTCATAGGGGCGTCATCGTCTTCCTCGTCGCGGGCCATCAGCAGCATGGACAGCAAATCGCCTCGGTCCACGCCGGTCGCTCGGTGCTCGTCAATCAATCGGTAAATGGTCACGTCAAGCCTAGCACGGGCGCGGGCGAAGCGCCGGACACTCGGGATCGGCAGCTTTTCAAGTAAGTCCGCCATCGGCAGCATCAGCGTGTGAAACAGCGCGAACACTTCGGTCAGCGCGTCGCCGATCTCCCCCGCTTCCCCTTCCACTTCGGCGTTGAACAAGGTTTTGCCGACAATCGCCAGCGCCAGGTGCAGCATCTCCTCGGCGATGTCCCGCGTTTCGCCGTCCGCCCATGTCCCGCTGGTTTTGGCCGCATAGGCCGTCATCTGCTCGGCATACGCCGCGATGCGCTGGCGGTGGAACGCCGGCTGGATCAAGCGGCGCTGTCGCAGGTGGTACGGGTCCTCGCTGGTCAAAAGCCCGTCGCCGAGCAGTTTTTTGGCCCGCTCCAGGCCCCGGCCTTTTTTGAATTGCTTTTGGCGGGTGACAAAGATGTCTTTGATTAGATCAGGGTGGTTAATCAAAAACAAAGGCTGGCGGGTGAGCGGCAGGCGGACAATATCGCCGTGCGTCGCGGCGGCGCGGAGGTAGGCGATGGGGTCGCGCCGGAACGCAAACAGCGCCTGGCCGAGAAACTTTTGAGGCATAAGCGGAACGTGCTGAGTCATGCCGTGATTGTACCCGAGGGGTGTATGCCAAGACCAAAACGCTGACCCTGAAGCGTTTATCTCGGGGGCATTCGGGTACACTCTTGGTATACACCCTCCGGGCGGCGCTGCCCTCGACCCCTCATGCTACTGACAGGAGCGCTATGATTCTTCGCCTCGGCTATGACATTGTCTTTGACTTCGCGGCTTCGACCCCGATGGTGCTGCTGCTGAACACGCACCCGGACGAAGCCCACCGGCTCTTGAAGCCGGACTTTCCCCTGACCGAGCCGTTTACGCCGATGACCGAATTTGTTGACCCGTTCGGCAATCGGTGCCACCGGCTTCTTGCGCCGAAAGGCCGGCTGCGGCTGTTTAACGACACGCAGGCCAGCGACTCCGGCCTGCCGGACGTGATGGTGCCCGACGCTCCCCAGCACCCGATTGAAGAATTGCCTGACGACTGCCTGCAATTTCTGCTCGGCAGCCGCTACTGCGAGGTCGCCGAACTGCTTCCGATTGCGTGGGACTTGTTCGGCAGCACCCCGCCGAGCGCCCGGCGGGTGCAAGCCGTCTGCGACTGGGTGTTTTCAAATATAGAATTCGGCTACAAATACGCCCGGCCCACGAAAACCGCCCTGGACGTGTTTCACGAGCGGCGCGGGGTCTGCCGGGACTTCACGCACCTCGCCGTGACGCTGTGCCGGTGCTTGAACATCCCGGCCCGCTACTGCAACGGCTACCTGGGCGACATCGGGGTCCCGCCGGACCCGAACCCGATGGACTTTAATGCCTGGATGGAAGTGTATCTCGGCGGCAAGTGGCGCATGTACGACCCGCGCCACAACACGCCGCGCATCGGGCGGGTGGTGCTGGCGCGGGGCCGCGACGCCGTGGATGTGGCCATGACCACGGCGTTCGGCGCGAATACATTGGTGAAGTTTACGGTGATTACCGAGGAAGCGAAGAATTAACGGAAGCGAAGAATTAACGCGCCCACGGCGGCTGGGCGAGAACCTCGTCAATGCCGGGGTAGCGCGGGGTGCCGTCGGGGTTCTTGTCGCCGGTTTTGCCGACATACACGGTGATCTTTTGGGTCTGGTTGTCCCGCAGCAGCATGGTCGGGGTTTCCTGAACGCCGAGCGAGTCGGCCAGCGCCGTGGCGGCTTTCATCTGCGGCAGGCCCGCGCCGGCATCGAACGCGGCTTTGAATTTCGCTTTATCTAAGCCGACAGTCTCGGCGTAGGTGCTGTAAAAGCCGGACTCAAGATTGTCCTGGTGGGTATACAGCAGGTCGTACATCGGCCAGAACTTGCCCTGCGCCGCCGCGATCTCCGATGCCTGCCCGGCAGGGACCGCCCACGGGTGAATTTTAGCGAACGGTCGGTGCAGAAAAATCAAGTTGACCTGCGCGGGGTACTTTTGCAGCAGGGTTTCGAGGACGGGGTATACTTTGCCGCACTGCGGGCACTCAAAGTCGCCGAACTCGGCAATGGTGTAACGCGCCTGCGGGTTGCCCCGCGCCGGCGCGGCGGCCCCGGCGACAATCTGCGGCCACTTCGCTTCCAGCATCGGCACATCGAATTTCGGCAGCGCCGCCGCCTTTGGCGGCGGGGTGCCGGGGACCGCCCCGCCGCCGTCGCCGATGCTTTTGATCCAGAAAATCAGGAGACTCAGCAGTGCGACCATGATGACCATGACCACAATCTGCCTGCCCGGCCCGCGCTTTTTGCGCGGCGGCAGCGGGTCAAGCCCGCTCGGCGGGAGGCTGCTGCTGTTCGGCGGAGTGCTGTTCACCATAAAATTCCTGTGTTCCGTGACCGGCGCGGCGCTCCCAAAGCGCCGTCAAAAAAAGCAGCGTCATGATGATTGCCGACGCCCGGCACCAAAGACATGTCGCATGGATTTTGTCGTAGGCGATCCACTGCAAAAACCACGAATAACCGCAGCCAGCCGCACTTATCCCCAAAATCAGCGTGTGCAGCGTTTTGCCCAGACGCGGCGTGTCCGTTCCCAATCGCAGCATCGCCAGCGACAGCAGCAAAACATAGCCCAGCAGCCCGAGCAGCGCGACCGGCACCTGGTGAAAGAAAACCAAGTCCACATGCGACCAGGCGCTTGCCGCGACAAGGGCGCAGCCGCCGTCGGACGTGCACGGCAGGTCTTGATGCGCCCGGTCGAACTGCCAAATTGTGCCCGCGACGCCTGCCCCGGCAAATGCCAGAAACGCTTCGGCGGAAACAAACATGGTATGCCGGCGCTCGGTGGGTGTCATGCCCTTATTATAACCCGGCGGACGCTGAAACGCAAGCGGCACGCAAAGATAGCCGGGGCTGAGATTGGAAATTACCGGGCCGGCCGAGCGGGCGCATCGGAGTCCCGCAGCGCGGACAGCGCCGTCAGCAGCAGCAAAAGCGGGAACTGCCCCAGGGTCGAGACCTGCTCGTATGCATGGTGCAGGCGGTCAAACGCCGCCCAGTCGCCCCGCGCCTGCGCGGCGTCCATCGCCGGGGCGAGGCCGAACATCAGCGCCAGCGCGGAAAACAGCAGCAGCAGCGCCGCGCCCAGGCTTGCCGCCGTCCAGCGGCGGCGGGACACCGGGCGCAGCGCGAGAGACGACCCCAGCAGAACAGCGGCGCAGGCCAGCGTGAGAACGCTGAACACGCGCAGGCTGCCGCCGACAATGCCGCCCGCCAGCGCATTTTGCAGCGAAAGATTGCCCGCCAAAGCCGGAGCCGTGCGGGTCACATGGAACGCCGCCGGCGCGACCAGCGCCCCAATCGCCAGCAGGCCGCCGAGCCACACAGCCAGCGCCAGCGTGTGCAGCGCACGCGCGACAACAAAGCGAAAAAGCGGCATAGGAGTTACCCCGACGGCAGCAGCGGCGACGGCGACGGCAGGCGGGCCACGTCGCCCGAAAGCCAGTCGGCGACTTCGGCGACGGGGACTTTGTGCTGCCAGCCGTCGTGGAGATTTTTAAGCTGCACCACCCCGAGCGCCACTTCGTCGTCACCGAGAATCACTGCATAGCGCGATTTGGCTTTGTCGGCGGCCCGCATCTGCGCTTTCATGCTCCGCGCCCCATACTCGGTTTCGGCGGCAATGCCCCGGCGGCGCAGGTCCGCCAGCAGCTTGATCCCGACCGGCTTGGCCGCGTCGCCCAAAACAACAATGGACGCCGTCGGCCCCGGCGGCGCGGGCATCTCGACCCCGAGCGCTTGAAGCGCAATCAGCGCTCGCTCCACGCCCAGCCCAAACCCGATCCCCGGCGTCGGCGGCCCGCCGAGGGTTTCCACAAGCTGATTGTAGCGTCCCCCGCCCCCCAGCGCGTTCTGCGCCCCGAGGTCCGGCGACTGGATTTCAAACGCCGTTTTGGTGTAGTAATCAAAGCCGCGCACCAGAAACGGGTCCGGGTCGTAGGCAATGCCCGCATCGGTCAGGTAGCCCGAAACGGCGTCATGGTGCGCCCGCTCGTCTTCGGTCAGATAGGCCGGCAGGTGGGGCGCATCGGCCAAAATCTCCAGCTCGCGCGGGTTTTTGGTGTCCAGCAGTCTGAGGGGGTTGGCGTGAAAGCGCCCCTGCCCTTCCGCGCTGAACTCTCCTAAAAACGGCTCGACGTAGGCTTTCAGGGCGACCAGATACTCTGCACGGGACAGCGGCGAGCCGACAGAGTTCAGCTTCAAGGTCAAGCGCGAAATGCCGACAGCCTGAAAAAACGCCAGCGCAAGCTGAATCACTTCCGCATCGAGCGCCGGGTCGTCGGTGCCGAGCGCTTCCACCCCAAGCTGCTCATGCTGCCGGTAGCGGCCTTTCATGCCGCGCTCGTACCGAAAGTGCTGGGCGCAGTAATAGAGCTTGGTCACGCCGCCCGCCACATGCAGCGAGTTCTCGACATACGCCCGCAGCACCGGGGCAGTGCTTTCCGGGCGCAGCGTCAGCGAGCGGTCGCTTTTGTCGGTGAACGTATACATCTCTTTCGAGACAATGTCGGTTTCCTCGCCGACCGACCGCTTGAACAGCTCGGTGTCTTCAAACGCCGGGGTGCGGATTTCGGCATAGCCGTAGACGCGGCAGAGGGCGCGGAACTGCTCTTCCAAATACAGGCAGCGTCCGCTGTCGTCCTCCCAGCCGGGAGCGCCGGGGAAAAAATCATGGGTGCCGCGCGGGCGTTGGTATTTGAGGGCCATAGTCGGTGGTCAATGTCGGTGGTCAATGTCGGCGGTCAATGTCGGTCACATTAGGAAAAGGGCGTTTGTGTGGGAAGACATAGGTACAAAGGCGTGTTGATTGTTACGAGGGCGTCGGTAGCGAGGGCGTGTTGGTGGCGACAAGGGCGTGATGTGCGAGGACATTGATTGTGTGCGAGGGCGTCGGTAACGAGGGCGTGTGTGCGAGGGCGTGAACGCCCTCGCTGGGGGGCGCGGACGCCAAGCCGCCACCTGCGTGGCGGAAGAGTCAGATTATCCTAATCTTACTCTTGTCCTATTCCTGTCCCGCGCAGGCGGGACCTTAGCGCTTCGCTCCCCAGCGAGGGCGTTCACGCCCTCGCACACACGCCCTCGTAACCAATGCCCTCGCACACAATCAACACGCTTTCGTCAACATCACCGCGCCCTCGTACACATAAACGCCCTCGCTGTTCGTGCCCTCGCGCCCTCTGTCCGCCCCGTTTATCCTTCCAAATACTGCCCCATGCGCCGGAACTTCTCGTAGCGCCCCGCCACCAAAGCCGGCGCAGGGACCGGCAGCAGCGGGGACAATTCCGTCAGCAGGGCGGACTTGACGCGAACGGCGGCTTCGGCCCAGTCGCGGTGCGCTCCGCCGAGCGGCTCCGGGATCACCAAGTCCACAATGCCCAGCTCGGCAGCCCGCTGGGCGGTCAAATTGAGCGCGGCAGCGGCCTCGGAGCCGCGCGTCGGGTCGCGCCACAAGATCGCCGCGAAGCCTTCCGGCGGGATAACCGAGTAGACCGAGTGCTCCAGCATCAAGATGCGGTCGGCGACCGCGATCCCGAGCGCTCCGCCGCTGCCGCCTTCGCCGATAATGACCGAAACAATCGGCACCGGCAAAGTCGCCATCTCAAACATCGAGCGGGCGATGGCCTCCGAAATGCCCGCCTCATCGGCGGCAATGTCGGCGGCGGCCGCTGCCGTGTCCACAAAGGTCACCACGGGAACGCCGAATTTCGCGGCCAGGGCCATGATCCGGCCGGCCTTGCGGAAGCCCGCCGGCCGGGCCGAGCCGAAGTTGCGGAACTGACGCTGCTTCAAGTCCCGGCCTTTTTGGTGCCCGACCACGGCCACCCGCTGCCCGTCGAGCCGCGCAAAGCCCGCCACCACCGCGCCGTCGTCGGCCCCCAGCCGGTCGCCGTGCAGCTCGGTCCAGTCCTCAAAAATTGCGGAAACGTAATCCAAAGTGTAGGGCCGCTTGACATGCCGCGCCAGCAGCACTTTGTCCCAGGGGGTGAGGTGCGCGAAAAAATGGGACAGCAGCGCCGCCCGGTGCTCCTCGTACTCGGCGATCTGCGACGGCAGCTCGGGGGTGTTCTGCGGGTTCGCCCGGTCGGCGACAATCCGGCGCAGCTTGGACAGGTCGTCGTTCAGCTCTTCGATGGACTTTTCGAAGTCCAGGACATTCATGTTAGCCATGCGTGTCCCCCGTGAGCGCGAACGCGGAAGCGGGGGCGGGGTGGACGCCGTTGCCGTTTCGCGCCGGGGCGGGCGCGGAAACCGGGACAGGGGCCGGGGCGAGCAGCGACAGCAGAGCGGACAGGGTTTGCGGCAGGTCGCGGCGCGGCACAACCGAATCAATGTGCCCATGCGCCATCTGCCATTCGGCGGTCTGATAATCCTCCGGCGGCTTCTGCACCGTGGCCTGCGCGACCACCCGCGCCCCGGCAAAGCCGATGAGCGCCCCCGGCTCGGCCAGGTGAACGTCGCCCAGCGACGCATACGAGGCCAGCACGCCGGCCATGGTCGAGTCGGTCATCACGACGATATAGGGAAGTTTGGCTTCCGCGAGACGCGCGGCGGCGGCGGCGGTTTTCGCCATCTGCATCAGGGACAGCAGCCCCTCCTGCATCCGTGCCCCGCCGCCGGTCGCCGTGAAGATGACCACCGGCAGGCGGCGCTTGACGCCTTCCTCCATCGCCCGCGCGACTTTTTCGCCGTGGACCGATCCCATCGAGCCGGCCATGAAGTGAAAGTCGGCGACCCCGAGCACGACCGGAGCGCCCAAAATCCGGGCCAGCCCGACCCGAAAGCTGTCCTGAGCGCCGGTCGCGCCGACGGCTTTAGCGAGCTTGGCTTCATAGTCAGGAAACGGCAGCGGATTGGTCGAGCGAATGTCCGCGAACAGCTCGGTCCACGAGCCGTCGTCGGCGGTGCAGGCGACCCGCTCTTCAGCGGTCAGCTTGTGGTGAAAGCCGCAGACCGGACAGACTTTCAGGTTCTTCTCAAAGTCTTTGGTGAACAAAATCTCGCCGCACTTCACGCATTTCGTCGCGACGCCGTCGGGCACCTGCGCGGGAGGCTGCGGGGCGGGCGCGGACTGAAACTTGGATTTCCGGCGGAACCTGTCGGTCCATCCTTCGGGGGGCATAAAACATCCTCGCGTTTGCTGCCGGGCAGCGTGTCGTCGGGCAGATTGGGGAAGCCGTAAGACCTCCCATTATACCTGCCTAGACAGCAAAAACGCGCGGTTGTTTCAGAATTTTGCCGGAAATGTTGGTGCCCGGCCTACTCGGCGGCAGCAACTTGGGCGCGTCTTACCGGCGCTTTGGAAGCATGGGTGCGAAACGAGGGGTCACGCAAGGCGGCAAACGCCGGGGCGGGCAGGGTCATCAGCGCGGCCTCTTCCGCCGGGGGCGAGGCGGGGACGCTGCGGCCGAGCGAAGCGAGAGCGACAGTCGCGCAGGCGGCAAGCATAAGAAAGTAACCTGCAAAAAGGCGGACGGACATGGATGCTTCTCCTTGTAAAATTACTGCCGGAAGTTTTACCGTCTTCCCGCAGCTAAACAGATTGTCGGCAAGTCCGCGTCATTGCAGGAGGCTGGAACCGCCAGCATGTGAGAATTACCAGGTTTTACCCGAAGAAGCGGAAGAAGAAACACCGGCGGGGGGGACTGCGGCCAGCAGCGTCGCGGGGCGGCGGGAGTGCGCGGCCGGCAGCGAAGAAGCGGCATAGCCCAGCGTGGACTGCCGCACAATCAGGCGGGCGGGAAACACCTGAGTCGCGCAGGCGGCGTCGGGGTCCGCCAAGCGGCGCAAAATCAGCTCGCCGGCGGTTCGGCCGATCCCGCTGAAGTCCTGCGCCATTGTCGTCAATCCAAGATCGTCCAGTCCCGGCGGCACGACATCGTCAAAGCCGACCAGGGCGACTTCTTCCGGCACCCGCAGGTCCAGCCGGCGCAGCTCGGCGACAATCGCCGGCGCCCAGTAGTCCGCCAGCAGAAACACAGCGGTCGGCCGGTCCGGGCCGGTGAACAGCGACGCGACCTGCGCCGGGTCAAGCCGCTGCCCGCCGCCGTGCAGCAGGATCAAGTCGCGCGGATTAAACTCCAGCGCCGCGTCCCGCAGCGCCGCCTGGTAGCCGCGCAGCCGGTCGGCGGCAGCTTCGGTGGTTTCCATGCGAGTGAGGTGCGCGATCCGCGTGTGTCCCTGCGCGATCAAATGCCGCGTGGCTTCATACGCGCCGCCGTAGTTGTCCGTGCCGACAAAATCCAGCGCGAGGCCCGGAACTCGCCGGTCAATCGCCACCACCGGCATTTCTCGGCGCAACTCTTGAATCATCTCGACATTGGCCGGCCCGCCTTCGTGCCACAGCACCAGCCCGGCGAACCCGCTTTCGCGAGCATACCGCAGGCAGTCGGCTTCTTTTTCAGCGGCTTTGGGGTAGGTCTCGGCGTAGGTGTCGAGAACCAGCGGGTGGAACTCCTGCGCCGCCAGGCTTTCGTTGATGCCGTAAAACGTGTCGGTGAACAGCGAACCGCCGAAGCGTCGTCCGAGCAGCACCCCGACCAGATGCCCCTGCGCCCCCGGATTTCCCGTCGCACCCGCGCGGGCCGGGCCGGGCTTGCGGATCGGCGGCAGGGCGCGGGGCCGCACTTCGTAGCCGAGCGCCGCCGCCGCCGCCAGGACATTGAGCCGGGTTCCTTCGGAAACAAAGATGCCGTTCTGCCGGTCATTCAGCACGGTGGAAACAACCGACTGCGAGACTTTCGCCAGCGCGGCGACATCTTTCAGCGTAACCGACTTCAGGGACGGCATGAGACAAGGTATCTTTCTGACGAGCAGGGAGCGACTTTATATAAAGATTTCCCCAGTGTACCCACCCGCAAGATTTTTTGTCAAGGTTTTCGGTCAAGTGCGTCCCGGAAGTTTCGCGTGGAGCCGGGTCAGCATTTGGCTGACGGTGACGAACTGAAACCCCTGGGCGCGGAGGCCGTCAATGATCGCCGGGAGGGCGGCGACTGTCGCGGGGGTGTCCTGATGGAGCAGAATAATCGCGCCGGGGGCGGTGCGGTCCAAAACGCGCTGCTTGATGAAGTCCGCCGACGTGTCCTTGTCGTAGTCTTTGGCCCCGACAGTCCATGACACCGTCACATAGCCGAGCGCTTTGGCGACCCCCAGCATTTTGTCGTTGTACTGCACTCCCGGCGGGCGCATCAGCGTGGTGTGCCGGCCGGTCGCGGCAAAGATGTCGGCGTCGCAGACCCGCATTTCGTTGGCGATCTCGTGCGGCTTCAGCGCGGGCAGGCTTTGGTGGTTGTACGTGTGGTTCGCCAGCTCAAAGCCGTCCGCCGCTAAAAGCTGCGCGACTTCCGGGTGCTGCTTGACCCGCAGGCCAACCAGAAAAAACGTCGCCGGGACATGCTTGGCCGCTAAGATCGCGGCGACCTGGGGGCCGTACACGGGGTCGGGGCCGTCGTCAAAGGTCAGCGCGACTTCGGGGACCGACCCGTCGCCTTCCTGGAGCAGAGCGTTTTGCGCGTCGTAGCGGTCGCGCCCCTGCCAGCGCAGCACCCACGCGGCGGGACTGAGGACTTTTCGCAGCGGGACTTTGCGGCGGGGGTTCAGCGCCCACCCGCCGAGCGCGATCCCGAAGGCGGCAGCGGCAAGAATGGCGATTTTCAGGGCAGTTTTCCGGGCGATTTTCGGATGGCGGGCGTTCATGGCGCTATTATACGCTGAATTTCGCAAATTCGATTTTTCGGAGACGAAGCAGGCATAAAAACAGTGCTTGACGACAGGGCAAGAAAAAGACTATAATAGAGAACAAATTCTGCTGAAGCGTTCCCGCGCCTTTGTTTCGCCCTGCCGCAGCCGCCGCGCCGAAGCTCATGTCATGCGTGCCGAGGTTCTTGTCATGCCTGCCGGGGAAGAAGATTATGCCTGCCGGGGAAGAAAAATGGGCCGGGGAGCCGCTCTCCGAAGAGCCGGTGTATGTTATCTCGATTGCGGCGAAGCTGGCGGGGCTGCCGAGCTGGACCCTGCGCGTTCTTGACAAAGAAGGCGTCGTTCGGCCCCGGCGCACCGCCAAAGACCGGCGCTTGTATTCCGACCGGGACATCGCCCTGCTGGCCCGCATCCGCTATCTGTCCGAGGAGCGCGGGGTCAACATGAGCGGCGTCAAGCTGATTCTTGAAATGGAAGGCGTCACGCTTCAGCCGCCCGAATAACGAGTTCTTCACTGCATAGTTTTCGCCGCTCAATTTTCGCCGCTCAATTTTTGCCGCATGATTTTCCCAGCCGCACGCTGTCGCAAAGGAAGCCATCTTGATTTATCCCTCCGCCGATACCATTGAAGACCGCGTTAAAAGCCGCTACTCGCTGGTCGTTTTGTCCGCCAAGCGGGCCAAGCAGATCAAAGAAGGAGCGCCTATTTTAATTGACACCGACTCGACCAACCCTCTGACCATTGCTTTGGAGGAAATCGCGGCGGGAAAAGTCACGGCGATTGAAGACGGCGGCGGGGAGGTCGTCCCGGCGGCGGCGCGGCTGAACGCATCGGAAGGCAGCGCAGACGCGTAAGGGACAGCACTCATGGCGAAATCTGTCGGAATAGACCTGGGGACGACCAACTCGGTCGTCGCCGCCATTGACGAAACCGGAACCCCGGTGGTGATCACGCTGGCCGAAGGCAGCCGCCTGTGCCCGTCGGTTGTCGGGTTTTCCAAAACCGGCGAGCGCCTCATCGGGCAGCTTGCCAAGCGGCAGGCCGTCACGAACCCCGACCGGACCATCTCCAGCATCAAGCGGCAGATGGGCACCCGCTACCGGGTCGGTATTGATTCCACCGAGTACTCCCCCGAGGAAATCTCGGGCATGATCCTGGCCAAGCTGCGCTCTGACGCCGAAGCGTTTTTGGGCGACGCCGTCACCGAAGCCGTGATCACCGTCCCGGCGTACTTTTCCAATGCCCAGCGCGAAGCGACCAAAGCCGCCGGGCAGATCGCCGGCATCAACGTCGTGCGAATTGTCAACGAGCCGACCGCCGCCGCGCTCGCTTACGGCCAGGACAAAAGCGGCGAGCAGACGGTGCTCGTGTGGGACCTCGGCGGGGGCACGTTCGACGTGTCCATTTTGGAGCTGGACAACGGCGTGTTTGAAGTGCGGGCGACCTCGGGCGACACGCACCTCGGGGGCGACGACTGGGACATTCGGATCATTGACTGGATGACCACTGAGTTCAAGAAAGAAACCGGCATTGATCTGACCAAAGACCGGATGGCGATGCAGCGGCTGAAAGAAGCCGCCGAAAAAGCCAAGATCGAGCTGTCTACCCTGCTGACGGCGTCCATCAACCTGCCGTTTATCTCGTCCACCCCCGAAGGCCCCGCCCACTTGGAGCTGACGCTGACACGGGCGCAGCTTCAGGACATCACCCAGGATTTACTTGAGCGCATGATCGGCCCGACCGAGCAGGCGATGAGCGACGCCCGCTTGGAGCCGTCGGAAATCCAGCGCGTGCTTTTAGTCGGCGGCATGACCCGCATGCCCATCGTTCAGGAAAAAGTCCGCGCCATGTTCGGCCAGGAGCCGCACAAAGGGGTCAACCCGGACGAAATCGTCGCGATGGGCGCGGCGGTCCAGGCCGGCATCCTGACGGGCCAAGTCACCGACATCGTGCTTTTGGACGTGACGCCGCTTTCGATGGGCATTGAAACCCAGGGCGGTGTTTTCACCAAGCTGATCGAGCGCAATGCGACCATCCCGACCTCGGCGGCGCAGCTCTTCACCACCGCCGTGGACGACCAGTCCGCCGTAGACATCCATGTTTTGCAGGGCGAGCGCGACTTTGCCGTGGACAACAAAACCCTCGGCAAGTTTCAGCTCACGGGGCTAACTCAGGCCCCGCGCGGCGTCACCAAAATCGAGGTCATGTTCGACATTGACCAAAACGGCATCGTCCATGTGTCCGCCAAAGATGTCGCGACAGGCAACACCCAAAAAGTGACGATTACGGCGTCGAGCGGCCTCGGCACCAACGAAGTCGAGCGCATGGTGGTAGAAGCCGAGCAGTACCGCAAAGCCGACGAAAAGCGGCGCGAAGAGCAGGAAACCAAAAACAAGGCCGACCAGCAGATTTACACGGCGATGCGGATCGCCGCCGACGCACGCGGGGTTGTAGACCAGTCGCTGATTGAAGCCGTCAACACCGCCGCCGCCCACCTCACGGCGGCGGTGAACGCCTACGACACGCCGGGGGCCAAGCGCGGCATGGAAGAATTGAACTCGAGCTTGATGGCGCTGTCGAGCGCGTTTTACGACGCCAAGTCCCAGACCAACGGCAGCGCCCCGCCCCCGGCGGCCGCCGCGCCGCCGAGCTATACCCCCGACGAGTTCTCGTATGCCCCGGACGACCTCGGCGCGGAAACTTCCGCCGCTGCGTTCCCCGACCCGGACGCCGATTTGCGCGTGGATGTGGGCGAAACGGCGACCGCCGGCAAAGCCGCCGACAACGAATTCCGCGACGTGTAACTTCTGCACTTTGGAGGTGCTGCCATGATTGACCCCGTCTTTATCAGCCGCCTCCAAACAATGCAGAGCAGACACGAGCGAGCGCTGCGGCGGATACGGCGTCGGCAGCGCTTGTACCCCGTTTGGATTGCCGTCATCGCCGCGCTAAACCTTGCAGGTATCGCATTTTTGGTTTATGTCGGGTACAAACTACTGACTCACTTCGGCATTTTGTAGTCAGGAAACTTTGTCCGCTTTATCCGTGTTATTTTCATCAAGGGCGCTCGGCCCTTGTTTTTTTGCGCGTTCCGTTTCAAGACGACACCGAACTTATGGCTACCAAACGTGATTATTATGACGCGCTCGGCGTCCCGAAAACCGCCGGCGCGGCGGAAATCCGGTCGGCGTACCGAAAACTGGCCGCCAAGTACCATCCCGACGTGAACCCCGGCGACCACACCGCCGAAGACAAATTCAAGGAAATCAACGAAGCCAACGAAGTGCTGTCGTCGCCGGAAAAGCGGCAGCTCTACGATCAGTACGGGCACGACGGCCCGCCGCAGGGGTTCGGCGGCGAAGGCGGCTTCGGCGACATCTTTGACATGTTCTTCGGCGGGGGCGGCGGACGCGGGGGGCAGGAGCGTGCCCGGCAGCAGGCGACCCAGGGCAACGACCTGCGGTACGATCTGGAGATCACGCTGGAAGAAGCCGCGTTCGGCGCCTCCAAAACCCTGCGCTTGTCCCGGCTCGAAGGCTGCGAGGTCTGCGCCGGCGAAGGGGCCAAAGCCGGCTCGACCCCCCAGACGTGCCCCGCATGCTCCGGTGCCGGTCAGGTGCGCCATGTCCAAAACACCATTCTCGGCTCGTTCGCCAGTGTCGCCCCCTGCGCCCGCTGCCGGGGCGAAGGCAGGATCATTTCGGACCCCTGCCCCGCCTGCCGGGGCCAGGGCCGCGTCCGCCAGACCGTCGAGCGCGTCGTAGACATCCCCGCCGGCGTGGACTCCGGCATCCGTTTGGTGGACCCCGGCCAGGGCGACGCCGGCCTGCGGGGCGGGATGCGCGGCGACTTGTATGTCGTGATTTTTGTTCAGCCGCACCCGCAGTTCACCCGGCGCGGAACAGACATTTTCTATGATGCCCCGGTGTCGTTCGCGCAGGCCGCCCTCGGCGATACGTTTGAGGTGCCGGTGCTCGGCGGCAGCGAAAAGATCACCATTCCCGAAGGCACCCAGCCCGGCGCGACCTTTCGCCTGCGCGGCAAGGGCCTGCCGGATGTGAATTCCCGCAGCGGCGAGCGCGGCGAGCAGATTGTAAGCGTCAAAGTCAAAGTCCCGTCGCGCTTGTCCGACGACCAGCGGCGCTTGATCAAAGAGCTTGCGGCGGCGTCGGGCGAGACCCTGCACGCCGACGAGCGCGGCTTTTTCGGCAAGCTGAAAGATACGATTTCGCAGAAGTAACCCAACTCCTTGCTTCGCACAACTTGTTACGAAGCAAGGAGGTGGGTTCAAAAGGTATTTTATGCGCTGGGCCGAAATCCAAATCAATACCGAGCCGGGCGCGGTGGATGCCGTCGGCGCGGCCCTCTATGCCGCCGGGTGCGGCGGCTTTGAAGTGCGCGAAGCGGCGACGCCCCCGGCTGTCGCCGGCTATCTTCCCGTAGACGACCGCCTGGAAGGCCGCTTGGAAGAATTGCAGGCGGCCCTGCGGGCGCTGCCGGGGTTCGGGGTCCTCGGCGCGGGAACCGAACTCACGCTCCGCTACGTCGAGGAAGCCGACTGGGCGACCGCCTGGAAAGCCTACTACAAGCCCATCCGCCTCGGCAAGCGCCTGGTTGTCACCCCGCCCTGGGAAACGCCCGACCTCGGCCCCGGCGATTTGGCGATTGTGGTGGACCCCGGCATGGCGTTCGGCACCGGCAGCCACCCGACCACGCAGCTTTGCCTGGTCGCCCTCGAAGAATATGTGCGGCCCGGCATGGCCGTCGCCGATGTCGGCACCGGCTCGGGCATCCTCGCGATTGCGGCGGCGAAGCTCGGCGCGTCGGTCGTCGCCGCGAGTGACAACGACCCGCTGGCAGTCACCGTCGCCGCCGAAAACGCCGCCGTCAACGGCGTCTCGGTCGCTGTCGCCGAAACCGTCCCGCCCGGCCCGTATTCGGTGGTGGTCGCGAACATTTTGGCCGACGTGATCATCGGCATGGCCGGCTCTCTGGCTGAACTCACTGCCCCCGGCGGCGTTTTGATCGCGTCCGGCATCATAGACACCCGCGAAGCCGATGTTCGGCAGGCCGTCGAAGCCGCCGGGTTCACGCCCAAAGACACCCGCCGTCAAGGCGAGTGGGTCGCACTGATTTTCGCGCGGCCCCCTAGCCCCCAATAACGGGGAACCGGAGCGGCACGCAGGGCGCTGCTTGCCGCGCCCGTCCGTACCCTCCGGTCTTGCTCCCCCATTATTGGGGCTGGGGGGCCGCTTGAATGACCCCGATTAGGACCCTATGACACGATTTTTTGTGCGCTCGGAGCAGATTGTCGGCGAGTTTGTGTATCTCGACGGCGACGATGCCCATCACCTGCGGGTGGTGCTGCACGCGCAGCCGGGAACGAAAATCGCGGTGCTCGACGGCTCGGGCCGGGAATGGCCGGCAGCGCTGACAGAGCTGGGGAAGACCAAAGCGGCGGCGCAGCTTCGGGAGCCGTTTCAGCCCGGCACGGAGCCGAACGTGCAGATTACGGTCGCGCAGGCGCTGCCGAAAGTCGGCGAAAAGATGGAGCAGGTGCTTCAGCGCGGCACCGAGGTCGGCGTTTCGGGCTTTTGGGCGTTCGCCTCGGAGCGCAGCTTGACCCATTTGACGGGCGACCGTCAGGACAAGCGACTTGTCCGCTGGGGCGCGATTGTCAAAACCGCAGCAGAGCAGGCGCACCGGGCCGTTTTGCCGTCGCTGACAGTGCAGGGCGAGGTGCGCGACGTGCTGGCGACGGCAGGCGAGTACGACGCCGCGTTTCTGGCGTATGAAGGCGAAACCGACCGTTCACTCAAAAAAGCGATGACGGCGCTGCCGTCGCCGCCGCCCCGTGTTCTCATTCTTATCGGGCCGGAAGGCGGGTGGAGCGACACCGAGATCAAGGCGGCCCGCAAGGCCGGGGTGCAAACGATTTCGCTGGGGCCGCGCATTCTCCGCACCGAAACCGCCGCGCTGGCGGCGGCGGCGCAGATTTTGTTTCATTCGGAGTGACATTCTGTTCGTAGACATCCATAATCACATACTGCCCGGCGTGGACGACGGGGCGATGACGATTGAAGAAAGCCTGCACATGGCGCGGCTGGCGGTCGAGTCCGGCACCGACACGCTGGTCGCGACCCCGCACCGGGGCTGGTTCCTGCGGCAGCCGTCCTCCCCCGAAACGATCCGGGCGCATGTCGCCGTTTTGCAGGAGTCGCTGAGCCGCGCGGGCATTCCTCTTTCGGTCCTTCCCGGCGTTGAAATCAAGCTGAACACGCACAACGCCGACGATTTGGTCAAAGAAAAAATCGGCACGCTGGGCGACGGGCGATGGGCCTTGATCGAGCCGCCGTTTGAGTTTATTCCCCCCGACAGCCTCCAATGGCTGCAAAAGGTCATGGAGGCCGGGTACAAAGTCGTGCTGGCCCACCCCGAGCGGTGCGCGGCCATTCAAGGCAGCCTGGCGTTTCTCGAGTCCGCCGCCGCGCTCGGCCTGGCGTTTCAGATCACCAGCGGGAGCCTGCTGGGCCACTTCGGCCCGAAAGCGCAGGCGACCGCCGAAGCTATTTTGACTCATGCCGCCGAATGGCCGCTCGTGATTGCGTCGGACACGCACGACCTCACGGACCGCCCCCCCAACCTGCTCGCCAAAGCGCGGGACGCCGCCGCCGCGATTGCCGGCGCGGACGAAGCGCAGCGCATGGTAGACGCCCGCCCCCGCGCGATGGTGACAGAACCTCACCCCGGAACTTCGTTCTGACCTTCTCCCTAAGAAAGAGAGGGTCGGAACGAAGTTCCGGGGTGAGGCTCCAAAACATTCTCCGCAAAAATGCCGGTTTTGCCCTAAACTTTCCCGTCCCTTCTGCCGACAAGGAGAACATGGACACTTCTCCTGTCACGTCTTCTCCTATTTCCGTGCTGTCGGCGGCGCTCGACCTCGGCTCGGCCCGGCTGCAAGCGATTTCTTCCAACCTTTCCAATGTCAACACGCCGGGGTTCAAGCGGCAGGATGCGACATTCGCCGCACTGCTCGACTCGGCGCAGGAAGGCACGCTGGCACAAAAAACGTCCGACCCGCGCGACTTGACGCTCTCGGACGATCCGGGGCAGCGCGGGAGTCCGACCTTGACGACGCAGCAGAGCGGGGCCATGCGGCAGGACGGCAACAACATAGACATTGACGCTGAAACAAGCCGGATGGCGGCGGCGCAGATTTACTACGAAGGCGCGGCGCAGCTTCTCGCCGGGCAGTTCAGCAACTTGAAGTATGTCATCTCGGGGGGACACTAAATGGGCTACATGGACACGCTGGCGGTTTCGGCCTCGGGCATGACCGCCGAGCGGCTGCGAATGGACGTGGTCGCAAACAACCTCGCCAATGTCAACACGACGCGCACCCCCGGCGGCGGGCCGTTTCGGCGGCAGCAAGTCGCGCTGTCGCCCAAAGGCACGACCTTTAGCGAGACCCTGGCGGGCCTGTCGTCGGCGGACAGCGACGCGGGCGGCGGGGATGTTGCGGGCGGCGTGGAGGTCTCGGGCATTGTCCCCGACTCGCGTCCGTTCAAGCGGGTCTACCAGCCGGGCCACCCGGACGCCGACCCTGCGGGCTATGTCAGCCTGCCGAACATTGATACTGTTTCCGAAATGGTGGACATGATGAGCGCCACCCGCGCTTATGAAGCCAATGTCTCCGCCGTCGGCGCGGTCAAGGCGATGGCGATGAAAGCGCTCGAAATCGGCCGCGCGTAGCGGCGCGACTGCGCGTTTCGGATCGCGGCAATACAGGTGTTTTGAGCCTCGGCATTTGTGCCGAGGCTTTTTTGCCTGCGCCCTGCCCCCGCGTTTCCCCCGTAAAAAAACCTGTTAATCCCGCAAACTTCTGTGGAACAATCCCTCCGTCACACTTTCACCTCGCTTCAAGGAACCCGCACCATGACACTTGCTTCACTGCCCGCCCTCAGCTCCGCCGGATTGTTTGCCGGCGGCAAAACCGCGACCGACCCCTCGGCGGCCGGGCCGTCGTTCGGCGAAATGCTGCAAAGCGCCCTCGGGCAAGTTTCCACGCTCCAAACCCATGCCGGGCAGATGGCGACGGCGTTTGCTCAGGGCAAAACCGGCGACATCCACAGCGTCATGATCGCGTCCGAGCAGGCGACGCTGGCGCTTCAGCTCACCACCCAAATTCGCAACAAAGCCGTGGACGCTTACCAAGAAGTCATGCGGATGAGTATGTAGCATTGGACGGACACGGGCGGAAAGGTCTGAGCGTTGGCATTCTTTTCGACACTTTGGGAGAACATTCGCGGCTGGTGGCAGACGGCAACGCCCGTCACCCGCGCCCTGGCGACCGGCATGGTGCTGATGCTCGGCATCGGCCTCGCGGTCGCCGGGTCGCTCGCCACATCCCCCGACTACCAGGCCATCTACCACGGGGTCAGCGGCAAGGACGCGGCAGCGATGGAAACCGTGCTGCACGGCCACGGGATCGAGATGCGCTACGACGACAAGCAGCAGACCGTCTCGGTGCCCGCCAAAGACGAAAGCAGCGCGACCATGTATGTGGCGGCGGCAGGGATTTTGTCGTCGGATGTCGTCGCCGACGGCACCGAAACCGATGCGGTCCCAATCAGTCCGATGGACTCCCCCGATGTCGTCACCCAAAAGCAGAACACGGCCAAAGAAGTCGCGATGGACCGCAAGCTGATGCGGCTCGACCCGATTTCAAGCGCCGCCGTCTCGATTTCGGCAGGAACCGCCACCACCCTCTTCGGCAATGACACCGCCCCGACCGCAAGCGTCATTTTGACCCTGAAGCCCGGCCAAAAACTCTCGCCGCTGCAAACCAAAGGGGTCATCAACCTGGTTGCCCACGCCGTGACGGGCCTGACCCCCGACAATGTGACCCTGACCGACCAGACCGGCATGCCGCTCGGCAGGGCCGACGACACCGGCGACCCCGGCCTGCCCGGCGGCGAGGATGCCAAAGCGTCGGAGCTTGCCCGCAAAAACATTCAAGACCTGCTCGACAGAACTGTCGGCCTGCACAAAGCGATTGTGACGGTTCATGCCGAGCTGAACCTCGACCAGACTTCCACCGACTCGGTTCAGCATTCGCCGCTTTCGGGGACAAAGACCGGCCTGCCCGTGAGCGTTCGCACCAAAGAAGAAACCTACTCCGGCGGGGCCGGCACGCCCCCGGTCGGCGGGGTCAGCGGCTCCGGGGCCAATCTCAATGTCCCGAGCTACACCACCGGCGGCGCGGGCGGCAGCGGCGGCAAGTACGCCAACACCGACACGACCACCAATTACGACAATGATGTCACCCATACTCAAACCAAAGTCGCGCCGGGGGCCATCAAAAAAGAAACCGTCACTGCCCTCGTAGATACCAGCGTTCCCGCCGACACCGTCGCGAAGCTCAAAGACTCCATCGCCACCGCCATCGGGGCCATGCCGGGCGATACCACGCGCCTGGTCACCGTGCAGCAGTTCGCGTTCGACACCAGCGCTCAAAAACTCGAAGCCGCGCAGATGCAGGCGCTGGCGTCCCAGCAGCTTTACATCAGCATCGCCCGCGCCCTTGCCGTCGCCGTGGTCGCCGTGGTTCTCCTGGTCCTGCTGACCCGCACGGGCCGCCGCCCGTCTTCCCAGCCGCAGCTTGCGCTGGCCGGCGGCGGCGCGAACATCGGCCATTTGGACGTTGAAATGGGCGACGATGTGAACGGCCTGCTTGACCACGGCGGCGCTCGCGGCACGGGGCCGAACGGAGCGCACCAGTACGACAGCGGCGAGCAGATGCTGGAGCGGCCGTTGACGGTGGAAGACATTTTGTCTGAAATGCCGGAGCCGGAGCGCACGCGCCGCCGCCCGCGCGTGCAGTCCATCGAAGAGCAGCAGGACATGAAGATGGAAAGCATCCGCACCATGGTGGATGCTCACCCGGAAAGCGTCGCCCTGCTCCTTAAAGGCTGGATGGCCGACGACATGAAAGTTTCAGCGTAGTTTCGCTATTTCCGACACAGAAAGAACACCGCGATGGCCCTTCGCCCGCAGCCGCTTACCAACCGCAAAAAAGCCGCCATTCTCATGGTCGCCCTCGGCTCGGAAACCGCCAGTCACCTGTTCCGGCACATGACCCAGGAAGAAATTGACATGGTTTCCATTGAAGTCGCCCGGATGGGCCGGGTGCCCGCCCCGCTTCGGGAAAGCGTCATTGAAGAGTTTCACGAGCTGTGCGTCGCGCAGGAATTCATCGCCGAAGGCGGCATGGACGCCGCCCGCGAAATGCTGATGACGGCGTTCGGCGAGGAGAAAGCCGAGCTGATTGTCAGCCGGGTCATGCAGGCGCTTCAAGTGATGCCGTTCGACTTTCTGAAAAAAGCCGACGCGTCCCAGATCACGACGTTTATTCAAAACGAGCATCCCCAAACGATTGCTTTAATTATCGCCTACTTGCAGCCCGCGCAGGCCGCCGCGATTTTATCCGGGCTGCCCCAGGACCTGCGGGCCGATGTCGCCCGCCGCCTGGCGACCCTGGACAAAACCCCGCCGGAAGTGATCCGCGAAGTGGAAAGCGTCCTCCAAAAAAAGCTGTCGTCGGTCGTGTCCACCGATTTCAGCCATGCCGGCGGGGTCAAATCGCTGGTCGAAGTGCTGAACTATGTAGACCGGTCTACCGAAAAAACCATTATCGAGTCGCTGTCGGAAAACAACCCGGAGATTGCCGAGGAAGTCAAAAAGAACATGTTTGTCTTTGAGGACATTATTCTTCTCGACGACCGGGCGATCCAAATGGTCCTGAAAGAAGTAGACACCAAAGAATTGGCGGTCGCGCTCAAAGGGGTCAACGAGAATACCGCCGTGCGGATATTCAAGAACATGTCCGAGCGGGCGGCGTCCATGATGAAAGAAGAAATGGAGTTTATGGGGCCGGTACGCCTCAAAGCCGTCGAAGAAAGCCAGCAGCGGATTGTCAGCGTCATTCGCAAGCTGGAAGACGCCGGCGAGATCATTGTCGCTCGCGGCGGCGGCGAGGAGATGATTGCGTAGGAACCTCACCCGGCTCGTTCCTCGCACTTTCTCAACATTTGCCTTATGACTTCCTGGCTCGCCACACTTGAACCCCTTGCCGCGCGGCCCCTGCCCCGCGCCGCCGACCCCGGCCCGCAGGCCGCCGCGCCGCCTGCGCCGGACGCCGCCGCGCTTTGGGCCGAAGCGGACGCGGCCCTGCGGTCGGCCCGCGCCGAAGCCGCCGCGCTTCGGGAAGATGCCCAGGCGCAGGCGGAAGCGCTGCGCGAGGCGGCCTGGCAGGAAGGCTTTTACCAGGGCGGCGTGGACGCCCGCGCCGCCGTGGACGCCGAGCTGCGGGCCGCATGGGCGGTGCGCCGGGACGCCCTGCGCTCGGAGCTGGACGCGGTCGCCGGGGACATCGGCGCGGCGCGGGAGCGCCTCTGGCAAAGCCAGGAAAGCGAAATGGTGGCGCTGTGCCTGGACATCGCCCGGCAGGTCATCAAAACCGAAGTGGCCCAGAACCCGAACGTCGTTCATGCCGTGCTCGCGAACGCCCTGCGGCGGATCACCGACAAAGACAATGTCCGGGTGCGGGTCTCGGTGTCCGACGCCCCGCGCGTCAAGGAAGCCCGCGAGGATTTGATGGAGATTGTGGACGGCCTGCGGTTTATTGAGATTGTCGAAGACCGGCGGGTCGGCGACGGCGGCTGCGTGATTGAAACCAACGCCGGGACGATTGACGCCAAAATCGAAACGCAGGTCGCCGAAGTCGCGCGGGCTTTAGGAGTGTTGGAGAATGAGTGAAGCCCCCCCGCCCCAATTCTGGGGAGCCGGAGCAGACCCGGACGAAGCCGTAGGGGCGCTGCTTGCCGCGCCCTCTTGCCTTGCCGCGCCCTCTTGCCTTGCCGCGCCCTCTTGCCTTGCCGCGCCCTCTTCTGCTAATCCGGCTCCCCAGAATTGGGGCGGGGGGGCTTCCATTGACCTCGGCAAGTACCGTGCCCTGGTGCAGCGGCTGGATACCGTGCGGGCCAACGGTCTGGTCACGCAGGTCATCGGATTGGTGGTCGAAAGCATCGGGCCGGCGGCGCAGATTGGGGAAATCTGCGAAATCAAACACGGCGGGCGCAGCGCCCCGAGCGTCAAAGCCGAAGTGGTCGGCTTTAAATCCAATCGGGTGCTGCTGATGCCGCTCGGCGAGATGACCGGCATCAAGCCCGGCTCGGAAGTGATCGCGACCGGCGAAATGCCGAGCGTCGTCGCCGGCGACTTTCTCTTAGGGCGGGTTCTCGACGGCCTCGGCGCTCCCGCCGACGGCCTCGGGCCGGTGGCCGGGCCGGGCGCAAAGTCGTACCCGATCAATGCCGCCCCGCCCGACGCCATGACCCGGCGGCGGATCACCGACCCCGTCACGCTCGGCATCCGGGCGATTGACGGGATGCTCACAGTCGGCAAAGGGCAGCGCATGGGCATCTTTGCCGGGTCGGGGGTCGGCAAAAGCACCATTCTCGGCATGATCGCCCGGAACACGTCGGCGGATGTCAATGTCATTTGCCTGGTCGGCGAGCGAGGCCGGGAAGTGCGCGAGTTTATTGAAAACGATCTCGGCGAAGAAGGGCTGCGCCGCTCGGTGCTGGTGATTGCGACCGGAGATCGCCCGCCGCTGGTTCGCCTGAAAGCCCCGCTGGTCGCCACGGCGATTGCCGAGTATTTCCGCGATCAGGGCAAAGACGTATTGCTGATGATGGACTCGGTGACGCGGCTGGCGATGGCTCAGCGCGAAGTGGGGCTGGCGGTCGGGGAGCCGCCGGCGACGCGCGGCTACCCGCCGAGCGTCTTTGCCCTGCTGCCGAAGATTTTGGAGCGGTCAGGCACGAGCGACAAAGGCACGATCACGGCTTTATATACGGTGCTGGTGGAAGGCGACGACGAAAACGAGCCGATTGCCGATACGGTCCGGGGCATTTTGGACGGCCACATCTGGCTTTCTCGCGATCTGGCCGCGCGGGGCCATTACCCGGCGATTGAAGTCGGGCGCAGCGTCTCGCGGGTGATGCCGCAGATCACGCCGGGCGAGCAGCGGGTGGCTGCGACCCATCTGCGCGAAACGCTGGCGACATTTAAAGAAGCCGAGGATTTAATCAACATCGGCGCGTATGCCGAAGGCAGCAACCCGCGCATTGACGCCGCCCGGCGGCTGATCGAGCCGGTGCGGGCGTTTCTCCGGCAGGGGGTCCACGAGCAGTCGTCACTCGCGGAGACAGTCGGCGCTCTGGAAGCGATTTTCACGGAAAACGAATTTCACGGAAAGTGATGAGTACGCATGAAGCATTTTCGGTTTCGATTGCAGGCGGTGCTGGAGCAGCGGGAGCGCCGGGAAACTCTGGCGAAACAAACGTATGCCGAAGCGCAGGCGGCCTTGACCCGCGCCGAGCGGCTGCTTGGGGAAATGCGCGAAGTCCGGCAGGCGATTTTGGACGAGCTGTGCCGCCGCCGGGTCGAATGCGCCGCCGAAGCGTTTGACGCGTTTGAAACCAAGCTGTATCAAGACTACATGCAGATCATCACGCAGTCGCTGCAAGAGCAGGAAAGCGATGTCAAAGCGCTCGCGACTTCCTGCGCGGCGCACAAGCTGCACCTGATCGGCACGGCGCAGGACCGGCAGGCGCTGGCGACGGTCCACGACCGGCACAAAGTCGCGCACGCGCTGGCCGTGCAGCGCTCGGAACAGTCGGCGATGGACGAGCTGGCGACCACCCGCTTTTCTTACGGGCGTCGGTCTTAGATTTTTGTGGAACCCTTATGACAAACGAACTCGGGGCGATCACCGCCCGCATCAGCGAAATCCAGCAGCGCCTCAGCGCCCTCAGCCCCCCGCCGCCCCCGGCCCTCGCGCCGGCTCCGGCCGCGCCGGTGTTTGCCCAGGCGCTGGCGGCGGCTTCGGCTCCGCCCGGCGGCACCGCCGGCGAAACGGCCCTGCCGCCGTCCAATACCCTCGGCGTCGCCCCGCCCCCGGCGTCGCTCGGCCCCCTGCCCGTTTCGCCGTCAGACGCCGGCGTTGTCCCGCTGTCGCCCGCTGCGGCCGCGCCGGGGGCGGACGGCTATGACACGCTGGTCGAGAAATATGCGGCGCAGAACGGCCTCGCGCCGAGCCTGGTCAAAGCTGTCATCAAGACTGAATCCGACGGCAACCCGCGCTGCGTTTCCGGCGCGGGCGCAATGGGCCTGATGCAGCTTATGCCGGAAAACGTCAAAGAAGCCGGCATCGCCGACCCGTTTGACCCGGAGCAGAACATCGCCGCCGGCACCAAGCAGCTTGCCGGGATGCTTTCGCTCTACCACGGCGACTTAGATTTGGCGCTGGCCGGCTACAATGCCGGGCCGGGCAATGTCCGCAAATACGGCGGCGTCCCGCCGTTCACTGAAACCCGCCATTACATCCAGCGCGTCCGCGCCGCCATGACCGACAAATAATCACCATGAAAATCGCCCTGCCCGTCTTCGGACTTATCGCCGTGCTCGGCCTCGCCTACGGCCTGGCGTTTCTCGGCATCATCCCCGCGCAGAAGATGGCGGACCACTCGCCGGGCCTCGGCAAAACGCTGATCGCCCTGCACCTGGCGAAGCCCAAAAAGCCGGCGGCGACTAAAACAGCCGCGTCCGCTCCGGCGACCGTCAGCCCGGAGCAGGACGCCTTGAACGCCGAAAAAAAGCAGATCGCCGACAGCAAAGCCGCCCTCGCCAAAGCGCAGGCCGACTTTGAAGCCGAGCAGCAGGCCGCGAAAACTGCGCCGGCGTCCCCGGCGGCCCAAATCGCCGCCCCGCCCCAAACCGCCGCCAAGCTCGACGCCATCTACGCCGCCATGTCCCCCGACGATCTCGTCACCCTCTTCGCCCGCCTGCCCGACCCCGCCGTCCTCCGCGCCCTGGTCAATTTAGACGACAAAAAAGCCGGCAAAGTCCTCGCCGGCCTGCCCCCCGCCCGCGCCGCCCGCCTCACGGAAGCCCTGTCCCGCCCCCGCCCGACAGCATTAGCGTCGCTGTAGCGAGCCGCCCGTCAGCTCCCAAGCGCGAGCAGCAGCAGCAAAGTTGCCATGCTGTTCTGGAGAAAGTGGCCGACCATGCCGGGGATCAGCGATTTGCGGGTCTCGGCCATCCAGGCGAAGACGCCGCCGAGCACGGCCAGCGGCAGCATCGAGCCGAGGCCGACCGGGTGGACGAAGCCGAAGATGAGGCCCGTCAGCACAATCGCAGGCCAGACGCCGACCCTGAGCTTGGCGGCATTGTAAAAGACCCCCCGGAACAAAAACTCCTCGGTCAGCGGCGCGGCCAGGGTCGCCAGGCCGACCAGCGTGGCCTGACTCCAAACCGAGCCGGCCCCGGCCAGCATCGGGATCGCCGGGTTCGATGGAGTCGGCCCCGGAATATGCGAGCCGAGGCTGCCGGCCAGCAGCGACAGCGGCAGCGCCACCCCATAGCCCCCCACCCCGTACAGCAGGTTCCAGCCCAAGCGGTGCGTGCTGAAGCCCAGCTCGTCGGCGATGGACGCCCGCTTTTTCGCGGCGAGGATCAAAAGCATCGCGACCGGAACGGCGGCGGAGATCAGATAGGCGGCGGCAGACAGCACAACATTCGCAGCCACCCGGTCCGAAGCGGATAAAGTGCGGAGATAAGGCAGATAAGGCTGCATCAGCCCCGGATAGTAGAAAACGCGGCGGATGCCGAACCCGCCGACCAGCCACCCGATGATGTCCTCCATCAGCAGGTAGACCACAAAAATCCCCATCAAGTCGCCGGCCCGCAGGCGGCGCTCCGCAAACGGAACCGTCTCGCGCAGGGTCGGCCAAAAGCTCGGAGCCTCCGGCTCGCTGCCTGCTTCCGCACGGCGGCGAAAGAGCCGCAGAAAAAATGCGATCAGCAGGCCAACGCCGAACAGGCCCAAAGCACCGAAGACAAGATACAGGATCAAAAGCGGGCCAAGCGTCAGGATCGCCTGAGACCGCGCCGCCGCCGCGTAATGCCGGGCCAGACGCGGATTGTTCTGCGACCCGTACAGCACCGACAAAGACGGCGCGAGCCACCAGCGGATATTGGGAGCTTGGCGCAGCAGCGCCGCATCGGCGGCGGTCTGTGCGGGCGAAAGACGCACGCCCCGCGCGACATCGGCCCACACGCGCCCTTCGGCGGCATACCCGGCTCTTTCCGGCGCAGTCATCTTTGCCAGAGCGGCGGGAGCGAATGCCTGCGCCGGGTCCAGGCCGTTCGGTCCTGCGCCGAGCAGGGGAAGCCGCAAAAGCGCCCGAAGAACAATCACCCGGCGGGCCGCGCCGGGCTGGTTTCGGGTTCCCGTTTGCAGCGCTTCCGCCGACTTCAGCGCCGCGTGCAGGTCCTTCGGCGGCAGCGCAAGCGGCCCGTCGCTGCCGGAGGAAGCCAGGTCGAATGACGACAGATACGCATTCTTCGCTTCCAGGTTGCAGGAAACAAGCGCCTTGATTGTCTTTTCGTCGGGCTGACCGGACTGCGCGGAAACGCGGCCGCTGCGAACGACGCGGCCGCTGCCGGATAGTCCGGCGACTCGCAGGGCCAAAAAGACGCACAGCAGGACGATGACCCACACCGGCAGGCGGTCGCGCGGGTCGGACGCCGGGGGACGGGCGGGGGTCATCGGCTAGGGCCTTCCCGTGGCCGCAGGCCGCTTGGCCTCGGCTTCGGCCCGCAGCCGGGTCAGCGACAGGTCATGGGGGTAGCGGGCTGCCGCCTGCCGGTAGGTGTCGAGGGCCGTTTCCCACTGTCCGGACTTTTCGTAGGAATGCGCCAGCATTTTCCAGTCCCGCACATCCGCGCCGGGCAGACGCGCGGCGCGTTCGAAGGCCCGCGCGGCGGCCGGATAGTCGTGCGGGGTGCTGAAGTAGAAAAAGCCGAGGTTCCAGTAGGCATACTCGGCCGACGGGTTGTTTTTCGTGCCGAGCGTGTAGTACGCCTCGGCATCGGCGGTCCGCCCGAGGCTGTCCATCAGCCAGCCGCCGTTGGAATATGCTTCCAAAAACTGAGGGTCGGCCTCGGTGATGATCCGGTCGAGCGCGACAATGCGCGGATAATCGCCTTCATGCCAGTAGTGATCGGTTTGGTTCCAAAGCGTGTCTACCACGCCTGAAACAATTCCGTCGGCCTGTATCTGCTGCCGCGCGGCGCTCGGCGGCGCGGCGGACAAAGGCAGGACAAACAGCAGCGCAAGCAGCAGCGCACAAACAAATTTCGTCATGATTTCCCCGGCAGATGGACCCGGCGCAGGGCCGCCCGGAACTCCGCTTTGTATTTTTCCTGGTCGCTCGACAAGTGCAGCTCTTCCGTGCGCCGGGTTTCCGCATTGGCCCGGTCCACTATCAGCCCGAGAAACTGCAAAAAGCCTTGCAGCTCGGCGGCGTAGCGGTGCAGAAACACAATCCGCAGGGTCCGGCCTTCCACCCGCACCGGCGGCTTCAGCGTGTACGGGGTCTGCGCGTAAATTGTCTCAAACTCGCCGGTCCAGACTTCGCTCGGAGCGTCCGACATCTTGATGCCGAACTCAATCGCCTCGCGGTTGTCTTCAATCGAGACCAGCGTGTCCGCATCAATCTCCACCAGCGCAATCGCCGGCGAAAAGCTTCCGTTCATTGGATGCCCCCTTCCACCAGCAGGCAGCGGCAGGGGCTGGCTTCGAGGCCCGCGAATTTCGGCGGCAGCGCAAAAAACAAATACTCGCCGGGCGCGATTTTATCCAGCAGCAGCGATTCCACCACCACAATCCCCGCGCCGAGCAGGATTCGATGGGTTTCCGTGTTGACCGGCCCGTAAGGACCAATCGACAGGTAATCCGTGCCGACCAGCCGGACTCCCCGCCGGACCAGCCATTCCGCCCCGCTCGGGGCCAGCGAGGCGTAGTCTTTGTAGAACTCCGGGTCCAGCAGCCGCAGAAAGCGCGTGTTGTCGGTCTTTAAAAGCACCCGCTCGGTCTTCGGCGGCAGATTGGCATGGTCCAAATCCGCCGCCGTGATCGGATTGCGCCCGTAAATCTGCACCACTTCCGCCGGCCCGACCAGCGTGTCCATCGGCAGCGTCTCGGTCGCCAGCCCGCCCGGCACGAAATGCAGCGGCGTTTCCAGATGCGTCCCGGTGTGCGCCCCCACGGTCAGCACCGACAAGTTGCAGTCCTCGCCGCCTTCGCCCAGCTCCGACGATTTCCGCACCGAAAACCGCCGCTCGGCCCCGCCCCCGGTGATGGTTTTCGGCGTCACCGTCAGCGAAATATCGTGAATAATCATGCTGCGTTTAAAGTCCTAAATCCAAAGTCTCACTTGCTTCCACGCCCAGTATACCCGAACGGTGCTTCGCCATGTCCACGCAGTCATTGGCTTTAAACGTGACGCCTTCGGCCTCCAAAAGCGCCCGCTGCCGCTCCGCCCACGCCGCCGAGCGCTTCGCGATCCGTAAGTACCCATCGCTTCCCACCACCCGCTGCCAGGGCGCTTCGTCTTCGTCGGCAATCTGGTTCATTGCCCACCCCGCCTCCCGTGCCGAGCAGCCGACCGCATCCCCCACCTGCCCGTAAGACATCACCTGCCCTGATGGAATTTGGCGCACCCGCTCCCGGACTAAATTGACCAGCGTTTCATCGTTCACACTAACTTACTCCTTGTGCAGAACGATACGACATCATGCAAGCCTCAATTATACTCTCGTGGTGCAATTTCAGCATTTCCGATGCCGAACGGAGCTGCCGCAGGGTTAGGCTGTCTGGATTGGGAATAGACGAATGGGATAAAAACTCATTCTCCATATTTTTCAGTGTACGAGCGGCTTGGGCAAGTCGTCCAGCGAGATTGACTTTATTCGGCTCACCCAATCTTGATACCGGAATGCCCACGCGATGAAAGCGAACATGACCGCTATCTAAAGTGACGGCGCAGACACCATAATCAATCATCCCCCACACTTCTTTCTTGTCGGCATCTTCTGCCGTGAGCGTGAATATCGGATCATCGAGAAAGTCTACGACAAAATACTCTTGTACAGATTCGTACCAGCCTTTGACAGTCATTGGCTCTTCACAGTCGCTTATCTGAGAAATATTTGAAGAATTACATCAGCGTCCCGGCTTGTTCAGCTCGCTTTCGACCGCCGCAACAACATCAGAAGAAAGCGGGTCATGGCCGGCGGGGAAGCGGTTTACGATTTGGCCGTTTCGGCCGATCAAAAACTTGGCGAAGTTCCACTCAATGTCGCCGCCGAACTTGGGATCGGTCTGCTTTGAGGTCAAAAACGCGTACAGCGGGGCTTGATGGGGGGCTTTGACGCTGAGCTTGGAAAATAAATCAAACGAGGTTTGGTACTTTTGGGTGCAGAACTGCCGGATTTCGGCGTTAGAACCCGGCTCCTGCGATGCGAAATCGTTGGCGGGGAACGCAAGGATACGCAGGCCCCGGCTTTGGTACTTTTCGTACAGCGCTTCGAGCGACTTGTACTGCGGCGTGTTGCCGCACAGCGACGCCGTGTTGACGATCATCACCACTTTGCCGCTGTATTTGGACAGCGGAACAGGCTTGCCGGCGATGTCGGGGACGGTAAGGCTCAGAACGCCGTGCGCCGCCGGCGCGGCAGGCTTTGCGGAGGCGGGAACGGCAGCGGCGGGGAGCAGGGCAAGTGGCAGCAGGAAAAGAGATTTCATAGGCGCTTGTTCGGCGCGGGGGCGGGGGTTTCCTGCGTGAAGTTCGGAACCTCACCCGGCTCGTTCCTCGCGACCCTCTCCTTTCTGAAGAAGAGGGTAAGAGAAGTTTCGGAAGGCTGTTACTCGCAGGCAGAAGCTCACGGTCCTACTCGTCTTCCTCCTCCAAAAACCGCTCGGCGTCCATCGCCGCCTGGCAGCCGGAACCCGCCGCCGTAATTGCCTGCTTGTAAACCGTGTCCTGAACGTCGCCCGCCGCAAAGACGCCGGGGATATTAGTCACGGGGCGGCCCGGCTCGGTGACGATGTAGCCCTGGTCATCCATCTCCAAATGGCCCTGGAAGATTTTGGTGTTCGGGCTGTGGCCGATAGCGATAAAAACGCCGTCGGTCGGGAAGAACGACTCTTCGTCGGTTTTCAAGTTGTGCAGGGTCAGGCCCGTCACTTTGCCGGCGTCGGGATCGTGGATGGCTTTAATCGCGGTGTCCCAAACAAACTCGATTTTCGGGTTGTCAAACGCCCGCTTCTGCATGATCTGAGACGCCCGCAGCGTGTCCCGGCGGTGGATCACGGTCACTTTCGATGCCATGCGGGTCAGGTAGTTCGCTTCTTCCAATGCCGTGTCGCCGCCGCCGACCACGACCACTTCGCGGCCCCGGAAAAAGAAGCCGTCGCAGGTCGCGCACGCCGAGACCCCTTTGCCGTACAGCGCGGTTTCAGTCGGCAGGCCCAGCCACTTGGCCGACGCCCCCGTGGTCACAATCGCAGTTTTCGCCTGGAATTCTTTGCCGTCATCGGTTTTGATCTGAAACGGGCGCTTCGAAAAGTCCACTTCGGCGACGTTTTCGGTTAAAAACTCCGCGCCGACGCGTGCCGCCTGCCGGCGCATCTGGTCCATCAAATCCGGTCCCATAATGCCCTCGGCGAACCCCGGAAAGTTTTCAACGTCCGACGTGATCATAAGCTGTCCGCCCGGCAGGTTCGGCGCTCCGCCTTCAATGACCAGCGGGTTCAAGTTGGCGCGGGCGGCGTAAATCGCCGCCGTCAGCCCGGCGGGGCCGGAGCCGATGATGACGACCGAGCGCGGCGCGTTCGGATCGGAGACGGCGGGGGCTTCGGTGGAAATGTCGGCGGTGTTGGACACGGGAAATCCTCTTTAAATTTATTCGGCCCGGACGGGCCGCAGTGAGCAGCGTACTTCTAAAACAAGCGCCCCCGCCTGCAAGTTCCCTGGCGTCTTTGCTGCTCCCTTGACACGGGCTTTGGGCGTATGCTATCGTAGTACCCTATGCCTCTGTCCCCCCAAAAAGCCGCGCGGCGGCTGCGTTCGGTGGTTCTGCTGACCCTGCTGCCCTGGCCGGCGGTCTGGCTCGGCATGTACCGGCTGGACAGCATTGTGTGGACGTTTGTGTTTTACCACGGCCTGTGCCTGCTGCCGGCGGCGGTGTGGGGGCGCTCGCTGTGGCGCGGGGCGCTGCGCTGGCCGAACGGGCGGCAGTGGGCCGCGCTCGGCGCGGCGATGGCGGTGATTTTGCCGCTGACTTTGTTTGTGTACGGGAAAATCGGCCGCGAGCTTTTGGACAGCCCGCAGCTTCTGCGCTCGGTGACGACCGAGCGCGGCTTTCAAGCCGCCTGGATGCTGCCGTTCGGCGTGTATTTTGTGGTCGTCAACGCGACCCTGGAAGAATTGTTTTGGCGCGGCGTCGTGCTGAACGAGCTGCGCGGGACGGGAGAAGCCGTGTGGACGGTCGGGGCGATTTGGACGGCCTTCACATTTGCCGCCTGGCATTATTTAGTGCTGCGGCTGCTGCTGCGGCCCGGCTGGGCCGAAGCGACTGTGCTGGGGGTGCTGGCCGCCGGCATCTTTTTCGCCTGGCTGTACCGCCGAACGCATTCCATCATCGTGCCGATTTTATGGCACGGCCTGCTGTTCGACTTCGCCCTCGTGCTGATCTTCCGGGCCGTGCTGTCCGGCTAGCCTACCATCCAATCGGGCAGCTAAGAAACTGTAGAGAAAGAACCAGAAAGCCCCCCGCCCCAATTCTGGGGAGCCGGAAGGGGAAACAACTTGTTAGGAAACTTGTCTGGTTCCCCCAGAATTGGGGGTTAGGGGGCGGTCAAAGCGCTTTTTCCACAATCCCTTACCTACCAGCCGATCCGGTGATACGCCTGGACATACACATCGCCGCCGCCGAGGGCTTCCGGGGTCCAGTATTTGCCGTAAGGCAGGCCGTTGTTGCGCCGCCAGTTGACGGCAAGCGTCCAGTCGCGGGCGGCCACATACCGCACGCCCAGCGTGATCTGCCGGCCTTCCGGGTCGTCAGCGCCGGGCTTTAAGCGCTCCCAGCGCCCGACCAGGCTCCATTTTTCGTGCTGCGGCAGCCGGTAGTAGCCGTCCAAGTACCAGCCGGTCATATGATCGCCGGTCAGCGTGCCGAACAGGTACTCGCCGCGCACCAGCAGATGCGTTTTGGTGTACCGCAAATCAAAGCCGTTTAAATGCGCCGGCCGGGTCCGCCCGTCGGTCGGCAGCTCCTGCGAGCTGCCGTCCCAGCGGCTGTAACCCAGAATTGCGCCGCCGCAGTACGCCTGGACCCGCGCGGCGGCCCCGCGCACCTGCCCTTGATTGTTCCAAATCCCCGTGCCGCGCCCGCCGAACCCCGCCGCTTCAAGCTGCAAGCCCGGCGGGCCGCCGGCCCACGCCACCCCCGGCACGCCCCAGTCTACCGAATGATACGCATAATCGCCCCGCGCCAGCGGGTAGTCAATCAGGCCCGACGCATACGTTTCGCGCGGGTCGTAAATCCCAAACGGCAGGCGCACAATCCCCGCTGAAACCGTTCCCGCCGCGCCGCCCCACTCGCGCTCGACCGACGCCTGCTGCATCCCGGACAAGCCGTACCGGCGCGTCCCGTGCAAATGAACCCGCACGCCCGGCGCAACTGTTGTCTCCGTTCGCAGCGAAGTCGTAAACAGCTTTGTGCCCGAAGCGCCCGACGCCGCCAGCCGCCCGCGCAGATCAAAGTCCAGTTCTCCGGCGCTTGCCGGGGATGACTGCGCGTGCCCGGACATCGGCAGGCAAAGAACGCCGGTGAGGGCTAAAAGCAGCCTGAGACCTGTTTTCATACCCCTAGTATTGGACGTTTGCCCGGCAGGCGTTAGAGTGGTTTCGCGAAAAGCCTCCAAAATCCCCGCACTTTTGCCGATAACAGCGCTATGAAACTTTTGCTTCTTCTGGCGGCGGCGCTGTGCGCTCTTGTGCCGGCTCGCGTGTCGGCGGGCGGGATCGGCGGCACCGTGTCCGACCTGCACGGCCCGGCACGCGGCGCGGTCGTGTACTTGACCGGAGCGGTCGCCGCGCCCCCGCCGATGCCGAACGCCGTCGTGGATCAGCGCGACAAAATGTTTTCGCCGCATGTGTCGGTGGTGACGCGCGGAACCACCGTGCGCTTTCCAAACGACGACACGCTGTTTCATAATGTCTTCGCGTACTTTCAGGCCAAAAAGTTCGACCTCGGCATGTACCCGCGCGGGGCGACCAAAAAAGTGACGTTCGACAAAACCGGTCTGGTCGTGCTGCTGTGCAATGTGCATTCATCCATGAGCGCCTATATCATGGTGGTGGACACGCCGTATTATGCCGTGTCCGACGGCAGCGGGCATTTTCGCCTGCCGAATGTCCCGCCGGGCGCGTACACCCTGCACGGCTGGCACGAAAGCGGGGCGACTTTGACCCAGCCGGTCACGGTCGGCGCGAAGCCCGAGACGCTCGCTTTGGCGCTGGCGCGGAAGTAGCCGATGCGCCTGAGCCTGCAAACAAAACTTCTGCTGCTGATTGCCGGCACGGCGGTCGGGCTGGTTTCGGTGATCCTGCTGGCGTTTACCCTGCTGGTGTCCCGCGAAATGAGCCGGGGCGTTCAGGCCGATGTCCGCGCCACCGGCGGCGTTCTGGCCCAGCTTCTGCGCGAGCGGGCGGCGACCCTGCTGTCGCAGGCCCAGCTTGTCGCCGACGACCCGCCCCTGCGGGCCGCCCTGTCTACCAATGACCCGGCGACGGTGCTGGATAAAACAAAGGATTATGCCCGAAAGCTCGGCGTGCAGGAAATCATCGTGACCGACCGCGACGGCGCGGCGCTGGCGGACACCACCGGCGAAACCTCGGTCCACGCTTCGCTGAAGCGCGATCCGGGGATCGGCGCGGCCCTCGGCAGCCGGGACTGGTCCGGCATTACGTTCCGCCACGGTCAGCTTATGCTGACGGTGTCCGTGCCGGTGCTCATCGGCCGCAGCGTGTGGGGGACGCTCACCGTCTACCGGGCGATTGACAGCGCCGTCGCGCAAAATCTGCACCAATCGCTCGGTGTCGAGATTGCCTTTCTGAACCGCGGCCGCGTGGTCGGCGCGTCGTGTCCCCTGCCCGCCCGGCTGCCGATGCCGAGCGCTCCGACCGTCGTGCCGCTGGGCGGCACGTCTTATTTCGCCCTGTACGCCCCGCTGCCGACCACCGAGCCGTCGGCGGGGATGGGGTTTGAAACCCTGCGCCCGTACAGCGCGGCGATGCGCCTGTACCGCCGCTGCCTGCTTGTCTTTTTGGCTGCGTCTTTGTTCACCCTGCTGCTCGCGCTCGGCGGCGGGGCGTGGACCGCCCGCAGCCTCACCCGCCCTTTGGGCGGAGTTGTGCAGGCCGCCGAGACCCTGCGCCGGGGCGAATGGCCGGAGCGCTTCGCCGCAGGGCGCACCGACGAGATCGGCCTGCTCCAAACGGTGTTCAACGACATGACGGCGTCGCTGCGGAGCAGTCAGGACCGGCTGCTGGCGCTGATTGACACCGACCTTTTGACGGGGCTGGACAACCACCGGCGCTTTCAAGAGCGCTTGGAGCAGGAAGCCGCCCGCTGCGCCCACTCCGGCGAGGGCTTCTCGCTGGTGCTGCTCGACTTGGACCATTTCGGCGCGTACAACCAGCAGCACGGCCACGCCGCCGGCGACAAAGCCTTGCAGGACACGGCGGCGCTGATTCAAGCGCTGCTGCCTGCGCTGGCGTGTTCGTCCCGCTACGGCGGCGAGAAGTTCGCCCTGCTGCTGCCGCACTGCGCCCTCGCCGAAGCCGAATCGGTCGCCGAAACCGTCCGCGCCGCCGTCGCGCTGATGGACTGCAAGCTGACCCTCAGCGCCGGCTGCGCCGAGTTCGGCACCCATTCCGCCGCCGGGGCCGGCCTGGTGCTGGCCGCCGAGCTGGCCGTGTCCCGCGCCAAGCAGCTTGGCCGCAACCAGGTCTGCCGCTTCGACACGCTGCCGGGGGCGGACATCAGCGCCGACCCGTATCAGCTTCACCGCTTCTTGAAAGATGAAAGTTTGTCTACCATTCAAGCCCTCGCCGCCGCTGTGGACGCCAAAGATCCCTACACGCAGGGGCACTCGTCGCGCGTCGCCCGCTACGCCGTCGCCCTCGCCCAAAGCATCGGCCTGTCCGATGCCGAAGTGGATTTGGTGCATATCACCGGGACTCTGCACGATGTCGGCAAGATCGGAGTTCCCGATTCAATTCTCAAAAAGCCGTCGTATTTGGATGACGAAGAGCGGCGGGTCATGGAAACCCACCCGGCGCTCGGCGAGGTGATTATCCGCAAAGCGCCCCAGCTCGCCCCCACTTTGCCGGGGGTCCGGCACCATCACGAGCGCTGGGACGGCAAAGGCTATCCCGACGGCCTCGCGGGGGAAGGCATTCCGCAGCTCGCCCGCCTGCTGGCGGTCGCCGACACGTTCGACGCCATGACAAGCGACCGGCCCTACCGCAAGGGGCTGTCGTGGGAAGTGGCGATTGGGGAGATCGGCAAGTGCGCCGGCTCTCAGTTCGAGCCGCGCCTCGCCGAAGCCTTCGTGTCGCTGATGTCGGCGGATTTGGGGAAAGCGGGTTCCGAAAAGAATGCGGAAAGCGCGGAGCGGGCGCGGGCGTGAGGGGCAAATGCCCCTCACGCCGCCTCATTCATATCTGAGCGCCGTAATCGGGTCCAGCTTGGCGGCGCGGAACGCCGGGTAAATGCCGAAAAACAGGCCCACGGCGACCGCAAAGCCGAAGCCCAGCTCGGTCGCCCAGAACGGCACAAACGTCGGCAGCGTTTTATGCGCGAAATGGTCAATCAGCGACGACAAGCCGTAGCCGCAGGACACGCCGATCAAGCCCCCGAGGCCCGACACCACCATCGCTTCCACCACAAACTGCAATAAAATCGCATTGCGGGTCGCCCCCACCGCCTTGCGGATACCGATCTCGCGGGTGCGCTCCGTCACCGAAACCAGCATGATGTTCATAATCCCGATCCCGCCGGTCAACAGCGCCAGCCCTGCGACCCCGCCGAGCACAAGCTGAATGCCTGCCAGCAGCGTGTCAAGCCGCCCGAGCAGCCCGGTCTGCGTGTCTACAATGAAGTCTTTGTAGCTCAATGGATGGCGCTGCTTCAAGACTCCCCAGACCTGGTCCGCCGCCGTTTCCACCTGCCCGATTTCTTTGGAGCGGGCCGAAAAACTGTTGATTTTGTCGCTTCCCGTGACGCGCTTCTGCACGGTCGGCAGCGACGTGTAAATCGTGTTGTTGAAGTCTCCGCCGCCGGGGTTGCCGTCTTTGTCGGCCAGCACGCCCACCACGGTCAGCGCGACTTCCGTTCCGTTGTCCGTGCTGCATTTCACCTGACGGCCCAGCGCCGGGCGGCTGCCGAACAAAAACGAGTTGACTTTGGTGCCGATGACGCACGCTTTGCCCCAGCCCGCCACATCGGCGGCGGTTAAAAACCGCCCGGAAGTCAGCTTCAAATTCTGCGTCTCGCCGAACGTCTCCACGACTCCCGACAGCGTCACCGACCGCCGCTCGCTGCCGACTTCGGCCACCACCGAAGTCTGCACGTCCGGGCTGACCGACCCGACCAGCGAGCAGCGGGTCCGCACGGCGTCGGCATCGGCCATGGTCAGCCCGGAAAAGCCGCCGCGCGACACGCTGCCGGTTTTCGGCTGGTACGACGCAAAAATCAAATTGGCCCCGTTGCCGGCAAATTGATCCAAGACCTGCTGGCGGATGCCCTGGACAATGGCAATCATGGTGATCACCGAAGTCACCCCGATAATCACCCCGAGCATGGTCAAAAGCGCCCGCAGCTTGTTCGCCCACAGAGCCGCCAGCGCCACGGAGATAGACTCAAAGATGATCATAGGGTTTGCTTTTTGGGAGAAGTGGGCGGCTGAAGCCCAAGCGAAACTAATTCCCAGCGAAACTAATTCCCAGCGAAACTAATTTCAATCTCCGTTGATGTTGATTTTGCGCCGGCCCGTGCCGTCCGCCGGCGGCACGACCAGGGTTTCGCCGGGCGACAGTCCCGAAACGATCTCCACTTGGGTGTCGTCGCGCAGGCCGGTCTTGACGGTCCGTTTTTCCTGCGTTTTGGCCCCTGTCAGCACCGTCACCGGGCCGGACGCTTCCGAAAACGGCACGGCTTCCAGGGGGACCAGCACCACGCCGGCATGCTTGCGGCTGATGATCGCCACGGCCGCGCTCATGCCTGAGCGCAGGCGGGGGTCGCTGCGGGTAAACGCCGCCTTGACCAGGAATTTGGAAATGGAAGCGCCGCTCCCGCCGCCGCCCGTGTCGGCGGCAAAGGCATTGGTGGACGCCGGGGCGATCCGCGTCACTTCGCCGGGAAACGATGCGCCGGGCAGGGCGTCCACGGTGATTGTCGCCGGCGCATGAAGCGCGACTTTGGCCACGTCCACTTCATTGATCCCGACCGAGACTTGCAGGCGGCTGCCCAAAGTCGCGATTAGGGACTGGGCATCGGAAAAGCCTGTGGTCGCGCTTTGGACAATCTCGTTCGGCTCTTTGTATTTTTTGAGCACGAAGCCCGACGCCGGGGCGACAATGCGCGTGTCGGCGATGCTGACCTGAAGCTGCTGAATGGTTCCGACGATCTGGGCGACGGCGGCGCGGGCCTGGGCGATGTCCGAGTACCGGACGGCGTTCTGCCCGGTGCCGGCTTCGGCGGCTTGGAGACCGACCCGCGCCGCGTCCACCTGGGCCTCGGCGTCGGCCACATCCTGCACGCGCGGCCCGGCGGCGGTGAGCGCCAGCGCCTGCCTGGCGGTCGCCAGCGTGCTTTGGGCTGTATCCACCGCCACTTGGGAGCTGTCGTAATCGGCCTGGGAAATAAAGCCGCGCCCGAGCAGCGCGGCCCGGCGCTTTTGGGTCCGCAGGGCATCGGCAACCGAGATCTCGGCCCGGCTGACCGCTTCCCGCTGCTGGGCCAGCTCCTGCGGGCGGGCGGCGGCGGACACCACGGCCAGATGGGCTTTGGCCGTGACAAGGCCGGCCCGCGCCTGGGCGACGGCCGACGCGGTTTGGCGCACTTGCAGAGCGTACTGGGCCTGCGCCTGGGACAGCCGGGCCTGGGCGGACCGAAGCTGGGCCTGGTCCTGCGCCAGCGCCGGGTCAATCTGCGACCGATCCACCACCGCAATCAACTGGCCTTTTTGGACATACTGTCCTTCGGTGATGGGGATACGCAGCAGTCGTCCGGCGGCTTTGGAATTGACATTGACCTTGTCCTCGGGTTCAATCGTGCCGGTTTCCGAGACGGTGATTGTGATGTCGCCGCGCACGGCTTGAACCGTGCGCGGCGCGGGCGGCGGGCGATGCAGCGACTTTGTTACCGAGCGTCCGATCAGCAGCCCGAGCGCGGCCAGCGCGGCGGCGACGGCAAGCGGCTTCAGGAAGCGTTTGGCCGGAAGACGTTTGGCAGGCAAAAGGTTAGCAGAAGGGTTCACGCCGTTATTATACCTGGCCGCAGCCAATCAGCGGCGCGACAGCAGCGGGCGCAGCGGCTTTTTCGCCCCCCGGCTTTTGAGCCGGGCGGCAAGCTGGGCTTTGCGGGCGGACAGCGCAGCCTGGCAGACCCGCTCAAACGGAGACAGCGCCGACGGCGGGGCCGAATGCAGGGCTTCGGCTTTTTGCGAAATCAGCGCCGCCCGCTCGCGCCAGTTGCCGAAGCGGGACGTGCGGCACCGGGCCAGCAGCGCAGCCCGAAAGGCGGTCGGCCCCCACAGCGCCGGGTCGGCCTCGCCGGTCGTGCGCCGGGCGATCTGCGCGGCCTCGGCGGCGTATTCGAGCGCATGGCGCGGATTGTTGGTCCACAAGGCAAACAGCAGGGCTTCGGCATACGGGTCGCGCCCGCACAGGCCCGCCAAAGTGGTCTTTTGGAACGGCTGCCCCAGCACTTTGTCTACACTTTGCGCGGCGTACTCGCCTTGAAACTTTTGAACGGCCGGCTGCCGGCCCGCGCGGGCGAACACCGTGGCCCAGTACCCCGCCACTTTCGGGTCGTAGTTGCCGGGCAAGGCCGAGCCGCGAAACGCCCGCCGCATGTCGTCGGACGTGACCAAAGGCTTGCCGTAAACAATCAAGCCGGCGGCGTCGGCGTCTATCCCTTGCGCGGCGAACACTTTGTCCCACACCCGCCGCTGCCCGGTCCCGATCAAGCGCCGCTTGAGATAAGTCAGCGCCGGCGGCAGGCTGCCGGTGCCGGCGGTCCACTGCATCAGCCCCCAGGACAAAACCCCTTTGTCGTACAAGTTCACCGTGTCGTAGCCGCCTTCCAGCGACTGCGTGACCGACAGCACAAACAAATTGCGGCTCGTCACATCGGCTTCGGGGATGCCCCGGACGCCGCGCACTTCGACGCCGTTTTCCAGGTTCATGCGCTTCAGGTAGAGGGCCTGCGCCGGGGTGCTCGGCACGGGCAGCACACGCGGCAGCACGGCCACCGGCGATAAATCCAGCACAATGCTGGGAAGAGCCGCTGCATGCCGGGAATGGCGGCGCGGCGCGTGCGGGGAAGACGCCCCGGCTGACGGCAGCAGGGCGCAGGCGCACAGGAGCGCCGAGCGCGTCCGGGACGCGCGAAAAATCGTCATAAGCGGGTCAAACCTCTCTCGGCTGCGAAATCTTTGCTCATCATACCCGGCGCAGGCGCCGAAGCGCTTCCGCCGCCGCATCGGCGACATCCGCGTCGGTGTCGGAGGTTAAGCGTGCCAGTGGGTCATACGCGGCATCGTCGCCCAGGGTTCCCAGCGCCCAGGCCGCCGCGCCGCGCACGGTGGGCACCGGGTCGGCGGTCAGCGGGCTGAGCTGCGCCGCCGCGCCGGGAAGGCCGATCTGCCCGAGCGCGACGGCGGCGGCTCCGCGCGTGTTCGGGTGCGGGTCGGCCAGAAACGCTTCGATTTGCGCGGCGGCACTGGCGGCCCGCAGCTCGCCGAGCGCGAGAATGGCCGAAACCTGCACTTCTTCCGCCGGGTCCGCCAGCGCCGCCGTCAGCGCGGCTTGGGCCGCCGCGCCGCCGAACTCGCCCAGCTCGTCGGCGGCGTCTGCGCGGGCTGCGGCGTGCTCGCTTAACTGAAGCTGCCGTATCCAGGCGTCAATTTCTTCCATTTTTCCGTCTCTTCCAATCTTCGGTTGATTTTTTGCTTGACATTTCGGCGGCAGGGGCGTATAATACCCCAAGCGAAACCGCAAAGCGCGGGGTTAGTTTAATGGCAAAACCCCAGTTTTCCAAACTGATGTCGAGAGTTCGATTCTCTTACCCCGCTTTTTCATACGCGTCCCCGGAGAGTTCCCCCGTCGCCTGGTAGCTCAGCTGGATAGAGCAAGAATCTTCTAAATTCTAGGTCGAGGGTTCGAGTCCCCCCCAGGCGGCTTTTCCCCTTTCGGCGTGCCCCGAAAAACTTTTCCACACTTTTTCCGCGAAATTCGTCTCTTGGCATACATTGTGCAGAATGTAGCTCCAACAGGCGCAGCCGTAATTTTGCGTGCCCGCACTTTCAGCAGGAAACCTTTGTGACTCCCGATGACCTCCTAATTCCGCCGGTTCCGGGCGACGAGCCGGAGCGGATTGAAGCCCTGCGGCGCTACGGCGCGTTCGGCTTGATCCGCTCGGCAGTCTTTGACGACATCGCCCGGCTGGCGGCGTTTATCTGCCGGACTCCGATGTCCATGATCAGCCTGATTGACAGCAACCGGCAGTGGTTTCTCGCCAAAACCGGCATTGACTCGTGCGAAACGTCGCGCGAAGCGTCGTTCTGCGCTCATGCCCTGGTCGGGACCGGCATGCTGGTGGTGGAAGACACGCAGGCCGACGCCCGCTTTTCCCGCAATGTCATGGTCACCGGCGAGCCGTTTATCCGCTTTTATGCCGGAGCGCCGCTGCTGACAAGCGACGGCTACGCGCTCGGGACCTTGTGCGTGGTGGACCATGTCCCGCGCACCCTGTCGCCGGAGCAGATGGAAGCGCTGCGTTCGCTGAGCCGCCTGGTCATGGCCCAGCTTGAGTCAAGCCGCCTGAAGCGGGAAATGCGTATCTTGAAGCAGTCGGTCACCCTGCGCCCCGCCCCGCGCGGCTGACTTGACCCTGCTTCGACCTATCTTCGGCATTTTTGGGTACACCGTCTTTATGCCGAACGCCTCGACTGTTTATGTCATTTTTAACCCCGTGTCCGGGCAGAGCGATCCCGAAGAGCGCAAAAAACTGATCTCGGACGCCCTGGCGCTGGACGGCTACACTTGTCAGTTCATCGCCACGTCGCTCGAGCAGGGCGCACGCGAGCTGGCGGCGCAGGCGGTTCGGGACGGCGCAGACCTGCTGGCCGTTTCGGGCGGCGACGGCACGGTGATGGAAGCGATGTCCGCGCTGGTCGGCACCGACATCCCGATTGCCGTGCTGCCCGCCGGCACCGGCAACCTGCTGTCGGTCAACCTCGGCATCCCCACTACCGTGCCCGATGCCGTCCATGTCGCCTTGTCGGGCAGGCCGTATGCGCTGGACCTGGCCCGGACCAGTGAAGGCCGCTTTTTCGCCATCATGGGCGGAATGGGCATGGACGCCCAGATGATCGCCGACACCGACCGGGCCGCCAAAAACAAGCTCGGCAAATGGGCGTATTTTCGGGCCGCGCTGAAAAACCTGCCCCGCCGCCGGGCGCTGGTTGAGATTTATTTGGACGACAAGCCGCCGCTGCGCCGCCGGGCCAAAACCGTGCTGGTGGCGAACATGGGCCGGATCACCGGCGGCCTGTCCGTGCTGCCGACGGCGTCGCCCGATGACGGCCTGCTGGATGTCGGGATTGTGACTGCCGCGACCCCGGCCCACTGGGCGCATTTGGTGGGCAGCGCCCTGCTGGGCCGGGCGCATCAAGACGCCGCGCTGGAAATCCATCAAGCCCGCCGGGTCAGATTGGTGCCGCGCCATTCTCAGCCGGTGCAGTTTGACGGCGAGGACGGCGGGCGCACCAAAGAATTGACAGTGGAAGTCGTGCCCGGCGCGGTCCGCGTGCTGATCCCCGCCAATGCTCCCACTCTGACCGAGCCGCGCCCGCTCACCGCGTCGGACACGGCCCCGCGCCGGCCCGCCCGCTCCTGGCGGCTGCCGCTGCTTGCCGCCGCTCTTCTCGTCGGCGCAGCGGCCCTGTGGCGGCAGCGCCGCGCGTCAAAAAAGTAGCCGCCGCTTGCAATTCCGGCGGTTTTCCCTTATAATAGACTCAGGAGAGAAATACGCATGATTTTAGGACGTAAAATCTTAGGACGCAAGCAGAGACGCTTGGCAGACGGCATTGGACTGATCGGCCTGGGCCTTGCGCTGGCACTGGCCATCGCCGGGTGTGGCGGAGGAGGCGGCAACGGCAACTCCGGCGGCTCGAGCACCAGCACGAACACCAGCACAAGCACGAACACCAGCACAAGCACGAACACCGGCACAAGCACCAACACTAACAGCAGCACCCCGCCGCCGCCGCCGGGCCTGCCGCTGTTTTAACGCCGTGCCCCACCCCCTGCTGCTGCGTAACCCGCGCGTGCTGCTGGCCGGCTTCGGCCTTTTGGCCGCCGGCCTGGCCGCGTATTCCCTGCGCGTGTTTTCGCGCTACCCACCGACTGCCGCCCTGGCCGGCGGCGGTGTTCTCAGCGGCGCGGGGCAGTTTGCCCTTCAAGCCGACACTGTTGAAGTGGTCGGGCGCGGCGGCGGGCGGGTCCGCTGGCGAATGCAGGCAGGCAGCGTCAGCCTCAGCCGGGACCGCCGGACACTTTCGGCGGCCGGCATCCGGCGGGGCATTTTGTACACGGCGGCGGGAAAGCCCGGCGTTGTCGTTTCCGCCGACACCGCAGGCTTTCAAACCCCCTTCGGTTCGCTCGGTCCCGGCAGCGCGGGGACGCTGACAGTTGCCGGCCATGTCGCCGCGCAGGCTCAAAGCGCAGCGCATCCCCTGCTTCGCACCGAGCAGCTTCGGTGGGACTCGGGAACCGACACGTTTGTTTGTCCCCAAACAGTTCGCGCGGCCCTGCCCAAGCTTTCCGTCACCGCCGGCAATGCGTCGTACTCCGCTCCGGGAGCGCTGGACGCGGGAACGCTGCGTCTCGGCGGCGGGGTGCAGGCCCGCGTGTCCACTCCGCGCGGCTTGTTCAAGCTGAGCTGCCCCGGCCTGCTTTGGACCGCTGCGGGGCAGAGCGCACGCACTCTCGGCCCGGTCACGGCCCTGATCCCCGGCGGCCTCGGAGCCGCGACCGCCGCCGATGTTTCGGTCAGCACCCGCACCGGCGATGTGGCCGGCCACGGGTTCCGGGGAACACTGCGGCTGTCTTCCGAGGTACACTAAGCCATGCCCAGCGCTCGTCCCATTTTGATCCTCCTGCCCGCCGCCGTGCTTCTCGCCCTGCTGCTGCGTCCCGGCGCTCAAACCCAGGCCCAGGGCGCAAAACCCGCCCAGTTTGTGACCTACGAATCCGGCGCGGCCCAGTGGCTGTCCGCGCCGCACACGCTGGAACTCAGCCGGGGCGTCCAGTTCGGGCAGGACGACGCCGTGCTTCGCACCGACGCCGCCACGGCGCTGCTGGACGATAATTCCAATGTCATCAGCGCCAAAGCCGCCGGGCCGGTGCATTTGTTTGATTCCCAAGACGACCTGACGGGCCGGCACGGGTCTGTGGACTTCACCAAGCATCTGGCGACCCTGGAAGGCGGCATTGTCCTGCTGGTCAAGCCCGGCAAGCGCGAAGCGTCGGCCAAAAACAACTCGCCCCGCCGGCAGTTCAAAGACCCGGCGACTTTGACATGCGCGGCGATGACCTACGATTACCGGCACAAAGTCGGGCGCGTGCCGGGGCCGCTGACCGTGGTTCAGAATGTTCGGGCTAAAGACGGGCGGACGCTGACCCGGACGCTGACCGCCGACGCCGGACTGTACGACGGGAAAAAAGAAACCATCCAATTAGTCGGCACGATCCGGGGCACTGACAGCGACGGCAACCGCATTGAAGGCGACACGCGTTCCCTCGGCAAGCCTGTGTTGATTAACATCAAAGAAGGCTTTGAAGCCCTGTTTGCGCCGTTCAAGACCACCGGCGTTTTCCCGGTCAAGCCGGGCGACAGCAAAGAAGACGGCACGGACGACGAGCCGGACCTCACCCTGCCGACCCCGCCCGCGCACACCCCGGCCGCCGCTGCCGATGCGCCCCCGGCTCTTCCTCCTGCCGCCCCGCCGGCGGCGGCTGCGAGCGTGCCGTAATGGAAGTGCTCCACGGGACCCCCGCCGCCCCCGGCGTCGCCATCGCCGCCGCTGCCCGGCTGTCCGAGGAATACGGCACGGCGCCCCTGTCGCCCGACCGGCTGCGGCGGCTCGGCGAGCGCCTCCGGGGATTTGGGACCGAAAACCCGGAGCCGGAGCAGATTGTGCTGCTGGCCGACCGCCTGCCCCCCGGTTTTTGGCTGGCTCCCCTGCCCGGCCTGCAAATTGTCGGCCTTGCCGCCCAATCCGCAAGTTTGTTGTCCCCACCCCCAGGGCTGCCGGCGGTGACCGGCCTCGGCGAGATGCTGCTGCGCGTTGCCGAGGAAGACGACATCGTGATTGTGGACGGCGACCGGGGCCGGGTCTATGTTGCGCCGGACGCCGTCACCGTGGCCCGCTACCAAACGCCGCTGAGGCTGTCCCGGCGCTTTTTTTTGGAAGGCGCTCACCTGCCCGCCCGGACCGCCTCGGACAACCGGGTTATTTCCGTGCTCTGCGCGGCTTGGTCGCTTTCGCAGGCCGAAGACGCGATGGCGGCGGGCGCGGACGGCCTCGTTGTCCCTGGCGGCAGCGATTTTCTGGGCACCGACACGCTGGCGCAGACCGCCGGGGAGCAGGCGCAGGCGCTGGGCGATCTGGCACAAATTGTCGGCGGTCAGCCGTTGTACCTGGACATTCCCCACGACAACCTGGCTCTCACGGCCCTGGTGCGCGGCGCGGCCCGCCTTCCGCTGCACTTGGTGCTGCGCGACCCCGCCGAGCGCGAGGAAGTGCAGACGCATTTGGACGAAATCGAAGCGGCTTTGGAAGAAGACGATGTTTTGTTTGGACGCGTGCAGCTTGACTGCGGCTTTGCGGCCGCCGGCGGCGACGCGGAAGACGACCTGCCGGAGACTTTGGACGGGTTTGCGGGCGTTTTCCTGACCGGCAGCCTGCGCGGGGCGTCGTGGGAGCGGCTGCTGCGGGCGGTCGGCGCAGCCCGCCGGGCCGGCAAGCCGGCCACGGTCCGCATCGGCGGCGACTGGTGGCCGCAGGTGCTCGGCGACACGCTTGGCATGGGCTTCAGCCAATTAATCGTCCCCCCCGCCGCCGTCGCCGACATCAAAGACGCCGTGCGGGAGTTGTAGAGTGCCGGCACTCGGAGTGCCGGTAGTAACATCCCATGCTTATCCCCCTTGCCGTCACTACCGCCGCTCGGCCTGACCCGATACTGGAAGCGCAGGGCCGGGCGTATGCCGCCGAGTTGTCCGCCCCGTTTTTCCCCCGTTTCGGCCTTTCGGTGGCGGACGTGTTCAGGCAGTCGGGCGCGGCGCGGCTTTTAGTCACCGGGGCGGACCATCTGCGGCTGCACGACGGGGCTTCCGGCACTGAGTATTTTTTCCATCCTAACTTATTTCAAGTCCGCGCGGCGAATGTGCTGCGGGGCGGCCCCGACCATTTTCTCGAAGCGACGCAGCTTGCGCCGGGAGACTCGATTCTCGACTGCACGCTCGGCTTTGCGTCGGAAGCGAGCCTGGCCGCGCTGCGGGTCGGCGGCGCGGGCCGGGTCGTCGGCCTGGAAAGCGTCCCCGAGCTGGCGCTGGTCACCCGCGCCGGCACTCAAAGTTTTACGCTCCGCAGCGACCCGCTCACGGCGGCTCTGCGGCGGGTCGAAGTGGTCACGGCGGACAGCGCCGATTACCTGCCCCGGTGCGCGGACGGCTCGGTGGACGTTGTTTATTTCGACCCGTTTTTTGAACACCGATTATCGGGGTCGGAAGTGTCGGTTTCCCCGCTGTTCGTGTTCGGCAACCCCGCCCCGCTCCGCGCCGACACGGTCCGCGAAGCCCGGCGGGTCGCCCGGCGGCGGGTCGTCATCAAGCACCCGCGCGACGAGCCGCTGCCGCCGGAAATCGCCGCCTGGGTCACCGAAACCATCGCCGGCCGCACCCGCCGGGTCGTCTACCGCGTGCTCGGCGTCTAAAAAACGGTGTCGGTTTTGCGCCGTCTCGGGTACAATAAACGAAACCAATCCCACCCGCCCCAGTTTAAAGCACAAAGTTAAAGCACAGACAAGCAGGATTTATGAGCGATTTAGAAGAGTTTTACGGACCCAATGCCGGGTACGTGCTCGACCTGTACGAGCGTTTTCAGCAGGACCCCGCCTCAGTAGACCCCGCCACCCGCACCGCGTTTCAAGGCTGGAACCCGGTCTCAGTCCCCCCGGCGCAGCGCACCGGCAACGGCCACGCAAACGGCGCTGCCCCGCAGACCGCCCCCGCGCCGCCCTCGGCAGACGGGATGCAATCGGCAGACGGGATGCAATCGGTAGACGTGATGAAAGTGGTCGCCGCCGCGCGGGTGATCCGCCTGGTGCGCGAGCTTGGACACTTGACCGCCCGGATTGACCCGCTCGGGACGCCGCCGCCGGGCGACCCGAGCCTTGAGATTTCGTCGCACGGACTGACCGAAGCCGACCTCCACGCCCTGCCGGCATCGGTGGTCGGCGGGCCGCTGGCCGACGGCGCGGCGGACGCCGCCGAAGCGCTGGCCCGGCTCCGCGCCGCCTACTCCGGCCCCATCGGCTACGAAGACGGCCATATCCAGAACCCGGAAGAGCGCGGCTGGGTGCGCGACGCCGCCGAAAGCCGCCGGTTTTTTCGGGATTTTTCCGATGCCGACAAGCGGGCCGTGCTGGAGCGGCTGGCCGAAGTGGAGGGCCTGGAAAAGTTTCTGCACACCACCTTTGTCGGAGCCAAGCGCTTTTCGATTGAAGGCGTGGACGCGCTCGTGCCGATGCTGGACCGGATTGTTCACGACGCATCGGCGGCGCACACGCACGAAGTGGTCATGGGCATGGCTCACCGGGGCCGCCTGAATGTCCTGGCGCATGTGCTCGGCAAGCCGTACCCCGATATTTTGCAGGAATTCAAATCGTCCAAGCAGGACGACAGCGCGTCGGTCGCCGGCGGCTCGCAGCAGGGCTATTTCGGCGATGTGATTTACCACGGCGGCGCACGGCTCGACTTCTGCGACAACGGAGTCGAGCAGATGCCGATCACGCTGACCCCGAACCCGAGCCACCTGGAGTTTGTGGACCCGGTGGTGGAAGGCCGCGCCCGCGCCGCCCAAGATGACCGCCGGAAGCCCGGCGTCCCCGTGCAGGACCCCAAAGCGTCGCTTGCGATTATGATTCACGGCGATGCGGCCTTTCCCGGCCAGGGCATTGTCGCCGAGACTCTGAATTTGTCCCAGCTTCCTGGCTACACCGTCGGCGGGACCATTCATATCATCACCAACAATCAAATCGGGTTCACCACGCTGACCGGCGACTCGCGCTCGACGCTGTACGCCAGCGACCTGGCGAAAGGCTTTGAAATCCCCGTGGTGCATGTCAACGCCGACGATGCCGAAGCGTGCATCGCCGCCGCCCGGATGGCGTTTGCGTACCGCGAAAAGTTCGGCAAAGATTTTTTGATTGATCTGGTCGGCTACCGCCGGTGGGGGCACAACGAAGGCGAAGAGCCGGGCTACACCCAGCCGCGCATGTACGAGGGCATCCGGGCGCATCCGACGGTCCGCACCCGGTGGGCGGAAACGCTCCAAAAAGCGGGGATTGTCACCGAAGCCGAAGCCTCGGCGATGACTGCCGCCGTGATGCAGCGCCTGGCCGACGCCCGCACCCAGTCGTCGGGCCGGGGCCTTGCTAAAGGGCTGCCGACCCCGGAGAACCTCGCCGAGATCGCCAAAAACGTCGCCACCGGCGTCCCCGCCGACCGGCTGGTCGCGCTCAACGACGCCCTGCTGGCCCGGCCCGAGGGCTTCACGGGAAACGCCAAGCTGGAGCGGCTGGCCTTGCAGCCGCGCCGAACGGCGATGACCACTCCCGGCGGCATCCGCTGGTCGCATGCCGAAGCGCTGGCGTTCGCGTCCATTCTCGCCGACGGCACCCCGATCCGCTTGTCCGGGCAGGACGCGCAGGCGGGCACGTTCAGTCAGCGCCATTTGGTCCTGCACGACACCCACACCGGCGAAAAATACTGCCCCTTGCAGGCGCTTCCCGAAGCCAAAGCGTCGTTTGCGGTCTACAACAGCCCGCTGTCCGAGAATGCCGTGCTCGGCTTTGAGTACGGCTACTCGATGCACGCCACCGGCTGCCTGGTGCTGTGGGAAGCTCAGTTCGGCGACTTCGCCAACGGCGCTCAGGTCATCATTGACCAGTTTATCGCCTCGGGCAACTCCAAATGGCAGCAAACGCCGTCTTTGGTGCTGCTGCTGCCGCACGGGCACGAAGGCCAGGGACCGGAGCACTCGTCGGCGCGATTGGAGCGCTATTTGCAGCTTGCCGCCAACGGCAACATGCACATTGCGTACTGCACCACCGCCGCCCAGTATTTCCATGTGCTGCGCCGCCAGGCCGCCATGCTGTACGATGCCCCGCGCCCGCTGATTTTGATGACCCCAAAGGGCCTGCTGAAAGTGGACAAGCCGCCGGTCGGCTCGTCGCTGTCCGATCTGTCCGAAGGCGCATTCCAGCCGGTTTTGGACGATCCCCGCGCGGGGGAGCGCCGCGCCGCCGTGACCCGGCTGGTGCTGTGCGCCGGCAAAGTGTATGTGGATTTGGCCGCCCGCGAGGAGTTTGCCGCCGCCGATCATGTCGCCGCCGTGCGGATTGAAGAGCTGTACCCATTCCCTTACCCCGAGCTGAAAGACGTGCTGGCCCGCTACCCCCGTCTGGCCGAAGTGGTATGGCTTCAGGAAGAGCCGCGCAACGCCGGCGCGTGGGTGTTTGTCTCGTCGCGCATTCGCGAAATCCTGCCGCCGGGCATCTCGCTGACGTATGTAGGCCGGCCCAAAACCGCCAGCCCGTCCGAAGGCTCGTCGCGCCGCCATGCGGTCGAGCAAAACCGCATTTTAACCGCTGTTTTCAGCCCCCTGCCGCCGGCCCCCGCCGGCGCAAGACCCAGCGGCGTCCAATCGAAAAGGAGCACCCCTGTCCATGCCCGCTGAGATTCGTGTCCCGCAGATGGGAGAGTCGGTCACTGAAGCCACTATTCTGCGCTGGCTGAAAGCCGTCGGCGACCCGGTCGCCGCCGGCGAGGCCGTCGCCGAGCTGGAAACCGACAAAGTTAATGTCGAAGTCCCTGCCGACAGCGCCGGGGTCATCCAGAGCTTCGCCCACGCTGAAGGCGACACGGTCGCCGTCGGCGACGTGCTGGTCGTCCTCGGCGACAGCGCCGCCCCGGCTGTCCCCGCCCCCGCGCCCGCCGCCGAAGCTCCTGCCGCTGAAGCCCCTGCTCCACGCCCCGCCGACGCGCCGGCACCGGCCGCGTCGCCGCTGGCCCGGACACTGGCCGAGGAAGCCAAGCTGGACTTGGCCCAGGTCAAAGGCACCGGCCCCGCCGGACGCATCACCAAAGATGATGTGACCAGCTTTCTCGGCCAGGGCAGCCGCCAGACCGCGCCGGCCCAGGCCGCCGAGCGGCAGGAAGAACGCGCCGCCGAATACGGCACGTCGCTGCCTGCCCAGGCTCCGGCCCCGCCCGCCCCGGTCCCGCAGAAGCCTGCCCCTGCACCTAGCCCAAGCGGCCGCTCGGAAGAGCGGATCAAGATGACCCGCCGCCGCCAGACCATCGCCACCCGCCTGGTCGAAGCCCAGCACACCGCCGCCATGCTGACGACGTTTAACGAGATTGACATGACCGCCGTGATGGCGATCCGGGCCAGGCGCAAAGACACGTTCAAAGAGAAAAACGGCATCGGCCTCGGCTTTATGTCGTTTTTCACCAAAGCGTCTATTGGGGCGCTCAAAGCGTTTCCCTTGCTGAACGCCGAAATTCAGGGCCTGGAGATTGTCAAGAAAAACTACTACGACATCGGCATCGCGGTCGGGACCGACGAAGGCCTTGTCGTCCCGGTCGTCCGCGACGCTGACCAAAAGACGTTCGCCGGCATTGAAAAAGCGATTGCGGATTTGGCGAAACGCGCCCGCGAGAACTCGCTGACCCTGCCGGAATTGCAGGGCGGGACGTTCACCATCACCAACGGCGGCATCTTCGGCTCGATGCTGTCTACGCCGATCTTGAATGCCCCGCAGGTCGGCATTCTCGGCCTGCACAAGATTGAGCCGCGCCCGATTGCTCTTGATAACGAAGTCGTCATCCGCCCCATGATGTACGTCGCGCTGTCCTACGACCACCGCATCGTAGACGGCGGCGAGGCCGTGCGCTTTTTGGTCAAAATTAAAGAGCTGATTGAAGACCCCGAAAGCCTGCTGCTCGAAGGGTAACGCCTGTTTGGAAGCGTGTCGGTATTGGAGTGAGCATGGCACGCAGCACATGGGGGTTTAAGACAATTCAAGCGCTGGAAGACCATTTCTTATGGCATGGTGATGAACTGGCGATTGCTGACGTAGAAGAATATGGTCGTCAGGCCCTGGCATTGTTTCACATGCCGCTTGATGAGCAATGGAAAGAATGCGAACAATCATTGGGGCGTGTACGCTATCATTCTCGTACACAGCAGGTACTATATCTGTCGAAAGACGGTCAGTTCATTAACTCGTACTTCAGAAAGTCCACGCGGCTCATAGACCGCGCTAACAACGCAGCTTGGTTTAGAAACAAATGCCGACAATAGGAACGACAACTTGTCTGGTGTGCGGCTATGATCAAATGGCTCCTTTGGAATTAGGGGTTATTTGCCCAAGCTGCGGAACCCAATATGGGATTTCTGACGAGGACACCACTTATTCCGAGCTGCGTCAGCAGTGGATACACCGGAACCATGCCAGATGGTGGAGCCATTATCAACCGAAGCCTTTGGGATGGACTCCGGCAGAGCAGCTTCACAATATCGGCTATGAATGCACAGCGGAAGAAGTGCGTCTTTTAAAACCGCGCGAAACAGCAGCGGCGTAAGGCAAAAGACACGGCAAAGAACCGGCCCGGTAAGGCAACCGAGCCGGTTGTCTTGTTGACATTTCGGCGATATTGCCGTATAACTATATTGTGACACAAAGTGAAGAGCGCAGCGATCCTTTGATAGACATGGAAACGCTGGAGCGCGTTGCGCCGGTGATCCGAAATGCCGCGCATCCGGTCCGGCTGCGGATTATTGACTTTTTGCGCCGCGAAGACCGCCCCTGCACGGTCACCGAGATCACGGCGGCGGCAGGGATCGGTCAGGCGCTGGTCAGCCAGCAGCTCCGCCTGCTTAAAGACCAGGGGGTGCTGTCGGCGCGGCGCGAGGGCAATTTTGTCTTGTACGCCCTTGCCGACCGGAGCGTCCTGCGGCTGCTGGACTGCATCCGTCAGCACGGCGCTTGACCCGGCTTTCTTGGCCGAAAAACATAGCGACATTTCTATACTGCTACCTAACACAAGAAGACTACATAACAGGAGATTTTATGACAACAGCGCAGCACCGGGGCCTGCTTTCGGCAGACGAGGCGGCGGCGGAGCAAAAACGAGACAATGCCTTTCTGCTTGATGTTCGCGGCTTCGATGAGTTTGCGGCGGGCCATGCGGCATCCGCCGTGTGTATTCCCCTGCCGGATTTGGAGCGAAGGGCCGGCGAACTCCCGTCGGATCGGCCGGTTTTGGTGATGTGTCAGTCCGGGAAGCGCAGCGCCCTGGCGGCGGCGCGGCTCCGCACGCTCGGTATGGACAACATCGCGGATGTCGCCGGCGGCTACGGGGCCTGGCGGCAGGCGGGCCTGCCGGTGGCCCGGCAAAGCGGCGTGTTTCCTTTGGAGCGGCAGGTGCGGATCGCCGCCGGGCTGCTGGTGCTGGGCTTTTGCGCCGCCGGACTGCTGGTCGGCCCGCGCTTTTTCGCCGGGGCGGCGTTCATCGGCTTCATGCTGGCGCTGACCGGAACGCTCGGCATTTGCCCGATGATGTCGGTGCTGAAATGGATGCCCTGGAACCGGGCGTGATAAACGAAGAAAGGAAACACCGATGGGTAAAAATTACCCGGAGTACCGAAAGCATTTGCAGGGACTGATTGGGCAGCTTCGCGGCAGCATTCCCGGCACCATGAAAGGCTTCGGCCTGCTGCATGCGGAGAGCATGAAGGCCGGGCAGCTCAGCCCGAAGCACAAGGAGTTGATCGCCCTCGGGATCGGGATCAGCTCGCGGTGCGACGGCTGCATTGCGTTTCATACCCACGAAGCGCTGGCGCAGGGGGCGACGCGCGAGGAAATCAGCGAAACCATCGGGGTCGCAATCTCAATGGGCGGCGGCCCGGCGCTGATGTACGCCGCGCATGCCATAGAGGCTTTGAGCCAATTCGAGGCGCAGCCGGCAGCCGAATAAAAAATCCGCCCCGGTCACAATGACCGGGGCGGCGTCTTTGCGCTCGGCTCAGAGGCCGGGAGGCGTAATCGGGGCCGGGGGCGGCCCGACGGTTCCAGCGGGGGGCGGGACGCTGAGGGCAGCGGGCTGGAAGGCGTAAATCCAGTACCCGGTGAAGGGGGCCAGCGAGTCCGAGGCGACGCTGAGCGTGACGTACTTGCCGGTGGTCGTATTATACGCGAACACGAGCGGCTGAACCGTCGTGCTGGCGGACAGCAGGCCGCCGCCGGCGACGGAGATGCCGGACAGCGGCGCGGGCAGCGGGAACGGGTCCCCGATCTGGTTCCAGCCCTGCTGCAAGGGGATCGAGAACGCCGCCGTCGCCGGCGCAGGCGTTCCGGTCAGCTTCAAGGAAGTCGCCGCCGGGAACCGGACCCAGTAGCCCTGGCCGAGACGCAGCGTGTCGGCAGGGGGAGCCGGATAAAACAGGTAGCTGTTTTGGAGCGGCGAATACTGGACCAGCCGCACGCCCGACCCGGCGGCCAGCCCGAACAGGGCGGCAAAGTCGCCGACGCCGGTGAAGTCATACGGCGCGGAGATCATCTGGACGCCCGCCGGAAATGTCTGCGCGGCGGTCAGCGTGAAGGACTGAGCGGCGGACCCGCCGGCGGAAAGCGCGGACAGGGCCGCCGCCGTGCCGGAAAAAGCGACTCCGGCCGGTGCCGTCACCGTGCCGGTCGTGACGGTGATCTTTAGCGCCAGGCCGCTCGGCACCGAAAGCGTGTACGCGCCCGTGGCATCGGTTGTCGCGGTCCCTACCACGGCGCTGTTGGCGGTGGAAACGGCAGTCACCGTCGCCCCGGCAATCGGGGTCGGCGGGGCGCTTGCGGTGGTGACTATGCCGCTGACGGTCGCGGTCCCGGTGCCCTGGTTGGCGTTAAGCGACAGCGCGGCCAGCAGGGCTGCGCCTTTGAACGAGCCGAGGCCGGTGGCATCGTCGTAGCCCGGCCCGGCTTGGTAGAACAAGTTGGTGCCGGACACGACATCGTTGAACTGGGCGGCGTAGGCGCTGCCGGCGGCAATCGGGTACAGCAGCGGGTTCAAAAATCCGACCGAGCCGAGGCCGTTGCTGACCCGCTGCTGATTGATCAGCGCCGTGTAGGCGGCCCACAATGGCGCGGACGCGCTGGTGCCGCCGATGATCTCCGCCGTGCCGCCGACAAAGACCGAGTAGCCGGTATTCGGGTCGGCGTTCAGCGCAACATCGGGCACTTCGCGGCGCAGCGGCGACACGCCGACTCCGGCTTGATACGCCGGCTTGGCCCACAGGGTGCTGATCCCGCCCCCGCTGCCCTCGGGGCTGACCGACGGCGTCCCGGCGCTCCAAACCGTTTCCCCGAGATACGCGCCCGCCGTAGCCACCCCGGCGGTGGTCGTGCCGGGCTTTTTGTAGGCCAGCGTCGTGCCGCCGACCCCGGTGGCGTAGGGCTGCGACGCCGGATTGTCCACAACCGGGGAAGTCAGCCCGGTCGAGATCACGGTGGTGCCGGACACAATGGACGCGTAAGCGTCATACGCGCCGTTGTCGCCCGACGAGCAGAACAGCGACTGGCCCTGGGCGGCGAACTGCTGAAAGACCGTGTTTTCGCCGGATATAATCGCCGGGTCTTCCTGCGTTTCATTGATGCCCCACGAGCAGCTAATCACCTGGATCAGCAGCTTGCCGGTGGTCGGGTTTAGGTCGGTCGCCATGCGGTTGAAAATCGTCAGCGGCGCAACCGGGTCTCCGGCGGTGACGACGGTTCCGGTCGAGGAAACCGTTCCCTGACTGTCTTCGTACACATAAATCCCGGTCGCGGCGGGCGCCAGCGCCAGGATCATGTCAATGTCCAGCGTGACTTCGGTGCGGCCTTCCACCGTCTCGATCAGTCCTTTGGACGCCCCGACCGGCAGGGCAGTTACCGACGCCGCCGCGCCGGTCAGCGCGGTCGGCAGCGAAAAGGTCGAAGCGTAGAGCGCGATGTCGCTTGCCGCAAAGCCGTCCAGCTCAAACAATCCGATGTTCTGCCCCGCGCCGGTCAGCGCCCCCGCCGGCGCGGCGGCGGTCGTTCCGTACAGCGGCGTGATGCCGCTGAGTCCGTAGGCGTATTTGATGTCGTTCGGCGACAGCCCCCCGAGCGGCCCGCTGCCGATGCCCGAGCCGCCGGTCGTGACCGGCACCGGCGCATGCGGCAGCCGCCGCAGGTGCGGGGTCATCCGCGCCAGCGAGCTGAGGCCGGCGATCCCGGCCACCCGCGCCGCCACCGAGCGCGGCAGGGTCGGCGCGGCGCTGCTCGACAGCCCGACATGCCCGTCCGGCATCCGGTAGCGGCCCATTTGAACGCCGAACGCCGCTTCAATCTTTGCCGCCGGTCCCTGCACGGACAGCAGCGTCCGGCTCGGCGAAGTCGCCGTCACGGTCAGCCCCTGCGACCGCGCGTAAGCCGCGACCGCATCGTAATCCGCCGCCGTCGGCCCAAAGCGCCGGGTAAACTCGGCGGGGGTCAAAAACTGATGGAACTGCGGATCGCCCGGCGTGTACTGCCGCCGCAGCAGGTCGTCAAGCTCGCTTTGGCTGCGAAGCGGCAGCAGCAGTCCGGCCCGCAGGGCCGTTTCGGGCGCGACCCGGCCCAGCAGACGCGCGGCCCGCAGGCGGGCCTGCGGCGCGGCATTGCCCGAGACGGCCACACGCGGCTCGGCGGCGCGGGCCGCCGACAGGGTCAGCGCAAGAGCGGCCGCGCCCGCAAGAACTGGGAAAAAGAGCCGCTTCAAAGCGGGAAAGTTAGCAGGTGTCAAAAACAAGCTCCTTCAATCGGAAACACAACGCTTAAAGAAGAAAGGGGGCACGCGAAAATCGGCACGCACAATTCGGCATGCTGAACTCTATTATAAAGCAAAGACCGCGAACTGTCAAGCCGCGCCCGGCTGCAGATCAAAGCCGCTGACCGAACGGGTCGTCGCGAATCTGACCGATCCGGCAAAGGCGCAGCAGCAGATACACCGGCAGGGCCAGCAGCGTATTGTACAGCACTTCGCCGCCGGTGCCTATCAGCCAGCGGCGCAGGTGGTGCCGCGCAAAGCTCGGCGCGATCAAGGCGGCAATGCTTTCCGCCAGCAGGCTGGCCGCAAGAGTCACCAGCGGCGGCACCAAAAGGTTGGACCGGATCAAAGCGCTGCCGAAAGAGCCGCTGAACGCCCCGGCGACAATCCGGCTGGCAAACACGCTGCCGAACGCCGCCGGAAACGACGACGCGGCCAGCAGGCCGGTCCAAAACCCGAGAATGCTGCCCCGCAGGCTCCCCACCAGAAGCGCGGCGACGCTGAGAAAGACCAGCGGCAGGTCCGGCTGCGCCCCCCGAAACGCAATCGCATGGGCGACCCGCCCCTGAAACACCGCCGCCAGCCACAGCAGGCATGCGGCCAGCACCATCTGGCGGGTGGGAATCATTGCGGCGCAGTTCTCGCCGGGCGGGCAAGCGGCGCGGGGGACAGCGGCACCGGAGAAAGCGGGGCGGGCGGGGCCGGGGCGGGCGGGGCCGGGGCGGCGGCCTGGAGCACAAACGCTTCTTCCAGGTGGTCAAAGTCGGCGGCGGGGCGCAGCGCGGCGGTTTGCAGGGAGCGCGTTTTGTCTACCGAAATGGACGACACCGTGCCGAGCGGCACGGCGGGGGGAAACACGCCCCCGAGGCCGGAAGTCACCACCAAGTCGCCGACATGCAGCTTGGCGTCGCTCCGCAGGTAAGTGACCTGCATCCGCCCGCCGACCCCCTGGCACAGCCCTACCGGCTCATGGGGCGTGTGGTTCTGCACCACCGCCCCGACCGACGACCCGCTGTCGGTCAAAAGAAGCACATTGCAGGAGCCGGGAGACACTTCTAAAACCTGCCCGGCCAGCGCCCCGCTCGGCGACAATACCACCGAGCGCGGATGCACGCCGCGCAGGCTGCCCCGGTTCAGGATCAGGGTGTCGGAGTTCGGGCTGGGCTTCAGCGCCGTCACCTGCGCGGCCAGCAGCGGGCGCAGCGACGACTGCTCGAACCCGAGCAGGCGGCGCAGGCGGGCGTTTTCCGCCTGCGCGTTTTGCAGGCCGTTGTTTTGCGCGGACAGTTCCAGCACTTTGGCGTTTAAAGCGGCGTTCTCGCGGGCAAGGCGCGGCCCGGACAGCAGCGAGCCGGCGCTGAGACGCCAGCGCTGCCCGAGCCGGGCGACCAGGGTTTGAGCGGGAACCAGCCCCCGGTCCCGGACGGTGCGCGAAACCGGGTCGGTCTGCCCGCGCCCCGCCGACCGAGCATGCAGGGCGGTGAGCAGCCCGCAGGCGGTCAGCGCCAGCGCCAGCGCACCGAAGCGCCAGTTGTCACGGGGAGGTCGCATAGAAAGCCGTAGTTGTTAAAAAATGAGGACTTAGGCCCGGCTCGGCATGGAATAGTGGCCCAGGCGGGTTTCGGTCAGCAGCACCGAGCGCAGGGCGCTCGAGCGGGACGCTTCATCCAAACACTTGCCGGTGCCGAGCACGACGCACGACAGCGGGTCGGGGGCGATATGCACGGGCATTCCGGTTTCGTGGGAAATCAGGCGGTCCAAGCCGCGCAGCAGCGCCCCGCCGCCCGCCAGCACAATGCCGCTGTCCATGATGTCGGCGGACAGCTCCGGCGGCGTGTCTTCCAGCGTTTCTTTCACCGTCTCGACAATCGCGTTGATCGGGTCCGAGATCGCTTCGCGGACCTGCTCCGACGTGATCGCAGTCGAGCGCGGCAGGCCGGTCAAGAGGTCGCGCCCCCGGACCTGCATGGTGAGTTCCTGTTCCAGCGGGGCGGCGGAGCCGATGGTGATTTTGCATTCTTCGGCGGTGCGGTCGCCGATAAACAAATTGAACTGCTGACGCACATAAGTCACAATCGCTTCGTCAATCTCGTCGCCGGCAATGCGGATGGACCGGGCGGCAGCCATCGCGCCGAGCGAGATCACGGCGACTTCGGACGTGCCCCCGCCGATGTCCACAATCATCGAGCCGATGGGTTCCGAGACGGGCAGACCCGCGCCGATGGCCGCCGCCATCGGCTCTTCAATCAAATACGCTTCTTTGGCTCCGGCTTTTTTGGTGGCTTCAATGACCGCCCGGCGCTCGACTTCAGTGATGCCCGACGGGATGCCGACGACGACGACGGGATGAACAAACCCTTTGCGGCGATGGACTTTTTCGATAAAGTAGCGCAGCATCCGCTCGGTCTGGTCAAAATCGGCAATCACTCCGTCTTTGAGGGGGCGGATCGCGACGATGGAGTTCGGGGTGCGGCCCAGCATCCGCTTGGCCTCCTCGCCGACAGTGATGACGGTGTTGGTTTGGCGGTTGACGGCGACAACGCTCGGCTCGCGCAGCAGAATTCCCCGTCCCTGTACATGAACCAAAGTGTTCGCCGTGCCGAGGTCAATGCCCATGTCGCGCGAGAACCGGCCCGACATCCGCCGTATGAAGTTGAACATGTAAAAAGTGCTGCTCCTGGAGTTCAGGGCCGGCGGCCGCTGCCGCGCCCTGCCCTGACAGCCATTATAGCATAAATCCGGGGAGATTGCCGCAGGCCGGCACGAATTGCCTGCGGCGGAAGCGCAAAAAACGTATGCCAAGAGTTTTTCTGCTCGCACTCGGGCGAGCAGAAAGCCCGCACGTTTACCCGTTTCCGTCCCGTCCCCGCCGGGTAAAGAAGTGACGCGGAATTATTCCCGCAAGCATCACACTGGACAAGGAACGAAACTTATGGCAAGCATTGTCGTCGGCCTGTTCGAGCGCCGCTCGGACGCGGAAGCCGCATTGACCGATTTAGTCAGCAACAATTACGACCGCTCCCACATTGACCTCAAAGAGCCGTATTCTGAGAACTCTCAGCATTCGCTGGCGTCGGTGCGGCATGAACTTGAAAGCGAAGGCGTCCCGGAAAGCGATGCCAAGCTGTTCGAGGAAGGCATGCGGGCCGGTGACACGCTGGAAATCGCCCACACGGACGATGAGCGGGCAGAAGAAGCGCGGGAAATCATGAACCGCCACGGAGCGCTCGATATTCACGATGCGTTCGCCCAGCGCGGCAGCTTCCAGGACGCCGCCCCCCTGGCCGCCGCCGCGACACTCGCGGCCGCTGCGCCGGCGGCAGTGCGGCAGGAAAACGCCGGCGGCGAAATAGTCGTGCCGGTGGTCGAGGAAGAGCTTGCGGTCGGCAAACGGCAAATTCAGCGCGGCGGGGTCCGCGTCTTCCAGCGGGTCGAGGAGCGGCCGGTGGAAGCCGCCGTCACCCTGCGCGACGAAACCGTTTCTGTGGAGCGCCATGCGGTCAACCGCCCGGTTGCCAGCGCCGATGCGGCCTTTGCGCCCACCGCCGATGTCGTGCTGACCGAAACGCACGAAGTCCCCGTGATCGCCAAAGACGCGCGGGTGGTCGAAGAAGTGGTTGTCGGCAAAACCGAGACTGACCGAGTCGAGACCGTCCGCGACACCGTCCGCCGCACCGATGTGGAAGTGGAAGACATTGCCGCCGGTTCGAAAGCAGGAGGAACTCACTAATGGCGAATACCAGCAGCGATCCCAATCGCCAGGGGGCCGAAGGCGGCGCTCAGGTGTACCGCGAGAAAAAAGGCGGCCTGCCGTGGTGGATTTGGCCCCTGCTTGCCCTGCTTCTGCTCGGCCTCTTGTATGCCCTGCTGCATCGCGGCACGCCGCAAACCGCGCAGACTGTTCCCGCTCAGACGACTCCGGTGACGACGCCCGCGCCCGCCGTGACGCCTGAAACGACGCCGACGGCGACGACCGCTCCCGAGGCCGGCACAACCGCGACGCCCGGTCAGGACATCAAAATCCACAAAGGCACGGACATCACCACGGCGAAGCCCGAGCAGGCCAGCGTCCCCGGCGTTCCGCTCTCGGACGTAGTCACCTTCGCGACCGCCGCCGACCCGCTTTCACTGGTCGGGCGCAACGCCAAGCTGACCGATGTGCCGGTGCAGAAAGTCCTCAGCGACCGCGCGTTTTTTGTCGGCCCCACCCCGCAGCAGCAGATTCTGGTGCTGCTCGACAAGGGCATGGACGCCGGGGCGACAACCCCGAGCAAAGTGACGATCACCGCCGGCAAGCCGGTTTCTTTGACCGGCATCGTCGAAAAAATGCCGACCCAAGAAGCGATCAGCCAGCAGTACCAGATCAGCGGCGACAACTACACTGCGATCCAGGACCAAAAGGCGTATCTGCACGCGACCGTCGCCCAGCAGAAGTAACACCGAAGAAGAGATGCCCCCCCGGCCCCCATTATTGGGGGCCGGGGGGCATCTCTTCTTCGGTCGCCGATGCTTCCACCCCCGCCGCAAGCTGCTGAAACTCGGCTTCAGTCAAGATGGCGACGCCCAGCGTTCGCGCTTTTTCCAGCTTGCTCCCTGCGCTTTCGCCCGCGACCACATAATCGGTCTGCCCGGAAACCGACGACGATGCTCGGCCGCCGAGCTTTTTGACTAAGCCCTCGGCGTCGCCGCGCGTCATTGTGGTCAGCGTCCCCGTGAAGACAAATGACTTGCCGGCAAATGTGTCCGCCGACGGCGTGAACTCGTCGGCGACCGGCTCGATACCGGCGGCCTTTAATTTTTGCAGCAGCTCGGTGGTCTCGGGCTGACCGAAAAACGCGACAATCTGCTCGGCAGTAGTCCGCCCGATGTCGTAGATCGCCGCCAGCTCGTCCACAGTCGCCGCCGCCAGCGTGTCCAATGACCCAAAGTGCCGGGCCAGAATTTCCGACGCGTGCTCGCCGATCATGCGGATGCCGAGCGCGAAAATCAGCCGGGGCAAAGGCGGACGCCTTGAGCCGTCAATCGCCGCCAGGATGTTGTCGGCCAGCTTGTCGCCCATGCGCTCGAGCGGCAAAAGCTGCTCTTTGGTGACGGCGTACAAGTCGGCGGCGTCTTTGACCAGGCCGGCTTCGACAAGCTGCGCGGCGTGCTTTTCGCCGAGCCACTGAATGTCCATCGCCCGGCGGGACACGAAATGGATCATCCGCTGCACATTCTGCCCCGGACAGCCCAGCGAATTCGGGCAGCGCGTGACCGGCGTGGTTTCCGGGCGCACCAAAAGCGTCCCGCAGGCCGGGCAGTGGGTCGGCAGGCGGTACGGCTCGGAGCCGTCGGGCCGGGCCTCCAGCACCACTTGGACAATCTCGGGGATCACGTCGCCGGCTTTTTGGATAATCACCGTGTCGCCGATGCGGACATCTTTGCGGTCTATTTCCAATTGGTTGTGCAGGGTCGCCCGCTGCACCACTGAATTCGGCGGCAGGGTCACGGCTTCCACAATCGCCACCGGAGTCACCGCGCCGGTGCGCCCGACCGACGCCAGAATGTCCAGGATTTTCGTCCGGCCCTGCTGCGCGGGGAATTTGTACGCAATCGCCCAGCGCGGGGTCCGGGACAAAAAGCCTAAATCCTGCTGCTGCGCGAAGTCGTTGACTTTCACGACGATGCCGTCAATATCGTAAGGAAGAGTCGCTTTTTTGTCGGTCCATTCGGCGACATAGGCGATCACGGCATTGATGTCTTGGTTGACCCGAACATTCGGGTTGGTCCGCATCCCCCACCCCTGCAATGTTTGCAGCAAGCTCATTTGCGACGATGCCGCCGGGGCGCTCACATCCCCGAGCGCATACAAAAACAAGCTCAGCCTGCGCTTCGCGGTCACCGCCGGGTCAAGCTGACGCACGCTGCCCGCCGCCGCGTTGCGCGGGTTGGCGAACACCGGCTCCCCGGCGGCCTCGCGGGCGCTGTTGATTCGGGCAAACTCGGCATGGTCTAGATACACTTCCCCGCGTATCTCGGCGAATTCCGGGCAGGGCGGACGCAGGCGCAGGGGCAGCCCGGCGACGGTCTTTAGATTGGCCGTGATGTCCTCGCCCACCACGCCGTCGCCGCGCGTCGCGCCGGTTTGGAACACGCCGTTTTCGTAGGTCAGCGACACCGCCAGCCCGTCAATCTTCAGCTCGGTGACATACTCGACTTGGGCGTCCGCCGCCAGCCCGAGGTGCCGCTTGACTTTCTCGTCAAACCCGCGCAGCTCGTCGTCATTAAACGCATTCCCCAGCGACAGCATCGGCTGCCGGTGCGTGTGCGGCTTGAAATCCGACTGCGGCGACGCCCCTACTCTTTGGGTCGGCGAGTCGGCAGTGACAATCTCCGGGTGCGCCGCTTCGAGATCAATCAGCTCGCGCAGGAGCTTGTCGTACTCCGCATCCGCCATCTCCGGCCGGTCAAGCACATGGTACAGATAATTCGCATGATTAAGCGTCGCCCGCAGTTCTTCCGCCCGCGCGGCGTCTTGTTGCTGTTGGTCCATGCCGGGAATTGTACCCGAAGATGCTTAACGAGAGTGTTTGCGCTTCTTAACATTGTCTTTAATTGCCTGCCGCAGCATTCCAACGATCTTTCGAAAGTCTTCATCTTTGGCTCGATCCTCGACGTGCAGTGGCTGGTTTTCCAAGGCATGGCCAGCGATGTCGGGTGGCCCAGCAGCGAATCGCTCGATGTCGTTCTGCCGATGCCAGATTGCCGCTTCCAGCGCAGTGTGATTATGCAACACGGAACACCGGACACCAACATCCGCGCCTTGTTTCAGAAGCCGCCGAACTGTTCCCGGATCGCCGACTGCGGCTGCGGCGATGAGCGGCGGCAGTTGCGGGGGCGGCTTCGCCGGCAGAGTGCCTGCGGCTGCAATCAGCGCCGTCATGGTCAAAATCGCAGTCATGGTCTGTTTCATAAATCAATTCTACCACAAATTCGAGCCTCTTGACGATACCTGTAGTCGTGTGCTATACTGGCGCTATGAATAAGCCGCAAACGTTAGGCGATCAAGAGCTGGCCCTGCTGCGCTATGTCACGGACCATGCGCCGGTGACGGTGCGCGAGGCCGCCGCGCAGTTCGGCGAGCCGCACGGGCTGGCCCGGACCACCATTCTCACAATGATGGAGCGCCTGCGGGTCAAAAACTATTTGTCGCGCTCTAAAGACGGCGGGGCGTTTCAATATCAGCCGGTGGTCGCCAAAACCGAGCTGATGCAGTCGCTGGTGAAAGAGTTTGTGGAAAAATCGCTCGGCGGGTCCTTGTCGCCGTTTGTGGCATTTTTAACGGACGCCAAGCTGTCGGAGCGCGAGATTTCTGAGCTGCGGAAACTGGTGGACGACGCGGAGTGAGGGAAGGCGAGGAGGGAGAAGCGAGGAAGTAAACTTCACTCGCTATTAGGTCGTCCTTCGGACGAAAGATTGGCACACGCAAATTTCTCCTCGTCCGAAGGACGACTTTGACAGCGAGTGAAGTTCACTTTCTCGCCCTTCTTTGCTCCGGGAGCAAACACAATGGCATTTTCGGCCTGGCTGGCTCAAATGGGACACGCCTGCTTCTGGGGCAGCGTCGGCATTGTCGTGGTCGGCGCGGCCTGCCGCCTGCTGCCGCGCCTGCCCGCCGGGGTCCGCGCCTGGCTGTGGTGGCTGGCCTGCGCCAAGCTGCTCCTCCGGCTGGGCGTCGCCGCGCCGATCACCCTGGCCGTCCTGCCCGCCCCGTCTGCGCCGCCCGTGATCACGGCGTCTGCGCCGGCGGTGCCGAAGACTGCAAGCGCCGTGCCGACGAAGCGACGCGCTTGGGCGTCTGCCGCCGCGCCGATGGCCGACACCGCGCCTGCCCTGCCGCGCCCGGCGGCGTTTCCCTGGCCGGAGTGCCTGTTCGCCCTGTGGCTGCTCGGCGTCGGGGTCTCGGTAATGCGGCTGGCCTGCCAAAACGTGCGGCTGACACGAATGCAGCGCGGCACCCACGCCGCGTGTCTGCCGGCGGCTGACCTAGACGCCCTGGCCCGGCAGATGGGCCTGAAAGGTGCGCCGCGCGTGCGGACCGGACCGAACGTGCCGACGCCGTGCATTGCCGGCTGCCTGCGCCCGGCGATTTTGCTTCCCCGAGGGTTCGCCGACGCCCTGACGCCCGGCGAGCTGCGGCTGACTTTGGCGCACGAGATGGCGCATCTCCGGCGCGGCGACCTGCCGCTGGCGATTGTTCCGGCGCTGGCTCAGGCGCTGTTTTTCTTCCACCCGCTCGCCTGGTGGGCGGCGGCGGAATGGGCCGCCGCGCGGGAGGAAGCCTGCGACGCGCTGGCGCTGTCGGCGACCGGAGCGCCCCGCGCCGACTACGGGCGGCTGCTGCTGAAGCTGGCCGCCCCGGCGGCGTCCGCTCCGGCGCTCGGCCTGTCGCCGGGCTATGCGTCCCTGCGCCGCCGCTTGACCCGGCTGGCGTCCGCCCGCCCCGCCCCGCGCTCGGCGCGGTATCTCGCGCTGGCTCTGCCGCTGCTTCTGCCCTGGCGCTTGTCCGCCGCCCTGCCCCGCGCGGGGGTGCCCGACACTCCCCCGGCCCGGTACGCCGTGACGCCGCTGGCGGGCGGCGCGGATGCCGCCGTGGCGGGCCTCAGCGACGCCGGACAGGCGGCGTTTTCAGCGGACACGCAGGGCTATGTCGGCGGCACGGACGCGGCCGACCCGCTCGGGGCGCTGCCGAAGCACCGTTTGAGCCTCGCGTATGCCGTCAACAAGGCGGGGCAGGCGGCGGGGGCGTCGTTTAATCTGTTAGGCCACGCGCGGGCGTTTGTTTGGGACGGCGCGGCCCGCAAAATCGGCTCTCTGCCGGGGTATCCGTACAGCGAAGCGCGGGGCCTCGGGGATGACGGCACGGTTGCGGGCTTTGCCGAAGCAGGCCGCCCCGACCGCCTGCATGCCTGGATCGCCCGTGCGTTTGTGCGGCCTCCCGGCGGTGCGTTAGTTGATCTCGGCACGCTCGGCGGCCCGTACAGCGCGGCCTATGCCGTCAGCGCCGACGGCGGCAGTGTCGCGGGGAAAGCGGACACGCCGAACGGCAGCACCCATGCGTTTCTTTGGACCGAAGCCGGCGGCATGACCGATCTCGGCACCCTCGGCGGGGCCAACAGCGCGGCCTATGCCGTCAGCCCGGCGGGCATCGCGGTCGGCGTCTCCGAAACCGAGACTCCCGGCATCCGGCACGGCTTTGTATCTGAAAACAGCCAAATGCGTGACCTGCCGCCCCTGCCCGGCTTTCGCGGCAGCGCCGCGCTTGCCGTCAATCGCCTCGGACAAATCGTCGGCATGTCGCAGGCCGCCGACGGCGCTGCCAAACGCGCCACCTTGTGGCAGGGGGGCACGCCGACCGACCTCAACACGCTCCTGCCGCCCGGCTCCGGCTGGGTTCTGACCGAAGCCCGCGCCGTCAACATGCGCGGCCAAATCGCCGGCCAGGGCCTTTGGAACGGTAAACCCTGCGCGTTTCTGCTGACGCCGCGCTAGAAAGAAAAAATGCCTTGATAAAATCGCTGGCTTTTGCACTTGGAACATTTTTGACTACAAACGTCGTTTTACCTCCATTGGCTGCCCTCCCGTCGCCTACCGTTGGCAATGAGCCGTATACACTCTTTGCCAAGCCGCCGCGCTTTGGTAAAGTCAATCCGCATTACCATGTCACACTCGTACAAAGAGCGAAGCCTGAGCCGACAACGGGAACGACGATTATGATGCATGCAGCCGGGCGCGGCACCTTACCTGCGCTCGTCCAAAGGCCGCTAGTGCGCCACTGGTATTCCTACCTTCCTACGCTGCCGGGGCTGAAAAATTACCGTCTTTCACACTTTCCGCCTTTGCCGGGCTATCAAGAGGTTCAGCCGCTTGCGGTCAACCGGCATCATCAGATGGTCGGGTTCTACCGAGGCGGCGGTGCTGGGGCTTACCTAGTTATTCTCGCCCGCCCTTTTTCCTATCAGCGAGGTCGGCTGCACTTTCTGCCGACGCTGCCTGAAGATACGATTACCCATCCGGTGGACATCAACGACGAAGGCGAGATCGTCGGCGATGCCGCTCTTGGCTCATTTCCCGGTGATGAAAACGTCCCCTCCCACGCCGTCTGCTGGGTTCGCGGCAAAGTCCATGACCTGGGAACAGGCGCGGCTTCAAGCATCAATAACGCCGGCGACGTTGTCGGCGACTCCGGCACGGGACCCGCGATTTCTTCTCATCCCGCCTATGCTCTGCTCTGGACGCACGGCTATCGGTTCGACCTCAACAACTGTCTGCCGCCGCATTCCGGCTGGATTTTGACTACCGCAACTGCGATTGATGGCAAAGGCCGCATTACTGGGTACGGCCTGTTTCACGGCAAGGAACGTGCGTTTTTGCTGACACCGATTTCCCGTTAGGAGTTCTCCAATGACCAAATCCGCTGTTTTGACGCCGCACCAGACTACAAATGTAGTTACATCACAGTCGGCGGCACACGTCGGCAGGCGAGCCGTGCGCCTGCCGACCGCCTGGCTGCTGTTTTTCGGCACGCTGGCTGTTTATTTCTTGACCCGGACTCATCTGAACACGTTTGATGCCGTGGCGTATGCCAACCAAATCGGGCTGGCGCACGAGACCGGCAAGCTCAGGCCGCTGTTTCATCCCCATCACCTGCTGTTCAATGCGCTGGGCTTCTGCGCCTGGCGGCTGGCTCGTTTGGCGGGCTATGGCGGCGGGCCATTGATAGTAAACCAAACGCTGAATGCCGGGCTGGGGGCGTTCGGGGTCGGGCTGTTTTATTCAATTCTGCGCCGCTTGCAGCCGGCCGGGGCCGGGCCGCTCCTCGCCGCGCTGGGGCTGGCCGGGTCGTTCGGCTGGTGGATTTGCGCGACCGACGGGCGGGTCAATATGCCGAGCGGCGTGCTGATGCTGGCGGCGTTCGGCGTTTTGACCGCCCCGCCGATGACGGCCCGGCGGGCGGCGCTGGGCGGCGCTTTGGCGGGCGCGGCCGTGCTGTTTCACGAAAGCGCCGGGTTGTTCCTGCTGGTCGGCGCGGCGGCCGTTTTTGCGGCGGCAGCGAAGGAGATGTCCCCCCGCCCCAAGTTTGGGGAGCCGGAAGGGATCAATTCGGAGGCAGGGGGCGGCTTGGGTTCCCCAAACTTGGGGCGGAGGGGCATTCTTTTCCTGCTTGCTTACGGCGCGGTCTGGGCGGGGGTGGTTCTGCTGGCCTACGCCGCCGTCGGCTTCTTCGCGCTGCGCCTGCACTCGTTCGGCGAGTTCAAGCACTGGACCAATGCGTATGCCGAGCGCGGCTGGTGGTGGGACTTCCACATTCTTCATAACCTGCGCCTGGACTTGTTCGGCCTGCGCCATGCGATCTTTGACGTGCCGCCGGGCCGGGCGGCGCTGGCCGAGACCCCGCTTCATGCTTTCGGAACCGCCGGCGTGGGCCTGCTCTGGCTCGCCTACGGCGCGGCGCTGGTCGGGCTGACGGCAGCCGCTTTGACAATTTTGACGGCCCTGCCGCGCCTGCGCCGCTCGGAGGCGTGGCCGATTGTCCGGGTGTGCCTGCTGTGGACTGCGCTGTACGCCGCGTTTTTCACCGTCTGGTGTCCCGGCGCGTTTGTTTTCTGGGTTCCCGTGCTGGTGCCGCTCGGAACGCTGCTCGTGCTGGCGCGGCCCGCCCCCCGGCTGCTCGGCGTCTGGGTGGGCATTTTTGCGCTGCTGAACTTCGGGGCGGGCATCCTGCCGTATCTCAAGCCGATCAACGGCCTTTCGCAGCGGGTGGCTTGGGACATCAAAGCCCACACGCCGCCGCGCTCGCTTGTGATTGTGGCGGGGGTCGGGGACGACGCGCAGGGCGAAGTAGACATTCCCTACTTCGCCAGCCGCCCGATCTTATCCCTGCACGGCCTGCTGGCCCATGCCCAGTCGCTGCCGGACGCGCAGACGGGCCTCGATAAATCGCTGGACGGGGCGCTGCGGGCGGGGCGGGAAGTGTATGTGCTGGATGAAATCTGGACCCGCCGCGACTGTGTTAAGGGCCTGCAAAAGCAGTCGCCGGGGATAACGGCGGCGGACTTATCGGCGCTTTTCGGGCGCTACTCGCTGTCGCCGGCATGGACCGGCCCGCGCGGGCAGGTGTGGCGGGTGCGGGGCGGCTCAGCCCTAACTCATTGAACGGATACTCGCCGGGGTTGTGGAAAACCCCGGCATGGCAGTGTCCTTTGGACAAAGAGTTCGCCGTATCGGCTATCTTCGTGCGAAGCACGCTTCCTGCCGGGGTTTTCCACAACCCCGGCCCGATCTGACAAAGTGGTTGTCACTCCAAGCCGAACGAGCCGTAATCGGCGCTGACGATGCGCCAAGTGTTGCCGGGAAAGATCAGAAGCCGAGGGGACTCTTCGCGCTTCCACTGGGCGACGAGGTCGTGGCTGTACAAAACGCGCCCGTCGCCCACCGAAATCACTTCCAAATGACTGGTGGAAGTGGCTGCGTCGCCGGACACGCTGATCACGGGCAGCGACTGGGTGATTTTCACTGCCTGCGTGCCTCGGACTTTGTTCAGCAGGAACCGAAGCTGGGTCGGGCCGGGAATGTTCTGGTCGTGGTAGTCCGCCGAGATCACTTTCATCACGCCGCCGATGTTCTGCCGCTCCCCGGCGGACCGCGCCGCTTCAAGCTGCCCGGCAATCTGCGCCTGGTCCGATTCCTGCGGCCCGCGCAGCAGCACAAACGCGGCCACGGCGAACAAAAGCAGCAGAGCAACCCACAGAAGGACTTTGGACGACGGTTTCATGCGGGATTATACCCACAACCTACCCCCGTCGCTTCGCGCCGCCCCCTCCCGCGACGGGAAGGGTGAGGAGTAAGATGCAGAGGGGCGTAATCATAGTCTCCGACCCTTCCCGCTTCGGGAGGGGTCGGCGCGAAGCGATGGGGGTAGGTTTTTATCCCCGCGCGTCTTTGCGCGACTCCAGCCGCCAGCGGAAGTTCAGCGGACCGATGCCGTAGGTCAGCGAAACCGGCGGGACATGGTACACGCTGATCCGGGGCAGGCGCAGGGGAGAATCGGTCGGGCGGGCGCGGCCGAATTCGGTCGTGACGGCCTGCGCGTAGCCGAGTTCTTCCGCGAGCGCCGCAACGCTGTCGTTGTGGTCGCCGTAGGGGTAGCAGAGAACGGAGATCGGCGCTCCCAGCTTTTGCTCCAATAGGTCTTTGCTGCCGGCAAGCTCGCGCCGGGCCTCGGCGGGACTCAGCGTGGTCAGCTTCGGGTGGGTCGCCGTGTGCGCTTCAAACGACACCAGTTTGCTTTTTTGCATTTCGGCGATTTCGCTCCAGGGCAGCAGCGGGGTCGGGTCGTAGCCGTCGGGAGCCACCCAGTCATTGGTTTTGCCGACCCGCTCCGAGACCAAAAACACCGTGTAAGCAAAGCCAAGCTGCTCCATCAGCGGAAATACGTTCGTCCAAAGATTGGCATAGCCGTCGTCAAAGGTCAGCAGCACCGGCTTCGGCGGCAGCGGGGTCGTGCCCGCGCGGGCGGCAGCCAGGGCGGCAAACGTAATCGGCGTGTACCCGGCCCGCTTCAGCATCCGCATCTGCCCGGCGAACTCATCGGCCAGCACATAAAAATGCTTGTATTTCGGCGGGCGCGGCTCGCTTTCAACCGCATGGTACATCAGAATAGGGACAGTAGATGTCGGCATGATTAAACGGGAGCAGGGCAGACTTCGCGGTAAAGCGCTTCCAGGCGATTGATTTGAGCTTCCTGCGAAAAACAGTCTTCGGCGGCGGCGCGGCCCCGACGGCCAAGCTCGGCCCGCAGCGCCGGACCGCCGGCAGGGTCCAGCAGGCGGCTCAGGGCCGAAATCAAAGCCGCCCGGTCGCCCGGCGGCACCAGAAAGCCGGTTTCGCCGTCCTGCACGACTTCGCGGCAGCCGCCGACGGTGGACGCGACCGCCGGCAGGCCCGCCGCCATCCCTTCGGCCAGCGCCAAGCCGAACGCTTCATCGGCGGGCAGATGCACCAGCACGTCAAACGCCGCCAAAAGCGCCGGAACATCAGGGCGCGGCCCGGTGAAAGTCACGCGCCCCGCAAAGCCGCCTGCCACCGCCAGAGCCGTCAGTGCAGCCTGGTCGCCCGCCGTTCCCTCGCTGCCGACCAGCACGATTTGAAGCGCAGGACACAGCGGCAGCAGGGCCGGCACGGCGTCCAAAAGCAGTTTTTGGCCTTTGGCGTCAAGCCGCCCGACCATGCCGAGCACAAGCGCATGGCCGGCAAGCCCGAGCGCAGCCCGCGTTTCGGCCCGCAGCCGCGCGGCCTCCCCTGAGCCGGGCGGGGCGAAGCCTGTCAAATCAATGCCGTTGGGGATCAAGCGAACAAACGCCGGAGAAAGCTGCGACTCAGCGAGCAGCGCCTCGCGCACGGCCGCCGACACGGCGGCTACGGCGTCCGCGCCCCAGGCAAAAAACCGCCCGCTGAGCGCCGGCGGATCACCGAGCGGCCGGACCATATGCGCGTGCAGGACCAGCCCGACCCGGCGGCGCAGTGCAATCCGGGCGAGGGCGACTCCCAGCACCGCGACCACATAATCCCGGCGCGAATGGGCATGGACAACCCCGATGCGCTCCGCGTGGATCAGCCGCGCCAGCCGCCCGGCAGCGCCGAGGTCGCCGGAGTTTTTGACGGTCAGCGGCACGGTGGAAACGCCGGAAGCGCGGCATTCGGTGGCGACAAAACTGCCGGGCACGCACGCGAACTGCACCGACGCCCCCCGGCGGGCCAGCGCCGCCGCCAGCGCGGCCGAGTGCCGCTCGATCCCGCCCTGGCTTTTGGTGCTTGCGACAAACAGCAGCCGGGGCAGCGGCGGCAGGTCTGAACTACTGACGCTCGGCGTACCACTTGGACATAAACTGCTGATACTCATGCTGCTTTTCTTTGATGGCCCGCCACCAGGCTTCATTGGCCTTGTACCACGCCACCGTCTCGGCGAGACGCTCTTCGAACCGTTCTTTTTCCGGGTGGTAGCCGAGGCCGGCCATTTTGGAAACATCGAGCGAGTAGCGGCGGTCATGGCCGGGCCGGTCCTTGACATAGTGAATCAAAGTGTCCGGCTTACCGAGCAGGGTCAGCAGCAGATGAACGATTTCGAGGTTAGGCCGGTCGTTGTCCCCGCCGACATTGTACACTTCGCCGGGAGTGCCATGGTGCAGCGCAATGTCAATGCCTTTGCAGTGGTCCATGACATACATCCAGTCGCGCACCTGCTGACCGTCGCCGTAGACCGGCACCGGCTTGTCGTCTATCAAGTTGGTGATAAACAGCGGAATGATTTTCTCGGGATAATGGTATGGGCCGAATGTGTTCGACCCGCGCGTCACGATGGTCGGCAGGCCGAACGTCTGGTGGTACGCCCGGACCATCAGCTCGCCGCCGGCTTTCGCCGCCGAATACGGCTGGTTCGGCTCGAGCGCGTCGCCTTCCCGAAAAATGCCGTCGGTAGTGCCGTAGACTTCGTCGGTAGACACTTGGTGGAAGCGCGAGTGCTTGAATTTGCGGGCGGCTTCCAGCAGCACAAAGACGCCGTTGAAGTTGGCCTGCACGGCGCTTTCGGGGTCCAAAATCGCCCGGTCGTTGTGGCTTTCGGCGGCGAAGTTGACAATAGCGTCGGCATTCTGCGCGAGATTGCCGACCAGCGGCGCATCGCCGATGGAGCCGTGGAAGAATGAAAAATTGGGGTTCTTCCACACATCGGCTAAGTTTCCGAGGTTGCCCGCATAGGTGAGGGCATCCAGCACCATCACGCGGTAGTCCGGATACTTGCCCAGCATGTACCGCACGAAATTCGAGCCGATAAAGCCCGCGCCGCCGGTCACAATCAGCGTCTGCATGCGCGAACTCCTATAATCCGAATCGCCCGAGCAGTCCTTGAAGCATGCCGCCGCCCCCGCCTGCGCCGCCCTGCCCGCCTGCGCCGAGCACATCGTTCAGCAGGCCGCCGGCCTGCGGGAACTGGTTCGCCACCATCGTCATCACTTCCGGGTGGGCACGCGCCAGCGCCAGGGTCGTAGACACCAGATCGCCGTGGGACATCTGGCTCGGATCGGCCGTGCCGACCCCCGCCTGCCCGAGAAGCCCCTGCACATCCACGCCCTGCCCGCCGAGCATGCCCATCGCTTGGGACAGCAGCCCCCGATGGGCTTCCACATCTTCCGGCGCGGCCTGGCTCAGCGCTTGGGTCGCGTCCGCCGGGTAATTGCCCTGCGCGTCGTCTTGATAATCGTCAGCCATTGGTGTCGTCTCCTTGAAGGTCAAATCGAAACTGCTGATTTATTATAACATACCGTCTGCCCAAAATCGCCGGAAACCTTCGGCGGCTGTCTTTATTCTGCGGCAAAATGCGAAAAATACTTTGATGCCCTCTTGACTCCGTCTAAATCCCGTGATATACTGTAATCAGCCTCACGGCTGCTGTTGTTCGGCACTACCTGCAAGTATCCACTGCTCGTGCACTCTGTAGTACCAACAAGAGGAAGGCTGCGTCTCTGAATTCAGAGTCGTATTCTTCCGGGCAGCCGCCATCGCCGTTTCATGGAAGCCGCCCGCCCTCTTGTCTCACTCGCAAGAAGGCGGGCGTTTTTGCGTCTGCCCTGCATCACTTTCAAGAAAAGAGGACGACGATGGACACTGAGCCGCTTCGGCTGGAGAACGAAAAGCTGGCGCTGGAAAATCAAAAGCTGGCACTGGAAATCGAGCAGTTGAAGCAGCCGAAGTCCTGGGGGGAACGGCTCGGCAAAGCGCTGCCGCTGCTGAGTGTACTCGCCGCCCTCGTCGGTCTGCTGATCCAAAACAATGCCTCGAATCAAGCGCGGCTGCTGGAAGCGCAGAAGCCGTTTCTGGAAAAGCAGCTTCAGCAGTACTTTGATGTTTCCGTTGCCGCTTCCAAGATTGCGACAACGAAAAAACCGGATGTCAGAGCGCAGGCGGAAGCCGATTTTTGGGTTCTGTACTGGGGACCGCTCGCCGTTGTCGAGGACGCCAGCTTGTACACGCCGGGCGGCGAGGTCGAGGGCGCAATGGTCCGCTTTGGGGACTGCCTGGACCCCAAAGCGCCGTGTTCCGACGATGAATTGAAAGTGCGCTCCCTTGACATCGCCCATAGCTGCCGCATTTCGTTCGGCGCTTCCTGGGACATCAAGTTCGCGAAATTGAAACCACGGAAAGCTCCATGAAATTCCGCAGCGCTTTTGCGTGCTTGTCTGGATTTCCAATCCGGGGAGCGCACCACGAATTACGCAGCAGGTTCAGCCCGTTGCGGCATCTTTCCCGCAGCAAGACCGCGCCGCAATCGGGCGGCGCTTATCGCATCAACACAGGAGAAACTACGCTCATGTCCACCGAATCCACCGAAGCGGTTTTTGCCGCGCTCGCCCTCGCCAACATTCCGGCGCATAGCTGGGAAGCACAGACTTTCACCGACCATCAAAAAGAAGCCGGGCCTGTTTCCGTCACCGGCTACAGCCATTCCATCACCTCGAATGGGGTCGTTTCGCTCGCATTCACGGTCAGCCAGGGAGCCGCTACGAAAGAAGTCGCCGCCAAATTCAAAAAGGGCAGCGTCAACGAAGTGGATGTGGCCGGGATGCGCCAGAAGCCACCGACATTCCAGGGGCCGGTGGACGCCGGCACGGGGGCGTTTAATGCAAGCAGCGTCAAAACGCAGATATGGCTCCGCTACGAAGACGCCGGCCACCTCAAAGAATATCGGTTTGAGACCGGCATCAACTTCCCCCGCCCGCTGCCGATTCGTTAAACAAACCCGCTGTGTGCGCTGTCGCGGGGGTTCCTGGCCCAAACCCCTGCGGTAAGCGCATCTTCCAGAGATGAGAGGTGTGATGCCGTCAACTGAGACAATCAAGTTAAGTTCGCCGTTCACGAAAAACGTGCTGAACATCGGTTTTTTGTTCGGGCTGTTTCTCGCGGCCTGCTGCCTAGGCCTCAGCGGCTATTACCTGCATACCTACTTGCAAAGAAACGCCGACTCCGTGGTCGGCGTTCTCCATGCCGCTCAGGGAATGCAGGGGCCAGACTTGGACTATGCCGTGAGCGCGAACTTGATCATTGCCGGGTTCGCGCTTTCCTCGTGCGGCATTTCCCTTGCCATGTCGTTCGGATTTCTAGGGTTCTGCCTGTTTTTGATCGGCGTGGGTGGGGAGATGGAGGTAAGCGGCGAGCAGCCAAACGGAGCAAAGATCAACCTTTCCCGCATGGCCCCCGGCGTTTTCGTCATTTTGTGCGCGACTCTGCTTGCCATGGTCTGCGTGACGCGACGACCTTCTTTAACACTGGATACCGACTTACCTGCTCAAGCAGGCGCAAAGCAGCCAGGCGGCATGGGTGCCGACAGCGGACCTGCCTCGCCCCCGCCCCACGGCAGACAGCAATGAATTGACCAAAGATACAGTCAGGATACCCCATGCAGAAAAACCCATTTCGCACACTCCGATTTCGCGCAATTCTCTATGGAGCCGCGATTGCGGCGGCGTTTGACGGCAGCTTCCCTGCCGCCGCTTCCGCACAAATCCCCCAAAGCCAATGGCAGCAGATTGTAGATTTGCAGGAGCAGGCTTATCAGGCACAGCAGCAGGAGCAAAGTCGCCCGAACGATGCCGCGCTCCGCCGCAGGTGTATCGACAAATACGCGCGGGCGTATCAAAAGTTGGACGCACAGCTTCGATCTGCGCCTGGAATTGATGCTGTCACCCGAGTGCGTCTGGATTACCGATGCGCCCTGTTTGCCGATTATGCCGCCATGCCTTTTGCAGCCTTGCCCTACTACTGGAAGTGCCAGGACAACGCGCAGGCGCTTGAAGCCGCTCGATGGGAAAACCGCGTGAGCGGCGTCCCACTCCGACGGCTTGTCGCATCCCGAGTGAATTCGCTGCTCGATGAAATCAACAAGGCGCGTTTAGGACACATGCACTCGGAGACGCATCCGAAAGGTTCTATCGAAATCGTCCCCTCCCGGCCCCTCGACAATCTCACCCCGGAAGATCAAGCGAAGATTGCGTCACACCTTTGTTTCGCGGGCGATGAGGACCGAGCCGCGAAGATGGGGCAGTCGAGCCTGCTGTTTCTGGATGGGCGGCAGTGCGTTTCCATCAAGCCCGGCCTAGTTGTGTTCGGCCTGGACGGACCCCAGCGCCTCAGTAAACAAGAACTACAGTCGCTGACGGACGCTTTGGCGGCGCGATTAGATAAATTCCGTCAAAAGTTCAATTCACGCTTCTTTAGAAACACGTCCGGTGAGGATGGTCCGCCACCAATCCTCACCGTGTATGCCAATTTGGTGCCATATGATCCAGCGCTCGTTGATCCGGGATTGCTGTCGAACGCTCAATCGGGAGGCAGGATCAGCGTCAGAGGCTCCTCAAATGCGGAAACATTCGGGCGGGAGCTGTCGGAGAACCTTCACTTCTCCCAAATGGGCGACTTGGAAGGGTATTACCAGCCTCTCGATAACAGCGTCGTGCTCCGCAAAGGCTTGCGGGCGGGAAACAAATGGTATTTTGGGACGGCCTGCCATGAGACCGCTCATGCCCTCATTCATGCCTCTTCGCCCGGCACGCCGCTCTGGCTCGATGAGGGTCTGGCCTCGATGCACGAAGCGATGATCGGCGACGATCAGCCGGACGACAATTACCGCCTTTATTACCTGAAAGCCGCGCTGCGGTATCGCTGTTTTCCCCTGATCGAAAACCTCGCTGCGGCGGATTATGTCGCACAAGAGGATGCAACCCAGCGCATGACCGCTGCTATGTCACGGTATTTCTGCATTTTTCTCGGCGAGCGCGGCAAGCTGCCCTCAATCTGTACTGAGTTTCGCGACCGAAACCCATCTCGGGCCGCTTCGAAAGATGGAGACGCCCTGCTAAAAATCACTGGGGCGCACTCTCTTGAAGCCTTGAATGCCGATTTCCAAAAGTTTATCGAAAAACGAGACACGGCAGCCCTCGCCGCCTCCTGGGGCTATCTGGACCCTCAAATTCAAAAATTTGTTCGTGACCACCAAGAGGCCCTTGTCGAGCTGACAAAGCCGCCGTCCAGTCCACCGCCGGCCCCGAAAAGCGCTCCCCTCCCCATTGCGCCGTCGGGGTCGGAGATGTAGCCGCCGTCTTTCGGACCCGATTATTGACACTGCGATGTCAGGAAAACAAATGCCATGACCGGATACACGCCGCCGTTTTACCCGATTGTTTATGTACGCGGCTTTGCACCGACCGGCTCAAGCCGCGACGATACGTTCCATGACCTGTACTACGGGTACGCGGAAACTTCCGTCGAGCCGCGCCCAAAATCTCCCCAGGATGCGGCTTCGATAGACGACCGCGTGGCGCTGGACCTCTTTGAAGGCCAGCTCATCCGGTTCATGAAAGAGTTCGGCTACGCCGACGCTTCGCACGATGGCCTGCGGCTGGCACAGCGCCAAAGCGGCGGGCAGGGCGCACCCGCCGACCCGACCCGCTCCCTGTGGATCAGCCGCTTTTACGACACGGATGTCGTCACCGGCCGAGTCCGGCCCATCACCGAGCATGCCCAAGACCTGCGCCGGCTCCTTGACGAGACCATTCCCGCCGAGATGGACGCCTGCGGAGTAAGCCGCGACGGGTACAAAGTCATTTTGATCGCCCACTCGATGGGCGGCCTGGTCTGCCGCGCCCTGCTGCAAAACCTGTACCCGACCGACGGGATAGACCCGAAAGCGCGGGTTCACCGGCTTGTGACAATCGCCTCCCCCCACGGCGGGATCGAGTTCGGCATCGTGCCGGATTTTCTGGAAAACTTCGTGGTCCGAGCCTTCAATCCCGGCGACGCCGGGATGTTCTACGACCCGCAGATGCGCGGCTATCTTAAGCTCGGCGCGGCGGAGCCGCTTAACAGCCTCGGCGCTGCCGGCCCGCTGTCGTTCCCGGCGGCCCGCTGTTTTTGCCTGATCGGCAGCAACTACGCCGCGTATGACGCCGTGTGGGGGCAGCAGCGGCGCATCACCGGGAACTTCAGCGACGGCCTGGTCAAGCAGGACCGGGCGTTTATCGCCGGGGCATACACGGCGAATGTCCACCGCGCCCATTCCAGCCGGGACAGCGGGATTGTCAACAGTTACCAGTCATTTGAGAACATTCACAGGTTTTTATTCGGCGATACAAAAGTTGTGCTGTCGCTGGAAAACCTTCAAATCACCGATGCCGCCGGTTTGGAAGACAAAAGCTACTACAATCTGGAATTTCGACTGGCGGTGCGGGGCGGCGGCGCGGTCTTCCTGCACGAGCGCCGCGAAGACCCCTGCGAAAACGCCGTTCGCTTTCCGGCAAGCCAGGTGCCGGGGTCGCAGGCGCTGCACACGGTGTTCTTGAACTCGCGGCGGGCGCGGCCCGGCGATCCGGGCCTGCATTTCATGCTGTCGCTGCGCCTTGCCGAATGCCGCGTGGAAAAGGGCCTGCTGTGGGACCATGATTATCCCGCACGTCCGATTTACAGCGAGACGCTGGAAATCCGGGTGGACAGCGAGAAAGCGAAAGCGTATTGGGAGACCGGGGTCGCCGGGCCGGGCCTTTTGCAGTACCGCTGGCTGTCCGGCCCGGATGCGACCGCCGTGAATTTCGGCGGCGACCTCGGCACCGTCTGGCAGGAGGCGGATATGGAGCGCGGGAGTTACTTCGACCTTCCGCTGCGCTCTGCGGAAACGGTCGCCGGCACGCTGCGCCTGGCCCCCAGAGCCTGGCCTGACCAAGCACTGACTTTCGACACGCTGTGACGGTGTCAGGGCTTGGAAGGCGCAGGCGTCAGCCCGTGCGCCTGCACCTGCGCGATGAAGTTTTTGGCGTCGGCGGCATGCTGCCCCTGCGGAAACTTTTGCAGGTACTCGCGCCAGATCGCGACCGCGTGGCCTTTGTCTCCGAGGTCGAACGCGTAGACAATCCCTTGATTGAGCAAACTGTTTTCATGGCCCGGCTGCTCACGCTGGGCAATCTGAAACTGTTCCAGCGCTTTTTGCGGCTGATGCAGGTTGCGGTACGCCGTGCCGAGATCGGTGCGGATGTCGGCGTTTTCCGTGCCGGCGGCAATCGCCTGGGTGTAGTAAGCGGCCGCCTGCGCCCAATTTTTCTGGTCAAACGCCGCGTTGCCGGAGGTCACGGCCGCGTCGCCGCTGAGCACCCGCAAAGCCGACGCCTGCCTCAGCGCCGGGCGCAGGGCGAGGTAAGTGCCGCCGGAGCCGAGGGCGGCGCACCCGAGGCCGGTCAAAAGCAGGGCGGGCCACCAGGGTTTCGGCGCGGCGGCGGGCAGCGGGCGGCGGGTCTTGCGCGGCATGATCAGCAAACTCCAATCATCAGCGCACTCCCGCCGGCACTTTTTCGCGGACGCTTTCCGGGGCAGCGGCGGATGCGCGGCGCGGCATGAGCGCCAGCGCCCGGCGGGCGGCGCTTTCGGCGGTCAAGCCGGCGATCTCGCGCAGCACCGGCACCGGGCCATGCTCGATAAAGTGGTCCGGCAGGCCAATCACGGTGGACGGCACAAGAAGATTGGCCTGGGACAAAAGCTCCAGCACGGCGGAGCCGAAGCCGCCCGACTCGACTCCGTCTTCAATCGTCACCACCGAGCCGCACCGGCGCACGGCATTTATGATTGTCTCGCCGTCTAAAGGCTTGCAGAAACGGGCGTTGATAACCGTGGCTTCGACTCCCTGTTCGGCCAGAATGTCGGCGGCATCAAGGGCGATCTTGACCCCCGCGCCGAGGCCGAGCAGGACGGTGTCCGCGCCCCGGCGCAGGGTTTCCGCCCGGCCCAGCTCAATCGGGCGCGGGGCGTCGCCGAGCGCGTCCTGCCCGCCGCGCGGGTAGCGCACCGCCACCGGGCCGGCGTCGTACCCTAAAGCGAACCGGGTCATCGCCCGCATTTCGTCGGTGTCTTTCGGGGCCATCAAAACCAAGTTGGGAACACAGCGAAGATAAGCCAAATCAAAGACGCCGTGATGGGTCCCGCCATCGTCGCCGACCAGGCCGCCCCGGTCGAGGAAAAACTTGACGGGCAGATGCTGCAAGGCAACATCGTGAATGATCGGATCGTAAGCTCTTTGGAGAAACGTGGAATAAATCGCGGCGACGGGCTTGAAGCCTTCGGCGGCGAGGCCGGCGGCGAACACAACCGCGTGCTGCTCGGCGATGCCGACATCGAAGAACCGCTCGGGGTGCAGCTTCGCGAACTTGTTCAGCCCGGTGCCGTCGGGCATCGCCGCCGTGATGCCGACAATTTTGTCGTCGGTCTCCGCCAGGTCGTTCAGGGTCTCGACAAACGCATCGGTGAACGAAACGCCGGGCAGCTTGGCTTCGGTTTTGCCGTCATCGGGACTGAATTTCCCGAGGCCATGATAAGTCCGCGAATTGGCTTCAGCATAGGGAATGCCTTTACCCTTGACCGTGAGCACATGCACCAGCACCGGGCCTTTGAGCCGCTTGACATGCTGGAAAACGTCCACTAAGTTGTCTAAATTGTGCCCGTCAATCGGGCCGATATAGGTGAAGCCCATTTCCTCAAACAGCAGGCCCTTGTGGGCGGGGGTCGCAAAATGGGTCGCCGTATGCTTGGCGGCTTTGGCGGCTTTTTTGATGATCCCTGAGCCGACCGGCATGCCGGCGATCATCCGCTTGGCCGTGTTCTCGCCCGCCTGATACAGCGGCTCCATGCGGAGCTTCGCCAAATAAGTCGCCAACGCGCCGACATTCTCGGCAATGGACATTTCGTTGTCGTTCAAGACAATCGTAATATCCGTGCCGTCGTCGGCAGCGTTGTTCAGGCCCTCCAAAGCCATGCCGCCGGTCAGCGCCCCGTCGCCGATCAGCGCCAGCACCGAGTGTTTTTTGCCTTGAAAATCCCGCGCTTTGGCAAACCCCATCGCCGCCGAGATAGATGTGGACGCGTGCCCGGCCCCAAATAAATCATAGGGGGACTCGTCAATCCGCAAAAAGCCCGACAAGCCGCCGTGCTGCCGGATGGTCGGGAGCTGCTCACGCCGTCCGGTCAGTATCTTGTGGACATAGCCCTGATGCCCGACATCCCAGATCAGCTTGTCTTTCGGGAGCGTGTAAACTTTGTGCAGCGCCAGGGTCAGCTCGACCACGCCGAGCGAAGGCGCGAGGTGCCCGCCGGTTTTGGCGACGGTTTGGGTGAGGTACTGGCGGATTTGCTGAGCCAGCGTGCGAAGCTGATCCGGGGACAGGGATTTGACATCGGCGGGGCTGTGGATGCCGTCCAGCAATGTAGGCGCGAGCGGCGTCGCGGGTTCGGGCAGGTCCATGCGGGGCGTCTCTTTCTCGTGGGTCTGTCAAGAGTATACCCGGCTTTGTCGCTTTATTTCACAAAGTAGTTTGCATAATTTCAACAACCCCTCCCGCTCGTCCCTCGCTCCCTCCCCTGTTAGGGAAGGGCAAGAACGACGTTGTTGCATAAATAGCGGTCTGTAGGGGCGCTGCTTGCTGCGCCCTTCTTGCTGCGCCTTTCTGGGTGTGGCCTGCGTCTCTGAGTAAGTTAAGCAGTTATGCAACAACGCCGCTTCAAACTACTTTTCAAGACTGTGCTTCTTGGCAAGAGGCATAGCCTCGCGCGAGAGGGTCGTCGTTCTTGCCCTTTCCTAACAGGGGAGGGAGCGAGGGACGAGCGGGAGGGGTTCCTACGCCGTCCCCAAGTCGCTGCGATGCGTTTCCCAATCCTCGCGGGTCAGCCGCCAGCGGACGTTCCGAAACTTTCCGCCGACATGAGGAACATCCTCTTCTATGGACACAATCACTGCCCCGGAAATTTCTTTGATCCGGTGCGACGCTCGGTTCGGCTCGGCATTGTTGAGCAGCAAAAACGGCAGTTTCAGGTGGCCGAACGCAAAGTCATTGACTGCCGAAACGGCCTCTTTCATGTAGCCTCTGTGATGATAGGCTTTTCCCAGCCAAAATCCACGATTGTCTTCCTTGCTGCTCGGATAAAGACCGACCGCACCGATCAAAACATCGTCTTCCTCGGACTTCAGCGTGATCGCCCAATCGTACTGCTCCTCAGTCTCATTTTTCGGCAGCACGGCCTCAAGAAACTGCCGTGCGCCGTCTTCCGGGTACGGCCAGGGGATTGCCGCTGCCATATACTGAACAATCTCCCAGTGGGCAAACAGGTCCTGAATGCGGGACGCATCGCCGATACGGAGCGGCCTCAGCCGCAGCCGAGGGGTCTCAAGAATTATTTCGCTCATGTCATCCCCAAATAGCTTTCGTAGCGCCGCCGGTCAATCACAAAAGCGTCTACCGCCGCGCGGACGGCGCAGCCCTGCTCGGTGTGGTGGCGGCAGTCGGCGTATTTGCATTCGGCGAGAAACGGCGCGAACTCGGGAAAGCAGTAGCGGATTTCGCTTTTTTCCACTTCCCAAAAGTCCACTTGGCGCAGGCCCGGCGTGTCGGCGACCCACCCGCCGCCGTTTAATGGAATCAGTTCAGCCGTGGTGGTCGTGTGCCGGCCCGCCAGATTGGTTTCGCTGATGTCGCCGGTTTTCAGCGCCAGGCCCGGCTGAACCGCGTTCAGCAGGCTGCTTTTGCCGACCCCCGACGGCCCGGCGACGGCGGAAATGCGGCCCTGCATGGCGGCCCGGACGGCGTCCACCCCCTGCCCTGTTTTCGCGCTGACCCAGTAAACGGGGTAGCCGATTTTCTCGTACACCGCAATCGCGGCTTCGACTTCAGGCCGGTCGGCGTCTTCCAGGCGGTCTGTTTTGTTGACGACAATCCGGGGCGGAATGTCGGCGGCTTCGGCCAGCACCAGAAAGCGGTCCAGCAGCCAGACATCGGGCTTCGGATGGGCAGCGGCGACGGTCAAAAACGCCTGGTCCAAGTTCGCGACCAGCGTGTGCTCGCCCCGGCCCGACGGCGAATGGCGGGACAGGGACGACGTGCGCGGGAAAACGCTTTCAATCACCGCCAGCTCGCTGTCCACCTGCACCCGGTCCCCGACCGTCAGCGGGTCGGTCGTGCGCCGCTTGGCAGTCTGCTCCACCCGCCGGGCATGCGAGTTCGAGGTCGAGTAGACCAGCTCTTTTTTCAGATTGCCGCGCAGCTTGCAGACCACCACGCCCGCCGTGTCGGTTTGAACGTAATAATTGCCGCTGTGGGTGCGAAACACCGTGCCTTCAAGCCGCATCCGGGCCTGCCAGCTTTGCCAAAATCGGCTGCGGGTCGCGCAGCGCCGCAGCCAGCCGGCGAACCGCCGCGTCTTCTTCGGCTGCCGGCCGGCCGAGGCGTATCAAAAGGGCGCGGCGGCGCAGGCGAACGACGCATTCCCGCAGGATTTCGCCCCGGCTCGCCAGCGTCGCCAGCTCAAGGTCGCAGGCGTCAAGCGCCGCCTGCGGGCCGGAGTCCAGCGAGCAGTACGCAAAATACGCGTCAAAAAAGCCGGGGGTCGGAGTGCCGGGCCGGCTGCGGGAAAGGTCCAAAACGCGGCGGCAGCGCTCCTCGGCGGCGTCCGGGCGGCCTGCCTGACGCTCCGCCGCCGCGCCCCACAGCAGCAGCTCATGGACATACGGGATGCCGACTTCGCGGCCTTCAAACGTTTCCCCTAGCCCGGCCCAGTGGGCGACTTTGGCCCAGTCACCGCGCTGAAATGCAATCTGGGCCAGCGCCGCAAATGCAATCAAAACATGGTGGTAATCGGAAGCCGGCCAGCCGAGCGAGACGGCGTCCAAAGCCGCCTGTTCGGCGTCGCCCAGCCGCCCGAGGGCCAGCGGGTAGGCGGTGCGGATTTCCTGAAGGCAGTTGCGGCAGGGGCAATCGTCGGGGATTTCGGCAGCCATGTAAGCGATGGCTTCTTCAATCTGCCGGCTGAAGCCGAGCGGGTCCCGGCTCAGGTAGGAAAAGATCAAGTCTTCGCGCAGGCAGATGCGCTGCGGGAAGCCGGCAAACTCCGGCCCGGCGACCGCATTCACCGCCGCTTCGGCCAGCGGCAGGGCGGCGGCGGGGTCCCGCTTGTGAAACAGCAGGGCCTGGATCATCCAGTGCTCGTAAAAGCGGACAAACCACGGCTCGTCCAGCGCCGTCGCCAGCGTTCTGCCTTTTTCCAGCAGCCGCAGCGCTTCGTCCGGGTCCCGGCTGACTTTCGGCACGGCTTCGCTTGTCAGCGTCACCAAACCATACCGCTCCCCGTCCCGCGCGGCATAGGCGCGTTCCGCATACTCTCTGATCCAGTCGTGAATGTTCAAATTCGCTCTCCGAACTTTTTCAGATCACTGCCAGAATTGATAAGTGGGGTTCGAAGAGATGATACCCCAGATGTTCAGCAGACTGCCCGGCACGAACTGGCCTAAAATCAGGCCGTAAAAGAACGGCAGGGCGGCGGTGTAGGTTTTAATGCCGCCGTAGCGCAGCAGCAGGGTCTTGATAACCCACGCAATCAAAAGCGGCATCCAAAGCAGGTTCATTTCCCATGAGCCGCTGACGGCAAACGCCAGCGGGTGAAACGGCCACCAGAAAAAGCGCACCCGCATCGCCTGCAAAAACGCTGCCAGCAGAAACCCCGCCCCAATCGCAAGCCCGACATGGGTATTCGGCGGCTTGGGGTTTTGCAGCCAGCCCGCATAGCGGTCCCACGCCGAATGGTCCCCGCCCGGCAGGCCGTGAATATAGGTCGTGTGCAGCATCGCCCAGAACGCGCAGGCCATGCCGAAGCTGCCCGCCAGCAGCAGCGCCCAGAACCACGCCCGCATTTCGCGCCGCCCCGACTCAGCCGCCGCCGACATCGCCCCGGTCTGCTCGGCCAGCTTAAACGCTTCCAGTTGAAACGGCATCGGATGCGCCCGGTACGCGCGGTTGAACCAGTAAAACAAGCTCAGCACGGCGAGGCTCTGCGCTCCAATGGCACGCGGCCCCAAAAGGTCCGACAGCATCCAGTCCGGCCCGGTATAGTGCAGGTCGTGAACCGGCGTTCCCAGCTCCGCCCGCATCCGGGTGATAGCCAGCGCCAGCCCGAGATACACCAGGAAAAAAGCCACGGCCAGCCACCAGGCCAGGCCCAGCGCCACCGAAAACGAAATCAGCGCCAGCAGCCCGCCGCCGAGGCCGAGCAGCGCCCATTTATACCGCAGCGGCTCGGCAGAATCGTCCAAGTCGGACGAGCGGCCCAAAGCGCACCGCCAGACCTGCCCGAAGTAGCGGCGGCTGAGGTAAAGCGTAGACACGAAAAACAAAAAATACGCGCCCAGCGCCTGATAATTGGCATACGGCGTGCGCGGGTCCGAGTCCCAGCCGTTGGCAAACACCAACACCCCTTGCAGCTTCCACGTCAGATAAAAGAACCAGCACGAAAACAAAAACTCGGTCGGCATCATCAAGCCGAGGCCGATCACGAACGGATAAAACGTGATCGGGGTCCAGCCGACCGCGCTCCACGGCTTGTTTTGGATAAACTGGCTGAGGTCCAGGACGCTCGCCCCGTTGCCGAAGCCCAGCGCCGGCACGGCGGGAAAGTAATAATTCAGCGAGCAGCTTAAATCCACCAAAAACGCCAGCCCGAAGCCGGCCCAAAACAAGCGGTTTCGGGTCAGCGGCACCCCGCTCCGCCCGCGTCCGAACGGCTGGGCGTCGGTGATCTCCAGCGGGATTTTGACCAGCGGATACGACAAGCGCTCGTTGTCGGTCCACTGCCGGCGGATCAAAACATTGACGCACTGAAGCGTAAACAGCAAAACCATCATGAACCCGGTCCAGACGCCCATCGCCGGCAGCCAGGCCCGCAGATGCTGCGGCGTGTAAAGCGTCGAGTGCCCCAGATAATACGCTTTGGTCGCGTCGGTGTCGCTCGCCATTGCCCACCGGGGCAGAAAGCGCCCGAACAGCGGCGTGTAGCCGTTGACCGCATCGGCATGGGCAAACGGCCAGGTGAGGTTCAGGATAAGGATTTGGACGAGGTCCACCCCGGCCATGCAGGAGCCGAGGCAGAGCATGCTGTAAACCAGCAGCAGCTCGCCCTGACAAAAAGCCCAGCGCGGGCGGCGCTTGGCGACCAGGCCGTTCAGGCCGGTCAAGACGACCAGCCAAAAAATGCAGTTGAAAAACAGGGAAATCGTTGTCGGATGGGCGGAATACCGGATGTATTCCATCATCACGACCCAGTACGCATTGATCGGCATCAGCGCGAGGCCCAGCAGCAGCGCACGCGGTGTTACCGAGCGGGGCGGCAGCGCCGCCGGCGCGGCAGTGTTCGCGGCGGTTTCTTGAAGGGCCATGCGCGATTATAATACAGAGCGATGTTTCTGTCAAGACTCACTCGGGGGCGGAAAACGAAATTTCCGTGCGGACGCATTTTATATAAAAAATGTGGTATGATAAGACCAACAGTTTCATTTATCCGCTTGTTCTCGTTCGTTTGCGCCTCCTGCCGTGTCCGTGCCTTGTTTTCTGCGCCAAGCCGAGAAAGTGCGAAGCCGATTGGGAGTTTCCCATCTGCCTTCCGTGCGTGAGTGGAGATTTGGATTGCGCCGCCTGTCACTTTATTCACAGACGGGCGGTACGCCTCCCCACCGTGCGGAGGAAAAAAGAAGGAAACAGACTCTTTTGGAAACTTTCACCGAACTTTCCCTGCGGGACACCATTCAGGCGTGCCTCGCCGCCGCCGGGCATGTCACCCCGACCGAAATCCAGAGCCTCGCGCTTCCCGCCGCCCTCAGCGGCTCGGACCTGATCGCCTGCGCTCAGACCGGCGGCGGCAAAACCGCCGTGTTCGCCATCCCCATCATTAATAAATTGGACCGCAGCGAGGCGGTTAAGCCCCGCGCCCTGGTGCTGGTCCCCACCCGCGAGCTGGCCGTCCAAGTGGAAACCACGTTTGCCCTCTACGCCAAAGGCTCCGGCCTGCGCGGCGCGGCCATTTACGGCGGCGCGGGCATGGGCGCACAGGTCGCCAAGCTCCGGCGCGGCGTGGACATTATTGTGGCGACGCCGGGCCGCTTGTTTGACCATCTGGAGCAGGGCTATGTGGACTTGTCCGATGTGCAGATGTTTGTGCTCGACGAAGCCGACCGGATGCTGGACATGGGCTTTCTGCCCCAGGTGCAGCGGATCGCCAAGCACTTGAAAGCTGAAGGCCGGCAGACCATGCTGTTTTCGGCGACCATGGACGGCGATGTGGAAAAGCTGGCCCAGGCGTATTTGAACACGCCCGTGATTATCAATGCCGGGCCGCGCTCCACGGTGGTTGAGCAGATCGAGCAGATTGTTCACCGGGTGACCGCCGCTGAAAAAGGCGAGCTGCTTTTGACCCTGCTCCACGAAGCCCGCGAAGGCGGCGGCGGGGCTTTGGTCTTTGCCCGCACCCGGCACGGCGTGGACCGCTTGGAGAAAACTCTGGCCGACGCCGGCATGCGCTCGGGGTCCATCCACGGCGATATTTCGCAGAACCAGCGCGAGCGGGTTCTGGCCCAGTTTCGGGGCAAGCGGATTGACGTTTTGGTGGCAACCGATGTCGCCGCGCGGGGGATTGACGTGCCGCATATCACCCATGTCATCAATTACGACGTTCCCGTGAACGCCGAAGACTACATCCACCGGATCGGGCGCACAGGCCGCGCCGGCCGCTCCGGCAAGGCGCTGACGTTCGTGACCCACGGCGACACGCCCCAGCTTCGCGCGATTGAAAAGCTGGTCGGCCAGCGTTTGGACCCGAACCCGGTCGACCCGAACGAAAACCGTCAGGGCGCACGCCAGCAGATGCGCCGCTCCCAGGGCAGCGGCCGCACCTACGGCGGGGGCTGGGACGGCGGCGCACAGTCGAGCGGCCGCCGCGCGATGCCGTCGCGCCGGGGCCGCTAATTCTCCGCGCCGCTCGCAGAAATGCCCGCCCCTGATGGGGCGGGCATTTTTTTCAGGGGCGGGCATTTTTTCGCGTCAGCCGCGCCGCCGCATCGGCAATCCGCGCCGCGTTCGGCCACGCGCTCTGCGCCGCCGCGCTTTCGATCTGCGCCAATGTCGCCGGATACAGATAGGCCATGTCGTGCAGGGCGGCGGTCAGCACCCGCGCGGTTTCGATCTCGGGCCGGGCGTACCGAGCCATCACCAGCAGCGCCCCGGCGATCTCGTCCGCCGTCGCTTCTTTCCAAACCCGCACATTCTGCCCATCCATAAACTGCGCGAGCTGCGACAAGTAGACCGCCGGCGCATACAGCGGCAGGTCATACGCCGTCAGCGCCGCCGTGCCGTCAAACCGCAGCGCTCCCTCCCCGGCATCGGCCACTGTCACCCGCGCTTGGAGCAGGCCGCGCAGGTCCCGCAAGCCCTGCGTCAGCGCGGCGACGCCCGGAATGCTCAGCTCTTTGACGGCCGCTTCAAACGACAAGTTGAGCCGCCGGTCAAACAGCAGGTCGGCGGCCTCCTCAAAGCGTGCGATGATCGGCGTCAGTGCACTCTGAACGGGTTCCGGCAAACGGTCCCAGTTGTCGGCGTAGGGGGTTGTGTTCATAAGCCTCTTCGCGAGGAGAGCGAGGGAATGAATTCCTCTCGCTGAATAGCATCCTTCGGATGTAGGAATTGCTGACATTCGGCCTTCTTCTCATCCGAAGGATGCTATTCAGCGAGAGGAATTCATTCCCTCGCTGCTGCGACTTTATTCACTTTGCCAAGTTCTTCAAAATAAACCCGATGTTCGCGGGCCGCTCCGCCAGCCGCCGCATAAAATAGGGATACCAGGACACGCCGAACGGGACATACGCCCGCACAAAGTACCCTTCGGCAGCCAGCGACTCCTGCAAGTCGCGCCGAACACCCAGCAAAAGCTGAAACTCAAATTGATCGTTTGCAATCCGCTCCTGACGCACATACCGCTTCGCTTCCCGCAAAATGGCCTCGTCCTGCGAGGCAATCGCCGGGTGATGCCCGTGCCTCAAAAGCGTTCGCATCTGCCAAAGGTACGCAGCGTCTACATCGCGCTTGTCGGGATACGCGACCGACGGCGGCTCGGCATACGCGCCTTTGACCAGCCGCACCGAGATTTTCTCGGCACTCAGCAATGCCAGATCATCGTCGGTTCGGCGTAAGTAAGACTGCAACACCGTCCCGACATGGGTAAACTCCGCATGCGCCGCCCGCACAAGGTTAAGCGTCCGCTGCGTGTACGCCGAGCCTTCCATATCCACCCGCACAAACGCGCCGGGGATTGCCGACGCCGCCGCGAGCACCCGCCGCAGATTGGCGGCGGCCAGCGTGTCCCCTAAATCCAAGCCGAGCGCGGTCATCTTGATCGAGAGGTACGGCGGCGGCAGGTCCGACCCGGCCACCGCTGTCAGCACCCCGATATAAGCGTCCGCCGACGCCGCCGCTTCGGCTTCGGTCGCGACATTTTCCCCAAGCAAATCCAGCGCCGCGCCGATCCCCTGCGCGTGCAGCCGCCGCGCCGCCGCCAGCGCATCGCCGAGCGTCTCGCCCGCCACAAACCGCTGCACCATGCCCTTCGACATGCCGCTTCGCACCAGCGTCCGCTTCACCGCCGCGTTGTCCGCCAGCGCCAGCATCACCGCCCGGCTGTTCAGTGCTGTCATTTGCTGCTTCTTTTCATGGGTTGATAAATCTGCTCGAGCTGCGCTTGGTACACGGCCAGCGGCTCCAGGCCGGCAGCCGCCCGGCGCTCGTCTACATGCGCCGGGTCTACAATCGGTATATTTCTCTGTGTTCCGTAAATCTGAGGCTTGTGCTCGCCGCAGAGAATACGGTCGGTGAGATAAGCCGCATCGCACGGCATGGCCTGACCGCGCTTGACGGCAGCTTCGATTAGCGGCAGTGTTTTTTTCTGGAACGCTGGGTCGCTGTCGGCGTGCTGAACGATTACAAACGCCATGCTTTCCCCGTCTGTTCCGGCCAAGTCGAAGCCGGGCCAGCCGTACTGCCGGATAATCTGCTTCAGCCGCAGCCGATTAGCCGTGTCTGTCTGTCCAACTTCTGCGGCGAGCGTTTTGTTCTTTGGATCGGCGATCAGCCGACGCCGCACCCCCTGATCGCGCTCGTTCAAAACGCAAAGCGTCTCGTACAGCGGCGTGTCGCTCATTGCCTTGAGCTGCCACCTGCCGTGTGACCGTGTCCACTGTTCCTCGGTCACTTTGACGGTAAAGTAGGGCGGCGGCAGCATCGGCAAAGGCTTCGGGAATGTCAGGTCAACACGCCGGGCAACCAGAACATTCGCCTTATCGCCGGTGACAATCAATCGCTGGATTTTTGTAACTGTTTTGACCGTCGTTGTGCCGTCAAAGTCACCTTTTAGCTCCGCCTGGTACTGTGCCGCAGTCAGCACGGAGTCCCAGTCACGGCGGGCGAAATTGGGCGCAAGGAACGCCGCAATCGCGGTGCTGTCGCGTTGCGAATAGGCCGCATCAAGCTGACTGTATGCCGCGTGAATTTCCTGTGCGCTGTCGGCTTGCGCCGGGCTGATGCTGGTAGCGCACAGCAACAGCAGTGCGCTCGCGGCGCTAAAACAGCGTCGATTTGGGTTCACTTTTGTTGATCTCGAAAATCGCCGCGCTCACCAAACAAGCGAGACAGGATACAAGGAAAACGTGCTGTCTAAGCTCGCGAGCGGCAAACTTTCCGTCGTCGCCTGGGCGATCAGAAGGCGGTCGAAAGGGTCTTTGTGGTGCACCGGCAGGTCGCCGAGGGCGTAAATATGGGCAGGAGTCACCGGCAGGAGCTGAAGGCCGTGCTGTTCCTGTTGGTTTCGGATAATGCTAGTCAGCGGCAGGGACAAAGGCAGCTTGCCGAGGCCGCTTTTGATCTGGATTTCCCACAAGCTGACAAGGCTGAGGAATAAAATGACCGACGGGTCCCGGCATAGGGCCAGAACGGTGGGCGAAAGGCGGTCCGGCGCGGAGTCCCACCAAAGAAATGTATGCGTATCCAGCCGCAGGCGTGTCATTTGCCGCCCTCCGCCGCATCTTCCTCGCCGAGCCAAAAGCTGTCGGGCAGGGGCGCGTCAAAATCTTCGGCGATCCAATACTGCCCGGCATGCAGCCCCGGCCTGCGCGGCGCGGCCTGCGAAGAAGGATAATCCGGCGGCGCGGCCTGCGCGTCCCGTGCGGCAAGCTGCTGAAGGTAGCCGGTGATGTCCCGGCCTTCCTGCGCGGCTTTCCAGGTCAGCGACCAAGCAATCTCGGGCGGCAGTTCAACAATGACAGTCATGGGTTATTATAGCCGATTTTGGTAAATGTCAGCGCTAGAACAGCGTGGATTTGGGTTCCTCTTTGGCGGTCTTGGCTTTGTCGCGGGCGGCAATTAAATCATCAATCAAAAATTGGCGCGACTGATCGTAGGCTTCGCCTTCCTGGCGCAGAATGTACGCGGGGTGCAGGGCCGCCATCGCGTAGCGGGCGTAGCGGCTCTCGAACCACCGGCCGCGCTCCTGGGTCATCTTGAAGTTCTTGTGGATGATGGCATTTGCGGCGGGGGCACCGAGGCAGAGGATCACAAGCGGCTGAACCGTCGCGATCTGCTTGTCGAGCCAGAGTGAAACGCAGGTGGCGGCCTCGTCGGCGCGGGGCGGGCGGTTTTTGATTTTGCCCGCGTCTTCCAAAGTCGGGCGGCACTTGACGACGTTGGTGAGATAAATATGCTTTCGGAGCATGCCCGCTTCGCGCAGGCATTCATCGAGCAGCTTCCCGGCGCGTCCGACAAACGGCAGCCCGGTGGCGTCTTCGTTGGCTCCCGGCCCTTCGCCGACCAGCATCAGCGGGCTGTCGGCATTGCCGTCGCCGAAGACCACTTTGGTGCGCGTTTCGGACAGGTCGCACGCCGGGCAGACGCTCGCGTCCGCCGCCAGGTCTAAGATGATTTTGCTTTTTGCGCTTTGTGGTTGGCTTTGCGTCTCGTCCGCCATTGTTGTGTCTTTCTAAGAAGGCCATGCGTCCCGGAGCAGCCGGCAGGAATGCTCAAGAGCATCCGGCAGAACTTTGACATCGGTTAAAACCGGCATGAAGTTGGTGTCGCCGTTCCAGCGCGGGACGACATGCAGGTGCAGGTGATCGGCAATCCCCGCCCCCGCCGCCGCGCCGAGGTTCATGCCGAGATTGTACCCCTCGGGGTGCATGGCTTTGTCCAAAGCGCTTTGGGCGGCTTTCGCCAGGGTCAAAAGCTCGGTCGCCCTGGCGTCGGCTAGGTCGGTCAGCTTGGCGGTGTGCAGATACGGGACGACTAACAATCTATTGCAAAAGTCATGGCTTTTGCAAGTCTTTCTGCGAAAGCGTGTGCCAGCGGCGGAACCAAAGCAATGCAGACGCTAGTTTCACCATCGCCAGGTAGCGATCCGCCAGTTTATCGTAGCGAACCAGAACTGCGCGGCAGCGGGACAGCCAGGCCAGTGTGCGCTCAACCACCCAGCGGCGGGCAGGATGCTTCTTCTCGCCCGCCGCGTCCAGCTTTTCTTCGCCGATGCGCCGAATGTGGGGCGTGTAGCCGAACTGGACGCAGGCCGCTTCGCCCGTTGGATTATCGTAGCCCTTGTCCAGACACAAATGCTGCGGCTCCTCGGCGGTCGGCTTGGGCCGTTCAACAACAATGGCGTCCAGCGTCAAGGCAAGCAGCTTGGCGTCTGGGGTGTTGGCTCCGCTGATGCAGATCGCGAGGGGCCAGCCATTGCCTTCGACCAGCACGCTTTTCTTGACGCCCGACTTGCCACGGTCACAGGGGTTGGCACCGACACATTCGTCCTGACCCCCCTTTTTCCCAGGCCGCTGCCTGGAACGCCCCGTGCTTTTGCGAGGCAGCCATCGGCGGCTTGCCAGTGCCAATCAACGCCTTGAAGCTCGTCGCACTTGGTGAGCAGGATGGCCCACAAAATATCGAAGATGCCTTGTTTCTCCCAGCGCACAAAAGCGCGGTAGACCGTGGTTTTGTCGCCGAACTCTTGCGGCAAGTGGTTCCACTGGCAGCCTGTCCGCAGGCGGTAGATGATGCCGTCGAAGGAGCGGCGAGCATCGGCGCGTGGACGGCCCATGTGATTGGGCGGATCATAAACCGCCAGGACTTTCTCGATCAACTCCCAGAGCGGGTCGGGAGCGTTCCAGATCGTCGGTAACGGTTTCTGCTCGGCAGCTTCTTCGTTCGGTTCATCGGTTGATGGCATCATGCCAGGATTATCGGCGTTTGGCTGCTTCCTTTGGAGCTACGACTTTTGCAATAGATTGTTAGAAGATGCCCATTGTTGTAGGGAAACTTGTTGAGAAGGACAAACGCCGACACGCCCCGGTGAACAATCAATTTGGCGATGTCGTCGGCGGAAGCCGCCGCGTCGCAGAAGACGCAGCCGTTTTTGTTTTCAGACGCCTCGTGCGGCTGCTCGATATAGGCCATGCGCCAGGGCGCATACAGTCGTTCCATGCTGCGTTGTACCCCAAAAACAAAAACTTCCGCCGGGCGCGAACCCGGCGGAAGCAACTCGCAAGCGATAACTGACCCTACGCAGAATCGAACTGCGATTTACGCCGTGAGAGGGCGCTGTCCTGACCGTTAAACGATAGGGCCATTTCAGGTATAATACCCAAAGACCCGGCGAAAGTCAAGAGTTCAGCTTGGAAATTGCGGGCCGAAGGTGCATAAAACGTGGCGAAACGGAAACGATACGACGATGTCATGCTGCTGGCTGCCGAAGAGTCGGTGCCGGGGCATCACACGCACTATGTGATTGAAAGCGTTGTCGGACAAGGCGCATACGGCGCGGTGTACCTGGCCCGCGACCCGGCGACGCCCGGACGGCAGGTGGCGCTCAAAGAATTCTTCCCCGCCCGGCACCCGCGCGACGCCGCCCCCCTGCAAGCCGTGTTCGACCGCGAGCGCACAGTCGGCATGCAGGCCAGCCCGCACCCGCTGATGCCGACGTTCTATGAAGCGTTCCAAAACGACGGTCATTACTACATCGCCCAGGAATTCATTGTCGGCGCGACACTTGACGATATTATCTTGAAGCGCCATCCCCTGCCCCGGCTGTGGACTTTGAAGTGGTCGGTCTCGCTGTGCGACGCCCTGGCGTTTCTGCATGCGCGGCAGATTGTCCATCACGACCTCAAGCCCGCCAATATTCGGATTACCCCGCAGGGGCACCTGACCCTGCTCGACTTCGGCGCGGCCCAGTACTTCGGCTCCGGGCACGAGCACGATGCGCCGTCGCTGCTTTACGGCACCGAAGGCTACCTGCCGCCGGAGCTGGAAGCCGACGGCAAGTGGATCGCCGATGTCCGCACCGATATTTTCGCGATGGGCTGCATTTTGTACGAGATGGTGACGGGAACCGCGCCGGACCAGGAAAAAATCAACCAGCGCTCCATGTATGTCACCAATTCGCTGATCCAGCAGCCGAACGGCGACCTGAACCTGGCCCGGCTGATCAACAAAGCCATTTCGTACAACACCGAATTCCGCTACGCCAGCGCAGGCGAGTTTCTGCGCGAGCTGCGCGAAATCGCCCCGCCGGTGCTGCTGGTCAGCAAAAAGCACCTGCGGTTCGGCGACATCCCGCGCGGACGGGTCGCCCCGCCGCTTTCCGTGTCGCTGTACAATGCCGGCGGCGGCGAGATTTCGGGCGAGATCAAGCCCCGCGCCCCGTGGATTTCGGTCGAGCAGACCCGCTACGCGGGCAACGAGCATGAGATCACCGTGCGCGTGGACCCGACCAAAACCCCTGAGCGGGGCCGGCTGCTTGTCGGAAAGCTGGAAATCAACTCGGATGACCAGGCCGACGACGCAGACAACACGCTGGCCGGGGACAAATGGACCGTCGAATGCTCGGTCAGCTTCGCTCCCGCCGCCGGTCAGCTCCAAGTGGGCGGCCGGGATACCGCCCCGCCGCCGGTGGTGCTGACCGCCCGGCGCGGCCAGCCGGCGTCGGGCGAATTCCTGCTGCGAAACACCGGCGAGTCGCCGCTGGAGTTTGAGATTGTCGCCCTCGCGGAAGACCGCGCCGGCGGGATCGGCCCGACGCCCGACGGCCTGCTCCTGCTGCCGTCGGAAGGCACACTGGTGCCCGGCCAGACCGTTGCGGTCCAGGTTTCCGTCCCCAGCGCTTCCCTGCCCCCCGGCACCTACGGCAGCGCGGTCGCCGTCCGCGCCTCCGGCCGGCCGGCCATTGTCGTCCCGCTCATCCTCCATGTCCAATCGCCGCTGGAATTTCTTAAGACACGCCTGACGGGGCGATAGCCGGAGCCTAAGATCAAATGGGATTAAGAGGGATGGCTCAGCTAAGGACCCAGGACTGAAATCCTGGGTCCTTAACCCTGAGTTACTCCCTCATCTTCGGCGCGGTTTTGGCCGCCGCCCCGGTCTGCCCCCGCGTGATTTCAGACAGCGTGACCAGTGTGTAGCCCCGTGCCCGCAGGCCGGCAGCCAGCGCGGGAATGGCCGCCGTGGTCACATCGGGACCGTTGTGCATAAGAACAACTGCGCCGGGATGAACATGGGCGAGAACATACGCGGTGAGGCCGCCGGGGGAGCCTAAATCCTCGTAATGCACGGCGTCCACAGTCCAGTACGCGACTGTTTGGCCGTAAGCGTGAGCGAGGCGCTGCACGGCGGCGTTCGCGTTGCCGCCGGGCGGGCGGAAAAAGTGCGGCTGCTTGCCTGTCAGAGATTGAATCACGACCGCGCCGCGCAGGATTTCGTCGTCCGCCTCGGCGGGCAGCAGCAGGTTCATGTTCGGGTGCGTAAACGAATGGTTTTCCACTTCATCGCCGCGCCGCGCCATGCGCCGGATCACATCCGGGGCGTCGGCGGCGCGAGCGCCGACCACAAAAAACGTCGCCGGCGCTCCCGCTTTGTCCAGCGCGTCCAAAAGCGACGGGGTCTTGGCGGGGCTAGGGCCGTCGTCGAAGGTCAGCGCGATTTCCTTTCGCGCCCCGCTGCCGGCGGTCACGCTCCGCAGGGCGGGCGGCGGGCCGAACAGGGCGCGGGCCGTCGCCCGGCCGTTTTTGTATGCGGGATCGAGCGCCGCCGCATTCGCCAGGTGCATTCCCGCCGCGACCCCGTCGCCGGCGCTCCGGGCCGCCTGCGCCAGCGTCCATTCGGCGGCTTTGCGCGACGGCCGCAGGGCCAGCAGGCTCCAAAGGCGCAGGCCGAGCGCCGACAAGGCAGGGTCGCTTTCAGCGGAACGCGCCGCCGGCCCGGTTTTGTTCTGCACCCGCACTGTTTCCGTTTGCGTCGCCAGCGCATTGCCCGACGCATCCACCGCGCTGATCTGCACCGTGTGAGCGCCGTTTGTCACCTGCGCCGTGTCCCAGGTGAAGGTAAACGGCCGCCGGCTGATCATCGCCGCGATGCGGCCGTCTACCGAGTACGACAAAAGCGCGGTCTGCGACGGCAGCGTCTGCGGCGGGTTCAAGTCCACGATCCCCGAGCACGAGGGCACTGTTCCAACAGCTCGCTTGGCCGCGGCAATATCGCCGAGCAGACGGTCCGCGTACATTTGCTGCAATTCCGGGGCGACCACGCTCGGCTCCAGCGGTTTTCGGGGATCGAACAGCGGGCGCAGGCCGTCGGCCTCGCGCACGCGCGGGCCGCCGCTGCCGGCCGCCAGAAACTTTTCCAGCGCCGCCCGCCCCGCCGCCGGGTCGGCTCGCAGCAAAGCCAGCGCGGCGATTTCCGCGCCGAGCGTGTCGCCGGGGGCGTTTTGGACTTTCGCCCCGGCGGCGGCCGCGTGGCCGCCGAGCAGCAGCACATACGCCTGCGCCGCCGCCACATCGCGCCGCTGCGCGTCGGTCAAGTCCGGCCGGCGCGACAGCTCTCCCCAGCGGGCATCGGCGGCGTCAGCGTTCCCTGCAAACAAATGGCACAGCGCGACCCCGTAAAGCGTCGCCGGATCGGGGTTCTCCAGCGCAATCCGCCCAAAGTCTTTGCGGGCAAAGCCCACCGCCCCGACATACAGCGCCGCCGTGCCGCGCAGGGCATACGGCAGGGACGCATCCGGGTAGGCTGCGACAAGGCTTTGCGCGGCGTCTTCCGCTTCCCCGCAGCGGCCCGCTTCCAGCAGGTGCAGCACATACCCTGCCTGCATTTCGTACCCGGCCCGGTCGTCACCCGCCGCAGCCGCCGGCCGGGCGGCGGCAAGGCAAAGCATCGCCGCCAGGGCGAAAAGGAGAGTTTTGGGGCCGAAAGTCAATGGACAAGTTTCTTTCTTTTTCGAGTCCCGCGAAGCGGCACTTGCTGGCCGAAGGCCGTATAGCCGTGTGTTTTAACACATGGTTCTTCTCCCATGATACCTCACCGAAACGCCCGGCGCAGCATTTCCCGGCACACGGGCGCAGCGGCGGAGCGGCCTGCGCCGGCGTTTTCCACCACGCAGGCAAACGCAAATCGCGGGTGTTCGGCAGGCGCGAAGCCGGCAAACCACGAATGCGAGATGCCGTGATTGTTTTGAGCGCTGCCGGTTTTGCCCGCCACGGACACCCCGAGGCCGTCAAAGACCCCACGCGCCGTGCCGTCCGTGACCACCCCCGCCAGCATCTGCCGCAACCGCGAAGCGTCCGCCGGGGTCATCGCTTCGGTGCCCGCGCCGGGCTTTGCCGGCGGCACGAACACGGCGGGCAGGAGCCGGCCGCCGCTTGCGACCGCCTGCGCGGCGCGGGCCATCTCGAGGGGAGTCACCTGCACCGCCCCCTGCCCGTAAGCGCAGTCCGGCAGGTCCTCGGCAAGCTTCGGCAGGCGCGGCAGATGGGCAAGCCCGAACTTTGCTCCGGTGTCTTCCAGCGCCGGAGCGCCGAGCGCGATGCCGAGATGGGCGAAATAAACATTGCAGGAGACGCGCAGGGCTTTGGCAAGGTCGGTGCCGCCGTGAGCCGCAAAGCCGGCTTCGTCGGTGACCCGCCGCCGCGAGTAGTTTTTGCCCGCGTCGTGCCAAGTGACGTTTGAAGCCGTGTGACCGCAGAAATAAGTCTTGTCGCCCAAGTGGTTTGCGAGGGCCGACGCCGCTGTGACGATCTTGAATGCCGAGCCGGGCGGATAAAGCCCGAGCACGGCGCGGTCAAACGCCGGGCCGTCGGGGCGGGCTTGAAGCGCCGCCCACGACTCCGGGGTCAGCGCCGCCGGGTCGAAGCTCGGGACCGACACCAGCGCCCGGACTTCTCCGGTCTCCGCGTCCAGCAGCACCGCCGCGCCTTTGCCCCGAAACGGCTTGGCATAACGGGCCAGCGCGTCGGCGGCGGCAAGCTGCACGTCTTTGTCCAGGGTCAGCGTGACATTTTCCGGGTGCGGCACCGGGTGAAATGGCAGGTTTTGGGTCCGGTAGGGCGTCAGCAGGTCGGCGTAGCTCGCAAAGCCGCGCAGGCGGGCATTTGCGCCCAGCGGGTTCGCCGCCGACAGGGGCCGTTCGACCGCCCGGACTACCTGCCCGAACGCCGCCCCGGCGGGGTACACGCGCGAGCGGCCGTCAGGGCAGAGCAGCGCCGTCTGCCCCGGCTCGGTCTTTGAGACCGGGTTCCGGGCCAATACGCCGTGATGGCGGTCGGAGATGGTTCCGCGAGGCAGGTGCGCCGCGTACCCGAGCAGGCGCGGGTTCACATGGGCCGGCAGCGGGTCGCCGGGCTGCGTGTCCCGGTCCGGCGTTCGCAGCAGCCGGGTCGCAGTCTGCGTGTCAGCCACGCCCTGCACCCACGCTAATCTGCTGAGGCCGACCCCAATCAGCAGAAACGCGGCGCACGCGGTCCCCAGCAGCTTGGCCGCCCGCCGCCATTCGGGACTTGCCGCGTCGGCTGCGCCGGGCGGCAGCGTTTTGCCCGACAAGTGCAGCAGCAGGCCGGCGGCGAAAAAGCAGGACACCAGCGAGGAAGTCCCAAACGACACAAACGGCAGGGTCATCCCCGTCAGTGGCACCAGGCCGGAAACGCCGCCGAGAATGGTCATCGCCTGCCCGCCGAGAAGCAGTGTCAGCCCCGCCGCCAGCAGCCGGTCAAACTCGGTCCCCGCGCGGCGGGCGATGGACAGGCCCCGCGCAATGATCAGCGCATAAATCGCCAGCACGACCAGGCACCCAACAAAGCCGGTCTGCTCGCCGAGCGTCGCAAAGATCGAATCGGACCCCGCGCGGGGGACAAGCTCCGGGTGCCCCAGCCCGAGGCCGCTTCCGAACAGTCCGCCGGTCGCAAAGCCCCACAAGCCCTCGGCGAGCTGCGCCCCGTTTTTGTCTGAATTGTCCCAGGGCTGCCGCCACATCACAACGCGGGTCGCAAAAAAGCCGAACCGAAGCGCATACCCCGCTCCGGCGGCAATCAAAAGCAGCGCCGTTCCGGCCAAAGGGTACACCCAGCGGCGAGTCGTCAGATAAAGCAGGGCAAGAAAAACCCCGAGCAGCAGCACGGCCGGGCCTAAATCGCGGATCAGCAAAAACAGCGCCAGGCAGAACGCATACGCCCCCGCCAGCGGCCCGAAGTCGGCCAGGCGCGGCAGCGCGGCGTTCGGATCGCTCGCCATGCCCCGGCGCTCGGCCAGATACGAGGCCGTAAACAAAACCAAAAGCAGCTTGATAAACTCGACCGGCTCCGCGCCGAAAAGCTGAAGGTGGATGCCGCCCGGCCCATGTCCCAGCACAAGCAGGCCCAGCATCAAAACAGCCGCCAGCGCGGCGTAAACATACCCGTAGCGGCGCAGCGCAAGCCGCGCAAACGGCCCGGTGAGGGGCAGAGTCAGCGCCAGCATGCCGTAGAAGGCCACGCCCCAGACCTGCCCGGTGAACGCCGGCGCGTCCCGGTAAGGGTCTTTGACGCTGTACACCAAAATCAGCCCGAGGCCCGACAGCAGCGCGGTCCACGGCAGCAGAAACGGGTCGGCAGCGGGGGCGGAGCGTCGCAGCGCCGCGTGGGCCGCCCAGAACGCCAGCAGAAACGCCAGAACGCCGCCCCAAAACAGCCGGGCGGCATCCGCGGGCGTCCGCACAACGGCGGCGGCCGAGTCCAGTGTCACCGAGACGCCTTTGAGCGCTTTGGCATGGCGCAAAGCGTAGACCGACCCCCACCCCTGCCCGCGCGTCTTCACCGCCGCTTCAGCCGTCTGCGGGCTGACCCCGAGCACGGACGCCAGTGTCCGCGCCGAAGCCGTGTTGACATTGACCACGGACGGCGCACACTCGGTAGTCGCTTTTTTGCCGAAAAAAACGAGCGCGAGGCCGAGCATAAGCACGGCTTGGACGACCAGCAGAAGGACGGCTTCGGTTTTGCGGTGGTTAGGATTCACGGCACAAGGAGAACAGAGAGCGAGGGAGTAAACTCCACTCGCTGGTTAATGTCGTCCTTCGGACGAAGGAATACATGACATTCGGCTTTTCTGAACCAGTATACCACCGGGTACAATACTTCTATGGACACATTGGCCCAGGACATCACCAAGTTTATCACGCAGGGCGGCGAAGACGGCGATTTCGAGCGGCTGGCGCTGGCCTTGTTTGCCCGGCAGTATGCGCTCTGCGCCCCCTATCGGCGATTGTGCCGGGGGCAGGGAGCGTCGCCGGAGACGGTTAAACGCTGGCAGGACATCCCGGCGGTGCCGGCGGCGGCATTTAAAGTGTTCGACTTGTCGTGTGTGCCGATTGAGAAGACTGCTGCGGTGTTTCATTCGTCCGGCACGACCGGAACGCAGACCAGCCGGCATTATTTGGATGCCGATGCGCTGACGCTCTACGAAACGAGCCTGCGGGCGGGCTTTGACGCCGTGTTCTCAGGCCGCCCGCCGGCGCTTTGGGCGCTGATGCCGGCTCCCGCCGCGTCGCCCCAGTCGTCGCTGTCGCATATGCTCGGAACCCTCGGCGCAGCGCGGTTCTTTTGGGACGATGACGCCGCGCTGTCGGCGGCCCTGGCGGGCTGCACGGAGCCGGTGACTTTGTTCGGGACGGCGTTTGCATTTGTCGGGCTGTTTGACGGCACCAAGCAAAATTGGGGTCTGCCGAATGGCAGCATAATCATCGAAACCGGCGGCTTTAAGGGCCGGACACGCGACGTGCCGCGCGAGGAGCTGTATGCGCTGTTCGAGAGCCGTTTAGGCGTTCCTATCAGCGCATGTTACAGCGAGTACGGCATGTCCGAAATGGCGTCGCAGTTCTACGGACAGGGCTTGAATCCCGAAAAGCGCGGGCCGCACTGGGTCCGCACCCGCACGATTGATCCCGAAACCGGCGAAGATGCGCCGGACGGCATGCCGGGACTTTTGCGCCACTGCGACTTGGCGAACTTCAACTCGGCGCTGGCCTTGCAGACGCAGGACTTGGGCATAAAAACAGCGGACGGGTTTGTGCTTCAGGGCCGCGCTCCCGAGGCCGACGTGCGGGGCTGCTCGCTGACGGTGGAAGAATTATGGACGAGACCGTAGAAACTGTCGCAAAAGCCGCCGCCGCCCTGCGCCGCCGGCATGCCGAGACGCTTGCGCGGGTGCCGCAGGCGGAGATTGTCGCCGCGCTGTCGGCACTGGGCGAGCGCTGGCGCGACCCAGGGTATCATCTGCGCCGCGAGGCCGAGACTTGGACCGAGCCGTTTCCGTTTGCGATGGTGCAGGTAAGTTTGGAGGCCCTGCTCTCATCGCTCACGCCCGAAGCGCTGTGGGCGTTGATTGACGCCGAAACTGTCCGGGGAGCCGTCGGTTATCCCGTGGTCGGGCATGTGGTCGCCGGCAACACGCCGCTGCTGGCCTGGGTCAGCATCCTCCGGGCGCTTCTGGTTCGCAGCGCGTCGCTGGTCAAGCTGCCGTCAAACGCCGCCGCCCGCTGGGCATACGTCTTCCAAAAATCGCTGACTGAAATCGCGCCGCTTCTTGCCGAGAATGTTTATCTCGCGCAGTGGCCCGGCGGGACGCGGGACTTGGATGCCGCGCTGTGCGCTCATGCCGACCTGGTCCTGGCGCACGGGAGCGACGCGGCCCTGGCGGATTTGAGGGCGCTTTGCCCGCCCGGAACGCCGTTTGCCGGCTATGGGCACCGGGTCTCCTTCGGCCTGACGCTGCCGGGGGCCGATTGGGACGCCGCCGCGCAGGGCTTAGCCCGAGACATTCTCATCTACGATCAAGGCGGCTGCTTGTCGCCGCAAGTTTTGTACATTGTCGGCGATTTCAGCGATGCCGAGCGCTTCGCGGCGATGCTGGCCGACGCGCTGGCCGAAACGGCGATTCGCTTTCCCCTGCCGGTCCGCGCGGCCTCGGCGGCAGGGGCCGTGGCGGAAGCGCGGGCGCTGGCGTTTATGGAAGACGGCGCGGCGGTTTGGAGCGATGACAGCCGGCGGTGGACCGTCATCGCCCGGCCCGAGTCAAAGTTTCGCGGCTCGCCGACCTTCGGCGTCGTGTCCGTGCAGCCGCTGGCCGCGCCGGCGGACCTGCCTGAAGCGCTCGCTTCGGTCGCCGGCCGGGTGCAGGGCTGCGCCGTGGCCGGAGCCGCCGAAAGTTACCTGCCCGGCGTGCCGTATCTCTGCGCCCCCGGCGCAATGCAGGCCCCGCCGCTCGGATGGCGGCAGGACGGCCGCGATGTTCTGCGCGTCCTGCTTCCCCCGCTCCCCAGCTCACTTCTGAAACGCGGCTGAACGGCTTTGCCCCCGCTTTCTTTTGCAGGATTCCCGACAACCCTTGATAGCGGGCCGGCATCAGTTGTTTCCCGTCGGCAGCGTGTCTAAAATCTCCGTCACCGAGAGATACGCGCCGCAGATGACTTCGTCGGAGGCCCCGTAGTACATCGTAATCGTGTCGCCGTCCTGCACATGACCGTTGGTGAAGACGACGTTGCCGAAAAAGCCGGTCAGCTCATACGGGGCGGCCGGCTCCATGATCGGCTCGGCGGAGCGGGCCAAAACGCGGCGGGGGTCGTCGCGGTCCAAAAGCAGCGCTCCGAGGCAGTAGCGGGACTGCTCGTTTGCGCCGTGGTAAATCACCAGCCAGCCGCGCTCGGTCAAAATCGGCTCCGCGCCCGCCCCCACCCGCGCCGAGTCCCACAGGCCGGGCCGCGACCACGCCAGGCACTGGTGCCGGCCCCAGTGAAGCAAATCCGGCGAGTGCGCCAGCCAGATGTAATGGCCGCCGATGTAAATGTTCGAGGGCCGGTGCAGGCACAGATACTCCCCGCCGACTTTCTCCGGGAACAACGCGCAGTCTTTGTTGGACGGCGGAATAATCATGCCGTGGGGCGTGAACGAAGCCCAGTCGGCGGTGCTGCTCATGCCGACCCCCACCCCGTTCGGCGAAACGGCCGTATAAGTGAGATAAAAGCGGCCGTCAATCTCGCAGACCCGGCTGTCTTCAATGCCGAACGACTCCAGCTCCCCGCGCCCGATCAGCGTCGGCTTGTCTTCCGGGACAAAATGCACGCCGTCATCACTCCATGCCAGCCGCAGATGCGACAGCGTGGTCAGATACGCCTGGCCTTTGTAATGGAAAACGCGCGGGTCCTGATACACCAAATCGGGGTCGTTTTTGGAATACGTCACAATTTCAATCCCGCCGGCGGCCAGCGGGTCCAAAACCGGGGTAGACACGAGGCCGTCGGGCTGCGCGGGCCGCTCGGCGGTCCGCAGCAGCAGGCCCGTCCGGCCCTGATAGCGAAACGCGCCGGGGTTCAGCAGACATTCAATCGTCAGCCCGTCCCGGCTCGGCTTCACATCGGAAGGCCGCAAAATCGGATTGGTCTCAAATCGCCGCGCAAGGTCCGCCATAAGTGCTGTGTTCTTTCTGTCTCGGAGATTTTCCTTGCTATTCGCGGCGGCAGGCCCCTTTTCCTGTTTTGTTTGGGCTTGTTTTGTTTGGGTTTGTTTTGTTTGGAGCCGTGTTTCAGCGCCGGGTTCTCGGAACCGGGTAGAATGGGGCGGGCCTGAAAAAACCCGGCACCTGGAGTGCCGGGTCTTCCGCATTTTTGCCGCGAGCGAACCTACATGGTCGGCTTCATGCTTCCCATCGGCTTCATCGTGCCTTTCATGGGCGCTTTGCGGCTGTAGCCTTTGACACTGACGGTCTTGCCGCTCTTCAGAGTCCGGGTGTAGCTTTTGACGGCGGTATTCGGCATCGGCTTTGCCATGCGGCTGTAGCCTTTGACGCTGACGGTTTTGCCGCTTTTAAGGGTTTTGGTGTAGCCTTTGACGGGCGTGCCGGGAGCCTGAGCGAAGGCGGACACGGCGAACAGTGCAGAAAGGCCGAGAACGGCCGAAAGGCGGGCGAAGATCATGGAATTCTCCTGTCGAGCAAACGTGCGCGTGAAAGATAATCACGGTAGCGTTCAGGCACGCCGAATAGTTCCCGAAAAATAAATCGCGGCGGCGCGGCGCGTTTCGGCGCAGAAACGACACACAGTCAATGACGGCAAAGCAATGAGCGAGTGGGACGACGACGAAGCATTAGCGGCGGTATATACAAAGGCCGGGGACACGCGGGCATTGGAAACGCTGTTCCGGCGGCACCTGGGCGCGACGTATGCGTTCGCCCGGCGCTTTTTAACGAGCCGGGAAGACGCCGAAGAAGCGGCGTCGGAAACGTGGCTCCGGGCCGGACGCAGCCTGCGGGCCGGCGGCTTCCGGGGCGAAAGCCGCTTCAAGACCTGGCTGCTCGGCATTGCCCGCTTGGTTTGTTTGGAGCGGCTGCGTCAGCCGCGCCTGCCGACCTTGTCGCTGTCGGGATTGACCGAAACAAATCGGGGCGACTGGGTTTTATTTTCTCCCGAACCGGACCCGGCTTCAGAGCTGGAAGCCGCGCTGGCAATGCTGTCTGAAGACCACAAAACAATTTTGACGCTCTGCGACTTGCAGGGCCTCACGTCCGCCGAGGCGGGCACCGTGATGGGCCGCACCGCCGCCGCCGCCAAGTCCCTGCATGGCCGCGCCCGCCGCGCCCTGCGGGACGCGCTTTTATCCATGCAGCAGGAGGACCAATGACCGACGCCGAGCGCGATGAGCTTCTTGATCTTTACATAGACGACGCCTTGCCCGAGGCGCTGCGGGCGAGCATGGAGACCTACTTGGCGGCGCACCCTGATACCGCCGCCGACGCCGCGTCGCTTCAGGCGACTGCCGAGCGCCTTCGGATGATGCCGCCTGAGCGGCCCGACCCCTGGTTCGCCGAGCGCACGTTAGACCGGCTTCTGCGCGAGCATGCCGCCGCGCAGGAAACCTATCAAGACACGACGATTTCAAGGAGATAACCGATGGCAACGAAAACAATTATTCCCGGACTGCTCCGGGCGACTTCCCCCCGCAAAGAGCTGTTTGAAGGCATCCAAACCGTCGGCAAGGCCGTGGCGACCCGCTCGTCGCTGCCGATTTTGACCCACATTCGGATCGCCGCCAAAGACGGCAAGGTCTCGATGATGGCGACCGATTTAGAGATGTGGATGGAGCATACCCTCCCCGGCGTCGGCATCACCGAAGACGGCGCGGCGACCGCCCCGGCCCGGAACTTCACCGAGCTGCTCGCCGCCATGCCCGACGCCGACGTGTCCGTCACCGTGGAAGACGAGACCAACACGCTGCATCTGCGCTGCCTGAAGGCCAACTACAAGCTGCTCGGACTCTCCGCCGACGAGTTCCCGCTCTTGCCGCAGGTCAAAGAAGACTCGCGGTTTGTGGTTGACCGAGAAACCCTCAAAGACGCCGTCAAGCAGACGATCTTTGCGACTTCCACCGATGAAACCCGCGCGATTCTCACCGGCGTTTTGGTGGTTTTCCAGGGCGACAGCCTGAAACTCGTCGCCACCGACACGCACCGCTTGGCCGTCCGGGACTGCCCGGTCAAAGAAGGGTCGGGCAGCGCCAGCGCGATTGTGCCGTCGCGGGCAATGAACGAGCTGCTCCGAATTGTCGGCAATGAAGAAGGCGAAATTGTGGTGACGCTGTCCGGCAACCAGATTCAGTTCCAGGTTGACGACGCTTCGGGCAGCAAAACCACACTGATTTCGCGGCTGATTGACGGCCAGTTCCCAAACTACGAGCGGGTCATCCCCGCGCAGGCGACCAAAACCCTGACGGTCGAGCGTGCCCCGCTGGCCGCCGCCGTCAAGCGGGCCTCCATTGTGGCCCGCGACTCCTCCAGCCGTGTGGTGCTGCGAACCACCGACGACGGCGACAAGCTGACCATCACCGCCGAAAGCGGCAGCGTCGGGAACGCGTATGAAGAAGTCGAAGTCGCCCGCACCGGCGACGACACCCCCGTCGAGATCGCCTTCAACGCCAAATATTTGGCCGATGTCCTAAACGTCCTCGACACCGAGGGCCTGCACATCGAGCTGACCGAACCCCTCCGCCCCGGCGTCATCCGCCCCACCGACAACGCCGATTATTTGTGCGTTCTGATGCCCATGCAGGTGGTCTGATAAGTTTGACGCGCACCGCCCTCGCCGCTGAGACCGCCGTCCTTGCCGAAGCCGTCTTTGCTCCAAAAGCCGTTGTCTTTGCCCCAGGGTTCATCAAACAGACCTGGAGCAAAGACAACATCGGCTCCTCCCTTCCGGCAGATCACCCGCTCCACAATCGGCGACAGCGCCGTTCGCTTCTCAGACCCCGGCAGCGCCGGGTCAGACAGCACCGCCAGCGCAGACCGCAGAAGTCCCGCCATGACGCTGCTGTCCTCTACCTTCCCTGCTTTGGGGCGTCCCACCGATCCGCAAAGCACTTTGCGCTTTCCCTCAAGGTCCTTTCGCCGCGCGGCGATATCCGCGAACACTACGGCGTAGGCTTCAGGAGAGGCCCCCGCCTGAATGCCGGCAAGCTGAGCCGCCACAGCGGATTGCTCTTCCCCCTTCATCAGCAGAAGACCTGAGTCAAGGTCCCGGAGGCGGCGCCGAATTTCATCCGGCGTCAGGCTTGTAGCAATTTGTCCCTGCCGGTAGACGGCCAAAGCTTCTGTCACGGACTCCGGGCAAGTGAGTACTTTCTCCAAAGCGGTCAGCGCGGCTTGTTCCATCTCGTGGATGGGATAAAGGTCGCCTACGCACGGCCGCTCCGGTCCCAGGACGCGCGAACGGCGCTGAGCGCCGCACAAGTAATAGCGGTAGCTCACGCCATTCGCTTTCTGGTGCTTGATCACGGCCTGGGAACCGCAGTGGGGGCAGTAGACCTTCCCCGAGAGCATGTGGGTACGGCGGGGATTGCCGCCCTGAGATGTCCGCATCTCTGCCATCCGCTCCTGCACTGCCTGCCAGACCTCAGCGCTGACGAGCGGCGGTGCCGAAAGCGCGACCCATTCCTCTTGCGGCCGGGCGACCCGCATTTCGGGCCGTGTAATCGGCCGGCCGTTCAGTCGGTGGACCTGCTGGAGCCGGCCTTCATCTACCACTGTGCGCTGCTTGGCGCAGGCCGGCTGTCCCTTGTAAACTGGGTTCGTCAGGATCACGCGCAGGGTCGGCTCCAGCCATGCACGGCCGCCTCCTGGTGTGGGGACGCCCTCTTGATTGAGAGCACGCGCGAGGGCCGGCATGGAATGCATTCCGGCGGCATAGCTTTCAAACAGGCGGCGCACAATGGGGGCGGTCGCTTCGGTAACAAGGTAGCGGCCGCGCATCTCCGCCGGGTGCAGGCCGGTGGTGACTTCGGCGTTGGTGACAATATGGCAGCCATAGGGCGGGCGGCTGCGCTGGGGCTGCTGGCCTTCTTCGGCGCGTAAAGATGCCTCAGAAACATTGGAAGAGTGGGAAGCCGCACACCACTCACGGATTGAGGCGATCTTGCGAAGTAATGGGTTTCAAGGCTAAGAAAAGCCTACAAAATCACTTGCATTTCGACACAATCTTCCCATTGACCATTGCGGAAGCCGACTTCGCGCTGGGTGCCGATTATTTCGTAGCCGCATTTGCGGCACACAGCGAGGGAGGCGGCGTTGCCGGACCAGATACGGGCGAGGATGACGTGGTGGCCGAGGAGTTTAGCTTCGGCAAGGAGCGCTCGCATCAGAGTCGTGCCGAGGCCGCGCCCTTGAGCGCTTGGGGCAAGATACAAAGACGACTCGGCGGTGTGGGCGTAGACCGGGGCGTCGGACCACTGGGAAAGCGACGCGTAGCCGAGCGGCTCGCCGTGGCCGCTGTCAGCCACCAACACGGGATAGCGCGGGTCTCGGTGCGCCTGCCACCACGAACGGCGGTCGGCGACAGTCAGCGTCAGGAGGTGGCCGGTGAACACCGTTCCGGTGACGGCGGCGTTGTAGATGGCGGTCAGCACGGGCAGGTCCGTGTCCCGCGCCGGGCGGATAATCGGTTCGCTAGAGATGAAGTCCATGCGCCTGCGTGATAATCAAAAACACTTCCCAAAACACGACCAGCAGATAAATCAGGCAGCCGGCGGTGATGATAATCCGTGATGTGCGGATGCTTTTCAGCGAGTAGCCCTCGCAGGCCAGCACCACCACGGCGACTAGGGCGAACTTGAAGATGGCGAATGCCTGCGGGCCGCCTTTTTCGTAAATCAGCGCCGCCAGGCCGTTGGCTTCGATGCCGCCCTGGCTGAAAATGTAGCGGGTCAAAAACAAGTCGAACAAATTCAGCATCAGGAACCCGAGATACTCCTGTGCCAAAAGAACGTCGCGTTTGAAGAACACAGCCTCTCATCCCCTATGATGCGTATTTTGTCTTGCGTGTTTTGTCGTGCTGAGATTATTTCGCGGACAGCATTTCGCGGGCGTGCTGCACCACGGCGTCGGAGCGGCGGGAGCCGCCGAGCATGCGGGCGATCTCGTCCACCCGCCCTTCCGGGTCAAGCGGCGCGACCGACACGGTGGTGCGCCCGGCCTCAACCTGTTTTTCAATAAAAAAGTGCGTCGCGGCGCGGGACGCGATCTGCGGCAGGTGCGTGATGCACAAAATCTGGGCGTCTTTTGCCAGTGCTTCCAGCTTGTCGCCGATGGTCTGCGCGGTGCGCCCGCCGACCCCGACATCAATCTCGTCAAAAATCATCGTCGGAATTGTCCCGGATTTCGCCAGCACGGATTTCATCGCCAGCATGATGCGGGACATTTCGCCGCCCGACGCGATCCTCGCCAGCGGGCGCAGCGGCTCGCCGGGGTTCGGCGACAGCAGGAATTCGATCTTATCGGCCCCTTTGCTGCTGACTGCCTGCGGCTCAATCGCGACTTCAAACTTGGTCGCGCTCATGCCCAGATCAGTCAGCTCGCGGGTGATGCCGGCAGCAAACTTCACCGCCGCTTTTTTTCGCAGCGCGGAGAGCTTGGCGGCGGCGGCTGTCAGCTTGCTTTCCGTATTCGCGATCCCCGCCGCTAATTCCTCCTCGCGGGCTTCGGAATTTTCCAGGTCGCTCAATTTCGCGGTCAAATCGGCCCCATAAGCGATAATCTCCGCCAGCGTTTCGCCGTATTTGCGCTTCAAGGTTCGAATTAAATCGAGCCGCGTTTCGATTTCTTCCAGCCGCTCGGGGTTGAACTCGATTGTCTCTTGGTAGACCCGCAGGCCCCGCGCGGCATCCTCGGCAAAGACCACGGCGCTTTGCAGGGTTTCAATCAGCGGGGCGAGGTTCTCGTCCAAGCCCGCCGCGTGCTCGACCGCCGCAAGCGCGGCGTTCAGGGCATCCAAAGCGCCCGACCCGCGCTCGGCCCCGGACAGGGTCGCGTAAGCATCGGTCGCCGCCGCGCTCAGCTTTTCAGAGTTCGCCAGCCGGCTGCGGTCCGCCGCCAGCTCGTCTTCCTCGCCGTCTTTCAAGCCCGCGCCGACAATCTCCTCTTGCTGAAACCGATACAAATCCAGCATCCGCGCCCGCTCGCGGGCATCCGTCCTGAGCTTGTCCCGCTCGCGCTTCAGGCGATTGACTTCTGCGGCGAAGTCGGCGACCTGCTGCCGCAGGGCCAGGGCGTCTTTGCCGCCCCAGTTGTCGAGAATATCAATATGCCGGTCGGCGGCCAGCAGCGATTGGTGCTCGTGCTGCCCATGCACATCTACCAAGCCTTCGGCGAGTTCTTTCAAGACGGCGACCGGCATCAAGCGCCCGTTGATCCGGCAGACCGACTTGCCGCCGCTTTTCGCCAGCTCGCGGGAAACAAACAGCGTGTCGCTGTCGTCCCCGCCCTCGTCGTCGTCCCCGCCCAGCCCCGCATCGGCCAGCTTTTGCCGCGTGTCTTCCGGCGCGTTTTTGAGGTCAAACACGGCCTCGACCGTGGCTTTCCCTGCGCCGGTGCGGACCAAATCGTGCCCCGCCCGCTCGCCGAGGGCCAGCCCGAGCGCGTCAATGATAATAGACTTGCCCGCGCCGGTTTCCCCGGTCAGGATATTCAGTCCCGCGCCGAATGACAGGTCTAAGTGGTCAATCAGCGCAAAGTTCGTCACATGGAGTTCAACTAACATAGTAGAGGTGGACCCTCGGAACGAGGGCGTAAACGCCCTCGCTGGCGGGCGAAGCGCCAAGCTGCCGCCTGCGCGGCAGAGGAATTTGTTTGATTTCCTGCCCCGCGCAGGCGGGTCATTGGCGTCCGCGCCCCCCAGCGCGGGCATTCATGCCCTCGCTCATTACTCCTTCGCTTATCGTGCCCTCATCTAAAACCATCCCTGCGCCAAGCGTCCACAGCATCTTCCCCGGCGCGGCCTCGTCCGGCAGGACAAAGAACTCCCAGAATTTGGCGTCAACCAGTTTTGACTCAATCCTGAATGGTTTCCTCCTGCAATGCGGCTCCCAGCCGGAAGCGAGGGCAAAGGAAATCGCCTGACAGATTTGGCCGGGCGTCGCCGATAGCCAATAGGGGTCAACAAAAAGAAGCTGGCCGTCGGCTGACCGCTTTCCAATAACAATCCAGCGATAAAGGGCTTTGCTTTGGTCCCATTGCCACTGATAGATTTCACCGTCAACCACCACTTTTCGCGTATTTTTCTTCGGCCAAGTCATTGGTATCCTCAGACGGGCGGCTTAATACAGCGTTTCGCCCCAGTGCAGCTTGGATTGCAGCTTGTCGTAGAAGTCCGCCCCGCCGACCGATAAAAAGCGGGCGGTGGCGGGGGCGCGGCGGATGTGTATCTCGTCGCCGGCCTGCAAGGGAAAGCCGAGCTGACCGTCAATCGTGACGCGGACAATATCGTGCGGGTCGCGCTCGACCACGATCCCGACTTCGGCGGCGGGCGGGACCAGCAGGGCGCGGGCGGTCAGGGTGTGCGGGCAGATGGGGACGACCAGCAAAGTTTGCAGGCTCGGGTGCACCAGCGGGCCGCCGGCGGACAGCGAGTACGCGGTCGAGCCGGTGGGGGTGGAGACGATGATGCCGTCGGCGGCATACGTCGTCACATACTTGCCGTCAATCGAAGTCCGCAGGTGCAGCACGCGGGACAATGGGCCGTTCGCGACGACCACTTCATTGAGCGCCAGCCCCGTGTCTTGCAGCAGGCCGTCCCGGCGGGTTTCGCACCACAGCATCATGCGCTCTTCTTCGGCGTACTCGCCGTCCAGCAGCGCGTTCAGCGCGAAAGCCAGCTCCTCGGGGGCCACGGCGGTTAAAAAGCCGAAGCGGCCCACATGCACCGGCAGCATTGGGGTCCCGTGCGGGGCGCACATCCGGGCGGTCGCGAGAATGGTGCCGTCGCCGCCGAGCACCAGCACGGCGTCGGATTCGGCCACGGCGTCGTCGGGCAGCCCCCGGCCGTCCAAGCCGAGGGCGTCGGCGACCCGCATTTGCAGGTTCAAGGTCAGCCCGCGCGGGCGCAGAAACGCGTCCGCCGCCGCCGCGACTTCCAGCGCCGCCGGCTTGCCGGCGTTCGCCATGATGCCGAGCGTTTTGATCTGTCTGGGAGCTGGGGGCGCTAAAGGGTTCATTCGATTATCAGTTTACCCGGAAACTCGGCAAGTCCGAACGCGCGTGTGCAAAAAAGAAGGGAGCGCCGGGCTGTCCCCGGCGCTCCCCTCCTCTGACGCAAGCCTGCGCGGCTAATGGGTGAACCGGCCCAAGTTCTGCCGGGCTTCGGCAAGCTGCGGGTTCAGCGACAAGGCTTTTTTGTACGCGGCAATCGCCAGCGGGCGCTTGCCGAGCAGCTCGTACACGACGCCGATGTTGTTTTGCTCCTGGGCGTTGGCCGGACTGATCGCGGCCGCCTGCTTGAATGCCGCCAGCGCTTTCGGATACTGCTTCAAATTTTTGTAGGCGACTCCGCGCTGGTTTTGAATGGCGGCCTCGCGCGGGCGGGCGGCGGCGGCCTGGTCGTACTGCGCCAGAGCGCTGACATAATCATGCTGGGTCATGTACGAATCGGCCAGCGCCAGCCGCGTGTCGGTGTCGTCCGGGGCAAGCGTCAGCGCCTGCTGACGGGCCTGGTTGGCATCGGCGAAGTCTTTCTGCTTGGCATACAGGTCGCCGAGGCGGGAATAAAACGGCGCGGCCTGGGCGTTCTGCGGCAGCTTGGCGGCGGCGGGCGACAGCAGGGCAATCGCTTCGGCGCTGCTGCCCCGGTCGGCCAGCAGCACGCCGAGAGCGGTTCCGATCTGCGGGTTGCCGGGGTCTTTGGCAAGCGCCGCGCGGTAGGACGCTTCGGCGTCGGCGCTTTGGCCTTCCTGCTGCTGCAAAACGCCTCGGTTGTACAGCGGCGCGGCGTTCTGCGGCTGAAGCGCGGCGGCGGATTCGAACTCTTTGATCCCCTGCGGGCGGTCGCCTTTGGCGGCATATGCTTCGCCGAGGGCGAAGCGGCCGTCGTATTCGGCGGCGGCATCCAGCTTCGGGCTGACCTCCGGGCCGAGCGCCTGGGTCAGACTGGCAATCGCGCCGTCGTACTGCCCGGATTTCGCCAGCAGCTCGCCGGCGGACAGCGCCGCCGCCGCGTCTTTGGGGTTCAGCGACGACGATTTTTGCAGGGCGGCGGCGGCATCGGCGGTGCGGCCCGCTTTTTGCAGAAAAAAGCCGTAGTTTTTGTAAACGCTCGCATCGGCGCTGCCGGAAGTGGTCAGCTCGGAAAACAGCGCCAGGGAATCGTCGAGCTTGCCGGCCTGCCCGAGCACGGTGGCGAGGTTGAACTTGACCCGCGCCGGGTCCGGGCCGCCCGCCGCCGGGTGGTCCAGAATAAACCGATACTGCACCGCCGCGTCGTCGAACCGGCTGGTCTGCCGCAGGGCGTTGCCGAGGTTGTTGCGGGCGTCCAGATTGTTCGGGGCCAGCGAAACGGCGGTTTGCAGCTCGGGAGCGGCGGCGGCCGGGTTGGCCTGGGTCAGATACAGGTAGCCGAGGAGGCTGTGGACGGTTTCATTGTTTTTGTATGCCGCGGTCAATGTGAGCGCTTGCAGCTCGGTGATTGTCGCGGTGGTTTTGGCCGGGTCGCCGCCGCGCGTGGCGGCGTTGAAATCGTTGACGGCCTGGTTGTACGCCGCCGTGTTCGGGTCGGCGGCGGGCTTCGGCTTGGCCTGGGCGGCGGGCAGGCCGGCCAGCAGCGCGGCGCAAAGCAGCAAGGTCCGGCGGCGGGAAGAATTTGTAGTCATGATAACGCGGTCTCCAAAAAAGTAAACCCCAAAGAGCAGGCTTTGAGCAGTAATGTAAGCTAACCTATTATAGCACGAGTTCCCGGTAAAAATACGTGCCTGCTCCTCTTGACACGGCCGGGCTTTTTTTGTATACTGTCTGCAACACAGGCTGAACATGGAACACAGGCGTTCCTGAGCGGCTTTTCCGCGCCCCTGCCGTCGGGCCGCGCCGGGAAAAGCCGTCTCAGGGCGCTTTTTTTGCGTCACGGCCCGCCCGAATCCACCGATTCGCCCATTCAGAGGAGACCACGCTTTCATGGCTAAAACCGCACAAGACGTTTTGACGATGATCAAAGACAACGATGTGAAATTTGTGGATGTCAAGTTTATTGACGTTCCCGGCACCTGGCAGCACTTCACGCTGCCGGCGCATCGGTTTGAAGAGGAAGTGTTTACGGTCGGCCTGCCGTTTGACGGCTCTTCGGTGCGCGGCTTCCAGACGATTGACGAATCCGACATGCTGCTTGTTCCCGATGCTGCTACCGCTGTTCTGGACCCGTTCACCGAAAACGCCACGCTGTCCATTATCGCCGATGTCGAGGACCCGATCACCCGCGAAAAGTACCCCCGCGACCCGCGCAACATCGCCAAAAACGCCGAAGCGTACTTGCAGTCCACAGGGATCGCCGATGTGGCGTATTTCGGCCCCGAAGCCGAGTTTTATGTCTTCAACGACATCCGCTACGGGCAGTCGGCGAACTCCGGCTTTTATGCGATTGACTCCGACGAAGCCGCGTGGAACTCGGGCCGCGACGAGAAGCCCAATCTCGGCTACAAAATGCGGACCAAAGAAGGCTACTTCCCCGTGCCGCCGTCGGACACCCTCTCCGACCTGCGCTCGGAGATGGTGCTGACCCTGCTCGAAGCGGGCATTGAAGTGGATGTGCATCACCACGAAGTCGGCAACGCCGGGCAGTGCGAGATCGGCATCAAGTTCGACTCGCTGGTCTCGATGGCCGACAAGCTGATGATGCACAAGTACGTCGTCAAAAACACCGCCGCCCAGAACGGCTACACGGCGACCTTTATGCCGAAGCCGATCTTCCAGGACAACGGCTCCGGCATGCACACGTCGGTCTCGATGTGGAAGGGCAATACCAACATCTTCTACGACGAGAAAGGCTACGGCGGCCTGTCCGAAACGGCGATCTACTACATCGGCGGCATTCTGAAGCATGCCCGTGCCCTTTTGGCATTCGGCGCGGCCTCGACCAACTCGTACAAGCGCCTCGTGCCCGGCTACGAAGCCCCGATCAACTTGGTGTACTCGGCCCGCAACCGCTCCGCCGCCGTTCGCATCCCGATTGCCGGCTCGCCGAAGTCCAAGCGCGTCGAGTTCCGCGCCCCCGACCCGACCGCGAACCCGTACCTGCTGTTCGCCGCGATTGCGATGGCCGGGATTGACGGCATCCAGAATAAGATTCAGCCGCCGGCCCCGGTGGACAAAGACATCTACGAGCTGGCCCCGGAAGAAAAAGCCGGCATCGCCCAGACACCGGGCACGCTGGCCGAGGCGCTGGACGCCCTGGAAGCCGACCACGAGTTTCTCTTAAAGGGCGACGTGTTCACGCACTCTTTGATTGAGACGTACATTGACTACAAGCGCGTGCGCGAAGTGGAAGGCGTCGCCCTCCGCCCGCATCCCTACGAGTTCTTCCTGTACTACGACGCTTAATCTCACGCGTTCAAAGTTTGCCCCCTCCCCCACCCGGCCCGCGCCCCCGCTTATCCCCAAGCGGCGGGGGCGGGCCTTTTTCTCGTAATGGGCAGGTATACTGTCAGCAATGGCGTCTACAGCACAGACGTACCGCGAGGCGGCTCAGCAAAACTTATTGCGAGCGCAGGAAAGTTTTGACCGACAAGATTACTTTTTGGCACATTATCTTTTTGGGCTGGCGGTTGAGTGTCACCTTCGTGCGTATCTCCGAAAGAAAACAAATGTTTTCGACTCAGGACATGATCTGCGTGACCTCGCGAGCGATTCTGATTTTTACGCAATCGTACCGAAAAATCAAGTGAATGAATTTTCGAGGAAGTTTGCCGCGCTCAACCTACGCTGGCGCAGCAATCATCGTTACTATTCGGACCGTCAGTTCTTGGACTATATGACGGAAATAAAAGCAGAATTCAATGCGCCGGGCAATCGCTGGAAAAACCTCACCCGCACTGTACAAAACCTGGCTTACGAAATCATAAATCAAGGAGAAACAAAATGGGTCAGCAGGTGATACAGATACTAAAACAAGCGTTTCCGGGGATGGATGTGGAACTCGACAAGGAACTCAGCGGGCGGCTGCACGGAACGGTGATTTGGGAGGGATTTGACGACCAAGAAATGGGCGACCGGCAGGACACAATACGCGGGGCGCTCAGGGAAGCGCTAGGGGAACGGTTCAGCCAGGTCGGTATCCTGCTGACTTACACGCCGCGCGAGATGTCGGCAATGAAAGCAGCGTAGATCGCGTGCAACGTGCCCCGCACCTCACAGGGATAGCGGAAAAGCCGCCCGGTGCGTTTCAGCATCGGGCGGCTTGATATTTTGCTGCCGGCGTGCTTCTCAGCGCCGGCCCTTAAGCCGCCTGCGCGGACTGCGGATTGGACTGCGACTCGGCCGCCTGGGTCAGCTTCTCGTCGGCGCTTTTTTCCTCGCTGAGAGTCTGGCCGAGCAGGGTCGCCGCGTCGTCCATGTTTAATTGCTTGGCGTAGGAAACCAGCGTGCCGTAGCCGGCGATCTCGTAATGCTCGATCCGCTGGGCGGCGGCGACGGTCGCCGCTTCCAGGGTCGCCGGGTCGTAGCCCATGCTCTGGATTTTCCGGTTTTCCTGCATGATGCCCAGAATGCCGTCAGGCTGAATGTCCTGCGGGGTTTCGCCGAGCATGCCGAAAATCTGCTCCAGGCGCTGGACCTGCTGCTCGGTTTCCTGAGCGTGCTGCTCGAATACCCGCGTGGTTTGGGAGTTTTGGAGGCCCTGCATCAGCTCGGGGCCGCCCTGAACGATGAGCTTTTCGGTGTTGTACATCGCCGAAAGCCCGTTGATGAAGCTGTCTTTCAATCCTGCCATTGTGATCGGTCTTTCTAATGATCAAATGTCGAGATGCGGCAGGGCTGTTCCTGCCACGGCTTTTCTTCCCCCGCTTCCCGCCGCCCAAACGGGGCGGGCGTGCAGATGCTTCGCCGGGGTTTTGCTTGACAGCGCCGCGTCGTTTGCGGTAAACTTTCGGGACCATGCCGACCGCCGCATTTACCAATTTAGGCTGCAAAGTCAACCAGTACGAGACCGAGCGGCTGGCCGAGAGCTTTGAAGCGCTCGGCTTCACGCTGACCGATTTCAAGTCGCCTGCCGATGTGTATGTCATCAATACCTGCTCGGTCACGGCGGATGCCGACCGGAAATCGCGGCAGGTCGCCCGCCGGGCGGCGCGGCAGAAAGACGGCGCGAAAGTCGTGCTCACGGGCTGCTTCGCCCAGATGGCTTTAGACACCGGGGAGGCGGTAGACGGCGCGGCGCTTTTGGTGCCGAACGCAGACAAAATGCGGACCGCGTCGCATGTGCTGGCGGCGTTTCCCGATTTGGTGCAGTATTCGTCGTCCCCGGCGTCCATCGCCCAAGAGCCGCCTTTGGCCGTGTTCCCCGAAGCCGCGCCCGGCGGGCTGATCGCGCCGGAGTCGCTTGTCAGCCGGCCCGCGCACCGAACGCGGGCGACGCTGAAGATTCAAGACGGCTGCACCTATTTTTGCGGCTTCTGCTCGATCCCCTACACCCGAAATGTCATGGCAAGCCGGCCCTTTGCCGATGTGCTGGCGGAAGCGAAGCAGATGGCGGCGGCGGGAGCCAAAGAAATCGTCGTTACGGGAGTCTGCGTCGGCGCGTATGGCCCCGAGACCGGCAGCGGCGGGCCGGTGCTGACCGATGTGCTGTCGGGAGTGGCGGACATTCCCGGCGTCGAGCGTGTCCGCTTGTCGTCGGTGCAGCCGGTCGAAATTCCCGACAGCTTAATTGCCGCGATGGCCGCGCACCCGAGCATTGCGCCGCACCTGCACTTGTCGCTGCAATCGGGCGACGACACGGTGCTTCGGGCCATGAACCGGCCTTACGACACCCGTTTTTTTGCCGAGATTGCCGGCAAGCTGCGGGCGGTCATGCCGCGCATCGGCTTGACCACCGACCTGATTGTCGGCTACCCCGGCGAAACCCGCGCCTTGTTTGAGAACACGCTGCGCTTTGCCGAGCAGATGCAGTTCGCCCGCACCCATGTTTTCCGCTACTCGCCCCGGCAGCGCACGGCCGCCGCCGAACTCAAAGACGACGTGGCTTACGACGAAAAAGAGCGCCGTCACCGCGAACTCTCCGCTGTGTGCGTCGCGTCGCAGGAGGCGTTTGCAGCAGGCGATCTGGGCCGCACGGTCGGCGTTTTGGCCGAAGCCAAAGGCGCTCGGGACGGCTGGCTGTCCGGGCTGACCGGCAACGCCGTCCGGGTGCAGTTTTCGGCCCCGGCGGTTCTGCGCGGCCAAATTGTCCCGGTGCATCTCACCGACATCCTGCCCGGCGGCGACGCGTTCGGCGTTTTGGAGGCGGCGTGATGGCCGACACGATCTTTGCCCGAATTATTCGGCGCGAAATCCCCGCCGAGATTGTCTACGAAGACGAAAGCGTTCTGGCCTTCCACGACGTGTCCCCGCAGGCTCCCGTGCATGTTTTGATTGTTCCAAAGCGCCCGCTTGTCAATCTGTTAGACACGCAGCCCGGCGACACTCTGCTGCTGGGCCAACTGATGCAGGCGGCGATCCATGTCGCCCGGACGCTGGGCCTCGCTGAAACCGGCTACCGCGTGGTCATCAACAACGGGGCCGACGGCGGGCAGTCGGTAGACCATCTGCACCTGCATCTCTTGGGCGGCCGGGCGCTGGCGTGGCCGCCGGGGTGAAGTTTACTTCCTCGCTTCTCTTTATCTTGCATGCCACCGTTTGACTTCCCCGCCCTCGCCCCGGTATAATCCTCTATCCGCGCTTTATCCACAACTTCGCTGCGCTTGACGCCCCTTCGGTCTCCGCAGCTTCGGCTGTTCACCCTGCTGCTCGGCACGGCGCTTCTTGCTTTCTGGTCGCTCGGCTCCCTGCCGCTGATTGACGTGGACGAGCCGGTCTACGGGCAGGTCGGGCGGGAAATGGCCCACGCCGGGCCGGCCGGCTGGCTGTCGCCGCGATACGGCGGGCAGCTTTGGTTCGACAAGCCGCCGCTTTTTTACTGGCTGACGGCTTTCTCGATGCGCGTCTTCGGCGTCACCGAGCTTGCCGCCCGGTTCCCGTCGGCGGGGTTCTCGGTCGGCCTCGTCGCCGCGACCTATGCGCTGGCCCGGCGGGCGTATCCAAGCACGCCAAGCGCCGCGCTGTGGGCGGGCTTTGCGCTGGCGACTTCGGTGCAGTTTTTCGCGCTGGCCCGCGCCGCCGTCACCGACATGACCCTGGCAGTGTGTTTGACACTGGCTTTGTCCGGCCTGTATGCCTGGACCCAAACTTCGCAGGGCCGCTGGATGCTGCTGGCTGGCGCGATGACCGGCCTCGGGATGCTCGCCAAAGGCCCGGTCGCCCTGGTTTTGGTAGGAGTTCAGGCCGTCGCTTACCTGCTGCTGACCCGGCAGGCAAAGCGGCTGCTGTCCCCGGCGCTCTGGGGCGGCTTCGCGCTGTGCCTTGCGGTCGGCCTGCCCTGGTTTGGGCTGATGATCCATCGGCACGGACAGTTGTTTATTCAGGGCTTCTTGGAAGCGAACAATGTCACGCGTTATTTGTCGGCGGAGCACAAAGAAACCAGCCCGTTTTGGTTTTTTCTGCCGGTTCTGCTCGGCGGCTTTTTTCCCTGGTCGCTCATCCTGCCGGGGGCGCTCGTTTTGGCCTGGCGTCAAGGCAGGTCTGCCTGGGCCGAGCGTGCCGCCGACAGCCCCGCGCTCTTTTTCGGCCTCTGGATCACGCTTGTCTTCGTCTTCTTTTCCCTGTCGCAAAGCAAGCTCGTCACTTATATTTTCCCGCTGTACCCCGCCGCCGCCGTTTTGGTCGGCGGGCGGCTGGCGAGACAGCCTGAAACTTCGGCGCGTTTCAGCCCTCTATGGCTCTATGCTGCAATCAATCTCGCGCTCGGCATTGCGCTGTGGGAGCTTGCGCCCAAGTACCAAATCGCGCCCGTGACGCTCTTGCTTTGGGGGCTGACACTGCTGGGCGCGGCCTTGCTCGCTCTCTCCAAGCGCGGCGGATGGACAGCGGCAGGCATCGGCACTGGCCTTTTCCTGCTCATCACCTGGTGCTCGCCGTCCTGGAAGACGCGGGGCGAGGAAGTCTCGGAGCGGAAAACAGCAGAAATAGCATCGCTGACAGCGCCGCCCGACGGCGTCGTGCATGCGCTGGGATTGAAGCACCCGAGCCTGCGGTTTTACTGCCGCTGGCCCGTGATTTACACCGATGACCACCCGGCAGCGGCCCGCGATTTGATGACCCATCCCGGCGTCGTGTACGCCCTGCGCCCCGGCGTTTTGGACGACCTGCGAACGAAGTACGGCGTAATTCGGTACGAAGAGATGGGGCGGACCCGCCAAACCGTGCTGGTGCGGGGAACAAAGTAACGCTATGGAAAACACGAAAATGACAGCACAAACGACGGCACGGCTGCCGGGGCTTTCGTTTGTGTTCCCGATGTATAACGAGATCGGCAACATCGAAACGTGCGTCGCCGAGGCGCTGCGGGTCGGACGCAGGATCACGGATAACTTGGAAATCGTCGTCGTAGACGACGCTTCCACCGACGGCTGTGGGGCGCTGGCGGACCGATTAGCGCTGGCGCACCCGGAACTCAAAGTCCTCCATCATGCCCAAAACCGCAAGCTCGGCGGGTCGCTCCGCACGGGCTTTGCGGCGGCGACCAAAGACTGGGTGCTGTATATTGACAGCGACCTGCCGATCCAGATGGACGACGCCCTGGCGGCAATCCCGCTGACGCAGAACGCCGACATGGTGATCGGCAATCGGCAGGGCCGGGCCGAAGGGCCGAAGCGGGAGATCATGTCGTTTGTCTACAATCGCTTGATACGCATCCTGTTCGGCCTCAGCGTCCGGGATGTCAATTTTGCGTTTAAGCTGTTCCGCCGCTCGATTTTGGAGCGTATCACGCTTCAGTCTGAAGGCTCGTTTATTGACGCCGAGCTTTTGATCGAGACCCATCAAGCGGGCTACACCATCGCCGAACTCCCGCTGCGGTACTACGAGCGGGTCGCCGGGGTCTCGACCCTGGCTTCCGGGTCGGTCGTCACCAAGATTTTGCGCGAGATGGCGGACTACCGGCGAGCGGCCCGAAAGCGCCCGGCCCGCAAGCCGCTGACGCCGGGCCGCTCGTGAGCGCCCCGCCCCCAAGCGTCCGGGTCATCGTTCACGCCGACGATTTCGGCCTGCACCCGGCCATCAACGCCGGCATAGACGCCGCCCACCGGGACGGCCTGGTTTCGTCGGCCAGCGTCATGCCGACGGGGGGCGCGTTCGCTGATGCCGTCCGCCGCGCCGAACATCTGCCGGCCCTTGACCTCGGCCTGCATTTCGCGCTGGTCGGCGTCGCCGGCTTCCCCCCTACCCTGAGCGCGTTTCTCGCGGCCTACGCTCGCGGCGCGTTCCCGGCCCGCATCCTTGAAGCGCACTTAGCCCGGCAGTTCGACGCCCTCGGCGGCCTTGCCGTCAGCCACATAGATTCGCATCAGCACCTTCACGCCCTGCCCGGCGTGATGCGCGTCATCTGCCGTTTTGCGTCAAAGCATGGCATCCCTGCCGTCCGCCTGCCGGTTGACGGCCCGGCCCTAGCGCCCACTTCTGCCACTCGCCGCGCCCAGGCTGCCGCGCTGGCCGCCGTTTCCCGCCTGTCCCGGCGCTATGTAGACGCATACGGCCTGCAAACGTCCGACTACTTTTCCGGCATGGCCGTTTCCGGGCATCTGTCCGCCGCGACTTTTGCCGCATACCTCCAAAACGCCAAGCCGGGTCTCACCGAGATCGTCTGCCACCCCGGCGCGGACAACCGTGCCCTCGCCCAAGCCTATCCCTGGGGCTACAACTGGCAGGGCGAGCTTTCCGCCCTCTGCTCCGCCGACGCCCGCGCCGCCGTGAACGAGCGCAAAATTGTCCTGACGGGGTGGCGCGAGAGATATGAAACTATATAGAAAGAATTGAAGAAGCCCCCCCGCCCCAATTCTGGGGAGCCGGAATTGGAGGAGCCACAATTGGAGGAGCTTCGAGCCGGAAAGCGGAGAAATCCGTTCCAAACAATAGCCGCCAGGCGAGTTGCTACGGCCCATTGAACGAAAAGGGCGAAGCTTTGGGCTTCGCCCTTTTCGTTACTGTCGCCCAGCCAGCAGTTGCGGACGGAGTTTTGCTTCGGCAAGATTTGCCTCTGTCCGAAACGGCCACGCTTCGGTATCTCCCGCCGTCTCCCAGCGATGGTACTCCTGCGAGCCTTTGAATAAGGCAAACGCGGCTGTTGCGGCGCAAAGACAGACCGTGGCGCTCAAAATCTGTGTCAGATGCGTAGGGCAGGAGCAGGCCAGCGCAAGCGCGATCAATCCATACAACGGCAGCGGAAACAGCAGGCAGCCCCACACTCCGGTGGTCGGCCAATTATACTCGCTGCCGGACTGCAAAAACAAAACGGCTTGTGCAATCCGGCGACGGCCTATTTTGTCCAGACGGTGAGCGCCCTCCATTTTATGAGTCGTCATGTCGTCGTACAGAAACCAGACCTGTGAGTGGATTTCGATGACAGCGCGGTCACGGCCCAAAAGTTCAAGGACTTCAAATTTGCTTTCGTACTCATCATTCGTCATCCGGCCACTGATGAACTGGCGGACGAGTTCGGCGTACTTGCGGCGGGCTGCCCGGTCAACCATTTCTTTGTCCTCCAAAAAATTATTTTACCTGATGGCGTTAGCACTTGACAAGGCCGCTTGCTGTTGTGTTATAATCTCGCCGTTACAGCAAAATTACGGATTGCATTCCACGGAGGGAGACACGCATGGCGCAGCGAATTTTACGGACGATTTGTGCACGGACGATTGATTTACAGACGATAATTGAACTCGGCGGCCGGCCCGAGTTTTGGCTGACGGCGCTTTTGATTTGGGCGCTGGCGTCCGCGTCGCGCAGCCTGGGGACGCCCTGGGCGGCGGCGGCAGGAACCGAACTCCTGCGCTGGGCGGCGGGCATCGGCCTGGCGCTGACCCTGAGCGGGATGCTCCGGCGCATCACGGTCGCCGGACGGGCGCTTGTCCTGCTGGCGGGCGCGATGGCGCTGTGCGGCATCTTCGGCGGCACGGCGGCGCAGGACGGCGGCGGGCACGGCGGCCTCACCGGCCCGTACCGCGAGCATCAGCTTTACGGCTCCGTTCTTCTCCTTCTTCTCCCCTTTGCGGCGTCCGCCGCGCTGTCGGCAAAGACTTTTTCCTGGCGCTGGGGCGCACTGGCCGCGCTGGCGGCGGGCGTGTTGTGCCTCGGTCTCAGCGAGACCCGCTCCGCCTGGCTCGGCTTTCTGGCCGCCGCCGGGGTCTTTGCCGGGCTGCGCTGGCAGCAGCTTCCGAAATTCCTGCCGAAGCGCATTTTTTTGATCCCCCTGGCCGCGCTGGCGGCCGGCGTGGTCGGCTTTTGGCTGCTGGCAAGCCCGGCGGACGAGCGGGCGGCGGTCGGGGCGCGGGCGGCGACTTTGGCCACGCTTGGGCACGACGAAAGCTGGCAGACACGGCTCGCGCTGTGGCGCGGCACGCTCGGCTTGGTCGAGGCGCACCCGGCGCTGGGCATCGGACTCGGGCGCTACCCCGGCGCGGAATGGGCCTGGACCGGCGCAGGCGGCCTGCTTGCGCCGACCGTGCCCCCGTCGCTCTCAAACGAAGCGCATAGTTTTTACGGGCAGACGGCGGCGGAGATCGGCCTGCCCGGCCTGGGCTTGTACCTGGCGGCGCTGGCGGCATTTGCGGCTCGCGCCCGGCGGCGGCTGGCCGGCGGCCCCCGGCGGCGCGGGCAGATACGGAGCGGGCCGGCGGCGCTGGTGATTGCCGCCGGGAGCGCTTTGGCGGGGCAAAGCGTGGATGCTCTTGCCAGCCCGTCGTGGCAGTTCCCGGAAGCGTCGGTTTTGTTTTGGGCCGTGCTCGGCCTGGGCCTGGCCGCGCTGCGGCGGGACGCGCCGGAGCCGGCCTCAGCCCGCCTTCCCGCGCCTCTGGGCCGGGCCGGACGCTGGGCGCTGTCGGGCGGATTGGCCGTCGCGCTTGCCGCCCAGATTTTGCCGCTCGGCCTGCTGCTGACCCCGGTAGAAGCGTACTCCGCCCCGGCGGGGTACACACTGGTTTCCCGTGACGTGACGCTTACAACGCCGCCACGCGCCGACGGCACATTTACGACCGGCGCGGCGCTTCAATTCAAGGTCATCGCGAATTACAAGACCGACAAAGGTGTGGCCGTGTCCCGCGATGTCACCAAAGACCCGGACACAAGCTACGGCGGAACGCTTTACCCGGTGACAGGTCCGCAATCCGTTAGCAATTCTTCCGTCCCCGGCGGTGTTTACACGATACCGTCCCGAATTTACGGCCCCAGCAGCCGGCTTGACCTTGCGGTGCGCTATACCGATTCGGGGACAGGGAAATATATTCCCACCACCATCGTCACCGCGCTTGTTGTCCAAGTCCGCCCAAATTAGTAAAAACCCGCGACAAAAAGGCGTTTTCGCGGACAAACAAGCGGGTACAAGCGGGCTATGCCGCGTCTCGTGCGGCATTAGAAAAGAGACAGCAATGTTTACACGAATTGACAAGCTGCAGCTTGATTTTCCCAAAAACACAAACCCGGACCCGGCGGCGGCGGCGGCGGTGCAGGAGCTGATGGGGGGACGCTTCGGCGAAATGTCCACCCTGAACAACTACATGCACCAATCGTTCGCCATGCGCGGACGCGGCGAGATTGTTCCCTTTTATGATCTTGTCGCCAGCATCACCGCCGAAGAATTCGGTCATGTCGAAGTGGTCTCGGCGGCCATCAGCCTGCTCCAAAACGGCGGCGAGCCGGACCATGCGGAGCCGAAAGACACGCCGCTTGAAAAACTAAACAACGGCAACGGGCTGCGCCAGCAGTTCCTCAACAACGGCAACAGCCATCTGGTCGCCGACGCCGGCGGCAAGCCCTGGCACGGGGACAATGTGTTCAACAGCGGCAACTTGGTTCTGGACCTGCTGCATAACTTTTTCCTCGAAAGCGGCGCTCGCATGGGCAAGCTGCGGGTGTACGAAAGCACCAGCCACCCGGTCGCAAAGCGGCTGTGCGGCTACCTGCTCTGCCGGGGCGGCGTCCACCAGCTTGCGTATGCCGTCGCGCTGTCTAAAATCACCGGGGTAGACGTTCCCAAGATGCTGCCGATCCCGGACATCCGCACCGACAAGATTCCCGAATGCCGCGAGTTTATTGAAAAGGGCCTGCATCGGTCGCTGTACCGCTTCAGCGCCGACGATTACAAGCACATTGAAGCCGTCTTCAACGGCACCCATCCCGAAGACGGACAGCCGCTGGAAGTGCGCGAAGGCACCATTCCCGGCCATCCCCTGGCCGATCTGCCGCCCGCCCCGGCGTCGGGCATTCCGAGCTTCGACATGGGCGAGCTGAAAGAAATCACCGCCCGCTTGATGCGGGATATGTAGCTTTTTTCGTACTGGGGCCGGGCGCGAAATGCGTCCGGCCCTTTTCTTATGTGTGTTTTCTTGCGCCGGGCCGCCGATTTCGGGTAACATAGCGTCACCCTCAGCCAAGACAGCTTTTAGGACACGCATTTTGCCCACGGACAGCAAGACTTTTTACATCACGACGCCGATCTATTATGTCAACGGCGTTCCCCATGTCGGCTCGGCGACCACCACCGTGCTCTGCGATGCCATTGCCCGGTTCCACCGGCTGCGGGGCGACACGACGTTTTTCCTGACCGGCACCGACGAGCACGGCAGCAAAGTCGCCGAAGCCGCCGCCAAAGCCGGCAAAACGCCGCAGGAGCTGGTAGACGAAAACTCGGCCAAGTTCCGGGAGTGCTGGCGGTATCTCAACATCTCAAACGACGACTTTATCCGCACGACCGAGCCGCGCCATGTGCGCGTCGCTGAGGAAGTCTTTCGGCGGCTGCAAGCGACCGGCGACATCTTTGCCGCCAAGTATGAAGGCTGGTACTCGGTCGCCGATGAAACGTTTCTGCGTGACTCCGAGGTCCGGGACGGACGCTCGATTGAAACCGGCGCGGAAGTCAAGCGCGTCACCGAAGACAACTACTTCTTCCGCTTGTCGGCCTACGGCGACCGCCTGCGGGCGCATATTGACGCTCACCCCGAGTTTTTGCAGCCGGACACCCGGCGCAACGAAGTCTTGGCGTTTCTCAAAGACGGCCTGCGCGATGTGGCGATCTCGCGCACCAACACCGGCTGGGACATTCCCGTGCCCGGCCATCCCGAACAAAGCATTTATGTCTGGTTCGATGCCGTGATCAATTATCTCACGGCGACCGGCTGGCCGGACAATGCCGCGTGGGACCGGGTTTGGCCGGCCGATGTGCATCTGGTCGGCAAAGAGATTTACACGCGGTTTCATGCGACGCTCTGGCCCGCCATGCTGATGGGCCTCGGCCTGCCGCTGCCCCGCACGGTGCTCGGCCACGGCTGGTGGCTGATCGGCGGCGAAAAAGGCTCCAAGTCCAAAGGCAACATCCCGACCCCGCAGGAAGTGGTCGCCGAGATCGTGGACAAAAGCGGCGCAGACGAGGAAGCCGCCAAAGACGCCCTGCGGTACTACCTCCTGCGCGACATTTCGTTCACGTCCGACGCCGAATTCTCGGTCGAGAACTTAATCGAGAAGCGCTACAATCCCGACTTATGCAACAAGCTCGGAAATTTGCTGAATCGAACCCTGAAAATGCTGGCGCAGTACGAAAACGCAGTTGTGCCGAGCGGCGCTGCCGCGCGGACTTCGGAAGGCGTTTTGGCGTCGCTGGCCCGCGAAACGGTGCAGGACGCGGAGCGGTTCCTGCTTGCGCTGGACCCTGCCGGCGCTTTGGCGGCGATTTGGAAGCTGATCGAGGCCGCGAACGGCGAGATTGACACGACCGCGCCGTGGAAGCGGCACAAGGCGGGCGATGCGGCAGGGGTCGCCGACGCCCTGTATGCCGCACTGGAAACCACGCGCCTGGTGTCGGTTCTGCTGACCCCGTTTCTGCCGCACACGGCGAGCGTTATTCGCCGCCAGCTCGGCCTCGGCGACGCGCCGCTCGGCGTTTGGGACGACGAAACTCCGTGGGGCGGCCTGCCGGCGGGCACGCGCACCGAAGACGCCCAGCCGATTTTTCCGCGCGTTGACACCAAGTTTAAGCAAAAAATCGTAGAAGCGATTAAGAAAGAACCGAAGCCAAAGATGGAAGAAATGACCCCCCCGCCCCCACCGACACTTGAACAAGTTGGGGAGCCGGAAAAGACTATGCCCGCGACGCCGCTGATCTCGATAGACGACTTCGCCAAAGTGCAGCTTCGCATCGGCGAAATCAAGACCGCCGACCGGGTGGAAGGCGCGACCAAGCTGCTGCGCCTCACGGTAGACATCGGCGAGGGGACGCCCCGGCAAATACTCGCCGGCATCGCCGAATCGTATACGCCCGAAACCCTGCCCGGCAAAAAAATCGTCGTCGTCGCGAACCTCGCCCCCCGCAAGCTGCGCGGCTTCGAGTCTCAGGGCATGCTGATGGCCGCCACCGACGCCGAAGGCCACGCCATTCTGCTCCACCCCGCCGACCCGGACGCGGTGCTGCCCGGCGCACAGGTGCGTTAGAAGATAGTTTGGGGATTGGGGCTGACAAAGAAGGCGTCAGCCCATTGGAGTGTAGAAAGCCGCTTGACATGGCCATCGGCGAACAGGGACATATGAGCGTATTCTGCGGCTTCGCCGTTTCCATGCCAGCTTCCATTCAGGTCGGCAAGAATGACGAACTCGGACGGCCCAATCTCGGTAAGTGTGTAAGCGCTTGCTCCAACAATCTTGTGCTGCAATGCAAAGGCCGTGTTGTATTTGTAGGACGTTCCAAAGGCTTGGTAAGCGGAGGGGTGCGCGGGAAAGACGGTCGCGGAGACGGTGATAGGATCGCCCCATTCGGCCAGTTTGTCGCTTCCGCTGTCCGACGGACAGTGCCAGACTGCCGGAGTGTGCAGGTAGGGCGCAAGGATGTCATGCAGATAAGGCATCGCCTGAACATCGCTTAAGGCTTGGGGGTCAAGCGCCCAGTAATCAGCGGTCTTGTCCAGCGGGTCCGCGCCGTAGGGATAGAGGTCGTCGCTGTCTTGAGCATAGAGGGTGATTGCTATCCCGATTTGCCGCTGGTTTGAGGCGCAGGAAGTTTGCCGGGCGCGTTCCCGCACGGAAGCGAATACCGGAAACAGCACTGCCGCCAGCACTGCGATTGTGCCGATGACGACAAGAAGCTCAATGAGCGTAAATGCTGTGTCGCGGCGGCTCATGCTTTGTATCCCAATTTCTTCAGTGCTGATTTGGCATAGTATCTCACCATCGGATTGGGATCATCCAACAACGGCATTATTTGCGGCACTGCTTGACGAATATCAAATTGGGCGAGCAAATCGCAAGCATCCGTTTTGTGCATTTGAGTAAGAGTGATTCCTGAACTGACGGTCCCATCCCGGATCGCAAGGACAGGCACCAGTTTTTGGTAAAGCAGTACTTTCTGAGATTGCGGCAGAGGTCGCCTAAGGTATGCCATTGATATGTTCGCTGTTAGATCGCTGACAGTAGCTTCCCCGCTCGCATTGGGCTTAACTGCTTCATCCAGGAGAAACGCTAATTGGTCGTTCGTCACTGATTTGTTCGTCTGGACCTGGTTTGAAATTAGTCGGAGCCGTACCTTTTCGGGGGCTGGAGTTTTATCCTGTTTATCTGCCTTCCGCACCATAGCGTCGACACTCGCACGTTCTTGTTGCTGTCGCGCTTGCTGTTGGGAGTGACGCTGCACAAAAGAGATAAGCAGTCCACAAAGCGCAAGTGCGTTGATTATAAGGAGGATGCGTAAAATGGGGCTTTTCATTGTTGATTTAGGGAAATAAAGGTTAATTTCAGAAGAGAAAGTGTGGCATTCCCCGAAGAGAATGCCACTTGTTCAACGATCGAGATGTCTTCTACCCCGCAACTTCATCTTTGGCGCCTTGTATACCTCCTCTTGCACATGCAGAGCCAGCGGCGCCGCCGCCATATTTACCGCGACATCCTTCTGTAATGGCCGCAGAGATGGTCGCAACAGATGCTCCATGAGACTGATAATACCAACCAATGCTATACCCGTAGCTATAGCCGGGGGGCAAATCGGGTTTTTGGGAGGTCGCGAGCACGGCGGCTTGAGCGCCGAGCATGACGCTGAGAAGGGCGATAGCCACAAAGCGCGGCTGTTTTCGTTGTTTCGTGAATTGCTTTGTCAAGGAAGTTTCTCTTTCTTGTAAAGTGTTAACGTGAACTTTGAGCAGGCGGTTGGACCGAACAAACGTCTGCGCTGGTTTCGACGACGGCATAAATAGGAACGGCAATGTTGGGTTCGGCCTGATTGCGTGTCGCGAGTACCACGGATGAGTGCAGCAATCCTCCTTTCGGTGATCCCTTGAGGGTCAAATCCACTCTCCCCGGCCCCACCGGCTGAAGGTGAGCCTTCCAGCCGGGCGGCAGGGAGACAATATGCAAGCGGCTGGCATGGGGACCGCTGAGTTGAACTTTTTGCGCTAAAGCCGCGCCGAGTGCCACAGAACCGAAGTTGACAGCCGCCGGAACGCTCCGGTAGCGGCTGCTCGTTGTCCATCCGACAGGAATGGTTAGAGTCGGCACAAGAGAATCATTCAGATTAAGCGTCACTTCTTCGCGCTGCGCTCCTGCTAAACCCGGCCCGTTCTGCCAGGTGGTTACGCGCACGGCAGAAGCAGAAAGAGGAGAAATTTTCGTGCGAAGAACAGCCGGAGAAACGATGCCGGCAACACGGAGAGGCTTGCCGTCAAGACGGGTCAAAGTAAGCGAACCTGCGGCAGAGGGCTTGCCGGTTAGAACAAGTGAAGTTTGAGAGAGTGCAATTTCGCGGGTTATATTTCCGGTAATCAGAATTGAAACACTTTCGGTTCTCTGGCCTGCGAAGGAAATCACAACGTCTTCCTGAACCGAGCCATTTCTGCTCAGAGCGTTGAAATGCACGGTCAGCGGCGCGTCGCCGTGCGGCGGAATGAAGTCGGGGGCCTGCGCTGTGGTACAGCCGCAGGAAGGCACGACGTTCTTTATCTGAATTGGAAAATCGTTTGGGTTGGAAAGATGGATAACACGGTCAACCGAGGCATACTGCCCCAAGTGGCCGAGATCAATAGTTGAGGGTGAAACGCTTACGCCGAGAGGATCGGCAACACGGGAGGTATAATGATGCACAGCGGCGAACCCTATGCTGGCACCGCAAAGAGCAATGCCTGCCGACAGAAAGCCGCTCGCTAAAGATGAAGTTGCCATTGTTGTACGCCCTTATCAGACACTGCCCTTATCAGACACTGCCCTTATCAGACACTGCCCTTATCAGACACTGCCCTTATCAGACACTGCCCTTATCAGAACCGCAAACAATCGCACTTCAATGTGCAACGAAACCATTGTAACAGACAAACTCTAAATCGTCAACGTTTTTTAAAAAATAGTTTAGGAATTATTTTGACCCAAGTTCTGCTGGCGCGGCATGGCGAGACCGAATGGAATAAAATTGGGCGGGTGCAGGGGTGGACCGATATTCCCCTCAGCGCGGTCGGGGAAGCGCAGGCGGAGGCGCTCGCGCGGCGGCTGGGCAGCACGCGCCTGGACGCTGTGTATTCCAGCGATTTGAGCCGGGCGGCGCAGACCGCCGAAGCGGCGGCGAAGACGCATGGGCTGGTCGTACAAACGCTGCCGGGCCTGCGCGAAAAGGGCTACGGGGACTGGGAAGGCTTGACCGGAGCGGAGCTTGAGCGCGACTACCCGGAGCTGTGGCATCGGTATCATGCCTTGAAAGACTTGGACGCGGTGGTGCCGGGCGGCGAAACCTGGCCTGAAGTGCGGGAGCGCCTGGCGGCGGCGCTGGGAATTATCCTTGCGGCGCATCCCGGCGCGGACGAAACCGTGCTGGTGGTCGGGCATGGGGCGTCGGCCCGCATGCTGGTTTTGGAGGCCCTGAATGCCCCCCTCTCGACCTTGCTGCGCTTGACCCTCGATAATGCCTCGCTGACACGCCTGGATTTCGCGTCGGCGACCGACAGCCGGGTGGTATTTCTCAACGACACCGGGCATATCGCCGGCGCGACGGTAGAGGGAGCGCCCGCGTGAGCGAGCTGGTGCTGGGCCTCGACGGCGGCGGGACGCAGACCCGCGCCCTGGCGGCGGACCTCGCGGGGAACATCGCGGGGGCCGGGCAGGCCGGGCCGTGCAGCTTGTCCGCGCTTTCCGCGCCGGAAGCGCTGACCGCCGCCCTGGCTGCTGCCGACGCGGCGCTTCAGGAAGCGGGCATGACCCGCGCCGACGTTGTTTCGCTTTGCGCCGGGGTCGCCGGGTATTCGCTTGCCGACCGCCGCCGGCAGTTCCGCGACGGCCTGCGGGCGGCGTTTCCACAAGCCGCCGTCGCCGTCGAGCCGGACTACATCGCTGCACTGACCGGAGCAACAAACGGCCGGCCCGGCGTGATTGTCATCGCCGGCACCGGGTCCGCGGCCTGCGGCGAGAATGCGGCGGGGGAAACCCATCGCACCGGCGCTTACGGCTTGCTGATTGACGACGGCGGCAGCGGCTACGGGGTCGGGCGGGCGGCGCTGGCGGCGGTTCTTGCGGCGGCAGACGGCACGGGGCCGGAAACGACGCTGTCGGAGCGTATTTTGGCGCAGCTTCAGCTTTCCGCCGTGGCCGAGGTCGTCCCCGGCGTGTACGGCGGCACCGTCGGGCGGGTCGAGATCGCTGCGCTGTCGCGGACAGTCGCCGAGGCGGCGGCAGACGGCGACCCGGCGGCCCGCACCCTTTTGATGGGGGCGGGGGGAGCGCTGGCCCGGCTGGCGCACGGCGTGACCCGGCGGTTGTTTGCGGACGCCGACGCGCCGTTTCCGGTGGTGCCGGTCGGCGGGCTGTGGGGCGCGGGCGACGCCCTCACCGATGTCTTCGCCCGCTCCCTGCGCCGCTTTGCGCCCTGGGCCATGATTTCCGCGCCGGCGGGGTCCCCGGCGGAGGGGGCGGTCCGGCGGGCGCGGGCGGGCTTGGGCGGGCCGCAAAAAAATTCTTCGCCCCCTTGACAACGGGTTCGGCGGCAGGTATAATCACTCTCACAAACGCGCACTTCCGATTTCGTCTGAAATCTGTTTTTGGGGGTGTAGCTCAATTGGTTAGAGCGCTGCCCTGTCACGGCAGAGGCCGCGAGTTCAAGTCTCGTCATCCCCGCTTTCGCTTGTTGGAATGCGCGTTTGTGCAAGTGATTACAGCGCCCAAAGCCCTGCCCTGCCGCCCCGCAGGGCGGGGCTTTTGCGTTGAAAAGAGTCCGCCCCGATGAGTATCCCGCCCCTGCCCGCTTCTCAAATCGCCGCGCAGCTTTACACGGTCCGCGAATTCACGCAGACGGCCCCGGACTTTGCCGCGACCCTGACGAAGATTAGCTCTATCGGCTACCGGGCCGTGCAGGTTTCCGGGGTCGGCGCGATGGCCGGGGACACGCCGGCTGTTTCGGCGGCGGACGCCCGGCGGATGCTGGACGACACCGGCCTGCGGTGCATCGCGACCCATCGGCCCTGGGACAGCCTCCAAAGCAGCGCGGCGCGGGAGATCGAGTTCCATCAAACGCTCGGCTGCGATTTCACGGCAATCGGCGGCCTGCCGGGGGAGTACCAGGGGCGCGGCGCGGACGGCTATGCGGCTTTTGTGCGGGATGCCGCGCCGACCATCGCCCGACTCAAAGCCGCCGGAATTCGGTTCGGCTATCACAACCACGCGTTTGAATTCGCCCGCCCCGCCCCCGGCGCAGAAACTTTGTTTGAGACATTTACGGCGCAGGGCGGCCCGGATTTCCATCTGGAAATTGATGTCTACTGGGCCGCCCATGCCGGGGTCAACCCCGAGCGGCTGATTGAAGCCTGCCGGGGGCGCGTCCCCGTGGTCCATCTGAAAGACTGCGAGATGAGCGGCAGCACGCCCGTGATGGCCCCGGTCGGCGAAGGCAATCTCGATTGGCCGCATCTTCTGCCCGCCTGCGCCGCCGCCGGGACCGAGTGGTACGCGGTCGAGCAGGACCATTGCCGCCGGGACCCCTTCGACTGCCTCCGCGCCAGTTTTGAGTTTCTGCGCGGCTTGTAGAAGTTTCCCGATAAAATTTCCCGAACCGTTTTGCCCCAAAGCTGCGTTTAAGAACGCGTCCACCGACAAATCAATTCTGCCGGAGCGTGTTTCATGCGTACTGTCTTGGCTGCCTGCTTTCTCGCCGTTCTCCCTGCCGCCGCGCCTGCCGCGCCGCCCCTTCCCCCGCCTAAGCTGACGCTGGCCCAGGCGCTCCGCGCCCTGCCGCCGCCTAAAGACGGCGTGTGGCTGGCCGTCGGCGCAGACAAAACCGCGCTGCCGGATGGCCTCGCCCCGCCGCCCGCCGATTCGTCCGCCGGCGGCATCGCGGCGGCCTTCGGCGGCATCACCCAAGAGTTCGGCGGTGTGACGGCAATCGCGCCGGCGGCAATGACTGTGCTGAACACCCAGCCCGCCCCGCCGGACCCGGCAAAAGATTTAACTCCCCGATCGGCTCTGGACCAGCTAACGGCGAGTCTCGATGACAGCCAGTGGCATGCCCTGACTTCAGAGCATGGACTTGGCCTTGCGGACCTCACCGGCAACGCGCAGCAGGAGATGTTTCACTCGCTGTTTAACCACGGACATCTTTGGATCAGCTCGGAGGACCCCGCCCTGAGCGGGCTGCCGCCGGAAAAGCGAGCCGACGTGCGCGATGAGACCGGCGAGATTGACGCGACGCGAATTCGGCTCGGTCAGACCGCCTCGTTTTACTTGCACGACCGCCGGGGCAAGACGCTGTATTTTTCTGAGGGCCGCCCGGACGCCGCTTCCCGGCTGCACACTTACCGACCGAAAATGCCTCTGCCCTCGGCCGAGCAGGCCGTCACGCTGGCGGCGGCCTTTCCGAACATGCTGAAGCCGGCTGATTTGGATTGGGACGGCAAAGCGCTTCAAGCCCCCGTGCCGCTGGCGGGCCTGCAAACCGTCGGCGATTTGGTTTCTCGCGCTGCACAAAAAACGGGCCTGGAGCTGTATGCCGATCCGCATTACGCCGCAAAGGCGCTCACAGTCGCGGGAAAGCGAGATGCGCCGGCCGCCGACCTGCTGCGGGCCGTCTGCCTCTGCGTCACCGGCACGTTCCGCCGGGTCGGCCCGGCGTATGTGCTGACGGATGACCTGGCCGGAGTCGGCGTCCGGCGCAAGCGCCTGGCCGAGTGGGAAGAGCAGGCGATGAACGACAGCAGCTTCCGCAGCCGCGAGGCCGGAGAAGTGATGCTGAAGCGTCACGGAGCCGATGCCCGCCGCCTGCCGACGTTCGGCGACCCGCTGGCGGCGACGGCGGAGCAGATCGCCCTGATGCCGGATGCACCCGGCCTGCCCGGCATTCCGACCATGAACGAGGTTGCCTTTCCGTTTGACAAGCTGACCCCGGCGCAAAAGGCATGGGCGCGGCAGACGGCGGCGGCTTACAATGAGCAGCGTCACACCGGAAAGCTGCCGGGCTACTTGGACGGCGACGATCTGGACGACGCCGACTTGACGCATACCGTAAACTTCAACGTGGAATATCAGCTTCAATTTTTGGTGCCGTCGGCGGGCGCTCCCGTCAACACAAACTTAAACAGTGAGCTGTGGATGCTGTTTTACACCGGCGATACGCCGGAAGCCCGGCGCGATTATGCCTTGCTGGAAGCCAAAGAAAAAGCCGCGCTGCCCCCTGCGCCGCCGCTGTCGGCAGCGCTGCGCTCCGGCCGGGTGCGGGGCGTCGTCGGCCAGCCCCGCACGGCGGCGGGAGTGGATGCGCTTTTGAGCGCTATGGGAAAGCTCGGCCTGAACGCGCTCTTTTTGGAAGTCTACTCGAATGGCGTCAGCCGGCTGTCGGCGGGCCGTCAGGAGCCGGACATTCTGACCGAGGCGCTCACGAAAACGCGCGGCACGGGTGTGGCTGTGTATGCCGTCTGCAGTCTGCTGTCGTGGGGCGGCGAGTCGCCGGAAGCCGTGCGCGACCTGACGATTGACGGGAAAACAACGCGCGAAGAGTGGCAAAAACCGCCGAGCGTCGCGTCGCAGGACGGCGAGGCCGGGGCGGACAGTTCGGTCCCAAGCGCCGCGCCGCCGCTGCGTGTCAGCCCGGCGGCTCCTGAAGTCCGCGACGCGCTTTCATCTTGCATAAGTGCCCTGGCCGCCCGGCCCGGCCTTGCCGGCTTTGTTTGGGAAGATGGGGACAATCCCGGCAATCTTGGGTACACCCCCGCCGCGCGGCTGGCGTTTCTGCGGAGCGCCCACGCCGACCCGGTAGATGTCACCGTCAGCGCAATGTTTCGGGCCGACGCCAGCCTGCCGCTGTTTGACGAGGACGCCGTTGACGGCGCATTGAAGGACAAATGGACCCGCGCCGTCACCGGCACCTATGCGGACTTGCTGCGGCATCTCTACGCCGCCGCGCAGCGAAGCGGCGGTTCGACCATGATCTTGATGGATCAGCAGGAGCCGTTCGGCGACAACTGGCTGGCAAGCTGGGACAACCCCCGCACCACGCCGCCGGTGATGCGGGATTTAGTGCCGAACAGTTCGTTCCCGACCGAAGAAAAAATCCTGCGCTTGACGCGCGGGCAAAGCCGGCTGGTTTTAAAGCGCGAAGGCGTCCGAAACGACGGCGAAACAGACGTGCTGGCAAGGCAGCTCAGCGACGATGCCAAAACCCTGCCGTCGGACGGCTTTGTGCTGGAATTCGACCGCGACGAAGTGACGCAGGGCAAAGCGCCGCTGGATTCTTTGGTTCGCGCGGTTTCCGCCGAGAAAGCGGTAAAATGACGGGGTGAAACTTAAATCTTTCGCGCGGCTGACCGCCTGCGCCCTGCCCGCCCTGCTTTTGTTCTTTTCGTTCTTTGGTTTGTTCTTTTCTTTGGCGCGGCCTGCCTGCGCCGCGTCCCCGTTTCCGACGCTGGCGCAGGTTTTGGCGCGGCACCGGGCGGCGTCGGCGACGCCCGCCGCCCGCAAAGACAAGGCGGCGCACCGAATTGTTTACGCCCTGGCCGCCGGCGGCCTGACGGGCACGATGACGACGTACCAGGCGACGCCCCGCAAAAGCCGCATGGAGATGGCCCTCGGGCCGCTTGCCATGACCACCGGCACCGACGGCCACGTCACCTGGGAGCAGGACGGCAGCGGGAATGTGCGGATACTCGGCGGCGAGGAGCTGACCGAGCGGACCGCCGACACCGGGTTTTCCCTGGAAGCCTTCGACCCCGCCCAAAACCCGTCCGGGGCGGCCGTGACCCTGCGGCCGGCGCTCGACCCGGAAACAGGCTGCTATGTGGTGGACGTGAAACCGAAAAACGGCTCACAGCAGACCGTCTATCTGGACCCGAAAACGTACCTGGTCCGCAGGACCGTTGAGCGCAAAGGCGGCCTGACCGGCACCGTTTCCGTGCTGGCGTATACGCTTAAAGACGGCACGCAGATTCCGAGCCGCCTGGCCATTCAGTATGCCGGGCTGCCGCTGACGGTGGAAGCCGTCCTGAAGTCCGCCGCGCGGATGCCGGCTGTCACGGCGGCGTTTTTCGCGCCCCCGAAGCCGGTCAAGGACTGGCAGTTTCTCGGGGCCGGCCCGCGCCGGGCCGCGACGCTTCCCTTCAGCACGGACAACAATGAAGTGATCGTTCCGGTGACGGTCAACGGCCACACGCTGCGGTTTCTTCTGGACAGCGGCTCCGGGACGGCGTTTGTGACCGAAGGCGGCGCAAAAGCCGCCGGATTAGTCGTGCAGGGCGACCTGCCCGCCCTGGGCTACGGCGGCGCGGCGGCGACCGGACTGGCCGCCGATACGACCCTGGAAATCGGCGACGCCGTGCGCTTGTCGCATGTGACCCTGCATGTGATCAAAGACCCGGCGATCACCCGGCTGCTTTCCGAGCGCGGACAGGTAGACGGCGCGGTCGGCTACGAAGTGTTCGCCCGGATGACCGTTTCGGTGGATTACGCCCGCAAAACTCTCACCCTGACCGACCCGTCGGTCGCCCCGCCGCCGCAGACCGCCGGCGCTGCCGTCCCGCTTAAGCTGGAAAACCGCGTGCCGACCGTGCTGGCGTCGGTGGACGGCAAAGCGCCGGGCCGATTTCTGGTGGATACCGGCGATTCGGGCGGAGCGCACCTTTACACCCAATATGCGGCGGCGAACGGCCTGCTGCCGAAGGCGGGCGACCCGGCGGCGACCACCCGGCAGGGCATCGGGGTCGGCGGGCAGATGACCGAAACGCTGTCGCCGAACCATTCGCTGCAAGTCGGCGCGGTGCGGGTGCCGGGCGTGACCCTTTCCACCATCGGCGGACCGGGGATTTCGCAGGTGTCGTCGCAGGCCGGCGGCATCGGCAACGGATTTTTGAGCCGCTTCACGGTGACGTTCGATTATGCGCGGGGCCGCCTGTTCCTTCGGCCCGGCGAGCCGGCGCAAGTCCCCCCGGCCCCCAATAATGGGGGGGTCAGAGGGGCAAAAGCAGAGATGGAAGGCGCGTCTTTTCTTGCTCCCCCATTTTTGGGGGCGGGGGGGAACTTCTTGATTCTCGCCGCCGCGCCGCCGATGACGCTGAAAACCCTGCTGCAAAAGCATCTGGCGGCGCTCGGCGGGGCCGACGCGCTGCAAGCCATCAAAAGCACGAAGATCACGTCGGATGTGCTCACCGGAGGCATTCACGGGACAATCACCACGGTGTACGCCGCGCCGGGCAAAGAGTTTGAGGAAGACAAGCTCGGGATTTTAGACAGCACGCAGGGGTACGACGGCAAAACCGCCTGGCAAAAAGACAGCAGCGGCAATGTCCGGGACCTCGCCGGGGAAGAGCTGAAAGACCTGCGCGTGCAGCTTTTTTTCGATACCAATTCTTATCTTTTGCCGGGCCGCCTGCCCGGAACGCTGTCCCTGCGGCCTGGGACCGAGCCGCGCACCGGCAATTACCTGGTAGACGCCTTTCCCGAAGGCGGCAAAAAAAGCACGGTGTTTTTTGACCCGAAGACGTTTATGATCGTCAAAGAACAGCACCTGGACGACGATGTTTTAGTCACCACAGCCTACTCGGATTATCGCCTGGTGGACGGCACCCCGTTTCCGTTCCACACGGTCACCACCAACGGCAATTCGCGCTACGACATTGTCGGGCAGGCGCTGAAAATCGAAAACAACGTGCCGCTGACTCCCGGCCTCTTCGAAAAGCCGGCCGGAGCCGCGAACTTCGCTTTTGTGCAGCCCGGCGCGACCTCGGCGACCGTGCCGTTTGACCTTGATGACGGCGAGATCGGCTTGGAAGTCAAGATCAACGGGCGGACCGAGCGAGTTTTTCTCGACAGCGGCGCGGGCGGGATCGCCCTGTCGCAAACGGCGGCGACCGCGCTGGGCTTGAAAAGCGAAGGGTTTCTGGAAGTGCGCGGCTACGGCGGCTCCACCGATCAGCACCCCATACGGATTGACTCGCTGGAAGTGCCCGGCGCGGTCAAGCTGACCGCCGTGACCGGGATCGCCATTGACCTGCCGGAGCCGCTTGACAATTATTTCGCTCGGCCCCTCGCCGGCTTTATCGGCTACGACCTTTTGGCGCATTTTGTGGTGCGGGTGGACTACGCCCATAAACAGATGACGTTTATTCAGCCGGACGCGTTTCATCCGTCGCCCGCCGACGGGACGGCGCTGCCGCTGACATTGGACAGCAATCTGCCGACCGTGACGGCGCGGGTGGACTCGCTGCCGCCGGCCCGCTTTTTGATTGACACGGGAGACGCCGACGCGGCGGTGCGGCTGTTCGGGCCGTATGTCGCCCGGTATGGGCTGGATAAAAAGTACCCGCGCGGCGCGGTCGCGGTCGGCGGCGGCATCGGGGGGGTGTCCCGTGCCCGGCGCACCCGGATCGGGTCGCTGACAGTCGCCGGGCAGACGCTGCGAGACATTCCCGCCGACTTTTCGCTCGACACCAAAGGAGGCGCATCGCAGGTCAACGCCGGCTCGCTCGGCTCGCGCCTGCTGTCCCGGTTCACGGTGACATTCGATTACCCGCACAGCCGGGTCTTTTTCGCCCCGGTCGGCCCAAAATCGGCGTTCACGACCCGCACCACGGGGATTACGCTGATGGAAACCAAAGACCCTGCGGGCCGGGCGCATCTGGCGGTGGCCGAGATATTGCCCGGCGCTCCGGCGCTCACAGCGGGCCTGCGCGTGTTTGACGAGGTGCTGACGATTGACGGCAAGCCGGCCGGGCAGGTCGGCCTCGCCGAAGCGCGGCGGCGGCTGTCTGCGCTGTCCGGCCCGCCCCACCGGCTTTCCGTGCAGTCGGCGGTGGGCAAGCCGCGCACGGTGGTCGCTGGGGTGTTCGACCCGCTGCGCTGACAAGCCGAAGGGCTGAAAAAAGCGGGCCGGCTTAATTGGCGGACGGCAGCACAATGACCTGCATTTCGCGCGGCAGGTCGTCCCTGCCGAGCGTCAGCGCCGGCGACAGGTGCCGGACAATCTGCGACGGCTCCCACAGCGCCAAAAAGTCGTCCACCGGCCGCAGGGGCAGGTTGATTTTGCCGTTTTGGTAGTGCATCGGCACGACGACCCTGGGCTGAACAAGATCAATCAGCGCCTTCAGGTCCGCCAATTCGACCGTGGGCGGGCCGCCGGCAACAGCGAGAAACACGTCAATCCCAAGCAGCGGCGCGGCTTCTTCGGGGGTCAGCGCGTGGCCGAGGTCGCCTGAGTGGCAGACCGACACGCCGCCCATGCGGAAATACGGCATCGAGACAGGCGTTTCCCGCGCGGGCGATTCCCAGACCGGCAGCGCCTGGAAGCGAATGCCGTGGGCGTCCGCGCCGCCCGGCGCTCCGGCGAAATCGAGAGCGTTGAGGCGCACCGGGCTTCCCGAGGCCGCGTCCCAATGGCTGTGGTATTTGGGATTAAGATGGCTGACCAGAACAACGTCGGCGGGCACGTCAATCGGCGCATGGGCCCCGGCGTCGGGCGCTCGGTAAGGGTCCAGCAGGACCGAGACGCCGCGAGCGTCGGTCAAAAGAAACGCCGCATGGCCGAGCCAGGTGATTTGAAGGCTGCTTTGGGCGTTTTTCATTGGCTTGCTCCGGCGGCCCTCGTAGAATTCCCTGCATTTCCTGGTATAATCAGCCGACAAGACATCATAGCCGAATGCATTATATCAAAACTCATTCTGATTTTATTCCGACATCCTTCTCGGGCGGGAGTTAAGCCACTTGAACGCAGCACAGTTAGTTGTCAGCCGGCACCGGGAGCCGCAGGGGACGGTGATTGAAGCCGCCGGTGAAGTTGATCTCACCACAGCCCCGCAGCTTCGCGAAGAATTGCTGGCCGCCGTCGGCGATGCCGACAAGCCGGGTGTTATCGTTGACCTCAGCCAAGTTGATTTTATTGACAGCGCGGGCCTCGCGCTGCTGGTCGAAGCCCGCAAGCGCTTGTCGCCCGACGGGCGCACGCTGAGCATTTTGCTTGCGCCGGGCCGTCAGCCCGAGCGGGTGCTGAAGCTCGGACGTTTCGACACGATTATGACCCTGGCCCACAGCCTTGCGGAGATTTCTCTTTAACTTATGGCACAACCAAAACCCCGCGTCACCGGCACGCCTGCCGGAACCGACGGCACTCCGGCTATGAACAAATCGTCGCTGCCGCAGGGCACCGGCATTATCGGCTATGTGGACCCGATTATCGGACGGGTCGCGCACCGGGACGTTCTCGGCTACCTCGGCTTTCCGCTGATCAAAGCCGGCGAGACCGTGACCCCGGAGATTTTCTCCCGCGCTCACAACTTGTCCCGCCTGTTTGAGCTGCAAGCCGCCACCGAAGAAGAATAAGACAGAATAAGTAAGACAGAATAAGTAAGACAGAATAAGACAGAAAAGATTTTATGACAGCCTACGACCAACGAGACGCCGCCCCGAGCGGCGCGGCGGCAGCGCTGACCCTGCTGATCGGCCTGGCCGCCGGTGCGGCGGCGCTGCTGCTGGCGACCCCGCAGGGCAAGCAGTTTTTGGCTCAGTTTTCCGGGCGGACCGAAGACTGGAAAGCCTCGGCGGCCTCGGCGCTGGCCGAGCAGCGGGAAAAGATGGTCAGCGCCGTTGAAGCCCAAGCGCCGCCGGAGCCGGCCCCGCCGAGCGCCGACGGCCGCCTGCGCGAAACGCTTTAACGATGCTTTAGGGGCAAGCCTAAAGCGCCACGGCGCGAGCGCCCTGCGCGGCGCGGCAGGCATAAACCGAGGCCACCGTGCCGGTGCGCTCTTTGTAGTCGGCAGCCAGAGTCCGGCAGAACTCGTCGGCGGCGTCGGCATAAACCAGGTTGATCGTGCAGCCGCCCCACCCGCCGCCGGTCATCTTCGCCCCGAGGCACCCCGGCAGGGCCGCCGCCATTTCCGCCAGCAGGTCCAGCTCCGGCGTCGTGTTTTGGAACAAATCCCGGCACGACGCGTGCCCTTCCGCCAGCAGCCGCCCCATTGCCGCCGTGTCCCCGCGCTGCGCGGCATCGCGCATTTGCCGCACCCGCCGGTTCTCGCTCAGCACATGCTCCGCCCGGCGGCGCTGGTTTTCCGGCAGGCCGGCTTTGCCGGCCTCCAGCTCCTCCCATTCCACTTCCCGCAGCAGCGGCTTGCCGAAAAACGCCGCCGCCGCCATGCATTCGGCCCGGCGCGTGTTGTAATCGCCGCCGGTCAGCGCATGCTTGACATTCGAGTCGCAGATCACCAGCGCCACATCGTCCCGGCCCATCTTCACCGCCGAATGCTCCAGCGTCAGGCAGTCCAAAAACAAAAATCCGTCGGCCACGCCGAACACCGACGAAAACTGGTCCAAAATCCCGCACTGCACCCCGACAAACTCGTTTTCCGCCTGCTGGCAGAGCCGCGCAATCTGCATCGGCCCGGCCTCATAGGGAAACAACTGCTTCAAAAACAGGGCCGCCGCCACTTCCAGCGCCGCCGACGACGACAAGCCCGCGCCGCCGGGAACATCGCTGTGGATCACCGCCTCGAAGCCGCCGAGGGCGACGCCCTGCCCTTGAAGCTGCGCCACGACCCCCAGCACATACGACCCCCACGAGTTCTGCGGGTCCCGCCGCAGGTCCGCGAGATTAAACGTCGCCGTGCGCCGAAAATCCGCCGCATGGAGCGTAATCGCGCTGCCGCCCGTCGCCGTCCCCGCCACAACCGTCGCTTTGTCCAGCGCGGCGGTCAGCACAAACCCGCCGTTGTAATCGGTGTGGTTGCCCATGATCTCCACCCGCCCCGGCGCGATTGCCGCCGCCGCCGGCGCTCCGCCGAACTGCCGCGTGTACGCCGCGACTGCGCTGTCTACCAGCCTGCTTTCCTCAGTCATCATTTTTTCTTTTCCTTCCGCGCTCCCGGCGGCGTCAGCGTGCCAGCGCCTCGTCCAAAAGCGCCAGCGGCAGCCCCGGCACCCGGCGAAAGCCAGTGTCGTTCGTCAAAAACAAAGCGCACCCGGCCACAAGCGCCGTCGCCGCATGAAGCGCATCCGGCGTCCGCAGTCCGGGAATGTCCGCCCGCAGCCGCGCTGCCTCGCGCAATATGTCCTGCGTCAGCGGCAGCAGCGTCATGGCAGGCGTTGCCAGCAGCAGCCGCTCATAGGCCGCTTGCAGGCTGCTGTCTTTTCGACGAATCGGATGCACCAGCGCTTCCAGCAGTATCAGCTCACTCGAGATGACCTGTACGCTTTGCGACTGCACCTTTTCCCAAAGAGGCCGCAGCAATGGGGCATACGTCGGGTGCGGTTCTACGGTATAGATGACAACAGGGGTCTCGATATAAATTGTGCCGCCGGACGGCAGTTTTAACTCGCCCATGCTAGTCCCGATCCCAAGAATTACGGTCTTCTTGAAGATTGCGCTCGATTTCTTCCCAGGTCGGCGCGGAGCGTGGGCCGGGCGGAAGCGAATCCAAAAACTCCATCAACGACAGCGGCTTTGTGGCGCTGCCCTTTGACTGAGCGGGCATCGGCGTGACAACCACGCTTACTGTCTCGCCTTCGTCAAGCTCCGGCGTAATAATCTCGACCCGGCGACCGGGCAAAACGCGCGTCGTGACGCGCAGTGCAGTTTGCATCGTGTGTTCCTCTCAGGCCATTATACCGCGCGGAGCCGCGTATCACGGGAGCCGGCGGTAAATGCCGCTGTCACGGCGTCACTTGTTAAGCGCAGCAGGGACAGACTGCCTACAGCGGCCATTCAAGCTGCGCGGCCTGGCGGGGCGGCTTGGAGCCGCCGCTGTCTTTCAAGCTCTCGAAATGCGCCGCCGCGCGGCGCTCGAATGCTTCCTGCGCCTGCTGCTTGGCGGCCTCACGCGCGGCGGCTCGGCGCAGGGCTTCGGCGGCGTTTGCGTCCCGCCGCCGGGCACTGTGCGTCTGCCGGTCCGCTTCGGTCTGCTGCTTGGCGGCGGCGCTTGCCGTCAGGCTGTCGTCCACCGCCAGCACCCGCCCGAGCGGCAGAGGGTCGCCGGGCCGGCACGACGCGAGGGCCGCCCCCATCGGCGTTTCGAGGCTGACCAGGAGAACGTCATACCCGCCGACCGCGACGCACCGCCCGCCCTGCCGATTGACAACGGCGAAGGCTTCTTGTTCGTCCGCCGGGCCAACGAGAAGTACGGTGCGTAGGATTTCGCCGTCGAAGCCTTGCGGCGGGATGGAGTGCAGAAGGCACTGTTCGATGTCGTTTGGACTAGGCAGCATAAGTTCCTCCTTGATATTCTCCGCTGAACCCGGTTAAGACGCAAGCCGCGCTTTTACACGCAGCAAATTCAGCCCCAGTCCAATGTAAAGCAGGCCCGTGGCCCACTTCAGCCCCTCCTCGCAGCGCGAATTTCGGCGCAAAACGGTCGTGAAAAATGCGCTGAACACAGCCACCGCCAGAAACCAAGCCGTGTCCTGCGCGACAAACAGCAGGCCGAGAAACAGAAACGGCAGCGGACTGTGGGCATCGGCCGGACGAACAAACTGCGGCAGCAGAGCAATAAAGAAGAGGGCAACTTTCGGGTTCAGAATTTGCGTGACCATGCCGTGTCCGAAAAGGAATCCGGCCCGAACGTCCGCCGCTTCCACAGGCGGGACTTCGGCAGTCACGGCACGCTTTCTAAGCGTTTGAACTCCCTGAAAGACTAAATACGCCGCCCCGGCGCACTTGATAAGGCTGAACCCAATCTGCGACGCCGCCAGCAGAGCCGACAGCCCGAACGCGACCGCCAGGATGTGGCACACCGTCCCCGCCGCGATCCCCAGCACCGACAGCGCTCCCGCCCGCCGCCCCTGCGCGATGCTGCGCCCTAAAACATACAGCGTACTCGGACCCGGTATCACCGTCAGCATCAGGGCCGTCACCAAAAACACGGCCAGATTGTGCGTCCCAAACATGTCTTGAGCTTCCTTTCAAAAAGCTCCATTGACGGGCTGCGCGGTGGGAAACGCAGTGGCGAAGCGGTTCAGGCGGGCCTGCGTGTAGTCAAACTCGTATTCCGGCAGCATGTCATCTGCCATGAGTTGTTCGACCAGCTCATTGGGCAGTGGTTCTTCGCTGAGCATTTCAGAAAGGGAAATTGTCTCCATAGGCTTTGCATCCCCGGCGCATCGCGTTCTACGCTTTCAAGAAAGCTCATACAACAGCATATTCGGCGTTGATGGCGGCGTAGTCTTCGGGGGTGCCGACATCGCGCCATTTGCCTTCTAAGGCGATGCCTTTGGTGGGGTGGCTGTCGTTGATCAGGGCGGTGATGGCGTCGGGCAGCTCGTACTCGCCGCGTGCGGACGGGACGATTTTGGAGGTGTACTCAAAGATCAGCGGGTCAAAGATAAAGAGTCCGGCGTTGTTCCAGTGGGTTGTCGCGGTGCCTTTGGGGGGCTTTTCCTGAATACGCTCGATGCGGTTGTCGGCATCCAAGTAAACCGCTGCGCCGGCCCAGGGGTCTTCGACCCAGTTGAGGCCGACATAGGTTTTAATTGTGGATGTCCCGTGGTTCGCGCTGAACTCTTGGGCGAAGCGCCCGTAGTTCACGGGGTCAAGCATGATGTCGCCGTAGGTCATCAAGAACGGCGCGTCGGACAGGGCGGACGACGCCGTGTTGACGGCGTCGCCGACTCCGCGCGGAACGTCCTGCGGGACATACTGCACTTTCCAGCCCCATTTCGAGCCGTTGCCGAGGTAGCCTTCCAAAATCTCGGCTTTGTAGCCGGTGATTAGGACAAACTCGCGGATCGGGGTCGTCTCGGCAATCGCCGTCATGATCCGCTCGATCATTGGGACCCCGCCGATGGGGATCATCGGCTTGGGCTGATGGGCCGTGAGCGGGCCGAGGCGGGTGCCGCGTCCGGCGGCAAGAAGCAGCGCTTTCATAGATGGCTCCAATGGGACAGAATTACATTCGGGCATATTTCAGCGCGTCGGCGCAGGAGCACTCACGCTCCGGCGGCAGCGTCGCCAGCATTGTCTTCAGCACGCGCTTGACATTTTCGGTGTTCTGCGCGAGCACGGCGAGCACATCATGCGCCTGCACCGCGCCGGTGTCCGAAACCAGCCCGGCGTCGTAGTCGGTGACAAGCGAAAGCGTCACATAGCAGAGTTCCAATTCCCGCGCGAGAATGACTTCGGGGTACTGGGTCATAGAAACGATGTCCCAGCCCATGCGCGTAAACCAGCGGCTTTCGGCGCGGCTGGAAAAGCGCGGGCCGCCGATGACGACGACCGTTCCCGCCTCATGCACCGGAACGGCGTTTTGCCGGGCAGCCTCAATCGCCACTCGGCGCAGTTGGGGGCAGTAAGCATCCGCCGACGACACATGGACGACTTCCGGGCCGTCCAAGAACGTGTCGGCGCGGCCGCTCGTGCGGTCCACAAACTGATCGTTGATTACCAAATCGCCCGGCTTGATCTGCGCCTGCAAAGAGCCGACCGCACTCGGAGCTAAAATCCGCGTGATGCCCAGGCTTTTGAATGCCCACAGATTGGCCCGGTACGGCACTTTGTGCGGCGGCAGAGTGTGGCCTTTGCCGTGCCGGGGCAGAAACGCGACCCGGCGTCCGGCAGCGGTCATCAAGGCGATGGGGGCGCTCGGGGGGCCGTAGGGCGTGTCCACCGTGATTTCCTCGACGCCGCCCTCGGCGAACTCATAAAAGCCGCTGCCGCCGAAAATGCCGATTTCCGCGTGGTTCATAGTGACTTCAGTGCCGCCGCCGCTGCCGCCTGCTGGGCTTCTTTTTTGGTTTTCCCCGTGCCCGAGCCGGCAACACTGCCGTCCAGCAGAACGTCCAGGGTAAACGTTCTGTCATGCGGCCTGCCGCGCTCCCCCGTCACCACATACACCGGCGAGGGCAGATGCGCGGCCTGCCGCAGCTCCTGCAAAACCGTTTTCGGGTCGCGCCAGTCGCGCTCGGCTTGGACAACTTCAATCTCGGGGGCAAGCGCCGTGAGAATAAACTCGCGGGCGCTATTGTATCCGCTTTCGCGGTAGATCACGGCAACCAGGGCTTCAAACGCATCGGCGATGATAGACGCCCGGTTGCGCCCGCCCATCTGCTCCTCGGTGCGGCCGAGCTTGATCTGCGACGTTAAATCCAGCCGCCGGGCGGCGGCGGCCAGGGCGTCTTTGCAGACAATCAGCGCTTTGGCTTTTGCCAGCTCCCCCTCCCCGCGCGTCGGAAACCGGCTGTACAAATACTCGACCACGACCAGCCCGAGCACCGAGTCGCCGAGAAACTCCAGCCGCTCGTTGGAGTCGAGCGTGCGGTCCGGCACCAGCGACTTATGAGTCAGCGCCTGCTTCAAGGCCGCTTTGTCTTTGATCGGCAGCGGCGCAGGCATTTTACTCCAATGCCGCCACCGCATCGGCGATGCGGGCGAGGCCCATTTGAATGCTCGCCATCGAAGTGGCATACGACAAGCGGATATTGCCGTCGGCCCCGAAGCCCGATCCCGGAATCACCGCGACTTCGTATTTTTCCAGCAGGTACGCCGCGAAATCGTCGGAGCCGCCCAGGGTGCGCGGACTGTCGCCGTCAGGAGTCCAGTTTTTGCCGTACAGCGCGGAAACGTTCGGAAACACATAAAACGCCCCGCCGGGGATCGCGCACTCGACGCCGGGAATGGCGTTCAAGGCCGGCACGATAAAATCGCGCCGCTCCTGAAACGCCCGGCGCATCGTCTCGACCGACTCCTGCGGGCCGTTCAAGGCTTCCACCCCCGCCGCCTGTGTGATGGAAGTCGGGTTGGATGTGCTCTGGTCCTGGATTTTAGACATCGCGGCGACAATATCCAAATCTGCCGCCGCGTAGCCGAGTCGCCACCCGGTCATGGAATGGGCTTTGGAGAAACCGTTGATCGTGATCGTCAGCTTTTTGATGTCCTCGCTCAGCGATGCCGGGGACACAAATTCGCTGCCCGAATACAAAATCTTTTCGTAAATCTCGTCGGACATCAAATAAATGCCGCGTCCGGCGCACAGCTCGGCGATCTCGCGCAGCGCCTGGGGGGTGTAAACCGCGCCGGTCGGGTTCGACGGCGAATTGACAACCACGATCTTGGTCTGCGGGGAAAGCACGGCCTCGATCTGCGCCGCCGTCGTCAAAAAATTCGTGCGTTCGTCGGCGGTGACAATCACAGGCGTCCCGCCGGCCAGCTTGACCTGCTCGGGGTAGGACACCCAGTACGGCGCGGGGATGACCACTTCGTCGCCGGGGCCGATCATCGCCTGCATCAGATTATAAATCGAGTGCTTCGCGCCGCAGGAAACAATCACCTCGTTGCGCGAATAGGTCAGCCCGTTGTCCCGCTTCAGCTTGGCGAGAATCGCGTCTTTGAGCGCGGCGGTGCCGCTCGACGGCGTGTATTTGGTGTCGCCTTTGGCCAGCGCAGCCACAGCGGCATCTTTGACATTTTGGGGGGTGTCAAAGTCCGGCTCCCCCGCGCCGAACGACACGACATCTTTGCCGGCGGCTTTCAGCGCATTGGCTTTGGCGGTGATGGCGAGCGTCGGCGACGGAGCGGCGTTCAGGGCACGCTGGGACAGCATTCGCTGCTGGGACGGCGTTGTCATAGGCGTTCAATCCTCACAAAGTAGTGCGGCTATTGTAGCCGAAGGGGCTTTCGGAAGTCAAGGCAGGATTGAAGCAGGGCGGGATTGAAGCACAGACGGTCAGCCGACAATCTGTTTAAGCATGTCGGGGCTGGAGGTGACAATGCCGTCTACCCGGCAGACATGGTGCATGCGGCGCATGTCTTCGGACAGCTCAACCCCATCGGCGTAGACAATCATGTCGCGGCTGTGAAAAATTTTCACCACTTCCGGCGTCAGCAGCCGGTGATGCCAGACCACCGCTTCGGTGTCCAGGGCCAGCAAAAACCCGGAAGTGACTTGGGCGCGGTCGTCCATATCCAGGCTGCACGCCAGCGGCAGGCGCGGGTCCAGGCCGCGCAGAATACGCCGGGATGTTTCCCCGGCTCCGGCAATCAAAAGATGCGCCGGCGGAAACTGAGATTTGCGGACGGCGCGGGCCAGCAGCCCTTCCGCGCCGGGTTCCTTGAAATCCAGCATCAAGCCGACCCCAATTTTCTGCGCCAGGGTCAAAACCTCGTCCAGCGTCAGCAGTGTGCGGCCCCAGTCGCCGCCGTTTTGCCGCCACTGAGTCAAAGAGCGGTCCCGCAGCGGCACTTCCGCGCCGTCCAGCAGATGCACGTTTTCCTGCTCGACAACAAGGGCATCATCACGGGTGCAGCGCACGTCCACTTCCAGCATCTGCGCCCCCACCTCAACGGCCCGCAGAAGCGACGCCCGCGTGTTGCCCGGCGGCTCCAAAAGCGGAGCGCCGCGCCGGCCCACAATGGAAAACGCTTGCAGTTCAGTGGCCATAGAATTTGTCGGGACAGAAGAAAAACACAGAAGAAAAGGGAGAGCATCTGCTCTCCCTCTCACTAAGCTAAAACTCTGTGTCCTCGCACGAATACAGCCCGCGCAGCAACTCTTCCAGTTCGCGGTGGCAATTTGCACAATACAAAGCGCATTTATCCGCTTCCGCCAGCACGACCGGCCAGCGTTTCAGAAGATTTTCCTTGCTCAACGGAAACTCTTTTTGCTCCGGGTCGCGATGGTGGAACTCTAGCGCGGCAATGCACTTGCGGTAGCCGCACGCCATACACTGTCCGCCGAGCAACGCAACCAATCGTTCTTTGCGCTCACGCCGTTCCCGTTCTTGGTACTTGCGAAACTTTTCCGCCGGGTCGGAGCGCGGCAAGGTCAGATTACGCGTGTTGTGCGCCCCAAACGGAGAGCAATCCAAGCAAAACTTTCGGTTTTTCAGGTTGCGCCGTTTGCCGTCAATCACACACGCAAAAGGAATGATCTGACCGCAAGCGCAGGTTCGCGTATTAATGGACATCCGTATCCAATCTGCTTTCATATCCCTGAGTACACTCAGCTTTAATATGCCGCCTGCCGGACTTGAACCAGCGACACCTCAATTTTCAGTCGAGTGCTCTACCAGGCTGAGCTAAGGCGGCTACTATTTTTTTGTAGTCTGGAATACGCTGAGATACAAGCTATTTTGAGCAATGCGCTTGCCTCTCGTTTCCCGAACAGCAAGCAGTATACCTGCTGTTGACAAAAATTGCAAGTGCAAATTTAAGTATAGGCGAGCAGGGTTTCGAACCCCGGACTTCTTCCGTGTAAAGGAAGCACTCTAGCCGCTGAGTTACTCGCCCAAGTTCCAACGTCAGATTACTCTGCGGGTCACTCTCATTATAGCACAGCCTTTTCAAATTTTACAACCGTGTCGTCTTCCTCGTTTTCCCTCCCCCAGCCTTTGTCAGCTGGTTCTGCCACAACGACATCGCGACATCCACCAGAACCCGCCGTGCAGAGTCGTCAAGGCGGGTGTACAGTGCCCCCATGTCGTATACCTGGGACGCATTGGGAAACGTCTCACCTGTTACGATGTCCTGAAAAAAGTACGCCAAAGGCACGTCCAGCGCAACGCAGAGCCTGGGGAGGTCTGCCGCGTCAATTCTCGACTTCCCAATGGTTTTTGTGTTGGTTGTTGACATTTTTTCTGGATCGGTTTGCACTTAATCCTTCACTAAAACGCGCACCTAAGTTTGCACTATTATTGGTGCAAAAGTCTGCACTTTTCTTTGCACCGAAGTCACTTTTCTTTGTGCTCGGACTCTTCCCGAACACGCTGCAAAACTTCCCGAACCAACTGAGACAACCCCCCAGGCTGGTTCTTGCCCCACTCTCCCAGATCATCAGGCAACATCACCGTAAAACCCCGTGTGTCCATTTGCTTCACCGGTCCGCGCTTTTTTGCGGGGCTTGCAATCACCTTATCAGTTTCCATATCTTCGATTTTACCACGCGTTACTGTAAATGTCAACGCGAAAAATGCCTGACAAACCATAAATTATTTCGTAATAATTATTCGACTTAAGTATTACTGTAAAGGTACAATTAACCCAACACAGCGACCGGAGACGACGCCATGACCCCGCAAATGATTAGCACAGCCATGAAGAACGAAATCAACGAGCGCACAGTCAGCCGGAGCAAAGACTTTCTGCGCTTTACGCAAACGTCAACGGACATTCGCGTTGACCGGATGGACAACATCGAGTATCTAAGTAGTCACGCAAAAGAAAGTCGGTATTTCGTCCCGACTTTACTCTCCTTATGCTAAGCGGCTTTCTGCGATGCAGCTTTAAGCTGCTTCTTGTTCTCATTCCACTTTGCCCCATGCCTTCCCCACGCGGCTTTCTGTTTACAACTATCTGTGCAATACACGCGGAGAGGCGGGGCTTGAAAAACGGTTTGACAAATCGGGCAAATATGCTCGATCAGCTTGTAGCGCCGGATAAACGAGACTTCAACGGACTTTTCTTCTGGTACAGTCATATTTATTCATATGTGTTATAACACATATAGTCATAGAAGTCAATGGCACTGTTTCTATAGCTAAACACGGTCTAATCTTAAAGAGGGCGGTGCCGCCGGGTGCAGTATCAAGGAAGGAATCAGGGCAGAACCCGGCGAAACGTGTTACCGTAGATTTACTGTGTAATTGCCCACAGCGAGCGGACGATCTCTTCATCGTGCAAGTCAGCTTTCAAGCACAATCTTTTTCGATTGCGTGGTATGCTCATATATGCCTCGAATATTTGACAACATAGACCTGCCGATGCTGCCTACACTCCGGGATACACTTCATGTCTCGCAGCGAGCGGATTTTTGCGTCGGGTACTTCAACCTGCGCGGCTGGCGTCGGATCGACTCGCTTGTCGAAGCCTGGCCCGGCGGCGACGGGGCTTGCTGCCGCCTGCTTGTGGGGATGCAGCAGCTTCCGCAAGAGGAACTGCGAAATGCTTTCTCACTGGGACGCGAGGATGATGGCATTGATCAGCAGACGGCGCTGCGGCTTAAAAAGCGGATGGCCGAGGAGTTCAAGCAGCAGCTTACGCTGGGTGCGCCGACCGACGAAGACGAGGCCGGACTCAGGCGTCTTAGCGCTCAGATTAAGTCCAAGAAGGTCGTCGTCAAGCTGTACCTGCGCTACCCGCTCCATGCCAAATTGTATCTGCTGCACCGTGAGGACCCCAACAATCCCATCGTCGGGTTCGTCGGCAGCAGCAACCTGACACTGGCGGGCCTCTCCAAGCAGGGCGAGCTTAACGTAGACGTGCTGGATCACGACGCCTGCCAAAAGCTGCAAAAGTGGTTCGAGGAACGCTGGAAAGATCGCTGGTGTCTGGACATCTCCGAGGAACTGGCGGAGATCATTGACAATAGCTGGGCGCGGCCCGAAGTCATTCCGCCCTACCACATCTACCTTAAGATCGCTTATCATCTTTCCCAGGAAGCCCGTGCCGGTCTTGCTGAGTTTCAAGTTCCCAGCGACTTGACCCGCAAGCTCTTCCCGTTCCAGACGGCGGCGGTGAAGATCGCCGCGCATCACTTGACCAAGCGCGGCGGCGTTCTCATCGGCGATGTGGTCGGCCTCGGCAAGACACTGATGGCGACGGCGCTGGTTCGGGTGCTGGAAGAGGATGATGACGGCATCAGCACGCTCATCATCTGCCCGAAAAACCTCCTAAAGATGTGGCAGAGCTATGTGGACGGGTACGGGCTGCGGGCGAAAGTGATTTCAATCAGCACCGTCGAGCGCGAGCTGCCGCTCATCCCGGCGCGGTTCCGCCGGGTGCTGATTGATGAAAGCCATAACCTGCGAAACCGTGAGGGCGGGCGGTACAAGCTCATTCAGGACTACATCCGGGCGACGGCAAGCAAGGTCATTCTGCTGTCGGCGACGCCCTACAACAAGACGTACCTAGACTTATCCGCCCAGCTTCGGCTGTTTCTGCCGGAGAACAACGACATCGGCACACGCCCGGAGCGGCTGCTGCGAGAACTCGGCGAAACGCAGTTCAAGCAGCTGCACCAATGTCCGATCCGGTCGCTGGCGGCGTTCGAGAAGAGCAGCCACCCCGATGACTGGCGTGAGCTGATGCGGCTGTTTTTAGTGCGTCGCACCCGCAGCTTTATTCAAAACAACTACGCCGAGACCGATCCGGGTGACGGGCGCAAGTTTCTGACCTTTGAGGATGGACGGCGCTCCTACTTCCCCACCCGCGTTCCCCGAACGGTCAAGTTTGCGATTGATGAGACGAACCCAGACGACCAGTACGCCCGGCTGTATGCCGCCGATGTGGTGGACACGATCAACGCACTCAACTTGCCGCGCTACGGCTTAGGCAACTACATTGCGGACAAGCCGAAGGACGCACCCACGCCCGCTGAGGCTGACCGGCTGCAAAACTTGTCGCGGGCGGGCAAGCGGCTCATGGGGTTCTGCCGCACGAACTTATTTAAGCGCTTGGAAAGCAGCGGCAAAGCGTTCCTGTTGTCGCTGGAACGCCACGTCTTGCGGAACTACGTTTTCCTTCACGCTCTTGAGAACGGACTGCCGCTGCCGATTGGGACTCAGGACGCCGCGCTGCTGGACTCCCGCAGCGATGACGACGCGGATACCAAAGGGGCAGATGTCGGACTGTTCGAGCAGGACGAAGAAATTGAAAACGGCGGCGGGGGTGACGGTCCGCAAATCAAGCTGCACATCGAGCATGAGTATCAGTGCCGCGCCGCCGAAGTCTATGCGGAATACGCAGGCCAGTATCAGCGCCGCTTTAAGTGGCTGCGGCCCGGCCTGTTCAGCAAATCTCTTGCGGACAGTCTGCGAAAAGACGGGCGGGCATTGGTGGCGGTCTTGCAGCGCTGCGGCGAATGGCAGCCGGAGCAAGACTCGAAGTTCTGTGCGCTGCTTGACCTGCTGACGGAGAAGCACCCGGCGCAAAAAGTCCTCTTGTTCACACAGTTTGCAGACACGGCGAAATATCTGGAAACGGAACTGCTGCGAAAGAAGCTGGGCCAAGTTGCGGGCGTCACAGGCCAGGTGTACGACCCGACTGCCTACGCCTGGCGGTTCAGCCCTGTCTCGAACGGCAAGGCAGAGCAGATCGCCCCGGAAGACCAGCTTCGGGTTTTGCTTGCGACTGATGTTCTTTCCGAAGGTCAGAACTTGCAGGACGCCGCTATCGTGGTCAACTATGATTTGCCGTGGGCCATCATCCGGCTGATCCAGCGGGCGGGCCGCGTAGACCGGATTGGGCAAGAGTCGCAGACGATTTTGTGCTACTCGTTCCTGCCTGCCGATGGCGTGGAACGAATTATCCGCCTGCGGGAGAGGGTTCGGCAGCGCCTCGACGAGAATGCCGAAGTGGTCGGCACGGACGAGTCGTTCTTTGAGGACGACGGCAACAACGCAGCGGTGCTGGACATCTATAACGAGAAAGCTGGGATTTTCGACGGCGACGCCGATACCGAAGTTGATCTGTCTTCGTATGCGTACCAGATTTGGAAGAACGCCACGGACGCCGATCCGCGCCTGCTCAAAACCATCCCCGGCTTGCCGCCGGTTGTTTATTCCACGCGGTCAACGGCTCCGGCAGCCGCGCCGACTTACGATCCCGGCCCGCAGCCGCTTCTGCCGCTCGAAGTCACGCCCGTACAACATGCGATGTCTTTGACAAATGCCCCCGCGCCGCCTCCGATTGGCCCGGCGGGGGTTCTGGTCTACCTCCGCACCGCGCAAGACAATGATGCGCTGGCATGGATCGGCAAAGACGGCAAGAGCATCACTGAGTCTCAGTTCACGATCCTGAAAGCGGCTGAGTGTGTTCCCGGCACCCCGGCTCTGCCGCGTGACCCAAAGCATCACCAGCTAGTGCAGCAGGGCGTGGAACTGATCGTCCGTGAGGAGAAGACAACCGGCGGGCAGCTTGGCCGGTCTTCGGGAGCGCGTTACAAGGTTTACGAGCGACTCAAGTTCTACTCCGGCGAAGTGGCCGGGACGCTGCTGCAATCGCCGGAACTGCTGAAAGCGATTGACGATCTCTACCGCTACCCGCTGCGGTCGTGGGCGGCGGACACGCTCAACCGGCGGCTTAAAGCGGGCATGACCGATGAAGCGCTGGCCGAGATGGTGATCAATCTGCGGGCTGATGATCGGCTGTGCCAGATCACCGATGAAGGGCAAAGCCGCGAGCCTCAACTGATCTGCTCTATTGGATTGGTAGATGTGTAGTTTTCTATTCGAGAGTGCAAGACAGGTATAATTTTAGACACATGGCGGACACAAGATTCACCGCGCAGAGCTACCGGGACGCGGCTCAGGAGCATTTAAATCAAGCCCGCTTCTTGCACTACAACGCCCGGCAGTATTATTTGGCGCATTATATCGCGGGTGTCGCTATTGAATGTATTCTCCGGGCGCATGGGCTTCGTGCCGACGATGAGTTTACCGGGCGGCATGACCTTCATCAACTTGCAAGTCGGGCAAAATTCTTCGATCTCGGACGTTCCGAAAAAAGCCCAGATTATGCGGCTCTTATAAATGAAGCAACGCTGCGCTGGCGAAGCAACCACCGTTATTTTACGGAAATCCAGCTTTTATCCTACCTGAATAACACAGGTATAGACCAACGCATTCGAGGCGATAAGCTAAAATACAACAGCCAGAGAATGTATGATCTCGCCGAGAGAATTGTAGGAATAGGAATACTCAAATGGAAGAACGAGTAGTTGAAGTTTTAGAAAAAAACTTTCCCGGTGCGGAGGTGAAACTCAGTCTGGAAAATAGCAGCCATAAGATTGGCGGCGTCCTTCTCTGGGACGGCTTTGTCAAGCAGAGTTTTTTGCAGCGTCAAAACAAGGTTGTCCGCGTCCTCAAGCGTGAGCTTGGCCCGGAGATGAACGAGATTTTGCATATTTTCACCTACACCCCAAATGAGTACGCGCAGATGATGAGCGTGGATGAAGCCTAGAACGCGCCTAGAAAAGAAGAAACATCCCCATGCCCCTTGATCCGACTTCTGCCCGCGAATATCTGAACGCTTTTGATTTTAAGACGCTGTTTAATGAAGAACTCGGCTGGAACCAGCCGACGACCCGCGAGGCTACCCAGTTTGAGTGCCAGGACACGACTTTTATTCGGCAGGAGATCGCGTCCCTCAGCGGCGTTGTAGTCTTCGAGGTTACTGCCGCCGATGGTCTTATTCCAGACGCCGATACTTGCAAGGCCGTTCATAAAGTAGTTTCGACACTGTTCCACGAGAACCTGCTGATCTTCCTCGATAGCGAACGAACGCAGAGCCTTTGGTACTGGGCCAAGCGTGAGGGGGCGAAATCGCTCCCGCGCCGGCATTCCTACTTCCGGGGACAGCCCGGCGACCTCTTTCTCAGCAAGATCAGCGCGATGTTCGTGGACATCGCTGACTTGGACGAAGACGGCGGGGTCGGCGTGGCGCAGGCGGCCAAGCGTCTGCAAGACGCGCTGGATGTGACGACCACGACCAAGAAGTTCTTCAAGGATTTCGAGACGGAACATGCAAAGTTCCTGACGCTCATCGAGGGCATCGGCAATGAGCGCGACCGCCGCTGGTATGCGTCCGTCCTGCTGAACCGGCTCATGTTTATCTACTTCTTGCAGCGCAAGGGGTTCCTGGACGGCGGCAACCGGCGTTACTTGCAGGACAAGCTCGCGCTGTACGCGGAAGTCCCCCCAGCCCCCAATAATGGGGGAGCCGGAACAGACCCCGTAGGGGCGCTGCTTGCCGCGCCCTCTGTGCTTGCCGCGCCCTCCGTCTTGTCCAATTCCGTCTTGTCCAATTCCGTCTTGCTCCCCAGAATTGGGGCGGGGGGGACAGGCCGCTACTACGATGAGTTTCTGAAAAAGCTGTTCTTTGAGGGCTTCGCCAAGCCCGCCGATAAGCGCAGCCCGGAAGCAAGTGCGCTGCTCGGCAGCATTGTCTACCTGAACGGCGGATTGTTTCTGGAACACCAGATTGAAGAGCGCTGGCCGGACATTGCCATTCCCGACGCGGCGTTCCATCATCTCTTCAGCCTGTTCAGCCGCTATTCTTGGAACCTCAACGACACACCCGGCGGCAAGGACGACGAGATCAACCCGGACGTACTGGGCTACATCTTTGAGAAATATATCAACCAGAAGGCGTTTGGGGCGTACTACACGCGCACGGAAATCACGGGGCATCTTTGCGAGCAGACGATCCACACGCTGATCCTCAACAAGATCAATGTCGCTGCGATCCCCGGCGTCGCCCCCGCCCGTCACTTTGACACCATCGCTGATCTGCTGATGCGGCTTGACGCCCCCCTCTGCCGCCTGCTGCTCACGGATATCCTGCCCCGCCTGTCCCTGCTCGACCCGGCCTGCGGCTCCGGGGCATTCTTGGTCGCGGCCATGAAAACGCTGATCAACATTTACAGCGCCGTCGTCGGCCGGGCCAAGTTCCTCAGCGACACCACCCTGAACGCCTGGATCGCCGACGCCGAGCAAGGCGGGCGCAGCCTCGCTTACTTCATCAAGAAGCGCATCATCACGGAAAACTTGTTCGGCGTGGACATCATGGAAGAGTCCACCGAGATCGCCAAGCTGCGCCTGTTTCTCGCGCTGGTCTCGTCGGCACAAACAGTGCAGCAGCTAGAGCCGCTGCCGAACATTGACTTCAACCTCCTCGCCGGCAATTCGCTGGTCGGCCTGCTGCGTGTCACCGATGAAGATTACAAGCGGCACGATAAAACCGGCAGTCTCTTCCAGCAGCAAACCTACTCGGACATTTTGAAGGAGAAAAATCGGCGCATTGCCAGCTACCGAAATGCAGTCGGTTATCAAGAGCAGCTTCGCCAAGAGCGTGATGACATTGATACGCTGAAGAAGCAGGCACAGGGGACGCTGAACGAAATCCTGTTAGACGAGTTCCAGGGCATCAAGTACGAGCAGGCGACCTGGGACACGGCGAAGAACGCCGAGGGCAAGACCGAGAAGCGGGCCGTCGTGCTTGCGGACGTGGAAGCGCTCGGCCCGTTCCATTGGGGCTATGAGTTTGACGACGTGCTCAACGACCCTCCAATGGGGCGGGGCGGCTTCGACGCCATTATCACGAACCCGCCGTGGGAGATTTGGAAGCCGCAGGCCAAAGAGTTCTTTGCGGATCATTCGGCGCTTGTCACCAAGAACAAGATGACGATCAAGGAGTTTGAGGAGAAGCAGACCGAGCTTCTAGCCGACCCGGAAATCCGCAGGGCGTGGCTTGCCTACCAAGCCCGCTTTCCCTATGTCTCCGCCTTCTACCGCACGGCCAAACAGTACGAGAACCAGATCAGCGTCGTCCACGGCAAGAAAGCCGGCACGGACATCAACCTGTATAAGCTGTTCACCGAGCAGTGCTTCAATCTGCTGCGTCCGGGCGGGCTGTGCGGCATCGTCATCCCCAGCGGCATCTACACCGACCTCGGCACGAAGCAGCTCCGCGAGATGCTGTTTGACCGGGCGCAGATCACCGGCCTATTCTGCTTTGAGAACCGCAAGACGATTTTCGAGAACGTGGACAGCCGCTTCAAGTTCGTCGTGCTGACGTTCGAGAAGGGCGGACATACGCGGCAATTCCCCTCGGCGTTCATGCGGCATGACGTGGCGGAACTCGAACGGTTTCCGAAAGAAGGTGCGCTTACACTGCCGGTGGAAATGATTAAGCGCTTGTCGCCTGACTCAGCCTCCATCATGGAGTTCAAGAACGAGACCGACGTGCAGATTGTCGAGAAGATGCTGCGCTTCCCGCTGCTCGGTGAAAAGTTCGCGAACAAGTGGTCAGTTCAGTTGACGCGCGAAGTTAATAACATGACCGACATGAAATATGTTGCGGAGGCGCCTTCTGCCGGATATGTTAGGCTTTATGAAGGAAAGAACATACACCAGTACGAAAATGCGTTCACCGACGCGAGGTATTACATAGACGTTGACCGCTTCAATAACGATAATAGCCCCAAATCCGGCGATCAATTTCCATCCGATTATTATAGGATGTGCTTCCGCCGCCAAGCGCGAGCTAATGATAGTTACACCTTCATAGGCACAATAGCACCAAAAAACGCGCTGTTTTTTGATAATCTAGGTTACGTTCGACCCTTTGATCCGAAAACTGGGCAGGCACTCCTTTCATACAGCGAAATGCTAAGTTTGCTTGCCTTTATGAACTCCTACACTCTACAGTTCATCTTGAGGCAACAATTAAATACTAACCTATCTTTCTATTTACTGTATCAACTGCCTGTGCCGCGCCTGACCGAAAGCGACCCGGCGTTTGCGCCCATTGTTCACGCCGCCGCCCGCCTCATCTGCACCACGCCGGAGTTTGACGACCTGGCGCGGGAGGTAGGATTACCTACCCCGTCTCGTCCCTCGCCGACCCTCCCGCAACGGGAAGGTGAGGAGATTGGGACGGGAAGCGCGGCGGTTTTGTCTGACACTCTTCGTCTTCCCGCTGCGGGAGGACCCCTGCGAAGCAAGGAGGTAGGTTCCGAAGTCTCCTACGGCGCAGCCGACCCCGCCGAACGCGCCCGGCTGCGGGCCGAACTCGACGGCAGGATCGCGCACCTCTACGGGCTGACCGAGGACGAGTTCGCGCATATCCTCCGCACCTTTCCGCTGGTCGCCCAGCCCGTCAAGGACGCCGCCCTGGAAGCCTACCGCGCCCTCGGCCCCTCCCCCGACGACGCCGAGATCGCCGCGCTTATCAAGCGCGGGGAAAGCGCCGAGCGGGAGTTCAAGTCATCGGCGCGGTGGGACCTGCGGGAAAACAAGAAGAACCGCGAGATGGAGCAGATCATCGTCAAGACCGTCGCCGCGTTCCTGAACAGCGACGGCGGAACTCTCTTAATCGGCGTCGCCGATGACGGCACCCCGGTCGGCCTGGCCCACGACTTGCAGACGCTTGGCGACAAAAAGAACCTCGACGGGTACGAGTTGTTCCTGACCGACCTGCTCCTGAACGCCTACGGCAAAGATGTGAGTGCGTTTCTGCGGGTTTCGTTTGGTCAGGTCGGCGGACACGACATCTGCAAAATCCTCATCAAGCCATCGCCGAAGCCGATTTGGATTGAGATCAAAGACGACAAAGGCCAGAAGGCCGAGCAGCTTTATATCCGCACCAACAACAACTCCCGCGCCTTGACCAACCGCGAGGCTGTCGAGTACGCCGCGCATCGGTGGAAATAAAAGCATTCGCAGCAGCATCAAAACGTTGGCTTATCGAAAATACCGGTTTAGAATAAGCTGAGCTGAAGGGAGCGGTGGCCGGGGACCCAGACGGCGGACGGGGAGTCGCGCTTTGCGACATCGAAGACGACCGGGCAGTTGGTTTCGACGGCGACGGTGGCTTTGGCATAGCCGAGGGCGAGCTTGGGGGTGTTGTTTTCTTTGGATAAATGCGCCAGCCAGACCGTGTAAGGGCCGTGGCGGAGGGCATGCTCGCACAGCAGATGGGCCGCGGCTTCGTTGGACAAATGCCCGTGATCGCCGAGTATCCGGGACTTCAAATAGCCGGGATAATCGCCGCCGGCGAGCCGGTGGACATCGTGGTTCGCTTCCAGCACCAGCAGATGCGCCCCGCGAACGGCGCGTCGGACCGTTTCCGTGACATGGCCCAAATCGGTCAGGTGGCTCGCTTTCTGCCCGCTCGGCGTATGCACGATGTTGACCCCCACCGGGTCGGCGGCGTCGTGCGGCACGGGAAACGTCTCAATCTCCAGCTCCCCAATACGCCAGCGGTCGCCGACCGGCAAAATCACATGCGGCGACAGCGTTTTGCGCTTGAAAAACGCCGCCAGCGTCTTTTCGGAGGCCACCAGCGGGACGCCGTGCCGCTTGGACAGGGCATGGGCGCTCTGAATATGGTCGCCATGCTCGTGCGTGATAATCGCGCCGCTTAAATCGCCCGGCGCAAGACCCTCCTTCGCCAGCGCCGCGACCAGCTTCCGCATGCCGACCCCGGCATCAATCAAAAGCGACACGTCGCCCGCCCGAACCAGCGTCGCATTCCCCGACGACCCCGAAGCGAGCGCATGGACAGAAAACGTCGTCATACGCTTAGTATACCCGAAGTCCTGCCCTTACAGTCTGCGGCGCAGAGAGTCGTAAGCCAGGCCCAGAGCCGCAAGGCAATTGCTTTCCAGGGACTGCCGCCGCGAGGCGCGGCTGAGTGTCGAGACCGTCTGTTTCGGATTAAAGGGCGTCCCAATCAACCGGCAGCAGCGCGGGGTTTTCGGCGGCCCGGCGGCCGGCTTTCGCCAGATCGCGCCATGCGCCGCCGACTTTGACCCGCACAATATCGGCGGTGAAGTCGTTGTTAGTGCCGTCTTCCGCCGAGTTCGAGAATAAATAGGAGCCGACCCCGTAGACATCGGCGGGGACGCCGTTTTCCTCAAACTCGCGGATTTTCGCGGGCGTGAAGCCGCCGGTAACGGTGATCTTGACATTGCGGCAGTAGGCTTTGGCCCGCTCGAGCCAGGCAAACGGCACGGTCCAATTCTCATACGCCCGGTCAATCTCGCGGCGCAGGGTGTAGACCAAACGCGCATTGACTCCCCGGTCGAGCTTTTTGTCGCCGAGCGGGTCCAAAGACTTGTCAATCAAGTTGCCGCCGGTGTCCGGGCGCACCCCGTACAGCACATACTTCTGCGCTTCGTCGGGCCGGCCCGCGCTCATCAGCGCCATGTGCTTTTGGAACAGCGCCTGCATGGCGGCCAGGCTGTCCCCGACGCAGTCGTTGTTGAAGTCCACCAGCGCAATGCGCGGCACCGACGGCGGCAAAATCCGCGCGAATTGCAGCACAGTCTCGGCGGTATCGCCGAGAAAACACGCAATCGCGGCATGCGCGACCGTGCCGCCGCCCGCCCCGCCCCACCAGTCCCCCTGCTCGTCGGTCGAGACCGCGCTTTGAACCGCGTGCCCGTGAGTCTGGTTGAACAGCTTCACGGCGATGTGGTACGCATAACCGTCGGCGGCCTGCACTTCGTGGGCATCGAAGCGGGCCGGGAAAAACAAGACTTCCTTGCCCCGCGCGGCGGACAACACGTCGTACACATTGGTCGCAACCCGCGTGCCGCGCGTCAGCGCTCCGAGTGTCGGGGTTTCCAGCAGCACAAAGTCCCGGTAGCGGCCCCGGACTTTCAGCACCGGGGTGATGTCGTTCGGGTCGCCGCCGTAAGGGGCTTGAAAACCGTCGTGCACTGCCGTCACGGCTAGGTCTCGGTACGTCGGTATCCAAACCCCCGCGTCGTCGAAATACCCCGTACAGGTTTTGAGCATCGCCAGCGCTTTGTCCACGCCGACCACGACGGAGAATGGCCGGCGGCGCGTGAACCACTGCATCTCGACTTCAATGTCGCCGGTTTCGGCCTCGCCGAACGCATACCCTTCGGCGGACAGCGCCGACAGCAGGGTGACGATGTTGGCAAAGTACTTGTCCGAGTACCACCCCCGGCGCATCCGCCCGCTGTCCAGCTTGAACGTCTCGCCGCGCAGCCGCGCCCCGTCAAAAATGCTCATACGAAAATGCTCATACGAAAATGCTCATACGAAAATGCTCATAAAGATGCTTTCGGAGTCTACTCCGGCGCTTCGCTTTGGGCAAGGTCCCACGCCGCCGTAAACGCTCGGTATTCCGGCTCCTGGTACAGCGCAAAGACCACCCGAGTCAGCGCCGTTTCCGGGTGCGCGGCCAGATACTCCGCCGCCGTGCCGAGCGCCAGCGGCGCGGCCAGGGCCAGCGGATACCCGTAAATCCCCGTCGAAACCGAGCAGAATGCAATCGAAGTCAGCCCGTGCTCGTCGGCCTTCTCCAAACACGACCGATAGCACGACGCCAGCTTGGCGGCTTCATTGGCCTCGCCGCCCTTCCAGACCGGACCGGGCGTGTGCAGGATATACGGCTGCTTCAGGTTGAACCCGCGCGTCAGCACCGCCGCGCCGGTTTTCGCGCCGTTCGGGGCGACCCGGATCAGCTCGGCCAGAAGCGCCTTGCCGGCGGCCCGGTGAATGACGCCATCAATGCCGCCGCCGCCGCGCAGGGCGGTATTGGCGGCGTTGACGATCACGTCTACGTCTTGATCTACGACGCTGCCCCGGACAATTTCAATGCAGGCGAATGGGTTGTTCACGGGGCGGCGGGGTGGGTCAGCGGGGCAATCGTCGCCTGGATGCGTGTATACAGCGTGCGCTGCGCCGGCGTCAGCAGGGCCATGTCGCGCTTCAAGGCGTCCTGGCGCAGCGCGACGATTTTGTCGGTTTTCGCTTTGTCGGACAGCGACTTGTTGTTCATCACGGCTTGCAGGGCCGCGCCGGTGGTCGCGGCAATCGCTTTGAGTTTCTGCGACTGGGCGGGAGTTTCCGACTGCTGAAGCTGCTGGGACAAGCGCCGGGCTTCGGCGATTTTGGCGGCCTGCGCCTGCTGGGCCTGCTCCGCCGCCTGGCTGCGCTTCAGGGCTTCCGCCCGCTGCGCCGGCGGCAGCAGGGCAAGCGACGAGTTGCGGGCGCTTTGGACAAGCTGCAAGTAGCGGGCTTTTTTCTGCGCTTCAGTCATCTTTTTGTCGGATTGCAGGGCCAGAATGTCTTTTTGAAACTGGACGTTGATCTGGCGCTGCTTCAAGACCTGGGTGCGCTGGGCCGGGGTCAAAATTGTCAGCATGTCCCGGTCCATCGCTTGATACAAGCCGGTGTACTTCGCCTGCTTCTGGGCAGTAGTCATCTTGGGGTCCGCTTGCAGGGCCGACAAGTCTTTGCGGAACTGCGCTTCCCGCGCGTCGGCCTTCGCCCGCTGGGCCGCCGACAAGCCGAGCGCGGCGGAAGAGCCGGACGGCGCGGCGGGGGCCTGGGCACGGGCCGGCAGCGCGGCGGGGCCGGCGAGGGTCAGGGCGGCCAGGGCAGAAAAAACAGCGGCGCGGATCGGGGCGGTCAACGGCATTGTGTCCTTTGGTAGATGTGATGGAAAGAAAGCAACGGCTTTAAAAACGGACAGGGGCCGGGAATAGTTCCCGCCCCCTGTGCGTGCCTGCCGGCGATTAGGCGTTGGTCGCATTGCCGACCGAGGCCACGGCAAGCTGCGGAATCAAGCGCTCAAACTGGTCGGCGGCCGCCTGCTCCTCGCTGATAATGGTCTGGGCAAGCTGGGCCGTTTCGGTGTCGCCGATAGCGGTGGCGTAAGCATGGAGCGACGTGTACGCGCCGATCTCGAAATGCTCAAACGCAAACGCTTTAATGGTGTCCTGGGTCTGCTTGTCTTCTTTGGAATGGAAGATGTTCAGGGCGCTGCTGGTTTTGGCAAGGATCGAGTTGAAAATCCCCTTCGGCTCGGACTTGTCGCCGCCGAGGGCCAGAATCCGGGCGGAAACCCGGTCCGCCTGCGACTGGGTCACGGCGATATGCTCTTCCGCCGCCTGCTTCAGCGCAGGGTCGGTGGCTTCGGCGGCAAGGTCCCGCAGCGAGGCGATGCCGCCGACTTCGGCGGCGTAGGAATCGTTCAAGTAGCGAAGAAGCTGATCTTTTGTATTTTCGGCCATTTGGTGTCATTCTCCCGTGCAGCAAAGTGATTTGCAAAAATACCGCCGGAGCGGCTCTGCCCGGTTTTTACCCGCTCCTGTCCCGCCGGTAAACCCGGCCTTTCCACGCATTGCCCCGGCCCGACACGCTGCGAAACGCCGACGACAGCGCGATCCCGGCGACCAGCGCCCACGCCAGCGGGTTCAGCAGCGCGTAGCCGCCCGAATCCCGCCTGAAGCGTCCCGTCAGCCCGAGCCGCACCGCCGCCAGACCCAGATACGATGCCAGCGGCAGCACGGTCCATGCCGCATGGCCGGCCCACCCCGCCAGCGCCCAAAACGGCGGCAGCACAAACACGCTGACAATCAAAAAGACCACCCACAGCAGCAGCGGCAGGTTGTGCGAGAAGGCCGGAAACAAGTTTTTGGCGAAGCCTTCCCACAGCGCGTCCAATCCCCGGTACATCCGCACCCGGTACGTCCGCGAGCCGTCGCCGTACCACAGCGTCCGGCCCGAGCGCTTGACATGCTGGGCGAACTTGACATCTTCCGCCATCTGCTGCCGAACGGCCCGGTGGCCGTCCACGGCAAAATACAGGTCGCGGGACAAAAACAAAAACGCGCCGTTCGCCGCCGCAAACCACGGAAACGAGGTCCGGCGGATCAGCGGAGTCGGCAGAAACGCGAAAATCACAAAGTACTGGATAGGAATGAGAAGCAGCTCCCAAAAGCCTTCGCAGCGCAGGTCCGGCACCAGCGAGACCACATCGGCGCGGTGCTCCTGCCGCGCCCCGAGCGCCAGTAGCAGGGCGTCCGGGGCGAACACGCAGTCCGCATCGGTCATCAAAAGCAGCTCGCCCGACGCCGCATGGGCAAGCTGCCAGCAGGCAAACGGCTTGCCGTACCAGTCCGGCGGCAGAGCCGCCCCGATCAGCACCCGCAGACGATAATCTTCATCGCGCAGGCGGCACAAAATCGCATAAGTGTCGTCGCTGGAATGGTCGTCGAGCACAACAACTTCGAAGTTCGGATAATTCAGCGCCAGCAGCGACCGAACACACGCTTCAATGTTTTCGGCTTCGTCGCGGGCCGGCACCAAAACCGAGATGCGCGGCAGTTCGGCTTGATTGGCGGCGGCGGCAAACGCGCGGGGCTTGCGAAAAAAAAGAAAGTTCAGCGCGGCGGTGCCCATCAGTCCGCAGGCGAACAGCAGGACGGCAAGCTGATACAAAAACAAAGGCGAAGCGAGCATCAGGGAAAGTGAAGGCGGCATTGCGGCGTTAGTATACCAGAATTCGTCTGCGGAGAAACGGCGATGGCGGCGGGGCGCAGCTCAAAGCGCCACGGATTGAAATCCGTGGCTGAGATGAACCAGTGTCGCGGCGACACAAGAAACGGCCCGCTCGGAAATCTTACGTCGCCACGACGTTGGTTTGTGTTAGCCACGGATTTCAATCCGTGGCGCTTTGGGCTGCCTCCGGCCCTGTGCGGCGGGGCACTTACCGGGTATACTTTCTGCACTATGCGCCTTGTTTTAGACCCGGCTGAGGAAGCCGCGCACGGAACGTGGCTGCGCGAAACGCCGGGGGCTTACGAATGGTGGTACTTTGACGCCGTCTCCGACGACCAAGAATGGGCGCTGTGCTGTATTTGGTTTCTCGGCAGCCCGTTTTCGCCGTATTACCGCCAAGTCTCGCGCGGCCTGCCGGCGGACCCGTATGCCCACAATGCCCTGTTTTTCGCGCTGTATCGCCGGGGACACCTGCACGCGTACCACTTTACGCGCTTTCCCGTGTCCCAAGTTAAAGCCGCCGAAATGCAAGATGCCGAAACTGTGCCGCTCTGCCTGCACTTTGGGCCGAACACGCTGACCATGCCGACGCCGGGCCGGTGGCGGCTGGAAATCGCCGACCAAAACGCCAACGGGCGCACGCTGACCGCCGCGCTGGAGTTTGCGGGGCCGGCGCTGATTGCCGGCGTCGCCGAAGGCTCACCGACCGGCGGGGACCATTCCTGGCTGCCCGCCCTGCCCTTCTGCCGGGTGTCGGGGACGCTGACGCTGCGCGAGGAGCATAATCCGGGCGCGGAAACCCTGACGTTCGGCGGCACGGGGTATCACGACCACAACTGGGGCCGGCTGCCGTTTGACGCCGCCGTGCGCGACTGGTTCTGGGCGCGGGCCGCGCTGCCCGGCGAGCGCAGCGTCGTTTTGTACCATGTCCGCCCCCGGCACGGCGCTCCCGTCAGTCACCTGCTGCTGTTTGAGTCCGGGCATCTGCTGTTTCACGATGCGGGGGCACAGGTGCGCCTGGACAAGCCGGCGCTGAACGGCTTCGGCACGCGCTACCCGTCGCGCCTGACTGCCGCCGCCCCCGATTTCTCGGTTCGGTTTCAGTTCGGCAGCCGCCTGGACAGCTCGCCGTTTTATGTTCGGGCGCTCTGCGACGCCGAAGTCGTCCAAAATGGGAAAAAGGAGCACGGCCACGGCATCGGGGAATACCTGCGGCCGCGCCCGCTCGGCGGCCTGCTGGCCGCCTCGGCGATGCGGGCGCGGATGGTCGAGCGTTGAACCCGATTTATCAGATTATCGCCGTGCGGACGCTGCAAATGTCCGCGCTGGCGCTGCTGGCGCATTTTGCGCTGCGCTGGCCGCTGACCGGGCCGCTCGCCGTGGGCTTGTTTTTGACCCCGCTGCTTTGCGGGTACTTTGTGTTTGTCTTTGTCGCCCCGTGGACCTGGGGCCTGCCGATTTTGACCCGCCTGCCGGGCATTGAACACGCCGTCGCGCTGACCTTCGACGACGGCCCTTCGGAAGTCACGCCGCGCATTCTCGATGCGCTCCGGGACGCAGGCGTCCGCGCGGCGTTTTTTGTGCTCGGCGAGGCCGCCGACCGGCACCCGGAAATGGTGCGCCGGATTGCCGCCGAGGGGCATCAGCTCGGCCTCCACGGGTTCACGCATGCGCCGATGGTGCTGCCGGCCCGCGCGGCGGTTCGGCGCGAGGTCGCCGACACCGAAGCCGCCCTCCGCCGGGCCTGCCCCGATGCCGAAATCGTCCGCTGGGTCCGCCCCCCGCACGGCTTCAAGTCGCTGACTTTGGCTCACACCCTGCGCCGGGCCGGCTACGGCTTCGCGGCGTGGGGGGTCAGCAGCCGCGATTACGCCGAATGCCGCCCGGCGCAGATCACCGCGCGGGTTTTGGCCCACGCGCAGCCCGGCGCGATTGTTTTGCTGCATGACGGCCCGGCAAACGCGGCGACAGCGGACGCCCTGCCGAGCATTCTGGCGGGCCTGCACGAGCGCGGCTTGGCCGCCGCGCCGCTGCCGGAGTGGACCGAAGCGCACTGAACTTATGGCAAGCACACTTGATACCAAACTCAGCGATACCGAACCGAAATCGCCGGCCGCCCCGCTCCGGCCCGCCGCCCCCGCCGGAAAGCCCGGCGCGTTCCGGGCGCTCCGCAATCCGAACTTCCGGCTGTTTTGGACCGGGCAGCTTATCTCACTGATCGGCACCTGGGCGCAGAACCTCGCGCAAGGCTGGCTGATTGTGCTGCTGGTGGACCCGGTTTCGGCGCACCTGCTCCATACCACCGGCGCGGCGGCCGGCTCCGGGCCGAGCCACCCGTCGGCGGCCGTGGAAGCCGCCGCAAACTTTTACTCGGGCTGGGTCAACTTCGCCGGCGGCCTGCCGATCTTTTTGTTTACGCTGCTGGCGGGGGTGGTCGCCGACCGGGTGGACAAGCGCCGCATGCTTTTGGTGACCCAAAGCGGCCTGATCCTCTGCGCCCTCGGGCTGGGGATTTTGGCATCGGAAGGGAAAGTCGAGATTTGGCACGTTTTGTTTTTCGCCGGCCTGTCGGGCTTGTTCGCGGCGTTCGACATGCCGACCCGGCAGTCATTTGTGGCCGAGATCGTCGCAAAAGAAGACGTGCCGAGCGCGGTTGCGCTGAATTCCAGCATTTTCAACGCCGCCCGCGCCCTCGGGCCTGCCGTCGCCGGTTTATTGTTAGCGGCGAAAGTGAAAATCGGCACGGCGTTTCTCGCCAATGCATTTTTGTCGCTGGCCGTGATTGCCGGCCTGCTGCTGATGCGCCTGCCGCCGAAAACCGCGCCGGACGGCGGGCAAAAGGCCGACAATTCCCTGCGCGGGGTGTGGAACTCGACCCGCGAAGGCTTCCGCTATGTCCGGCAGACCCCGACCGTCCGCAACTTGGTGATTTTAGTCGGCTCATTCGGGACTTTTGCGTTTTCGTTCAACGTGCTCATTCCCGTCTTTGTCCGCTACACCCTGCTGCCGCACGCCACGGACAAAGTGCAGGTGACGGCGTTCGGCTTCATGGAAACCGTGCGCGGGGTCGGCGCTCTCGGCGGGGCGCTGACGGTGGCGCTGCTCGGCAATCCGCAGCGTCAGCGCTTCATGCTGCTGACCGGGAGCCTGATGGCGACCCTGGTGCTGATTGTGTTCGGTCTGTCCCGGACGCTTTGGCTGGCCTATGCCGCCATGACCGTGGTGTCTTACGGCTTCGTGCTCTGCTTTGCGACATCGAACACGCTGATGCAGCTTCATGTCCCGAATGCTCTGCGCGGGCGGGTCATGAGCATTTACACGCTGATGTTTATCGGCACCATCCCGTTCGGCTCGCTGTTTGCCGGCTGGCTTGCCAAGTTCATCGGCGCACCGCCGACCATTGTGCTCTGCGCCGCGATCTCGCTGGCAACCACGCTGGTTCTGTCGTTCCGCCCCGGCGGCCTGCGCGATATGGACGTTGCCCCGCTTGTTTCCCCTTCGGTCACTTCGCCAGCGCCGCCTCAATCGCGGCCGTAAGCGCCGGGCTGAGGCAAACGAGGAAGCGAGTGAAGCTCAACTCGCTTCCTTTTGACACGCCCTGCCCTACTTATGCCCCGTGCGCGGGAAGCGCACCTGCCCGGCGTGGCCCGAGGTCGGCTTGCTCGGCCCCCGGCTGCCTGCCGTGTTTAGGGCCGGACCGCTGCCCCCGACAGTCTTTTTGCCTTTGGCCTGCGCCCGCCGGTCCGCCCGGTTCAGCGCGGGCGTTTCCGCCCCGCTCGCCGGGGCCGCGTCGGACTGCGTCGCCACTTCCTCGCTCAAGTCCGGCTCTCCGGTGCCGCTGCCGCCGGTTTGCTGCTGTTCCATCGTCTTCGTTCTCCTTTCACGGTATCATCACACTGGTACGCTCAGTATACCCCGCTTGGGCCGTGAGGCGCGGAACCGCGTAGCGCAGCAGGGCTTCCATGTTGACCACATCTTCTTTGTTGTACGCCAGCAGCAGGCGCTTGGCGTCGTCCGCCCCGCGTCCGCCTTTGCGGTACGCCCGCCACAGCCGCACGGCGTCCATCCCGCTCAGGCCGTCGGTTTCGGGAACACGGGCGATATGAAGCTGCTGCTCGATACGCTTCAGTCCCCCGGTGTGCCCGAGGCGCTTCAAGAGCGGGCACAAATCAATGTGCAGCCGGTCGGCAAAGACCGATTCCAAAACCGGAAAGCGGCGCTTCAGAAACGGCAGGTCGAAGCCGGTGCCGAAAAACGTTACAAACCCGTCGTAGCCCTGGCACTCATACGCAAACTGGGCCAAATTCTCGCCTTTGACATACGCGTGCATCTCAAAGCCGTCATAGAGGCCGATCAGCGTGATCGAGTCGGCGCTCATCCCGCCATTGGTTTCAATGTCCAAGTACCCGATCTTTGGAAACGCCGATGCCGCCCGCCAGTGTTCTTTTTTCGGCAGCGCATGGGCGAAAAAGTCCGTCCGCCCTTCGGCCAGCGCGTCCACACTCTCGCTCACGGTCCGCGCCAGCGCGATTTTATGACGCGGCGGCAGCTTCAGCGACGACGCCCGCTCCCGGTACTCGTCCCACGACAAGGCTCCCTGCGCCCAAATCCCCTGCTCCGTCGCCGGCCCCACCCCCGGTGCATGAATAAACGTCGCCGTCAGCACTAAGCTTCTTTCTCCACGGTCAGCCCCGGCACGGGGGCGGGAACCAAAATCGCTTCGGCTCCGGCGGCTGTCAGCGCGGCGATGGTGCGCTCGGGGTCAAGCGTAAGCGCTAAAATCGTGCCGCCGCCGCCCGCGCCGGCGAGCTTGGCGGCGAGTGCGCCGCCGCTTAATGCCGCGGCGATCAGCGCTTCGTTAGCGTCGCCGGAGCCGCCGAGGTCGCGGACAATCGCGTGGTTTCGGGTCATGGCCGACGCCAGAGCGCCGCAGTCGCCGGACAGCAGGGCGCGTTTGGCGGTGCGGGCCAGGGAGGCGATCTCGGCGTAGCCGGTCACGGCGGCGGGGTCGCCGGCCATCCAGCGCTCGCGCGGCGTCGCGTGGACCGAGCCGGAATGATGGCGGACTCCGGTATGGGCCAGCACAAACGGCAGGTCCTTGACATACGCCCCCAGCGGCTCGACCGCGCCGAGCGGCGTATCCGGGCCGAACTCGGCGGCGCTGTTTCTGCCGGCAAAATCGAGAAAACTGAGGCCGCCGAAGACGGTCATATACGCATCCTGAAAGCCGCAGACAATGCCGAGCGTGTCGTATTCGATAGTCCGCACCAGCTCGGCGGTCTCATACGGCCCGAGCCGCAGGCCGAGGTGCGCGAGCACCGCCCCGGTCAGGCAGGCCAAAATAGCGGTCGAGCCGGCCAGCCCCGCCGCCATCGGCACATCGGTTTCAGCCGACAAATGAAACGGCGCAGCGTGCTCCGGGTCCACTTCCAGCGCCGAAAGCACGGCGCGGGCGACGTTGAGATACTCGCCGGAATGCAGCGACAGATCGCCCGCCGTGTGCAGCATCTGGGTTTGGCCCGAAACCGTAATCTGCATCGCGCCGGCTTCGGCCAGCGTGCACGAGGCCCGCTCGCGGGTGGACAGCGCCAGCACCGAGCCGCCATACATGTCGGTCGGGTTGCCCGCAATCCCGCAGCGGCCCGGCGCGGACGCTTTAATTTTCATGGCTGCTCCAAGACCCAGTCCGCCAGCGCGTTGAGGCCCGTAAAGACCAAATCGGGCGCGGGATGGAAGTCGCCGGGGGCGTAGGCCGCGACGCCCCCCGACAGCAGCAAGGCGGTGTGCCCCACCCCGGCGGCGTGCCCGGCCTGCACATCGGTCGGCGAGTCCCCGGCGAAAATCGTGTTCGCGAGGGTCAGCCCGTAGTCGCGGGCCGCTTCCAGCAGCATGCCCGGCCCCGGCTTCCGGCGCGGCGAATTGGCTTCGGCCAGCTCGGTGCTGTAATAGCAGCGGTCCAGATGCGCTCCGGCCTCAGTCATCAATAATTCCGCCATGCGCTCCTGAATGGACACCAGATCGCCCAGCGTCATCAAGCCCTTGCCGACCCCCTGCTGATTGGAAATCACCAGGACTTTCAAGCCGGCGTCGTTCAGCCGGCGGATCGCCGCCGCGACTCCGGGCAGCAGCGTCGCCTCCCCCGCCGACCGCAGGTAGCCGCCGGGAATGTGCGGGTTCAGCACCCCGTCCCGGTCCAAAAATACGGCTTCAAGAGGCATTCGGGGATAGACTCAGCAGGCGATGGCGTGGCGGGCGCAGACGCCGGACAGCAGGTTCCAAACGGCGTCGAGGGCGGCCTGCGCGGCGGCGGGGGCGTCGGAAGCGTCGGGGTCGCCGAGATGCTTTTCCAGCAGCCTGCGCTCGACGGCCGAATGCTCAAGGTCAGCTTCTTGGTGGACCCGGAAGTAGGCGAGGGCCGAGTCTGAGCGAATGCCGTAGAACTCTTCGAGGCCCGCGATCTTGGTTTCGGCGACTTTCGGGATTTGGCTTTCGTAGCTGTAGAGCGCGGCAATGCCCGCCGCGACCGAGCCGCCGCCGCAGGCGCGGCGGAACGTCTCCACCAGCGCGAGGGTCTCCGGCGCGGCGGGAGGCGCCAGGACTTCGGCTTGCGTCAGGCCCAGCCCTTCGGCGAATTGCAGCCACAGCTCGGGATGGTTCGGCGCTCCGGCTTCCTCGTCCACCAGGTTTTGCAGTACCGCCCGGCGCGTGTCGGGGTCGGACGTGTGCGAATGCAGGGCGGACAAGTACTGCGGGAACGCGGACACATGGTGGTAATACTGCCCGGCATAGTCGGCCAGCGCGGCCCTTGTCAGCTCGCCGCGCTGCCAGGCTTGGTAGAACGGGTGGGTCAGCACGGCGCGGCCCGCGATTTGCGCCTCAATTTGCGTCAGTGTAGTCATGTGATGTAATCTCCTTGAAAATCAGTCCCCCCAGCCCCAATAATGGGGGAGCCGGAAGAGGAAGGGCTGGCAGGGTCTTTTTCTGACTCCCCTATTTTTTCTAACTCCCCCATTATTGGGGGCTGGGCGAACTCTTTGCTTACCCCGACGAATCGCCCAATAATGCAGCAGCATTCGTGCTGCCGGACCAATCCAAAGCGACGTTCTTTTCGATGCGCCGGACGGCTTCTTCCAGCTTTTCGCCGCCCACGTCGCCGCTGACGGTCAGCGACATGCGAACATAGCCGTCGCCGTGCGGCCCGTAGCCGAGGCCGGGGATCGCGAGAACGTCGGCTTTTTCCAAAAGCTCGCGCGAGAATGTCGCCGACGTGTACCCCGGCGGGACGGGCGCCCAGACATAAAACGTCGCTTTCGGTTTTTCGAGGCTCCAGCCCAGGCGGTTCAGGCCGTCCACCAGCACATCGCGGCGCTTTTGCAAAAGCAAAGTCGCGGCGTCGTTGCTCGCATGGTTCAGCGCCCACCCGGCGGTGAGCGCGACGGCGGCGAACTGCTTGGAGTCCACATTGCCTTTGATGGTGTTCAGGGCGCGGAGGGCATCCGGGCTGCCGACCGCGAAGCCGATCCGCCAGCCGGTCATGTTGAACGTTTTAGATAGCGAATGGGTCTCAATCGCGACTTCTTTGGCCCCGTCAATCTGCAAAATGCTCGGCGCTCGGTAGCCCTCAAACCCCGCCTCGGAGTACGCGCAGTCGTGCAAAATCAGCGTGTTCGTTTCGCGGGCGAAGTTCACGGCGTCTTGAAAGAAGTCCAGCGTCGCGACGGCCCCAGTCGGGTTGTTGGGGTAATTCAAATAGATCAGCTTGGCTTGCTTGACCACCTCGCCGGGGATTTTGGTAAAGTCGGGCAGAAAGCCGTTTTCGGCCAGCAGCGGAAACTCATACGGCGTCCCGCCGGCAAGCAAAGTGTTGACTTTGACGACCGTATACGCCGGGTCGGGCACTAATGCCACGTCGCCGGGGTCAATAAAGGCCCACGCCGCATGCGCCAGCCCTTCCTTGCTGCCGATCAGCTCCAAAATCTCGCTGCTCGGGTCAAGCGCCACGCCGAAGCGACCCTGAAACCAGGTCGCGACATCTGCCAGAAACTCTGCCCGGCCCATATTGGACTCATCGTACCGATGGGTTGTCGGGTCGTGGGCAAAGGCGCTGAGGTGGTCAATAATCTCCGGCGGGGTCGGCTGATCGGGATCGCCGATGCCGAGGTCAATCAAATCGCGTCCTTCGGCAATCGCCTGCGATTTCAGCTTGGCGATCTCGCCGAAGAGGTAGGGAGGAATAAGAGATAATCGTTTGGCTCGCTGCACGTTGACGGCTCCTTGCACGGTCGGAAAATCGGTCTGCTCAGGACATAAGTTCAGCGCGGCCCGTTGGTATTCCTGCGTGGATTTCGGGGGACCGTGCGTTTTGAGGCCCGGCTCCCTGGCAGGCGCGTCCGATTTTCTTGACTTTAAGCTGCCGATGCGGCTATAATGCCTCACGCGGGGGCGCGGGGAGTTTATGCCGGACACGCAGGAACAAAGCCGAACAACGGAGCTGACGCCGGACGATCATGCGTTTTTTGTCGAGCACGGCTATTTGATCGTCAAAAACGTCGTGCCGCCGGACGTGATTGCCGAAGCGGTGGCGTTTCTCGACGCGGGCGGCTTTGAAGGGGAAGTCGGAGCGCCGGATTACCGGCCCCGGCTCGGCGAGGTCGTCGCCGCGTGCGTCACCGACCGGGTCCACGGCGTTTTACAGGAGCTGGTCGGGCGGGAATACACGATCCCGCGCAAAACCGGCGCGGTGGACATGCCGCGCGTGTACGCCCCCGACACGCCCTGGAGCAGCCAGCATTTTCATGTGGACAGCGACTACGCAACCCGCATGCCGACCGAGGATGTGCTGAGCCACTTTATTTTTCTGACCCCGGTGCGCTCGCGCGGCGGCGCATTCCAGTACGGCCTCGGGTCGGCCCAGCGCTACTTCGCCGTCATGGGCGACAACCCCGAAAGTCTGAGCTTGATGACCGCCCGGCCCGAGCTGTCAGGCACGGTGCAGGAGTTTCTCGCCGAGCCGGGCGACATGCTGGTGATGACCCATCTCGGCGGCCACGCCGGCAGCAGCAACGCCGCCGACCCGCAGACCCGGCACGCGCTTTTGGACCGCTACGACACGGACCGCCGCCTCGTGCCGGGCTTGAAGCCGCTCGACGAAATGTCCAGCGCGGAAAAAGTTTACTCGGCCCGATTTCTGCGGGAGCGGCAGAACCGGGACATCCCGCTGCCGCCACTGACGGTGAACGCCGAAACCGACGCCGTCCTGCGCGGCGGCGCGGCGATCGCGCCGGACTTGGTGTCGTATGAAACGTTTTTGGAACGCGCCCGGCCCGGCCTGCGGTTTGTCGCCCGGTCTGCGCCGGGGACTATCCAGCAGGCCGTGACCGAGGATTTTGTGCGGTGGAGCGCCGCGCCGGCGCTGACCCTGCCCGGCGCGGAGATTACGCACCTGCACGAGTACAAGCGCGACGGCGGCCTGACCCTCCTTGTCGGCGGGCGCTTCCCGGAGACCGAAGGCCGCCTGCTGTGCGGGCCTGTCCCCGATGCGCTGTCCGCCGAGACCCTGCCCGGCGCGGCGTTCGCGTTTGCCCATTACACCACCGGCTACGGCAGCCGGACGGCACGCGGGCGGGTCGTGTTCACCTGCCCGGCGGACCGGCCGCACACGCTGCTGTGCCGCTGGGGCAAAACCTGGGCCGAGGCCCTGGCGAGCGAGCAGTCTGCGGAAGCCGCATCGCTGCCCGCCCCGGCCCGGTTCCGGGATGCATTTGTGGCCCCGACCAATGCCGGCCCGCCGTTTGCCCTGCTGGCGGATGTGGACAGCGGCGGCGACGGCCCGAGCGGCCTGCATTTCAGCGTGTCGCGTGACGTGGCCCGGTATGACACGCCGCTCGCGCCGCTGCTGTCCGCCGGCGGGGCGCACAGCCTGCGCGTCTTTGCCCGCGCCCGCTCGTACTGGCTGGTCACTTATCTGCTGGGCATCGGCGGCGAAACCCGCTTGTTTTGGGGCGTGATCGACTGGGAGAAAACGCCGGTGTCGCTGACACAAATCGAGACCGCCGCCGCCTTGCAGGAAGCGTGCTGCATTGTCGGCTGGATTTAGCGCCATGCACACCGTCACTGTGTATTCCAAGCCCGGCTGCCATTTGTGCGAGGACGCCGTTTTCCTGCTGACCCGGATGCAGGCCCGGACGCCGTTTACGCTGGAAGAGATCAGCATTGAGGACGACCCAAACTTGCTGATTCAGTACGGCGAGCAGATTCCCGTGGTTCTGCTCGACGGCAAGTTTTTGTTTGAGTACGCCGTGGACGAAAACATTCTGCGCGAAAAATTACAGCGTCCGATTTCATAACCAGATATATAACCAAAGGAGGTGAACAACCCATGCGTGTCCGAGCCAAAGAACTGCGCCGCACCCGAAAGCGCACCGAAGAGCGCCACAAAGCCCGCCACAAAGCGGAAGTCGAAGCCGCCCCGAAGAAAAAATAGCCTGACTTATCGCCTGATTTGAGGGACACTCTCAATGGAAATCTCAGAGCTGGAAAAGCTGCGGGGAACAACGCGCCCGGAAGAGCGCCTGTCCCCGCGCGAAGTTGAACTCATCAAATACCGCGACAACCGCACCGCACTGGTTGTGACCCTGCTCGGCGGCGAAACGCTGGAAGGCTGGGTCCGCTGGTGCGACCACCTCGCCCTGCGCCTGGTCCAATCCGACCGCACCGAAGTGACCGTCTACCACCACGCTATCGCCCACTACCGCGCGGCGGTCTCCTAACCCGCGCCCGACGCAAGAAAAAGCCTCCGTTCTTTAAGGGAACAGAGGCTTTTGGGGTTTCAAGGCGCCGAGCAGAATCGAACTGCTGCATAAAGGTTTTGCAGACCTCTCCCTTACCACTTGGGCACGGCGCCGGGGATATCCGAAAAAGAGAAAATGGAGCGGGAGACGAGATTCGAACTCGCGACAACTTGCTTGGGAAGCAAGTGCTCTACCACTGAACTACTCCCGCATTTTCTTCTTGATTGGACTTGGCTTATTATAGCCGGGCCGGGCGGCTTTGTCAAGAGTGCGGCGCATTTCGGGTAAAATGCCCCTATGAAACTTCAGCCTATCTTCCTCACCGCCCTGCTGCTGGCCTGCGGCCGGCTCGCACAGGCGCAGCCGGCGGCTCCTCCCGCCGCCCCTCAGCCGCTGCCGTTTACCGGGGTCAGCATCGCGGGCGGCGAGTTTGCCACGCCGCTGCCGAACAAAAAACCCGTCTACGGCAAGGATTACGTTTACCCGAACCCGGCGGAGCTGGCGTATTTTGCCGGCAAAGGCGTCAACGTCATCCGGTTTCCGTTTCACTGGATGGACCTTCAGCCGGCGCTGAACACGCGGCTTGATCCGGTCGTGCTGGGACGCATTCAGCGCGTGGTCGCGGCGGCGGCGGCCCGCAAACAGATTGTGCTGCTGGACCCGCACGACTATGCCCGCTACTACGGCAAAGTGATCGGCACCCCGGACGTTCCCGAGGCTGCGTTCGCCGACTTTTGGGGCCGGCTGGCGGCCGCGTTCAAAAACAACCCGCATGTCTGGTTTGGATTGATGAACGAGCCGTATGACATGCCGAACGAGCAGTGGCTCGGCGCGGCCAATGCCGCCGCCGCCGCAATCCGCAAGACCGGCGCGACCAATCTGATCCTCGTGCCGGGCAATTCCTGGACCGGGGCGCATTCCTGGATCGGCAGCGGCAATGCCAAAACCATGCTCGGCTTCCGGGACCCGAAAAACCACTTTTTTTGGGAAGTGCATCAGTACTTCGACTCCGACAGCTCCGGCATGCACCCGGAAGCGGTCAGCACGACCATTGGCCGCGAGCGCCTGGAAGCGTTCACGCTGTGGTGCCGCCAGCGCGGTCAGCGGGCGTTTCTCGGGGAGTTTTCGGCGGCCAACAATCCGACCGCGCTGGCGGCGGCCGACGACATGCTGCGGTATATGGAAGCAAACCGGGATGTGTGGGTCGGCCACGCCTGGTGGGCCGCCGGGTCCATTTGGGGCACGGCGGACATGGGGGTCATTGAGCCGAAGGACGGCAAAGACAGGCCGCAGATGGCGATGCTGCGGCCTCATTTGCAGAAATAGCACAAAGACCGGCACTGGAAGTGCCAGTTCCCTTTACACCTTCGTCTCGTCCCGCAAGCGGCTCACGAACTCTTCCAGCGGCAGAGCGCCCAAATCCGTGCCGCCGCGCCGGCGGACCGAGACCGTGCCCGCCGCCGCGTCGCGGTCGCCCGTCACCAGCATATACGGCACTTTCTGCGTCTCGGCTTCGGCGATCTTTTTGCCGACTTTCTCATTGCGCGTGTCGGTTTCCACCCGAAAGCCGGCGTCGGCCAGCGTTTTGCGGACAGTCTCCGCATACTCCCCATGCCGGTCGGCAATCGGCAGCACGACCGCCTGCACGGGGGCCAGCCATGTCGGGAACGCCCCGGCGTACTGCTCAATCAGGATGCCTAAAAAACGCTCGGTAGAGCCTGTGACCGCTCGGTGCAGGACAACCGGGGTGTGCGGCTGGCTGTCCTCGCCGATGTAGGAGCAGCCGAGACGCGCGGGCTGGATGAAGTCTACCTGAATGGTCGAAATCTGCCATTCGCGGCCCAGCACGTCCCGCGTCAGGAAATCGGCTTTGGGACCGTAAAACGCCGCCTCGCCGCGTGCTTCCACATATTCCACGCTGTTCGCGTCGAGCGCCGAGCGCAGAGCGTTTTCCGCGCTGTTCCAGCGGTCGTCGTCCTGGACATACTTGCTGTCCGGGTCGAAGTCGCGCAGGGAAAGCCGGACATAATAGTCGGTGAACCCGTAGCGCTCCAAAGTCTCCCGAATGAGCTTCAAGGCCAGCGTGAATTCGCTCTCGATCTGCGCCGGAGTGCAGAAGATATGGCAGTCATCCTGGGTCAAAGACCGAACACGGGTCAGCCCGTTCAGCTCGCCGCTTTTCTCGTAGCGGTACAGGGTCGCAAACTCCGCGTAGCGCACCGGCAGGTCGCGGTACGAGTGCATCTGCGTGTTGAACAGGGTCATGTGCGACGGGCAGTTCATCGGCTTCAGGCGCATCCGCTCGCCGCTCGGCTCGATGATCGGCGGGAACATGCCGCCGGCCACTTTGTCGCCGTAATTGTCCAAATGGCCCGATTTGCGGTACAGCTCTTCTTTGACCAGATGCCCGGTCCAAACATGCTGGTAGCCGTACTTTGTCTGCAAGTCGCGGACATAGGTTTCCATCGTGTGCCGGAGGATCTCGCCTTTCGGCAGAAACAGCGGAATGCCCGGCCCGATGTCCTCGCTGAACGCGAACAAGCCAAGCTGCTTGCCGAGAACCCGGTGGTCGCGCTTCTTGGCTTCCTCTAAGCGCACATAATAAGCGTCCAGTTCTTCCTGCGTGTCGAACAGAACCCCGTAGACGCGCTGAAGCTGCGGGCGCTTTTCGTCGCCGCGCCAGTACGCCCCGGCGATCCGGTCAATCTTAAAGACGCCGATCTGCCCGGTGCTGTCCACATGCGGCCCCCGGCACAGGTCGGTAAAGTCGTGCTGGGTGTAAAACGAGATCGTCTCGCCTTCGGGCAGATCATGGATCAGCTCGGCTTTATAGTTCTGCCCCCGCGCCTCTTCAAACGCCAGCGCTTCGTCGCGCGGCTTTTCGGTGCGGGTCAGCGGGTAGTCCAGCTTGCGAATTTTACGCATGCGCGACTCAATCTCGGCCATGTCCGCCGGGGTCAGCGAGCGCGGCAGCTCAAAATCGTAGTAAAAGCCGTCGTCAATCGGCGGTCCGATAGCGAGGCGGGCACCTGGAAACATCTGCAAAACCGCCTGCGCCAAAACATGCGCCGCCGTATGCCGCTTTTTCCAAAGGTCGCTGCCTGGGGAGTTCTGAATGTGTGAGTTGTCGGGGTGTTCTTGTTGTGCCACGGTGCATTTCTCCATACCAAAGAGTACCAGAGTATAGCCGGGCGGGCGGGTGTTTGTCAAACACCCCGGATACCGAGTATACTACCGCAGGAAAACAAAAGCCGAAGGAGAACGTCATGGCACTCTCGGAGATAGATTTGGAAGCCGGCATTGCGCCGCCGCTGCGGGAGCTGGAGAACGGGGCGATCCGCATCGAAGGAACGCGCGTTTCGCTCGACAGCGTTGTTCACCATTTCAATCAAGGACGCACGCCGGAAGACATTGTGCGGTCGTTTCCGACGCTGAACCTGCGCGACGTTTACGCCGTGATTGCCTATTATCTGGGCCACCGGAGCGTGGTAGACGCTTATATCGAGCGGCAGGAGGTGAAAGCGGAAGAGCTACGGCGGGAGATCGAAGCGAACCAGCCGTCCAACACGGAATTTCGAGCACGCTTGGAAGCGCGGCGGCGGGAAAACGAGGCTAAGAATGATGCGCTTCCTGGCCGATGAAGATTTCGATGCCGACATCCTGCGCGGCGTCCGGCGGCAAGTGCCGGAGATGATTGTCGAAACGGTACAGGATGTCGGCTTGACGAATGTTGGAGACCGGAATGTCCTGGCATGGGCAACCCAGGACAACCGCGTTCTTCTAACCCACGATGTGAATACGATGAGCGGGTTTGCGCTGAACCGGGTCCGCACCGGCCTGCCGATGCCGGGGGTCATTGTGGTCAAAAAACTCGCGCCGATTGGAGTTTCGATCACGGACCTGGTTTACATTGTGCAGGCCGGCACTGAAAGCGACTTCAAAAATCAAGTCCGCTATGTTCCACTTTAAACCGCCGCCTCAGCTTTGTCCGTGTAGTACGCGCTCTTGTTCAGCCACCGATAATACAGCAGCGGGACGATGCCGACAGCGATGGTGCCGGCGCTGAGCCACGAAACGCGCTTGTCAAGCGACAGGATATTGTAGTAGCCGACGGCCACCAAAAACAGCGCTGAGCCGAGCGGCCAAACGGCCTGCATCAGCAGATTGGACGCGCTTTGGAGATGCGTTCGGCGGTAAAACCAGAAGCAGGCCACGCCCGCCAGCGCATAATAAAACACGATTTGCAGGCCGATGGCCCCGATCAAATCCTGCATCAGCTTGTTGATATTCGGGCTGAAGCTCGCCAGCGCAAACAAGCCCAGCGCGGTCAGGCCCGTCACCAGGCTCGCCAGCCACGGGGTCTGAAAGCGCGGGTGCAGCTCGGCGAACCGCCCGCCGATCACCCGGTCCCGGCCCATCGCAAACAGCGAGCGGCTCGACTGAAGCATAGCGGTTTCAAGCGTCGCCAGCGACGACACGACCACAACGATCACGGCAATCGAGCCGAACGGGTGCGGCAGCACCATGTCCCCGAGCAGCGGCAGCAGGGTGGCCGAGTTCGCCGCCACCTGCGCCGGGGTCAGGCCCATCTGAATAACGCATTGCAGCAGCAGGAAAATTCCGACGAGGCCGATCATGCCGTAGACCCCGCTCGTGCCGGGGTCGGAATGCGGGTTCTTGCTTTCTTCGGCAAGGTTCGACGACACATCCCAGCCCCAGTAGTAAAACACGGCGACCAGCATGCCGCCCATGAACGCCGGAACACTTGGGAATTGATGCAGAGAAAACCAGTGCCAGGAAAAGGCGGCGACCGGGTGGGCGGAGAACTTCACCAGCGCCCCGATGCCCAGCGCCAAAAGGCCCAAAATCTCAAGGCTCGTCATCCACTTCTGGACAATCGCCGTGGACGTAATGCCGAAAAACAGGGGGATTGCAACTGCGATAAACCACAGCATGCCCATCGCGGTGGCCGCGACCACGTTGTCTTTAAGGTGCGGCGCGACAAGCTGAAGCGTCGTCGCCCCGAGCGGCAGCGACCCGGAGACCATCGAAAGAGCGTTTGAGACCAGCAGCGCCCACCCGGCCATGAAGCCCAGCGACGGCGACAGCGACCGGCCGATCCAGGTGTAAGTCGCGCCGGCGTCGGAGCGCCAGCGGTTCAAGTACATAAACGCAAACGTAATCCCGAACATCGGGATCGCCGCATACAGCAGCGCCGCCGGGCCGCCGAGACCCGCCGCCGTGACCAGCGCCGCCGTGGAGGCGGTCAGGGAGTACGCCGGAGCGCTGCCGGCGATTGCCATGACGACCGAGTCGCTGAGGCCGATCGCATTGGCTTTGAGAGCGGGCCGTGGCGCTTCGGGCGCACCTGCCTTTGCTGGGGTGATTGCAATTCCCATGAGTTTCTTTCTTTCTTTGACCGAGATAGCAGAGACACACAAAAAAGACGCCTTCCCTGCGCGGGTGCCCGGCGGTCGCCGGGGCCATACGCAAAAAAGACGTCATTGCCGACAAAAACGTGTTGAAAAAGCTGAGAAGGTGACACGCGCAAAAAGTCTGCGCGAAGAATACCCGAGCGGGGCCGGGTTTGTCAAGAGAAGAAGCGCGGAAATAAATTGTTGCGCTTTCAGCTCCCGCCCGTCCCGCCCGCGCTACTCAAACAAAAGCTCGATGTCCTGCTTGGTCAGCGACTTGAAAAAACTCGTCTCGGTGGAGATAAGCTGGCTCACCAGCGCCCGCTTGCGGTCTTGAAGCAGCAAAATCTTTTCTTCCACCGTGTCCCGCGTGATCAGCTTATACACAAACACCGGCCGGGTCTGCCCAATCCGGTGAGTCCGGTCGGTCGCCTGCATCTCCACCGCCGGGTTCCACCACGGGTCAATGTGAATGACATAATCGGCAGCGGTCAAATTCAGGCCGACCCCGCCGGCTTTGAGGCTGATGAGAAAAAACGGCAGGTCGGGATTGTTCTGAAAGTCGTCCACCCGCCCCTGCCGGTCCTGCGTCTGACCGTCCAAATACGCATACGGGATTTTGCGGGCATCTAAAGCCTCCCGGACCAGCGTGAGCATCGAAACAAACTGCGAAAACACCAGCGCTTTGTGGCCCTCGGCCCGCAGCGTTTCCAGCGTTTCGAGCAGCCGCTCGAACTTGCCCGACACGGCGCGGGTGTCGGGTTCCACCAGCCGGGGATGGTTTGCAATCTGCCGCAGGCGCAGCAGGCCCTCCAAAATCTTCATGCGGGCGTCGCCCACCCCCCCGGTGTCCACAATCCCGAGTATCTGGTCACGGTAAAAATCGCGTGTTTTTTCGTACAGCTTTTTTTGGCCCGGCTCCATTTCGACTTCCAAAATCTCCTCGGTGCGCGGCGGCAATTCCGGCGCGACCTGGTCTTTGGTCCGGCGCAGAATAAACGGATGCACCAGCTTCCGCAGAAACGCGGCGGCGACTTCGTCCTGGTTTTTTTCAATCGCCCCGGCGAACTCGGTGCGAAAGTGCTCAAAGCTGCCGAGCAGGCCGGGATTGAGAAACGCAAACTGCGACCACAGCTCAATCGTCGAGTTCTCGACCGGCGTGCCCGTCAGCGACAGCTTGTGGTCGGCTTGCAGCAGCCGCACGGCTTTAGCGCTCTGCGACAGCGGATTTTTAATCGCCTGCGCTTCATCCAAAACGACATAATGGAACCGATGCGCCCGCATCAGCTCGGCGTCGCGGATCAAAACCCCGTAGGTCGTCAGCACCAAATCGTACTCGTCAAACAGGGCGATGTCTTTGGCCCGCCCGCCGTGCGCGTGGTTCAAGAGGCGTAATTGAGGCGTAAACTTGGCGGCTTCCCGCTCCCAGTTGAAAATCAGCGACCGGGGCAGCACCAAAAGCGTCGCGGCGGTCGCATGATGGCTTTCGGCCAGCGACTGCAAAAACGCCAGGGTCGTAAAGGTCTTGCCCGTGCCCATGTCGTCGGCCAGGCAGCCGCCGAAGCCGTAGTCATGGAGAAAGTGCAGCCAGTCCACGCCCGCTTTCTGGTACGGCCGCAGCGTGCCCTGGATATTCTGCGGCATGAGGGTCGGCGCGATATGCTCGAAGCCGCGCAGGTGCTCGCGCCGCCGCTGAAACTCCGCGTCGGCTTCCATGATCTCGTCGTCCGACAAAAGCTGGTCCAGCAGCGTGATCTGCGACGCCGAAATTTTCAAGCCGTCGCCTTCAGCTTCCTCGCTCATCGAGAACAGATACCGATACTTTTCCAGCCACGCTTCGGGGATCGCGCCGAGGGACCCGTCGGCCAGCTTCACAAACCGCTCGCGGCGCTTGACGGCTTTTCGGACTTCTTTCAAGGAAATCTGCGTGTCCCCAAACGACACCACGGCATCCACATCGAACCAGTCAATTTCCGATGACACCCGAAACGCAATGGTCGGCACGGCCCGGCTGACTTTCGCCGACAAGAGATCGGCCTCGCCGTACACTTCGTACCCTGCCGCCGTCAGCTTCGGGATTTCGGAGAGCAGAAAATCCACGGCGGCGGTTTTGGCCCGCAGCGCATACTGCCCCGGCTCCCCGCCGCGCTTCAGCTTGTGCTCGGAAAGCGTTTCCGCCCAGTGCGCTTCCAGGCTCGGCTGCCGGCGCAGGCGCACCAATGTCACCGAGTCCGGCTTTCGCAGCAGCATCGTTTCCGGCGCGGCCCGGTCAAAATCCACTTCGGTCTCGCCGTAGCCGAATTTGAGGCTGACCCGGAGCGCTTGGTCTTCTTCGCTCAGATACAGCCGGGGGACCGGCTCGGCGGCGGTCTCATCTTCGGTCGCCACCCCTTCGCCTGTGACCGCCACCTGCTCGGCCATCGGCAGCAGAAACGTATCGAAAAACTTGGCAGTCTCGTCAGCCGGCACGGTCAAGTCCGGGTGATCCAGCAGAATGCTGACGAGGCCCGCGCCTTCTTCCACCGGATACAGCGTCAGCTTCGACAGCAGCCACAGCGGGTCAACGCTGACCACCGACGTTTTCTCGGGAAGCAGCGCAAACACGTCCTCGCCGAGCCGCACCGACGGCCGCAGGGTCAGGCCGTCCGCCGCCCGCGCCAGCTCCACTTCCGCCCGCCCGCTTTGGGCCGAAACCCGCACCGGCGATTGCAGCGGGTCCGACTCGCGCCCGCGAAACACAAAGCCGCCGGCCAGCAGGGGAAGCAGGACCGACGGCTCAAACGCTTTTTCGTAAAAGTAGGAATAATTGCCCTGCCCGGCCAGCGCGGCGAATTTCAGCGAGTCGGGGCCGAGGCCGAGCACCGGCACAAACCGGCGCGGGTCAATCTGCGACCGCAGGGCTTTGGCCTGCTTGGACAGCTTGCCGGCTTTCAGGAACTTGCCGAGCGCGTCCGGGTCAGTCAGGTCGGCGCCCGCCAAAAAGCTCAGCGGCAGGGTGTACGGGAACACGGCCCACTCCGAGCGCCGCTCCTGCACGCTGAAAAACAGGGCCTGACGCGCCCCCGGCGTCAGCATTTTGCGCTGCCCGGCTTTGACCCCCGCCGCCAGCACGCCTTCCCACGTTTCCGGCGGATGGGTCCGCAGATAATTCTTCAGCACCAGCGCGGCGGCGATTTGATGCTTGCAGACCTCGCCCATGTCGCCGCCCGAGACGGGGCAGTCGCAGGCGGACACGAGCCGCCCGCCCTGCATCTCAAACAAGACCGTGTACGCCTCGCTTCCGCGCACTTCCGCGACCGCGCCGTCCGCTTCGACCCGCCGCAGCCGCACCCGTCCTTGCAGCGAGTATTCCCGCCCCCGCTGAAACGTCCCCGAATCGGTCCGCGCCGCCAGCGCGGGAATATCCACCGCCGCTTCCGTGAGTGACTGCCGTGCCATAAGCCGTTGATTGCCTTAAGTAATTAACGACGCCTTATAAGAACGAGGGAGTGAACTCCCGCGCTCTCATACCCAGCATCAATTCGCGTCTTTCTTCGGTGGGCGCTTGACTGTAATCCCCAGCTCCCGAAGCTGCTTGTCTTCCACTTCCGACGGCGCATCCATCATCGGGTCGAAGCCGCCGCCGGACTTCGGGAATGCGATCACTTCGCGGACATTGTCGTCGTCGGTCAGGTACATAATGAGGCGGTCAATACCGGGGGCCATGCCGCCGTGGGGCGGAGCGCCGAAATCAAACGCGTCCAGCATGTGCCCGAACTGCGCCGCAATCTGCGCGTCACTCTTGCCCAGCATGCGAAAGATGCGCTCCTGAATATCGCGCTTGTGGATACGAATGGACCCTGATGCCCCTTCCGAGCCGTTGCAGACCAGGTCATAGGTATACGCGCGGCACCGGGCCGGGTCGAACTCGAGAATATCTAAATGCTCGGCATGCGGCATCGCAAACGGGTTATGCGCGAACGTCCAGGACTTTGAGTCGTCGTCCCACTCAAACACTGGAAAGTCCGTCACCCACGCAAAGTGCAGGATGTTCGGGTCGGCCAGCTTGAGGCGCTTGCCGATCTCCCGGCGCAACACATCCAGCGCTTTGGCGACAATCTCCGGCGTGTCGGCGACAAAGCCGACCAAATCACCGGGCACGGCTTCGGCCAGCGCGACCAGCCCGGAAATCTCGTCTTCGGTCAAAAACTTGGCGATGGGTGACTTGACCCCTTCGTCTGTGACCAGCAGATACGCCAGACCCTTCGCGCCGGTTTCTTTGACCAAAGCCGTGAGGTCGTCAATCTCTTTGCGGGACAGCGACGCCCCCGACGGGTAGCGGAGCAGCTTCACCTGGTTTCCTGCCGCAAGCGTCGCTTGGAACACCGAAAACTGCGTGTTCGCCAAAAGCGGCCCGGCGTCCTTCAGCTCTAAGCCATAGCGCAGGTCGGGCTTGTCGGTCCCGTAGCGGGCCATGCTTTCGTCGTAAGTGAGCCGTGTGAACGGCGTCACGACCGACTTGGGGGAAATCTTCGGGATGATCTCCGAATACAGCGACTCGACCACTTCCAGCACGTCGTCCTGCTCGACAAACGACATTTCTAAATCGAGCTGCGTGAACTCCGGCTGCCGGTCCGCCCGCTGCGATTCGTCCCGAAAACACTTAGCGATCTGAAAATACCGCTCGATGCCGCCGACCATCAGAAGCTGCTTGAACTGCTGCGGGGCCTGCGGGAGCGCATAAAACAGGCCGGGTTCGAGGCGGTAGGGCACCAAGTAGTCGCGAGCGCCTTCCGGCGACGATTTGGTCAGCACCGGCGTCTCGATTTCGAGAAAGCCCCGCCCGTACATAAACTCACGAATGAGCCGAATGGCCTCATGCCGCAGCTTCATCTTTTCCAGCATCACCGGCCGGCGCAGGTCCAGATACCGATATTTGAGCCGCAGCATCTCATTGATGGCGCTGTCTTTTTCCTCGGCAATCGGAAACGGCGGCGTCTTGGCGGGGTTCAGAACTTCCAGAGCCGACGCCGCCACTTCCACCGTCCCGTTCGGCAAGTTCTCGTTCTCGCTCCCGGCCGGCCGCCGCCGGACCAGCCCCTGCACACTGACGCAGTATTCCGACCGCAGCTTTTCCGCGACGGCGAGCGCTTCGGGGGCCGGGCCGCCATCCACCGCGACTTGGACAATCCCGCTCCGGTCCCGCAGGTCTAAGAAGGCAATCCCGCCCTGGTCCCGGTTCTTGTTCACCCACCCGTTCAGCGTCACCGCCGACCCGATCATCGCCTCCGACACGTCCCCGCACGAAACCGTCCGCTTCCATTCTGTTCCATTTGTTTCCGGCACGTTCATTCTCCCCTGCCCCGCATCGGGTTTCCATCCAAATAGTCACTGCCAAAAGAGGTTCGGCCAAGTGTGCGCTTAGTATACCACACGGAGCGCAAGTCAGAGAATGGAAACGAATAGCGCGTTCTTCGTTTCGGAACTCAACCGGACCACGCGCCTCAGCTACAAACTGAAGGCATTCCTCAAAGTCATCACCCTGCCAGGTTCCAACATGGCGCAGCAACGAACGTTCCGGTGCCGGGCGTAATGACGCACTGACCCGTACTTGAGCTACAGTATCTTCTGGGACGATTGTGACAGTTGAAGCAGCAGTATCCATTGAGCTAACCAATCCATCCTGTCACAAGGTCCATATTCGCCGTCGTGTGTTCTAAATCAACACAAATTGGATCAAGACCATGAATGCGCGGATCATAGAAGTACACGTTCACATAGGTGTCTAAAGTGGCTTTAAGCTCTTCGTTGGTCATCAAGCCAGCCTCGACTAACTTCACCCCAAAGTCTGCTTGCACACCGACGCCCTTCAGCATATTTACTGAAGACACGTCTACTGCAAGCAGGGATGGTATCGGTTGTTGAGCCTCAGCAAGTTCAACAGGCTTCTCGCCAGTGTTTTGAGGCAGTGCCGGTGCGGCGGGCATGGGCATGATCTGCTGCTGAACAGCGGTGCCGGAAAACGGATCAAACTGACTTGCTCCAAGTTCGTGGCCTGTGTTGACCCATTCCTGTACCTCGTCATGGAGAGATGCGACTGCTTCCGCGTGGGTTTCTCCTCGGCCTCGGCATAGCTCAAAGCTGGGAGAGAAAGCAACAAAACAATTATTGTTGACATCCCAGTAGCAGTAAAGTCCATAGTTCTCGCGCATTTTATTTGCTCTCTGAAATAAGTAACGCCGCCGCTGGGAGGCGGCGGCGTCAGTATTCCTCGCTGGTCACAGGTCGAAGATGCTGGGGCTATTCGTCTCGCGAACGACATTTCCCTGATCGTCCGTAACGATGATATCGCCGGTAATTTTGCCGCTGGCAAGCGCTTCCCGGAACCGCGTCTCGACTTCTGCGGATTTCAGCTTATGGATTAATTCTTCCGTTTCGGCGGCCTGCTCTCGTGCGGGTTTGTTCGCGGCAGGCGGGGCGCGGTGAAAGAGGTCTGCGAATATCATCTTTTTGCTCATGGTTTCCACCTCAAATCTCGAAGAAGAGTAATTATCTCGGCGCAAATCGGCTGAAAATCAGACTCATCCCAGTGCTTTGGGTAATAAATACCGCTTTCCGGTCGTTCCCGTTCCGCCTCTAGCTGCTGCATCAAGGCCGGCTGGCGGCTTTCAGTCGCGACAAACTGGGCATAGCTGCGTGCCCAAAGTTCTTTTGCACGGAGAAGGTAGGCCACATAGGTTTTATCAACGAGATATTCTACCACAAAACCATTTCCCTGCGTGCCCCTTATCTTGCTGACAGCCGGATCGGAAAAGTGCCTCAGCGCTTGAACGGCCTGGCTCCTCTTGACCGCTTTCCGCCACGGAGCGAGGGTCGGGCTGTTCTCAGAAGCCCACAGCACAGCGGGGTGAAGTGCTTTCAAATCTAAGAAATGCCCAATCTCATGCACGGTTGTCAGCTCCACATGTGGGCTGAATAGGTTCAGGACAATTTCTAATGCGTCTCCGGCAGTCGTACTCCCAAATCTCCCGTGCTGGTCGGTGAGTAAAGCCGTCGTCACCGGCAGCCGAGAAAGTGTTCCATCAGTATGCACTGCATCAATCGCGGCGATGGCGTCCCGTATCTGGCTTTCAATCCGGCTTCCGGGTTCCACGTCGAGCGCCCGGCTGACTGGGAGCAAAGACCACCGTAAGAAAGCTCGTGTCAAGAAATCAAGCATAGAAGCCTCTCCGCCCCACCCCGATGAAACCTAAGTGTGGGGAACTGGACAGGAAGCAGCCTGCGCCTCCTCCCCCATCGGATTCTTCTGAACAAAAAGGGCGCAGGCTAGATAGCCTGCGCCCTTTTGCCTACGAGCAGCCTAAGCTGGTGCCGCAGGAGATGCAGCGGTAGCAGGCTCCATTGCGGATGGTGATGGCGCCGCATTCGGGGCACGGCGGGGCGTCGGACTGGGCGCGGTAGATTTCGTGCTCGTGGTCGGCCAGCGTCGCCGTGTTGGTCTCGGCCAGGTGGGCATTGCTGCTGGTGTGGCCGTTTCCATTGCCGTTTTTCGCGATCCCATTGCTCAGCGTCCCGCTTTTGGAGTCGTGCGCCGGGGCGGACGGCTTCGGCGGGGCCGAATAAGCGTCCCCCTCGGCGGGCTGGTCCGCCAGCAGACCGACATTGTGGCGGTCTTCTTTTTGCAGGAACCGCAGGGCCAGATACCGGAAGATGTAGTCCATCACCGACTTCGCCATCGGGATTTCTTTGTTGCCGGTGAAGCCCGACGGCTCAAAGCGCGAATGGATAAACTTGTCCACCAAAGTAGACAGTGGGACGCCGTACTGCAAGGCCAGCGAAATGGCGGTCGCGAAGCTGTCCATCAGGCCCGAGATAGACGACCCTTCTTTGGACATCCGAATGAAAATCTCGCCCGGCTGCCGCGTGTCGGGATAGAGGCCGACTGTGAGATACCCCTCATGGCCGCCGATGCTGAACTTATGGGTGACGCCCTCGCGCTCGTCGGGCAGCCGCCGCCGGACCGCTTTCGGGACCGCCAGGGCATTTGTCGGCAGGGCATTGGCCGGCGCGGCTTCCGGGGCCACGGCTTCGGCAGCCGCCGCTTTTGCCGCCGCTTTTTCGCTCTGCATGTTCAGCGGCTGGGTGCGCTTGGAGCCGTCGCGGTAGATGGCCACCGCCTTGATGCCGAGCTTCCACGCTTCCAGGTAAGTTTGGGCGATCTCGTCGGGCGTCGCATCGTTCGGCATATTACACGTCTTTGAGATTGCGCCCGAAATGAACGGCTGGGCCGCCGCCATCATCTTCAGGTGGCCCCGGTAGTGGATAGACCGGGTGCCGTTCATCGGGCGGAACGCGCAGTCGAAGATCGCCAGATGTTCGGGCTGGAGGCCCGGCGCTCCTTCAATGGTGTCGTGCTCGTCAATGAACCGGATAATCCCCGCCGCTGCCGCCTCGTCGTAGCCGAGCCTTTGCAGCGCTTCGGGAACGGTCTGGTTGACGATCTTCATCATGCCGCCGCCGACCAGCGACTTGTACTTGACAATCGCAATGTCCGGCTCGATCCCCGTCGTGTCGCAGTCCATCAAAAAGCCGATGGTGTTGTGCGAAACGAATCCCTGCGCGATATAGGTGACGTTGACCGGGACGGACAGGTCGTAAGTGAGCTGCTCCCCGCCGTCGTCGTTGGCCGTGACCACATCGTAGAAGAAGCGCAGGGCGTGAGCGACACGCTCGTCGCGGGTCGCGGCATAGAGCGACTCGGCGGCCCGGCGGGTGGTCGCGCCGTTGTGCCGCTTTTGCGACAGCGTGACGGCGTTAAACAGCGGGCTGTTTTTCGGCACCAGCGCCGCGAGGACTTCGGGCGCGAGATAGATGCAGTCATGCCGGGCGGCCTGCTCGCCGTCGCTTCGGCTGACAAGCGACGCCTTGCGGGCGCTCATAAAGCCGACGGCTTCGGTGAACTTGGACGCATACGACGTGTTCCGCAGGCGCAGCACCCACAGGGGCGATTGGCTCCAGCCGGTCGTGTCCTGCTTGGTCGAGGTCGGGATGCCGAGCGCCAGCAGCAGCGTCTTGACTTCCTCCGAGAACGGGCGATGCACGGTAGACCAGCAGGGCACCCCGCCGGTGACGGTGCCGTCGGCCTCGTACAGCCCGCGCAGGAACGCGCCGTAGACGGCAGGGTCGTTGGTCGCAAGCACCGCATCGGGGATTCGCGGGAGGTAGCCTTTCCCCGCATGGCCGACGCCGGGCGACAATTTGCTGAAGCCGCAGGTGTCCCACCACAGCGCCAGCGGCACCGAATGGACCCCCACTTCGCAGTACCCCTGCTGCGGGGTCAAGTGCGCGTCCAGGTTGAACAGCGACTTGACCAGCGCTTGCACACGCCCCGCGACATCCAACTCGGTATTCGCAACGCAGAAGCGCGGCCCTTTGGCGTGCAGCGAGCCGTCGCCCATAAAGTAACCGACGATTTCAGCCAATTCCGGGGTCATGGTTTTGGGAACGCGTGTCGTGTAGTCCCCCGTCCAGTATTCTTCGCCGAGCGGCGGCAGCGTCACAGTCTGCGGGTCGCCGAGCCTTTGCCCGAGCGACAGCGCCACGACATCCCCTGCCACAATCTCGCCGAACCGCTTCCAGTCCCACTGCCCGGTTTGGGCGTTGACCACTTTGATCCGGTGCTTCGGCGTGCCCTGAATGGCGTACCCACAGTGGGTTTCAATGCGCCGTGTTTGATCCAGTCCGTTGACATAGAACTTGGTCGCGCTTTGGCGGCCCGTGTCGGTCAGCACGTCAAACGTCACATCCTGCCACTGCGCCCCGTTGACATCGCCCAGACGGCCCAGGCGCACAACCCCTTTATTTGTAATCACCAGCGACCCGGCGACCAGGCAGCCGGTCGGGGCCAGCACCGTCGCCTGCGCGTTCCGGTAGCCCGATACCTGCCCTTCGTCCAAAGCATCGTCCCACGCCGTTCGGGCGGCGTCCAAAAGCGACTTGGGAATGAGCGCCCCGGCGATGTCGTCCACCGCCGCCCGGTGCTTGCCCATGACCCGCAGCATCGGCTCGCGGTTCTCGGCAAAGCCTTCAAACGCCCCGCCGCAGTCGCGGGCCACCACCGCCGACTGATGGTACGCCCGCCCCGTCATCAGCGCCGTCACCGCCCCGGCATACGCCCGCCCCGCATCGCTGTCATACGGCAGCCCGTCCGCCATCAAGAGTGCGCCCAAATTCGCATAGCCCAGCCCGAGCGGCCGGAACCGATGCGACCGCTCCTCGATCTTCTCGGTCGGATAATGCGCGAAGCCGACCACGATCTCCTGCGCCGTGATCATCACTTTGACCGCATGCTCAAACGACTCGGTATCAAACGCCCCGCTCCGAGCATCCCGAAACTTCATCAAGTTCAGCGACGACAGGTTGCACGCCGTCGAGTTCAAGAAGAAGAATTCCGAGCAGTTATGCACGACAAGACCATTCGCAACAAAGTGACTGGTGACGGCTTCGGTTAAGTCGTACACGTCCGCAGTGCCGGCTGCCGTGATTGAGACAACTTCGTCTGTCAGCGTGTCTTTGTATGTTGTGAAAGCAAGGTTCATGTCACGCAAACGCGCGGCTTTGGCGCTGGCCGGGTCGAACCCGATTTCCCGCTCGAAGATAACGCGCGAGGCTTTGCTGATCCGAAGGGAATGCGTCTCCTGCACGGCGTAGGATTTCAGCTCACGGTTCGTATCCGGCAGCATAGCTTCCGTCGCGCCGCCGCGCCGCTCGGTGTAAAGCTTGGCTTTGATGCCGAACGACAGCAAAAGCACTTGAACCTGCTGAAGCAACTTTTGAGAAGTCGAGTCGAACGCGACATACTGGCTTTTATCGCCATAGTTCGCAACCGTGCCGTCGGCGGTAAACAAGCCGCGCAGAACCGCTGCGAGTGCCGGCTTGTCTAAATCGTAAACGACCGGCGTGAAGCTCTTCCGGCTGCTGCCCTCGCTGAGAACCGCAAACTCCTTGAACAAGTCTACGACGCAGGCAGAGCCGACGGAAAGGCGCGAAGTTCCCGATACACTCTGCGGCACAACCGCCGCCGCGCCCGGATGACCGGCAATACCAGCCGCCCGCAAGATTGCTTTCTGATGGTTCAACTCGGCAGCTATCTTGTCAAGAATGGGCGCTTCCTCAGCCGCCATTGTTAGAATGACGTATTCCTGCTCACGAGTCGGCAAAGTCTGCCGAGAAAGGCAGCCGTCGCCAACCGCAACGCCGATGGCAAGCGCCAGCGTCTCGCTCAGCGCACGGCGTCCGAAGCCGGCTCCTTCGAGGTGCAGATGGTCGCCGAGGCGCAGGTCGTCAACCGCAACATCGCCGCGCTCGGTCGTCAGCACTTGATGGTTTCCGGTGATTGTCACTTCAAACCCGGCACGGGTCCGCAGCTTGAAAACAGGCTTATGGCCGGTCGGGAAAATTTGGCTGACAAAGTGCGGCAGGCCGTCGGCTCCGATAATGCGGGCCGACTGGCCGACAAGCGAATCAATCCGCTGCCAGCCGTCCGCAGTGGCGACCAGCGTATCGCCGGTGACACACGGATTACTTGCGTGGATTCTATCTGTGTTGGCGCAGGTGTGCCAGTCGTTTGCCGTCGTGTCGTACTGCATTCCGGGATCGCCGCAGTTGTGTACAACAAAGAAGTTTGTCAGGAAAGTGCTGTCCCTGTCAAGATTCAGGTTGTATACCTGTCCTTCGTAAGGTATCCGCCGCACGGACTGTACTTTATAGCGCAGGTAGCCGCGCCCACGCGGCACCCGGTTGTAAAAACGAGCGGCACAACGCCCGAACAGACTTACCGAGTAGACAGGCTTCTTTCCTTCAGGCGTCTCCCGGCGCATCGTCGGTTTAAGACGGTTCATCACCAGAATGCGGAAGATGTCCCGCGCTAATGCCTCCGACACTGTGCGCCCGGTGAGCTGACGATGCGTCGCATTTAGCATACGGTCATGTCCATCCCCGCGCAGCCAAGTGTCAACCAGTTCCAGCAGTGACGCGCTGTCATAGGCGGTGAATAAATCTTCGTTAAGCCGTTTGCCGGACGCGCCGCGCCCACAAAGCCGCATGAATGTTGCCGCTATCTCGCGCGAACAAACAACCACCTCGCGCACGTTATGGTCTTCTCGGACACGAACCGAGGCGGTCTTGTCGAAAGCCTGTTTGATGAGCGCCAGCACATCATCCGTATAGTCAGCCTCATTGATGTGAAAGGTAAACCGCACGGTGGAAGGCGTTCCGTTGTCATCCTCCACAGACCCCTCAGCCAAGTAGTATCCTAAAAGACGCAAGAACGCCGTCGCCTGCGACTCCCGCACCCCCTTCCGCCCATCGCCGGGACGGAAGTTAGGAACCATTAGATAGTCCCCGGCTGATACCTTTTCGGCAGACCGGAATTCGGCCTTGCTCTTGTAGCCGGAAACCAGAACGGGATGGTTGTCCGTCACCAGCATCCGGTGATAGCCGTTGACGCTGATTTCTATCAAGTCGCCTGCGAAGTGACGCGCCATAGGGTGATCGACACGAGCAAGCCGCCCTTTATGCGTCCACACGCGATCTCCAACTTGGATTGTCTCAATCGGCCGCTCCCCTTTCTCCGTGAGAATTAGTTCGCCGGGCGGTAGGCAGACCCACGTTCCTTCGGCGATGGAGTGCAGCAAGTCTTTGGCGCGAAGCGTTTCGGCGGTCTTGCCGTCGGTGCGGAACTTGGTTTCCCATGGGCCGTCGGTCTCGACCGCCTGCATGAACGCGTCGGTGACGCGCACCGAATGGTTGGCATTCTGGAACGGCACCGTGTCATACGCGCCGCCGTGGACATTGAACGCGCCCGAGTACCCGGCGTCAATCAGCGCATGCGCTTTCAGCTCGGCGTCTTTCTTGCAGTCAATGAACTCCTGAATATCCGGGTGGTCAGCGTTCAGAATGACCATCTTGGCGGCGCGGCGGGTCGAGCCGCCCGACTTGATGGAACCCGCCGACGCGTCCAAGCCCTTCATAAACGCAATCGGTCCCGACGACCGCCCGCCCGCCGACAGCGGCTCTTTCGACGACCGCAGCGGCGACAGATTATGCCCGCTGCCGGATCCGTCTTTAAAGAGCATGCCTTCGGTCTTGTACAAATCCAAGATCGACTCCATCGAGTCGTCTACCTCTGTGATATAACAGGCTGACACCGCTTGGCGGCGTCCGGCCCAGCCGAGGTTGAACCAGACGGGGCTGTTGAACGCAGCGAATTGGTGCAGTAAAATATAGCGCAGCTCGTCGTGGAAAACTTCGGCGTCGCCGTCGGTCGCAAAGTACGCGCCGCGCTGACCCCATTCCAAAATCTTATCGGCGACCCGCCCGATAAGCTGCTTGACCGAGTATTCGCGCTCCAGCGTTCCGATCTGTCCCCGGAAGTATTTCGAGACGACGACATTGGTAGCAAGCTGCGACCAGGATTTGGGGATTTCGACCCCGTTCTGCTCAAAGACGACGGTGCCGTCGCTGCCGGTGATGGCGGCGTTGCGAAGCTCCCATTCGGTCGTGTCCCAGACGTTTTGCCCCGGCTTGGTGTAGCGGCGGGTGAAGGTCAGGCCCGGCGCGGCGTTTTGGGCAGGGACGGCTTTGGCTTCGGGCTGAACAGCAGGGGCTTCGGCAATGGCGGCGGGCATGGGTGTTTCCATTTCTTCTCGGAGTGCAGGTTCTTCAAAATCCACGACTTGCTCAACTTCAGGCACGGCGACCGGGTCGGCAAACGCGTCCAAGTCCGGCCCGGCAGGGGCGCTCACGGCCTCGTTCATGTTCTCGCGGGCGGCGCGGAGGGGACTGAGCAGCGGGGCCGGCTCGTCGGCCAGCATCCGGGCCATGACGGTATCTTCAAACGGGTCTTCCTCGCCGCCGCCGTCGTCGGCAAACGGGTCCGCCGCACCGCTGACTTGGGCGATCTGCGACGGGGCCGGGTAGCCGAGGGCAGGGACATCGGCGGGATGGCGGGCATCCAAATCTACCTCATCGCCGCCGAACAGCGCCCCGCCGCCGTCCCCTGTATTCGTCTCGCTCGGCGCGGCCTCGGCGGCCTGCGCTTGGGCGGCGGGCTTGCGTGCAGGCTTAGGCTTTGCGGCCTCTTCATCGCCCATCAAATCCAGCGTCGTTCCCGCGCCGTTCTTTTTGCCGGTGCTTTTCTCAGGCATGGTCTGTCTCCTGCTGTTCTAAGTGATATGTTCAGTAATGATATGCTCAATAAGTGCAAGGAAGCCACGGCATGAATGCCGAGGCTGGGATAAACCAGCGTCGCCGCGACGCAAAACAGATTGATCAAAATTCTTGTGTCGCTTCGACACTGGTTTATCTCAGCCTCGGCATTCATGCCGTGGCTATCGGCTTTCGTGCTATTCTTTCCGCAGCCGCCCGCCCTGCTTTTTCAGCAGGTTCACGATGTCCCGAAACTGGGTGGCATCCTCAAACTGACGATACACCGACGCGAAGCGGACATACGCGACTTGATCTAAACGGCCTAAATTGTCCATCACCATCTCGCCGATTTCCGCCGACGGCACTTCTTTATCCAAACGGTTCGCCAGCGTCCGCTCGATGTCGTCGCTGATAGTCTGCAAAGTCTCTTCCGAAATCGGCCGCTTTTGACACGCCACTCTGAGCGAGCGCAGGAGCTTGTTGCGGTCAAACGGCTCCCGGCGCTGATGGCCGTCGCGGTCGGGCTTTTTGACCACCGTAAGCTGCATTTCCTCGATGGTTTCAAACGTGGTGAAGCGCCGCTCGCAGTGCTTGCATTCACGGCGCCTTTTAATCGCCTCGCCGTCCCGCATCGGGCGCGAGTCCAGCACGGCATCGTCATCGTGGCCGCAGTACGGACACTTCATGGAGTTGGTTTATCCTATATCTAGTGCGGATTTTCAGTATAGCACACTAAATATAGGCTGTCAAGAAGAAACGGCGGAGTCGCGCGATTCTTTTTTCACGGGGTACAATAAGGGCAGAGGAATACGCGCCATGCACGTTTTGTTTATCGGCGGGACCGGGCTGATCTCGACTTCGATTGCCCGGCAGCTTTTGGAGTCGGGGCACAAAGTCACGCTGTTTAACCGTGGCCAATCGGAGAATAGGCTGCCGGAAGGCGCGAACATCATTCATGGCGACCGCAAAGACTACGCCGCGTTTGAAGCGGCGTTTGCGGACAAGACTTACGACGTGGTCGTAGACATGGTGGCGTTCGCGCCCGAAGACAGCGCGTCGGCCATCCGGGCATTTGCAGGCCGCTGCGGGCAGTTTATTCACTGCTCCACGGTGTGCGTGTATTCGGGTCCCGTTTCCCAGATTCCGACCACCGAGACCGAGCCGTACCACAGCATCGGCTCTTACGGCAAAGACAAGGCCATCTGCGAGCTGCTTCTGCTGCAAGCGTTTGAAGACAAAACTCTGCCGGTGACTATTATGCGCCCGTCGCACTCCTACGGCGAAGGCAGCGGCATTATCCGGTCGGTCGGCCCAAGCGATACGTTTGTGGATAGATTACGCAAAAACAAGCCCGTGATTGTGCAGGGCGACGGCAATTCTTTGTGGGCGGCGTGCCATGTGGACGATGTCGCGCGGGGCTTCATTGCGACCATGGGCAATCCGCGCTGCCTCGGGGAAGCGTACAACATCACCGCCGACGAGTGGTTCACCTGGAACACCTACCATGAACAGGTCGCCGAAGTCTGCGGCGGGACATTTATGCCCGTCCATATCCCGACCGACATCCTGCGCGACACCGCGCCGGGGCTGTCCGGCGGCACTTACGAGATTTTAAGCTGGCCGTCGGTCTTCGACAACACCAAGCTGAAGCGTGACACGGACTATTCGGGCCAGACCATCTCCTTCCGAGAAGGCACCCGGCGGACGCTTCAATGGCTGGAAGAAAACAATAAACTGAAAGACAGCGACGCCGACGACTACGAAGACACCCTGATTGCCGCCTGGCAGGCCAAGACCGCCGAGCTGCCGAAGCAGGCATTGTAGAGACCGAGGAGAAGGGCGAGCACAAAGAGGAGGGCGAACACGGGGTTCGGATTGACCCGTAGGGGCAGGCCCCCGTGCCTGCCCTTCTCTTTCCGGGCCTGCCCTTCCTCTCCCCGTGCCTGCCTATTTCGCTGAGGCTTTATTTATGACCGCCGACCAAATCCGCACGAAACTCAATTCCAAGCAGACCCAGGACCGGCTGCAAGCCGTCAAATCCATCGCCGGCTTGGACGCGTCCGAGCGCCAGCCGCTGCTCCTTGCCGCCCTCCGCGACAAGTCCCCCTACGTCGCCGCCCTCGCGGCGGAAGCGCTCGGGAACGGGGCCGACGACCGCGCGGCACTGGCCCTGACCGAGACCTTCGGCGAGCTGTGCGCGGACGGCCCGAAGCTCGACCCAGGCTGCCATATCCGCGCCAACATCGCCTTTGCTTTGGGCCGCCTCGAATACCGCCCGGCGTCGGATATGCTGCGGCTCGGCATCAAAATCACCCAAGTTGAAGCTGTCGGCGGCGTCCCCTTCGACACCGCCGCGCACCTGCGGGGCAACTGCGCCCTCGCGCTGGCCCAAATCCGCGACCCCGAGTGCGTCCGCGACATCGCCCTGCTGCTGTTCGACCGCAGCGGCTTCGCCCGCGCCCCCGTGGACCCGACCGTCAAGATGGAGCCGCGCAAAGCTGCCGCCCGCGCCCTGTCGCTGTCGGGAAACATCCAAGCCCGGCTGCCGCTGACACTCAAATTGGTTCACCCCGAAAACGAGGAACCCGAAGTTCTTCAAGAGTGCATGCAGGCATTGGTTGAGCTGGAAGACCCCTTCGCGCTGGAAGTCTTGGAGCCATACCTCGCGCATTCCGACCGGCGACTGGCCGCCTACGCCGCCCTGATGATCGCCCAAAGTCAGCAGCCCGGCGCAGCGTCTCTTTTGGCCCAAGCCGCTCCGCAGTTTTCCGGCGACACGCTGCAAGCCGTCATCCTCGCCCTGTCCACCATCCGCGACCCCGACGCCTACGACCAGATGCACCGCCTCTTGAAGTCCGACCGCGAAGCCGTTCGCCTCGCCGTCATCGCCGCCCTGCCGCCCGACTCCGCCTCGCAGGCGCTTCTGAAAACCCTCGCCGCCCGCGACCCGTCCCCCCGCATCAAAGCCGCCGCTAAAGCTGCTCTAATTTCGTCCTGATTTGGAACGCAGTGTCTAATGAAAACAATTTTGCTCAATGTGCTCCATTTCGGCGATGTCCTGCATCAGCGAAAGCTGCTCAAAGCCGTCGCGCATTCCTTCGTCTTCCGGGTGCGCTTTGATCCAGGCGCGAAGCGCTTGCTGGGCTTCAAGAATGTCAGGCAATGCGCGAGCGCTTAATACTTTCTTCGTGACAGCCTCACGGGCTGGCTCAATCTCTATTTCCGCTTCCAATATCACTTTAAAGCTCCTTCAAGCAAAATCTTTCAGCACCGAGTTTGCCACGGACAGCGTATGAATGAACTCACTGCGGTCACGGCCTGTCAGTACTCCACCCATTCCGTAGACATGATGAAATCTGCCTTTGATCGGTATCCTCAGCAAGCTGGAGTAGAACTCAGTTTCAGGAATGTTCACACCGGCCCGTATCTGTTCAAGCGCTCGGATATACTTATTGTAATTGTGTTTTTCCTCTGAGTTGCGGAAGACCTCGTCCGCAACTGAGATTTCGAGCCGCGCAAAAATTACGGGCCGAAACAAACGCTGCAAGCGCTCGACAACGCCCTCTTCCCAGCCAGGGAAATCGCGGTAGTCCGTTGGAACATAGCCTGTCGAAACCGTGTGCAGAGCCTCGTGGATCAGCGTAGACCACCGCGCCTCTTGCGAGGCAAGGGCCGAATCAATTTGTATGTCGCAGGTGAAACGCTTTTTGCCTTTGAACCCTGCGTCCGGCACAAGCTCCAACCGACCGCTCCATCGCGAAGGCAAATGAAATAACTCAGTCAGCACTGCGATAATCTCTTGCAGTTCGGTCTCGGTTCGGCCCTGGAGTTCTTTCTCATCCATGATTTTGTTTTCCATAATTCGTTAATGTGTGCCTCCCGACGCCGCCGGGGGGTTGAGCGAGTTGAAGTAGCGGCGGACATCGGAGCGGTAGGCGGGCGGGATGTCTTCTTTGTCCATCGCCGACTCGGCGCTTTTCTGAGCGGGGCCGACATAGTTGTAGTACGGCACCCGGCTCGGCGTCTGGCCGGGAACGGCGTTCGGGTTTGCGCCGACTTTCTTGGCCGGGCCGGTCTTGCTCGGGCCGGCATTGAGCGGCCGGCCGAAGTACAGCTTCGCGCCCTGCGGGTTCGGCGTCGCTTTGCCTAAATGCTTCAAAGGACTGCTGCCGTTGCCGGTGTCGCCCGGCTTGCCGCCGCCTTTGCCGCCGCCGCCCGAGCCGCCGTTGCCTTTGCCGGAGCCGTGCTTGTTCCCGGCGCTTTTGAGACCCGAGCCGTCGCCGAGGCCGTCGCCTTGTCCATTGCCGTGCCCTTGTCCCGCACCTTTGCCCTGACCCGCGCCGGGCTGGCCTGGGCTGTCGGACACGTCGCCGGGGCTGTTTGCGCCCGCCATCTGGCTTTGGGCGTCTTCGACGCCCTGGGCGGCGTCGGACTGCGCCTGCTGGTCGGCCTGCTGCTGGGCTTCTTTTTCGGCGGACGCCGCCGCTCTTCTCAGTTCCGACGCCGCCGTCTGCTTATCCCCGCGCTTCAAGGCATCGGCGGCGGCCTGGGCGTGCTTCTGCGTTTCCGGCATCGGCGTGTTTTTGAGGGCATCGGCCAGCTTTTGCAGGTCGGCGGCGGTCTGCTGCTGCTGGGCGGGGGTCATCTGGCCGGAGCCGATTTTGTCGGCGGCCGACCGAAGCTGCTGGCTCAAAGCCTGGCTGTCGTTCTGCCCCATCGCCTGCGCCGCTTTTTGGACTTCCGGGATAGACGCGGGCGGCGTCTGGCCTGACCCTTGAGTTTGCTGGCCCGTGCCCGGCTTGCCGCCGGCCGGGATAGTGAAGCCGCTTTGCGATGCGCCCGGCTTGCCGCCCGGCCCGGCATTTTGGCCCGCTTTCGGCCCGCCTTTCTGGCCCGCGCCGCCGGTCTTTTGGCCCGCGCCGGCCTGCTTTCCATTGGCCCCGGCGCTGCTTTGCCCGCCCGCCAGCGCCTGCGCGAGCTGACGGCCCGCTTCGCTCAGGCTTTTGCCGCCGGTGCCCGCGCCGGCCTGGGCGGCCTGCTGCTGCTCGTGACGCATCTGCTGGGTGAGCTTAGACATCTCCACCAGCGCCTTTTTTTTGTCCATCCGGCCCGCTTCCATCCGCTTGGCAAGCTGCTGGATTTGGGCCGCCGTGCGCTTGGCCCCCGGCAGATGCTTGGCGTCGGCCTGCTTTTGGACCAGCTTGGCCGTGTTTTCCAGCTTGGTGCCGGTTTTTTGGACAATCTGCTCCTCAATCTTGACGCCGGGGGGAACAAACACGGGAAGGCGCGGGACAATCAGCGCGAGGGCAATCAAAACAAGCGCCCCCGCCAGCGCTTTCAGCTCCCACGGCAGCGGGATCGGAACCGCGTCGCGCGAACGCAGGCTTTGGGCGTGGGACGCGGCATCGGCCATTTGCAAGCGGCGCAGGGTTGCCGCTTCGGGGTCGGTCGCCCCAGGCGACTTTTCGAATTCCAGCGCCGACGACAGCCGCTCTTTCAAGCCGAGCCGCGCTTCCGCCAGCCGGGCGGCGTCCATCGCCGAAATCGGATGCAGAAACGCCGTCACGGTCCCGGCGATGAGGCCGAGCAGGAGAGGCACGGAAACGGCGGCTTCCAGCGGCAGACGGTCGGGCAGGCGGTCCCAATGCGCCAGGACAAGGGCAATCAGCGCAGGCGCGGTGCCGATCAATGCCCCGCGCGACGCGTGCCGCACCCAGCGGGCCAGCCGCAGGCGCGATGAAATCTGCGCCAAAGCGGCGGAAATCGCCCCCGGCCCGGCGTCCGGCGGCTGTGCGTGAGGTTGCTGCGGCGTTGTGGTGACGGCCATCGAAGTTTCTCCCTGACGCTATTATACGCGATATGGGACGGAAAGGTTTGCGGGGGGTGCCGGCGGCTACGGGTTCCGTAAATGCACCGGAACACGCGGCAGCGGCGCGGGCGGCAGCGGAACCTGCTGATTCAGATGCGCCGCCGGGTCCAGTGTGATTGTCCACGTTTTCGGCCCGGCCCCGATCCCCGCCGGCGGCTGGAATGTCACCAGGTGTGTTCCCGCCGGCAGCTCCGCCCACCCTCCGCCGGCCAGCGCCGAGGACGGCGTGCCGTCCACTTTGACCCACAGCGGCGACGCCTGCACCAGCGCGGGGTGAGCCAGCGCGGGGTTCTGCGCGGAGCGGCGGCGAGGCAGCGCCAGCCAGCCGGAAACGGTGTACCAGCCGACCCGTTTGGTCGGGGAAGACAAAGCCGACAGAGTGGAAGCCGAAAGAGTGGAAGCCGGCATCAGCGCGATCATCGGCTTCGCTTCAGCGACAAACGGCTTGGTCCTCACACCAAAGGCGCTGAGGCGCGGCGGCGTGAGGGGCAGACGCGGCGGCGCGGGCCGCAAAGCAAGCCGGACCGCCGGGCGAGTCGTTTTCCGCAGGGGACGCAGGGCAGGCGCAGGCCGCGCCGCCAAAGCCGCCGGCTCGGCGGCAGCAACGCGCGGCTTCGGCGCAGCTTGTTTCGGCGGCGTCTGTTTCAGCGCAGCTTGTTTCGGCGGCAGGACGGCGCGGGCCGACTTTTGTGCCGGCGGCAGCGGGGGCGGCAGTGCGGCACGGAGCGCCGGCTTCGGTGCCGGCAAAGCGCCGTGCGGCCCGCTCGGCGCGGCAGTCTGACTGAGCGCCGCGCTTGAACCCGGTGCCGGGTGCTTGTTCAGCATCCAAACGCTGACTCCGGCAATCAGCAGAACCGCGCTGACAAGACCGGCGACCGCGCCGCCGAGGCGGGCGGGAGCCTGCGCGGCCCGCTCCGGCCGGCTCGACTCAGCCGCCGCCGCCCGAAGCGCATCCGCCAGCAGGCCGGCGGTCTCGTACCGAGCAGCGGGAGATTTCGCGAGGCCGCGCAAAACGGCGGCTTCCACCGCAGGGGACAAGTCGGGCCGGTGCAGGCGCAGCGGCGGCGGCTCGGCGAACACCTGCCGGTGCATCACCGAAAGCTGCGCCTGCGACGAGCCGTCGGCAGCCCGAAACGGCGGCGTGCCGCACAGCGCGAAGTACGCCACGGCGGCCAGGGAATACACATCGCTGCGGGCATCCACCGCCCCTTTGCCGTGTACCTGCTCCGGGCTGGCATACTCTACCGTTCCCAGCAGGTCGCCCATCACCGTCAGCGGCAGGTCGTCGCTGATCCGGGCCACCCCGAAGTCAATCAGCTTCACCCGCCCGCGCGGCGGCACCAGAATGTTGGCCGGCTTCACATCCCGGTGCACAATTCCAAGCGCGTGAATCCGGTCCAGCGCCCCCGCCGCCTCGTCCACAATCTGCGCGGCGCGGGCCGGCGGCAGGACGCCGTCCGCCGCCACCAGCGCGGCGAGGTTCCGGCCCGGCACAAACTCCATCACCAGCGCCGCCGGGTCCCGGCGCGACGGGTCGCCGGGGTGAAACAAATACAGCGACACAATGCTCGGATGACGCAAGCGGCGCATCACCGCCGCTTCGCGCTCAAACCGGCTTCGCGCCACAGCGTCGTCGGTCGCCCGCTGCACTTTAACGACCACATCCCGGCGGTTTGCCCGGTCCCGGCCCCGGTACAGCGCCGAAAGCGCCCCCCGGCTGAGAGCCGGGCGGCGCAGAAGGATGTCCGGCAGAGCAGGCAGCAGCTCGCCTTCGGGGTCGTCAGAAGAATGAGTTGGATCGAATGAATCGCGAATGAGCCGCCTGCCTTCACCAAAAACGCCCACGCAGAAAGCGCTAAGAAGACTCGGTTCCCGTTAAAGCCGGCACGGCGGACGCGGCGGCGCGGCGCTCGGCCAGGGTGCGCCACACCAGCACCAGCAGAAACGGCAGGTCGCGCACAAAGTACCGCTGCCACAAGCGGGTCGGCTCCTGCATGAACCGATACGCCCATTCCAGCCCGGCTTCCTGCATCCAGACCGGCGCACGCTTGACCAGGCCCGACGCCATCTCAAAGGAGCCGCCGACCCCAATCGAAACGGGAACACTCAGCAGGTCTTTATTCGCCGCAATCCATTTTTCCTGCTTGGGAGCGCCGAAGCCCACCAAAAGAATGTCCGCCTCGGACACCTGCACCGCCGCGCGGATGCGGGCCTGCTCGGCCTCGGTGGCAAACAGCGCTCGCGGCGGGCAGTACGTCCCGCATATCACCGCCGATGGGTAACGCGCCAAAACGGCGGCTTTGGCCGCGTCCGCCGCGCCGTCCGCCCCGCCGAGGAAAAACAGCCGCAGGCCGGTGGCCGCCGACGCCCGCGCCAGCTCCCAAAACAGGTCGCTGCCCGTAACCCGCTCCCGCAGCGGCTCGCCGCCGCCCAGGTGCGAGAGCAGCACCACCGGCTTGCCGTCGGCCAGGGTCAGGTCCGAGCTGTTGTAAATGGCACGAAACTCCGCGTCGTGCTCCAGCGTGACCAGGTGGTCCAGATTGCCGGTGCAGACGTAGCGCGGCTTTTCGGTTTTCTGGGCCATCTGCACAATGCAGGTGACCGCTTCTTCCATTGTGACGTTATGAAAATTGATGTTGGCGACTGAAATTTTTGAATACACTGGTTTGACCTTTGCTGTCCCGAGCGGGCGGCGGCAACAGCCGAGGCTGAAGCCGGGTCCACATGTCCGTGGCGAAGTGCAGCAGCGCTGCATGACCCCGCGCGTCTTCTCGCGGATCGGAATGAAGAGGGCGCGTAAAGCGCAGAAAATAAACCGGCGTGCCCCGCTGCCCGAGCAGGGCGCTCCACAGCATGGCGGAGCGGATTTGCGTGGCCGCGTTGACGACCCGGCCGTTGACCAAGTATAAATAAATAATATCGAACCCGTCGGCGCTCTGAGCGTCCGTGCTGCCCGCCGCGCCGCTCGGCACGGCCCGGCAGGCGCGGGCCTCAATGCCTGTCCCCGGCAGCAGCTCCAAATGATCGTCCTGCACCGCCATCCCCGCGCCGATGAGGCACGAGCGCGGGTCGTGCAGGGCGCTGCGGTCCGTCCCGCCGATCAAAACAAAATTGAAAGCATCGCCCGACGCGCTTCCCGCCGCCGGGGCGTAAGTGCGCGAAGTCATGCTGGCCGACGACAGCGCCGCCTGCACCTCCGCCGGCACCGCGTCGTCCACCCCCGCCGCATACCCGCCGACCGCCGACGGAATATCCGCGCCGGTCAAGCCGGCAAAGCGCGGCGGCGGGGCCGGATGCCACACCCGGCTCACAAACAGCGCCGCGCCGATCAGCAGCGCTAAAAAATAGCCCATCCGGCAAATGTGCGGCATCCTAATCCTTTCGCCAAGCTGAACAGCGCCCCGAACCCGAGCACCAGCGTGATCATGCCGCTCCAATCATGGAACACATGCGCGGCGGACGATCCGATGCACTCCCCGACCACGCCGATCAGCGCAATGCGGACACTGTTGACCAGCAGGCTCAGCGGCAAGCTGAACGCAAACAAGAGCAGACGCTTCGGCACCGAGCCGTCCACCAAAAACGCAAACGCCCCGCTGAAAGTCAGCAGCGCCAGCAGCAGCTTGAAGCCGGAACACGGAACGTCCACAAACAAAGAATAATCCTCCATTTGTATGACATTGCCCGTCAGCGTCGTGCCGAACCCGAAATGCAGCAGCTTTTCCGCGAGGATCGTGGACAGCATCTGCACCCGCTGCGTCGCATCGTTTAAAACCGGCCCCGGCAGCGGGGCCATCAGCCACAAAAAGCCCAGCGGCACCCAGGCCGCCCGCACAAACGCTGTCCCGAGCACCAGCCACGCCCCGCCGGTTATCGCCAGCAGCAGTCCCGTGGACTCCAGCGCCTCCGCCTGCACTTGCAGCGCAAACACCAGCAGCGCCAGCCCTGCCGCCGCCACAAGAGCGGCCCCGAGCGCAGGCTTTTTGACCACGGCGGCCAGCGCCGCCCGCTTGTGCCACAGCATCAACCCGGCGATCAGCGGGATCAGCGGCGCATGGCCATAGTACGATTCCGGCTTGGTATACTCATACGTCCAAAACCGCAGCACCGGCCAGGCCAGCACCGCCAGCAGGGTCGCCGCGAGGCCGAACGGCAGCGCCAGCGGCAGCGCCGCGCCCCACCCGGCAGCGGCGGTGCGCTCCGGGGCCGTTGGTCCAAGTTGTGCCGGCGTGGTCGTTGTCATTCGGTACTTACGAACTGATAGAAAGCCGCCACGGAATAAATTCCGAGGCTGGAATAAACCAGTGTCGAAGCGACACGGGAATCCGGAGCAATTTGTTGTTGCGTCGTTCTTGTTCTTGCGTCGTTCTTGTTGTTGCGTCGCCGCGACGCTGGTTTGTTGCAGCCTCGGAATTTATTCCGTGGCAGGCGACTGCGTGGCTACAAAGATTTTCGGCGCATTGCGCCGGAATAATGGCGGCAAAAATACGGGTTTACAGACAGAATTCGTGCAAACCGGCTTAAACTTAGCTGAAAAAGAAAGCGGCGGGCTGCTGAAACAACGCCGCCGCTTGAGTAGTTACGCTCTTAAGTAATTACAATCTTTGAGTGATTACAATCTTAAGCGGTGACGCTGGCGGAGCGGCGGGACTTGCGGACCGCCAGGGTCAGCAGGCCGAGGCCGCCGAGCATGAACGGAACCACGGTCGCCGGCTCGGGCACGGCGGCGGGCAGCTTGCGGGCGCTGTAAGTGCCGGAGTCGCTGGCCGTGAAGTCGTTCAGCTTGCCGCCGGTCAGGGTGTAGCCGACGCCGTTGTTGATCGTATTGAACGTCAGCGAAACGCTGCCGTTGAGCAGGCTGAAGCCGGCGGGCAGCGCGGTGCTGGCGGCGTCAAAGGTGACGCCGTTGGCGTTGAGGCCGCCGCTGACGGCACCGACGGTGCCGAAGAACGAGCTGGTGCTGAAGGTGCCCGAAAGCAGGTCAGTCGCGCCGTTGAAGACGCTGAACGAGCCGCCGGTAAAGCTCTCCAGGAAGTTGCCGCCGCCCATGTCGGTGGTGCTGCCGCCGGTCGCCTTGAACGAAACGGTGGTGTTCGGGGTCGCCGCGCCGACTTTCGGCGCGAAGAAGCCGTCCGCGTAGGAGACCTGAAGCGTGTCGCCGCCGGGGGCGCTGGTGAAGACGGTGTTGCCGGTGGTCTGGGTGGTGACGGAGCCGACGGCCGTGAGGCCCGCCTGCGCCATCGCGCCGCCCGCCAGAAGGGTGGTGAGGCCGGTCGCGAGAGCCGCGCCGGTGAATGCTTTGGTGATGTTCATGGTTGGTTTCATTTCTTTGTTGAATACAAGATCGAGATGCGTGAAAAGTGTTGAATGCACTGCTTTGTCTGTGATTTTAGGTGTTCACCCCCTCAATGGTATGAGTAGTCCATTCCCAAACGGAAATCTGAAATTTGCCTGGTCCGAACACGCACTGTTCGAAGCGCTCAATGCGTATTTGCGGTTTTCTTGGCCGCCGGCGGCGGGGCCTGGTCAAACGCTGAAAAATATGCGGCGTATTTGTCGGAGTCGAACGTCGGCTTGACGCTGCGGTACAATCGCGACATTTCCTCGGCCTGCGACGGCGCGAGTTCCAAGCGGGCGGCCCGCTCCACTTGTCCATGCACCTGCTCCAGCGGCGGGATCACCTTCGGGCTGCGGGTCAAAACGCGAAACGTCAAATAGTACTTGCCGGCCGCAAACGTCTTCACATCGCCGAGGCGGGCGCTCAGCGCCCACTGCGACGCCTGCTGCTTCACCGCCGGCGGCAGCGTTCCCATGTCCGGGTTGTAGCCGCCGATCCCCACCACATGCAGCCGGGTTTGACGCCCGATCACATCCGGCGGCAGGTTTTCGCGCAGCAGCTCGGCGGCGGTCGCGGCGTCCACCGAATTGTCGGTCACCACCGTGGTCGTGGAAGTCTGCTGCGGCAGGGCGAACTCCGCTTGATGCCGGTTGTAAAAATCCGTCACCTGCGCCGGGGTCAGCGCCACATCCTTCATTCGCAGGTTTTCCAGCGCCAGCGCCGACGCCAAATCTTTGCGGAACTCGGTCATCTTGACCGGGTCCCGGTTGTACGGCGTCAAAAGCTGCGGGGCCTGCCGCCCGATCAAAGCAATCCGCCCCGACACATCCGCATCGGTCGGCATCACGCCCGCCTTCGACGCCGCCTGGGTCACCAGGCCCGCAAACACCAGCTTCGTCAAAACCGCCTGGCCGCTTTCATACTCCAAGCGGTTCTGAAACTCTTTTTTCGTGATCACCGTGCTTCCGACCGTGGCGACCGGACGGCTCGACGAATACCGAAAAAACAGCAGGACATTGACTATCAGTGAAACAACCGCCACTGCGGCGAGGATGCGAACCGTCAAAGACTTCATTAATCGCGCTTTCCTAAGCAAGCATACTGCACAATTCGTGCCAACTCCGCGTTCGGCACCTCAAAATGCAATTTTTAACCGTTTGTTAATATTTATTTTTCAGGTTTAGTTTCAGCGCCCTGTTGGTATAGACTATTGCACAATTCATGCCAACTTGCAGGCGGGCGCGGCATTCCGGTGAAAAGAACCGCCGCAAGGCTAACCCGCAATCGCCGCCGCAATCCGCTCCGCCCACCGCGTCAGCGTCGCATGTTCTTCCACCCACCGCCGCGCATTCGCGCCCAGCCGCGCCCGCAGCGCCGCGTCCCCGCGCAGCCGCTCGATGGCTTCCCGCCACCCCGCCGCATCGCCGGGCGCGACCGACAGGCCGTTCTCGCCGTCGGTGATCACATCCGTCTGACCCGTCGTCCGCGTGGCCACCACCGCCTTGCCCATCGCCATCGCTTCCAGCATCGTCGTTACCCCGGCTTGAAAATCCGTTTCTTTCAGCGGCACCACCACAAAGCTCGACTGGGCGTACAAGCCGCGCAGCTCCGCATACGAATACCGGCGGGCTTCGACATTCGGCGGCAAAACACGGTTCTCGGTTTCGTTCTCGTGCTTGGACCACGGCGACGCCGCCGCCAGCTTGACGGTCAAGTCCGGCGTCTCCCGGACCGCCTCAATCAGCGTCGGATAATCCCGCCATTCCAGCCCCGCCGCGCAGATTTGGTTTTCGACCACCGGCACGTCGGGCAGAGGCCGGTAAAACTCGGCGTCGGCATGAAACGGGATCAGCGCCAGTGTTTCCGGCGCAATGCCGAGCTTTTCCTCGGCCCACCGCTGCTGGGCGGTCGCATACAAAAAAATCGTGTCCATGCGCCTTTGAACGCCCAGCCGGGTGAAAAAAAGCTGCTTTTTCCCCGTGGACAGCCGGTGCCCAATGGTCACATGGCGCGGCGGAGTTTTCGTCCCGCCAAGCAGCAAAGCCAGCGGAATGCCGACATTCTCGCCGTTTGTAAACACGGCATCGTACTCCCGACGCCGCCCGAACGCCATCCACGCCAGCGCGGAGTCCAGGCCGCCCGCTTTTTTCGCCAGCCGAACCCCCGCCGAAGCCGAAGCCTCGGCGGCAGCGTAGTCCAAAAAGTCCACCGCCGCGCCGTGGCGGCGGCGCAAAGCGTCCGCCAGCGCGTAATAATCCATCACCGGATGCGTCCCGGCAGTTGTTTCAGCGTCAACACCGACTTTCAGGACACTGGGAATCACCAAAAGCGCTTTCATCGCAGCCCCCCCACCGTGTCCGCCAGGCGGCCGTAATTGATGTCCGCGCTGAAGCGCTCCGCCCCCACCGCCGCCGCCTGCGCCGACAAGCGGGCCAGGCCCGCCGGGTCGGCGGCCAGCGCTTCCAGCGCCGCCGCCAGCGCGTCCGGGTCGTCGGGCGGCACAATCCAGCCGGTTTCGCCGTGCGTCACCGCTTCCGGCAGCGCCCCGACCGTGGTGGTCACTACCGGCAGGCCCGAAGCGAGCGCTTCCATCACCGCCAGCGGCAGGCAGTCCCCGCGCGTCGGAAACACAAACAAGTCGGCGGCGGCATAAAGTCCCATCAGCGCGTCCGAGTTCGGTCCAACATCGTGCCGGACTGTTACGCCCGGCAGATTGTTCCCGACGGCCGGCGTTTTCGTCGCAATCGTCAGCGTCGCCAGCCCCGCCGGCAGCCGCCCGAACGCGTCCAAAAGCGTGTCGCCGCCTTTGCGCGGAAAATCGCCCCCGACAAACAGCAGCCGCAGCGGCCCGGCCGCCCGCGCCTGCCGGTCCCGCCGCCACCGCGCCGTGTCAATTCCCGGCGGGATCACCGAGATTTTCTCCGCCGAAACCCCGTAATCGGCCACCAGCGACGCTTTGGCCCACTCCGACCAGGTTACCAAATGCCTGGCCGCGCCGAATGCCCGCTGGTTCAAGCGCTTTTTGAGCGCTTCCAGCCGGGCATTGGAGCTTGGCGCGTGGCCGTAAAACGCCCCCAGGGCGTCGTATTGCAGCGGCGTGGCATCGAGCGAGACCACCGACGGCGTGCGCCGCATCAAGCCGACGGAAAACAGCGACGTGACCTGCGTGTGGTACAGGGCGGCATCCAGCCGCCCCGCCGCCCGGCGCAGACCGAGGTACGCCCCGAGCGACGCCCGCACCGACCAGTTGGAGCGCACCCCCGGCAGGCGGGTCCACGCCCCGGTCATGCCGTCAAACGGCAGGTCCACATACAGCGGCGCAATGTCCGGCCGGCCCGCCAGCGTGCGCTTCAAGTTCTGCGCGTGGGTCGTGTGCCCGAGCGAGTATTCCAGGGCAAAGCCGATCTGCATGGTGTTTCCTTGTGATGTTTCCTTGTGTTTTCGTTTAACCGGCCAGCACCCGGTCCCGCAGGGCGGAATAAATCAAATGGCCGAGGATCAAATGCGCGTCCTCCACCATCTGCATGTTGTGCTTCGGCACCACGATCTTATGCTGCGCGGTCTGCGCCAGCCGGCCGCCGTCAAACCCGCTCCAGCCGAGCGTCACCGCCCCCAGCGCATGCGCCGCGTCCACGGCCGCCAGAATGTTCGGCGAGTTGCCGCTGCCGCTGATCGCCACCAGCAGGTCGCCGGGCCGCAGCCATGTCCGCGCCTGCCCCGCAAACACTTCCGCGTACTCCGTGTCGTTGCTCCACGCGGTTAAAAGCGGCACGGAATCCACCAGCGACACGCATTCCCACGGAGCGCCCCCGAGCAGCAGCATGTTTTTCTGAAAGTCCGCCGGCAGATGACTCGCCGTCGCCGCCGACCCGCCGTTGCCGCAGAACACCAGCCGCCGCCGATGGCGGTAATTGTCCCAAAACAAGTCAATCGCCGCATCAATCTCGTCCGCCGAGATTTCCGGCAGCAAAAGCGCCATCTCCGTCAAATAAGAATGCCGATGAGTTTTCATTACCGCCCAGTATACTTGATTCCGGGCAAAATCACGCCCCGCGCGAAGGCGCAGGCTTGCGCGAAGAAGCAGCCGTCATAAAAGGCCGCTCGAAAACGCAGTGAAACCCGTAGCCGAGCAGCAGCATCAGCGGCAAAGCGCCGCACAGCATCACCGCCGCCAAGCCCGCCCCGCCGCAGTGCGCCCCCGCCCAGCCGCCCAGCAGCATCACCAGCGGCAGATGGATCAAATACACGCTGTACGAGAACGTCCCCAGGCGGACCAGGCCGCCCCACGACAGCGCCCGGTGCAGCGCGGTCCCGCCCTCGGCGGCCCCTAGCAGCAGCCCCGCAAACAGCAGCCCCCACATGGCATCGGTCAGCGCCTGAAAATGCCCGTGCCGGCTGTCCGCCAGCGCCGCCGCAATCACCAGCCCCGAGACCGCAAAGTCGCCGAAGTGCAGACGCCCGGCTTTCCCCCCGGCCTGACGCCGCGCCACCAGCCGCGCCGCCGCCATGCCCAGCGCAAATTCAAATGCCCGCCCGAACACGCTGTACGCCAGCACATAGCCCAGGCTGTCGCTCGGCACAAGCCCGCCCTGCACCAGCGCCCAGCGAAACCCCGAGCACAGCGCCAGCGTCGTCCAAACCACCCGGCGGGACCCAAACCGCCGAAACGCTTCCACAAGCGCCGGAAACAGCAGGTACAACTGAAATTCCAGCGCCAGCGACCACAGCGACCCGTTGATTGAAAGCACATAGCCGGGCCGCAGGTTCTGCGCCATCAGCGCATGTATCCAAATCCAGTTCAGCGCGTAATGCGCCGCCGCCGGGTCGCGCCCCCACAGCGCCTGCCCCAGCGCCGCGCCGCCGCACAGCGCCAGCACCGCATAATACGGCGGCAGAATGCGCCGGCAGCGCCTTCCGGCGAACTCCGCCAGCGTCGGCTCGGGCCGGCCCGCTTTGGTGAACGGCCAAAACAAGCAAAACCCCGACAGCACCAAAAACAAGTTGACCCCGACATGCCCCAGCGACAGCGCCTGCGCCACATCCAGCCGCACGCCGCCCGCCCCGACCGTCCACGACCACTGCCCGCCGAACAGCCAGCAGTGGTACAGCAGCACCATCAGCATGGCCGCGCCCCGCAGGCCGTCAATGAAATGCAGGCGCGGCGCGGGCTTTTGCGGCAAAGCCGCCGGGTTATGCTGAAGCAGCGTCATGGGCAATCCAAAAAAACTTTCCCCTTGCCTGCATTATAGCCTACTTTTCCCCGTCCCGCCCCGCCCCCAAAAAGTTCGGCAGGAAAACAGCAGGAAAAAAGGGCAGGCCCGGCGGCCTGCCCTTTGGAACCACGGGCGGCGGTGCGTTCTACGGCAGCGCCGGAAAGGCGTCCAAAACGCTGAACCCCATGTTGTCCCAGTGACGCTCATCGGCAAACGGCCGATGGTTGATCCAGTAGACTTCGCTCGGATTGTAATTCAGCAGCTCGGCCCGGTCGTTGCCGGTGTGGTAAAGCTGATGCACAAAGTACACCTGGCACTTATCAAACGGCAGCGCGGTTCCGCTCGGAAACGATGCGTCCTTGATGACCTGCCCCTGCTCCATCACCACCGCGCGGGTTCGGGACAAGTACAAGTCGAACTTGTGCCGCTTGTCCAGGTCGCCCGTTCCGCTGTTGAAGTTGGTGCGGCACCACGGCCCTGTCCGGGCGCACCAGCCGAAGCTGTCCGGCCCGACCCCGTGCTCCTGATGCGTCAGCGGCACCAGGTCCGACAGCGCATCGGCCGCCGTGCCGGGAAACAGCGACAGCGAATGCGCTTCCGCCTTGATTTCCCAGCGGAACAGCTTGCCGCTCAAAGTCGGCTTGCGGTCCGCAAAGTCCGCAAACTTGCCGGGGTCCACCAGCGTGTCGCCCGCTTCGCCGACAAACACGTCGCACCAGCGCCGCCCGTCCATATGCGCGTCCACTTCAAATGTCACATGCAGCACTTTGCCGCCGGACAAGTCCGCCGTGGCGTTGGGCATCATCACCAGCGACGCATTGTTGTTGTGCACCGGGCTGTTCGAGCGCGGAGTCCCGCCGTCGTACAGCGTGTCCATGAAGTGATTTCCCATGAAAAACACTTTGGTGTCGTCCAGGTCGCCGCCGTAATCGCGGATCGTCCATTTGTCGTTGGCGAACGACTGATACGCGCCCGCCAGGCCGTAGTTCGTGCTCCCGACCTGCGCCGGAAGCGGCTGCTCCACCAGCGGCTGCTCGCCCCGGAACGTGTCGAAAAACGCCTGAGCGCCCGGCAAAGTCCGGGGCGCGAAAGGGACCGAAACCGCGCCTGACGACGCCAGCACGAGCGGCAGGTTCGACGGGTCGCCCTGGCCGTTGATCGCCTGGTGCATGCCGTCCATCTGCATCGCGCCCGGCCCGGCCATGCCGTCCATCGTCTGAAACGGTCCCAGCTTGTCCACCGCTTCCACCACCAAATGCGCTCCGGCGGACAAGCCGTTCATTTCAATCGAAAGGCTGCCGCCGCTGTATTTGACCGTGCTCGGGTGCGCCGGGTCATACGCCCGGTAATCCGCCGCGCCCGGCACGGCGGCAAACGAAACCGTCGCGCTGTCGTCGTTTGCCGTCACCTCGGTAATCTGCACCGCCGCGCCCGCCGCCGCCGGCGGCCCCGAAAGCGCCGCCGCCGTCTGCGGAGCGCACGCGCCGCTTTCAAGTGTCCGGGTCCAAAGAACGTTCGACGCGGACACCGTGTACGAGTGCGACTCGCCCGGCTGCACGGAGTCGTCATACGCATTCAGGCCCCACACGCCGCCGAGAAAGCGCCGGCCGTCGCGGTACACCGTGTAAGTAAAGTTGCTGCCCGAGCCGCGCCACGTCAGATGAATACGCGGCTTCCCGCCGTTCCACTCCGGCACGGCGGCCAGCGCCGTCGGCACGGTCGGCGGGTCCGGGTTCCAGCTCGGCGACTGCGCGGGGTCCCACGCGCCCTGCGCGGTCGCCAGGGCCGACGGCAGGCTTTCGGTGCCCTGAGCGTCCACCGCCGTGACCGTGTAAGTCAGGCCGGTGCTCCAAACACTCAGCGGCAGGGTGTAGGAAGTCCCCGCCACTTTCCCGATCAGCGCCGAATACTGATACACATTGTACGACGCCGCGCCGGGCACGGGGGACCAGGTCAGCATATCGGTCTGCCCGCCCGCCCATGACCCCGTTACGGTCAAATTGACCGGAGCCGTGAAGCCGTCGGCGGTCGGGGGCGGGTTCGGCGCGGTCGCCGAGACCGATGCCGACTTCGCGCTTTCGCCGCCGGGGCCGGTCGCCGACACGGCATACGCGTAGGTCTGCCCGGAAGCCACATCCATATCCGTCAGGCCCGGCGTGTCCTGCGCGGCCAGCTTGACGCCGTCCCGATACACGGTGTATCCCGACGCGCCCGGCACGGCGTTCCAGGCCAGGACCACATGGGCCATCGCCATGCCGCCGCATTTCGGGCAGCTCGCCGACCACTGCGGGGCCGCCGCAACGCCGGACGGCGCGGCGGGGCAGGAAAGCCGGTTTTCGTTCAGCGCAATCCGGTCCAGGTAAAACGCCGGCAGCGGGCCGGACGTGTTGTTTTGGAACCACAAGCCGTCCCAGTCGGACACCCCGCCGGCCCCGAGCCGGGCCAGGGGCACCGCCACTTGCTGCCAGCGCGGGCGCAGCGGCGTCAGGGCCACGCCCGGCTGCGGCAGGCCGTTTCGGGTCGCACGGACCACAATCTGCTGACCGCCGACCGGGCCGCCGTTGACCCAAAACGTAATCGAAGCGCGATCCGCCGTCGGCAGCGCGTCATGGTGCAGGTAGACCGCCTGCCACGCGCCTTCCTGCGCCCTGATGGAGTGCGCCGACAAAGCCGGCGCGGAATTGGTGAGGGTGTCGCTCCCCCAGCCCCAGTACTGCCAGCCGTTTTGCAGCGACCCGGCGTAGATGGTCTGGCTTGCGCTCGGAACCGACACCGCCGCGCGGGACGCGGCGGCCGGCACGGCGCACAGCGACAGCAAAGCTGCCAAAAGTCGAAAAGAGGGTCTCGAGATCATTCGGTTTCCCTTTATATTTAATCAGCGCCGGGCGCTGAGTAAGTGTGTGATTAGCCCGCAGACAATCTGCGGGCATTCACATCTTCGGGGAAAACCGAGGGCGCGGACAGAGGAAAGGGCCGGAATCTGGCGGAAACTCGTATAACAACGTGGAAACGGACAGGCCCCAAAAAGGCCGCGCGGGGAAGGGGAGAAACACTGAAAAAAGGGGGCTGACGATTGGTCACTTTGCCGGCGGCATCGCTTCGTCTTCCGCCGGCGCTTCCGCTTCATCGAACTGAGCGGCATACAGCGCCGCATACGCGCCGCTTGCTTCCAAAAGCGCCGCATGGGTGCCGCGCTCGACAATCCGGCCCCGGTCCAGCACCAAAATCAGATCGGCGGCGAGAATTGTAGACAAACGATGGGCAATCGCAAATGTCGTTCGGCCCGCCATCAGCGGGGCGAGCGCGGACTGAATCAAGCGCTCGGACTGCGTATCGAGCGCCGAAGTCGCTTCATCCAAAATCAAAATCCGGGGGTTTTTAAGAATGGCGCGGGCAATCGCCACCCGCTGCTTTTCGCCCCCGGACAGCTTGTAGCCGCGCTCCCCGACCACCGTGTCGTAGCCGCCCGGCAGCGACGCGATATGCTCGTGGATCGCCGCCGCCCGCGCCGCCGCAATCAGCGCGTCGTCGGTCGCGTCGGGATTGCCGTAGCGCAGGTTAGCCTTGATCGTGTCATGCACCAGGTATGTTTCCTGCGTCACGACCCCGATGGCCTGCCCGAGCGACTCCAGCTTGATCTGCTTGATGTCCACGCCGTCAATCAAGACCCGCCCGGCATCGGGGTCGTACAGCCGGGGGATCAGCGAAGTCAGCGTCGTTTTGCCCGACCCTGAATGCCCCACCAGCGCGATAAGCTGTCCGGGCTTCGCTTCCAGCGTAATCGAATCCAGAGTCGGCTCCGCCTGCGCGTCGTCGTAGCGAAATGTCACCCCTTCAAACGCCACTTCGCCGCGCATCTGGCCCGGCGACAGCGCCAAAGCGCCCGGCGCGTCTACAATTTCCTGCTTGAGGTCCAAATACTCGAAAATGCGATGGAACAGCGCCAAAGCGCTCGTCACCTCCACCTGCACATTCAAAAGGCCGGTTAAGGGGAAAAAGAGGCGGGCTTGCAGCACCGTAAACGCCACAATCGTGCCGAGCGAAAGGCGCGTGTCGCCGTGCGCCACCACCAGGTCCGCCGCCAGCCAGTAGACCAGCACGGGGGTCAGGGAAAACGTCAACCCGATCAAGTTGAAAAAGACCCGGAACACCATCGCCTGCTTGATCTGCGCGGCGGTCAGGCCGTCGTTTTCGCCCGCAAACTTCGCCCGCGCGAGGCTTGCCCGCCCGCTCGTTTTCGCCAGCAGCACCCCGGACACCGACAGCGTTTCCTGCATGGTCGAATTGAGGTCCGCCAGCCGGGTCTGCACTTCGGTGCGGATGCCCTGCCCCCATTCCCCCACCCACTTGCCGACCCACGCAAACAGCGGCAGCACCCCGACCGACAGCAGGGTCAGCCGCCAGTCCAGATAAATCATCGCCGCGAGCGTAGACAGCACAATCGCCGTGTTCGACAGCACCGTCGCCGCCGTGTCGCTGAGAACAGACTGCACCCCGCCGACATCGTTGGCAAGCCGGGACTGAATTTCCCCGGTCCGCGTGTCGGCGAAAAACCGCAGGGCCATCCCCTGCAAATGCGCGTAAAGCTGATTTCGCAGATCGCGCATGATCCGCTGCCCGACCAGAATGCTCTCGTAGCCGTAAAAGAGCGTCAAAGCGGTAGACCCCAGCGTCGCCAGCAGCGTCAGCCCCGTGTCGCGCGTCACCAGCGCCATGTCCCGCCCCAGCAGCCCTTGATTGATCACGGCTTGCAGCAAAAACGGCGGCAGCAAACCCAGCGCCGCCGCCGCCAGCACCGCCGCCGCAATCAGCGCCACCTCCCGGCCGTAGGGCGCGAACGTCCCCATCACCCGGCGCAGCGTTTCCGCCTCCAGCGGCGTCTTTTCGCGCCCCGCCGCCCCGCCCCGCATTGCAACAGCCACGCTTCAGCCCTCTGCCGCTATTGTACCGCATGCTTACACCCGTTGTATTGCAAAACAGCATGATTTCGGTATAATAACAGCGAGGAGAACAAAATGCCCCCAGTTCAACATGCCCTGCCCCCCGGACGGCAGCGCAGTCCAAAGGAAACGCAGGCGACAAGCCTGCGCGTCACCCCGACATGTTTGGAGCTATGGGATGCACTGGCCTCGCGGGAGGGGCTGTCGCGGACGGGTTATTTGGAAACAACAATCCGGCGGCTGGCGGCGGAGAAAAAAGTCAAAACTCAGGCTGAGTCTCTGGCAGGGCAGGTCACTCAAGCCGCTCTTGCCGGACCGATCGCCGAACTCTGGGATACGCCGGAAGAAGATGAAGCGTGGGCGCATCTTGGAGACCTTTGATGAGCCTCTACAAACGCGGCGATGTCGTGATCCTGCCGTTTCCATACTCGGGAGCGCCCGGCGCAAAGCCGCGCCCCGCTTTGGTGCTTGCGGCCATTCCCTACGGCGCTCATACGGACTATATCGTGTGCATTATCAGCACCCAAAACGCGCCCGACCCCGTAAGCATTGCTTTGAGTCTTACAGACATCACCGCAGGAGTGCTGCGAAAGCAAAGCTACTTGCGTCCTGCCTACCTCTTTACAACCAGCGAGCACCGCGTGAACCGCAAAGTCGGCGTGATGAAACCAGAGATGGTAAAGGTGGCTCTTCAAACACTTAACGCGCTGTTTTAGACTGAGAATCACCCCGCCCCACATTGCATCCGCCGCATTCTCACCCTCCGCCGCTACTGTAGCTGCTCGAGGCCCAAACGGGCTTGACAGCGGTTTCGCCTTTGTGCTATCCTATGTCCGACTAAATCAGTCGGAGATTATTCCCGAAGTAAGACGCCCCGCCGGTTTGCAGACCGGCGGGGCGTGGAATGGATGCGGAGGCCACATCGTCTTGCCGGCGTTAGTGTACCCTCTTTTCCTCTTTGCGCGTCGTCTCCCCAGCACACTTGCCCGGAAAAGAGGAGTTTCCCATGCCCGTTTTCACGCCTGCCCCCCGCCGCGCCGCGCCCCGTGCCGCGCTCGGCTTTACGCTGATTGAGCTGCTCGTTGTCATCGCGGTCATTTCGATTTTGGCGGCGATTTTGTTTCCCGTGTTCCAAAAAGTCCGCGAAAACGCCCGCCGGACCGCCTGCCTATCAAACTTGAAACAGGTCGGATTGGCCTCGCTTCAGTACAGCCAGGACAACGACGAATATGTTGTCCTCACCGAGCGCGGCGGCGATATTGACGACGACCACGAATACTACTGGGGGGACATGCTTCAGCCCTACCTCAAAAGCTGGGCCGTCCTGCACTGCCCCGACTCGGCCCAGACCATGCAGTTTAAAAGCAGCCCGCCGTCCCCCTCGGCGTACAGCCAGCAGTGGGCGTATGACTACGGCATCAACGACATCGTTGACGGCACACCGATCTGCACCACCGCGCCCGACGACCCCGCCTGCACGCATCTTGGCGTCGCCGGACAGCCCCTCGCGGCCGTGACCGCCCCCGCGCAGACCATCTTGATCTGCGACAATGTTCCGGCCGCTGAAGATACCGGCGACCTCAACAGCACCGGCCTGACCGTCGCTCCCGCCGACCTCAGCCATAGCCGCCATGAAATCAACTGGCAGCGCGGGTCCCGTCAGCCCCAGTATCTCAATGTCAATGGCCGCTCGCAGGACGGCTTCCCGCGCCACAGCGACGGCTTCGTGCTTGTCATGGCCGACGGCCACGCCAAATGGAGGCAAAGAAAACTGGTCAACGGCTTGTATACCGGCGGAACCCAGGACCGCGAATGGATCGCCGTTCAGCCGTAGAGTGCCCAACAAAAACCCAAACCTCACCCTGGAGCTGCGTTCCGATACGCAGCAATGCCGCAGGCATACCCTCTCCTTTATGCCTGCGGCATTGCCGCGTATCGAAAGGAGAGGGTGGCGAGGAGCGAGCCGGGTGAGGCTCTTCGTCCAAAAGGTTTTGTTAGGGTCTCTTGGCCCCGGCGTTTCGCCCTATCTTCCCAGGCTCGTTTGGACCCACGCGGCTATCGCCGAGGCGGGCCGTGCGCCGGAGGCTCGCGCGGCTTCTTTGCCGTCCGTGAACACGGCCATTGTCGGGATAGACTGGATGCCGAACCGTGCCCCGAGGCCCGGCAGCGCTTCGGTGTTGATTTTGACCACCAGCCACTGGCCGGCCTGCGCCGCCGCCACTTTCTCGATCTCCGGCGCAACCTGGCGGCACGGGCCGCACCAGGGCGCCCAGAAATCCACAACCACCGGCAGCGGGGACCCGGCCACGAGCGCGGCAAAAACGCCGTCGCTTAGGATGTCGAGCGGCGCGGCAACCCCCGGCAGCGGTGTCTGGCACTGCCCGCAGACCCCGGTTTCGGGCAGACGGGCGAACGGAACGCGGTTGCGGCGTCCGCAGCACGCACACGTCTCAATAACACCCTTGTCGTCCAGCGTCGGCTTGGTCATTGCTCTTGCTTTCTTTCCAATAACGGTTCGCCGTCTCGGTGTGTGTCGAAAATGCCAGCGCTTCCGGTCCCGTCGCGGCCCTGGCTGCGGATGTTTCCGCTGACGGCACGAACTCCGCAAGAACCCCCGGCGGCAGCGGCGGCGCAAGGCCGAACACCAGCAGCGTCCCGCCGGGCGCAGACCGCGCGTCAAATAAAACAATCTCGGCGGGATTGACCGCGAACCCCGTTTCTTCGCGCACTTCCCGCGCCCCCGCCTCCTGCCACGACTCGCCGGTCTCGATAAACCCGCCCGGCAGCCCCCATTTCCCCGCCGCCGGCTCCTGCACCCGCTTCACCAGCAGCAGGCCGTTGTCCCCAATCGGCACAAGCACGACCGACACGGGCAATGGGTTGGAATACGTCGTGTTCTCGCACCGGGCGCACCGCCTCGGATACGCCGCGCCGTCGGCAAAGGCCGTCCCGCAGTAGGAACAATACGCGTTTTTTTGGTACACTGTCAATGTCCTCACGGTTCCCGCGTCTTACATCTTGTGTCGCCGCGACACTGGTTTATCTGAGCCTCGGGTTTCAACCCGTGGCATTTATGCCCACGGCCCCTCATCCGTTAAAATTATGCCCACCCTCACCGACATCGCCCATCACATCGTCATTCTGACCGGGGCCGGCGTCTCGGTCGGCTCCGGCCTGCCGACCTACCGAGGCCCCGGCGGCCTCTGGGAGACCGCCGACATTGCCCGGCTTGTTGAAGCACGCCACCTGCCCGGCAGCCTGCCCGGCCTGTGGCGCTTGTATTCCGAACGCCGCCAAGTCGCCCGCGCGGCGGAGCCGAACCCGGCGCACCTCGCGGTTGCCGCACTCCAAAAGCGGCGGCCCGAGGCCGTTACGCTGCTGACCCAGAACGTGGACAATCTCCATCAGCGGGCCGGCTCGCCGCAAGTCACGGAATTGCACGGCTCCGCCTTTCGGACGCGCTGCACCAACCCCGCCTGCGACCTGCCGCCGTTCGACGACACGCGCTCCTACGACGCCGTTCCCGAATGCCCGCGCTGCGGCTCCGCGCTCCGCCCGGACGTGGTGCTGTTCGGCGAGACCCTGCCTGAAGCCGTTCTGCGGCAGTCCCAAACCGCGCTTGACGCCTGCGACCTCTTTTACGCCGCCGGCACCTCCGGCGTCGTCTGGCCCGCCGCCGCCTTTGTGCAGATTGCCGCGCAGGCCGGCGCGTACACTGTTTTGGTCAATCTCGACGCGGGCGAAGGCGCAGCGCAGTTCGACAAAGTCGTCTTAGGCCGCGCCGAGGACGTGCTGCCGGGGCTGCTTGGGCAACGCCCCCCCCGCCCCCAATAATGGGGGAGTCGGAAAAGAAGTAGGCAGGCCCATGTTCCTGCCCCGACGGGGCTAACCCCGTAGGGGCGAACCTCGTGTTCGCCCTTCTTTTGGCGTGTTCGCCCTTTGTTCCGGCTCCCCCATTATTGGGGGGGGGGGGGACTATATTGGGGGCGGGGGGACTATTCCCCCGTAATCTTCAGCACATCGCCGCCGTACTTCTCTAATTTTGCCGGGCCGACCCCGCTGACTTCCAGCAGGTCGTCTTCCGACTGAGGCCGGGCGCGGGCGATCTCGATCAGCGTCTTGTCGCTGAACACCACATACGGCGGCACGGCGTCTTTCGACGCCTGCCGGGTGCGCCACGATTTCAGCTCCGTCAAAATCTCGTCGCTGCCGCCGCCGCCGCTGTCAGGGTCGGCGGCGGAGCGGGGCGCAAAGCCGCGCGGGACTTGGACCCCCACCGGCAGATGGTCCTGCCAGGCCGCCCGGCCCGCCGCCGTCACCGTGCAGACAAAATACGCATCTTCATCGCCCTGATGCAGCAGGCCCTCGGCAATCAAAGACTCTAAAAACTTGTCTACGACGGCGACCGTGCTGCCGCGAAACAGGCCGCTGAGCGCATTGCCCGGCGCGGCGGCTTTGTCGCCCAGCGTGCCCGCGCCGCGCAGCAGCTTGTTCAAGCGCGCTTTGCCCACGGCAGGCTTCAAAGCATCGAGGCCGTGCAGGACCGAGTGGATGTCGCCGGGGTTGACTTGCGCCGGCATCGGGACCGACGGCAGGTTTTTCCCGGACGGCGCGAGCGGCGCGGCGGGCGGCGAGTCGCAGTTGTCGCAGCAGAACGAAGTCGCCGGCGGCTCCTGCCGGTCGCCGAAGTAATCTAAAACTGTCCGGCGGCGGCAGTACGGCGTCTTGCAGTAGTCTACGATCTCGTCGAGGCGACGCAGGCGCTCGGCCCGCTGCTTGGCGAGGTCGGCGGCAATCGAGCGCCGGGCATCCGGCGGAAAATCGGTCCGGGCCAGGGTCAAGACCACGGCATCGCCGGTCTGCGCGACCCGCTGAATCAGGCCGCCGCGCTCCAGCTCGCCGAGCGCCAGGCGCGATTTGATGTCGCTCCAGTCCAGGGCGCTGCCCCAGCTTTTCGGCAGCCGGGCCGTGCGTTCGGCTTCGTCTTTTTGGGCATCGGCAAAACGCCGCACATGCCCGAACGCCCGCTCGACATCGCCGACCGTCAGCGCTTCGTTGTCAATAAACCACTCGCGGGTCTTGCGGTCGGTGAAATGGTACAAAATCGTGCAGCGCGACTTGCGGCCGTCGCGCCCCGCCCGGCCCGCTTCCTGATAATAACTCTCCAAGCTGTCCGGGCAGGCGCAGTGGATCACAAACCGCACATCGGGCTTGTCAATCCCCATGCCGAACGCGTTGGTCGCGACCAGCACCTGCCGCTCGCCGTCCAGCCATTCCCGCTGCATGCGGTTCCGAACCTCGGGGTCCAGCCCCGCATGGTACATCCCCGCCGTCTGGCCGATTTTTGCCAGCGCGTCCCCCGCGACTTCAAACACCTGCTCGCACTGCTTGCGGGTCGCGACATAGATGAGGCCGCTCCCGCCGAGTGCGGACAGCTTCGGCAGGGCGCGGGCCAGCTTGTCTTCCCGCTCCGATTCACTCTTGCACCGATGCACTGAAAAATGCAGATTGGGCCGGTTGAAGCCGCCGACCAAGACCAAAGGGTCGCGCATCCCGAGATTGGCCGTAATTGACCCCTGAACCCGCGTCGTTGCCGTCGCCGTCGCGGCAAGTAATGGCGGACTGCCCAAAGTTTCCACCACTTCGCGCAGGCTTAGGTAATCGGGCCGGAAATCATGCCCCCACTCCGAAATGCAGTGCGCCTCGTCCACCACAAACCGGGCGATTTGGACGCTCTTCAACGCGTCCATAAAGACGCCCGACCGAAATCGCTCCGGGGCCACATACACCAATTTAAGATGCCCCTGCCGCATCTTGCGAATAAGATCATACTGCTCGTCGGGCGACTGCAAAGAAGTCAGGCACGCACAGCCGATACTCTCAAACGCCGGGCGCTTATTGAGCGCATCCACTTGGTCCCGCATCAAGGCAATCAGCGGCGACACCACCAGCGTCACACCCTCCGAAAGCGCCGCCGGAAGCTGAAAGCACAGCGACTTCCCCGCCCCCGTCGGCATCACCACCAAAACATCCCGCCCGGAAAGCGTCGCCTCCACCGCGTCCCGCTGCTGCGGCCGGAACTCCCCGTACCCGAAATAAGTTTGCAGGCTGTCTTCTAACACAGTGTTATTATACCCGACACGCTCTTCCAAACAAAAAGTGGACCTGTACGAATAAAAGGGCGAACACCAAGTTCGCCCCTGCATCGTGTCTCTTAACCCTCTCCTTTCTTGAGAAGAGGGTGGCAGCTTGCTGCCGGGTGAGGTTCTTCCGCGTTGCCTTTCAGCCGGCGTCACTTGCCGTGTTTCTGCGCCTCGTCCCGCGCGTCTTTCGCTTTCTCGGTATTGGGCACAAACTGATGCCCGGCGTGGTCGCCTTCCAGTTTTTCCTGCTCGGTGGCGGCTTTCTCTTCCGGCGAGAGCTTGTCCCACGCGTCTTTCGGCAGGTAGCGGTGCATGCCGTCTTCGCGCTCCGCCGGCTTGCCGTCGGCGGTCGTCCACTCTTCCTCAGTCCACTCGTGCAGGTGTTTTTGTTCGTCAGTCTGCTCCCCTTCTTTGTAGCCGCCGCCGGCTTTCTCGTACTCGTGAACCAAAAGCTGCGCTTTGCGGGCGCTCCACTGACCGGGCCGCCCGCCTTTGTCCCCGGCGGTGATCTCGTTTTTTAGGCGTGCCCGCAGGGCGGGGTCGGTGTAAATCTCTTCCGGCGCTTTTGCCATTGGGATAGGTCTTTCTAATTGTAAATCTTTGCCAGCATCTGCTCAAATGTCTGCGGGGCGACCCCGAACACGTCTTTGACGGCCTGGGATGTCGTGATGTTATCCAAGCCTAAATTCTTAAGCTGATCGCGCGTCACCGGCGGCTTCGGCAGTATTTTCTCCATCACCGTCGCGGCGGCGTACAGCAGCGGAATTGGCGCATGGAGCAGCGGCTTTTTCGGCTTGCCCAGCGACCGGGCAAAGCCCTTCAATAGCTCATTAAACGAAAGCTGCGTCGCCCCCCCGACTTCATACGTCTCGTTGATCGTGTCCCCCCGCCCGAGCGACTGCACGACGCATTCCACCAGGTCGTCAATCCAGATCGGCTGGAACAAGTTGTACCCGGAGCCGGGCACGGGGATCACCGGAAACGGCAGCCCGACCGGCAGCCCGCCGTGCAGCACCAAATCTTTCATCTGCGCCACAAACTCGCCGTCGGCCCCGAGGATCAGCGACGGCCGAAAAATCGTGAACGGCAGCTTCGAGCCGATCACGATCCGCTCGGCCTGATACTTGGTCTGCGAGTAAACCGCCGGCGAGTTCATGGACGACCCAATCGCGCTCATGTAGACAAACCGCCCGTCAAAGCCCGCCCGCAGCGCTTCGTCCACAACGTTCCGCGTCCCTTCGACATGCACCCGTTGAAACGTCTGCCCCTTGCGCGGCGCTTCTTGAATAATCCCGACCAGATGGATGATCGCCTCCGCCCCCGCAAACATCTCCGGCGTCAGCGAAATCGCCTCGGTCACATCCACGCCCCGGATGTACTCCACCCCGTCTATCCGGTTCTTGCGGACCGGCACCTGCCGCACCAGCCCCCGCACGGGATGGCCGACCTTCACCAGCCCTTCGCAAATATGCCGCCCGACAAACCCGGATGCCCCGGTGACCAAAACCGTCATGTGCGCCCCGCCTTCTGTGTCTCAACTTTTGAAGTATTCTTGGAAGTATTCTGCCGCTATGATACCCCACTGCACGCCAAAGGCAAAACGGCAGGCCGAAGCAAGGCTTGGGCAGATAGCGGGAAAGCGTCCAGTAGAGGCAAAATAAAAAAGACAGCCCATTGCAGGGGCTGTCTTTTCAACTTGGGCAGAAAGAAGGTGATTCCTATGTCCAAGAGATTACGACGGGCAGTCGTTCGAGTGCGCCCCGTCGCTCAACTCATCGCCGCGCTTGCAACGACAATCGCCGCGATTTTCCGAATTCTTAAAGCCCTCGGGTTCTAAGGTTCGGTAAGAAGAAGGGGGCCGCCGCCGAGCGGTTCCCTTCTTTTTGCTGCTCGCCGCAGCAAACCGTACACTTGCACGTCTATCTTGACATATCGGCAGGGCGTTGTCAAGACTTGACCTGCGCCGCAGGGATTGTTCTACAGCCCCTTGCCTCAAACTTCTAATGACACGCCTGCCGACTCGCCGCAGGCAGCCGCGCAAGGGGCATCCGGTGCAGCGCAGTGTTGGGCCACGCCCAGAGAAGCCTGTCAGCTAGAAATGGGAAAGAATACGGTCATATTCGGCGTGCGGCCCAATCCAAAACCAATCGTACCCGACCTCATGCTCAAAGGCTAAAGCACGATACGGACGACCGACGCGAATAGACCAAACATCTCCTTTAACCGCTTGAAATGTAGCGAGGGATGCAAAGGGTCAGACCGCAGCAAACCGTAATTCTTGTCCGCCAGCTCTCGCACTTCTTTGGGCAGTGCGTTGTAGCGTTCCCAGAAATCTGGCGTCGTGAAGTGGTTCATAACAGCAGGCAACACAAGGCAGAAATTGATTCACAGCGGCCGGCACAGCCCGGCTTGCCGCTGCTCTCGCACCCGCTGCCGGAGTGCGTCAAAGCGGCCCGCCTCAACGTCCTGCACGATTTGACGATCCCATGCGTCAGACCGATATTCTTCAATCCAGTCCAAAAGATTTGCCAATTCTTCCTGCGGGAGTTCAACAATTGCTGCTTGGATTTCTTTAACGCTCATGTCCAGATTATACCTTCTTCAAGGCTTCTGCCGCGCACAAGGCAATGTGGCGCGGCCCAACGCCATCGCGCACCGGCGACACCCGCACTGCACAGCCAAACAATGACGCAGAGCAAGCCGGGCGGGCGGCGTCCGGTGCAGTGCATTGTTGGGCCGCAGATTGAATAGCTGAGGCAACAGGCGATCTAAATTACAAGGATAGCCTAATTACTTCTTGGCAACCTCGGCCTCAATATCCCTCTGATATTCCCTGAATACGCCGTATATTTTGGGGTTTGCGTCGTAAAACGCCTGACGCCCGGCAATAATTTCAATTGCAGGTTTCAGGCGTGGGTAAAGGTCTCTAAACTTTTGCGGTTCGGCCCGCACTTTCTCAAGAACCAGATGAAGAAAACAACTTGCACTATCACATTCTTCCTTACTTTCGTCTGAAGTCAGAAAGTCAGTGAACCAAAAAATGTAATAACTGAATACCGCCCAGGGGGCAAAGCGAAGTTCATCTACTCTGTCAATGGGACTACGAGTAAAATACTCTGATACCTCCCCAATAGATTTTCCGCCATAAAGATTGAAAGCATATTTGACATCAAGATCGTCAAGTTTACCCCACGCCTCACGGCTCGGTATGGGCGAAGGATTTTTCTTTGACATGGTATTCTGGCCTTGTGTTACGAATATGCCCCGCGTCCTGCGGCCCAAAGGCAAAGCTCAGCCGCGACACCGCCTGCACAGCCGAACGAGAAAACTGAGCCATCGGCGGCGGTGGCGTCGGCTGCAACGCATTGTTAGACCGCTGGCGGTGCCGCTCTCGTGACTGTGGTTCATGTCATGCTGACGACTTCTCGGTCAATCTCGACTGGTGCCGGCGACTGCGCTTTATCCTTTTGGATGAGTTCCAGGCAAAGGTAAACGCAGTCTAGGCAAACCCCACCGCGAACGCCCAAAATCAACTTCTTGATCTCTTGCCCGCACAACATGCAATGCTTCTCGTCGCGTCCTTCATCATGCATAGCATCTCCCGTCCTTTCGGTAACTACAAACCTTTGGCTCAGCGGTCTAACGCCAAAGCTCACCGGCGACACCGCCTGCACAGCCTTCAAGTGATGCACAGCAGCCGGCGCGGTGGCGTCAGGTGCAGCGCATTGTTAGGTTGCTGCCTGTTCCGCCTGGATTTGATGGTATTTCGCCTGTAAAAGTGGGAGCACCGCGCCGAAGTTGAACAGCAAATCGTCTATACTCTGAACGGGACGGCTGAAGCCGACACCCCAAACGCCCCAACGACCGGCCTCGGGGGGTAATATCTCCTCAATCCCAACGACATCCGTGGCCCAAACAATGCCAGCCCGAGAACCATCCGGCGCTTCCACAAAGCCGTCTCCGAAGTGACACCCATCGGGCGCATCCGGCTCTAAGAAATCGCTGATTGTGCCAAAGCACCAGCCTTCGACCCGCGTTTCTTCGACTAACGGGAAGCCATAATAAACGGGTCCGCCGATTGGCCGAGCAATGAACGCGGGCAGATCGGGCTGTGCTGAGACGGCTTGGTCATCAAGCCTTATTGCTTTCGAGTATCTTTCCTGGCTCATGCAAAAGACCCGCTGACGTGCAGCAACCTAACGCCAAAGCTCAGCCGCGACACCGCCTGCAAAGCCGAACGAGACGCACAGGCACCGGCGGCGGTGGCGTCAGGTGCAGCGCATTGTTAGACTGCTCCGGTAAAGCATATTGTGACAGGCATTTATAGCGTATGGAAAGGCGCGATTTATGCTTCTTTCGGTATCGCTAACCCTTCTAACCAATGGCGCACTTGAGGCGAAGTAAGATATTGCACGGAATTTCCGAACTTCATCGCGTACACCGGAAACCATTTTGGTTCACCGCCCTGATGCCATAGCCAGCGCACCCTCCGAAAGTGTTGCAAATCCCATCCCTGCACGTTGCCAAACTTTTCGCTGAACCCATAGTTACCGACAACTTCACCCACACCGAAAACTTGCTGTGTACCAACCCGAAGAACAACAATATCGCCCGGCTTTACATCCTCAGCGAAACGTCTAATAATTCCTGCTTTCATTCCAGTCCAGCCGTTGGCACGCATCGGTATTTCACAGTCCGGCCAAGCGCCATATCGCCCCGGCCCGAATACGATCACATTCTCGTCCAGACAGAGTTTAGCATAATGAGTATCTTTACCATTGCCTGCCGCAACTTGCCAGATTGTTTTGCCTTCAATGTCCATATTTATCCCTTTTGCGTAAGTGATCGGTCATCTTGCGCTGGTAAAAGCACTGCTACGGTGGAGCGGTCTAACAAGTATTTTACCGTGTTAGCCGGAGGCCGCTTGCGGTATAACACGCCTATTTTGTGGCTATTGCCGCTTTTTTCTGCACTTTGCGGTATCATTACGCACAGAGCGTACTTTTGCCGCACACGCCCAACGCAGCCGCGACCGGCTGCTTACTGCTCATTATATCACAATTCGCAGCAATCTCACCTCTCATTTTTGCCTGGCTCCACGGAGGGAACACACATGGGAATCAATGCCTTCTTAGACGAAGTGCGCCGCACTCTGCGCCTGCGACATTACAGCCTCCGCACCGAAGAAGTCTACCTGCACCGCATCAAAGAATTCATCTACTTTCACGGCAAGCGGCACCCTCAAACACTCGGCGTCGAGGAAATCCGACGCTACCTGACTTACCTCGCCGTGGATCAACAGGTCGCCGCCTCCACCCAGAACGTCGCCCGCAGCGCTCTGCTCTTTGTCTACCGCGATGTCCTGAATATCCCCCTCGACGCCCTCACCGGGGTCGCCCCCGCCAAGCGCCCTGAACGCCTCCCCGTCGTCTTCACTTCCGATGAAGTCAAACGCCTGCTGGCCCAGTTTATTTCAGCCTCGGATTTCAATCCGTGGCGGCATTGCCGGGCGAGATTGATCAAATTGACGGAGTGATTTTATATAAAAGGTTGAACTCCGGGGTACAAATAAGGCACAATAGCAGCACAAAACACGGCGATCACGCGAGGAACCCCGAATGATGCAGACCGTACTCGAACGATTCTCGAAAACGCCCAAGCGCAAACACACGCGGCGCGATTCGCTCGCCGAAGCCCGGATGCGCGACACCGACAATGCCGTCCGCAACCCCGCCAAAGAGCGGCAGGCGATGCTGCGCTTTTTGGCCTATCTCACTCCCTACCTGCCGCTGTTCGTCACGGCGACGCTGCTCGGCATCACGAACTACACGGTCGGCGCGGTCATTCCGAGCGTCACCGGTTATGTGATTGACCGGATCATCATGCGCGGCCAGGCCCACGCCGGGCGGACCAATCGCCTGTACCCCGTCTTAGACCACTTGCTGCACCGGGTCGCGCCCGGCGCAAGTCTGTCCACGCAGGCGAACGTGCTGCTCGGGCTGGTGATCGCGATTTTGCTTTTAATGGGCTTTGTGATGTTCGGGCGGGGGTATCTGGTCGGCATCGGCGGGCAGCGGGTCATCTTTAAGCTCCGCAACGATCTCTACGAGCACATTCAAGGCCTGTCGCTGTCGTTTTTTCAGCAGAACCGCTCAGGGTCCATCGTCTCGCGGCTGACTTCGGACATCGCGCTGGCCCAGAACTTCATTGGCAATGCGTGTACGCTGCTGTGGATGGACTCGCTGTCGGTCGTCGGCATCGTCGTTTGGCTGTTTTTGCTTTCCCCGCGCATGGCGGCGGTTTCTTTGGTCGTCCTGCCGTTCTGGGTGTTCAGTGTGCGGTTTTTCGGCCAGCGCATCCGCAAAGCGTCGCATGCGGTTCAGGAAGGCTTGTCCGAGCTTTCGGGGCAGGTGCAGGAGAAGGTCGCGGGAGCCACGGTCGTGCAGGCGTTCGCCCGCGAAAAGCGCGAAACCCGGCTGTTCCACCGCATGCACCGCTCGCTGTATGACCGGCAGGTCACGACCGTCTACTACCAGGCGCTGAACATGGCGGCGTCCAATGTGCTCACATCGGTCGCCCCCATCACGGTCGTCTTGTTCGGGGCGCACGAAGTTCTGGCCGGGCGCATGACCACCGGCATGATGATCACGTTCTGGACGACGCTCGGCATGTTCTACTTTCCCTTGCAGCGCCTCACCGACATGGCGGCGGTGATCGCCAATGCCGGCGCGGCGATTGACCGCATCTTTGATATTTTCGACATCACGCCGGACATCGCCGACGCCGACGGCGCGGTCGCCCTGCCCGCCAAAATCGAAGGCCGGGTCGAGCTGCGAAATGTGACGTTCGGCTACGACCCCGACGTGCCCATCTTGAAGGGCCTCAATTTGGACATTCGGCCCGGCGAAGTGATCGCGTTTGTCGGGCCGTCCGGCGCGGGCAAATCTACCCTGGTCAATTTGGTCCCCCGCTTCTACGATGTCACCGGCGGCGAGATTTTGGTGGACGGCCACAACATCGCCGGCGTTAAAGTCAAATCGCTGCGAAACAACATCGGCATGGTGCTGCAAGACAACATTCTGTTCACCGGAACCATCAAAGAGAACATTCTCTACGGCCGCCCCGGCGCTTCCGACGAAGAAATTGTCGCCGCCGCCGTCGCCGCCAATGCCCACCATTTTATCGAAGCGCTGGAACACAGCTACGAGACCGAGATCGGCGAGCGCGGCACGAAATTGTCCGGCGGCCAAAAGCAGCGCCTCGCCATCACCCGCGCGTTTCTCCGCGACCCGCGCATCTTGATTCTCGACGAAGCCACGTCGGCGCTCGACAGCGAAAGCGAAAAGCTGATCCAAAACGCCCTCAACAAGCTGATGGTCGGCCGCACCACTTTGATTATCGCCCACCGCTTGTCCACCATCATGCACGCCGACAAAATCGTCGCCATGCAGGACGGCCGCATTGTCGAAGTCGGCACGCACCATGATCTTTTGGCCCGGCGCAGCTTGTACTACCACCTCTACAAAGCCCAGTTTGAGCACGCCCTGTCTATGCCCATGCCGGAAGAATGGACGCAGGCGCTGACGCACGAGGTCTAATCCGCTTTTTGTCTCACTTGGTGAGAATTTTGCGAAAGCTTTTTCCGGGTTTGCCCCACGCCTCTTGCCAAATGCCGCGCGGCTTGCTATAATACGCACAGTTGTCAGCCGGACAGCCGGGACTGTTAGCCTTCTGTCTGCGGCGCTTCGCCGTGGCTGCCCTGAAGCCTTCTTCACGTCACCGAAGCGCGTCTCTACTCAGCGCGGCACCGGGGTACTACACCCCTTTGCCGCCGCTGAGTCGGCGTAGCCCACCACCAAAGGGGTGTAGTACCCCGGTGCCGCGCCTACAGTGGCCGCGCCCGGTCCCTGTCCGTAAGTAGCGCCCGCCGCCGGCTGACAACGAATTTTTTTTGACTCTGCCGACGTGGAGCGACCATCATGCCCCCGCCCGACTCCGAAACCCCTCTTGATTTCGCCCGCACGGCCCCGCTGGCTTACGGCACCTGGGGCCGCTTCAAGCGGCTTTACAAAGACGCCGAAAAAAGCCCGCTCGCCGACCCTGCGCTCTTTGCCGCCCTGGCTACACGAATTGACGCCGCCCCGCTCTCGGCGCACGGCCCCGCCCTGCCGGTGGAGATGGGAACCGACACACGCGGAGTCGGCAGCCTGGTCGTTTCCGGGCGGCGGGTTTACTGCCTGCTCGGGCGGGCGCAATCCGCGCAGTTCGCGGGTTACGAGTTCAGTACAGCGGACCCCCTGCACCCTACCCCGCTGGGCAGCACGAACGAGAACGGCGCTCGCTCGCTGCTGCTTTGCGGCCCGTATGTCTGCCTTCTTGGAGCGGGCGCGGCGCGAGGCATGCTCTCTCTATTCGACCCGACGGACCCCAGCCGGCCCCGCTGGCGGGGGCAGATTGACCTGGGCGGCGCAAGCACGGCGGCCGGGGGCGAGGAGGCCGTCTACGCGGCCGTCCATCACGGCAGCGGCTTCAGCGGGCTTCGCATTGTAGACACATCCCGCCCCGACACACTCCAAATTGCCGGCGAGCTGGCAATCCGGGACGCGCGGCTTGTCGCCGCCGACGGCTCACGGGTCGTCGTTTCCTCCGGCGAAACGCAGTTTCAATGGGGGCAGACCGCCAATTCCGGCCGCCTGCATGTTATAGACGCCGCCGACCCGCGCCGCCCGCGCCTCCTCGGCACTCTGAACTTGGGTGCCCCAATCGCCGCTGTGGCCGTGCACGGCAATTTTTCCTATGCCGTGACTGACCGGGGCGACCAGTTTGGCACAGCCGGTCTGCAAGTCATTGATATCACCGACCCGGCCCGTCCGCAGAAGCGCGGCTTTTGCGCCGCCCGCAGCCGCTATTATGCCGCCCAGTCTCTCACGCTGCACGAGGATTTTGCGTACCTTTCGGTGCAGTACGGTCCGCCGGAGATTGTCAGCCTCAAAAATCCCGACGCTCCGACCCTTGCCGGGCAAATTCCCTGCGGCCGCGTCAAAGAAATCGCGGTTGGGGACGGCATCCTGTATGCCGGGACTCAGTACGCCGGGCTGGAACTCTACAGCTTGGCCAATCCCGCCAAGCCGTCGCGTATCGGCACGCCGCCGAGCGGGGCGACGCTCGGCTACATGAAGCGGCGCGTCCGGCGCACCCTGCGGAATTTTGCCGAAACGAACTCCGAGTCGTATGTCCCGCTGGCGGCGGAGGTTTTGGCGGCGCTCCGGCCCGGCAAGGACGCCGCACTTGACCCCGCCGTGCAGTGGGTCGCCGCCGATATTCTCTACGGCGGCGCGGGCCGCTTCCGGCAGACCCGCCACGGACGCGGGCCGCTGGTTCCGGCATCAGCCGCCAAGCCGCGTTTTCGGACGCGCGAGGAGCGTGCCCCCGATGCCTGGAACCACGCCCCCGAACACGTTTTGCGCCTGCTGACGGACCCCGCCCTGCCCTGGCCGGTCCACGAAGCGATGCTGCGAATCGCAGGGGCGCAGAAGCTCCCCCTGCCGGAGTTTTCGCCCGAGTCGCTCACCGAGTTCGTCTTTAGCGGCTCCCCGCTGCTGGTGCATATCGCCGTCCCGGCGATTGCGGCCCGGCTGGAGCGCGGCGAGCTTTTGCCGCCCCGGCCTTCCGCAAGCGCCTTTGTCAGCGCCAGCCGAAGGTGGCGGCGCGTGATTGAAGGGGCGCTCGATACGCAGAATCGGGGCGAGGAATGGAACCGGGCGTTTGCGACCCAGGTGTTCCATCTGGCGGCCCGCAGCGCCGCCGGGGGCCGCCTGCCCCGGCGCTTTGCGTCCGCCGCCGACACCGCCGCGCGTCGGTTCCCAGCGCTGATTTCCGAAGCGGTGGTCCGCGACCTGGCCGCGCCGCTGCTGAACGCAGGCCGCCCCGCCCTTTCTGACCTGGTGCTCTTGCAGCTTCGGGGCATCACCCCGCCGCAGGTCTACGGCTGGCTGGAAGTTTTGGCCGCCGCGACGGAGGCCGGACAAGCGCTGGCTCTCGCCGCGCTGGCGGACGGGTTTACGGCCCAAGCATTCACGCCGGCCGAAGCGCAGACCCTGGTGCTGCGCGGCCCGACCGAGTTTATCCGCGCGGCGGGATGGCGGCTGCTCGCGGTCAGCCGCACCGAAAGCGCGGTGTTCGAGATGCTCTGGACAGCGCTGTTGGACAGCGCCTCGGCGACCCCGGCGCTCGAAACCGCCATGGCGTCGCCGTTTGCCCTGGCCGGGCTGGCGCGGGCAGGCTTGTCGCCGCAGACTATTGCCGCCCGGCTCAGCGACCGGCCGTTTCTTGCGGGCCTGCTCGCGCCCGCGACGTTCACCGTGATTCTGCCGTCGGTGCCCGTCGCCGTCGCGCTGAGCCTCATCGGGGCCGTGGCCGACAGCCGCTGGGCCGAGTTCCGGCCCGCGCTGAAAAATTATCTTGCGGCAGAAGCAGATTTAAGCGCGTTCTGGCTGGCGGCGGCGTCCGCCGTGGCCGAAGACGAGGGCGGACGGCTGGCGGCGCGGCTTCTCGGCGACCCGGAGATCGCGGACACGCTGCTGCTGGCGGACGACCCGGCCCTGCTGGCTCTGCGTGAGCCGGCGTTTGACACCCTGCTGGGCCGGTGGGCGGCGGCGCACCCGGCGCTGTTTCCTGCCGGTTCACCCCTGCTGCTCGAAGCCGCGACTTCGGTTCTGCCCGCCGTCCGCGCCTGGGCTTTGGGGCAGGTCCGCCAAGCGCCCCTGACCCTGCCGTTCGCCCTGCGGCTGCTTGAGTCCGCCCTGCCCGAGTCGTTTGCCGCCGGCACGGCGTTCTTTGGGGCTGCCGCTCCCGGCACGCCGGAAGAGCGCGGGGATGCCCTGGCGCTGTGCGACAGCCCGTTTGCCGAGGTTCGGGCCTTCGGCAGAAACTTTGTCACCGCGCGATGGGACACGCTGCCCCACGCCGAGACGCTGGCCGCGCTGTTTGAAAACGCGCACCCGGACATGCAGGCGTTTGTTGCGGGACTTTTGGCGCAGACCGACGCCCGCCCCGCCGGCACCCCGCAGTTTGACCGCGAAGTGCTGCGGACCCGGCACACATCCCGCCGGGCCAAAGACGCTGTGAAAGCGCGTCAAAGCGCCGACCCTGCGCCGACCGCCGACGTTTCCACACTGCTGGCGCTGGCCCGCAGCCGCACCCCGCGCGACGCCGAATGGGCGCTCGGGCAGCTTGCCCGCCTGGCGCTGGCCGGAGAAAAGATTGACGGCCTCGCCGTGTCCGGCATTGCCGGCGGGTAAGAACAATCGCAGATTATCAGAAAATGGATGTCACCGGGCTGAACCCCCGTGCTTTGAATGGCAAACTCCCGCCTTCGCGGGCGAAGAATAATTCGCGGGCGAAGAATAATTCGCGGGCGAAGAATAATTCGCGGGCGAAGAATAATTCGCGGGCGAAGATATAAATCTAACGAAGTGAGTGCCCGCGAAGGCGGGGAATTGCTCTTTGAAGCACGGTGGGTTCAGCCCCGTGAACTCTTTCTCTTCTTAAAGGCAGCTATTATGGAAATCACCCAGTCCTATGCCCGCCCGAGCAGCGGGACACTCAGCGCAAATGGAATGCAGCTCAGCGTCGCCGCCGAATTGTCCCGCCCGCCGGTCGCCCTTCGTGCCCTGGTTCAAGACAGCCTCGCCTATGCCCGCGTCATGCTGGCCCTGTACGCAGTCGTCTCCGGCGACCACCGGGCCAAGCCCAAAGACCACACGGCGTACCAAGAGTGGGTGCAGCAGCGCTATTTGGAAGAGCTTGGCGACGAAATGGGCCGGCGGCTCAAAGCGATGCCGGGCTTGAACGACACGCGCGACACGCTGAAAGCGCGGGTCAAAGCGCTCCGAACCGATGCGCTGCCGCTCGAAAAACAACTGGCAAGCGCGGACTTTTACCAGTCCCGCGCAGTTTACTTTAAATGGCTGTGGGACAACGACAAAGACGCCTGGATGGTGCTCGACCCCGTGGTCAGCGTCCACCCCGACTGCGTTGTGTTTGAAGTGTTTTCGATTGACGAATCCAGCTACGGGCGGGTCACCGTGCCGATGGACAAGCTCGACACGCTCGGCGAGACCGTTTACGGCACGACCAATGTTGACTACAGCCGGGCGCTGGCCAATGAAATTTCGCGTGTCCGCGACTACCGGCCCGCGTACCTAGAAGTCGGCGGCGGCGGGGTCACGGTCGGCACCGGCGCGGGCGAGCGGATGGAGAAAAAAATTGACCTGCCCCCGACCTGGGTGCGCGGCTTTTTGCAGGTGCAGTCGGCAGCGGCCTTCAGCGGCACGGATTTGACCCTCAGCGCCGCCGCCGTCGCCGAGATGCTGGCGGTGCTGCGGGAGCGCCGGGAAGATCAAGGCCCGCGCTCGCTGCGCTTTGTGCTGGCGCCGGGCGAGAAGCCGAAAATCGTTGTCGAGCCGTGGAACATTGAAATCCAAGAACAGCATTTTGTCTTTGACGGCGACTTCACCGGCGACATTCGCATCTGGGGCCGCCGCCGCCTTTTGACACTGGAATCGCTGATGCCGACCGCCGAGAAAGTCACGGCCCGGCTGCTCGGGACCGGCATGCCGTCGTACTGGACCGTGTTTCAAAAAAGCCATCGGTTCGATCTGGGCTTGTCGGGCTGGACCCAAAACGACTGGTCCCGCGCGGCCCGCTTTGACCTGCTGGCGTCTACCGGGTCGGTTTCGGACGGCGACATCGCGCAGGCGGCGGCGGCGCTTGAAACCCGCCTGCGCTTGTCCCCGGAAGAGCTGGCGTCGCACACGGATTTATCGCGCGAAGCGGCGACCACCGCGCTTCAGCGCTTGTGCCGCGAAGGCCGGGCGATGTATGACCTCGCGGCCGGCGTCTACCGCTGGCGTCAGCTTATGCCCTTTCCGGTGGAACCCGAGGAAGAATCGGACCCCCGGCTGTTTCTCGCCCGGCGCTTGGTCGCGACCGGCGGGGTCAAATGGCTGAAGCCCGGCGAGGACGGCGGCGGCGAGGAACCGTTCGGCCTGCCGCCGGCAGGCGAGGAAACCACCCGCTACCGGGCGCAGGTGCGCGGCGGCGAGGAAAAGCGCGAGCGTAAGTTCCACGTCGTTTTAGATTTGGACGCCGACGGCCGTGCCCGCTTTGTGTCCTGCGACTGCGCCTGGCACCGGCGCGAAAAGCTCCGCAAAGGCCCCTGCGCCCATATCCTTGCCGCGACCGTGCTGGCGTCGCAGCAGCAGGTCGGGGCGGGCGCAAGTCAGACGCCGGCAGGCAGCGGCGGCGGGGCGGTCCTGCGCCCGGATCGGTTCAAGGGGCAGACTTTTGTGTTCACGGGAGCGCTGACTTTGTTCACGCGCGAGCAGGCCGAAAGCCTGGTCATGCAGGGCGGCGGCAAAGCGTCCGGCAGCGTCACCCGCGCAACCACTTACCTCGTCGCCGGCGACAAGGCCGGCTCCAAGCTGACCAAAGCGCGGGAGCTGGGCGTTCCGGTCCTGACCGAAACCGAGTTCCAAGCCATGCTGGGAAACTAATTACTTGGGGGCCTCAGCATGAACGCCGAGCAGAAAAAACGCTATCAGCAGGTCGGCAAGCAGGCCTTTATCCGCGAGGAGATGACCCGGCTCGGCTTCTGGCCGCCCAGCCCCGAAGTCGCCGCGCAGGCCGCCGAAACCGAGCAGCAGCTCAAAGCGCTGTACGCCGAGCTGGCGCAGGTCCAGACCGATCTGGCCGCTGTGGAGGCACAAATCGCCGAAGCGGGCGACATTCCGAAGCTGCTCCAGGAAGTCCGGCGGCGGCGCATCGAGCGGGTCCGGGCCGAGCGGGCCGCCCGCCGCGAAACCCGCGTCAAAGAACAGGCCGAAGCCCGCGCTGAAACCGCCGAGTGGCGGCGAACCACCGTGCCGTTTCTCGGCGACGGCGTCTCGGCGGGCCTTCAGTACGAGGTGCCCGACAGCGAAAAGCTGGCCGCGCTCGGCCTGCCCGTGCTGATCACGGCGTCGGACATTGCCGCCGCCATCGGAATCACCACGCGCGAGCTGGCCTGGCTGACTTACCACCGGGGCGCGGCCAGCCTCGACCACTATTCCCGCTTCCAAATCCCGAAGCGACGGGGCGGCACGCGCACCCTGTCGTCGCCCAAGCCCCGCCTGCGGGTCGCCCAATCCTGGCTGTTGACTCAGGTGCTCGCCCCGGTGCCGGTGCATCCCGCCGCTGCCGCGTTCCGCCCCGGCTTGTCGGTTGCAGACAACGCCGCGCAGCACACGGGCCGGGCGGTCGTCGCCCGGATTGACCTTCAAGACTTTTTCCCGTCGGTGACACTGCCGCGCGTCCGCGCCGGCTTCCGCTCTTTAGGCTACAGCGGCGGGGTCGCGACGATCTTCGCGCTGCTCGCCACCGAAGCGCCGCGCGTCGGGGTCACTCTCGACGGCCAGACCCGCTTTGTCGCGCTGGCGGAGCGCTCACTGCCGCAGGGCGCATGCACGTCCCCCGCCCTGTCCAACTTGCTCTGCCGCCGTTTGGACGCCCGCCTTTCCGGGGCCGCCGAGTCGCTCGGTTTCCGGTACACGCGCTACGCCGACGATTTAGTGTTTTCGCATGCCGAGGCCAATGCCCCGGTCGGCATGCTTTTAGGGCTGGCCCACACGATCATCGCCGACGCCGGGTTTGTCGTCAACCCCAAAAAAACGACTGTTCTGCGCTCTCATCAGCGCCAGGTCGTCACCGGGGTCGTCGTCAACGAAGCCCCGCACGTTTCCCGTGACGACCTGCGCCGCTTTCGCGCCCTGCTGCACCACTGCGGGACACGCGGCCTCGCCGCCGTCTCGGCCGAGATGGGCAAAGACGCCGGGCGCTACATTCAAGGCTACTTCGCGTTTCTGCACATGGTCTGCCCGGCGCAGGCCGAGGCGCTCCGCCGGAAATACCCCGCCGCCGGCTGAGACTAGGCAGCCTCGGCAAACGGCACGCACGACAAGCCGAGCCGCTGCCGCCCGTTTTCGCCGGGCGCGGCCACATCGCCCGACGGGTCATATTCGCTGCTGCCGGGATCATTACTGCTGGGATCATTACTGCCGGGCGGCGCGTCTCCGGGCAGGGGGTCTTCGGGCAGGCCCAGCGCCCACCGGCAGTCTTCCCATTGCCACGCATGGATCAGCTCTTCCAGCGCCCACGCCGCGCCGTCGTCCTCGCCGGCTGCCGCGTTTTCCGGGCACAGACGCAAGGCCGCCGCAATTCCGCGCCGCCAGCTTCCCAGGTCCACCGTGCGGCGCGGGCTGCCCCACCCCGCGCTTGGCTTGTCGAAATTCTTCTTGAACTCGTCCATTCCCCGCGCGTCGCGCACCAGCGCCGCCAGCCGCGCGTCGCTGCCGGGATACCGCGCGTCTTCGCCGCACCGAACCCCGTCCCGTCCCGGCATTCCCACAAATGTCCACCCCAAAGCGCGGCATTCCCGAACCACTTTGCCGTTCTTTTTCACCCGAATCGCGGCAAACGTGTATCCCTGCACCGCCGAGTCGGAGGTTCCAAGCGCCGAAACAGTGTCATTGTAATCCGTTTCCACGCCGTTGCCGGCGGCATCCAAAGCTGAAACAATCCGCCCTTTGGCGTCGCGCCCAATCGTGAAGTGCTCGGGAACATAACATTGCAGCGTGGTACGGCTGTAATTCTGCGGCAGAAAGCGCACGAAAAAGCCGCCCGGATGCAGCGTCCAGCGCCCGCCGGGGATGTCGCGCCCTTTGCCGTCGGGGGGCGGACTGCCCGAAAGCACAGCAATCCGCTCAAGCTGGTCAAACGGGGCCGATACCTGCGCGAAGACGCCTCGGAGCGAGTTCTGCGCTTCGAAAACTGGGCGCAGCTCGGCGCTGACTCTCCCAAACGCCTGCTGCCGGGCATCTTCCCCCAGCGCGTCTACCGACGCCCCGTTCAAATCAAGGATGTCCTGCGGCGGCAGCAAAATCGCCGCCGTCTGCCGCAGATTATCCGGCAGGGCATCAAACTTGGCCCGCGCTTCAATCGCCCACACAAGTGATTGAATATCGTGCTGCGGCAGGCTCGGGTGGTCGGCGCTGTTGTGCAGGATCGCGCGGATCATGCCCCGCCGCTTTCCCTTCAGCGGCGCATACAGGTAGCCGTTCCCGTGTGTCGGGCCGTAAGTGCCGGCATGGAGGCAGTACGAGCGAATGTCGCCGCCGTACAGGCCGGGACGGAGCGTCCAGCCGCCGCCCGGCCCGCGCGTCAATGCCGTCAGCGGCTTGACAGTGACCGGCGAGTAGTCGTCCAAAAACGGCACTTCCCCGCGAGCGTCCTTGACCGACGTGGTGACCGCCTCTTCGGTTTTCAGCAGGGAGTCCATTCCCGGCAGGTTCAGCCCCGGCACTTTCGGCAGGGTCAAGCCGGGAATGCTGAACTGCGCCCGAGCAGGAGCCGCCGTCCAAACAGCGGCAGCGAGAGGAAAAACAACGCAGGAAACGCGGCGCAAAGCGCGGCACGGCAGTGGAAACATTTCTTTTCCTTTGGGCACAGCGGCAGGCCGATCCCTGCCGCCCCGAGGCGAGTGGGTCAAGCGCCATTGTACCACGCCGAAAGAAGTAATTGTCTCCGCTTTGGATCAATCCTGTTGACAGACAGAGCAGCGATGATGTATGATGACGGAAATGCTTGAACCTATTTCGCACTCGTCCTGGCTGATCCCGGCGGCTAAAGAAGCTTACAAATCACGCGCTCAGATTGCCGGTCACTGGGAGCGCATCGTCACTCAGATTAAAGGTAAAAAGATTGAAATTGCCGTGACGGGTTTAAGCGGTGCTGGCAAAACGGTTCTGCTGGATCATCTGACCGGGCAAGCGTATCACCGAGGCTACACCCCGCCGGGACGCTCACGGTCCGCCGAAACCGGCAAGATGTCCGCGAAAGGCTTTCGCCTTGGATTGAGCACTATTCCGGGACAAGACTCATACGTCCGCCAAACAGCAATAGCAAACATCTTTGAGGCGAAGCGGCCTGTAGACGGCGTCATTCATGTTGTTTCCAACGGCTACATTGAGGAGCGCGAAGCCGCCGCGCGTGAAGTGCTGATTGAAGACCTTCACATCACAACGGTTGAACAACTGCGCCGGCACTTTTTGGAAGAGGAACTTCGAGACTTGGACGCAACACTGGGTTTGCTCCGCAGTTCTTTTCGCAAGTCCCGCAAGCCGAAGTGGCTGATTGTTGCCGTCGCTAAATCTGATTTGTTTTACGATAAAATCCTGGAAGCGCAGCGGTATTATTCCTCTTCGGGGAACAGCGTATTTACAGAGAGAATGCACCGATTTTTAGGTCAGGTCGGCAGCGATAACTTCGGCTGGGAAGCAGCTCCCGTGGCGACGCGGATCGAAGATTTTCGCTGGGGCCGCGAGACAGTGCCGAGTCAGCTTAAGCCGGATCAATGCGACCACTTCGTCGGGCAGTTCGCCGAGATCGTTGAAAAGAACTGTGAGGGTTGAAATGCAGACAAATTCAAGTAGTCAGTCCGATCCATTCGCAGAAGATGCGCCGAGAAGTCTCTCCGCGTCTCGCATTCGTGCGGATTTCGAGGGGCTGCTTGAACTGGCCGAAAAACTGCAAACCTCCCGCCGGCAATTCAGCGAACGTTGCGGCCAGTTAGCCTTTATACAAGAAAGCCTGCGATTGGCAATGTCGGTTGAGCTTTCGATCGGTCTTTTGATTGGTGTGAACTGCTTTTCTCCATCCATTGCTTTTTTCGGCAAAATGCTGGAACCCATTTATTTTGCTCTCCTCGTCGGAGGTATAGACACCGTATTCGGTTTTTTTACCATTCGATATTTTTTAATGGCTCGGCAGCAAGCCCGGCACCAAAAGCAGGCTTTATTCTCTGATGAGCGTGATTTATCAGAAGTTGTTGAATTACTGAGAGAAATTGAGCCTGTCTACGCGCACGAGGAAAAACTTTCCGCAATGGAGCGGGTGCAAATTCGCATACGGTTATCCCGTTTCGGAATTGGATCATCGTCGCATGGTGCAGCCGACAGCACAAAAACAGAAACACGGCCCGAATTCTTTTCGCGCGAAAGCAGAGGGGAGCGGGAACTTTTGAAGCCCTCCTAAAAATACACAAAAAAGCCGCTGCCTCCTGGAAAGCAGCGGCTTTTTTCCTAAGCCGCAATCTTTAAGTTTTTTATTGCCTGCGCTTCGTACTTGGGCTTGTAGTCGGGGCATTTGTAGCTTTTGGAATACTCTTTGGGGTTCTCGGCGTCAGCGACGTAAATCTGGGCGGAGTTGACGCCGCATTTTTCCTGCGTTCGGTCGTAGTTGCCGCAGTCGTAGCAGCGGCGCAGGATGGTCCAGCAGACCGAGCAGCGCATCGAGCCGACCAGCTCGACCCGGCCGCAGAGCGGGCAGTGAATATACGTTTCCTGGAAGCCGTATTCTTTGGATTTCAGCGCCAGCCGCACTTTGCGGTTGAACTCTTCCAGCCCCCGGCTCAGCTCGGCGCAGGTCGCCAGCATCTGATTCATCTGCACCGCCGTCAAGTATTCAATCACGCGCTCATCCAAAAGCTCCGTGAGCTGCTGGCCGACTTTGTCAATCGCCTTCATGTGCTGCTCGGCGGTCTGCGGACGGTACGGCTTGGCTTTCTCGGCCCGCGCCCCGAGCGTCTTCAAAAGCTGATCGGTAATGGCGAGCGAGACCCGGAGAAACGCTTCGCGCTTTTCGGGATACCGCACAATCGCGCCCATGACCCGCTCGGCGTCGCCGACATTCAGCTTCTCGATCTTGATCTTGTCCACCATGCGCTTTTGCGACGCCGGGTCGTGCGCCAGCGCGGCCAGGGCGCGGGCGTGGCCTTCAGTCAGCAAAATCTGGCCGGGCTGCGGGGTGCGCTGGGTCAGCTCGATCTGCACAAACTGCGGCAGCTCGAGAAGCTCCAAAGACCGGCGCAGGGTCGTCTCGGAAACGCCAAGCGTCTTGCCGCACTTTTCCCACGACATAAACGTCAGCAGCCCTTGAATCGCGCGGGCTTTTTCAATCGCGTTCATGTCCTCGCGCTGAAAGTTTTCGAGAAGCGCGTCGGCATGCGCGTCCTCATCGGACATTTCTTTGATCAGCGCCGGGATCGTCGCCATGCCGGCGATCTTGGACGCCCGAAAGCGGCGCTCGCCCATGACGATCTGATACTTGCCCTCAAACGGCCGGACGACAATCGGCTCCAGCACGCCGCGCTCTTTGATCGAGGCCGCCAGCTCGTCGAGCGTGTCCTGGTAAAACGACTTGCGCGGCTGGTTTTCATTGGTGATGATTTGCTCCAGCGGCACTTGGTGAACCGTCTGCGCGACGGCGTTCGGCTTCGTTTCGGATTTGGTCAAGGTCGGCATGGGCGGCTCCTCAAGCGGCAGGTCATTGAAACAGTTCTTTGACGCAATTATCGGCAAAATGTGCAACAATTCACAGGGAGGCCGCGCCTCCCCGGCTTTTTTGCCGCTGAAACTGACTTTTCGGGTACGAACCGCCGACAATTTTTCTTATGACCACTTTGGCCGACACAATCGCACTCTTGGAAGCACGGCGCAGCGGCGCGGCGACCTCGGGCGAAATGCTCGCCGCGCTGCACGCGCTGAGCTGGGCGCTGCGCGTGGTGGACATCCGCCGCGCCCACGCGCTCAGCGGCGAAGCGGTCGCCCTGGCGCGGTCCGCCGGCAGCCCGGCGGACTTGGCGTCGGCCCTGTGCCTGCACGGCGGCTGCGCCAGCGGGCTGGCCCTGCACGGCGACGCCGAAACGGCGCTGGCGGAAAGCCTGGCCCTGAGCCGGCAGCTCGGCGAACGGCGCATCGAAGCCCGCTGCCGGCACTTTCTCGGACGAGGCCGGCACCTGCGGGCCGACTACGCCGGGGCCATCGAAAACATCACGGCGGCTTTGACGCTTGCCGAAGCCGCCGGCGACGGGGAATGCGCCGGCGACAGCCTCAACCTGCTGGGCGTCGTTTACCTGGCGCTGTGCGATTACGCCCAGGGACTGCACTGGTTCAAGCGCGGCCTGGAAGCGCGGGAGCGGACCAGGGACGCCACCGGCATCGGCGGCTCCCTCGGCAACATCGGCGCGGTGTATTCGAAAATGGGCGAGTACGCCCAGTCAGTGATCTTTCACCGGCGCGGCCTCACTCACGCCCGGCAGCTCGGCGACCTCAAAGCCGAAACGATCTGCCTGACCAACCTCAGCGGCGACTGGGCGGAAATGGGCCGGCACGCCGAAGCGCTGGAAGCCGGCTGGGAAGCGGCAAAGCTCGCCGAGCGGCTGGGAGACGATGGGCTGGTCGGCGGGGCGCTTACCAACATCGCCCACGCCTGCACCGCCCTGGGCCGCTACGCCGAAGCGCAGCGGCATTACGCGGCGGCGCTCGCTATCGCTCGCTCCTGCGAGAACACCGACTGCTACGCGGAAACGTTATACTACATCGGCGAGGCCCTGACCCGGCAGGGCGAGCTGGGCCAGGCGCGGACGCGTCTGGCCGAAGCCGCCGCGCTGGCCCGCACGGTCGGCGCACGCAAAACCGAGTTTCAAGCCGCCCAGGGCTTGTCCGAAGTCTGCAAGCGCCTCGGCGACTATGCCGCCGCCCTCGGCCACTATGAAACCTTCCGGCGGCTGGAAAAAGCCGTGTGCAGCGAGGAGGCCGACAAACGCGCCAAAGCGCTCGGCATTCAAATGGAAGTCGAGCACCACCGGCACGAAGCCGAAACCCTGGCCGGCCTCAACGCCGCCCTGCGCGACTCCAATGCCGCCCTGCACGACGCCAACACCCGGCTGGAAGCGCTGGCCACCACCGACCCGCTGACCGGCCTGCCCAACCACCGGGCGCTGGTCGCCGCGCTGGACAGCGGGCTGGCCCGCGCCCGCCGCACCGGCCAGCCCTGCGCCCTGCTGTTTCTCGATATTGACCACTTCAAATTCTTCAATGACACCTACGGCCATCCGGTCGGCGACATGATTCTGCGTGAATTCGCCGGGTGCGTCCGCGCCGCGCTGCGTGAGGAAGACATTCTCGGACGCTGGGGCGGCGAAGAGTTTTTGGCGCTGCTGCCCGGCACGCCCCTCGAAGCCGCCCTGCTGATCGGCGAGCGGGTGCGGGCCGCCGTCACCGAGCACGCCGTTTCCCTCGGCCCGAGCCTGCACTTGACCTGCTCGGTCGGCGTTTCCGCCGGCTCTCCCGAGGATGCCGGACGGGACACGCTGATTGAATCCGCCGACCGGGCGCTGTATGCCGCCAAGCGCCTGGGCCGCAACCAAGTGCGCGCCGCCGCCGATCCGGCGCTGGGCCAGCTCGACTGGGCCTGCCTGGACACGGAGGCCGCCGCCGGACGGCGGTTTGACACCCCCCCGCCCTTCGGTGTATAATAACGCCAGCATGAGCGAACTAATCCAGGATTTGCCCGACGCCGCCGAGTTCAAGCGCTTTCTCCGCGCCGATCCCGAAGCCGCCGCCTTTCTCGCCGGCAGCGCCGGCGGGCCGGTGACAATCACCCGTGCGCCGGGCCGGCTGGACGTGATGGGCGGAGTCGCCGATTACTCCGGGTCGCTGGTCGCCGAGATGACCATTGCCGAAGCCGCCCTGGTCGCGCTTTCCCCCCGCACCGACCGCACCCTGCGCGTTTGGAGCCGGGGGATTGACTCCGCTGAGCACGCCCCGCAGGTTTCCATTTCGCTGGACGAGTTTTACGCCCCCGGCGGCTCGCTGCTTTCCTACGACGCCGTCCGCGCTCACCTGCGCCGCGACCCCCGAACCCGCTGGGCGGCGTACCTCTTCGGCTGCGTGTTTGTGCTGCTGGCCGAAGGCATCGTCCCGGAATTCCCCCACGGCGCGAATTTGATCCTCGACAGCCGCGTACCCCTCGGCGCGGGCGTCTCGTCAAGCGCCGCGATTGAAGTGGCGGCGATGGCGGCGCTCAATGCCGCCTTCCGCCTCGGCTTGGACGGCATTGCAGTAGCGCGGCTGTCTCAGACCGTGGAAAACAACGTGGTCGGCGCTCCCTGCGGCATCATGGACCAGATGAGCAGCGCCCTGTGCGTCCCGAACAGCCTGCTGCTGATTTTGTGTCAGCCCCACGAAGTCCAGGGCACGCAGGCTTTGCCCGAAGGCGTCCACGTCTACGGCATCAATTCTAATGTCAAGCACTCGGTCGGCGGCACCGCCTACACCCGCGCCCGCGTCGCCGCGTTTATGGGCCGCAAGCTGCTGGGCGCGGACTATCTGGCTCTTGTCTCGGCGGACGCGCTTTCCGGCAGCGAGCACAAGCTCCCGGAAGCCATCTTGGGTGCCGACTTTTTAGCGGCTTACGGCGAAACCGGCGACCCCGTCACGCGAGTAGACCCGGAACTGACTTACCCGGTCCGGGCGTCTGCCCGGCACGGCGTTTTGGAACACGAGCGTGTGGGGCAGTTTGTCCGCACGCTGTCTGCGGGCGGCTTCGCTGCGCCCGAACACGCCGGCACGCTGATGTACGAATCACATGCGTCGTACACCCGCATCGGCCTCGGCTGCCCGGAAACGGATTTACTCGTCGAGATGAGCCGCGCCGCCGGGCCGGCCAAAGGCATCTACGGCGCAAAGATCACCGGCGGCGGGTCGGGCGGCACCGTCGCGTTTCTCACCCACGGCGAGCAGGCCGAGCAGACAATTCACGAAATCGCCGCCGCGTACCGGGCGCAGACGGGCCTGACGCCGCAAATCTTTCTCGGCGGCGTCTCGCCCGGTGCCACGGCATTCGGCAGCGAAACAGTGGAAAACAATTAAGAAGCCACAGATTAAAATCCGAGGCTGGAATAAACCACCGTCGAGGCGACGCAAGAACAGAAAACGCCGGGGCGGATTGTCCCGTGTCGCTTCGACACTGGTTTGTCTAAGCCTCGGATTTTAATCCGTGGCGCGTCTGACGCTCTTTGTAGACCTGAGAACAACTAAACTTATGCCGAAAAATCTTAACTGGGAAGAGCGCTGGCACCCGCTGCGCGAAGAATGGATCATCATGGCCGCTCACCGGCAAAACCGGCCCTGGAGCGGCGAAACTATGGCCCGCAAAGCCGCGCCGGTGCCGGACTACGTCCCCGCCTGCTACCTGTGTCCCGGCAATGTCCGGGTCAGCGGGCACCGCAACGACGATTACGCGCACACGTTTGTCTTTGACAACGACCATCCCTGCGTCGGTCCCAACGCCCCCGCCCCGCAGCCGGAAGCGTCGGGCTTTTACCGAAACCGGCCCGCGTCGGGCCTCGCGCGGGTGGTCTGCTGCTCCCCCAAGCACAACCTGACCGTCGCCGAGCTGCCGCCCGCCGAGATCGCCGATTTGATCGGGGTCTGGCAGGCGCAGACCCGCGAGCTGTCCGCCCGGCCCGAAATCGCAAGCGTTCTGATTTTTGAAAACAAAGGCACTCAGGTCGGGGTCTCGAACCCTCACCCGCACTGCCAGATTTACGCCACCAATTTTGTCTTCAAGCATATCGAGACCGAAGCGCGGGTCAGCCGCGAGCACCTCGCCGCCACCGGCCGCCCGCTGTTCCAAGATATATTGACCGCCGAGCGGGCCGACGGCGGCGGGCGGCTGCTGTTTGAGAACGACACGGCCATCGCGTTTCTGCCCTACTTCGCCCGCTATGCGTATGAAGTATATGTCGCGCCGAAAGCGACCCACGGCACCCTGATGGAGCTTTCCGGCGCGGAAATCACCGATTTGGCCCATGCGCTGAAGCATGTGCTGGTCAAGTTCGACAATCTGTGGCAGATGCCGTTTCCGTATGTGCTGGCGCTGCACCAAGCGCCGTCCGACGGCAGCGATACGAGCGGCTTTCATTTTCATCTCGAGTTCCACCCCCCGCTGCGAAAGCCCGATCTCCTGAAATATCTCGCCGGTCCCGAAATCGGCGGCGGCAACTTTGTTTCGGACACCCTGCCGGAAGAAAAAGCCGCCGAGCTTCGCGCCCTGCCCACGGTTCATTACAAAGAGCGATAAACAAAGAGCGATAAATTATGACACGCATTCGCAAGGGCGTCATCACGGCGGCGGGGCGCGGCACCCGGCAGTACCCGGCGTCGAAAACCGTCCAAAAAGAGCTGTTTCCGCTGGTAGACACCGACGGGTACGCCAAGCCGACCGTGCAGATATTGGCCGAAGAGCTGTTCGCGTCGGGCCTCGAAGAAGTCTGCCTCATCGCCAATTCCGCAAACATTGACCCGATGCGCCGGCACTTTCTCGAGCCGCCCGCGCCGTCGCTTTTGGGCAAAGACTGGGCCGACGCTCAAACTCAGTCGCTTGCGAACATGGCCGAAAAATTGACTTTTGTGGTGCAGGAAACGCAGGACGGCTACGGCCACGCCGTGTATCAAGCCCGCGAGTTCGCCGCCGGGGAGCCGTTCTTGATCACCCTCGGCGACCATGTGTATTTATCGGACACCGAGACCCGCTGCACCCGCCAAGTCTTGGAAACGTTTTCGCAGCACGGAGCGTCCGTCACGTCGGTTTCCTACGCCCCCGAAGCCGAGCTGCACCGCTTCGGCACCCTGTCCGGCCCTCGGCTGCCCGGCACAAATCCACCCGTCTACGAAATTCAAGCCTTAGTCGAAAAACCCACGATTGACTACGCCCGCGCCCACCTGCGCCCGCCCGGCGCTCCCGACGGCCAGTACCTCGTCCATTTCGGTATCCATGCGTTTACCCCAACCATCTTCGACTGCTTGGCGCATCTGATTGACAACAATCTACGCCAGCGCGGCGAGATACAGCTCACTTCGGCCCAAGTTTTATTGATGGAGCGCGAACGCTACCTCGCCTGCGAAGTCGCCGGTATTCGCTGCGACATGGGCGTCCCTGAAGGCTTGGTTGAGACCCAAATCGCCCTCGCCCTGCGCGGCCCGTTTGCCCCGCAGGCCCGCGCCGTTCTCAGCGCATTATGAGGTACAATGGGCATTGATTTGAGATTTCTCTGTGTCGGATTACTGGCAGTTTTATGACGCTTAATGAACGCTGCATGCTGGTTGGTCTTGTTGTTGGCGGCAGCGGCGGCTTTTGCGAAGGATTGCTGAATGAGCAAGCATGGCACGCAAGAGGGCATTACGGTCCTGAGCCTGACTGGTTCTACGGTTTAATCGCGATGATGATATTTGGCGTCATTGGAAGCTTTTTCGGTGCAGTTATCGCGGAGGTTGTCAACAAGGCGAGCAAGCCTCAAAAGGAAGTATCTGCCAATGCAGAAGATTTAACAGGAACGGTGTGGCCTCCCCCTCCCAAAGCATAACAGCTATTAACTCACGAAGGCAACTCCACGGTGGGATTGAAATTCTCGGCTGTGGGGCGCGGGCGCCGATTGGCCGCCTTCGCGGGCAAAGAAGTGTGGCAGAATTTTATTCCGTACCCGCGCAGGCGGCTACCGGGCGCTTTGCATAAAGAGTTATATTTGATGACAATCACTTTAGAAATCCCCACCAGTCAGGAGAAAGAGCTGCGCGAGATTGCGTCGCAGCGCGGTCAAGACCCGGAAGCGTTTCTGCTGTCGCTGATAGACGAAGCGATTTTGTTTGAGGGAATGGAACCGATTCCTGATGACGACCCGGAGGAACTCGCCGCGAATGTTGCCGCCATTCAGCGAGGGCTGGACGACTTTGCGGCGGGTCGCCACCGCCCTGCGGAACAGGTCTTCGCGGATATGAGAGTGCGGCATGGTATACCGGGTTGAACTGGCCGACCAAGCAGATGCCGAGCTTGATGCTGCCTATCTTTTCCACTTGCAGAAGTCTCCCGACTCTGCAATTCGCTGGTACATGGGCGCTCAGGCCGCAATAGCGTCGCTTTCTGCATTTCCGCGCCGCTGCCCCCGTGCACGGGAAGATGTCTTTTACTCGGGCCAAGAAGTGCATCAGTTATTGTATGGGTATTGTATGGGACGGGGCGCAGCGCCTACCGCATTTTATTTATAGTCCTCGACGCTGACGCAGAGGTTCGCGTTGTTCGGTTTCGTCACGGGGCAAAGCAGTCGCGGCAGCAGGCTCAAGAAGAAAACTAAATTTCACAACACAATTTTTAGGAGAAACACAAACCCATCATGTCTACGGCAATTACGAATGTTCAGGCGCGGCAGATTCTCGACTCGCGCGGCAATCCCACCATTGAAGTGGATGTTTACCTGGAAGACGGCACGCTCGGGCGGGCCGCCGTGCCGTCGGGGGCCTCGACCGGCGCGAATGAGGCGGTGGAGATGCGCGACGGCGACAAAAAAGTCTACGGCGGCAAAGGCGTGCTGAAAGCCGTCGAGAATGTCAACGAGCGGATTGCACCCGAGCTGATTGACCTCGACGCCACCGAGCAGGTCGCGATTGATGAGCTGATGATTCATCTCGACGGCTCGGAGAACAAAGGCAAGCTCGGCGCGAATGCCATTCTCGGGGTCTCGCTGGCGGTCGCCAAAGCCGCCGCCCGCGCCCTGGGCCTGCCGCTGTACCGCTACATCGGCGGCACTTCCGCCCGGCAGCTTCCGGTGCCGATGATGAACATCATGAACGGCGGCAAGCACGCCGATTCCAACGTAGACATGCAGGAATTCATGGCGATGCCCGTCGGCGCGTCGTCATTTGCCGAAGCCTTGCAGTGGGGCACCGATGTTTACCATGCCCTGAAGGGCGTCCTCAAAACACGCGGCCTTGCCACAGCGGTCGGCGACGAAGGCGGGTTTGCACCGAACCTGCCGTCGAACGAGGAAGCCATTCGGGTCATCCTGGAAGCGATTGACAAGGCCGGCTACAAAGCGGGCGAGCAGATCATGATTGCGATGGACCCGGCGGCGTCCGAGTTTTATGACAACGGCTCGTATGTGCTGAAAGGCGAAGGCCGGACACTCTCGGGCGATCAAATGGTGGACTATTACGCCGATCTCGTCGAAAAGTACCCGATTATCTCCATTGAAGACGGCCTGGCGGAAGACGACTGGGCCACCTGGCGCAAGCTGACCGAGCGGATCGGCCACAAAGTCCAGCTTGTCGGCGACGACCTGTTCGTCACCAACACCAAGTTCTTAGGGCGCGGGATTGATACCCAGACCGCGAACTCCATTTTGGTGAAAGTCAACCAAATCGGCACCCTGACCGAGACGCTGGCCGCGATTGAGATGGCGAAGCACGCCGGTTACACGGCGGTCGTCTCGCACCGCTCGGGCGAGACCGAAGACGCGACCATTGCCGATATTGTGGTCGCCACGAACGCCGGGCAGATCAAGACCGGCGCTCCGGCCCGCACCGACCGGGTGGCCAAGTACAACCAGCTTCTTCGGATTGAAGAAGCGCTGGGCGATACGGCGACCTTCCACGGCCTCAAGTCCTTCTACAACTTGAAGAAGTAGCGATTAGGAACCCGGCACTTCTACTAGACTAACCTGCTAGAAATGATGGGTTGCTTTTTTCCTCGGATTTCAATCCGGGTCTTCTGAAACGCGAGTGTCCGCCTGCGCGGACAAAAGAGCCGAACCTCTCCATCCTAGCAGGTTAGACTACTAGTAGTGCCGGGTTCTTTGCTTGTAATCTGTTATGTTCACCCGCCCCAACATCGCCGGGTTCTTACAGGGATTGTTCGTCCTGCCCCTTTGCGCCCTCTTCGGCGGCCTCATCGCCCTGCTGTTTCGGTGGCATGGGGCTGCCGCGCTCGCAAGCGCCGCCGTCTGCGCCCTGTTCCCGCTGGCGGGGGCATTAAAGACCCGCCAGTGGGCCTTGCTGTCGGGCCTGTGCGCCGGCATCGTCGCCTCGGTGTCGCTGTTTGCCGCGCTGGCCCCCGCGCATGCCCAAATGCCTACAAAACCACTCGCGGGCTTTGTAATCTGCGTTGACCCCGGCCATTCGTCGGAAACCAGCGAGGGCACGGCCAGCCGCGACGGTCGGCTGACCGAGCGGCATGTCAACTGGATTGTCGCCCAGCGCCTTGAAGCCTATCTGCGGGCCGACGGCGCAACGGTCGTGCCGACCAAGACTCACGAAAACCAAGTCGTCCCCAACCGAACTCGCGCCGAGATCGCCAATGCCGCCGGGGCAAAATTGTTCCTGCGCCTGCACTGCGACTCGGGCGAAGCGTCCGGCCTTGCGACCTATTACCCCGACCGGCAGGGCACACGCTTCGGGGTCACCGGCCCGTCGCCGGCGGTGATGACCGCCAGCCACCGCGCCGCCGCACTTTTCCAGCCCGCCGTGATCGCCGCCCTGCACGGGGCGCTGCGAAATGCCGGCATCAAAGGCGACTCCCAAACCGGCGTGGGCGGCAAGCAGGGAGCGCTCACCGGCTCCATCTTTTCGCAGGTTCCCGCGCTGACTGTCGAGATGTGCGTCCTGACCAACGCCCACGATTACAAGTTTATCCGCACCGAAGCCGGGCAGGACCAAATGGCGCGGGCGCTGCTGGCAGGCGTGGAAGCGGTTGCGGCAGAGCAGTGAACCTTACCCCGTCTCGCTCCAAGAAAGCCAGTCCTTGTATTATGACCCAAACCGAAGAAACGACTGTCGCCTGGGACTTGAGCGATTTGTTCGCCGGGCCGGACGACCCCAAAATTGACGAAGCGCTGCAAATCGCCAAAGCGCGGGCGGAAGCGTTTGCGGCAAAATATCAGGGCAAAATCAACAGCCCCGAGCTGACTGCCGAACGGCTGCTCTCGGCCATCACCGAGTACGAAGCGCTCTGGCAGGACGGCGGCAAGCCCGGCACTTACGCCCGCCTGCGCTTCTCGGCGGACACGAGCGATCCCGCGCGGGGGGCGCTGATGGCGCGGGTGTCGGAGGAGACGACCCGGCTGTCCCTGCCGCTGGTTTTCTATCGTTTGGAGCTGGCGCAGGTGGCCGACGAGATTATCGGGCCGCTTTTGGGCGACCCCGCGCTGGCCCCGTATCGGTACTACGTTCACTTGGTGCGTGCGGGACGGCCGCATCAGCTTTCGGAGATTGAAGAAACCCTGCTGGCGCGGTTTTCCAACACCGGCCCGGCGGCATTTGTCCGGCTGTCCGGCGAAATCCGGGCGGCGACTGTCTTCACGCCGGCCCTGCCCGACGGCACGACCCCCGCGCTGAACTTGTCCGGGCTGGGGGCGCTGTACGCCTCGCCCGACCGGGCGGTGCGCCAGGCGGCGGCGGAAGCGTTTGCCGCCGGGGCGAAGATCAACCTGAAAACGCTGACGTTTATTCTGAATACGCTGCTGCAAGACAAGGCCGTTTCGGATGAAATTCGGCATTACGAGACGCCCGAGGCGACCGGCTTCCGGCGCGATGAGCTGCCGCGCGAGACGGTGGAGCTGGTCACGGACACGACCGCCGCGCATTACCCGCTGGCCGCGCGTTACTACCATTTAAAGCGCGAGATTTTAGGACTGGACACCCTGCGCGACTACGACTTAGCCGCGCCGCTGTTCCAAGCCGCCGAGACGGTGCCGTTTGCCGAGGCAAAAGAGATTGTTTTAGACGCCTTCGGGCGATTCTCGCCCTTGATGCGCGAGCTGGCCGCCGAATACTTCGACAAGGGATGGATTGACGCCGCGCCGCGCCCCGGCAAGCAGGGCGGGGCCTACTGCAACGGCGGGACGCCCGACGCGCACGGGTATGTGTTTCTGAACTATCTCGGCAAGCTCGGCCATGTGATGACCCTGGCGCACGAGCTGGGCCACGGGGTCCACGGGTCACTTGCCCGCGAGCAGACTTATTTCAACATGTTCGGCACCCTGCCGATGGCCGAAGTGGCCTCGACACTCGGCGAAATGCTGGTCTTTGACAAGCTGCAAGCCGGGGCCTCGGCGGAGACACGCTTGTCCATGCTGGCGGACAAAATCGAAGGCGCGATTGGGACGATTATGACGACCACGGGCCGCTACCGCCTCGAAAAAACGATCCACCGGCAGCGGCGCACGAGCGGCGAGATGACCCCGGAGCAGATTTCGGACCACTGGCAGGGCGAAATGGCGGCAATCTACGGCGACTCGGTCGAGATCACCGACCGCCTGCGCTTGTCGTGGAGCTTTATCCCGCACTTCGTCAATTCCCCGTTTTATTCGTACCCCTATGCGTTCGGCGAGCTGTTTGCGCTGTCGCTGTTCCAAAAGTCCAAAGATGACGGCCCGGCGTTCGCCGACCGCTACCTGACCCTGCTGCGGGCGGGCGGCAGCGCCTCGCCGCACGAGTTGGCAAAGATCGTCGGCGTGGATTTAGATGACCCTGCGTTCTGGACCGGCGGCTTCCGGGTCGTCGAGCGATTGCTGGAAGAGTTTGAGGAGCTGTGGGCGGAGTTTCGGGAAGGGAAACAGGGCGCAGACGCGACGGCAGAGGGACGAGGGCATGTGTGACGAGGGCATGTATGACGAGGGCGTTGATTGTGTGCGAGGGCGTGAACGCCCTCGCTGGGGAGCGAAGCGCTGAGGTCCCGCCTGCGCGGGACAAGAATAGGACAAGAAACCGAGCAAGAGACATTCTTCCGCCACGCAGGTGGCGGCTTGGCGTCCGCGCCCCCCAGCGAGGGCGTTCACGCCCTCGCACACAATCAACACGCCCTCGTACACAATCAACACGCCCTCGACGACACCGCCCGCGCAACAACCAACGCCCTCGTCATACATGCCCTCATTCCCATGCCGTCGCTTTTATGCCCGCGCCTGCATTGACGCCCCAGTACATTCGTGGTACAATAGTTTTGACCAGCAGCTCAAAGGAGAGTACCATGTCACAGAATATTACCCAAGATTCGGTCGGCTCGCCGACTTTGGAGCAGCAGCACTCGCACCTCAAAGAAGTGCATGAGCATCTGCGCCACGCGTCCACCTCGGACAACGCCGACGAAATCCGCGAGCGCCTGCGCCGCGCCGAACTAGCCTTGCAGCGACACGAGCAGTCCGCCCCAGCCGCCAAGAATTAGCCTTAAACAATCAAGCCCCGCCGGGACACTGAAGTCCCGGCGGGGCTTTTTTGCGTGTCGCTCAGCCGTCCGGCGGCTTCACAGCAAAGTAAAACAAGCGGTCGGAGCGCTTCTTCGGCGGGTCCAGCGAGTACGCATCGTAGATCGTGACCCCGGTGAACCCGGCGGCTTGGAGCCAGGCGGTCAGCTCGTCTTTGGAATACGCTCGCTGCCGGTGGACTTCGGTGAACGGAGTGCGTACCCCGGAGCCGTCGTCGTAGGAAAAGCTCATGCGGATCGTGCAAAGGCGGGTTTCGGAGTCGTAGCGCGAACGCCAGCGGTAATGGAGCGGCTCGTCCCGGCGCGTACAGCTTTGGTTGAACATGCCCTCGGCCAGCGCGTATTCGGTGTTGACATCGAAAAAAAACGACCCGCCGGGAGCGAGATGCGCGTAAACGCGGGCCAGCGCGGACTGCACGCGCTCCGGCTCTAAAATATAGTTGAGGCTGTCGAACAAGCAGACGGCGGCCTCGAACTTCGCCGCGCCGAGGTCAAGCTCGGCGGCGTCTTGCTGCACGAAGGGAATGGAGAGGCTCTCGGCGGCGGCCCGCACGCGGGCTGCCGCCAGCATGCCCGCCGAGAGGTCCACCCCGGTCGGCGCGTACCCGCGCCCGGCCAAAAGGCGCGACACGGTGCCGGTGCCGCAGGCGAGGTCGAGCACGGCTCGGGGGGACTGCCCGTGCTTTTTCCAGACTTTTTGCAGGTAATCCACCCAAAAGCGGTACGGGACCCCGGCCATCAAGTGGTCGTAGTAAGGGGTCACGGGACCGAACGACGCTTCGTCAGGCACGGGCCGGCTCCGCATGGTCGGGCACAGGCTCCGGCGCAGCCCCGGCGTCGGCGATATCCTGCGCGGTGAACCGGCCCAGCGTTCCCCAGGCCAGCAGGCCGCAGAACAGATACACCAGCGCGACGGCGGCAAAGATCAGGCGCAGGGCCGACGGCCCGGAAAAATGCAGCGTCAGCCCCGCCATCAGCAGGCCGCCCGCCGTGGTCGCCATCTGGGCCAGCAGGCTGATAGTCGCAAAGACCCGGCCCTGCAAGTGGGGCGGGGCGCTGGATTGAAACAATGTCATGTTGCCGATATTCTCAATCGTGTTGCCGACGCAGCTTAAAAACAGCATCGCGCCGCCGGTCCACATCTCGGTAGTTCCGGCAAACGCCAGCCCGGTCACAGCCATGATGCTGAAGCCGATAAGGAGCAGCCGGGCCGGCGGCACCGACCGCAGCGGCCCGGAAGCGACCAGGCCGGTCAGCAGCGCCGCGCTGAAGCCGACCGAAACCAGCCCGGCATAGGTGCCGCCGCCGCCGTGCCACAGGTCGTGGACAAACGGAAACTCCAGCGTGTTCGTCACCTGCGACGCCGCAATCGCCACCAGCAGCATGGTCAGCGCCGGGCGCAGAATCGGGCTGCCCCCGACATAGGCAATGCCTTCGCGGGCATCGTCCCAAACCCCTTTCGGGCCGGGCGCGGCTTTCCGGGCCGGCGCGGCTTCCGGCGGACGGATAAAGCCGATCAAAAGCGCGGACACGGCAAAGGTCGCGGCGTCAAAAACAAACACGCCGCGCGGCGACAGCGCCGCCAGCAGCAAAGCGCCGACCGCCGGGCCGAGCAGGGAGCAAGCCTGCGTTCCGGTGAAAGTCAGACTGTTCGCCTGCATCAGATCGGCCTGCGGCACCACCCGGCGCATGAGGCTCTGCCGGGCGGGACCGAAAAAGCAGGAAAACGACGCGGTCAAAAACGACACGGTGTAAAACACGGCCAGGTCATGCGGCCCGAAATGCCTGGTGTTCGTCACCAGCAGCAGCCCCAGAATTGTCCCGGTTCGGGCGAGGTCGGCGGCGACCATTGTTCGCTTTTGCGGCCAGCGGTCCGCCATCACCCCCCCAAGCAGGGCAAACAGCAGGGCAGGCATCGTGCCGCAGACAAACGACAGCCCCAGGGCGCTTTTGCTGCCGGTGGCTTTGTAGACCACGACGGGAACAGACACATACAGCGCCCAGTCGCCGAGCGTTGACACCATCTGTGCCAGCCACAGCAGCCCGAAGCGGCGGTTGCGGAACAAGGCCAGCGCGGGCGCGTTTTTCAATTTTTGGAGCATAAACACCGTATTCCGGGGAGACGTGGAACGCGTTCGGAGAAGCCTGCAAAGAAGCCTGTGCGGCGATGCTGTTATTATAACACAGCTTTTGATTATAAGCGCGGGTCCACCGGCTCACTTTCCAAAGCGAGAACGCCGAAAACGCATTCATGCACCCGGCGGAGCGGCTCGCGGCGCACAAAGCGCTCCAGCGCTTCAATGCCGAGGGCGAACTCGCGCAGGGCCAGCGACCGCTTGCCGGCCAGCCCGCGCGACCGCAGGCGCTCCAAATTCTCGGGGGCCGTGTATTCGGGGCCGTAGATAATCCGCAGATACTCGCGCCCCCGGCACTTCACCGCCGGCTGCGCCACTCCGCGCGGACCGTGCGCGATGAAGTCCAGCGGCTTGACGACCATGCCTTCGCCGCCCTGCCCGGTCAGCTCTTCCCACCACCGAATGCCCGCCGCGACACGGTCCGGGTCGGTGACTTCAACCGCTTGAAACGGCGTTTGGAGCAGCAGCCCCGTGTCGTCCGCCGCACAAATATCGGCAAGTGTTTCCATGTGCCACCGATGATCTTTGCCGGTGTGCACCGCGCCTTCCGACGCCAGCAGATGAAACGGGGCCAGCTTGTAGTCGCCGAGGCCCGACACCGGCCAGCAGTAGCGGCGGTAGGCATCGGTGAACTGCCCGGCCATTGCGGCCCGCGCCCGGTACTTTTCCAACATCGGCCCGAGGCCGTCCGTATGCGGGGCCGCCGCTTCAAGCGCCGCGACCGCGCGGGGCAGCGACGCGCCGGCCGCCGCGCCGACGGCGGCGTACTGCTGCCGCAGCAGCTCCTGCGCTTTGGCCGACCAGGGCATCAGCTCGCAGTCCAGGCACACCCAGTCGGTGCCGAGCGTGTCCCACAAGCCGCTTCGGGTCAGCGCGGCCCCGACAACTGTGAGAAACTCTTGTTCCAGCGCCAGGCTGTCGAAAAAGCGACGGCCCGTGCGCGTGACGCAGACGCCGACCCCTTCGCCGCTCACCCCGAACCGGCTCCGGGCAGCGGCTTCGTCCCGGCAGACAAGGACCACGGCCCGCGACCCCATGTGCTTTTGCTCGCAAATCACCGTTGGGATGCCCTGAGCGCGAAAGTAGGCAAACGCCTCGGCGGGGTGCTCCAAAAGCCCCGGCTCCTTCGTCGTCTCGGACGGTGACATGGTCGGCGGCAGGTAAATCAGCCATTTGGGGTTTGCGGCAAAGCGACTCATCACCTCCAGGGCCGCGATGCCGTTTTCTTCCCGAATGGTCACATTTCCATGCAGCCGCGTCGCGACAAGGCGCTTGCCGAGCACGTCGGCGATGTCCAGCACGTCGTCCTGCTGCTGCTGCGCCGTCAGGGCCGAAGCCGGCGGCTCGGCGGCGGGCAGAAACGGGCGCATCGGCTCGGCGTAGGTCCGCAGCGCCGGCACCGAGACGGTCTCGCGCTCCGGCCAGCGCAGAGCCGTGAGGCTGCCGCCGAAGACGCAGCCCGTATCAATGTTCAGCGTGTTATTCAGCCATTCGGACTGGGGAACCGGCGTGTGGCCGTATACCACAGCGGCGTCGCCCCGGTACTCCTGCGCCCACGGATACCGCACCGGCAGGCCGAATTCGTCGGTCTCGCCGGTGGTTTCGCCGAACAGCGCGAAGTCGCGGACCCGGCCCGACCCGCGCCCCTGCATCTCGGCCTTCATGCCGGCGTGGGCGACCACCAGCCGGCCGCCGTCGAGCACATAATGGCTGACCAGGCCGTCCAAAAACTGTGCGGCTTCGGCGCGGAACTCCGGCGGCTCGCTTTCCATCTGCGCCAGCGTGTCCGCCAGCCCGTGCGCGATCTGCACATTCCGCCCATTGAGATACTTCAAAAACTTGATGTCATGGTTGCCGGGAACGCACAGCGCGTAGCCGTCCTTGACCATTCCCATGACGAGCTTCAGAACATCGGGTGACTTCGGCCCCCGGTCTACCAAGTCGCCGAGAAACACGGCCTTGCGGCCCGCAGGCGGCGTGACTCTATGACCATCAACAGCGTAGCCGAGCTTCGTCAGCAGCGCCGTGAGTTCGTCAAAGCAGCCGTGAACATCACCGACAATATCAAACGGCCCATGCTCGGACTTTTTGTTGTTGTACAGCGGCTCGCGCGTCACCGTCGTCGCCAGGACTTCGGCTTCGCTTCGCAGGACAAACACATGCCGGAAGCCCTCACGCTCCAAATTTTGCAGCGACTGCCGCAGGCTCTTACAATGGTTGCGGACCACATGCGGCCCGAAGCTCCGGTCCGGCCGGGATTGGTTGCGCTCTTGGCAGACGCGCTCCGGCAAATCCAGCACAATCGCCACCGGCAGGCAGTGGAATTCGCGGGCCAGGGCAATCAGCGGCAGCCGCGCTTCGGGCTGAACATTGGTGGCATCCACCACGGTCAGCCGCCCAGCGGCTAGGCGCTTGGCGGCGATGAAGTGCAGCACTTCAAACGCATCTTTGGTCGCGGCTTGATCGTTTTCGTCGTCGGACACCAAGCCCCGGCAGGTATCCGACGACAGCGTTTCGGTCGGCAGAAAGTGGGCGCGGGCGAACGACGATTTGCCGGACCCCGACGCGCCGATGAGCACGACGAGCGACAATTCAGGGATTTTGATGTTCATGTTTTTCGTTCCCAGGGCTGAACCCCTGGGCTTTAAAAAGGCAAGCCCCCGCCTTCGCGGGCGAAGACTTCAAGATAATTCCGATGCCCGCGAAGGCGGGAAATTGCACTTCAAAGCCCTGCCGTTCAGGGCAGGGTACTAATCCCACGCCGCCCCAAGCCGCGCCAATCGCGGCCGGTACTCAATCCGCTCGGCCCATTCGGCAGGCCAGGCGTCCAGGCCGTGATACGCCCCGGCGAATGCGCCCGCCAGGCACGCAATCGAATCGGAGTCGCCCGACGAGACGGCCGCCCGGCGTATCACGGCCAGGGGGTCATCGGGGAACAAGAGAAAGCACAGCAAGCCCGTCGCCAGCGCTTCCTCGGCCACCCACCCCGCGCCGGTAATCGCGCAGGGGTCGCCCAGACGGTCGCCATTCGCGAGCGCCACATCGAGCGCGGCGAGGCTTCCCAAACACTCATCCCAGCCCCGCGCGATAAACTCTTCCGGCGAGTTCACCATTGGCCGCTGCCAGAGCGTCCCCAGCCAGTCGCCGTGATATTCTTCCCGCTGCGATAGCGCATACTCGCGCAAAACGCGCGGCAGATCGCGCGGCGTCGTGCCGGCAATCAGAAACGCAATCGCGGCGGCAGTCAAGTCCGACGCCGCCAGGGCGGCCGGGTGCCCGTGGGTCAGCGCCGCTTGAAACTGCGCCAGCGCCGCCCGCGTCTTGGGGGACACATCGCGCAAAACACCCACAGTCTGCACCCGCATATTCGCCCCGCAGCCTTTGGAGTCTTTGACTGTCGCTTCGGTCCAGAGCATCCCCCGGTGCAGCCGCCCGCAGGCCGTGAGACACGTCATGCCGGGGGCGCGGTTGTTGTCCGGGCTGCCCGCCCACGCAATAAACGCTTCCCGCAGCGAGGCTTCCAGCGTCTCCGGCGCAAACGGCTTCGGGGCTTGGAGCAGCGCTTCCCCGACCGCCAGCGCCATCTGCGTGTCGTCGGTGACGAGTGCCGGGCTGCCGCTGATCTCCTGCGGCCCGCTCGGCGGGAACCGGCGCACGATCTCGGCGACCGACAGAAACTCGGTCTGGAAGCCCAGCGCATCGCCGAACGCCATCCCGAACAAACACCCCGACGCTTGTTTTCCGGTCATTGCGGCCTCTCAAAAATCGCCATTTGGCTGGGTGCGCCGAGGGCGCTGTCTTCCGGGCCGAGCGGCAGAAAGCGGGCGGCGTAGCCGAAGCGCTCGCCGAGGCGATTGGCCCAGCCCTCGAATTCGGCGCGGGTCCACTCAAACCGATGGTCTTTGTGGCGGAACTTGCCGGCAGGCAGAGTCGGAAACTTCGGGTTGTATTCGGCGTTCGGGGTCGTGACAACCACTGTCGCGGGCCGGGCGAATTCGAAGACGGCCCGCTCAAGCGCCGCCAAGCGCGGCGGGTCGAGATGCTCAATCACTTCCACGACCGCCGCCGCGTCGTAGCCCTCCAAGCGCTTGTCGCGGTAGATCAGCGAGCCGTGCAGGAGCGAAATCCGCTCCCGCTGCATCGGCGGCAGGCGGTCCAGTTTCAGCTTGTCCTGGGCGATTTCGAGAGCGCGGTACGACACGTCCATCCCGAGAATGGCCGAAAACTGCCGGTCGGCCAGCAGCAAAGACAGCAGCCGCCCTTCGCCGCAGCCCAAATCCAGCACACGCCTGGCATCCGCCTCTTTCAGCGCGGCCAGCACTGCGCCGAGGCGCTGGGAGTGCAGGCTGAGCGGCTTTTCGATGGTTTCTTCCTCGCGGTCCGGGAGCGCGTCGCCGTCGTCGCCCGCCGGCGCTTCAGTGCCCGTGAGCTGTTCCAAAGCGTCGCGGACGAGCGAGTGGCGCTGCTTCAAGTAGCCGCGCACGATGGTCTCTTTTTCGGGGTGCGAGTGGAGCCAGCCTTCGCCTTTTTGCACTAATTTTTCGACTTCGGCGTCGCCGATAAAGTAGTGCTTGCCGGTATCGAGTGCGGGGACTAAGACGTACAAATGGGTCAGCAGGTCGGCAAGGCGTTTTGTCGCGGACAGCGTCACCGAAAAATACGGACTTTGGCCCCAGTCGGGAAACGTGTCGTCCAACGCGCAGCCCGAAACTTCCACGGCGTAGCCGAGCGGCTCAAATAATCGCCGGATAAGTTCTGCGCCGCCCCGGCTCGGCAGAACGTCCAGCCGCGCTTGGAGCGGCAGCGCGGTTTCGGCGATCTCGGGCCGATCTTTGCAGCGGCCTCCCAATGCGCTGCCGAACACTTGGGCCAAGGCGACCGACAGGAAAGACGACGCCACATAAGGCCGGTCATTGACATACTGCGCCAGCGTTCGGTTTGCATTGCCGCGCACCAACGCCACCGGGTCCACGTCGAGCAGCAGCGCCGCCGTGCAGCGGGCGTCGGTCGCTTCCGGGTAGAAGACATGCGCCGCGCCGAACGACAGCGGGAACGACTGCGCCCGGCTCGGGTTCTTGTGCAGCAGGTAGCCCAAGTCGGTCGCGGGCGTGTGGGTTGTGGTGAGGGTCAGAAGCATAATTGTGCCGGAAAGATCAGTGGCGAAAAGATCAGCAACACGGGGCTGAACCCCCGTGCTTTGAAAGGCAATTCCCCGCCTTCGCGGGCATAAGACCCATCTCGTTCACATCTTCGCCCGCGAAGGCGGGAGCTTGCACTTTTGAAGCACGGGGGTTCAGCCCCGTGGGGAATTTCTGCTGTTAAAAGGTAAGTTTACTCCCTCGCGCGGCCTAGCGTCAAGGGAAAACCTAAAGGGAAGGTATAATAAACACAGAACTCGTGGAGGAGACACCATGTCGGATTCGCTTTTAGGACGGCTGGAACAGAAGATCGAAAACAAGATTCTTGGCCGGGACCCTCTGCCGCTGTCGTACCCGCGCCGCCCGACCCGCGCCGTCAAAGTCGGCCCCGTCACCATCGGCGGCGGGCATCCGGTGGTCGTGCAGAGCATGATTACGGAGGAAACGCGCAATGTGGACGGCTGCGTCGCGCAGATTCTCCAGATGGCCGACGCCGGGTGCGAGATTGTCCGGGTGACGACCCCCACCCTCGCGGAAGCGTACAAACTGGGCGAGATTCAAGCCGAAGTCCGGCGGCGCGGCTACGCTGTCCCACTGGTCGCCGATGTGCATCATCAGGGCAGCGACATTGCGGTCGCCGTCGCGCAGTTTGTAGACAAAGTGCGGATCAACCCCGGCTTGTTTGTCTTCCGCAAGCCGCGCGGGCGGGCCGACGAATACACTGCCGAGGAAGTCGCTGAAGAGCGGGCGGCGATTGAAGCATCGCTGCTGCCGGTCATTCAAGTCTGCCGTGAGCGCGACATCGCCATGCGGATCGGGGTCAACCACGGCTCGCTGGCCGAGCGGCTGACGGTCATGCACGGCGACACGCCCGAAGGCATGGTCGAAAGCGCTTTAGAGTATATCCAAATCTGCGAAAAGCATGAGTATCGCAACTTGGTGATCTCGCTGAAAGCCTCGCGCGTGCCCGTGATGCTGGCCGCCAATCGGCTGATGGTCCGGCGCATGGACAAACTCGGCATGGACTACCCGCTGCATCTCGGCGTCACCGAAGCCGGCGACGGCGAGTATGCCCGGATCAAAAGCACGGCAGGGATCGGCACTTTGCTGGCCGAGGGCATCGGCGACACCATCCGGGTCTCGCTCTCCGAAGACCCGGTGAACGAGCTGCCCGCGTGCTACGATATTTTGCAGGCGCTGGGCCTTCGCAAGACCAAAGTCGAGTTTATCGCCTGCCCGTCGTGTGGGCGCACCAAGTTCGAGCTGACCTCGGTGCTCCGAAAAGTCAAGGCCGCGACAAACCATCTAGTCGGCCTCGACATCGCCGTCATGGGCTGCATCGTCAACGGCCCCGGCGAGATGGCCGACGCCGACTACGGCTATGTCGGCAAAGGCGGCGGCGCGATTACCCTCTACCGGGGCCGCACCCCCGTCAAGACCGTCCCCCAAGAAGTCAGCGTAGACGAATTGGTGAGTTTAATCAAATCCGACGGCCGCTGGACCGCCCCGCCCGAAGGCCAGGCTGTCGCAGTCTCACCGTTCGCCAAAGAACTGGCGGTGATTGGCTAAAGCATGAACGAAAGCGATATAATCAGTTCCTCCAAAACCGATTGGGCGCGAATTGATGCAATGATGGACGATGAGATTGATGTTTCCGCCTCGCCGCTCTTAACTGACGATTTCTTCATCAAAGCAAAGTTGTTACTGCCGGGTGAGAGTGCGTCTCGCCAGACGGTGAAAGTTGAGATTGAGCTAGACCCCAAAATACTAGCCTGGTTTCAGTCTCAAGGACAGGACTACGAGCGGCGTATTCGGGCCGCTCTGCGCCTCTACGCCGAGGCACATCAGTCAGCGGCTTAGAACTGCCGTTCGCCAAAGAACTCGCGGTGATTGGGTGAAGCAAAAAAAGCAGCCTATACAAAGTTTTGCCGTTTGGATCGAAGCCGAGCATTGGGCCGCAGGCGAATGGACTCCAAACGACGATAATTCTGATGCGATTGTCACCCTGGAAGATGGCAGCCGGTGGTTCGCGACGTTCTTATGCCAACATATGCCAACATCGGTTCGCTCACGCAAAAGAACAAGCAAACAGGCGAATGTTTGAACGGCAAGTACTTTCGGGCTACGAATATGGTCTTGGTGGACGAAGTAACCCGCGCAAGCATTGAGGAAGTTATCTCATATCTTTTAGCAGAAGATGAGTTTGAGGCGGCATTTTTCCGTTGCCCTGACACCGATGACGAATAGGTGCTAACATTGTTGGGAAGACACGAGGAAGTAAACTTCACTCGCAATTTTGACCGCGCCCAAGAAACCGGGTACACTGCCCCTATGCTTAAAAAATTGATTTCGCAAAGCCTGGCGCGGGGCTTCCAAACGGGGTTTGTGCTGGCGGCGGCGACCAATGCGGCGATTATGACGGCGTCGGACAAGGAAAACGGGAACCCGTGGGCGGCGCTGAATTCGGTGGCGCATATCATTGACGGCGACGACAAAGAGCAGCCCACCGAGTATTCGCCGCGCGAGTCGCTGCTCGGGGTCGCCGTCAACGGCACGGCGATGTGCGCGTGGGGCGTTTTGTACGAGGGGGCGCTGCTGGTCACGAAGGCCAAAAGCAGCGTGTGGACAGCCCTGCTCGGCGCGACGGCGGCGTATCTGATTGATTACAAAGTGGTTCCCAAGCAGTTCACACCGGGAATTGAGAACCGCCTCAGTCACCGCTCGGTGCTGATTGCCTACGCCGCCCTTGCGCTGGGCTTTGCGCTGTCGCCGCTGTGGAATAAGCCCCCCCGCCCCAATTCTGGGGAGCCGGAGTAAGAGCCGGACGAACGCCGGACTTGGGCTACTCTCTGTATTGCTCCCCAGAATTGGGGCGGGGGGGCCGTTCCCGTGTTATAATAGAGTATGCACTCCGCCCGTGTCCCCGCCTTTGCCCACGCGTCCCTTTTCTCCTCCGCCCTGATGTTCGCCGCCCTCGCGCCGGGGCAGGCGCAGACGCTTTCCGCGCAGCCTTCCGCCGCCCCGGCCCTTTCGGTGCCCGCGCCGACCGTGCCGGCGGCCCTGCCGCCGACGACTTCGCCGGCGGGCCTCACGCCTGCCGTGCCGAACACCACCGGGACGGTGCAGAACGCTGCGCCGAACGTTTCGGCGGCGGAAACGCCGCTGCCGGGCATAAATCCCGACGCCCCGGCGTATGCGAATGACCGGACCGTGGACCCCAATCGGTCGGTGATTTTAGACAACGCCGACACGCTGGAGCAGACCGAGCCGGGCAAGTTTACGGCGGCGGGCCATGTCCGGGTGCGTTACCAGGGCTACAAGCTCACCGGAGACCGGGTGGAGGTGGACACCGACCGGGGCACGGCCCGGTTCACCGGCAATGTTCACCTGCTTGCGCCGAACGGGCAAAGCGTCGATTCCAGTCCGGGCAGCGTGCTGCAAATCAACCTGCGGCGCGGGACCTACCAAATCGCCGGGGCGCGGTCGGTGATTACGCCGGAGCAGTCCCAGGCGGGGCTGATCCTGCCGATTTTTGTGTACGGCGGCACCGTGCGCGGGCGGCCCGGTTTTATTGACGCCCGCAACGGGCAGTTTACGACGTGCGATTTTCTGGACCCGCATTATGCATTCGGCGCTCGCGAGCTGTATCTCATCCCCGGACGAAGGCTGGTCGGGCGCAATGTCTCGCTGTACCGTAAAGGCCACCGGGTGTTTTCGGTCCCGTACATCGTCGTTCCCCTGACCGATAGACTCGCCCGGCAGACGTTGTTTCCGCAGGTCGGCCAGACCCCCGATGAGGGCTACTTCGTCAAGTTTGCGTTCGGCTACGCCCTGGCGTCGAGCCTGCCGGGCATTCTGCGGATCGAAGAGTTCCAGAAAAAAGGCACCGGGCTGGGCTTCGACCAGAACTACGGCTCGCAAAGCGACCCCAAGCGCGGCTCCGGGCTGTTTACCATCTACCGATTGTACGACCAAAGCCGCCAAATCGAGGACATCAGCGGCAGCCTGAATCACTCCCAGCAGTTCGGGACGGTGACGGCCAGCCTCACATCGCAGTTTCAGCAGAACTCGTACTTTGCGGGCCTTGCCAAAAGCCAGTCCCAGAACACCACCCTCGGGCTGACCCGCGCGGTCGGCAACCTGACCTCGGCGCTGCAAACCACGCTGACCCGGAACTCCTACGGCGCAGGCGTGTCCCAAAACATCACGTCGTCGTTTGACCAGACATTTTCGCCGACGCCGGCCCAGTCGCTGCACACGCGGTTCGACTTTTCAGGCGTGTCGTCGCCGGGCTTCGCCGGCTACGGCGGCGTGAATACCCAGCAGCTCGATTCCAATTTGGATTACGCCGCGCGGGGCAAAGTCTTTGATTACGAAGTGCTGGCGACCAAGTACAATTCGCTGCACAATTCCGGCGGCTCGCAGTTTTTCGGCGGCCTTCAGCGCCTGCCCGAGTTTCGGATTGCGACTGATGCCCTCCGCTCCCCGCTGCTGGCCCTGCTGCTGCCCCGCGCCGCCCGCGCCGAATTGTCGCTCGGCGCGTTCAGCGAGCCGGCGTCGCTGACGAGTTCCCAGCGGGCGCGGTTCAATTTAGACCTCGGCACGACCACCCGGCGCTTGTCCGGCCGCAGCGACCTCGACTACGGCGGGTCGTTTGAGCAGGGCGTCTACGGCAACAACACGGCCCAGTATGTTCTCAACGGCCGCACGGGGTATCGCCTGCGGATTGGAAAGCAGTCGTCGCTCGGGGCGACTTACTCTTACCTGCGGCCTTACGGCTACACGCCGTTTCAGTTCGATTATGCGGGCAATTCCAACTTGGCGGGCGTCAATCTTTCGGTTCAAGAGTCGAAAGCGTTTCAGCTCTCGGTCGGCACCGGGTATGATTTCAACCGCGAGCATTCCCAGTACGGCTTCCGCGCGACCCCGTTTCAATCGGTCGCCGCCCAGGTGCTGTACACGCCGGTCTCGTTTCTGCGCTTTCGGACCACGGCCTCTTACGACCTCAACAACAGCCGATTACAGGACCTGACTAACGCCCTTTCGATACGCGGCTCCGACGCGCTTTCGCTGAACTTGTCGGGCCGCTACGATCCCGTGCTGAAGCGCTACACGACTTTGAACGGCGACCTGAACCTGCCGTTTCTCCGGGACCGGCGCGAGGATGCCGGCTACCGGGTGCGGGCCATCGCCGGATACAACGGCATCACGAGTAAGTTCGACTACAAGGGCCTCGAGCTGACCCGCGCGTGGCATGATTACGAGCTGAATTTGATTTACCAAAACACGCCGCAGGGCCTCCGCCCCGGCTCCAGCTTCGTGCTGTCGTTTCGCCTCAAAGCCTTCCCTGCCTTTGAGCCGTTCGCGACGGGGCAGTACGGCCAGGCTTTGAACACCGGCATCGGCCAGACGCTTTAAAGGGGAGAATTTCCGTCATGAGTCCGCTCAGTGCCCTTTACTTTCTTTTGCAGGCCGTCGTTCTGCTGTTCCTCTTTTTGTCGGTGGGCGTCGCCGCGCGGCAGGCGCGAGTGCATCTCGCCTGGCTGGTCCCGCTGGCGGTGGGAGAGTCCGTGGGCCTGGTCAACAGCATAGTCGGCTTGCTGATGCCGTGGTACATGGCCGCGCACGGCACGTCCTTCACCGAGCGAAACGTCTGGCTGATCCCGCAGCAGTTTCTTTCCACGTTCACCACTCTAGCCTTTTTGTGGTTCGCCATTGCCCTGTTCCGCACCCTGAGCACACAGGTTTTTGCGCCCCCCGCGCCGCCGCAGCCGCCGCCTGTTCCCGGAAGCTGGCCCCCGCCGCCCAGCCCGCCGAGCATCTAAAGCGGCAGCCGAGCGCGGTATAATCAGCAAAACATCGGGAGTGTAATTTATGGCGAAAACTGACAATTACGCTGGACGACCAAACCTGCGAAAGCCTTTGCGCCGCTGCCGGGTGCGGACACATCAGCCACTTGGTCGAAGCGGTCGTGCGCCCCTATGTGCTTAGGCAAAATGAACAGTTAGACGAAGGCTACCGCCAACTGGCCGCAGACGAAGCGCAGGAAGTGGAAGCGATGAAATGGGCCGAGGCAACAATCGGGAATGTCTGCGATGAAACGCGGTGAAGTCTGCGATGAAACGCGGTGAAGTCTGCTGGGTGGGCTTTGATCCTTCTGCGGTCGAGGTCAGGCCGGCACTCTTTCCGATGCCGACAGGACAAACATAGAACAGGCAGTCAAGGTTCAGCTTATGCTTGCCAACAGTCAGGCGATATGCTATAATTGCCCGTGACGCTGTATTCTGAGGCGGAGCGGGGGCGGCTGCGGGCGAAGCTGCGGCAGGTCGAAGAAAAACTCGATGCGGCTTACGGAGCGCGGGTCTGGTCGGCAGGGCATTACACGGATGATTTGGTCGGCGCTCTCGTGGCGACCGTGCTGTCGCAGAACACAAGCGACTTAAACTCGGGGCGGGCGTTTGCGTCGCTCAAAGCGGCTTTTCCCGGCGGGTGGGACGAGGTGCGGGCGGCCTCGGTCTCGGCGGTGGCCGACGCCATTCGGTCGGGCGGCATGGCGAACCTGAAAGCTCCGCGCATTCAGGCGATTTTGCAGGATATTTACGACGGCACCGGGCGGACCGATCTCGGGCACATTCGCGAGTGGGGCGATGCTCGGATCAATACCTACTTGAAGGGCTTTCACGGGGTCGGGGCCAAAACCGCCGCGTGCATTTTGATGTTCAACTTGGGCCGCCCGGTGCTGGCGGTGGACACGCATGTGCATCGGGTGTCGCGCCGCCTCGGCCTGATCCCCGCCAAAGCGTCGGCAGACCTCGCCCACGATTTGCTGCCCGAGCTGCTCGACGGCAATGAAGCCTACTCGCTGCATGTGCATTTTATCGAGCACGGGCGGCGGGTCTGCCATTCGCAAAAGCCTGAATGTTCGGTCTGCCCTCTGAAGAGCGACTGCGAGTACTACGGAAATCAGCGATTTGACGGGCAGCAGGCTGGAAAATGACGGACACTGCTTCGGATGCGGGCCGAAAAACCCAATCGGACTCCATCTGGCGTTTCGGCGGGACGGCGAGACTTACCGCGCCGAATGGACCCCGGCGCGGGAGCATGGCGGCTGGGCGGGGCGGGTTCACGGCGGCCTGCTGGCGCTGGTGCTCGACGAAGCCCTGTCTCGTCCAGCACTGGAAACTTATGGCCTGCACTGGGTCACGGCCGAGCTGACGACCCGGCTGCTTGCGCCGGCTCCCCTCGGCGAGACCCTCGAAATTACGGCGTGGATCACCGAAGCCCGGCCTCGGCGGATTGTCTGCGCGGGCGAAGTGCGGTCGCAGTGCGGCGGCTTGATTGCAGCCGGGCAGGCGAAAATGATGCGGGCCAAATGAGCGCCGAGGAGAACTTTTTATGGAACCGGCCCCAGTGCAGGACGCGTATTCACTTAACAGCGACGGCAGCGGCGAAACGCCGCTGGAGACCGCCGCCCGGCTGGAAGCCGCGCCCCGCCGGGCGGCAGGCGAGGCGGACCGCCAGCAGGAGCGCGAAGCCGATGTTCTGGTCGCCGATATTGACCGCTATGTTGCCGAAACTGACCCGGCTTCGCTGCTGGACGCCGAACAAGCGCTGGACGCCTGGGAAATCCCGACCGACCCGCTGGACGGGGTGCCGACCGATACCGTGTTTGCACCCAATATCGAAGGCGAGCCGCCGCTTGTGCCGATTTTCCTGGCCCAAACCGAAGCCGAAGCAAACATCGTGCGCGGCCTGCTGGAAGCGGCGGGCATCCCGGTCGCCGTCAACCGCTTGTCCAGCCCGGCCCTCGGCGGCGTCTTCCAGCCCGATGAAACCCGCTGGGGCGACCTGCTGGTGTCCGCATCCCACGCCGCCGCCGCGCAGGCCGTGATTGCCGACGCGGCCGCCGCCGGCGCCGCCCACATTGCCGCAAACCAAGAGGACACTTATGCGTAATTTCACTGCCGCCCTGTTTTTGACGCTGGGCAGCGCCGCCGTTTCGGCTTGGCCCGCCGCCGCGCAGGACAGCCCGGCCTCGGTCGCCCCCGCCGGGGCGATCCAGATCAGCCGCCCGTACAACAAAGCCGTCGTCCGCGAATCGGTTCCGGTCAAGCTGCGGGACTTCCCCGCCGGCGGCTACCTGTCCGTCTCCATTGACGGACGCTTTATCACGGCCCAGCCCCTGCCGAGAAGCCGGGCGCTGCCGGTGTATGTTTGGGACACCAAAGCGCCGTACACCGATCCCGACAGCCCCGACACGCCCAAATACTACCGTGACGGCGCTCATGCCATCACCATTTCCGTGTACAACGCCCAAAACAAGCTGGTCGGCACCGACTCGGTCTCGGTGCAGGTCGCCGATAAAATCAACCTGCCGGCCTCGCAGGGCATCACCCTGTCGTACCCCTGGAAAACCGGCCTCAGCCTGCGGTATCAGCGGCGAACGACCTTGTCCGCCGCGCCGACCGACACGCCCAACGCGGCGCAGACGCTTCAGCAGTCGCTTTTGCGCTACGGCCGCACGGTGGAGAACATCAGCGACGGCACCGCGCTGATCCGCGACCAAGTGATTTCCGTGGACAAATCGGTCCGCCCGAAAGCGTTTGTCTCGTATGTCGCCACCCACGGCCAGCCGCAGGCGCTCGGCGCGGGTGTCCGCGCCGAATACCGCAACGTCAACGCTCGCGGGCGGGTCTTGTCCAAGCTGACCGCGCAGAACACGCCGGAGTCGGTCGGCTTTTCGATCCCCGTGCTGCCGCCGCGCCGGGTCTCGGTCGGCGCTCACTGGGAAACCCCGGTCGAGATCACCCTGGATTGGAACTCGCCGTATCCCGCCAAAATCACGGCGACCAGCACGCTGGAAGATTTCGAGTGGCAGGACCGCTACCCGACCGCCAAAATCCGCGAGACATATGAAGGCCCGGCGACCTTTTACCCCGGCCCCGGCTCGGCGCTGCCGGCGCTGACAAATCGCTCGGTCCGGTTTGAGCGTGTTTACTTTTACGCTTACAACGCAGGGCGCATCGTGCGGACCCAAACAACCATTTCGCTGATCTCCGATACGCCGGGGCTGCTCAGCGCGGCAACGGCAGCCGGCGGCTATCCGGGCGGGGGCTATCCGGGCGGCGGGTATCCGGGCGCGGGGCGCGGCTTTGGCCGGCCGGACGGCGCTTCCATCCCGCCGGGCGGTTTTCCGGGGGGTGATGCGGGGGGGTTCCCCGGCGGCTATCCGGGCGGCGCTCCGAGCGGCTATCCCGGCCCCCCGAACGGCTTTCCGGGCGGAGGGCCAAGCGGCTATCCCGGCGGGGGGTCGGGCTATCCGGGCGGGGGCAGACCCGGCGGCACAAGCGGCAGCCCGACCAAGCTGACTTACACCGAAACCACGGTGATTTTGATTTAGCGTGACGCTGATTTAGGCACTTATGGCACTGAAACTGACGGGGATCAATCCTGAAGACGACACGCGGCGTGATGCGGAGCGCAAAGCGGAGCTGACCGAGCATTTGGCCGAGCTGCGGACCCGGCTGATACGCGCCTCGGTGTATGTGCTGATCGGCATGGGCGTGATGTGGCTCCTCAGCGGGCGCATTCAAGCCCTGGTCATGGCCCCAATCAACACGATTGTCCATCAAATCGCGTCTCAGCCGTCGCCGCAGTCGCAGCTTCCCGCCAGCGGGTTTGTCATCAACAACTTCACCGACGGCTTCTTTTTGAAGCTGCAAATCGCGACGGTCGGCGGCCTGATTCTGGCGCTGCCGCTGGCCGTGCTGGAATTATGGGGCTTTATCGCGCCGGCGCTGACCCCCGAAGAGAAGCGCGGCGTCCACTTTGTCGCGCCGATGTCGGTGGTGCTGTTTTTTCTGGGAACGTCCTGCGCCTATTTTATCCTGCCGATGGCTGCTCATTGGTTTCTGAGCTACATTCCGCCGGGCGCGATCCTGCTGCAAAACCCGCTGACATGGACGGTGTTTGTCGTCAAGATTTTGCTGGTCTTCGGCCTGCTGTTTGAGCTGCCGGTCGTTTTGATGTTCCTCGGCAAAATCGGGGTGATCAACTCGGCGCTGATGATTCGCTACTGGCGGCAGATCGCGGTCGGCTTGTTTACTCTGGCGATGGTCGTTGCGCCGTCGAACGACCCCGGCACGATGCTGGCGCTGGCAATTCCCTTGACGCTGCTGTTCTTCGGGTCCATCGGCCTGGTCAAGCTGGTCGAGCCGAAAGCAAATTGACGCTGCCGTTACCCGCAAAAGTACGGGTTTCGGGGCGGGGCGGGCAAAAGCCGGCAGTTCTGCGGGGAAAGTTCGGCGCAGTTGGCGCGGTTTCTGGATACACTCACAGTGAGGAGCTTCCAATGACAATGCGCCGCGCGTGGCTGGCCTGGGACAGCCTGCTTTTATTTTTCATCTGCACGCTCGATATGTGCTCGACGCTGTACTGGGTACACGCCGGAGCGGCGTCCGAAGCGAACCCCTGGATGGCGTTCTGCCTGGCGCATGGCGACGCGGCGTTCTGCGCGGCCAAGACTGTCTCGTTTCTGCCGCTGCTGGCGTTCGCCGCGTATTATCGCCCGACCCGGCCGCGCCTGATTGCCGTGTCTCTGCGCGGAACTGTCGCGCTTTACCTCGCCGTATACGCCGTCGCCGTCGGCAGCCAATGGCTGCACTGAAACCCGTTTGGGAGGCCCTGGCCGATGACCGTTTTTGATGAGCGCCCGCCGGCTTCCCCGGCCCGGCGCCGCCTGCGGCTGCTGGCCCTGCCCGTGCTGGCCGGCCTGGCCTGGCTCGGGGTCGCCGCCGCCCACGCGCCGCATGGCGCGGCCCAAAAATTGCGTGAATTCCGGGGCGAAGCGCCGGCGGAGGCCGAGTTGAACCCGGCGATGAGCGACGCGCTGGCGATCCGCCGCTCCTTTTTGCTGCACCCCGGCGCTTCCCTCCTTCCGGCGCAAGGCCGGCGGCTGGTGGAGATCGTGCGCGGCCCTGTCAACGAGCAGTCGCAAAGCGAAGCGCTGGACGTGCTCGGCTTGACCCTGCGGGCGCACGCGCTGTCGGCGGCGCAGTCCCGGCAGGCGCAGGATGCCGCGCTGGCCGTGCTCCAAACCAACCCCGGCCCAATGGTCCGCCTGGAAAGCGCCCGCCTGCTCGGCCACCTCGGCGGCCCCGCCGTCCGGCCGGCGCTGACGACTTTGTCCGCCGACCCTGACCCGAAAGTGCAGAACGCGGCCCGGCGGGGGCTGACGCGGGGCGGCCATTAAAGCCGCAAAAAAGCCCGCCGCGAATGCGGCGGGCTTTTTTGCGTGTGACGGCGCTAAATATAGTACATCAGCGCTTCGACGGCTTCTTCGGGGCGGGGCGGGGTGCCGGGGGCCGACGGCGCTTCGGCGAGAACTTCGATCGGCGTGCTTTCCAAAATGTCCCGGATGGCATCACGCACCCGGCGCAGGACGCGGGCCAGTTCCGACGAGTCATGGGCGCTGTCGTCGGCCCACGTCGGGATCGGCATCAGCAGGCCCTCCAAATGCCGCAGAGCTTCGGCAAGAGACACGTCCGACGGGGCGCGGTTGAGGCGGTAGCCGCCGTGCTGCCCGCGCTTGCTTTCCAAAATCCCGGCATGGGACAGCGGCAGAAGCACCTGCTCGAGATACTTCTGCGACGTTTCGCACCGCGCCGCGAGTTCCCCAACCTGTCGGTAGCCGTTGCCGTCGCGCCAGTTTTGGATCAGGTCGCCGAGGACGCGCAGGCCGTACTGGCTTTTTGTGGTAAGTCGCATAAGTTAAGGCGGGCAGACTTTGCCGTCGCCGCCCCCGCCGGGAACGGTCGGAACTTCGCGCTCAATCGGAGCGCCGATCACCGACCCCCATTCGGTCCACGAGCCGTCGTAATTCTTGGCGTTCTCGTAGCCCAGCAGGTTGTATAGCGCAAACCAGGTGTGCGACGACCGCTCGCCGATGCGGCAGTAAGCGATCACATCTTTGCCTTCGGTGACGCCTTTGCCGGCGTAAAACGCTTTCAGCTCGTCGGCGGACTTAAACGTCCCGTCTTCCCGCACAGCGTTCAGCCAGGGCGCGGACTGTGCGCCGGGGATATGCCCGCCGCGCTGCGCCGTTTCGCTCATGCCGGGCGGCGCGATCACCTTGCCGGAGTATTCGTCGGGCGAGCGCACATCAATCAGCGTCAAATTGGGATCGCCGAGCTTTTGCAGCACTTGGTCACGGAACGCCCGCAGCTCCCAGTTCGGCTCGGTCGCCGTGTACGTCGCCGGGGCCGGCGCGGGCACATCGGTGACCAGCTCGCGTCCTTCGGCGATCCACTTTTTGCGCCCGCCGTTGATCAGCTTCAATTTATCTCGGTCGTGGCCGTAAATCAAAAACAGCCAGTAGCCGAACGTCGCAAACCAGTTGTTGTTGTCGCCGTAGAGCACCAGCGTATCGGAGTTGGCGATGCCCGAGCGGGACAGCAGCGCTTCCCACTGCGTCTTGTCGGGAACGTCGCGCCGCAGCGTGTCTTCCAGCTCCGTCTGCCAGTTGAAGCCGAGCGCCCCCGGCAGGTGCCCCTGCGCGTAGGCGTCGGTGTCCACGTCAATTTCAATCAGCTTAAATGCGCCGGCGGCGAGCTGCGCCGCGACTTCCTCGGTTTCAATCAGCACTTCAGGGTGCGCGTAGTTCTCTGCCATGTCCGTCTCCTGTGAGTGTGTAAAATCAATAAGCCTGGGCTTCGTCAATGCCGATAAAGCCGACCCCGACACCGAAGGCTTTCCAGAACGCGACACTGTCGTCAATCTGCTTGTCGGTGCCGGACAGCTCCAGCATGATATAGCCGCCGGTCTGCGGCTCAATCTGCGCCCGGCGGATGTCGGCGACCACGCCAAAGTTTTTGATCGCCTGCGCCAGCAGCGGCTGGTCCACGCGGTCCACGGGAAACGTGAGATTGAGCCGCACTTTTTGGATGTCTTCGGGATTAATCATAAGTTTTACAAGAATGCCTAGCGCTTGACTAGGCAAAAGAGTTCAAGATAAGGGCATTCTACCCGGCAGAAACACGGGGTGTCAAGAGAGAAAGAGGAAAAGAGAAGATAGGAAAGAGAAGATAGGAAAAGCGAGGAAGTAAACTTCACTCGCTAGTTAGGGTCGTCCTTCGGACGAAAGAGTGCTGACGATTGCGTTTCTTGTTCCCTCGTCCGAAGGACGACCCTAACTAGCGAGTGAAGTTTACTTCCTCGCTCCTGCCCCTAGTACTTCGGCAGACTCAATACTTCGGTACGCTCGGGTCCACGTCGCTTGACCACGCCAGAATGCCGCCGGATAAGTTTTGCAGCTTCTTGAACCCAGCCTGCTTGAAGATTTGAAGCGCTTCCGATGACCGCTTGCCGGACTTGCACTGCAACACGATCTCGCCCGACGTGTCAAACTCGTGCAGGCGCTCTTTCACGGTGCCGAGCGGGACCAGCTTGGACCCCGGAATATGCCCGATGGCGTACTCATACGGCTCCCGCACGTCTACAAGGGTAAACTTCTCGCCCGAGTCAAACTTCGCTTTAAGCTGCGTCGCGGTGATTTCTTCGCCCGTAGACAACGCCGGCCCTTCGTCGCCCCGCCCCACCCCGCAGAACTCGTCGTAATCTATCAACTCAGTAATGGTCGGATGCTCGCCGCAGATTGGGCACTTCGGGTCTTTGCGGACTTTGAATTCCCGAAATGACATTTTGAGCGCATTGAACATCAAGAGGCGGCCGATCAAGCTTTGGCCTTCAGACAAAATGAGCTTGACGGCTTCAATGGCCTGAATGACGCCGACAATGCCGGGCAGGACGCCGAGAACGCCGCCTTCGGCGCACGACGGCACCATGCCGGGCGGCGGCGGCTCGGGGTACTGACAGCGGTAGCAGGGGCCGTCTTTGGCGAAAAAGACCGATGCCTGCCCCTCAAACCGAAAAATCGAGCCGTAGACATTGGGCTTGCCGAGCAGGACGCACGCATCGTTGACCAAATAGCGAGTCTGAAAGTTGTCGGTGCCGTCGGCGATTACGTCGTAGTCTTTGAGTATCTCCAAAGCGTTTTCCGAAGTCAGCATGACTTCATGCTTGATGATGTTGACATACGGGTTGATTTCTTTGAGCGTCTGCTCCGCGCTGTCAATTTTCGGCTTGCCGACCGTGCTTTCGCGGTGCACAATCTGCCGCTGCAAGTTGGTCACGTCCACCGTGTCGAAATCCACCAGCCCGATTGTCCCCACCCCGGCGGCCGCCAGGTACATCGTCAGCGGTGCGCCGAGGCCGCCGGTGCCGATGCAGAGCACTTTTGCGGCTTTCAGCCGCTTCTGCCCGTCCATCGTCACTTCCGGCATGATGAGGTGCCGCGAGTAGCGCAGAACTTCGTCGTTGGTGAGCGTCTCGGCTTCGGGGTCATTCGCTAACTGAAACGACGGCGCTCCGCCGGTGCCGACCGCGTCCAGCCCGCCCGCGATGCTCGGCACGATAGTCAGCGTGTCGCCGTCTTGGACCGGCGTTTGCCCTCCCTGCAAGTGCCGGCTGTCTTCGTCGTTGACGTACACATTGACAAACGCCCGCAGGCTGCCGTCGTCATTGAACAAATGCTTTTTGATGTCGGGATAGTTCTCCGACAAATGCTGAAGCGCATGGTCCACAGTCGCGCCGCCGACTTCCACTTCGTCCCGGTTCATCGTGTACCGCTGCATCGGGGTCGGCACGAGTATCTTCACAGGCATATCAACTCTCCTCAGTCATTACTATTGGGTCTTCATCAAACCGGCTGCCAGCGTCGGCCAGCGTCCAGTTCCGCATTTCTTTCGGGCTGCCGCCGACAACCGACACGATGACGTAACAGTACCCCGGCCAGGCATGTTCCCGGTCAAACTCCGACGGCCTCGCGGGCGCGTCCGGGTGGCTGTGATAGAAGCCCACCACCCCGAGGCCGTCCGCCCGCGCCGCCCGGTCGGTTTTGACAAAATCGCCGGGATCAATCTCAAACCGATTGCGCGGCGAATCGTCGCGCAAGTTCGCCGCCGGAACCGTGCGCGTCACGGTCGCACTCTCGCCGTCGGCCCGGCCCACGAGAAATCCGCAGCATTCGTTAGGGTAGTCAGCGGCGGCGTGAGCGCGGACGGTTTGGTCATGCTCGGTTGTCATTTGAAGCGGCATCGCGGTCCTCACGCAGTAAACGAAAAATATGCCGCAGCGTTGCCTCGGCTTCGCCCAGATCACACCATTTCTCATCATAGGGGATGCCCTGAATGTTGAAGTAACGCAGGTGGAACTTGTCTATGTTATGCCAATACTCGGCAGAGACGGAAGCCATCATATTGGCATCGCGACCTTCAAGGCTGTCGGCGAAAACGCGCATCATAAGATGGGAATGCGTCGGCCACAAGGCATTTTCGGCTCCCAGTTTGGCAACCGCTTTCACGAGCGTTTTCATCGGCTCCTGCCGATGCTGGGGACCGAGTTCTTCGTAGAACTCAATAGTCTTGGTCCATTGCTGGCTTGGTGTGGGCGACAGCATCACACAGAAGCCATTTCTCGCTCTGCCGCTCCATGTGTTTTCAGCGCACGCTCACGCACCGAGGCGGACAGCGTCACATCGCGGCCCAGGCAATTCAGGTAGCCGATAAGCTGGTCTATGGAATAGCCGGAAGAAGCCTCGTCGAGAAGCGCGACAAGCTGTTCTTTGCTGATGCCGAGTTTTGATGCAGCCTGTGAGCGCGTCAGCCGCTTGGCTCTGATCGCGAGTCGGATTTCAATGGCGAGAGTGGATTTCAAGGAAAGCTCTTCGGCGTTCGGCAGGCCCATATCGGCAAAGACATTGCCGCAGCCGACATAAAACTCGATTTCTTCTTTCATTGTGTGATAGCCTCCTATTGAGCCGTGTTCAATTCGCGATCAACCACTTCTGCCGCCCTGATTCGCGCTCGTATCAATTCGATGTCATGTTTTGCTGTCTCGCTGCCGCGATGCGACTTCTTTTGGAACGCATGAAGTACATAAATGCGTTCCGCAAAGTGCACCGTGTAGACAGCACGATAAGTATCGCCATTGTGGTCTTCCCGAATTTCGAGAACGCCTGCGCTGCCAAATCCTGACAGCGTCTTGATCGACTTCGGGCGCAGACCACGCTGAATTTGCTGAAGCGTATCGCCGACACCTTTCTGGACATCGGCGGGAAAATCACGCAGGTCTCGAAGTGACGACCCGATCCAAACGACAGGCTTTGTCTTAGGCGGCTGTCTCATTCTGCCCTCCTTAGCGTTGTTAAGCTATATCTGCGGGTGCGGCTCATCGGCAGGATCGTCCCAAAAGCGCTCGGACAGGTAGCGGTCGGCGCTGTCGCACAAAACAGTCACGACCACGCTGCCTTTGGGGGCGGTTTTGGCGACTTGAAGCGCTGAATGGACATTGGCCCCGGCGGAGATGCCCACCAAAAGGCCCTCTTCGCGGGCCAGGCGCTTGACCATTACATACGCATCTTCGGTGCGGCATTCTATATTTTGGTCGGCGACGCTCGGGTCATAAATCGGCGGGACAATGGCCGTTTCCATGTGCTTCAGGCCCTCCAGTCCGTTGAACGGCGAATCGGGCTGCATGGAGATCAATCGGACGGCGGGGCTGACCGAGTGCAGGTAGCGGCCCGTGCCCATCATTGTGCCGGTCGTGCCGAGGCCGGCGACAAAGTGCGTTATGCGATGGTCGGTCTGCGCCCAAATCTCGGGGCCGGTGGTCTTGAAATGCGCCTGCCAGTTGGCATCGTTGCCGTATTGGTCGGGATAAAAGTACAAGTCGGGGTTTTCCGCGTACATCTGCTTGACCGCGCGGATGGCCCCGTCGGACTGCTCGGCGGGGGGCGTGAAAACAATCTCCGCCCCGTAGGCCGAGAGTATTTTTTTGCGCTCGGGCGTCACGTTTTTGGGCAGGCACAAGCGCACCTTGTAGCCCCGCGCCGCGCCGATCATGGCATACGCAATGCCGGTATTGCCGGAAGTGGCGTCCAAAATGATCTTGCCGGGCCGGAGCCGCCCCGACGCTTCGCCGTCCAGAATCATATGGAGCGCGGCCCGGTCTTTGACCGAGCCGCCGGGGTTAAAAAACTCGGCTTTGCCGTAGATCTCGACCCCCGGCGTTTCGGCTTCGATTTTGCCGAGGCGGACCAGCGGCGTGTTGCCGATCAAATCTTCCAGGCGATGGGCGGACGGCTCAGGCATAACTGTTTTCCTAGTGCGGGACTAGTGATTATTATACCCGGAATTGCCGCAAAGCGGTTTGGGGGCGGCGATTGCGGGGAACACCGGGACTAACCAGCACCGGAAAGAGAAAACCTATGGCATCCAGTTACTCTCAGGACCCGAAAGACGCGCAGAAGGCCGACGCGGCGGCGGAAGAAAACCGGCAAAAAGCGCAGGACACGGTAGCAAAAAACAACGCCGCCCGGCGTGCGCTGCCGTGGATTGTCGCCGCAGTCGCGCTTGTGGCGCTGATTGTGTTCGCCGCGACAGGTCATCTGCGGCAAAACAACGCAAACACCAGCAGCGATACAAACGGCGCGGGGTCTTCCCAGGGCGCTGCGCCGGCCCCAGGCGGCGGCACGGGCGGCGGAACAAGCAGCGCATCCGGCGGCGCGGCGTCCGGCGGCGGACCGGGCACGGCGGGCCAGGCGGGCGGCGGCAGTCAAAGCAGCGGCCAAGCCGGGCAGAGCACACAAAGCGGGCAGAGCACACAAAGCGGGCAGAACACGCAAAGCGGGCAGAACACGCAAAGCGGACAAAATAGCGGCACGCAGAACAGCGGCCAAAACGGCACGTCAGGCGGGAACGGCATGTCAGGCGGGAACGGCATGTCGGGCGGCAGCGGCGGAGCGGCGGCGACGCCCGGCATGACCGGCCCATCGGCGACTTCCGGCCCGACGGGAGCCGCCGGCGCGGCAGGGGGTTCAAGCCCGGCGGGCGGTGCGGTCGGCGGGGCCAGCCCGGCGGGGAATGCCGGGGGGACAAGCGCCGCCGGAGCGGCGGGCGGCGGCATGAGCGGCGGCCTCGGGACAGCTGGCGGCGCGGGCACCGCCGGGGTCGGTGCAAGCGGCGCAGGCGGAGCGTCCGGGGCGGGGGCATCCGGGGCCAGCGGCGGCGGCGCGGCGGGCGGCTCGGGAGCCGGCGCGAGCGGAGCCGGAGGCAGCGGCGGAGGGGCGGGAGCCGGCGGGGCCGGGGCGGGAGGCGGCGCTTCGGGCGGAGGCGGGTAAGCGAAATCCGGCGGGAGCGCCCCCGCCAAATGCGCCGGGAGCGTGCGGGGCCGGGTACAATAACGGTCTATGAAAGTCACTGTACTCGGCTGCGGCACGTCCCACGGCGTCCCGATGATCGGCTGCGACTGCGCGGTCTGCATGTCCCAGGACCCGCGCAACAAGCGCCTGCGTCCGGCCATTTTGGTCACAGCGGACGACGGCGCAAACATTCTGGTAGACACGCCGCCGGAAATGCGCCTGGCGTTTCTGGCAAACGCCGTGCGCCGCCTGGACGCGATTTTCTACACCCATTCCCACGCCGACCATATTTTCGGCCTCGATGATGTGCGGACATTCAACTACCGCTCGGGCCTGCCGATGCCGGTGTACGCCGAACCGGGCGTGCTGGACGACCTGCGGCGCATTTACAAGTATATCTTTGTTGAAACACAGGCCGGCGGCGGCAAGCCGCAGGTGACGCTGTCGGAGATCGCGCCCGGCGAGGCGCTTTCGGTGCATAGCGTGGACATTCTCCCGCTGCGCGTCTGCCACGGCCGCCTGCCGATTTTGGCGTACAAGTTCGGCCCGCGCTTCGCGTATGTCACCGACGTATCTTCCATCCCGCCTGAAACCTGGCCGCAGCTAGAGAACCTGGATTTATTGATGCTCGATGCCGTCCGGCGCGAGCCGCACGAGACGCATTTCCACCTTGACGCCGCGCTGGAAACCATCGCCCTGCTTCAGCCGAAGCGCACGCTTTTGACCCATTTGTCCCACGACTACGATTACGCCCTCACCAATGCCGACCTGCCCCCCGGCGTCGAGCTGGCCTTTGACGGACAGGAAATTACCCTATGAAAGCCGCTGTTTTTTCTGCTGCCTTGCTCTGGCTTCTGTGTGCCGGCACGGTGACGGCCGCCCCTCCAATGCCGCGCTATTCGGTCGTACCGCTGGAGACGTTGCCCGGCGGGGAAGCCGGCGAGGCCGCTGTCTGCCTGCCGCGAGCGCTCAACAATCACGGCGAAAGTGTCGGCACCGTGCAGGGCCGAAACCGGCTCGAAGCGGTTCGCTGGGACAGCCAGGGCCGGATTGCGCTTCTCGGCAAGCCGCCGAAGCGTCTCGGCATCGCGGAAGGCCTGAATGACTCCGGGCAGGTGCTGGCGTATACCACAGCCGCCGAGCCGTCGTCGGCGGCGCGGCTCTTTCTTTTAGACAAGTCGGGCACCCATTCTGTACTTCCTCCCGCCGGGATGACGCCGGCCGGATTTACCGGCGGCGAGGCCATCAACCGCGCCGGGCAGATTGTCTTCAACACGCAGGAAGGCCATGCGTTTCTTCTGTCTGCCGGCACGGTGACCAATCTCGGCCGCCTGCCGCTTGCAGCTGGTGATGGGCTGTCGTCTCAAGTTCATGTGCGGGCGCTGAATTCCCTCGGCATGGCCGCCGGGGGAAGCCGCGTGACATTGGAAGCGGCAGGCAAAATGCCGGTCCATGCGTTCCATGCGTTTTTATGGCGGCAGGGCACGATGACCGATCTCGGCGTCCCGCCCGGTTATTCCGCGTCCACGGCCACGGCTCTCAGCGATACCGGGGAAGTCATCGGGACAATGACCCGCGACGGCGAAGGGCAGGCCGGGGTGGACCCGGCGTCGCAGACGCACGGGTTTTTGTGGCGCAGCGGCGCGATAATTGATCTCCAAGCACTGCCCGGCTGCCGCTACACCGAGCCGACCGGGATCAACCGTGAGGGCCTAATTGTTGGGAACTCGTACAATTTGACGGGAGATTCGCACGGCTTTTCACGCACCGGTGGCGCACTTAACGGCGGCGTGTTTTTGTGGGCGCACGGCAAAATGCAGAACTTGCAGGCGCTGGTGCCCGCCCGCTGGAAGCTGCAATCGGCGGTCGGCATCAATAATCGGGGCGAAATTTTGTGCACGGGCTATTATGATGGGATGCCGTCGCGCACAATCAGCAGTGGAGCGCTGCTTCTGCGCCCGCGCGGTTTGTCCCAAAAATAAATGCGAATAATTTAGCACAAACGCTTGACATTGCGCCTCAAGTGTGCTAAATTATTCGCATGAACTCCACGCAGACCCTCAGCCGCCGCGAGCGGCAGATTATGGACATCATTTACCGGCAGGGCCGCGCCGCTGCCGCCGAAGTTTTGGCTGCCCTGCCCGACCCGCCGTCGTATTCATCGGTCCGCGCCCTGCTCGGAATACTCGAGACGAAAGGCCACTTGCAGCATGTCAAAGACGGCCCGCGCTATGTGTACCTCCCCACCCGCCCCCGCGCCGCCGCCGCCCGGACCGCCCTGCGGTCGGTGATGCAGACGTTTTTCGGCGGCTCGGTCGAGCAGACCGTCGCCACGCTTCTGTCCGATACCCCGCTGTCGCCCGACGAGCTGGCCCGCTTGTCGCGGCTGATTGACCGCGCGAAAGCCGAGGACCCCCGATGACCCTTTTGCTGACGCTCTTTCTGAAAAGCCTGCTCGTGTTCGCGCTTTGCGGCCTGCTCTTGCTTTTCCTGCGCCGGTCGTCCGCCGCCGCGCGGCACCTGGTCTGTCTGCTCACGCTCGGCGCGGTTCTCCTGCTGCCGCTTTGCGCTGCGACCCTGCCCGGCTGGCATTTGCCGATGCTGGGTGCGGAACCTACCCCGGTTCGTCCCTCACCGGCCCTCCCTGTTAGGGAGGGCAAAGAGTTGAGCCGAGTGCCTGGACTGAAGCCGCCCGGCACACCGCAGCCGCCCGCATTCCCCTCTTCGTCCTCCCTAACAGGGAGGACACCTGCGAAGCAAGGAGGTGGGTTCTTAACGCAAGGAAGCGGGCTGCAAACCGGGTTTCTTGCCTTGTACCTCCTCGGCGTTCTGCTGGCCGCCGCCCGCCCCCTGCTCGGCCTGTGGGGCATTCGCCAAATTGACCGCGCCGGCACCGCCAGTGACGACGCCCCCACCCTCGCGCTGGCCGACGGCTGCGCTCGCCTCCTCGGCGTGTCCCCGCCGCGTGTCTGCCGCGCCCCGGTCCCCGTCCCGATGACCTGGGGCTGGCGGCGGCCCGTCGTCGCCCTGCCGCTCGCTTCGACCGACTGGCCCGAAGACCGCCTGCGCTCGGTTTTGCTGCACGAAACCGCCCACCTGAAGCGCCGCGACTGGCCCGGACACCGCTTCGCCGACTTCGCCTGCGCCCTGCTCTGGTTGCACCCGTGCGCCTGGCTCACCGCCCGCCGCCTGCGGGCCGAATCCGAGATGGCCTGCGACGACCTCGTCCTGGCCTCGGGCGTCCCCGCCCCCGACTACGCCCGGCACCTGCTGGAAATCGCCAGCGCCCTGCCCCGCACCGCCCACTCGTCTCACGCCATTGCCATGGCCCAAACGTCAAAAATAGAAAGTCGGCTCACCATGATTTTAGACAAAACCCGCTCCCGCCGCCCCATCGCCCGCCGCGTTTTGGTATTCGCATTCGTTCCCACTGCCGCCGCTTTGGTGACGCTTGCTGTTTTAAAGCCCGAGGCCAAAGCGCGGACGCTTTCCCAGGCGGCTTTGTCGCCCGGTACAACTGCAATTCAGATCGCTGGGATTATGGATGCAACGCTGCCGGGCGATCCGGGGTGGGACAAAGAAGGGAGCCGGCTGACAACCGCACCCTTTGATTGGGATTCTCGGGCACAAGGCGTCACCATCATCAACAAGCCCGGCCAAAGATCACTCTTTATCGTTTTTCAAACGCCGCCGGGACGACAACAATTAGACCCTACCGTGGAGATTGACGGCACAGTCCTCGGCTTTACGATGATTTCACCTAAAAGTGAGGTAGGTTCCAGTATGGTGACGTTTCGTCTCAACTCGAACCCACAAATGCTGGTTCATGGCGTCGCTTTTCCCACCTCACTTTCGCACACAAATGTACGGGTCGGCGTCCCGTCTGGTTCTTGGACCCGAGAGTCCACAGTCCGGGTCTCTTCCACATCTTCTTCAAGAGGCAGAGCGAGTAACGACAGTGAAGTCCACTTCAGCCTCCCACATGGTGAAACCCGCGACACCTACGACTTCCGGGCCGTTGCCGTCGGCGCAGATGGCAGCCGAATGATTCTATCAGGCTTGAACGCCAAAACACTTGGCAGCCGGGAAATCGTGTCTTTGACAGTCCCGGCATCGGCCCCCCATCTCAGCTTTATACGCTTCGAGTCACGCCCCTGCACCTGGCAGGTGTTCAAGGATGTCGCTTTGCAGCCGGTGAAGTAGCCAGCGTCCCGCGAGAAAGAATGCTGGGGAACCGTGTGCATGACACCCTTAGCTCACCTGACCCACACCTTGCTACACCATCGGCAGGGTCACGGCGAAGTGGCAGGCGGAAACGTGGCCGGGGGATGCGCCGTCAAACGAGGCGAGCGGCGGCTCTTGCTCGGCGCAGATGTCTTCGGCGAACGGGCAGCGGGTGCGGAAGCGGCACCCGCTCGGGAGGTCAATCGGCGACGGCACATCGCCCTCGACTTTGGCGGCGGCGATTCGGACCCCGTCCACGCTCGGCACGGCGGCGAGCAGGGCGCGGGTGTAGGGGTGGCGCGGGTTGTCGTACAGCGCGTCGGCAGGGGCCAGCTCGACAATCTTGCCGAGGTACATGACGGCGACCCGGTGGGAGAGCGAGCGGACCGCCCCGAGGTCATGGGCGATAAACAGCAGCGCGACTTCGGTTTCGGCCTGCACCCGCCGGAACAAGTTGAGGATTTGGGCGCGAATGGACACGTCGAGCGCCGACACCGGCTCGTCGGCGACAATCAATTTAGGCCGCAGGGACAGGGCGCGGGCGATCCCGACCCGCTGCCGCTGCCCGCCGGAGAACTCATGCGGATACCGGGCGGCGGCGCTTTGCGGCAGGCCGACTTGGTCCAGCAGCCGGGCGACTTCGGCCCGGAGGTCGCCCGGCGGGACGATTTGGTGCACCCGCAGCGGCTCTTCCAAAGTCTGGCCGATGCTGAGGCGCGGGTTCAGCGACGCGAAGGGGTCTTGAAAGACAATCTGCATGTCGCGCCGCGCTCGGCGCAGCGCTTCCGGCGGCAGGGCGAGTAAATCCGTGCCGCCGAACGTGATTGTGCCCGAGGTCGGCTCGATGAGGCGCAGGAGGCAGCGGCCGAGCGTAGACTTGCCGCAGCCGGACTCGCCGACCAAGCCGAGCGTTTCGCCGGGGTCGAGGGAAAGGTCAATGCCGTCCACGGCGCGGACATGCTCGGTGGTTCGCCGGAACGGTCCGGCGGCGCGGGTGATCGGGAACTGCTTGGTGAGATGGGAAACTTCGAGGAGAGGCATGGTACGGGAATTATACCCGATGCAGTCCCCCGCCCCAATTCTGGGGAAAAGCCCCCCCGCCCCAATTCTGGGGAGCCGGATAAAGACAAAAAGAGGGCGCGGCAAGGCAAGAGGGCGCAGCAAGCAGCGCCCCTACGAACTTATCTTTTCCAGCCCGCCATTATTGGGGGCGGGGGGACTTTTTACTTGAACCCCGGCAGGAACTCCTTTTCGGCGTCGAACATCTCCAGCGTCATCGCCTTGATCTCGGCGGGGCTGCACACGGCGGCGGTCAGCGGGTCGAGCAGGAGCGAATGAATGGCGGCTTCTTTGGAGCGCTCTATCGCGGCGGTCGCGCCGAGGTCGTACATCGGCATGTTGGAAGCGCACACCGCCGCCATCTGCGGCGGCAGTGCGCCGTAGCGGGTCGGGCTGATGCCGTTGCCGTCAACAAGGCACGCGACTTCCACAATGCCGTCCGCCGGCAGGTTGGTAATCAGCGCTCCCGCGCCGTCCCCCGCCGAATTCGGAACGTTGCCGTGAATCCGCACGGGGATATTCTTTTCGCGGGCTTCAATGATCCACGAGCCGTATTCCCACGACCGGGAATGCGCCAGCGACTCCTCGCCGCTGAGCATTTTGAGCCGTTTTTCGTCGGCGGCGGCCCGCCAAGCCGGCCAGTTGTCGGCGTAAAACGATGTTTCGCCGTCGTAGCCGCTTCGCAGGTACTTGTCCATCAAATCCGGGCGCTTGCGGTAGTACGGCAGGTATTCGGACAGATGGCCCGACGACTCCGTGATAAAGGCCCCGAAGTGCAGCATCATGTCTTTGCGGACAAGGTCGGTGTCGTCGCGGCCCTCCCCCGTGCCGTCCACATCCCGCCGGGCCATCTCCCTCAGCTTGGGATATAAATTCTCGCCCCGGTGCTCCAGCTTGGTGAACCACGCCAGGTGGTTGATGCCCGCGCATTCCCACGTCATCTCGTCGTAGGAAACGCCGGCGCGGCCCGCCAGCAGGTGCCCTGTCCCTTGAACGCTGTGGCAGAGGCCGACCACCGGCAGATACGAAGTCCGGGCGGCGGCCAGGCACATCATAGACATCGGATTGGTGTAGTTCAGCACCATCGCGCCCGGCGCATGCCGCTCGACATCCTGCAAAATCTCGATCCAAACGGGGATCGTGCGGAGCGATTTAAACAGGCCGCCCGGCCCGATGGTATCGCCGATGCACTGCTTGAGGCCGTACTTGGCGGGGATGTCGTTGTCCAGCCGCACGCAGGCCGTGCCGCTGACTTCGACGCAGCAAATAACGTAGTCGCTGCCGCCGAGAACTTCCGTGCGGTCCGTGGACGACTCGACTTTCCAGTGGGTTTTGCCTGCCGTGTCCAGCACTTTTGCGTCCAGCACTTTTTGGATCAGCGCGTGCATTGTCCGCAGCCGGTCGGCGTCGGTGTCTACCAGGGCAATCGTGCCGCCGGCCTCGCCGGGGATTTGGAGAACGTCGCGCACCAGGGTCGGCGTGAAGCCGGACCCCGCCCCCATCAGGGTCAGCTTGATCGGCCGGCGCATGGCTCCGGCGAGGCCGGCGGCAGCGGCGGATTGGGAGTGCGCGGCATGCCCTTCGGTTTCGTTGGACGGAGCTTCTTTGCCTTCGGTTTCTTCGATTACGTCTGCGGTCGCCATGAAATTTTCCCCTCTCGTCAGTGCCCTCCTATACCACGCGCCGCCCGCGTTTTCCTCTTTTGTCCGGCGCACCGGCCCGGTTTGACAACCAAACCCGATTTGAGATACAATACAGGCACTGTATGAACGATTACCCGCTTGACCTGCTTTGGGACCTGCTCGCGCAGGACAGCCCTGCCGGGGACGAAGCCCCGCTTTCGGACTGGATTGAAGCCCGGCTGGCCCGCGACGTGCCCGATGCCGCTGTGGAGCGGCTCGGCGACTCGCTTGTCGTCCTGCGCGGGACCGCCCCCCAAGTCGCCGTGTTCGCGCATCTCGACACGACCGGCTGGACTTTGGGGCACGGCCGGGAATTGTTTCGCCTCGGCGGCCCGCACCCGAAGCCCGGCGATGCCGTCCGCGCCGCTCGCCGCCCGGACACCGGGGCGACCCTGGCCCGGCGCAAAGACGGCGGCTGGCGGCTCGACGGCCGGCCCGATGCCGCCCCCGGCGCACGCTTTGTGTACGCCGCCCGGCCGGAAGTCAGCGAACACCAAATCACGGCCCCGTACCTCGACAACCGGGCGGGCCTATGGGCGGCATTGACGGTCTTGACCGCCTGCCCACGGGTCGCGCTGGCCTTGTCGGTGCAGGAAGAAACCGGCAGCCTCGGCGCAGCCGTCACCGCCCGGCGGCTGCACGAAACCCACGGCATCACGCAGGCGCTGGTGGCCGACTTGACCTGGGAAACCAAGCATGTGAAGCGCGGCCTCGGCCCGGCGATCTCGCTCCGGGACAGCAGTGTTCCGCGCCAGTCTTACTTGAACCGCGTGCTGGCGCTGGCCGAAAAAAGCGGCCTGCCGTTTCAGCGCGAGATCGCCGAAAACGGCGGCTCCGACGGGGCCGGGATTGAGCGCAGCGGCGTCCCGCTGGACTGGGTGTTCGTCGGCGCACCCGAAAAGGCCCCGCACACGGCCCGCGAGCGTGTTCATCTCGGCGACTTGCAGCACATGGCGGCGCTTTTGGTTTATTTGGCGCAGGGCCTAAGCGATAGATAACGGCAGATAAACCCGTGTCGAAGCGACACAAGAGGTCGCGGCAATTTGTTTTGCGTCGCCGCGACGCCGGTTTGTCTTAGCCTCGCAGTTCACTGCGTGGCTCCCGCGAGGGCAGAGGGCTTGCGTCCTAACTGTATCTACTTTTCCGGCTGCCTTGAAGAAGTGTGCTAAATTATGCTTGATATTAAACTGATACGAACCGAACCCGAGGCCGTGAAAGTGCGGCTTCAAGACCGGCTGGCGGACCCGGCGGCGATTGATGCGGTGTTGGACACCGACGCCCGCTGGCGGGCGGCGCTGGCGGACGCCGAGGAACTGCAAGCGGAGCTGGGGCGCGGCAGCAAAGCTATTCCCCAACTGATGAAAGACGGCAGGCGGGACGAGGCCGACGCGCTCAAAGCATCGCTGCGCGATCTCGGCGACCGCAAAGCTGCCCTGGGCGACGAGGCCAAGCGGCTGGAAGCGGAGCGGGACAATCTATTATTTTATCTGCCGAACCTGCCGTCGCCGACCACGCCGCCCGGACCGGAAGAAAACTTTCGGATGGTCAAAGAGTTTGGGGAGGTCAAGACGTTCGACTTTGCGCCGAAGGCGCACTGGGATTTGGCGACCGACCTGGATTTGATAGACTTCGCGCGGGGGGCGAAGCTGTCGGGCAGCGGGTTTGTGCTGTTTAAAGACTGGGGCGCACGGCTCGAGCGGGCTTTAATTCAGTTTATGCTGGATTTGCACCGGGACAAGCACGGCTACACCGAATGGGCGACGCCGTTCTTTTTAAGCCGCGAAAGCGTCTCGGCGTCGGCGCACCTGCCCAAATTTCAGCCGGAAATGTACCACGACGCCGAAGCCGACTTGTTCGCCCTGCCGACCGCAGAACCCGCGCTGGTCAACATTCATCGGGACGAGATTTTGGACGGCCGTGATTTGCCCTTAAACTACATGGCATATTCGCCGTGCTGGCGGCGCGAAGCGGGCGCGGCAGGCAAAGACACGCGCGGGCTATTAAGAGTGCATCAGTTCGACAAAGTCGAGATGGTTAAGTACACGCTGCCGGAAAACTCGGACGCCGCGCTGGAAACCCTGCTTTCCGATGCCACCGACGTGCTGGAAGCGCTCGGCCTGCCCTACCGGGTCAAGCTGCTGGCGGCGGGGGATATTTCGTTCGCGGCGGCGAAGTGCTACGATGTCGAAATCTATGCCCCCGGCGCGGACCTTTGGCTGGAAGTGTCGTCGTGCTCCAACTGCGAGGACTTCCAAAGCCGCCGGGGCAATATCCGCTTTCGGCGCGAGCCGGGCGCAAAGCCCGAGTTTCCGCACCTTTTGAACGGCAGCGGGACCGCCCTGCCCCGCCTCATGGCCGCGCTTCTTGAAACGTACCAAATGGCCGACGGCGCGGTCGCGCTTCCCTCCGCCCTGTCGCCGTACCTCGGCGGCCGGACTGTTCTCCGCCGGGAGCAGAGCTGATGCAGTTCACGCATGAAGTCACCTTGACCGCCCAGGCCCCGTGGCGGGACATTTGGGCTGAGTGGAACGATGTTCGGCGGCTGCCGCGCCTGCTGTCGCATGTCTGCGACGCCGTGCCGCTGGACGCCGAAGACACGGCCTGTTTCACCGTGCTGCTGGAAGGCCGGCACATCGAGTTCGCCGCTGAGCGGACCATGTGCGCCGACAAGACCTTGTGCTGGCAGTCGCTCGGCCCGCATTTTTTGTACCTGCTCACCCTGCGGCTGGAAACGCCCCGGCGCGGCCCCGGCGCGGCGCTGACCCTCACGGTGGCCTACGACCCGCCCGGCTTTCTGCCCGACCTCGCCGAATCGCTCGGCTTGTCCCGCCGCTTCGCGCACCAGCTTGACACCGACTTTCGCCGCTATGTCCGCTCCCTGGAAGCCTGCTGCGTGTCCGAGCTGACTTCGCCCGAGTGACGTTCGGCACTGCCGCCGGGGCTTGACACAAAGCGCCGAAGTGGGGTACTGTTTGGTGTCGGCTGCCGGAATTGCTATTTTTGCAGTTGCCATTTTTGCACGCCGGCTTTAGTTTGGAGCCTTCGGTTCGCCTCGCGGAAAACCCCGCGCCCCCATGACGTTCTTTCTCCCCTCTTGTTCCAGTTGACTAACCTAGAAAGGTTATCACCCCCCATGGACACAGTGATCAGCGCCGGCACTTACAGCGCCATCTACAACGGCCTGTCCCTTGCGGTGGCCGCCATGCTGGCCGGCACCCTCTTTTTCTTTTTTTCGCGCTCGCAGGTCGGCTTTAAATACCGCCCGGCCCTGCTCGTCTCCGCGCTGGTAACGGCGATTGCCTGTTACCACTATTTCCGCATCTTTAATAGCTGGGTGGACGCCCACACCGTAGATTCCGCCGGGAATTACGGGCTGTCCAAAGTGGTCTTCAACGACGCGTACCGCTACATGGACTGGATTTTGACCGTGCCGCTGCTCTTAGTCGAGCTGGTCGCCGTGCTCGGCCTGACCAAGATCGAAAGCCGGGGCCTGCTGTCCAAGCTGGCCTTTGCGGCGTTTTTGATGATCGCCCTCGGCTACCCCGGCGAGATCACCAAAGACAACACGCCGGTTCGGTTTGTGTGGGGCTTTTTGAGCACCATTCCGTTTGTTTACATTCAATATGTGCTGTTCAAGCAGCTCAGCGAGTCCATCGCGCGTCAGCCGGAAACCGTCGCGCCGCTGATCCGGGGCGCACGGCTGCTGATCTTTGCAAGCTGGGGCTTTTACCCGCTGGCGTACATGATCCCGATGTTTAAGGGCTTCCCACCGGAGGCAACGCAGCTCGGCGTCCAGGTCGGCTACACGCTGGCGGACATCATCGCCAAAGTCGGCCTCGGCGTGTTTATCTACTTTATCGCGGCGGCCAAAACCGAAAACGACGCCCGCTCCGGGCAGAACCCGTTTGAGCCGAACTTCTCGGCGGCGACCAGCCCGGCGTAACCGGCGCATGCCCGAAAGCCGCAAGCCGCGCCCCTCACGGGACGCGGCTTTTCTTTAGAAGCGAGATTCGATGACGAAGAAGCCGATGACGCTTGTTTACTGGGCCTTGATCGCCGGCAGCTTTTTCCTGGCGAACTACGCCGCCGGGCACCACTGGCCGCTGTGGACCGTGACCGCCGCCGGGGCGGTTTCGCTGGTGTCGGTGCTGGCGTATGTGTTTACGATGCAGTCCCAGTAGGGCAGTCGCAGCAGGGCGGGGCAGGTCCGGCAGGAGGTTTTCAAGCAGCGGCGGCGGGGTAGGATAGGGCGAAACCCCCTCTTAGAAAGATCAAGAATTATGGGTCTTGACACCGCGCTTCATTTGACGGCCTCGCAGGCGCTGCTGCATTACAGCTTGCTGACAGCCATGCTCGCGCTCGGCGCTGGCTCTGTGTTTTTTCTGGTGGAACGGGAAAAAGTCCTGCCGGACTACCGGGGCACAATGGTGACTTCGGCGATCATCTGCGGAGTCGCCGCGGTGGCCTACTACTTTTTGATGAGCGAGTATTCCCCCGACAAGCCGTTTCCGACCGTGGTGCGCTATGCGGACTGGACCGTGACCACCCCGCTGCTGCTCTTGAAGTACCCGGAAATGCTGCGGGTGCGCGGCGTCGGCCTGGCGGCCAAGCTGATTTTGGCCGACCTGCTTATGATCGTGACGGGCTACCTCGGCGAGCTGTCCGGCAAAACCGTGGATGGCCGCTGGCATCTTGTCGGCGGGGGCACGACTACGGAGCATTATTTTTGGGGCACGGTGTCCACGCTGGGCTATGCCGTGATTTTGTGGATTTTGCTGACGGAAGGCCGAAAGCTGGCGGAAACCCAGCCGGAGCCGGTCCGAAACGGCATCCACAAGATGAACCGCTACTTGTGGTCGCTGTGGGGCGTCTATCCGGTCGTCTTCATCGCCGAAGCCGTTTCGGTCAGCCATCCTACTCTCAACCTGGACTGGTTCAACCTGGCGTCGTCCCTCGCCGATGTGGTCAACAAAGTCGGCTTTGCGATTACGGCGTATCTCGCCGTGCGGGCATTGTCCGGCGACGATCAGCAAAGCGCCGAGCGGCTGCCGGAGAGCGCGGCGGGCCGTTATTAAGCAGGCTGCCGGGAAGCGCGGTCCGCCGGCTCAGCCGACGGGGACGAAGCCATCTCAGGCAGCAGTGATTCCCCCCACTGCGTCCCCCAGTCTTCGTCCCAATGCAGGCCCCGCCCCTGCCCCCACCGGCGCAGGGCCAGTACCTGCGCTTCCGCCGCCCGGTCGCATTCGGCGGAAATCGCTTCCCGCTGCGTTTTCGGCACTTCCGGCGGACAGCAGCGCACGCGGCGGGCGCAGTCCAGGGCGGAGCGAACGGCGGCCAGGGCCTTTTGGGTATCTTCCGCCGGATGACCGGCTTCGGCGACGACTGCTTTCCAAAGCTCCGCCCCGGCCCGCAGCACCCACGCTTCGCGGGCATCTTGATTGTTCATGGTAAGCATTTTGTTCTTTAACGACCGGACGCCGTGTTTTGTTCCGTCACGGCGGCTTTTTGTGGGCGTGCCGTCATTATCGGCATCGGCGCGGCGGGAACAAAGAGGCAAAAAGAAATCGGCGGCTCGCAAAAGAGAAAAAAGCAGCGAAAAGCGGGTATTCTTAGGCTACGGTTTGCCGAAACAATCAGGAAACAAAAGCAGGCCGGGGCGAAGGGGTGTGGGGAGAAATGGCTCCCTGAGTAGGACTTGAACCTACAACATTTCGGTTAACAGCCGAACGCTCTGCCAATTGAGCTATCAGGGAACGAAAGCCACGGATAGTATAGCCGCTGCCGGGGCGTTTTGTCAAGGCCGGGCGGGGGGAACGCACGAGAATTGTTGAAAATTACTGAAATTGTCTTCCATGATACCTGCCGGGCGACCCTTGTGGTGGAAATGCGGGACACCGAACCCTTTACCACCGAAGGCCGCCCGCATATCCCGCGCATTTTGTTTAAGCTGCTGCCGCAGATGGCGACCCAGCACTGCTTCAACGACGACGGGCTGTCGTTTCGCCGGGAAGCCCAGGCCACCGAAATCCCCCATTTGTTTGAGCATCTGATCATTGAAATCCAGGACCAGGTGCGGCGCGGCATCGGCGCTCCGCTGTCCGGTGAAACCACTTGGAACTGGACGGTGGACCCGCGCGGCTTGTTTTATGTGACGGTGGACTACGACAATGAGCTGGTCGCCCTCGGCGCAATTCGGCTGGCCGAAAGCGTCATCAACGCCCTCGACAGCCGCGATTTGGCCCGGATTGAAGCGCTGAACATCAGCCGCGAAATCAGCCGCCTGCGGGAGATCGCCAAAATCGGCCGCCGCTTCAACTCGGTTTCGCGGGCCTCCGGCCAGGTGCCGATTGCGCTCGGGAGTGCGGGCACACAGACTAAAAGCACACAGACTGAAAGTGCGGCTGATAAAAGTGCGGCTGATGAGTGTGGGGATCAAGAAAGTGTGTTGATGGCAGCGAGGGCGTAAACGCCCTCGCTGCCATCAACACGCCCTCGTAAACAGCCGATCCGGCTCATGCAATCGCGACAAAAAAGCGCCCCGGCACACTGTGCCGGGGCGCTTTCGTTTCACTGGTGTCAGCGATGCGCGATGCTGATCACCGCGATAATAATGCCGATCACCTGGAACGGGTCCACCCGGCTTCCCGGACTGCCCTGACCGATGGAGATGTTGTCGCCGGGCTGCACCAGGAAGCTGCCCTGGACGCTCGGGTCGGTGGCATCCAGCTTGATTGTCTGAGACGCTTTTGTTCTCGCGTCCACCCGGATCACCTGGATCGCTTTGATCTGCGCCCGGTCGGACAAGCCGCCCGCTTTGCCGATAGCCGAGGCCAGCGTGATCGGGACGCCGTTCGCGAGGCGATACTCCGCCGGGTTGCGGACGCCCGGTCCGGTGATGGTGTAAGTCGAGGTCACCGGCGCTTCCGGCACAATAATGGTATCGCCGTCAATCAGCACGGGGTTGACCGCCGGGTCCGCCGGGTTCTGGCCGGCCGCCGTGATGTCCAGCGGGATGGTGCTGGTCATGCCGAAGTGCTTCAAGACCACCGCGCTCATGTTGGCGGCCACGGTCGGCCCGCCCGCCGCTTGCAGGGCGGAATACGCGGAAGTCGTTGCCGGCACCTGGAACCGTCCGGGCTTAACCACCTGGCCCTGCACATTGACCGAGATCGGCAGCGCTTCCGACGACGACACGCTGATGATGTCTCCGTTGCGAAGCGCCGGGTTGCCGGCGGCGGCTTTGCTGTCCAAATACGCCCGGTAGTTGACGGTGTCCAGCGCTTTGGTGTCGCCGCGCGAGATGACCACTTTGGACAAATCCGCGTTCAGCGCCGGAACCGCCTGCACCAGCACATCGTTCAAGCGGGCGCTGGAAGGCAGGGTATAGCGGCGCGGGGCGCTGACCAGGCCGGTGACTTCCACGCTGATGCCGCCGGCGTCGGTGATCGAGACCACCACCTGCGGGGACACATAAAACTTGGACAGGCCGGTGGCGGCCAGCCCCGGCTCCGCCGCCTGCCCGCGAATCAGGGCGGCGGCCTGCGCGGGGGTAAGGCCCTGCACATGGACCTGGTTGATATACAGCAGGGTGATGTTGCCGGCGCTGTCCACAGCATAATCGCCGGTAAGCTGCGGCTCGTTGGCGACGACAATGTGCAGCTTGGCGTTGGCGTCAATCACGCCGGCGGTCTGCGCCAGCACAAGCGGCGCGAGCAGCGCCAGGCACACCAAAAACAAGGCGCGGAAACTGAAACGGGTAACGGAATGCATAAGCGGAGATCACTTCCTCAAAAAATTCGATGGTCGTAGATTGGTAAAGCAAGAATCGTGCCAACCGACCGGGTAAAACTGCGGGATTGTTACCGGGAGCGTGAGGCCGTCCCGGCTTCCGGCGTCAGCAGAACGACTTTCTCCGCCTGCGCCCCGTTCGGCCCCGCCCCGACTTCATACTCGACCGGCTGGCCTTCGCGCAGCACCACAGGGCCGCTGTGCCGGATCACGGAAAAGTGAACGAACAAGTCTTGGCCGTCGTCGGTCTCAATAAACCCGTAGCCTTTGGCATCGCTGAACCATTTGATCTTTCCAAGCGGCATGGCGGCGGCACTCCCTGCGGACTCACGGCAGGACTCAGAGTGAGTTCTGGTTGATTCAACGTACCACAGACCGGGCGGAATGTCAAGAAGAATTTACGGCCCGACCACCAGCAGCGTGAATGAGCCGGGGACATAGTTGCGCCGCCGCCCTTCGCCCGGATTGGCCGGGTCCGGGGTCGCGCTAACCAGGTACACCCGGTGCGTCTTGGTATCCACCGCCATTGTCCGCGCCCCTTTCTCAGTCGGGACGGTCGCAGAGGGCCTGTACTCGGTCAAGCTGCTTTGACCGACAGTAACCCGCAGGCCGCTCAGTACGGTCAGTGTCCCGTCCTGCCCGTTGGAGCTAAATGCGAGGCCGGTGGCGGGGTCGAAGCCGGCGGCATCGGGGCCGCTGCCGATAGCCGCAGTCTGCACGACTTTGCCAGTGACGGTGTCGGAAATCGGCATTTTGCCGTCGTCGCAGGTGGAAAACAAGCGGTGATTTTTAGCGTCAATCGCCAGGCCCGACGGGCTTTCCGACGGGGCGAGCGGCCAGCGGGTTTTCACTCTCAGCGTCCCGGCGTCAATCGCAACTACTTCGCCGGTGTCTTCAATGTTGTCGTAGACCAGCCCCGCGCCGTCCGCGACGGCAAACTCGGGCCGTCCGCCGAGGGCGATTGTCCCCAGCACTTTGCCGGTTTTGGCGTCAATCGCCGTGGCGTCGCTGCTGCGGCCGTTGAACGTAAAAACGCGCTGCGTTTTCGGCTCGTACAAAATCGCATCGGGGCCGGTGCCGACCGCGACTGTCCCAAGCGGCTTCAGCGTTTTCAGGTCAAAGATCGTGACCGAGTTGTCCCGGCCGTTCGACGTGAACCCTCGGCCCAATTTCGGCGCAATCGCGATGCCGTGGACGCCATTGGTGTTTGGGATGTCGCCGACCACTTTGTAGGTGTCGGCGTCCACCACCATCACATGACTGCCCCGGCTGATATAAATCCGCCGGGCATCGGGGTCCACCGACAAGTAATCCCAGCCGCCTTCGCCGCCAAGCGTCACTTTCTGCACCAAATGGTAGTTCGGCGCAGAGATGTTCGGGGCGGCCGGCGCGGGCACGGCGGCAAGAGCGGCAAGAACCGTCAGGGGAAACGCGTTTTTCATGCCGACAGTATACCCGACTCGGTCAAGGCGAAGTTTCAGGAGTCCCCCCGGCCCCCAATGATGGGGGAGTCAGAGGCGATAGCGTAGGGGCGCTGCTTGCTGCGCCCTTTGTTTTGTGCTGCTCCCCCATTATTGGGGGCCGGGGGGACTTCCCAGACGTGCCCAATCGTCCGGCGTGTTGGCATTGGCAAGCTGCGCCTCAACCCAGTCGGGCGCAGGGTCAAGCACAAACTCCCCCGCTTCAATCAGCCCGTGCAGCGACCGCCGGCCTGCGGCGAGACGCGCTTCGAGGAGCAGCAGGCATTCGGCATGGTACACGGAAAACAGCGGCTCCCACTGTCCGCCGCTGACCGTGACTCGGCCATGCTCTGCAATGCTTTGTTTGGAGAGTTCCACCCGCCAGCGAATTGCTTCTTCAGTCAGCAGCGGCAGGTCGCAGGCCAGCGCCAGCACGGAAGTCTGGGTGTGGCCCAATGCCGACGCCAGCCCGCCCAGCGGCCCGAGTCCCGGCTCCGCGTCTGCAATGAACGGGACTTCCCGCAGCCGCCAGCCGCCGGGCCGCGCCCGGCCGACCACCAGCACGGCGGGAGTGACCGCCAGCGCCAGCCGCGCCGTGCGCTCGAGCAGCGTCATGCCGCCGAGTTCAAGGGCGGCCTTGTCCGTGCCCATCCGCGAGCTTCGGCCCCCGGCAAGAATGGCAATGGTCAGTGTCAAATGCGTGGTCCTTTGGGCGGTGGAGCGAGGAAAGTGCGAGGAAGGCGCGAGAAAGGCGCGAGGAAGTAAATTCCTCTCGCTGAATAGCGTCCTTCGGACGAAGGATTAGCAGACAAAAGATTAGCACACGTTCGGCTTTCCTGTCTTTTCGTCCGAAGGACGCTATTCAGCGAGAGGAATTTACTTCCTCGCACTTCCCTCGCACTCTCCTCGCGCCTTCGCGCTCTGCTGACTTTTACACGAAAATAAATTTTTCCAAGAAACACGGCGGAAACATTTCCGTGTTATGATGAACACAAGAACCGCACCGCACCGACGCGCCGGTTTTCCTCTTGCGCGACGAACCTCTCTGTTCACCACACCGTCCCGTGGCTCCTGCCGGCAATGCTGCCTTTTTCCGTCAATCCTTTGGCCCCACAAGAAAGCCGCCGCCATGAGTCACGTCCACACGCCTGCCGATGATATTCTTGCAACTGATACGCTGACCACCGAGACCCGCCGGGAACGGCAGATACGGCTCGGGCGGGCGACGCCGCGCTTTTTGCAGGGCGTGTACCCGTTTGCCGGACGCGGCTTTTTTGAAGTCGCGCCGCTCAACGAATCGCTCTCGTACACAGTCCCCGAAGGCACAGCCGCCGAAGTCATTTATGTCCGCGCCGGCAACCTGTCCGACGACCTGATTTATCTGGCGGTCTGCCTCAACTCAATCCCGGTGCGCTATTTCCCGGTCGGTCCGAAAGCCGATTTCCATGTGCCGCTGTCCATCACCGAAGCGTACCCCGCCGGGTCAACGATTGAAGTCGGCTTTGCCGCGCCGCGCGGGCTGACCGGCTCGGTGGTCATAGATGTCGGCCTGCTGGAAGAAGCGGCCCAATGACAACCCCGACCCATTGCCCCTACTGTGCGCTGCAATGCGGCATGAGCCTGGTTCCCGGTCAAAACGGGAGCCTGTCGGTCGCCCCGCGCCCGGACTTTCCGGTCAACAACGGCGGCCTGTGCCAAAAAGGCTGGACTTCGGCGGAGCTTTTGTCCCACCCCGACCGGCTGACCACGCCGCTGGTGCGCGGCACGAAAGACGGCACGCTCAGACCGGCCTCCTGGGACGAAGCCCTGGACCGAGCGGCGGCGGGGATTGGGGCGTCGCAGGCCCTCTACGGCCGCGACTCGGTCGGCGTCTTCGGCGGCGGCGGCTTGACCAACGAAAAAGCGTACTGGCTGGGGAAATTCGCCCGCGTCGCCCTGCGGACCCCACACATAGACTACAACGGCCGCTTTTGCATGGCGTCCGAAGCGGCGGCGGCGCTGCAAGCCTTCGGCCTGGACCGGGGCCTGCCGTTTCCGCTGGAAGACATTCCCGGCGCGGAGGCGATCTTGCTGATGGGCGGCAACCCCGCCGAAACCATGCCGCCGATTATGCAGTATTTCGAGCGGCAGCGCGAAAACGGCGGGGCGTTGATTGTCGCCGACCCGCGCCGGACCCCGACCGCCGCGGAGGCGACCCTGCACCTGCCGCTGACTCCGGGGACCGACCTGGCGCTTGCCAATGGCCTGCTGCACATCGCCGCCGCCGACGGCCTTTTAGATCAGGAGTTTATTGCGTCGCGCACGACCGGATGGGACCGGGTCCGGCGGGTCGTCGCCTCGTACTGGCCCGATCGGGTGGAGCGCATCACCGGCGTTCCCGCCAAAGACCTGGTCAAAGCCGCGCATCTGCTGGGCGAAGCGGGCACGGCGATGGCGCTGACCGCGCGGGGCGCGGGGCAGCAGTCCAAAGGCGTGGACAACACGCTGGCCGTGATCAATCTGATGCTGGCGCTCGGCAAAGCGGGCCGGCCGGGCTGCGGTTACGGCTGCCTCACCGGGCAGGGCAACGGGCAGGGCGGACGCGAGCACGGGCAAAAAGCCGACCAGCTTCCCGGCTACCGCCGCATTGACAACCCGGCGCACCGGGCGTTTGTCGCCGGAGTCTGGGGCGTGGACCCGGAAACCTTGCCGGGACCGGGCCGCTCGGCGTATGAGATGCTGGACTCGCTCGGGCAGCCGGGCGGCATTCGCGCCCTGCTGGTCACGGCATCGAACCCCGCCGTGTCCGCCCCGCGCTCCGGGCATGTTCGGGAGCGCCTGCGCTCGCTCGACTTTTTGTGCGTGGCGGACCTCTTTTTGTCGGAAACGGCGCTTCTGGCCGATGTGGTCCTGCCGACGGCTCAGTGGGCCGAGGAAAGCGGCACGATGACGAATTTAGAAGGCCGGGTCATCCATCGCAAACAAGCAAAAACTCGGCCCGAAGGTGTTTCCACCGACCTCGCCGTTCTCACGGCGCTGGCGGCGCGGCTCGGCGCGGCGCGGCACTTCCCGACCGACGACCCCGAGGCTGTCTTTGAGGAGCTGCGCCGGGCCGGCGCGGGCGGGGCCGCCGATTATTCCGGCATCACCTACGCCCGCCTGGACGCCGAACACGGCGTTTTCTGGCCCTGCCCGAGCGCCGCGCATCCCGGAACGCCCCGGCTGTTTCAGGACCGCTTCGCCCACGAAGACGGCCGGGCCAGGTTTCACGCCGTGCATCACCGCGCCGCCGCCGAAGAACCCGACGACGAGTTCCCGCTGTACTTGACAACCGGGCGAGTGATGGCCCACTACCAATCCGGCACGCAGACCCGGCGCATTGACGCGCTGAATACGGCCTCCCCCGAAGCGTTTGCCGAGATGCACCCGAGCCTGGCGGGCCGCTTCGGGCTAGCCGACGGCGACGCCGCCACGCTTACGACCCGGCGCGGGGCGCTCACCGTACCTGCACGCTTGACCCCGGCTATCCGCCGGGACACCGTTTTTGTGCCGTTCCACTGGGGCGGCGACGCCTGCGCCAATCTGCTGACAAACCCCGCGCTCGATCCGGTCTCAAAGATGCCGGAGTTCAAAGTCTGCGCGGTTCGCCTCCAAAAAGCCTAGCCGGCCTTCGCTCTTGCTTCCGCTCACGCACTGCCGCGTCTCCCCTTTATGCTAAAAAAGCCCGATAATTGACAAGAGGAGACACGATGAAACTTGCCGACCTGAAAAACAGCGGACACGCGCCCTCGCTGTTCAGTGCGTTTCTGCACTTCGACATCTCGTTTATGGTCTGGGTCATCCTCGGCGCTCTTGCGCCGTTTATCACCACCGACGCTCAGCTCACCGGAGCGAATTTAAGGGTCACGCCGTCTGCGCTGATCTCGACAACGACGCCCTACACACTGGTCGTTAAAGGCCCGCAGACCCGAAAGCAGAACCCGAAGCTGGCGGCCGATCAGCCGAAGAGCGTTTACAACCTGCTGATCAAAGCCGGCACCCCGACCACCATTCGCCCGAGCGACAAGCCCGTCGAAAAGTTCGTGGTCAGCAATGCCGACCCGGCGACCCTGGCCGCTGTGAACGCCCATTCCAAGCTGATCCAAATCGCCGCCGCACCCGGCGCGGCCGGCAATCCGAACGACAGCGTTATCGGCCTGAAGCCGATGGCGGCGCTGACGAAAGACGGCAAGACATTTCAGGCGGTCGCCAACGGCTACCCCGCCGGGACTGCGCTCGGCCTGCTGGCGATTCCCCTGCTGGCCGCCGGCTTTTGGCGCATCCTGCTCGGCCTGCTGTCCGACAAGTACGGCTCCAAGCGGGTCGGGGTCGCCTCGATGGCCTGCACGCTGATCCCGCTGATGGTCGGCTGGCAGTTTGCCGGCTCCAGCGCCTCGCTGGTCTTTGTGGGCTTCTTTCTCGGCCTCGCCGGGGCCTCGTTCGCCGTCGCCCTGCCGCTGGCGTCGCGCTGGTATCCGCCGCATTTGCAGGGGCTGGCGATGGGGATTGCCGGCGCAGGCAACTCCGGCACGGTGCTGGCGACGATCTTTGCGCCGCTGCTGGCGAAAGCCTTCGGCTGGCACGCGGTCATGGGCCTCCTGATGATCCCCGTCGCCCTTGTCTTTGTGATCTTTGCGCTGCTGGCGAAGGACCCGCCGGCGAAGGCCAAAGCGGCTACCGGCGCGGACTTTGCGCGGGTGCTGGGGCAGGCCGACGCGTGGCGGTTCTGCCTGCTGTACTTTGTCTCTTTCGGCGGCTTTGTCGGCTTGTCGTACTTTATGAACAAGTTCTTTGTGGACCAGTATGACTTTCCGAAGGCGACCGTGGGCCTTTCGACGGCGCTGTTTATTGTCGCCGGGTCCCTGCTGCGTCCGGTCGGCGGCGCTTTGGCCGACAAGCTCGGCGGCATTCGGATGCTGACCGTGCTGTACGCCACGGCGTGCGTCATGGCGCTCGGCATCGGGGTTTTGATTGCAAACATGTGGGCGACGTTTGCGATGCTGTTTCTCTTGATGGGCTGCCTCGGCATGGGCAACGGCTCAGTCTTCCAGATGGTGCCGCAGCGCTTCAAGAAAGAAATCGGTGTGATGACCGGCCTGGTCGGCGCGGCGGGCGGAGTCGGCGGCTACTACCTCAATCTCAACATGGGCAGGCTGCATGACAGCTTCGGCACTTACGGCGCAGGCTTCTTCGCGTTTGCCGCCATCGCCGCCGCCGGTCTGATCGTGCTGCGGCAGGCCGCCCCCGGCTGGCAGCGGTCGTGGCTCGGCGAAGGCGGCGTGGCGAAGGACCCCGAGCCGGCCCGCGAGCGAGTGCTGGTCGGCCCCGCCGGCGCGGCGGAAATGGAGCCGGCGTAATGCCGAACACGCAGAAAGCCACGGAATTGACTCTGTGGCTTCGGCAGCCGCCGAATGGCGGCAGGAGACTTTACCATGTACTCGAAACCCAAGCTGCTTCAAGGCGTGTTCGCCTTTGAAGGACACGGCCTGACCAATCCCCACCCCGTTTCCGGCGAGCTGATTTACACGGTGCCCGCCGGCAAGCGCACCCAGTTTGTTTACTTTCGGGCCGGCAACTCGTCCGCCGAGATGATTTATGTCGTGCTGATGCGCGGCGGCGAGCCGATGCGGTATTTCCCCATCGGCGCACGCGGCGATGTCCATATCGCGCTGGCCGTCGTGGAAGACATGATGTCCGGCACCACGCTGGAAGCGTTTCTGGCCGCCCCGGACGGCATCTCGGGCACAGTCGTTCTCGACATCGGCTTGGTAGAGGTATGAAGTTATGACGGAAAAGCAAAAAAGCGAAAAGCAAAAACTGGTCGTCATCGGCAACGGCATGGCGGGCGCACGGACCGTCGAAGAGATACTCGCGCGGGGCGGCGGCGCACAGTTTGAGATTACGATGTTCGGCGATGAGCCTTACGGCAACTACAACCGCATACTTTTGTCGAACGTTCTGAACGGCGCTCAGGACGCCGCCGACATCTTTCTGAACCCGCTGGAGTGGTACGCCGAAAACGACGTGACTCTCCATGCGCCCGCCCGCGTGACTGATATTGACCGGGCACGCCAAGAAGTTCACTCGGACGACGGCCAAATCACGCCCTACGATAAGCTGATTATCGCCACGGGGTCCCGGCCCTTCGTGCCGCCGATGGAAGGCTTGGAAACGCCCGGCGGCGGCCCGAAGCACGGCGTCTTTGTCTTCCGAACACTCGATGACTGCCATAAAATTGCAGGCTACGCGACCAAGTGCCGCAAAGCCGCCGTCATCGGCGGCGGCCTGCTCGGCCTGGAAGCCGCGCGGGGACTTATCAACTACGGGGTCGAAGTCCATGTCATCCATCTGTCGAGCCACTTGATGAACCAGCAGCTTGACCCCGCCGCCGGGGCGATCCTGCGAAGCACCATGGAAAAAATGGGCGTCCATGTCCACACCGAGAAAGCCACGACGCGGATTTTGGGCGACGACAGTGTGACGGGCTTGGAGTTCAAAGACGGCACGACTTTGGACTGCGACATGGTGGTGATCTCCACAGGCATCAAGCCGAACAGCGAACTCGGCGCGGCCTGCGGGCTGACCGTCGAGCGGGCTATCGTCACCGACAACCAGATGCGCTCGGTGGACGACCCCAATGTTTACGTTGTCGGCGAGTGCGCCCAGCACCGAGGGCGGGTCTACGGCCTGGTCGCCCCGCTGTGGGAGATGGGGGCGGTGCTGGCCGACCACATCACGGGCCGCAATCCGAATGCCGCTTATCACGGCTCGAAGATCGCGACCAAGCTCAAAGTCATGGGCGTCGAGCTGGCCTCGATGGGAGTCACCGAGCCAACCGACGAGCGCGATGAAGTGGTGACCTTTGCCGAGCCGAAGCGCGGGACGTACAAAAAGCTGATCGTTCGGGACGGCATTTTAATCGGCGCGATGATGCTGGGCGATTTGTCCAAAGTCGCCTATCTGATGCAGGCGTTCGACCGGGGAACCCCGCTGCCCGAAGAGCGCTTGTCGCTTTTGTTCGACATCGGCGCACCGTCCACCGAAGCAACCATGCTGGAGATGCCCGATTCGGCGCAGATTTGCAACTGCAACGGGGTCTCGAAAGGCCAGATACGCAAATGCGTCGAAGGCGGCAAACGGTCCTTGAAGCTGGTCATGGAAGCCACCCGCGCCGGGATGGGCTGCGGCTCGTGCAAAAAGCTGGTGGAGGAAGTGGTCGAATGGGCCGCCGAAGGTCAGGTAGAGGAAGACCCGAGCATACACTATTATGTCCCCGGCGTGCCGCTCGCTAAGCCCGAGCTGGTGGAGCAGATTCGGGCGCGTAACTTAAGATCGGTCTCGTCGGTCTTCGCCGCGCTGGCGGGCGGCGTCGAAGAAGCGTCGGCCAAAATGGGCCTGGCGTCGCTTCTGAAGTCGCTTTGGGGCGCGGAGTATGAAGACGAGCGCGACGCCCGGTTTATCAACGACCGGGTGCATGCCAATATCCAGAAAGACAAAACGTTCTCAGTGGTTCCGCGCATCTACGGCGGGGTGACGACCGCCGACGATCTTATCAAAATCGGCGAAACGGCGAAAAAGTATGATGTGCCGATGGTGAAGTTCACCGGCGGCCAAAGAATAGACTTGCTGGGCATCACCAAAGAAAACCTGCCGCTGGTCTGGAAAGACCTCGGGATGCCGTCGGGCCATGCCTACGGCAAGTCGTTTCGGACATGCAAAACCTGTGTCGGCACCGATTTCTGCCGCTACGGGGTCGGCGACTCGACGGGCTTAGGCATCCAAATCGAGAAGCGCTTTCAGGGCATCGAAAGCCCCGGCAAGATGAAGCTCGCCACGGCGGGCTGTCCCCGGAACTGCTCGGAAGCGATGGTCAAAGATGTCGGCGCGGTGGCGGTGGAAGGCGGCCGCTGGGAAATCTACATCGGCGGCGCGGCGGGGGCGCATATCCGCAAAGGCGATATTTTGTGCGTCGCGGACTCGCACGAGTCCGTCATTCAGATTATGGGCCGGTTTATGCAGTACTATATTGAAAACGCCAAGTATCTGGAGCGAACGTACAGCTTTGTCCCGCGCGTCGGGCTGGACAAAATCAAAGCCGTCGTGGTGGACGACAGCGAGAACATCGCCGCGCGGCTGGACGCCGCCATGCAGGCGACCGTGGACGCCTACGTGGACCCGTGGCTGGAAGCCGACCGGCCCGCGACCGCTAATCAGTTCGTCTCGACTTTGCCGGTGCTGGCGGGATAGGAGAAAGACATGCCGACACTTGAACTGCCGACTGCTTCGACGCCCGCCGCCGAAATTCTGCTCGGCCCCGTCCACCAAATCCCGCCCGGCGAGGGCCGGGTGTTTCCGGTCGCCGGCATTGAGATCGCCGTCTTCCACACCCGCGCCGGAGAGGTCTACGCGGTGCAGGCCGAATGCCCGCACCGGCAGGGACCGCTGGCCGACGGCCTGCTCGGCGGCACGACTTTGATTTGTCCGTTCCACGGGCGCAAATTCGACCTGGCGACGGGGACCGGGCAGCAAGGCGACTGCGATTTGCAGACCTATCCCGCGCGTCTCGACGCGCACGGCGGGGTCTGGCTGACGGTGTAAGAACCTCACCCGGCGCGAAGCGCCGGGTGAGGTCTCTTGACACCTGCGCCGTCTTTGTGCCAGACTCTCTGCGTTTCCCGCCCGCAGCAGCGCGGCGTTTTGTTCACGGTTTCCGCGACGCCCGCTTTGAGCTTGTGTTTCCATGTTTTCCATTCTTCTGGTTGCGCCGTCCGAACATTCTCCGCCCCTCCTGCCCCTCAAAGCGGCGCTGGCGCAGGCCGGCTACCCGGTCGCCTGGGCCGATCTCGACGGCACGGACGACGCGCTGGAACAGCTTTGCGCGGCGTTCGACGGGCGGCCGCCCGACCTGCTGCTGGCGGATTTGTCGGCGGCGGCGGACTGCCTGCCGCTCCGGCATGCCGCCCGGCTGCTCCAAGCCGCCTGGGGCGACGACCTGCCGCTGCCGCCCCGGCTGGCCCTGCTTGCCCCGCGCCACCTTACCCAGCCGGACTGGCCGGCCTACACCGACGATTTCCTGCTGCCCCCCTACCCCCCCGCCGAGATGCTGGCGCGGGTTTCGCTGCTCGGGTTCCGCAAGCGTCAGATACAAACCGGCGACCGGCTGCTGCTGCCCGGCCTCGTGCTGGAATTGTCGTCGGGCTGCGCCCGCGACGACGGCGGGCGGATGCTGCCGCTGACCCCGCGCGAGTACGAGCTGCTGCGCTTTTTGACCCTGCACCGGGGCAAGTTTTTCGCCCGCGACCGCCTGCTGGATTTGGTTTGGGGCGTGGACTTCGAGGGCGGCGAGCGCACCGTAGACATCCATATTCGCCGCCTGCGGGCCAAGCTGCCTGCCCAAGCGGCGGCGCTGCTGGAAACCCGGCGCGGCGGCGGCTACGGCCTGCGGAACGATTAACGTTTCACACCCGGCCTGCGTGGCAATAAACGGGCTATGGAACATTCACTCCCCCTGGACCCGGCGGGCCGCGCCGGACACCCTGAAGACGACGGCACCGAGGAAGTCTGCCCGGACCTGGCCTTGAAGCGCCTCGCCATTGTCAATCTGCTGTTTTTCGGCCTGCCCGACGCCGGCGACCGCCGGTGGGTGTTGATTGACGCCGGCCTGCCGGGCACGGCAGGCATAATCAAGCGCACGGCGGCGCGGCGCTTCGGCGCGGACGCGCGGCCCGCCGCGATTGTCCTGACCCACGGCCATTTCGACCACGCCGGGGCGCTGGAAGCGCTGGCGGACGAGTGGGACGCCCCGGTTTACGCACACCCCGCCGAGCATCCCTATTTGAGCGGGCAGTCGTCGTACCCGCCCCCCGACCCGACTGTCGGCGGCGGGCTGATGGCGGCCGTGTCCGGCCTTTATCCGCGCGGCCCCGTCAATGTCGGGGCGCGGCTCCGCGCCCTGCCGGACGACCACTCGGTCCCCGAAATGCCCGGCTGGCGGTGGCTCCCTGTGCCCGGTCACACGCCGGGCCAAATCGCGCTGTGGCGCGAAGCCGACAAAACCTTGATCGCCGCCGATGCGTTTATCACCACGGCCCAAGAATCCGCCTACGCGGTCGCCATGCAGAAGCCCGAGATGCACGGCCCGCCGATGTACTTTACGCCGGACTGGCCCGCCGCAAAAACTTCCGTGGAAGCGCTGGCGGCGCTTGAGCCGGAGCGGGTCGCCGCCGGTCACGGCCCCGCCATGCAGGGCGCGGACATGCGGACGGCGCTGCACACGCTGGCCCGCGAGTTCGACACGGTCGCCGTCCCCGCACAGGGCCGCTACGTCCCGCCGTCCCCCTAATTTCCCCATAATGTTTCCGGGCTTTTTTGCCGACAACGGAAACAGAGGGATTTATGAAATCATTGGTCGGCATCGGGGTTTTGGCGTTTTTTTCGTGTCTGCTGTTCGGCGGCGGCGCGTTTCTGCACGCGGCCAAAGCGCCGGCGCAGTCGGCGGGCACGGCCGCCCCGGTGAAAGCCGCGCACGGCAAGGCCAAAGCCGCAAAGCCGGCAGCGGCAGACCCCGCCCCGGCGGCCGGCGAAAACTCAATGGCATTTCCCTTGATGCTGGCCGGCGGCGCGGGGCTTTTCGTGTCCGCGCTGGCCGCGCTCGGCGTCTGCCGGTCCCTGAGCGCCCCCACCCCCGAAGCCGCCCGGCGGATGCGCGAAGCCGAGCGGGCGGCGCAGCGCAAGCAGCAGGAAGACAGCGAAGCCACGCAGGCCGCCCTGCACGCGCAGCTTGCGGAAGCCCGCCAGCGCAAAACCGAAACCGAAGCGCTGCGCGACCAGGTGTCGCGGCAATTTCAAGAGTTTTTCCGCACCCTGCCCGTGCCCTGCTTTTGCTTTGCGGCCAGCGGCAAAATCATCCGCTGGAACGCCGCCTGCGAAGCGCTGTACGGCATTCCGGCGGCGGCGGCGCTGGAAAGCACGCTGTGGGATACCATTGTGCCGAGCGGGGAGCGCGACGACGCCGAAGCGAAAATCCGGCGCGTCCTGGCCGGCGAGTCGCTGCTGAGCGCCGAGCGCACCGACACGGTGGCCGGCGGGGGGCAGGCGCGTCTGCGCTGCTCGCTGGTGCCGCTGCGCGATGCGGAAGGGGTCATCATCGGCGGCCTCAGCGCCGGGGTGGATGTCACCGAGTTCGCCGCCGCCCAGGCGCAGATTGCCGCGCTGACGGCGGCGCTGGAAGCGGCGGCGACTCAAGCCGAGACGCCGCCCGCGCCGGCGGAAGAAATCGTGCGAACGCCCGGCGCGGCCCCGGCGGAAAGCAGCCCGGAGCTGTCCGGGCACCCGGCGTTTCGCGCCCGGCTGGCCGAGGAAATCGAGCGGGCCGCCCGCTACCACGCTCCTTTGTCGCTGGTGCTGCTGGATTTGGACGGCTTTTCCGCCCGCAACCGCGCCTGCGGCTTTGAAGCCGGAGACGCGGCGCTGGATGCGGCAGGGGCGGCAATCAAATCCAAAATCCGCACGGTGGATGTGCTGGCCCGACTGGGGGCCGACGAGTATGCCTTGATCCTGCCGGAAACCGGGGAAGCCGGCGCACGGGTCGCCGCCGACCGGCTGCGGGCGGGGATCGGCGGGATCAGCCTGCCGGGTCAGCCGCCGCTGTCCGCCTGCGTCGGCGCGGCCCTGCTGTCCCCGGAAATCTCCGGGGCCGCCATGCTGATCACCCGAGCGCTGGACGCTTTAAATGCCGCCCGCGCGTCTGGCCCCGGCTCCGTCACCCATTTCCAGGACCTGCCCCAGATTGTTTCGGCCCGGCCCGCGCCGGACAGCCCGGTCCCGGCCCGCCCGCGCCGCGCCGCCGCCAAAACGCCGAAGATGTAAGCGGCAGGCAGCGTCAGCGCAGGCGCAGGCACTCGGACAAGTGCCGCCCGGCGGCGGCGCAGGCGCGAACGGCGGCGGCGGGATGCCCGGCAAGCGCTGCTTTTTTGGCGTCGGCGAGGCGGTGCGAAACCGCGCAGCGGTGGCGATAGGCCAGCCCGGCGCGGGCCGTCGGCTCCCGCGCGGGGTCGTTTTTGACCCGCTCCAGCAGCCGCCGCCGCACCTGCCATTCCCCCGCTTCCAAAAGGTCAAGCTGCCCGGAAACATTGCCGTCGTGGCGGCGGTAGCCTAAAACCAGGGTGTCCGTAAACACCAAGCCGCCGCGCTCGGTCACGCGCAGCCAGAAGTCCCAATCTTCCCACATCCGAAGCGCCGGGTCGAACCCGCCCGCCGCCTTAAACGCCGTCCGGCGCAGCAGCACCGTCCCGCAGGTCATCACCCGCTCCATCACCGCTTCCACCGCAAATGTCGTCGGCCGGTCGTCCGGCCAGGCAATCACCCGCCCCCTGTCCAGCCCCAGCCGGAACCGCTGATGGCCTTCGCAGACGCCCGGCAGGATCGGCTCGCCGTCCGCGCCGATGTACCGCGCCAGCCCGTACACCGCCGGCGCGTCCGGGCGGGCATCCAGCGCCGCCGACAAGTGCGCCAGCGCCCCCGGCTCCCACAAGTCGTCGGCGTCCAAAAAGATCAGCCGGTCCGCCCCGGTCTGCGCCGCGCCGAAGTTGCGAGCCGCCGAAACTCCGGCGTTCGCCTGCCGCGCGACCCGGATGCGTTCGTCTTTGGCCGCATACGCCGCCGCAATCTCCCCGCACCTGTCCGGCGAGCCGTCGTCCACCACGACCAGCTCCCAATCCCCAAACGTTTGGGCCAGGACGCTGTCCAGGGCCTGCGCGAGATAACGCTCGGCGCGAAACGCCGGAACCACAATGCTGACAGAGGGAGTCATAGCAGCTCAATCGGTGTAAACGAGCCGAAGGCGGCGGCGGACGCGGCAAAGCCCGGCCCGGCGTCCAGGCGGCAGACCGCAATCTCCGGCTCCCCGGCCCCGGCGCAGTCGTACCGGCCGTCCGTGCCGAGCGTCAAGGTCAACGCAGCGAGGGGAAATCCTAAGCCGACTCCGAGCGCTTTCCCATATGCTTCTTTGGCGGTCCATAGGGCTAAAAAGGCGTCGTGACGCGCGGCGGGAGGCACTCGGCCCAGCGCGTCCCGCTCGTCCGGGGAGCAGACCCCGGCGGCCAGGTCTTCGGGCACAAAATCCGTTCGCAACCGCTCAATGTCAATGCCGACTTCCCGCTCCCAGGCCAGCGCCAGCAGCAGCCGGCGGTCCGAGTGCGACACGCTGAACCGGAGCGGGCTGCCGGCAAGGCGCGGCTTGCCGAGCGGCCCCGTCTCAAACCGCAGCGCTCGGGGATCGGCGCTGAGAACTTCGCCGAGCGTTCGGCGCAGCAAATGCCGGCCTACGGCCCACCGCCGGGCATCTTCCGGGAAATGAAACCGGGCGGCGCGGGCTTGTTCTTCCGCCGACAAGAAGTCGCAGCCGCCGTCTTCCCCGTCCAGGTCCATCTGCCGCCAGCAGACAGCGCCGGGCGGCAGCGGGCCGGGCGAGAGCGGCGCGTCGCTCACAGCAGACCGGCCAGGCGCTGCGCCAGCGCGGCGGCCAGCGCTTCCACCTGCGGCTCGTTCATCAGCGACAAGTGTGCGCCGGGAACATCAAAAATCTCCAGGCCGCCCTCAAATCGGTCGCCCCACCACAGAAGCGGGTCACGCTCCTCGAACACGCTGACTTCCGAGGCCCGAAACAGAGTCGCCCGCACCGGATAACGCGGCGTTTCGTACTCGGCAAACGCGGCTTCGTTCGCCAGAATGACCCGGCGCAGCGATTCCAGCCGCTCCGGGGCCAGCGTGCCCGCCAGCTCCTCGGCGGCTCGCTGCCAGTCAGTCTTTTTCCCCCGGACCGCCTGCCGCGCTTTCTCGCCCAGCGTCGCCCAGGCGTCTTTCGGCGACGCGTTTTTCAGCGCCGAAAAGTGCGCGGCCAGCCGCTGGAGGCGCGGCTTGTCAATCAAGTTCTGCTGGTACGCCACCGGGGCGTAAGAATCGAACAAGGCCAGCAGGCCGGGCGGCTCACCGGCGGCGTGAAGCTGCCGGGCCATCTCCGCCGCCACCACCCCGCCGAGCGAGTAGCCCCCCAGATGGTACGGGCCGTGCGGCTGAAACCGCCGAATGTCCTCCAGGTACCGCGCCGCCATGTCTTCCAGCGACCCCAGCGGCAGTTCGTCCGTGTCGGCCCCGACCGCCTGCAAGCCGTACACCGGCTGATCGGGCGGCAGGCGGTTTGCCAGCGCCTGGTAAAATAAAACCAAGCCGTGGTCGGGATGAACGCAAAACAGCGGCGGCCGGCCGCCCCCCGCTCGCAGCGGCACCAGCGTGGACCGCTCGGCGGCGGCCGCCGCCGCTTCGGGCTGCGTCCGGCGCTCAATCGCTTCCGCCAGCGCCTTCAGCGTCGGCGCTCCAAACAGCGTCGGCAGCGGCAGGCAGACGCCGAACTCCTGCTCAATCCGCCCGTACAAGCGCAGCGCCAGCAGCGAGTACCCGCCGCTCTCAAAGAAGTTGTCGCTTTTGGCCGCCGAAGGCAGGCCCAGCAGGTCCCGCCAAAGCGCCGCCAGCCGGGTTTCAGTCTCGGTCAGCGCTTCCGCCGGACGGGCCGCCGCCCCGGCGCTCGGCGCAGGCGCGGCTTGCCCGTACACGGCATGCAGGCGGTTTCTCAGCGGCGCGAGGTCGGTCTCCGGCTGCGCCGTGACCGTTTCCAGCAGCGTTTCCAGCTCCGCCAGCCACCGCTCCGCCGTCGCCGCGTCCAGCAAATCCGCGCTGTAATCGCATTCCAGCGTCAGCCCGCCCGCGTGTTCAATCACGTTCAAGCCGAGATCAAACTGGAAAAAGCGGCGCGGCGGGTGCGACACCGACGCCTCGCACGGGCCGAACCGCAGCGCCGGGAACTTGTCAATGTTGAATGTGGCCCGGATCGGCACGGGCCGGTCCAGCCCGGCCAGCAGGGCGTCCAAGCTGTAGTTCTGGCGCTCCATCGCCAGCAGCAGCGCCGCGCGGGTCGCGCCGAGATACTCGCTGAAGCGCATCTCCGGGTCCGCCGGCACCCGCAGCGGCAGCAGGGTCGTGCAGTGCCCGATCAGATCGAGGTCCCCGGCAGACGCCTGCCCCGCCGCCGGCACCCAGACCACTGTGTCCCGCGTGCCGGTCAGCCCGTGAAGCAGCGCGGTGTACGCCGACAGCAGCAGCGCGGACAAAGTCGCGCCGGCGCTGCGGCCGAGCGCGGTCACGCGCTCGGTCAGCGCGGCAGGAAGCCGGCGCACCGCGCGGGCGCCGGCGTAGGAGCCGACCGCTTCCCGCGCCCGGTCCGCCGGCAGCCGCAGCGGCGCGGGCGGCGGGGACAGCACGCCGGCCCAGTACGCCTGGTGCGCCGGCTCGGCGCGGTGCGCCGCCGCGTAGTCCCGAAACGCCGGGGCCGGGCCGGGCGTCCAGGCCAGGCCGGCAGCCAGGGCCGCATAGGCCGCCGCCAGGTCGGACAGCAGCACGCCGAACGACCAGCCGTCGCAGACCAGGTGATGCGCCGTGACAATCAGCTTGTGCGTTTCCGCGCGTGTTTTGAGCAGCCGAAAGCGCACCAGCGGCGCGGCGGACAGCTCAAACGGCACGGACACTTCCGCCGCCGTCTGCGCGGCTTCTTCGGCGTCCCGCTCGGCAGGCGTCAGCCCCGACAGGTCGCTGAGGGGCACGGAAACCAAGACCTGCGCCGAAGTCGCCTGGATTTCCCCGCCCGGCAGCAGCGCGGTTCGCAGGGCCGGATGGCGCTCCACCACGGCGCACACCGCACCCGTCAGCGCGGCGGGGTCGAGCGGACCCGTCAGGGTCACAACCACGGATTCGTTGAACGCGCACGAGGCCGCCGCGCCCATTTGGGTGGTCAGCCACACGCCGCGCTGCCCTTCCGTCAGCGGAAACGTTTTCAGCGGAAACGTTTCGGGGGCGGGCGGCCCCGGCAGAAACCCGCCCGCCTGCATGTCGGCGACGCTGCGGCGGAACGCTTCCGCCAGGGCATCCAAGTCGTCGTCGGTGTGCGCCGTGGACAAAAAGCACGGACGGCCTTCCCACAGGTGAATGCCGTGCAAGCGCAGATAAAAGAACAGCAGACTCGCCCACTGAAAGTCCGGGGCGAACTGAAAATAAAACAGCGAACCGAAATGCACCAGCGTTACGGGAGCAGCCTGCTTGTCCAAATCGGCATTGACCCGCCTGGCAAATGCCGCCGTCCGCGCGTTCAAATCTGCTTGCAGCTTCGGTCCGGCGTCCGCCAAGTGCGCCAGGGTCGCCCCGGCGGCGGCCAGCGCCAGCGGGTGCCGGACAAACGTGCCGGCAAAAAACGTCACCCCCGCTTCGGGCCGGCTTTCGTCGCCGAACCGCCACTGCCCCCCGTCAAACGCATCCAGGTACTCGGCTTTTCCCGCCACAATCCCCATCGGCAGGCCGCCGCCGACAATTTTGCCGTAAGTGACCAGGTCGGCTTGAACCCCGAAATGCGCCTGTGCGCCGCCCGGCCCGATCCGAAAGCCGGTGATCACTTCATCGAAAATCAGCGCCGCGCCGCTTTCCTCGGTAAGTCGCCGCACTTCGCGCAGAAACTCGGCGGGCTGAAGGTCCGGGCGGCGGCTTTGCACCGGCTCCACCAGCACGGCGGCCAGGGTCGGGGCCAGCGCCCGCAGCGCGGCCAGCGTTTCCGGCGTGCCGTATTCCAAAATCACGACTTCTTCGGTCATGCAGTCCGGGATGCCCGGCGCAATCGGCACCGCCCGGCGCGACTCGCCCGCGCCGACCGAGCGGGCCAAAACTTCGTCAAACGTGCCGTGGTAATCGCCGGCGAAATACGCAATCTTGGTGCGGCCGGTGACGGTCCGGGCGGCCCGCATCGCCGCCATGACAGCCTCCGAGCCGGTGCAGCAGAACGTCACCCGCTCGGCTCCGGTCATGGCGCAGATTTTCTGCGCGACTTCGCCTGCCAGCTTGGACTGCGGCCCGATTTCCATGCCGAGCGCAAGCTGCCCGGCGATGGCGTCGGCAAGAAACGCCGGGGCGTGACCGAACAAGTTGGTGCCGAAGCCCATGGTCACATCCACATAGCGGTTGCCGTCGGTGTCCCAAAGGTGCGCCCCGGCGGCACGCTCGGCGACAATGGGATAAACAATCTCTTTCCAGTAATCTTTAAACCCGGCCACCGCGCGGGGATCGGCCAGGTGGGGCCGGTGAAGCTGAGTCAGCCGCTTCGATTCCGGCGTTTTCGCTGCATATGCATCAATCAGCCGGGTCAGCGCCGCCCCCTGCGCCGGTGTCAGCCCGGTTTTAGGAGCCGCGTCAATGGGCTTAAACGGCCCAAACGCCGCCGGCGGGGCCGGAACAATCGGGGCCGGGAGCGGCGCGGCAGGCGCGGAAAGAAGCGCAGAAGACGGCGGCGGCTCGCCGCGCAGCAGGGCAAGCTGCTCGGCCATGATTTGAAGCTGACGCTCGACAATCGCTTCCAGGCCCCCCGGCGCGGCGGAGCCGGAAGCGGCGGCAACCGGGGCGGCGACGGCGGGAAGGGAAAGAGGCGGGGCAGGCACGAGCGGCGGGTCGGGCGGCAGCATCCGGTCCAGCAGCGCCGCCAGCGCGTCCGGGGTCGCTGCGTCTTCCAGCAGCGTGCGGAACGTGATTTTCACGCCGAATTTGCGCCCGACCGCCGCCGCCGCCTGGGTCAAAAACAGTGAATCGAAGCCGAGGTCCAAAAACGCCGCGTCCGGTGCCAGCGTGTCCGCCGGCAGTCCCGATTGATCGGCCAGCACCCCGATCAGCTCGCGCCGCAGGCGCGGGCGGCGGTCCGGCGCGGGCAGCGCCGCAGCGGGCAAAACTTCGGCAGGAGCGGCAGGGGTCGACATGGACATAGGTATTTCTAAAGCGCGGCGCGGCGGCTCGACCCAGTGGCGAGTCCGCTCAAACGGATACGTCGGCAGCGAAACGCGGCGGCCGGCGGCCGCCGAAGAGACCGAAACGCCGGACAGCCACAGCCGGCCCGCGCAGGCCAAAAACGCGCCGTCCTCGGGCAGCTTGGCCCGCCCGCCGTCCAGCGACGACAAAATCTCGTGCGCCGGGGTCTTCGCCGGATGCTGCCGCGCAAACGGAGCCAGCGTCACGCCCGGTCCGGCTTCCAGCAGGACCAGATCGGGATCGGCCAGCAGCGTCCCCACTCCTTCGGTGAAGCGCACGGTGCCGCGCAGGTGATCGGCCCAGTACGCCGGGTCGGCGGCTTCGGCGTCGGTGATCCAGGCGCCCGTCACATTGGACACAAACGGAATTTGCGGGGCCGAGCGCGGCACGCCGGCAATCAGCGCAGCGAACGGGGCTAAAATCGGGTCGGTCATGGCGGAGTGAAACGCATGCGACGCCGCTAGGCGGCGGCAGACAATTCCCGCCGCTGCCAGCCGAGCTTCCAATGCCTCCACCGCGTCCAAAGTTCCCGACACGACCGACAAAGCCGGGCTGTTGTCCGCCGCCAGCGACAAGTCCGGGCCAAGCCGCGCCGAAACGTCCGCCGCCGCGCCGCGCACGGCCAGCATCGCGCCCGGCGGAAGCGCCTGCATCAGCTTCGCCCGGCCCGCCAGGACCGAAAGCGCGTCGGGCAGGGTGAAAACGCCCGCCAGGCACGCCGCGACCAGCTCCCCGACACTGTGCCCGAGCATCGCGCTCGGCACAACGCCGCAGGACTGCCAGAGCCGCGCCAGCGCATAGCCGAACACAAACAGCGCGGGCTGCGCCAGTCCGGTTTGATTCAGCCGCGCCTGCGCGGCGGCGTCTTCCGCCGGCTCCGGGTACAGCGTTTCGCGCAGGTCCGCGCCGAGCAGCGGGGTCAGCAGGTCCGCGCACTCGTCCACGCACTGCCGGAACACCGGCTCGGCGGCGTACAGCTCGCGGCCCATGCCGACACTCTGCGCTCCCTGACCGGGAAACAAAAACGCGACCCGCCGGGCCGCGCTCGGCAGCGTCCCGGTATAGACACGCCCAGGGTCACGCGTTTCGAGAGCGCGGACGGCTTCTTCGGCTGTCCGGCAGACCACCGTGCGGCGATGGGTAAACTCCCGCCGGCCCGTTTCCAGCGTCCGGGCGGCGTCGGCCGGCGCAGTTTCCGGGTGCGCGGCGAGGTGCCGGGCCAAATTCACCGTCGCCGCGTCCAGCGCCGTTTCGGTCCGGGCCGAAAGCCTCAATAAATGCCACTCGCGCGGCGCGGCCTCGGCGGCCACGGGGGGCGCTTCTTCTAAAACCACATGGGCGTTGGTGCCGCCGACCCCGAACGAGCTGACTCCGGCCCGGCGCGGCGTTTCGCCTTCCGGCCAGTCCCGCAGCGCGGCGCTGACTTGAAACGGACTGTTCGCAAAGTTGATGCGCGGGTTGGGCGCGTCAAAGTGCAGCAGCGGCGGCAGCAGCTTGTGCTTCAAAGCCAGCGCGGTTTTGATCAATCCCGTGACGCCCGACGCGGCTTCCAGGTGGCCGACATTGGGCTTCACCGAGCCGAGGGTGCAAAAGCCGACTTTGTCGGTGGTCCGGCGGAACGCCTGCGTCAAGCCCGCCACTTCAATCGGGTCGCCGAGCGGGGTCGCCGTGCCGTGCGCTTCCACATAGGAAATCGTGCCGGCGGAAATGCCGGCCATCCGGTGCGCCCGCGAGATCGCCTCGGCCTGCCCGGCGGCGCTCGGGGCGGAGTACGACGCTTTCCCGGAGCCGTCGTTGGACAATCCGTAGCCGCGCACGACCGCATAGATTTGATCGCCGTCGGCGAGGGCGTCGGCCAGCCGCTTCAAGGCGACCACCCCCACCCCGCCGCCGAACACCGTGCCCTGAGCGTCCGCGCTGAACGCCCGGCATTTGCCGTCGGGCGAGACCATGCCGCCTTCCAGGTAACGGTAGCCGCGCGTCTGCGGAAACGCTGCCGAGACCCCGCCGGCCAGCGCCAGGTCGCACCCGCGCATTTGCAGGCTTTGGCACGCCTGCGCGACCGCCACCAGCGAGGTGGAGCAGCCGGTTCCGACCGACAAGCTCGGGCCGGTCAAGTTCAGCTTGTAGGAAACGCGGGTCGCGAGAAAATCCTTGTCGTTGCCCGCCAGGGTCGGATACTCGCCGACCTGGTACGCCTGCGTCAGCGCGTCAATTTTTTCGCGCGTCCCGCAGAGATTGGCCAGCAGGTAAGTGTTCAGGCTGCTGCCCGCCCACACCCCAATCATGCCGCCGAACGTGTCCGGCACGCATCCGGCATCTTCCAGCGCGGCGTGGGCGCATTCCAGAAACAGCCGGTGCTGCGGGTCCAGCACATCGGCTTCTTTCGGCGGAATGCCGAAAAACGCCGCGTCAAACAAGTCGGCCTCCGGCAAAAAGCCCCGCGCTTTGACGTAGTCGGGGTCCGCCAGCGTTTCGGCGGAAATGCCGGCGCTCCGCAAGTCAGCGTCGGAGAAATGCGTGATCGAGTCCACGCCGTTTTTCACGTTTTCCCAAAACTCGGCGGCATCCGCCGCGCCGGGGAACCGGCCGGCCAGGCCGACAATCGCGACCGCGTCGTGGTCCCCCGCCGCGCCGCGCTCCGGCGCAAAAAGCGGCTGCGGGCGCGGCGCGGCGTCTTCCGCCAGGGCGCGAGCCAGCGCCCGCACGGTCGGGTACTGAAACAGCAGAGTGATGTCGGGCGCATGGCCGTCAAGCGCTTGGGGCAGCCGCGCATGCACTTGGGCCATCTGCAAAGACCGCCCGCCGAGGTCGAAGAAATTGTCGTCGGCCCCCACCGGCGCAAGGCCGAGAACGGACTGCCAAAGGTCTGCAATCCGCCGCTCGGGTCCCGGCGACGGCTCCGCATAGGCCGCGCCGAGCGCCGGACGCTCGGCGGACGGCGGCGGCAGGGCGGCAAAATCTACCTTGCCGCTTGGGGTCAGCGGCAGGCTGTCCAGGCGCTCAAAGCGGGACGGTGTCAGGGCTTCCGGCAGACGTGCCCCCAAAAACTCCCGCAGGGCGTCAGCGGAAATCGGCGCGGCTGAAACAAAATACGCGCAAAGCCGCGTGTCGCCGGGAGCGAACTCGAACGCCCGCACGGCGGCCTGCGTGATGCCGCCGAAGGCCAGCAGCGCGGCTTCGGCTTCGGCCGGCTCCACCCGAAAGCCGCGTATCTTGACCTGCCCGTCGGCTCGCCCGAGATACTCCCATTCGCCGTCGGGGTCCAAGCGGGCCAGGTCGCCGGTTTTGTACCAGCGCGTTCCCGGCGCGGTGCCGGGCAGGCTTGTGAAGCGCTTGGCGGTCCGCTCGGGGCTGTTCCAGTAGCCGTCGGCAAGCTGAACGCCGCCGAGAAACAGCTCGCCGCCGCGCTCCAGGGCAGTCATGCCGGGCACGGGCCGGCCAATCGGCGGCAGGGCGGGCCAGCTTTCCGGCGGCCCTGCCAGCGTGTACGCGGTCGCGACATGGGTTTCCGACGGTCCGTAGTGGTTGCGGAGGGCGCAGCCGGGCAGCCGGGCAAACAGCGCCCGGATCGCCGGGGTGATTTTGAGCTGCTCGCCTGCCGTGATCACTTCCCGCAGACCCCGCAGCGTGTCCGGCCGGGCGTGCGCGGCTTCGGCGAGAAGCTGCAACGCGACAAACGGCAGAAAAAGGCGCTCGATTTTTTGGGCGTCCAGAAAGCCGGTCAGGCCGGCGGGGTCGGCGCGGAGTGCTTCCGGCACCAGCGCCAGCGTGCCGCCGAAGCAGAGCGTCGAAAAGATTTCCTGGGCGGAAACGTCAAAGCTGAGTGCGGCGAACTGAGCGGTGCGGACATCGGGCCGGGGGCTTGCTTCGGCCTGCCAGCCGACCAGGTTGGCAATCGCCCGGCGGCCCATCGCGACGCCTTTCGGGGTTCCGGTAGACCCGGACGTGTAGATCACATAAAACGGGCCGTCTTCGTCGTCCGATAAGCCGCCTTCAGGGGCCAAGACGCCGTTCTCGTCCGGCGCATCCACGCACAGCGTCTCGACCCCGGCGGGCGTTTGTCCGGCCAGCGATGTTTGGGTCAGCGCCAAGCGCACCCCGGCATCGGCGCACATCCAGTCCCGGCGGCTTTGCGGGTACGCCGGATCAAGCGGCAGGTAGCCCGCGCCGGCTTTCAGCACGGCCAGCAGGGCGGCGGGCAGGGGCAAAGACCGCTCCAAGCAGACGGCGACCAGGCCGCCCGGCGTGACCCCGCGCGACCGCAGCCGGCCCGCCAACGCATCGGACTGCGCGGCGACTTCGGCGTAGGAGAGCGAAGCGCCGCCGGAAACCACGGCGACAGCCCCAGGGGTCCGGGCCGCCTGCGTGCCAAACAAGCTCAAAACAGGTAAAATTCTCGGGGGCATCAATTCTTTCTCGTGCATAAATCATGCCAAGAAGGCATTCTCTTTCGGAGCGCCGAGACTTGCGCCCGCCCTAAGTGTGTTATCGGCGTTCGGACCCGGCAAGTTGAGAGGCCGCGCGGCCCGGCAGATACGGGGTTTTTACGGGGACAGGCGCTATTCGCCGGGTTTAAGCTATTCGCCGGGTTTTGCGGGAGCAATGCGGCGCTCCGCGAGCTGATGCCGGGCCGTGAAAAGCTGCCGGTAGGCCAGCAGGACGCTCAGCATGCAGCCCAGCGCCGCCGCCGCCGCCAGCATGAACATGACGACGATTTGATATTTGACCGCTTCCAGCGGGTCGCTGCCGGCGAGAATCTGCCCGGTCATCATGCCCGGCAGGGACACAATCCCGACCACCAGCATGCTGTTGACCGTCGGCACCATGCCGCGCCGGACCGCGCTTTGCAGCAGCTCCGCCGCCGCTTCCCACGCCGTCGCGCCGTGCGAAAGCGCGGCTTCAATCTCGGGCCGGCGCTGCACCGCGTCCCCCAGCAGCCCGTCCACCGCCAGCGACACGCTGGTCAGGCTGCTGCCCAGTATCATGCCGAGCAGCGGACCAGATACTGCGGGCGATACCACGGGTGAACCCGGATCACAACAGCGGTGACAAAAAACGTCGTCAGCAGCCCGCTGGCCGCCAGCGACAAAAACGCATCCCGAGTCAGGCGCGGGTAGCGGTACGCCGCCCGTCCGGTCGCCGCCCGGCTTGCCGCCCCGGTCATCAGCAGGGCCAGCCCCAAGATCAGCCACACGCTTTGCAGGGCGAAGACATATTTGAGGACATAACCGACCAGCAAAAGCTGCCCCACGGTTCGGGCCGACGCCACGGCAAGCTGCCGCTCCAGCCGCAGGCGAAACCCGAGGCTGAGAATGCCGCAGAACAACACCAGCAGGGCCGCAATTCCAAGCTGCACAAGACTGATCGGCTCAACAGTCATGCGTTTCCCGAAAGAGCAAGCCGGCGCGAACACCAGCGCTCCGCCTGCGCGGGGCTGTGGGTGACGACAAGCGCGGCCAGCCCGCGCTCCGAGGCCAGGCGGCTGATCAAACTCTGTACCCGCCGGGCGGCGTCGGGGTCCAGCGCCGAGGTCGGCTCGTCGAGGCACAGCGCCGGCGGCTCCAAAAGCAGGGCGCGGACAAGCGAAACGCGCTGCTGCTGCCCGACCGACAGGGTCAAGCCGTCCTGCTCCCAGCACTCCGGCCCCATCCCCAGCTCATCCAAAAGCGACCGCGCTTCCGTGGCGGGAAACCGCGCCGACGCGGCCGACTGATACGCAAAAGGGCGGCGCAGGTTGTCTTCCACCGTCAGCGGCAGCAGGGCCGGCTTTTGGCTGACCAGCACGCACCGGCGGCGAAACTGCGGCCAGCCCCACCCGTCGCCGTCTTTGCCGTCCAGCAGCACCGTGCCTGCCGCCGCGTCTTGCAGCCCGCAGATTGTCCGCAGCAGCGTCGTCTTGCCCGCCCCCGACGGCCCCGTGACGGCGACCAGCTCGCCGGGACGCAGCCGAAACGAAATCCCCGCAAGCAGCGGCGCTCCCGCCGCCGTGATTGCCAGCGCACGGGCTTCCAGGCGGGGAATTTCAGCGGCACTCGTTTCAGCGAAAATCATAGGGGGATTATAACACAAAAGCCGCCTTTCCCGCGCGGGAAAGGCGGCTTGCGGCTACGCCGCCGATTTGTGCTGACGGTACTCTTCGATGTGATGGTACACGTCGTCCGGGAAGTTCAAGTCGCGGTACACATTGCCGGCGTCGGGGTCGTCCGGGTTCGGGATAATCGGAAACTCCTGCTGGGTCTGGTACTCCAAAATCTTGTCGCGCCGGGGCGGGTTGTAGTTGTGGTCGCGGACCTGAGTGTACAGCGACCGGGCTTCCGCTTCGCTGAAATCCTTGTCTTTCGCCAGCGCCGAGATCACTTCGTCTTCAGTTAAAAAGTGCCGGGCGACCATCACAAACACCAGGCGGCCGTAGTGCCCGATGTCTTTTTTATGGTCGAGCGCGTCCAGCAGATGCGCCATCATTGCATCTTTTTTCAAATCTTCCAGGGCCATGCGTGTTCTCCTTCGGGTTTTGCCTTGCGTGGGTCTTCCGCTGCAAAGAATATCTCCACGGACGGCAAAAATCAAACATGTGTTTGCAGCTCACGGGCGCGGTGCACCCACTCCGAGTGCGGGTATTTTTGCAGAAACCCGGCCAGCACCGCATCGGCGCGGGCCGGGTCGCGCTCCCGCAGCAGCGTGCCGAGCTTCAAGCGGGCCATCTCGTCTTCCGGCGCGTCGGGAGTTTCGGCGATCAGCGCAAGCAGCAGCGCGGCGGCCTCGGCGGCGTCGCCCTGTATCTCCAGCGCTCCCGCCAGGCGCAGCCGCTCCCGCGCGGTCAAAGCCAGCGGCAGCTTCAAGGCGGACGCATCCCGCACACACTTTGCGGCCGCCAAAGGCTCGTTGCCGCGCAGCAATTCCCGCACCGCGCCGAGCATCTCGCGGGCGGCTTCGGCGTGGTCCTGCGCCGCCAGCAGCCCCGCCAGCTCGGCCCGGACCGCGCCGTTGTCGGGGTCGCGCTCCAAAAACGCTCGGTATTTGCGGATCGCGAGATCGAGCGTCTCGTGGCCGCGCGACGCCGCCGACCGGGCATCCTGAAGCAGATACTCCTGGCGGCCGTCGCGCAGCAGCCCGGTCACTTCCGCCGCCGCCAAGCCGAACACAAAGCCGCCGATATGCGCCCAGTACGCGGTCCCGCCGGGCTGCGGGTTCAGCAAAAACAAAATCCCGCCGCCGAGGCTCTGCAAAATCCACAAGCCGAGGCCCGCCACCGCCGGCACTTCGAGCTGTCCCCAGCTTGCCCCGCCGAGCGACCCCGGCAGCCAGAACAAGCGAATCTGCGCCCGGTGGAACCGAATGGCGAATGGGGCCAAAATCGCCGAGATCGCCCCCGACGCCCCCACCAGCGGCACCAGCACTTTCGGGGCGAACAAAAGCACAATCGCCATGTGCAGCAGCCCCGCCGCGATGCCGCCGCCGAGGTACAGCGCCCCAAACGCTTCCGGGCCGAGGGCTTCTTCGACATGCGGCCCGAACAGCCACAAAAAAACCATGTTCCAAAACAAGTGGGCGAGGCTGACATGGAGAAAGATGCCGGCAAACAAAGCGGCGAAATGCGGATGGTTCGGCACCAGCCCCCAGCGGCTGTAAGTGTCCGGCGCAGTAAAGCAGTACGCCAGAACGTTCAAGCCGATCAGTGTGTACGTCACCCAGGGCGTGCGCCGTCCGCGCCGGTCGGTGCTGTAGGGCAGCGGCAAAAGGATTGTCAGCAGCAGAAGCCAGTAAGGAGAAAGAGCCATCATAAAGGATAACAATATCAGAAATAGCAATATCAGGGATAGCGATAATGGCCGGCGATGGGCCAGGCGGTCAGCACATCTTCCTCGGCGCAGACGCGGAGATTATGGATAACGAAGGGGACTCCCTGTGCGTCCCGGCGGCCGGACACCAGGCCGGTGTGGTCCAGCCCGTTCGGCAGCTTCCAGCAGACCACATCGCCCGGCTGCCACGCGGGAAGCGTTCCCGCCGTGACGGCGTTCGGCAGGGTCCTGCCGTGCCGCCGAAAAAAGACGGCAAGGTTCGGCACGCGCCGGTGGTCAATGTTCGGGTCGGGCCGCCGCAGGCCGTAGAAGTGCGGGTAGCGGTCCCAATGCGCGGTCATATCGGCATGAACCCGCGCCTGCAAATCCACGCCCGCCGCCCGCAGGCCGCGCACGACCACATCCGTGCAGGCCCCCCGCCCGCGCGGCGGGTCGCCGTTCGGGTAGGAGAGCGAGCAGTACGACGCATCGTACACATCGCCGATCTGCGCCCGCGCCGCCCGGACGATTTTCGCCTGAGTCGGCGTTTCGGGAAGCGTCGGCGGGGCCGGCGGCGCGGCCAGCGGCATCGGCAGGTTTTGGGCGACAAACGGCATCCGGGGCATCTCCCGGTGCGCCGTGCACGAGACGCAGGCCAGGCACGCGGCAAGACCGAGAGGGGTCAAAAGAAAACAGCGAGGCGTGTGTCGTGTCATCAGCGCTTTCTTTGCCGTCGAACAAAGCCGAAAATCGCGGCGAGGGCGCACGCATACGCCAGCCAGTCGCCCCAGCGGGTGAACAGCGTGCCGCCGCCGGTGCCGGCCGGGACGGTGCCGACCAGCACGTCAGGCGCATACAGCGGCGATTGCGCCCGAATATGCCCCCAGGCATCCACAATCTGCGACAGGCCGTTCGAATCGGCCCGGACAAACGGCACCCTGTTTTCGACCGCCCGGAAGGGCAGCATTGCGCCGTGCAGCCGGTGCAGCACCCCGCGCGGGGTCGGCGGGTCGTAATTCGGCATGGCGATGATCTGCGCCCCCTGCTGCACAGTTTCGCGGGTGGTGCCGGTGTAGCAGCTATCAAAGCAGATTTCCAAGCCCACCCGCCCGAAGTCGGTGCTGACTACCGTTGCCGCGTGCCCCGCTTGATTGGTCTGCTGCTCCGCTAAATACAAATGCACTTTGTGATGCACCGGGGCGAGCACGGCCCCGCTCGGCGCAACAATCGCCGCGCAGTTGAACGGCTTCGGGCGGGTGTCGTCGGAATAGCCGACCACCAGCGCCGTGTGCAGACTTTCGGCAAGCTGCCGGGTCTCGTCTTTGGCGCTGTTCGGGTCAAACTCGCCGCCGAGCGACTCTTCCGACCAGACAATCAGCTTGGCCCCCTGCTTCGCCGCCTCGCGGGTCATTTCTGCCCGGTCCACCGCGTGCGGCGGCATGGGCGCGAGATCGCCTGTTTCCTCGCGGGTCAGGTCTTGAATCGCCGCCACCGGCACCCCGCGCGTCGTCGAATGCGCCAGCGAAAGAGCGCCAAACCCCAGCGACAGCAGGACCAGCGCGGCGCTCACGCCGAGCGGCGCAAATCGCCGCCGCCCAATCGCCTCGGCAAGCGCGGCGTTGACTGCCCACAGCAAAAACGAGACGCCCCAAATTCCCGCCAGCGACGCGATCTGTATCAGCGGGATATTTCGGTACTGGCACAGCGCAATGTTCAGCGGCAAGGGCAAAAACGAGGTCAGCCACTCGCCGCCGACCCCGACCGCCGCCAGAAACCCCACCCGCGCCCATGCGCTTTCGAGCTTCGCCGCCTGCGCCGCCGCCAGCGCGACCAGCCCAAACAAAAACGCCAGCCACAAAAACGGAATATACGCCCAAAACAGCCGCGCCGTGTCGTGGAACCAGCCCGCTTGGACCACCCCGCAGACGCCCCGCACCAGCATGCCCAGCCCAAACGCCTCCAAAGGCCGCCGCCCCCGCGCCGCCAGCAGCAGCGGCACAAACGCCCCCCACCCCAGCCATTCGGCATTCGAGGGCGGCAGGGCAAGCGCAAACAGCAGCCCCGACAGAAGCGCCGCCGGCACTGTCCGAACAAACACCGTCTTGGCGAGCAGCGAAAGAATTGCCATCATCGCTGAGTATACCGTGCCGGCGCGTGAAATCGGGTAAAATGGCGATGGAGGGATTTCCATGCCGCCAGAGCCGAAACAAGCGCCTCAAAGCCTTTTGCTCGGTGACTACGGCATTGGCGAAACGCAGGCCGCAGACCTGCGGAGCCGCCTTCGTACCTTTGAGGAAGATTGGTACCGGCCCAAGATGGACGGTTACGATGCGCTCGAACCACACGCCGAAGAACCCAACAATTCCCAGTCCCGCGAAGCGGCACTTCCTGGCGTCTGCGCCGTGTAGCCGTGCAATTTATTGCATGGTCCGAGGAGAAAGCTATGCACAAGACAATAATCTCGCTTGCTGCTCTCAGCCTACTTGCTCTTGCCGCCCCGTTTGCCGAGGCGCAAAGTTACGAGGGGTTCCAGATACGCTACCCGGCGGTGAAGAATGTACATCCGTGGGAACATTATTCTGACGTGCCGACTTTGGATTTGTCCGCTACCGAGGTGCATATTCGTCTCGGACGCCAGCGAACTTTGCCTGAAGCTGTCACGGGGCCGCCTATCAAGCGTACTTCCTCCCGCCACACCAAATTCTTTTTCGCCTGGCCCCGTCACAATCGCACCTGGCCCGCGTACCAGCAGCGGCAGCGCCGCTACCGTCTATGATGGCTTGAGCCGCCAGCGACACCTTCCGGCAGCTTATCAAGGCGCAGGAATTTGGCGATCATAAGGGGTGGCTGCCTTCGGACCGTTTGCGGGAACAAAGAGGCTTTGGGTCCGGCTTTGGAAACTTCCCGGCAGCGAGGGCTGCACTCGAAATTCACCTCCGGCTTGGCCGGGACCAGCCGGCAACGCCGTTTCTTTGGAACTCCGACAAGCCGCATCGAAATCATCCCCAACACAGCCGCATCTCCCCTCGGGGCGATGGCGCTGAAGGGTCTTATGCCCTGCGTCGGCGTCCCCGCACTAAGTGAAGTCCATTCAGCAGTTATCAGCTCGCCGGGGCGGGGACAATCGGCGCGGGGTCGTAGCTGTCTACGGTCCAGTCGTCGAAGGAAACGGCGGTGCTGCCCTGGGTCCACAGGCCGACGCTGCCGGCGGTTTCGGCGGGAAGCGTCACGGAGATGCGCTTCTGCAAATCAATCCAGCCACGCGCCTCGCTGCCCCGCACCAAAAGCCGCAGCGTGTGCCAGCCGGGCGCTAAAGGGACCGGCGCGGCGGGCGGCGGCTGAACAATCGCGGTCTGCTGCAAAGTCGTATGCACCGGCCCGGCGATTTGGATCAGCGCCAAGTCGCCGAGGCTCTGATTGCAGCGCAGGACGGTGTACTGATTGGGACCCGCATAGCCGAAGACGATCCCGGCGGCGGGGCTGATTTTTCCGGCATCAATGCGAAAGCGTACCCGGACATCGAAGTCGCGCCCTCGGTCGGCTTTGTCCAGCAGCACGGCAAAGCGGTCGGGCCGAAAGCTCGGGCCGGACACGCGGGCGACTTGTCCGCTGCCGCCGGCGGGGTCGGGCTTCACGGCGGCCAGCGGCGCGGGGCCGGGAGCGCCGGAGCCGGTCGCGGATACGCCGGCGAGGGTGCCGCCTTCAAAGTTGAAAATGCGCGAGGCCGCCGGCGAAACCGTCCAGACATCCAGCGTGTCGGTAGCCCACGGGTCATTGGTGCGCGTTCCGCCGCCGCTGCTCTGCTTCGGCGCAAAAGTCGCCAGATAATCCACGATTTGGGCGGCCTGCGGGGCGGAAATCTCGTCTGACGCATGGTATTTGGTCAGCATCGTATTGACTGTCCGCTGCCACTCGGCCCGCGAGTAGCTTTTTTCTTCGGGCCGGGGCAGGTTGTGGCACGCCGAGCACTTTTCGGCGTACAGCGTCTTGACCTGCGCTGCATCGGTCTTGGGCGCATTTGTTTTAGGCGCATCGGCGGCGGCAGGCCGGGCCGGGGACACAAGCGCGGCGAGGGCAACGGCACCCATGCCGAGCAGCGAGGCAAAGACGACGGCGGCGGGGCGCGAGAAGTTGAGCGTGAGCATAGTGTTTATTGTTCCATAAATTCAGGCGAAACAAGGCAAAGATAACTCTGCAGACGCCGCGCAGCCCAAAAAGTTCAGCGGAAACGGCTTGCCGCGCGGCTTGACATGCAGGCGAATTCGCGGTTATAATTCCGGTTTTATCCTGCCCCTTTCTGCGGAGTGCGTGAGGCTTCCATGACCGGATACTGCGTGCGCTGCCGCGCCAAACAAGAAATGCTTTCGCCGACCCGGACGCTGATGAAAAACGGACGCCGGGCGATGCTCGGGGTCTGCGCCTGCTGCGGGACCAAAATGTCGGTCGCCGGCAAGTGGGACGACGAGGCCGACGCGCCGCAGGCCGAGGCCGGGGAAAATAGTTTGACAGCGTCCCCGAAAACTGGGTAGAATACACGGCGCAGCACCGCGAAAGCCGGGGCGCTCAGAGAGGTTCAAGGCGGACAATGGCTGACGAGAAATTTGCAAAGGGACTGGAAGATGTCATTGCCGGAGAGTCGTCCATCTGCGACGTGGACGGCGTCAACGGCAAGCTGATATACCGGGGCTATGATATTCATGACCTGGCGCAGAACACGACGTTTGAAGAAGTAGTTTACCTGCTGTGGAACGGCAGCCTGCCGACCCAAGAGCAGCTCGCGGCGCTGAACGCCGAGCTGTCGGCGCAGCGGGCGCTTCCTGAAGGCGCTTTGGCACTCTTGAAGCAGTTCCCGCGCACCGCGCCGCCGATGGATGCGCTCCGCACCGCGACCTCGCTGCTGTCGCTGTTTGATCCCGACGAAGGCGACGAAAGCATGGAAGCCAACCACCGCAAAGCCCTCCGAGTGACCGCCCAGATGGGCACGCTGGTCGGGGTTTTGGACCGTTTGCGAAAGGGCGAAGCGCCGGTGCCGCCCCAGCCCGGACTTTCCACCGCCGCTCATTTTCTGCACCAGCTTACCGGGCAAGTCCCCGACAAAACTTCCGCCCATGCCCTCGATGTCGCGCTAATCCTCCATGCCGACCATGAGCTGAACGCGTCTACGTTCGCCGCCCGCGTCACTGTCGCCACCCTGACCGACATGTACAGCGCCGTCACATCGGCGATCGGCACCTTAGCCGGCCCGCTCCACGGCGGGGCGAATGTCAATGTGATGCACCTGCTGGAACAAATCGGCGAGCCGGACAAAGCGGACGCGGTTGTGTCGCAGATGCTGGCCGACGGCAAAAAAATCCCCGGCATCGGCCACCGGGTTTACCGCGCCCTCGACCCCCGCGCCGTATCCCTGCGCGAGATGTCCCGGCAGCTTGCCGAAACGACCGGCGACCCGAAATGGTACGAGATCAGCGAAAAAGTGCAGGAAGCCGCCGACCGGGCGCTGACGGCCAAAGGCAAAACGACGCTGAAAGCTAATGTAGACTTTTTCTCGGCGTCGGTGTACCGCATGCTGCAAATCCCGAACGACCAATTCACGCCCGTGTTCGCCATTTCCCGCGTCGCCGGCTGGACCGCGCACATTTTGGAGCAGCTCGGCGACAACCGCTTGATTCGCCCCCGCGCCGTGTATACCGGCTCGCGCGACTTGACGGTCACGCCGATAGGCGAGCGAAAATAAAAAACTCCCGACCCGCCACGGCATTCCTGCCGTGGCGTTTTTTTGCGTTTCCGGGTATAGTGATGCTGATATTTAACCCCGGTTAAATAAAAAGTTGCCGAGCGAGCACTGCTGAGGCTGACTATGCGAACCGCCGCTGTTGAAGACTACGTCAAAACCATCTACAAGCTGCAAACCCAGACCGATACGGTTTCCACGTCGGCGCTGGCCGACCGCACCGGCACAACCGCCGCCGCCGTGTCCAAAATGCTGAAGCATCTGGCCGAATTGCAGCTTGTCGTTTATACCCCCTACCACGGTGTCCGCTTGACCCCGATGGGCGAAAAGATCGCCCTGGAAGTCATCCGCCATCACCGATTATTGGAGCTGTATCTCGCGCAGGCGATGGGCTATTCGTGGGACCAAGTAGATGCCGAAGCGGAAAAGCTGGAGCATGTCATTTCTGAAGAGTTTGAAGCGCGGATTGACGCCCTGCTCGGGCATCCCCGCGCCTGCCCGCACGGCGACCCGATCCCTGCGCCCGACGGGACATTGGTGGAGGAGCGCCTGCGGACCCTGGGCGAGTGCCTGCCCGGCGAGACTGTTTCCGTCGCCCGCGTCAAAGACACGGACGCCGCCGTGCTGCGGGCACTGTCCGCGCGGGTGATACAACTGCACACGGTTGTGACGGTGCTGGACCGCGACTCAATAGACAGCCTGCTGACGGTCGAGGTCGGCGGCGCGGCGCACACGCTCGGCCCTGCCCTCACGGGCAGCGTCTTTGTGCAGTCTATCAAAGAATAAGCGGGCGGGCGTATTATGGTGACGAGGGCATGTCGTGGTAACGAGGGCGTGTCGTGGTAACGAGGGCGTGAACGCCCTCGCTGGGGAGCGAAGCGCTAAGGTCCCGCCTGCGCGGGACAGGAAACCGAACAAGAGACATTCCTCCGCCACGCAGGTGGCGGCTTGGCGTCCGCGCCCCCCACCCCAATAAAACCCTAGCGAGGGCGTTTACGCCCTCGTTACCACGACACGCCCTCATTACCATAACATGCCCTCGCAACAATCAACGCCGTCGCTAGAAAGTTAATTTTACTCATCTTATGGAAGCCGCCGAAGACGCAGTCCCTTCTCACCCCGGCTGGCGCGGGCCAGTCCGCCGCCCGTCGCTGCCGGAAGTCTTTCGCTCCGTGGTCGTGCCCAAAAACGCGTCCGCATGGCGGCGCTTTTTGGCGTTTTTCGGGCCGGGCTATCTGATCGCCGTCGGTTACATGGACCCCGGCAACTGGGCAACCGACATCAGCGGCGGATCGCTGTTTTCCTACCGCCTGCTGTCGGTGATTCTGCTCGCCAACTTCACGGCGATCTTTTTGCAGGCGCTGGCCGCCAAGCTCGGCATTGTCACCCAAAGAGATTTGGCCCAAGCCTGCCGCGATGCGTACCCCACGCCGGTCTCGATGTTTTTGTGGCTGTCGGCGGAGATCGGCATTGTCGCCTGCGATGTGGCCGAAGTGATCGGCGCGGGGATCGCGCTGAACCTTCTGTTCCATATTCCGCTCATCGTCGGCTGCGGCTTGACGGCGCTGGACGTTCTGGTCGTCTTGTTTTTGCAGGGCAAAGGCTTCCGGTATGTCGAAGCGCTGGTGATTGCTTTAATTGGGACGATGATGGTCATCTTTACGATTGAGATGGTCTACGCCCGCCCGGACTGGTTCGGGGTTTTGGCCGGCTTTGTGCCGCATGCCGAGATCATCCGCAATCCCAAAATGCTGTATATCGCGCTGGGCATCTTGGGCGCGACCGTCATGCCGCACAATCTGTATCTGCATTCCTCCCTTGTCCAGACCCGGAGTTTCGGGACAACAGACTCCGAAAAAAAAGGGGCCATTCAAAGCGCGTCTCTTGACTCGACCGTCGCGCTGATGCTGGCGCTGTTTGTCAACGCCGCCATTTTGATTTTGTCGGCGGCGGTGTTTTACAAGCACGGGCACCAGGAGGTCGGCAGCATTCAAGGGGCATATCAACTTTTGACCCCGCTGATGGGGGTCGGGATTGCGACCCCGCTGTTTGCCGTGGCGCTTTTGGCTTCGGGCCAAAACTCGACGCTGACGGGCACACTGGCCGGGCAGATTATCCTGGAAGGCTTCACGCATTACCAAATCCCGGCGTGGCTCCGGCGCTTGATTTCCCGAATGCTGGCGATTGTGCCGACGCTGATTATTGTCGGGCTGTACGGCATGGCGGGCACCGGCAAGCTGCTGATCTTCAGCCAGGTGGTTTTGTCGGTTCAGCTTTCGTTTGCCGTGATTCCCCTGGTTCAATTCACCGGCGACACGCTGAAAATGGGCCGCTTCGTCAACGGCGCAGCGACCCGCGCTTTCGGCTGGACCCTCGCCGCCATTATCTTCGGCCTCAACAGCTACCTGGTGTATACCACGGTCAGATAACCTACCCCCGCGTCTTACTCTTTACCCTTCCCGCTGCGGGAGGGGTCGCGAGGGACGAGCGGGGGTAGGTCGGTTTACCCCTGCCTGCCCGCCGGGTATCTTCTTGGCATACAGGAGGGCTTTTTTATGGCACTGCAAACCATTTACGCGCTGTTTCAGGACGTGTCCGATGCCGAACGCGCTATTGGAGCGCTGAAAGACCATGGGGTTGCGGACAGCAGCATCGGCATCGCGGGCCGCCGGGCGGCGGAGCAGGACGAAGCCGGCCGGGTCCGCGAGAACTACACGCGGCTGAGCGATGACGGCGCGACGGCGGAAGCGACCTACGCGCCCCGGCCGGGGGCGCTGCCGCCGGCGGCTATCGCCGACACGGTGACGCCGCGCTCGGCGGTGGACACGGCGGAAAATGTCAGCGCGGTCGGCAAGACCGGCATCACCACCACCACCCCGCAGGATGCGGCGGCGGGCGCGGCGGTCGGTACGGGAGTCGGCCTGCTGGCGGGCCTCGCCGCCGCCGCCGCTGCGGTGATGATACCGGGCGTCGGGCTGGTGCTCGGCGGCGGGATACTCGCGGGCGCGTTCGGCGTCGCCGCCGCGACTACGGCGGCGGGGGCGGCGGTCGGCGGGGTCGCCGGATACCTGCACGATATGGGCATGCCCGAGCACGCCGCCGTCCATGTCAGCGACCGGCTGCGCGAAGGCGATTATTTGCTGACTGTGCAGGTAGACCCGGTGCGCTACGACGACATCAAGCAGATTTTGCTGAAATACAACGCAGCGGGCGTGGACATCAATGTCAACGCCGCCGGCGAGCGCGTTTCCGATGTCTGGGGCAGCGACCCGGCTATCGCCGAGCGCCTCCGAAACGGCCCGTCGCCGCAGGACGTAAACGCGCAGGCCGCCCTCGCCCGCGCCGATGCCCGCGCCGTTCAGTCGGACGCGCTCAGCGACGCCCCCGCCGCCACGGGCAGCGCCCGCGTGTATGATTAGGCCGGCAAGGTCCGCGACCGAGGGCAAGTGTCGGCGTTCGCCCGTCTTCGTGCTATAATGCCGTATGCCCGAACGCTTTTCTTCGCTCCGCGCCGTGCTGTTTGACCTCGACGGCACGCTGATTGAAACGCACATTGACTTTCCCGCGATGACCCGCGCCATGACTGCCCTGGCGCGGGCGCATGCGGTCCCCGCAAGCGTCACCGACGGCAAAGATATTCTCGGCTTGGTCCAAGCCGCCGCTGCCGACTTGGACCGCCGGGGCGGCGACGGGGCGGCGTTTCGGCGCGAAGCCTTTGCCGACCTTCAGGAGCGCGAGATCGCCGGCTGCGCCGATCCCGTTCTTTTGCCCGGCACGCGCGAGATGATGACGGCTTTGATGGAGCGCGGGGTCAAGATTGGGGTCGTCACCCGCAACTGCCGCGCCGTCTCGATTGGCCTGCTCGCTCGGTTTGCCCTGCCCCACCACCTGCTTTTGACCCGCGACGATGTTCCGCGCACCAAGCCGCACCCGGAGCACTTGTGGGATGCGCTGCGGCTGCTCGGCGAGCCGCCCGCCCAAAGCGCGATGGCCGGCGATCACTTTATGGACATCGAGGCCGGGATCAAGGCCGGGTGCGCGGCGACGCTGGGCATTCTCGGCCGCAACACGCCGGAGTGGTTCGCCCCTTGCCCGCCGTCGGCCCTCGTGCGGGATTTGGCCGAAGCGATGCCGCTGTTCGGCTGAGGGTAAGATGAAGCCCCCCGCCCTAATTCTGGGGAGCCGGAACAGACCCGTAGGGGCGAACCCCCGTGTTCGCCCTTCCTTGTCCGTATGGCTCCCCAAAATTGGGGCGGGGGGGCCTCAGCGGTCTATTATCATGCGCCTTTCCGTCTGCATCGTCAACTGGAACACCCGCGAATTTCTGCGCGATTGCCTGGCGTCTCTGTCCGCTTACCCGCCGGAAAGCGACGCGCTGGAAGTGATTGTCGTGGACAATGCCAGCGCCGACGGCTCGGCGGCAATGGTCGCCGCCGAGTTCCCCCAAGTCGTGCTGCTAGCAGAAACCGTCAATCACGGCTACGCCGAAGGCAACAACCGGGCGATGGAACGGGCGACCGGCGACGCGCTTCTGCTTCTGAACCCGGATGTCGTCGTTCATCCCGACGGCCTCTCCCGCGCGTGTCGGTTCGCCGCGTCCCATCCTAATCTCGGCGCGTTCGGCTGCCGCTTGGTCGGCACCGACGGCCAAACGCAGTCGTCGCTGCGCTCGTTTCCCGACCCCGGCCCCGTCTTGTGGGAATACCTCGGCCTGTCGCGTCTTTTCCCGAACTCCCGCATTTTCGGCGCGTACCGCATGACCTGGTTCGATTACAATTCAGTGATCGAAGCCGATCAGCCGATGGGATCGTTTCTGTGGATTTCCCGCGCCGCGTATGCACGTGTCGGCGGGATGGACCCGCAGTTCCCGATCTTTTTCAACGAAGTGGACTGGTGCCGGCGGGCCAAGCGCGAGCACGGTTTCCCCATATATTACACCCCGGACGTGGTCGTGACCCACTACGGCGGCGGCAGCACCCGGCAGGTAAAGCCGGCGATGATCCGCGAATCGCACCGCTCCCTGCTGCGCTTCTACGACAAGCATTACCCCCATCTCGCCCCGCCCGTCAAATGGCTTCTCCGCACGGCGGTTTTGCTGAACGAATGGCGGCTGACGCGCCGCGCGGAAAATTGAGTCTCAAAAGGCAAGCGTGTGGTTGACAGCATGGTGTAAGATAATACCAAATTGCCAGCGGCCAAGAGGCCACGGCATGAATGCCGAGGCTGGAAAAACCACCGTCGAAGCGACGGAAGACCAGCCTCGCGGGCATCCTTTTTGTTCCGTGTCGCCGCGACACTGGTTTGTTTCAGCCTCGGCATTCATGCCGTGGCGGTTTATCGCGTCTATCGTACACGGCAAAGTAGTTTTATGACCGACATCGCCGTCATTATTGTCAACTGGAATGCGCGGGAGGACCTGCGGGTCTGCCTGCAATCGCTGTACGCCGCGCCGAAGCCTGGCTTACAGTACGAAGTTTGGGTCGTGGACAATGCCAGTGCCGACGGGTCGGCGGCGATGGTGGCCGCCGAGTTCCCGCAGGTCGTCTTGCGGGCAAACGCCGAGAACTTGGGCTTCTCGAAAGCGAACAATCAGGCGATTGCCGAAAGCAGCAGCCGGTATGTGTTTCTGCTGAACTCCGACGCCAAAATTCACCCCGGAGCGCTGGACGCGCTGGCGGCTTATGCCGATGCCCATCCCGAAGCGGCGATCCTCGGGCCGAAGGTGCTGAACCCGAATGGGACTCTGCAATTCTCCTGCCGCCGGTTCCCGTCGCTCGGGGCGGGCTTTTTTCGGAACACGTATCTCGGGCGGCTGTTTCCGAACAACTCGTTTGCGCGGGATTATCTGATGACCAACTTCGATCACGCGTCGGACACGCCTGTGGACTGGGTTTCGGGGTGCGCGATGCTGCTGCGCCGGTCGGCGATTAACGAGTTCGGAGTTTTGGACGAGCGCTTTTATATGTACTGCGAGGATGTGGACATCTGCCAGCGGGCGTGGGACGCCAAAATGCAGGTCGTTTATGTGCCGGAAGCGGTCGTGACACACGCCATCGGCCGGTCGAGCGACAGAAACGCGGACAAGATGATTGTGGAATTCCATCGGTCGTGGTATGAGTACGATCTGAAGCGGCACCCGAAATCGTCTGCGCTCCGCCGGGCGGCGGTCTACGCGGGCCTCTGGCTGCGGGCCGCCGTGCGGATCAGCAAGCGCCGCGCGGCGGGGCGGCGGCAGGGCAAAGCATGATGACCATTGCCGTTTCCCTTTTGATCGCCCTCGTGCTGGTGCTGGCCCCGCTGTATGCCGCCCAGCCCGACGCTCCGGCGGCGCTGGCGTCGGCGGAGTGGGCGTCGCTGCTGTGCGCGGGGACATTTCTCGCCGCCCTGCTGGCCGCCGTGTCCGCCCGGCGCGGCGGGGCGTTTGCCGTGCGCTTTTCGCTTCCCGAAAAGGCGTTTCTGGCGCTGCTCGGGCTGGCGCTTTTGTCTTTGCTCCTGCGGCTGGCGGTGCAGCACGGCACGGCCTATTTCGGCGTGATGCTGCGCGGATGGAGCATTTGGGCGGCGTATTTCACGCTGTTTGCGCTGGCGCGGCGGGCGGCGGGCAATCGAGCGATTTTATACGGCCTCGCTTTGGCAGCGGTCGCCGGGGCGGCGGTGGTCGCGGACCTCGGGGTGCAGGAGTATATCCCGCATCTGCGGGCCGGGGAGCGGAACTGGCGGGTGTTTGCCACATCCACGCCGGACTTCCTGGCGGGCTATTTTGTGCTGACCCTGCCGCTGACTTTGGCGCTGTTTCTGGCGGGGCCGGACCTGCGCGGGCTGACCCCGCTGCTCCGGGGCGCGGCGGCCCTGGTGCTGGGCGTCGTGCTGCTGCTCCAAGCGGCGGCGCTTTTGACCACCGGCTCGCGCTTCGGGCTGGTGTCGCTGCTGGCCGAACTGCTGGTCTTCGGCGGCAGCGTTTTGGCGGCGTCCCGGCACGGCCTGAGACTGCCGAAGGCGACGCGCGTTCTGCTGGGCGTTTTAGGTGCCGGCCTCCTGCTCGGCGGTGCGGTGTTTGTCACCCCCGTGCTGATTCGTATGCACAATTTGCAGGACAACTCGGCGGCGTTTCGGGTGTGGACTTGGCGCGGCTCGGCCCACATGGCGCTCCATAACCCGGTGCTCGGCACGGGAATCGGCACTTGGACCGATTTATACCCGCCGTATGCGCTGGCAGGCTTTACCCGGCTGGCGCACAATTCGTATTTGCAGATGGCCGATGAATGCGGCATTCCCGCGCTGCTGGCATTGGCGGCCGTGCTGGCGCTGCTGGGCCGGGCGCTGGCGAGCGGCCTGCGCCGCCCGCCGGACAGCGGCAGCGCGGGGTGTGTTCTGCCGCCGGACCCGCGCCTGCTGCTGTGCGGGCTGGCCGGGTCGCTGGCGGGGGGGGTCGTGCAAAACGTCATTGACTCGGACTGGTACGTCTTTTTTCTCGGAGCCGTTTTCTGGACCCTCGCGGGCCTCGCGGCGGGCGCGGCAAAGCCTGACTCTGCCGACGCCCCGCCGCTTCACGCCCTCAATTTCGCCGCGCTGGGCAGTGCCGCCGCCGCGCTGCTGGCGCTGACCGGGACGCAGAGCATTGCAGCAGGATACGCGGTCGCCGCTCAGGCGCAGAAAAACAGCGACCCCGGCGGAGCCGCCCAAAGCCTCAGCGCAGCCCATGCCTGGGACCCCGTGAGTGGCCGCTACCCGAGCGACCTCGGCTACGGGGTGTTATACTCTCGCTTGGGCGACTTGGCGGCGGCCGAAGCTGCGCTGAACACAGCGGCGAGGCTGGAGCCGAACTCGGTCAACTTTCGGCGGCTCGGGACCGTCTTGCAGGCGGCGGGACGCACGACGGACGCCGTCGCCGCGTACCGAAGCGGCCTGGAAGCCGAGCCGAACTCGGTGGAGCTGCTGCTGCGCCTCGCCCGGCTCGTTTCGCCCACCGATGCACTGCCCTATTACAAGCGTTTGTCGGCGCTGGGACGCAGTCCGGTCGGTACGGCGCGGGCGCTCGGCGAATCGGTCGAGCCAAACTTCGCTTACGGCGATGCCGCGCTCGGCGACGCGGCCTCGGGTCCGCTCGAAGCGGCGGCTTGTTATAAACGGGCGGCGCAGCTTTTGGAGACCTACATCGCCCAGGGCGGCAGCACGAACCCTCAGCGCGAAATTCTCGCCGGCGGCCACGCCGACCCGCAGACCGACGCCGCGCTGCGGACGCTGTATGTTCATGTGATGACCCGCCGCCGGGCGGGGGCCGCTCCTGCCGAGCAAGCCGCGCTGACGGCGGCGCAGGCAAAATTTCAGCAAATGTTCGACGCCGCGCTGGCGCAGGAGGCCAAAGACGCGCCGAAACCGGGTATGCTATAAAGTTGTAGTTTCCAGCGCATCCCGCGCGAATTTCAGGAGAGTGATATGAACATTACCGCCACCAAACGCGGCCCGCAGACAAAAGGGGAGCGAAAGCAGCGCATCCGCCAGGGCTTCATCCCCGGCTCAATCTACGGCAAAGGCGTCGAGCCGATGGATGTGGAAGTGCCGTCCAAAGCCATCGCCGCCATTTTGTCCGCCGAAACCGGCCTCAATACCGTGATTGACCTGACCGTGAGCGGCGACGCCGCCACCCATTCCGTGGTGGTAGACCGCCTGGAGCGCAGCCCGATCACCCGCAACTTTCTCGCTATCGGCTTCCACCAGGTGCGGCAGGGCGACAAAATAACGGCCCAGATTCCGGTAGTGCTGACCGGCCATCCCGACGGCGTAGACAGCGGCGTTTTGGTGCTCGAGCAGGCCCTGGAAGCGATTACGGTCCACGCGCAGCCCGCCGACCTCATCGCGCATCTCGACGTGGACGTGTCCCAGATGCAGCCCGGCGACGTTCTGCGGGTCGCAGACCTGCCGCACAACCCGAAGCTGGCGTTCACCAGCGCCGAGGATTTGACCATCGCGTCCCTGCACTACTCGCGCACCGCCGAAGCGGTGGAAGAGATCGCCCAGGAAGAAGCCGCCGGCGCAGTTCCTGTTGACGCCTTGACGGGCGACGATGCCGTGACCGAGCTTCGCGCCTCGGACCGGCCCGAGTCGGACACGGTGACGGGAACTTAGAACGAACCTCACTCCGGCAGCGCCGCTACTGCCCGGTCAATCTCCTCGCGCGTGTTGTAGAAATGCGGCGAAAACCGCAGATTGCCGCCGCGCACGGCGGCAATCACGGTGTTTTCTTCCAGCGCCTTCAGCACCGCGTCGTTCGGCAGCGAGCGGTGCCGGAATGTCACCAGCCCCGCCCGGTCTTGGTCGGCGCGGGGCGAGCGGACCTCGTACCCCTTCGCGTCCAGCTTTCCGGCGGCATACGCCGACAAGGCCAAAACTTCCGCGCTGACCGCCTCGATCCCCACTTCTTCCAGCAGCGACAAGGCGGCATCCAGGCCGACCAGGCCCAGAGCGTTCGGCGAGCCTTCCTCGTAGCGCTGCACGGTCGGCTTGACCCGAAAATCCAGCGGGTCGAACTTCATCACATCCACCACCGCCCCCGCGCCCATGTTGACCAGCCGCAGACGGTCCAATACAGGCGGGGCGACATACAGCCCTCCCGTGCCCGGCGGGGCCAGCAGCCACTTATGCACCCCCGTCACGGCGATGTCAATGCCGAGCGCTTCGGCGCTCAGCGGCAGCGCCCCGAGGCCCTGTATCACATCGGCCACAAAGATCGCCCCGCGTGCGTGCGCGGCGGCGGCAATCGCGGCCAGGTCGCAGCGAAAGCCCGTGCCGAACTGCACCCACGACAGGGTCACGACACGGGTGCGGGCGTCCATCACGGCATCAAGATCGTCCGCCGTAAACGTGCCGTCGGCGCGAGGCGTCACCAGCCGCGTTTCAATGCCCCGGTCCGCCTGCGCGTACCAGGGGTACACGACGCTCGGGTACTCGCAGTCCACGCTGACTACGTTATCGCCGGGGTCGAGCTTCAGCGCATCGGCCACCAGCGACAGTCCGTGCCCGGTGTTTTTGGTGATTGCGAGATGCGCCGGCGGGACCCCCATCAGCCGGGCCAGCCGGGTCCGCGCCGACTCAATCGCCGGCATCACGGCATCCATAAAGAACCCCAGCGGCTCGCGGGCCGACCGGGCCACGGCCTCCGACACGGCGGCGACGACGCGGGCGGGGGCCGGGCCGACCCCGGCATGATTAAGGTACACCGACTGCGCCGCAACGGCGGCGAATTCTTGGAGGCGAAAATGCTGCATGCTGGTATAATACCCAAAAGCTCTAAAGCAAAAATAAAGGAGGGGGACAGCGATGACTCCTGAAGATGCCGAAATCGCCCGCAATGTCCGGCGCGAGCTGAACAAGCGGCCGATTGACTCGGCCATGATTGACGTTCAGGTAAAAAACGGCAATATCACCCTGGCGGGGCGTATCCAGCACAAGCGCGAAGACAAAGGGGCCAATTTACGCTCCGAAATAGACATTGTGATGAAAAACATGACCCGCGAGCGGCTGGTACGCGGCTTTTTCGACCAGATGCAGTACGTGATTGACCACGAAGACGACAACGAAAAAGAAACCAACAGCCGGGGCCGGATGCGAAGCTGAAAAAGAACCGGCATTTTAATGCCGGTTTTTTATTCCCCATGGATCCCTGCTACGAACAGCGTTTTCTCGTTCTGATAGACAACCGCGCCGGGCGCACTTTTGCGCGGCTTGCGGACATACTTTTTCAGCGTGTAATCTACGGGAATCAGCGACGAGTGCTTCGCTTCGCTGCGAGCGGCGACCATCTCGGCGGCCTGCTGCAAGGCGGACGACGAGACCGACGCCGGCTTGTTTTTGGCGCGGATAATGCCGTGGGCCGACGCCGCCGTGCGGACATGAAGCCAGATGTCCGACGCCGCCGCGACTTTGGTGGTCAAAAAATCGTTCGAGGCCGCATTCTCCCCCACCAAAATCTCCCAGCCGTCTACGGTCAAATACCGCTTGATCTTATGCCCCTCAAACTCCGGCGCAGATTGTCGCGGCGCGGCAGGCTCGCCCGGCGGGTTGTTTTGCGCCAGGCTTGCCCCGAGCGAGACGCGCAGGGCGGCGATCTCGCCCGCCGTCCGCGCCGACCCGGCGGCGTCTTCGGCCAGGCGGAGCCGGACAATCTCGGTTCGCGCCGTTTCCTGCCGCTCCCGCAGCGTTTCGCGGCTGCCTTCGGCTTTGCGGCTGCGCTTGTAGTACCGCTCGGCGTTCTCGGTCACGGTCAAAGCCGGGTCGAGCGCAATGGTCCGGTCGGGCGCGTCCCCCGAGGGTGTCGGCGGGGCGTAGTAATCGGGGACCGTCACCGACTCCTGCCCCCCGGCGATCTGGAAGCGGTTAGCCTGGATCAAATCGCCCGCCTGCCGGTATTCCTCGGCGCGGACGGCATTTTTGAGGCCGCTGTCAATCTCGGACACTTCCCGCTCGCGCAGCTTGCGGGTCCGGCGCAGGGCGGCCAGCAGCGACTCCTGGGCCTGGTGAAACGCTTCGCGGGCCAGCAGCGAGGTCGCCGCCTGGTCCAGTGCAACGCTGACCGACTCGCGGGCATGCTGATTGGCCGGCTTGACGGTTTGGAGGGGTACGGGATACGCCCCAAGCAGATGCCCGCCGTCGTCGGTCCACACGCGCGGACTCCAATCTCCCACCCGCACCACAGTCAAAAGCACGGCCAGCGCCGAATGGAGCGCCTTCGGGGTCAAGTCGCCCGGCACGCGGGCAATCACTTCCGAGGCCAACAGCGGGCTGACGCCGGACCACTCGGAAACCAGCCAGTCGGCAGCGGCTTCCGGCGGCAGCGCTTCCGTGCCCAGCGCCGCGTCCAGCGGCTTCAGCGGGTCGCGCCGCCCTCGCTGACGCGGCGGAGGCGTGTATAGGACACCTGGCCCGATCTGCCGCAGGCGGTTCACCGAGCGCCCGATGTTTTTGGCCGCCCCGAGAATCATTCCTGCGCCGCTGACGAAGATCAGATTGCTGTGCTTGCCCATGATTTCGGCAATCAGCGTGTACGGCGCACCGTCCACGGCCCTAAAGTGCAGGTGCAGCACCCGCTCGCCGAAGCCGAGCGGCAGCGAGACGCCGTCGATCCATGCGCCGTCGAGATACCGGCGCAGCGTCGCGCAGAACGCCGGCGGGACCGGCGGGTTGTCCCGCCGAGCGATGGCAAGGTGAGCGCGGGCATGGGCGGCATCGCACGACAGCAGCAGGGAGTGCTTGTGCCCGGCATGGTACACCCGCAGAACAATCTCGGCGGGGTCCGGCTGCGTGATTTTTTCCAGCTTGCCCCCGGCCAAAGCGCTTTCCAGCTCGTCCCGCACGGCCGCCAGCAGCAGCGAATCAAAGATCATAACACGCCCAGTATACCCGGCGCGGGCGCATGAAAAATTCCTTCCCGAATTCCTTCCTTCTTTGCCCTGCCGTGTTGACAAAACTTTGTGAAAGAAGCTACAATGATGGCAGCATGATGATTTGTTTGGGAGCACATCGGCAGCCGCGCGGGCGGCAGGCGCAAGGGAACGGGCTGCAACACCGGCAGACTCTGCATTGTCTGCCCGCCAGACAGCAGCCACACGCCCTTGTGCCCCGCCCGCTTCCGACTGCCGCCGCCTTGCGCCGCGAAGGTTGAAGCGGGTTTTTTGTTTCTTGGAGCTACTCTCGCAGTCAGACCGGGGAAAGGATAGAGCGACACCGACTATGAGCCATGAAGTTCTTGTCTTAAACAGTGATTACGAGCCGCTGAATGTCTGCAACCTGCGCCGGGCCGTCGTGCTGCTGTACCTCGGTAAAGCGGACATCCTGCACACCCACGAAGGCGCGGAAAACGCCCCGTCGTTTGTCACCGACGAGGGCCAGACGGTCGCCGCGCCGTCGGTGGTCCGCCTGCGCTACCATGTCAAGCGGCCTCTGCCTGATTTAAAGCTGTCCCGGCGGTCCATCTTCGCCCGCGACAACTACACCTGCCAGTACTGCGGGGTGCAGACGCGGGATTTGACGATTGACCATATCCTGCCCAAGCGGGCCGGGGGCGGGATGCACTGGGACAATCTGGTCGCCTGCTGCCGCCGGTGCAATGCAAGGAAAGGCGACAAGCTCTTGTCCGCCTGCGGCATGAAGCTGGCGCGTCCGCCCAAGCGCCCGCGCTATGTGCCGTATATCAGCATGACCAAGTACATCAGCGGCACCAAAAACGAAGTCTGGCGCGACTACCTGCCCATCTTCCACGATGTCGGCGGCTCCGACAACTACGCCGCCACCGCATAATTTTCCCTGCCTGGCGTTCCTCGATTCTTCACGGAAGAACAAGATGATGGCGTTTACGACCAGTACATTAGACAGCCCGCCCCTTAAATTGAGGGGTGGGCTAAATTGCTGTAATGAGGTTTGTGCAAGGCGCAACTTTTTGACTTGTGAAGGGTCTCGTAAATAAGAGCATAAGGTTTGTGAGGTTGGAGTAAATTGAAAGTGATAGACAAGCTAGGCGGATGGACAACTATATTCTTGGTAGTAGGAGCGATTTTTACCCTCTTAGGAGCTGTATTTACAGCGAAAGATCAAACACGCCAAGCCGATGCGCTCAGGACAAAAAGCGATGAGTTAGCAAAAAAAGTGATCAAATAACGTCTAAAAGTGAGGAGATTGCTCAATTAGCAAAAATGAATGCTGATCTCACGACCGGAGGAAGCAGCTTTTGTTATGTGCATCTTACACCGTTGACAAATGGCACGGCATCTTTATCTATGGTACATCAGGGTAATTCCCCTGTCGTCTACGATGTTTCTATAGAGGTCATTGATCTTTCTGAGCAGCATATGTTTCCTACCCCTAACCAATCTGACAATTTTACAGGGTCCCGATACCGCTTCAAAGTCGGAAATGTTGTCAAAGATTGGATGAACCAAGTCAGTAGTATTCCCCTAGTGTCCGAAGGAAACCTGTCCTATTTGGTGTTGATTGCAACACGGAATGGGCTTTTTAGTGAAGAAATAAAAGGAACCCTACTTAAAAACGGTAAGTGGAAGCTTAATACTCGTGTATATAAACTCAATGAGGCGAATCAAGAATACACCCTCGTCCATAAAGAGGAGTATTCGAATTCTCATAACCCAGCTATGAAATCAATGACTGTTCCAGCAACTGCGTTCCCTACTATGCCAAACAAATAGCCAGTGCTTGTTCAACATACGGTTTTACGACTCTGTCGTATCCGTCATAGTTTTCTCTGCCGCATAGTTTTCTCTGCCGCGCAGCTTCACTAAGCCGCGTGGGAACGGCGCGGCGACGGCGGCCAAACGCCGGGGTCATCAGGCGGCACAGCGGCTGCAGCAGTTGGAACGGAACCAAGTTTCTCCTGTTGCAACCGTTTTGCACGTCGGTTCCAGAAAAAGCGGCGCGGCCACTCGGCAGCCATGCTTATGACGACGGCCAGCAGCGGCACGGACAAAAACCGATACAGCTTTTCATGGTGATAGCCTCTGACCAGAAATTGATGGTTTCTCGGGTCAAGAAGAAACGGCCAAAGATGAGGAACAAGAAGGGTCGCGGCCAGCACTATCAGCGCGACAGCGCCGCTGAAAACCAAGATTGACGCCGCCGCCGACATCAGGGCCAAGCGGAGAAAAGCGCGGCGCGTGTACGGTTCCGTCGGCTGGAGTGAAAGAGTCGGAGACTGCCAGGCATACCAGGATGGGGGCGGGCAGCTTTCCCAGCGTTTTGGCCGTCGCAGCCACGCCGTTTCCATTGTCAGCCCGGCGGCTTCAGAGAAAAAATGCATCGGGGCTTCCTCAATGAGCTAACGCGCCCTGCCGCAACCGGCAGGGCTTTTATTTCCCGGTCCCGCCTAGCCGCACCGCAATTCCTGCAAGTGTTTCCAGCGTCCGGTTGATCTCATCTTCGGTTGTCCCGCGCCCGAAAGTTAGCCGCAGGGTGCTTTTGAGGCGGGCTTCGGACAGGCCCATCGCCGACAAAACATGGCTCGGCTCGATGCTGCCGGACGTGCAGGCGGACCCGGACGACGCCGAAATGCCCGCGCGGTCGAGCGACAGCAGCAATGTTTCAGCGTCCAAGCCTGGCAGGGAGAAATTGAGGTTGTTCGGCAGGCGCTCGGCGGGGTGGCCGTTCAGGACGGCGCTCGGCAGACGCGCCGAAAGGCCGGCCCACAGACGGTCACGAAGCGCGGTCAGCCGGGCGGCTTCAGCGTCCCGCTCGGGCAATAAACAACGTACCGCCTCACCAAATCCCGCAATCGCGGCGACATTTTCGGTGCCGGAACGCCGCCCCCGCTCCTGCCCGCCGCCGTGCAGCAGCGGCTCGATGGCAAGTCCTGAGCGCACATACAGCGCCCCCGCGCCTTTCGGGCCGTAGATTTTATGGGCCGAGAGCGTTATCAAATCCGCGCCGAGACTGTTCACGGTTACCGGAAGCTGGCCGAATGTCTGCACGACGTCGGTGTGCAGCAGCGCCCCGCGCCGATGCACGATCTCGGCGATCTCGGCCAGCGGCTGAATTGTCCCGACTTCGTTGTTCGCGTGCATGACGGAGACCAGCACGGTTTCATCCGTGAGCACGTCGGCGACCGAGGCCGGGGACACCGTGCCGAACTCATCTACGGGCAGATATGTCACGCGGAAGCCGAGGGTTCCAAGAAAGCGGGCCGTTTCGGTGACGGCTTCATGCTCAATCTGCGTCGTAATCAAGTGCCGTCCGCGCGATTTATTCGCCAGCATGATACCGATCAGCGCCGCGTTGTCCGACTCGGTGCCGCCGCTCGTAAACGAAATCTCCCCAAACTGACAGCCCAAAGCCCCGGCCAGCGTGTCGCGGGCGGCATCCAGGGCGCGTTTGGCCCGCTGCCCGTCGGCATGCAGGCTGCTCGGGTTGCCGAACCCGTCGGCCGTCAAAAACGGCTCCATCGCCGCCTGCGCTTCCGGGCGCAGCGGGGTCGTGGCGGCATAATCGAGATAAATACGCGGGTGCATGGGATTATTGTACCCGGAAGCCCCCCGCCCCAATTCTGGGGAGCCATATGGACAAGAAGGGCGCAGCAAGCAGCGCCCCTACGGGTTCTTTTCCGGCTCCCCAGAATTGGGGCGGGGGGGCTACTTCCCCTGCTTTGCCGCGTCCGCGTACTTCACCAAAGAGCCGCCGAAGATGTCCAAAGCGCTGCCGATGGTCAAATCCACTTTGCCGCCGGAAAGCTCGGCGACACGGGCAATGTCGCTTAAACGCCGCGCCCCGCCGGCGTAGGTGGCCGGCCGAGACACCCAGCCGCCGAGCCGGCGCACCAAATTTTCGTCAATCCCCTCGCAACGGCCCTCGATATCGGCGGCATGGACCAGAAACTCAGCGCAGTGGTCTTCAAGCCGGGCAAAAAGCGCGGAGTCAAGGCGCGTGCCGGTGACGGTCTGCCAGCGGTTTGTCGCGACATAATACTCCCCGTCGGCCCCCCGGCGGCAGCTAATATCGACAACAAGGCGGTCTTTGCCGGCGGCGGCCGCCATCGCAGCGAGGCGGGCCGGGGAAAACGCGCCGCCGTCGAATAGAAACGACGTGACGATGACGTGGCTCGCCCCGGCGTCAAGCCACAGCCGCGCGTTGTCCGCCGTGACGCCGCCGCCGACTTGCAGGCCGCCGGGGTACGCCGCCAGCGCCGAGCGGGCCGCATCCTCGCTGCCGGAGCCGAGCATGATCACATGGCCGCCGATTAAGCTGTCGGCTTGGTAGAGCGCCGCAAACTCGGCGGCGGAGCGGGCCGAAACATGGTTCGTGATTGTCTGCGAAGGATCGTCGGTCAGCGTGCCGCCGACAATCTGGACGACTCGGCCATTTTGGAGGTCAATGCAGGGACGAAAGGCCATGAGGAGGCTTCCAAAGAAAGAACCCGGCACTGAAAGTGCCGGGCGCTGATTGTCAACTGACTGCGGTGTCGCCGCGCTCGCCGGTGCGGATACGCACGGCTTCCAAAACCGGCGTGACGAAGATTTTGCCGTCGCCGATCTCGCCGGTGCGGGCCGCGCCTTCAATCGCGCCGACCACGCTGTCCTGCTGGCTGTCGGCCACCACCACGATCAACTGCACTTTCGGCAGCAGATTGACCTGGTACTCCGAGCCTCGGTAGTGCTGGGTGTAGCCCTTTTGCTTGCCTGCGCCTTTGATTTCGGTGACGCTGATGCCGTGGATGCCGAGGTCGTCCAGCGCGGACTTCACTTCGTCGAGCCGGCTGGGCCGGATAATCGCTTCAATTCGGACCATGTGTGTTTCTCCTTTGGGAACCCGGCAGGTTAATCAATTCCCGCCAGCGCCGGAATGCCGGCATTCTCGCCGGAATAGCCTTCCTCGCCGTGCTCGGTGACATCCAAACCATCTTCTTCCTGCTCGGACGGGGCACGCATGCCGCCGGGAACAACTAAATTGACCAGCGAGCCGATCAAAAGCGTCGCCACAATCGCCATCACGACCGTGAGCAAAATCGCTTCAATCTGGGCAACCGGCTGGCCCCAGGACGCATTCGGAGCGCCGGAAAACGGGCCGTTGGCGACGCCGAGCTGGGCAGAGCCGCCGGAGTTGACCAGCGAGTTGACAGTCGAGTTGGCGAACAAGCCGGTCGCCAGAGCGCCCCACATTCCGCCGCAGGCATGGACGCCGAACACATCGAGCGCGTCGTCGTAGCGGTTCAGCTTGCCTTTGAGCTGGATCATCGAGAAGCAGATGGGGGAAACGATGAAGCCGATCAGCAGCGCGTCAAACGCATTCACAAAGCCGCAGGCGGGGGTGATGGCGACCAGGCCCGCGACCGCGCCGGAGCCGAAGCCCACCGCAGTCGGCTTCTTGAAGCGAATCCATTCCACCAGGGTCCAGGACATCGCGGCAGCCGCCGTCGCGATATGCGTGTTGATAAACGCCGCCGTCGCGACGCCGTCCGCCGCCAGCTCCGAGCCGGCATTGAAGCCGAACCAGCCGAACCACAGCAGGGCGACCCCAATCAAAACCATCGGGACATTGTGCGGGCGCATTTCTTCCGCCCCGTGCCCGCGCCGCTTGCCGAGCATGATGCACAGCACCAAAGCCGAGACGCCGGACGAAATATGAACGACGGTGCCGCCGGCAAAGTCGAGGGCATGGATTTTGCCGGTGCCGATCAGGCCGCCGTCCCACACCATGTGCGCCAGCGGGTCATAAAAGAACGTCGCCCACAGCAGGATAAACAAGCAGTACGCGCCGAACTTCATCCGCTCGGCGATAGCGCCGGAAATCAGCGCGGGGGTGATAATCGCGAACGTCATCTGAAACAGCATAAAGATCGCGCCGGGAATGGTCGGGGCATTGGACACAGGAGTTGCGCCCGCGCCGGCTTGAAGTCCCATCCAGCTTAAGGGACTGGCGGCGATTAAATGCAGCGGGCCGTTCAGCGGGGTCGGGCCGAACGCCACCGAATAGCCCCAGAGCGCCCATTGGATCGTGATAATGCCGAGCGCGACAAACGACATCATTAGGGTATTCAAGACATTTTTGGAGCGCACCAGGCCGCCGTAAAAGAGCGCCAGGCCGGGGGTCATCAGCATGACTAGGGCGGTCGCGACAATCATCCACGCCGTGTCGCCCCGGCTTGCGCCTTCCGCCGTCAGCGATCCGTTGTTGACGGCTTTCAGCGTGCCGAGCGCCGCCGGCGGGGTGGCGGTGTTGTCCTGAACGGCTAAAGCGCCGTCCACGGTTTTCGCCGCCGGCGCGGCCGCAGGAGCCGCCGCCGGCGCGGGGCCGGGCGGTGCGGGGGCCTGGGCGTGAACCGTTGAGAAAGAAAGAGGCAGAAGCAGGGCCGCGCAAAGGGCGGCGTACCAAAGTTTTGTCACGAAAAGCATCCTCCTGAGAGTGGAACCTATGAGTGGGACCTAAATAGGCCGGGGGCCTAAAAGTAGGAAAGGTAACCGGAGTGCTTCATCGCGTGCGCCGGAAGGCTGCCTGGCAGTCATCAGCGACTTGAGGTTTTGTAGGATAGCACAAGGCGGGAACTTTTGTCAAGACATTCGGGTACGCGCCCGCAAAAAAGCCTGCCGCACTGTGCGGCAGGCTTTTTTGTCTTTGCGCCTATTTATCTTTGGTCGCTTCGGCGGACAGCCGGACCGTGACCGCGTCGGCAAGCTGCGGGGAGCCGTCGGGCATGCGGTGGTCCCAGGTGATCCCGTAAGCCTTGCGGCTGATCGTCACCGGGTCGGCGAGTATGCCCAGCCGAACGCCGCCGAACGGGTCCTGCACCGGGCCGAGATACCGAAACGGCAGCGACAAGTGGTGCGCCTGGTCCCGAATGGTCAGCGTGCCGTCGGCCACAAAGTGATCGCCGGATTTACGGACCGTTTTGCTTTGAAACGACACGGTCGGGAAGTCGGCGGCGTCGAAAAAGTTGGCGGACTTCAAATCCGTATCGCGCGGGGCGACATTGGTGTCAATCGAGGCGACCTGCGCGGTAAACGAGACGGCGCATTTGGACAAATCGGCGGGATCGGCAAGGATTCTGCCCGCCGTCGCATCAAAGCGCCCTTGAACTTTGCTCAGGCCCATATGCTGAATCTCAAAGCCGACCGACGTGTGCATGGGGTCGAGGGTGTATGCGCCGGCGACAGGCAGAGCGGCCCCGACCGTCGTTTTGCCGAGCAGACGGGGCGCGGGAAATGCCGGGCCGGGGTTCAGCAGCATCGCGGCGGCGACCGCAGCCGCCGCGCCGCCGGTCAGGGCGGAAGCTGTCAGTGTTTTGTTCATAAAGAACTTTCTCCATGTGCGTCACAGCACGATTATTTCACCAGCGACGGGACAAGCGCGGCGATTTTAGCCCGCGCTTCGGCGAGTGCGCCGTTGACCGCATCGTCGCCGCGTGCCGTGTTGTTGACGTGGACAAACTCAATGTCGGAAACGCCCATCAAGCCGAACGCGTTTTTGATCACCGGGTCCTGCACATTGTACGCTTCGCGGGCTTCGCCGGGGCCGTAGCCGCCGCCGCCCCGCGCGGTGACGACCACCGCTTTTTTGTTCAGCAGCAGGCCCTGGTAAGTGGCCGGGTCGAACGTGACATTGGCCCGGACGATCTGGTCAATGTAAGACTTGAAAACGCCGGGGACGGTGAAGTTGTACATCGGGACGCCCAGCACAAACAGGTCGGCGGCGAACAGCTCGGCGATCAGCGCGTCCGACGTTTGCAGCAGCTCGTTTTGCTCCGGGGTGCGCTGCTCGGCGGGAGTATACATGGCATAAATGAACGGCTCGGTGACATACGGCACGGCTTCATGGCCGAGGTCGCGGTACGTCACCGTCACCGATGGGTCGGCGGCTTTCAGGGCTTCAACCAGCTCGCCGGAAACGGTCCGGGAATGCGACCCCGCGCCGCGCGGGCTGGAGTCAAGATGCAGAATGTGGGTCATAACGGGTTCCTTTGTGTTCTATGCGTTCAGGTAAAAGTCAGCCGAGAAGCGGCTTGACGCGGCTGCCGAGCAGCCCGATAGCGTCCATCAGCGCCGCATGCGGCAGGTTTGCGCCGTCCATTTGCAGCGTGACGCGCGACACGCCGCCCAGCGCCTCGGAGTGACGGCGTATCTTGGCGGCGACTTCTTCCGGGCCGCCGACGATCAGCGCCCCCAACGGGCCGTTTTGGGCGTCAAACTGAGCGCGGGACACCGGCCCCCAGCCGCGCTCGCGGCCAATCCGCGTGAACATCTCGGCGTACCCCGGAAAAAAGCCCGCCACAGCCGCTTCGGTCGTTTCAGCGACATACCCGAGCGAGTGCAGGCCGACCCGCAGCGCTTCCGGCGCATGCCCCGCCTGCCGCCCGGCGTCTCGGTACAAATCAATCAAAGGCCGGAACCGATGGGTTTCCCCGCCAATAATCGCCACCATCAGCGGCAGGCCGAGCGTTCCGGCCCGGACAAACGACTCCGGTGTCCCGCCGACCCCGAGCCACACGGGGAGCCGTGTTTGCACGGGACGCGGATACACCCCCTGCCCCGTCAGCGCCGCCCGGTGACGGCCCTGCCAGGTGATACGCTCGGTCTCGCGCAGTTTGAGAAGCAAGTCCAAATTCTCGGCGAACAGCGAATCGTAGTCGCCGAACTCCAGCCCGAACAGCGGAAACGACTCGGTGAACGACCCCCGCCCGGCCACAATCTCCGCCCGGCCCGCCGACAGCAAATCCAGCGTCGCAAAGCTCTGAAAGACCCGCACCGGATCGGCGGCGCTCAGCACCGTGACTGCGCTCGACAGCCGAATGCGCTTTGTGCGCGTTGCCGCCGCCGCGAGAATGACCGCCGGGGCCGAATCCAGAAACTCGCGCCGGTGATGCTCGCCGATCCCGAACACGTCCAGCCCCACGGCGTCGGCGTGCTCAATCCGGGCCACCAGGTTCCGCAGGCCGTCCGAGTCGGACACGCCGCCGAGTCCCGCCGCCGCAAAGCTGTCAATGCCAAGTTCCACGCTACACCGCTTCCGCGACTTTCGGGACAAAAAGGCCGGCGAAGGCCGAGCGCACCGAGTAAAACACCGCCAGCCACAGCACCAGGGCCAGCAGGCCAGGCGCAATCCCCGCCGGCTCCATCAAAACATGAAACAGCAAAATGTTGACGATGATCGGCCCGAGTACGACCAGCCCGAGAGGAACATAGCGGCCCGACAGCAGGATCAATCCGCCGAGAAGCTGCAAGGCAAAGATCGGCGGCCAGAAGCCCGCCGCGAACAAAGCCGCCCCGAACTGCTGTGCAACAGGCGGGCCGGGCGGCTGCGGCAGAAAGTGCAGGAAACCGTTAAGGCCGAACACAACAAACATCACGCCGAGCAGCAGGCGGGCAATCAGCAGGGCCGTTTTCATTTGCAATTCTCCAATGGAGTGAGTATAACGCTTTCACTTTAATTTGTCAAGCGTTCCCGAAAATTATTCGCACAATTTCTTTGTGCGCCTTAAATCTCTTGACGGTATCGGGTACAATACTCTACCACGCACGCGGCGAAAGAAAACCATGCACGACGAAGAAAGAGATATAGAAGAAAGCCGAATTGAAGAGCGTCCCGAAAGCGCCGAATGCGACGGCGCGGCGGACTTTGTGCGCGGCGCGTCGCTTTTGCAGGAAAAATGGACCTTGATGATCGTCCACAGCCTTCAAGCCGCCCCGCTGTCGTTCTGCGATTTAATGCGGCGCGGCACGGTCAACACGACCACGCTGACTCAGCGCCTGCATGGGCTGGAAGAAGCGGGCGTGCTGACCAAAACCGTGCATTCCCTGATGCCGCCCCGCACCTCGTATGCGCTCACCGAAAGCGGCCAAGCCTTGAAGCCGATCTTGGACGCCGTCGCCGCGTGGAGCAAAGCGTTTCTTCCCGCTCACAAGTGCCCGGCGAGCCAGACCACGAACGAGTCCTGAACCGCGCCCGCCGAGCGGGCGCTGCCGGGAAAATTGTTCATCAGCAGCGAAAACGCGTACAGGGTCCCGCTGCGCCCCAAGACATACCCGGACAGCGCCCGCACCTGACTCAGCGTTCCCGTTTTTGCATGGACATTGCCGGCCGCCGATGTTCCGACCATGCGATTTTTCAGCGTGCCGTCCACCCCGGCAACCGGCAGCGACGCATAATACACCGGCCAGTCGGAACGCCGGTGCATCCCGAGCAAAAGCTGCGCGACCGACCGGGCCGTCACATAATCGCGCCGCCCCACCCCGCAGCCGTCCACCAGCGCAACCGGGCGGGTGTCCACGCCCAGCGAGCGGAAAAACGGCAGCTCGCGGGCAAGGCCCGCGTCAAACGTCCCTTCGGGGGCCAGCAGCCGCACCAAGGACTCCGCCAGCAGATTGTCGCTCGGCTTGTTCATGCGGGCCAGCACCACGGACAGCGGCAGGCTCGGGTGCGACCCCAGCCGCACGGCGTGGGCCGGCGTTGTGCCGAGCGCCGCGCCGCCGCCGACAGTGATGCCGCGCTTGACCAATGCCTGCCGCAAAAGAGTCGCGGCAAACAGCGGCGGCGACTCGATTGGGATTTTCACGTCCAGCATCCTGCCGAGCGGCAGCGTGCCTGAGACGACAAACTCGTTTTTCTGCCACCGCTTGGTGACTTTGCAGTCGGCCGCCGCGTCTTTTGCGCCGGTTTCGGCGTCAATCGTCACGCGCACATAATCGGTCGGCGGGTTCAGTGTCACACTCACCGGGTCGCCGGGCCGTGCGCCGGGCGCGGCGTGGACCGCCAGCACGCCTTCTTCCGCTTCCAATCCTGAAATCTGCGGGAATTCCTCGTCGCTGAAGTCGTCCCACTCCCACCCGAAGCCGTACACCGGCCCGGCAAACCGCGAGCCGTCGCCGACAATGCCGCCGCCGATCTTTCTAACCCCCGCCGCTGCCAAATCCGCCGCCAGCGTGTCCAAATCCGCCGCCGACAAGAGGCTGTCCCCGCCGCCCCGCAGGTACAGCTCCCCGGCGATTTTCCCGTCGGCATCGGGCCGGGCGGACGCCAGCACATCCGTCGTCGTGCGAAAGCTCGGCCCGAGCAGCCCGAGCGCCGCCGCCGAAGTCCACAGCTTGGCATTGGACGCCGGCAGCAGCCGCAGGTCGGGGTTGCGGGCGTACAACACTTTGCCGTCGCTCACCCGGCAGACCATCGCCCCGGTGATGCCGCCGCTGAGCGCCGGCGCTTGAAGGATTTTGTCAAGGGCCGGGGCAGGCGGAGTTTGGGCTTGGACGGGAGAAAGGAGGAGCAGAAGCGCGAGGGAATAAATCCCTCTCGCTGAATGGCGTCCTTTGGACGAAAGAGCGCTGTACGTTCGGTTTCTTTTCTTTCTGCAAAGCATGTTGTTCAGCAGAGACGAAGTGATGCCGAAGGCATAGAAGAGTTTACTGCCTCGCATCGGCAGCCGCCTAGAAAATCGTTCACTCATGCCTCCATTATAGCAGGAATTCCCCAGTCCCTTCCCGAACTACCCCGCGTGACTACACAGAACTTGCCGACACTCGGCGCGATCTTCGATTGCGACGGCCTGCTCGCCGATACCGAAACGCCGGACTACGACGCCTGGCGCAAAATCTACGAAGAACAGGGCCTGCATTTCCCGATTGAAGCGTGGGCGCACACCGTGGGCGCGGCTAAAGGCCAAAGCCTGAACAACTGGCACGCCCCGCTGGCCGACGCCGCCGGGCCGGGCTACGACCCGGAGGCCGTTGACGCCCGCCGCCGGGCGCTCTACCAAGCCGCCATCGGCCGGCTGACCCCCATGCCCGGCGTTCTCGCCCTGCTCGACGCGCTCAACGAAGCCGGTATCCCCTGCGCGGTCGCGTCCAACTCCGACCGCGAATGGGTGGACCGCGTTTTGGACATCACCGGCCTGACCGCCCGATTTCGCGCCATCGCCACCGCCGACGAAGTGGAGCATCCCAAGCCTGCGCCCGATGTTTATTTGCTGGCCGCAAGCCGCCTCGGCGTCCCGCCGGGGCGCTGCGCCGCGTTTGAAGACTCCCCGCGCGGCCTCGCCGCCGCCCACGCCGCCGGCTTGTTCACCATCGCCGTCCCGACCGCCCTGACCAAGCACTTCGCGTTTGAGCAGGCCCATCACCTTGTCGAGAGTTTGGAAAAGCTCGCGCTGAGCGACCTGCGGCGGAGTGCCTAAAATGCGTACTCATCTGCTGGTTTGGCTTTTAGCGGCGTGCCTTTTCCCCATACCGGGAACTGCGGCTCCGTGGCACTTTACCAAAACACAAATGACTGACTCGCGCACGGGATGGGCACTGGCTTCCACCCCGCGTGGCTCAGTTCTGCTGCGAACGACCAACGGCGGCGCGAGCTGGAAAAACGTCTCGCCGCGCGTGATTTGGCCGCTGTCGCCCGCGCAGATTGCCGCCAGCGAGAATGATATCGCCTCGGAGGGCATAGATTTTGACAGCCTCAGCGGTCAAACCTGCTGGGCGGCGATGATCAGCGGCGACACGCGGATTATTGTTGAGCAGACACACGACGGCGGCCGCCATTGGACAAAATCTCAGTTCGGCAACCAAAGCGGCTATTCTTTGCTCTTGTCGTTTTTAGACCGCCGGCACGGATGGCTGCTGACGATATCGGACATGGCGAGCGGGTCCACCCGCAAGGATTTGTTTCGGACCACGGACGGCGGGAAGACATGGGCCTTTGTCACCCGTGCAATTCCCGACCACATTGACCCGAACGGGCTGACCTTTCGCACGGCGTCCATCGGGTGGCTGGCAGCGGGATACCACGGCTATGACGAGATGCCACTTTACCGGACGAACGACGGCGGACGGCACTGGCGGCTTCAAGTCCTGCCTGAGCCTGCTGGTATTGGCGACGGATACGGCATCATCAGCAGGCCGCGCTTCTTCGGTCCGCAAAGGCGGGACGGCTCACTTGTCGTGAATTATCGGGGCGGCACTCGATTTGAGAGAATTCTTTACAGTACGCATGACGGCGGGCAAACCTGGCGCATCGGGCGGCATATCCGCACCAAAAACGCAGGAAGGGATTGAAATTGACACCACAAGAAACTGTTCTCGCCATGACCCGGCATATCCGGGACGCCGTTCGGCCCCACCTCGGGGCGTGGCAGAGCCGCGAAGTGTCCGGCACGGCGGCATCGGGCGACGCCACGTTTGCGATTGACGACATTGCGGAAGAAGCGATTATCTCGTTTATCGAGCGCGAAAAGCTGTCCATCGCCTATTACTCGGAGGACAAAGGCTTGATCGAGTTCGGCGCGTCCCCGGAAGCCGTTCTGGTGATTGACCCGATTGACGGCACCCGCGCGGCCATTGCCGGCTTTGAGCAGTGCGTCGTGTCGGTCGCGTGGGCGAATTACACGCCGGACGTGACCATGGGCGACGTGCTCATCGGCTGCATTGGGGAGCTGAAAAACGACGACTTGTTCTGGGCGGAGCGCGGGGGCGGGGCGCACTGGATCGGGCCGGACGGCGCGGAAAAAGCGCCCCGCCTGCTGCCGGTGACCGAGATCGCCAAAGCGCCGCTGACTTTTGAGATGGTCGCGCGGCCTTTTGAATGGGTCGGCACGGCGCTGAGCGAGATTGTGGATGCGTCGTCGGTGACCGGCGGCTGCTTTTTGTTTAACTCGACGGCGTTTTCGCTGACCCGCCTGATGACCGGGCAGCTTGCGGCCACGATTGACATCGGCAACCGAATTTTGCGCGACTTTCCGGCGTCCCGCGCCCGGTTTGTGGCGCTGGGCTTCGGCAAGCCCATCGGCTTGTTCCCCTATGACATCGCCGCCGCCGCGCTGATTGCGCAGGAAGCGGGCGCGATTGTTTCCGACGCTTACGGGCGGCCGCTGGACGCCACCCGGCTGCTGGACACGACCGAGGCCAATTTATCGAGCATGCTGAGTGCGTCGAACCCGGCGCTGCACGAGAAAATGCTGGCCGCGCTGAACCGGGGCATGGAGCGACTGGAAATCAAATGAACAAAACGCAGCGCGGCTGGGTTTGGCTGGGACTGGCCCTCGCGGCGGCCTGCTGGGGATGGAAAAACCGGCGGCTGGTCACGGCCGGCGATGTCACGACCGGCGAAAGCGCGGCGTACCCGGCGCTGCGGTCGCGGGTGTACTACGCTGAAACAGGCCGAGCGATGGCGGCGGCGGAGCAGGCCCTGTCCCGCCTGCCGGGCTGGGCGCTGGCGTCGAAGGACGCCGAAAATGAGATCATTGAAGCGTCGGCCAAAAGCGCCTTCAGCCTTGCCGCCGACGATGTGACAATATACTTTTTCGCCCTGGGCCACGGGCAGGTCCGCGTGACCGTTCGGGCACGCACCCGCAGCGGTGCCGGCGACTTCGGGCGCAATGCCGCCCATATCCGGCAGCTTCAAGCCGCAATGGACGACCGATTGAACGCCGGCGCGGCGTTTTAAGCGCTTCGGCTTACGACCCGGACAGCTTCAGCAGGGACTGCGACGCCGCGTACTGGGCCTGCGGGTTTGCGCTTTTCGCCAGTCCTTGCAGCGCAGCAAGCGCCGGGGCGGACTTGGTGCCGATCTGCCCGAGAGTCACGGCGGCCCAGGTCTGCGCCGGGGCGCTGCCCGAAGCAATCGTCTCGGTCAGGCGCGGCACCACATCGGTCTCGGCCAGCGCTCCCATCCGCGCCAGCGTTTCGCCGGCATTGAACGGCGCTGGGGTCGGCCCGGACAGCGCGGCAATCAGCGCCGGGATGGCCGGCTTTGCCAGCGCCGGGGACAGCAAGCCCGCCTGCGCGGCGGACGCGACCGCGCCGTCGCGGTCGCCCAGCGCTGCCACCAAAGTCGGGATAACCGAGGGGCTGCCGCTGCGGCCCAGGCCGACCGCCGCGCCTTCGCGGACAGCCGACGGCGCGGCGGGCGAGTTCAGCGCCCCTGTCAGCGCCGCGACGGCCGCCGGGGTGCCGATTCCTCCCAGCGCTTCGGCGGCGGCCGTGCGCTTGACGGTCTCGCCGGACGCCAGCGCCGCCGTCAGCGGGCCGACCGCCGCCGCGCCGGATGACTGTGCGCCGGCGGCGCACGAGTCCCGTACCTGGGCGTCAAAGTCGCCCAAACCCGCAGCCAGCGCGGATACCGCCGCCGGCGTGCCGTACTGCCCGAGCGCCAGCGCCGCCTGGGCGCGAGATTCGCTTTCCGCCTGCGTGTTTCCGAGAATTCCCCGCAGGGTCGGCTCGGCGCTTTGCGCCGCCGGCAGGTCGGCGCGGCTTTTCGCCAGCGCCGCGTCCGCCGCCGTTTTCGCCGCCGGGTCTTTGGCCGCCGCCGCAGCGCTTTGCGCGGTCGCGACGGATTTGAACACCGACAAAACAATGTCAGCCAGCGCGACTTGGGCCAGGCGCTGCACCGACGGCTGCGCGGTTTCTCCGGCGATCTTGGTCAGGGCAGGCAGCGCGGCCGGTGCGGCGACGGCATCCAGCACCCCGATCATCTGCTGCCGGAAAGCGATGTCGTTTGCGGTCGCCGGGTCGTTCAGATGCGCGACCAGCAGCGGCACCGACGGTGCGCCGATCTTTTGCAGGGCGCTGATCGCCGAGTCCTGCGCCGCCGGCGTGCCCAGCACGGCATCCACGGCGGCAGCGGTCTTTGCGCCGCCGATCTGCCCGAGCACATCCACCGCCGCGCCGCGAATGTCCGGGTCGCCGTTGGAAAGCCGCTGCACAACGGCGTTCAAGCCGGAGTCGCTTTTGCTGCCGAGCGCGGTCAGTCCGGCTTCTGCGGCGGGCTTGATACCCTCGCCGCCGTCTTTGCAGATCAAAAACAGCGTGTCGAACGCCTCCGCCGAAGTGATGGTCTCGGCCGCGCTCAGGCGGTTGACCGAGTCGGTCGCATTTTTGCGGATTTTGAGGCTGCGGACGTTGTGAGCGCTTTTTGCGTCCTCGTCCGGGTTCTGCGTGTTGATCAGCGTGTCCGCCAAGCGTCCGTTTTGCACCAGCCCGCGCACGGCAGCGTCGCAGGCGGCGGGAGCGCCGTCGGCCAGGATCGTTTCTAGCGATGCTTGATGCGCCCGGTTGTAGGACACCAGCCCGTACAAGCCCAGCGCCAGCACGGCGACAACAGCGGCGGCGCGGAGCCGGGGAAGAAGAAGCGCGATAATTTTTGCCATAGAGCTTATCTTAAACGAATCCCGATTATTTGTCAAGCTAATACAAGGAGAACAAACGGCTGATGCCGAACTAGTCGGCATGAGTGTGCGAGTATGAGTGTGCGGATTGCAGTTCTTCTTTCGGGGCGGCACGGGCGCGGCTCCAACATGGCGGCGATTGCGGCGGCGTGCGCGTCGGGCCAAATCAGCGGCGAAGTCGCGCTGGTCGTCGGCAATTATCCCGACTCCCCGGCGCTGGCCCGCGCGGCGGACCTGGGCCTGCCGGCGCTGAGCATCGGCTCGAAACAGCCGGAAGACCGTTACGCCGACGCGCTGTTGACGGCCCTTGCCGACGCCCGCATTGACCTCGTGTGCCTCGCCGGGTACATGCGAAAAGTCCCCACCCCTGTCGTGTCGTCGTATCGGGGCCGCTTGATGAACATTCACGCCGCCCTGCTGCCGTCGTTCGGCGGGCAGGGCATGTACGGGACGCATATCCACGCAGCGGTCTTGGAATACGGCGCGAAAGTCTCCGGCTGCACGGTGCATTTCGTGGACGAGCACTACGACACCGGCCCCATCATCTGCCAGTCGGCGGTTCCCGTCGAAGAAGGCGACACGCCGGACACGCTTGCCGCGCGTGTTCTGGCCGCCGAGCACGAAACCTACCCCCGCGCCGCCGCGCTGTTCGCCGCCGGGCGCTTGTCGGTGGACGGGCGGCGGGTGACGATACTGCCCCCCCGCCCCAATTCTGGGGAGCCGGAAGAGGAAACGGAAAAGAACCCGTAGGGGCGCTGCTTGCTGCGCCCTTCTTATCCATATGGCTCCCCAGAATTGGGGCGGGGGGGCTTTCTCCCAGAATTGGGGCGGGGGGGCTTCACAACCTCGTCAATCGCCTTGGCCGCCCGCAGCAGGGCGCGAAGCTGCGACAGCGGCAGCATCGTCGCGGCGTCCGACAGCGCCCGCTCCGGCTGCGGGTGCACTTCCAAAAACAGCGCGTCCACCCCCGCCGCCACCGCCGCCCGCAGCAGCGCCGGGATAAACTCCCGCTGCCCGCCTGAGCTGCTCCCCTGCCCGCCCGGCTGCTGCACCGAATGGGTGGCGTCAAAGACCACCGGGCAGCCGAGCGCCCGCATTGTCGGCAGCGAGCGCATGTCCACAATCAGCGTGTTGTAGCCGAACGACGCCCCCCGCTCGGTCAGCAGTAAATTCGTGTTGCCTGTTCCCCGAACTTTCTCCACAACATTTTTCATGTCCCACGGGGCCAAAAACTGGCCTTTTTTGACATTGACCACCCGCCCGCTTTCGCCGGCGGCGATCAGGAGGTCGGTCTGCCGGGACAAAAACGCCGGGATTTGCAGCACGTCCACAACTTCGGCGACAGGCGCGACCTGCCAGGTTTCATGGATGTCGGTCAAAACGGGAATGCCGAACTCGGCTTTAATGGCCGCCAGCACTTCCAAGCCTCGGTCCAAGCCGTCGCCCCGAAACGATCCCGAAGACGTGCGATTGGCCTTGTCGAACGACGCTTTGAAGATAAACGGCAGGCCAAGCTCGGCGCAGACGGCCTTCGCCTCGGCGGCGACTTCGCGGCACAGGGCAAGCGATTCAATCACGCACGGCCCGGCGATCACCGCCAGCGGATAGCCGTCGCCGATCACATGATCGGGGAAGTTTTCGAGATGGACATTTTGCATAAAGTGTTTATTTTTTCGGATGCAGCGACGGCAGCATTTCAAGAACAGCCGTCTGCACTTCCGCCGTCGTGATGCGCTTCAAACATTCGCGAAACACCGCGTTGCGGCAGCCGGACTGATCGCAGGGCGCACACGGCAGCGGCTTTGCCAGAGCAATCCCAAGCCCGGCCAGCGGCGCTCGGCCCGCGACCGGGGTTGGGCCGAACAGGGCGACATAGGGCTTTCCCAGCGCCCCCGCAATGTGCATTGGGCTGGAGTCCGCGCATACCACTAGGTCCGCGCCGCGCAGCACGGCGACAAATTGCCGCAGCGTCAGCCCTTCGGCAATCACCGGCGGGCGTCCGGGCATCAGCGCGGCGATTTTTCGCGCCGCCGCTCCGTCCTTCGGCCCTGCGCTCAGCACAACAGTCGCTGCGCAGTCGTCCTGCATCCAGGCGGCAAGCTGCGCCAGCCGGTCGGTTTCCCAAACTCGGTTTTCGGTCGTTGCAAACGGCGCAAGAACGACCACCGGGCGGTCTCGGCGGATGGCACGCGCCCGGCAGAAGCCGGCCCAGAACGACGCTTCGTCCGGCGTCTCGCCGAGAGTCATGGCCCGGCCTGCCGGCGGGCAGCCGAGCGCTTTGGCGATCTCCAAATAACGATCCGTGTTGTGCGCCGCGCCGCCTGCCGATTCCGAAACAACGTGGGTATAAAGCCGGTGCGTCGGCACCGGTTTGTCCGACCCGAACAGACCCACCCGAATGGGCGCGACAGCCAGCAGCCGCATCCACCACTTTTCCGGGTGAAAATTGACCGCAATGTCAAACTGCCGCTGCGCCATTGCGCCGTGCAGCCGCCGCGCTTCGCCGGTCCACCCGAACAAATCACCGCGCCGCAAACGCCGCCGCCAGCGGCCCGTATCAACAGCCATCACTTCATAAAGAAGGGGATGGCTGTCTAAAATCCCGGCGTACTGCGTGTCTGCCGCCCAGGTAATCTGCGCGTCGGGCCACTTGGCCCGCAAAGCCGTGAGCAGCGGCGTCGCCATCAAAATATCGCCCAGCGCCCAGAGCTTAATAATCAGAATGCGTTTCACAAATACATACGCTAAGAAACCATCTCTCGGGGGTTCGCAGAAAACTGCCGACTGAGAGGCTTCCGAGCAAGCTCTCGATAATACAATGCTTCGACTTGTTCGGTCATACGGGACAGCGTGAAATGTGCTTCGGCACGGGCCTGGCCCGCTGCACCCATTTCCGCCCGCCGCACGGGGTCCTGCGCCAGCACCGTGAGCGCTTCGGCCAGCGCAGGCGGGTCGGACGCCGGAACCAGCAGGCCGGTTTTCCCTTCGGCGACCATTTCCGGGGTGCCGCCCATGCGCGAGCCGATCACGGGCTTGGACAGCGCCATCGCCTGCTGCACGACCGCCGAACACGGCTCGTGCCAGTTCGACGGCACAGCGACGATATCCAAAGCGCTGATGACGTTGTTGACATCGTCCCGGAAGCCCGTAAAGACCACGCGTTCAGCAAGCCCCTTCGATGCCGCTTCTTCGCGCAGGCGCGGCATGTCGGCCCCGTCGCCTACAACAACAGCACGCAAGCTCGGGACGGCCCCGGACAGCAGGCGCACCGCTTCCAGCAGATCGGAGTGGCCCTTCTCAGGCGAGACGCGTCCCAATATCCCGACCGCGAGGGCGTCGAACGGCAGGCCGAGCGACCGGCGCACCGTGTCTCGGTCCTGCGTCACCGCTCGGAACGCCGCCGTATCTGTGCCGTGGTGAATCACCTCCACTTTTTTTGGATCAACCCCATGCGCGATATGCCGGTCCCGGACCGACCCGGAGATCGCGATCATGCGCCGGTATAACCCGGACAAAATCAGATTTCCGCCCCGCCGGTCCTTGAAGGGAAACGGCAGGTGCCAAGTCATCACGGAAACGGGCACTCCGGCGGCGCGGGCCGCAGCGGCAGGAATGACGGCATCCCAGTTGGTGTGGGTATGAACAACGTCAAAACGCTCGCGGCGGAGAAAGCGGCGGTACTGCTGAAACTCCGACCAATCCTGCTGACGCAAAATCGTGGCGGGGAATGTTTCCAGGCCCAGAAACTGAGCGCGTTGTTCGACCCATTTGCCCGGCTGCGCGGCGACCACCACTTGATGTCCCCGTTTTTCGAGCTGCTGCGCCAGGTTCAGCAGGTGAATTTCCATGCCGCCCCAGGAGGTGAAAGCGCTGGCGACCTGCATAATCTTCAAAGGCCGCCCAGCCGGCGAGTCTTGCTTTGCGCTCATAAAGTAGTTTGCTGCTGCGAAGTCATAGCTTCCTGAAATGCCGTCGCGCCCCGCGCGTTTTCGTACTCGCGCTGATACAGCGCTTCGATCTTATCGGTCATCACGCGCAGGGAGAACAGTTCCTCGACCCGCTCCTTGCCCGCCGCGCCGAGGCGCTTTCTGAGAAACGCGTCGCCGGCCAGGCGGGCCAGCGCGGCGGCGAGGGCGGCGGGGTCGGACGGCGGGACCAGAAAGCCGGTGCCGTCGTCCACGATCATCTCGGGGGTGCCGCCGGCGCGGGTGCCGACGACGGGCTTCGAGACTGCCATGCCCTGCTGCACGACCGCCGAGCACGGCTCGTTCCAGGTAGACGGCACGGTGATAATGTCCAGGGCATTAAGAACGTTGTTGACATCGTCCCGAAATCCTGTAAACAGCACTTTGTCGGCCAGGCCCATTTCGGCGGCGCGGGTGCGAATCAATTCTTCGTCGGGGCCGTTGCCGACAATCACCAAGTGAACTGGGTAGCGGGTGTGGATTTTTTCAAATGCGCCCAGCAGCACCGCGTGGCCCTTTTCGGGCGCAATCCGCCCGACAATGCCGACCGCGACCGCATCTTCGGGCAGGCCGAGCGACGCCCGAATGTCTTTGCGGGACTCGGTCGTCTGGGCAAACGCTTCGACATTGGTGCCGTGGTGGATGACCTGCACTTTGTCGCTGGGGACGCCGCATTTGAGAAGAGTCTCGCGCACCGAATTGGAGACCGTCACCAGCCGCGTGTACAAGATTTTGCTGTACAGAAACGAGCCGATCCGGTTCTTGAACGGGTACGGCATATGCCGGGACATGATCCGCACGGGAACATGCTCGCGGAGAGCGGCGTAGCCGGGGACGACAATGTCCGACGACCAGTGAACATGCAGCACGTCGGTCTTGCGCTCCCGCAAAAACTCGCGCAGAACAGCGAAGTCCTGCCAGTCGTGCTGGTTCATCACCCGAATGGGCACGGTCGGCAGCCCCATCGCCGCCGCCCGCTCCTCCACCCAGCGTCCGGGCCGGCAGGCGATGGTCACGTCGTAGCCGCGCTTTTGAAGCTGCTCGGAAAGGTTCAGAATATGCAGCTCGGTCCCGCCCCACGACGGGAACCCGGTGGCGACTTGCAGCACGGAAAGAGGCATAGAATTTATTCCTGAGAGTAGCCCTGAGATTGACAATAAGCGGCGCAGACGCGGGCGATGAGATGGGTCGTCGAGCGCCCGGCGACCAGCGACAAAATCTGCACGGTGCCGCCGTAGCCCGTCACCACCGGCGCTTCGGGCAGATCGGCCAGCGTGTAATCGCCGCCTTTGGCATAGACTAAAGGCCGAACACGCTCAATCAGCGGCACCGGGGTCCGGGTCGTAAATAAAACCACATAATCCACGCAGGCCAGCGCCGCCAAAAGCTCCATCCGCTCGGCTTCGGGCACTACGGGCCGCAGGGGGTCTTTGAACCCGCGCACCGACTCGTCGGAGTTGACTGCGACCACGAGCGCGTCGCCGAGCGCCCGCGCTTCGGCCAGATACCGGGCATGGCCGACATGCAGCAGGTCAAACACGCCGTTGGTCAGCACAATTTTCTCGCCCGCCGCCTGCCGGGCGGCGACAATCTCGGTCAGCGCCTCGGCGCTTTTGATTTTCTCGTTCATGTTTGCGGTGTGAGGGAAGCGACGAAGTAAACTTCACTCGCTAGTTATGGTCGTCCTTCGGACGCAAGACGATCATCGTGACCGTTTCTTGCTCTTTCGTCCGAAGGACGACTTTTCCAGCGAGTGAAGTTTACTTCCTCGCGCCGCCCTTGCTCGCACGCGCCATCGGCAGGCCAATACCGCGCGGCATCTCCATTTGTCCTAATCGCTCGCCGACCGCCGCAATGACATTCGGCGTCGTAAGTCCGCTCATGCAGGCCACGTCGCCGCGCCGGCATATTCTATCGCGGCACGGAACACACTCCAAAGCCCGCTCAATCAAGACCGTGCTGTTCGGAGTCAGCGGCCCGGTCCGGTCGGGGTCCGCCGCCCCTGATAAGACAACCAGCGGGGTGCCGAGCGCCGCCCCGATGTGCATCGGCCCGGTATCGCAGGTCAAAAGCGTGTCCGCGCGGGCCAGCAAAGCGCCGAACTCTTTGACGGACAGCGCCCCCGCGAGGTTCAGAATACGCGGGTCCGCCGCCGCGACTTCCCGCGCCAGACTCACTTCATCCAGCCCGTCCATCACAGTTTTAAACGCCGGCGGCGCTCCCGTCACGGCCACTTTGACCCCGCGCTGCCCCGCCCAAAACGCCGCGACTTCGGCAAAGCGCGTGAGAGGCCAGCGGTTCAGGGGCCGCGACGCCGCCGGGTTAATCACCAAAATTTTGTCGCTCTCCAAGACGCCGAGACCCGCCAGCAGCCCCGCCACCCGCGCCTGCGCCGCCTCCGGCACGGCGAAATCCAAGCGACGGTCGGAAACGCCGTCAATTCCGAGTGGGCGCAGTTCTTTGGCGAAATCGTCTACCGCGTGCGCCACCCGCCCGGTATCCGCGCGGACTTCCATGCGCTTTTCGAACGTCAGGCGCGTCCGCGCCCCGCTCGCCGCCGCCATCAAATACGACTTCGCGCTTGGGTGGAGATTAACGATCAAATCGTAGCGTTTTTTGGCGAGACGCACCAGAAACGGCAGAAAGTGGTCCAGCCGCGAGTCTATGCCGCGCTTGTCGAACGTCAAAATCTCGCGCACATTCGGGTGCCCCGACAGCGCATCGGTCATCCCGCCGCCGACCACAAAATCAATTTGAATGCCGGGAAACGCCGCCGCCACCGCCCGCACCGACGGCGTCGCCAGCAGAATATCCCCCAGGCCGCCGAACCGAATAAACAGGGCGCGTTTGTAGGATTGAGTTCGGGCAGTGCTTGTCATAAAACGATCATGTCACGAAATCGGCTTAAGTGCGGCTATGCCCGGCAGCCACGGCATGAATGCCGAGGCTGGAACAAACCAGCGTCGCGGCGACGCAAGACCAGATGACGGGTGCATTATTCCTGTGTCGCTTCGACACTGGTTTGTTCCAGCCTCGGCATTCATGCCGTGGCTGCCCCGCGTGGATTGCTTGATACGATGAGCGCTCCCATGCGTCGCGCTCCTCTCGCAGATAAGCCTCAACTTCTTCGGCTGTCTGGAAAGCAAGATGCCCCGGCGCTTCGGCGAGAATATCCGTCACCGAGCGGCGCACCGCCGCCTGCGGAAACAAATGCGCGTACCGTCCCCGCTGCCCGCCCTTGAAACTGTAATACGCTCGCATGTCCACTTCGTCTACGTCTAGTTCAGCCGGCACCATGCCATGAATGGCACGGCTACACGGCGAAGCGCCAAGAAGTGCCGCTTCGCGGGACTTGGAAGATCTTGGCGTTATCTTTCTTAACCCCGCGAAGCGGTGTTTTGTGGCGTCCGCGCCGTGTAGCCGTGCGTTTTAACGCATGGTTCTTGGGGCCACCGAGTTCCCACGCAGGCGCAGGGCGCTTCGAAGGGCAAGGCCCAGCCAAAGACACAGACAGGGCGGCAGTCCCGCTCAGTTCCCCTATTCTGTCCTTGAGGCAGCAGCAACAGCCGATTATACCGAATTTGCCGGCTCGGTTGCAACCGCGCTGCGGGTCAAAAGGGCGGACGCTGCCGCAAGCACGTCTTCCGCTGCGATGGAGGCCATCGTGCCGTCGGGGGACTCTAAAACTTGGTGGCAGGGGCCGTAGTTGCCCCATTTGCGCGGGTTGGTCGGGCCGAACAAGGCGACCGTGGGAACGCCGAGGGCGACGGCGGAGTGCATGATCGCCGTGTCGTTGCCGAGGAACAAGCCAAGCTGAGACACCAAAGCCAGCGAGCCGCGCAGGTCGCACGCGCCGGCAAACGACACCGCGCGGGACCGCGCTTCCGGCCCGCAGAGCGACAGCATCTCGTCGGCGGCGTCCTGCTCGTCCGGCCCGCCGATGATCGCAAAGCGCAGGCGCGGGTTTTCGGCGGCCAGCGCCTCGGCAGCCTGCGCGAAGCCCGCCGCGCTCCACCGCTTGCGGGACTGGCTCGCGCCGGGCTGAATGCCGACCAAATGCTCGCGCGGGACACGCTCGCCCCACGCCTGGGTCAAATGCTCCTGCGCCCGCGCGGTCTCGTCGGCGCTGATCCAAAGCTCCAAAGCGGGGTTAATCGGGGCGTCGGGCGCGACCGCCCGCAGCACATCGAAGTAGCAGGCGATCTCGCTTTTCTCGCGGTCGTAGCCCACCCGGCAGTTGAGGAGCGGCCCGCGCCCTTCCGACTCGAAACCCGCCCGGAGCTTGATCCCGCCGAGCCACGGGGTCAGGGCCGAGTGGAACGAGCGGTTGAGGGCGAGGCAGAGGTCAAAATGGCCGGAGCGCAGACGCTGGACCAAATGCAGGTACGCTCGTGCGCCTTTGTCGGACTTGTACGGGTCGAACTCCCAGATTTCATCGAGGTACGGATTGTTTTGCAGCAGGACGCGGGCATTTTTGCCGGTCAGCAGGGCGATGTGCGCGTCGGGCCACTGCGCCCGGACGGCCCGGAAAATCGGAGTCGCCAGCAGGGTGTCGCCGATGAACCGGAACTTGGTGGCGATGAGAATGCGCTTGACGCCGGGCGCTTGGTGTGCGTCTGCGGGCCGGGCCGGGACACGCACCTGCGGCAGCTCGACAGCCCCCCCGCGCGAGACGCGGAGCAGGCGGCGGGCGGTCAGCACCACTTCCTCGGGCGTGATCTCGCGCAGGCAGTCGTAGCGCCCGTTGCAGGTCGGGTGGTTGCCGCACGGCGAGCACGACAAGTTTTTATAAATAGCTTCGGAGCTGTCGTCGAACGGTCCGGTGACGCTCGGGTCGGTCGAGCCGAACAGCGCGACGCACGGGGTTCCCACGGCGGTCGCCAGGTGCATCGGGCCGGAATCGCCGCTCAAAAGCAAATCACAGCGCTTCAGCACGGCGGCCAGGGCGCGGACTTCAGTTTTGCCGACCAGATTGATCGGCTTGGCTTTCGTTCGCCGCACAATCTCCGCCGCCATGCGCGTGTCTTCCGCGCCCGCGCCGACCAGCAGGGCGGGAATGTCCGCCAGGCCGTCGAGCGTCGCGGCAAACGACTCGGCGAACCAGCGCTTTTGGGGCCGGGTCGCGCCGATATTGACGGCAATCAAAGGCGATCCGGGCTGGATGCCGAACTCCGCCAGCAGCGCGTCGGCGGCGGCCTCCGACGCTGGATCCACATCTACGACCAGCCGCCGGGGATGGTCTTTCGCCAGCGTCAGCGGCATGGTGTCGAGCATCGCTTCCGCCATATGAACGGCGCGGGTCTGCCGCAGCTCGGTCAGAAACGGGTTCATGCCGCGCCCGCCGAGGCCCACCCGCCGGGGGGTCCGGGCAAGCCACGCGGCAAACGCATAACCGGGCAGCGGCGGCAGGATCACCGCGTCGGTGTAGCGCCCCGCCCGCAGCAGCCGGTAGATTTGCATCAGCCGGCTCGCCCCGCCCCGCGCGGTCCGGGCAATAATCTGATTGAGATCGGGGTTCCCGCGCAGCACCTCGGCAGCGGTCCCGGCCCCCACCACCGTATCAATCTGCGCGTCGGGAAACGCCTGCCGCAGCGCCGCAATCGCCGGCGTGGTCAGCAGCGCGTCCCCCATGTAGTTCATGTTGACGACTAAAAACTTCCGCATACGCCTGGAAGTATACCAGAAAAGCGTTAGCCTGTCGTTATGCGGAATGGAGTTTCCGGCGCAAGCCTCGGCCCGCCGGACGGCAGCCACTTGGCAAGGTAGTCTTTCAATCGCTGAACTTCGCGAAGTGGAACCCGTGCGCCGACATAGCCGTCGGGCCGGATCAGAAACAGTGTCGGTTTTGTAACACCGTAGATACGGTGCGCGATCTCGTCTAAATCATACAGCGCTGGAAGCGCAGCGGCGGCGGACACGGCGGAAACCAGGTAACACGGCACGGCACAGTCCAGCGTCTGAATGGCCTCCGCGACGAGATCAGCGCCTACCGCCGGTGTTCCCGTGAATGCAAGCAGAGTCCAGCCGCCGGCATAAATCAGGTCGTAAAGGCGGACAAACTTTGGTCCCTGCACGACATCGGCGTCTAAAGCGCGGTCGCCGGCCCGCAGGCCCCGGCCCCCAGCCCGCTCCAGGGTCAGCGGGCTTCTGCGTGTGTTGACCGAAAGTTGACTGAACGCCTGGGCCATTTTGTATTCGCCTCCTCGGTTCAAAAGCGGCTCGGCCAGCCGGCCCATCAGCGCCTGCGCGGCTTTCGGCGTCACCAGCGTTGTATATTTCAAGCTGCTGTACTGGGCCTTTTGCAGCGTCTCCCGCAGGAAAAGCCGCTCTTCGGCATAAGTGTCCAGCAGAACGCTCGGCCCTCCGGCTTGCAGGACGGTGGCCAGCTTCCAGCCGAGATTGAACGCATCGGAGATGCCTGTATTCATGCCCTGCCCGCCGTTCGGCAGGATCGGGTTGCCGACATCTCCGGCAAGCAAAATTCGGCCGTCGCGCAAGCCGGATGCGATCCCCATGGACAGGTCCGTGTAGCTGAACCAGTCGGCGTCGCTGAGGGTCAGCGACGGATCAAGCGTCACTTCCCGCAGCTTGGCTTGCAGCTCTTCCAAAGTCGGCTTACGCGCGGGGATATTGGTTTTCGGCTCGACTGTGATGACCCGGTGCAGGCCGCCGGGAAGCGGAACAACTGTCGCAAAGCCGTTCTCGAAGTAAAACAGCCAAAGCTGATCCATCGTCGGCAGCCGCCGCCAGCTTAGCTTGCAGTCGGCCTGACGGAGCGCGACGCCGGTTTTGACGACTTCAAAGTTGTGCCGGGTAAATGTCCGGGTGATCCCGCTCGCCCCGTCGCAGCCGACAACATAGTCAAAGCGGGCTTGTTCCGGTCCATCCGGCGACTTCAAATCCGCTGAGACACCGTCTTTGTCCTGCTGAAGCAGGGCAAGTTCCGTACCGAATTCAATACAGGTGCCGGAGCGTTCCAGCGCCTGCGCCATGACCGCCTCAAAATTGTGCTGCCCGCACAAAAGCACATTGGGGAACGGGGTCTCCTTAAGGTGCATCGTGCGCGGCCCGTAGCACTTACCGTAAGCGTGGACCATCATGCGGGTCATCTGGCCGCCTATCGCGGCAATCGGTTCCAGTACCCCCAGGGCATGGAGAACTTCCTGGCTCCGCTGCATTAGGTTTGTGGCCCGCGTCGATCGCGAAGGATGAGCTCGCTTTTCAATAATCCGGTACGGAACGCCGTAGCGGGACAAAATCATCGCCAGGGTCAGGCCCGTCGGCCCAGCCCCGACAATCAGGACACGGGCGGTTCGGGTTGCAGTCGCGGTTTGAGAGTCAGGCATCGGAGTTTTCCATTCTGCGAAGAGTTTACCCGACACTTTAGCATAAATCAATATCTATTTATTAAAAAAGTAAACGCATATTTTTAATGCTGATGTGCGGTATACTCTCGGCATGGAGACCGATCCTAATCAGAGCCGCCTCTCGTGGCAGGCGACAAAAGCAGCCGAGACTCGGCAGCGCATTCTTGACGCAGCGCTGGAAGTGATCGCAGAAAAAGGAGTCGGGGCGCTGACGATAGACGCCGTTGTTCAGCAGTCCGGCATCACAAAGGGCGGCCTGCAATACCACTTTGCGTCTAAAGAGGCCCTTGCATTCGGCGTCTTGCAGCAGGCGTCTTCTTCTTTTCTTGCTGGCATCCACGCCGCAAGCGGCGGGAATAACGGCGGGGATGTGGCCTGGGCGCGGGCTTTGGTCGGTTTCGGGTTCCGCGACGACCCCGCCGAGATCGGGCTTTGGAAGCCGCTGATCGAGATGCTCGGCTACGCCGGTGAGGTCAAAACGCTGAGCGAGGCGTTCTACGCCGAAATTGTGCGGCGACTGCACGGCGCGGGCCTGTCCCGCGAGGAAATGACCGTGCTGATGATGTCGCTCGAAGGCTACAGCACGTCGCCGCTGGAGCTGCCGCCGGACACCGGCGAACTCCTGCGCGGGCATTTTTTAGGACTGCTTGAACGGGCGGAGGTGGGGAAGAAATGACATCGAGCAGCTTTACCGAGGAAACGCAGGCTTGGTTTGACGGCCTGGCTCAGGACAATTCGCGGGCGTACTTTACGGCGCATCGGGTGTCCTATGACCGGGCGGTGCAGGAGCCGCTCTCGGCCCTGCTGAATGCTCTCTCGGTGCAGACCGGCGGCACGGCGAAGCTGTTCCGGCAGAACAGGGACATCCGCTTTTCCGCCGACAAGCGGCCTTACAAGACAAACGCCTCGGGCGTTATCAGTGACTGCTCCCACTCGGCGGCGGTCCTGTATGTCGCCGTCTCCGCCGATGGTTTACAGGCCGCCACAGGATATCATGGCCTTGCCAAAGACCAGCTCATACGCCTCCGCCAAGCGCTCACAGCCGAGGAAAACGCGCTCGGCACCGGCGCGAACCTGCGGGTGATCCTAGAAACGCTGCGAAGCGCAGGGCTGGAGGTGGACACTGACTCGCTGAAGGGGATGCCGCGCGGCGTGCCGAAAGATGCGCCGAACGCCGACCTGGTTCGCCTTCGGTCGCTCACCGCAAGCCGTTTTTTGGAGCCGGAACGTCTGACCAACGAAAACGTCGCCGCATGGGTCAGCGAGGTTTGGAAAGCCGCCGCGCCGATGAACGCCTGGCTGGATAACTACGTCGGCGCAAGCACGCTGCCGCCGGAAACGCGGGGCCGCTGACGTAGACTAGGCCGTAGGCAAAGCCGCCTTGACTGCTGCCACCACCATTTCCGGCGTGATACGGGCCATGCAGGCTGCGCCTTCGGCCTCGGTCGGACGCCTGCCGGGGACAAGGAGGCCCGGCACAGGGTTGTGCAGAATGGTATTGCGCGAACCGTCAGGTCCGTGCCGGGCGGGGTGCGTCGCGCCGAAAATGGCGACGGTCGGGGTGCCGACGGCGACGGCAAGGTGCATGGGGCCGCTGTCGCCGCTGATCAGCCGGCTCGCCCCGCCCCGCGCGGTCCGGGCAATAATCTGATTAAGGTCAGGGTTCCCGCGCAGCACTTCGGCGGCGGTCCCCGCCCCCACCACCGTGTCAATCTGCGCGTCGGGAAACGCCTGCCGCAGCGCCGCAATCGCCGGCGTGGTCAGCAGCGCGTCCCCCATGTAGTTCATGTTGACGACAAGAAATTTTCGCACCAAAGAGTTTTGCATACGGGATTGAGTATACCTGAAAAGCCTCAGCGCGTCATTCGCCGAGCAGACTGCGACGCACTTCGGAAAGCCAAGACAGCTCGTTCTCGCACTCGCGGATGGCATACAGCACCATCAGCGCGGCGATTTGCCCCCTCGGGCCGGGTTCGGCGCGGACGGTCGCTAAGTGCTCCTGCTCGGCTGCGAGCTTGTCCCGCAGGAATACCTCGCGCCGGGCCGTCATCTGCCTCGCCGCCGCGCGGGGTGCGTTGGGCGAAAGGGCCAGCCAGGTCAGAAACGGTGGGGGAACACGCTGAACTGCCCACGCTTCGCGACTCAGCGCCAGAATCAATTCTTCGCGCCCGAGTTCCGTGATCTCGTAAACCTGCCGGTCCGGGCCGAGCGCAGGGGTCGCAGATGCCGCCGGCTCGATCAGCTGCCGCTTCGCCAGCTTGTTCAGCGAATAATAAACTTGGGGACGGGAAACGCCGGCCCAGTCTTTGACTTCCCGCCGTTCAAGCTCGACGCTCAGCTCATAGCCATGCTGCGGCTTTTCGGCAAAAAGGCTGAGCACCACTAAATCCGGGGTCGTTAATCGGCTTGACATTGACTGATTTCCATGCTACACTTCTAGTATTAATAAGAATAGAGGATCAAGAAGTGCCTGACACCTCCCCCGATTACGGCATTGATGCGCCGGAAGTTATTCGCGGCTTTTTCATCGCCGGCGGCCTCGCTTCCGTCGTCAGCCTGGTTTGCTTCGGCTTCGGCAGTGCAATGCTTGCCTACGGGCGGCGCGGCAAATACAACGTCCGGGACAAAATGCTTTCTCAAATTCAGTGGCAGGGCGGCGAAGCCGTGCTGGATGTCGGAACCGGACGAGGGCTGCTCGCTGCCGGCGCGGCCAAGCGGCTGAACACCGGCAGGGTCGTCGGGATCGACATCTGGCGGGCAGAAGACTTGTCGGGCAACTCCTTGGAAAGCACGCTTGCCTGTCTGCGCTTGGAAGGCGTCGAAAACAAAGTCGAGCTGAAAGACGAGGACGCCCGCCGCCTCAGCTTTGAGGACAGCGTTTTTGATGTCGTACTCTCGCTGTTGTGCCTCCACAACATCGAGCACAAAGCAGAGCAGGAAGCCGCCTGCCGCGAGATCGCCCGCGTCCTTAAACCGGGCGGCACCGTTTTGGTAGGGGACTATGTCGGCACGGCAAGCTACGCCAAATACTTCGCGGGGGCGGGGCTGACCGTCAAGCGCCGAAGCTCTTATGTCCGCGACGCCTATGCTCTGATGTGGGTCTTGGAAGCGACGAAGCCCGCCGCCTAGACGGAAAAAACCGCCGCGACCGCCTCCACCACCCGCTCCGGCGTCACACGCGCCATGCAGGCGGCGCCTTCGGCCTCGGTCGGACGCCTGCCGGGGACAAGGAGGCCCGGCACAGGGTTGTGCAGAATGGTATTGCGCGAACCGTAAGGCCCGTGCCGGGCGGGGTGCGTCGCGCCGAAAATGGCGACGGTCGGGGTGCCGACGGCGACGGCGAGGTGCATGGGGCCGCTGTCGCCGCTGATCAGCCCGTCACACGCGGCCAGCACCGACGCCAGCTCGCGCAGGCTCGTTTTGCCGGCAAGATCAACAAAGTTTGCGCGGAGATGCGGCGTGATTTGGGCGACCGTCTCGGCATCGGTCTTGTCGCCGACGAAGACGACCGGGCGGCCCGACTGCGTGAGCGCCGTGGCGACGGCGATCCAGTTTTCCAGGGGCCAGCGCTTGTAGGCCCGCGACGCGCCTACATTGAGCGCAATGCGCGGGCGCGGCAGGCCCGATAGCCAGCTTTCGGCCTGCGCGGCATTCTCGGCGGCCAGGTACGGCTGCGGCGTAAACTCCGAGTGGGGTACGCTGACGCCAAGCGCGTCTGCGAAGCCGTACAGCAAGTCTACTTCGTGCTTGTCTTTTGCTTTGCCGGGCACAATCGCGTGCGTCAGAAACAGCGTATTGCCTTCCCGGTTCCGGTCCCAGCCGAGCCGCACCGGTGCGCCCGACAGGCGGGTGATCAGGCCGCTGAGCGCCAGGCCCTGCATGTCCAGCGCGAGTTCGTACCGGGACGCGCGTAATTCGCCGCGCAGGCGCAGCAGTTCCGGCAGCGAGGGCGTGTCGGGCAGAACTAACAGCGTGTCAATCGCGGGATTGCCGCGCAGAATGTCCGCGCAGCGGTGGCGGACGACCCAGCCCAGGGCAAGATGCGGCGCGGCCTCTTTGATGGCCTGCACGATGGGCAGCGCATGAATGACATCGCCCAGGGAGCTGGTTTTGACGACAAGCAAGTGATGAATGTCAGCGAGCGGCGGCAAGGAGTTCGGCATGCAGGCTTTCAGGAATGCGCTCCGGCGGCGGGACGCGCCAGCGGTCGTGGAGCCAGAGCCATTGGTCGGGGTATTTGCGGACGATGTCTTCAATATCGGCGGTAATCTCGGTCATGATGCGCTTCACATCGGCGTCGGTGTCGCCGGTCGGCGCGGGCAGGATCGCCGGGTAAAAAACCGTTTCATATGTGCCGTCGGGCCGGCGCGGACAGAACATCGGCAGGATCGCCGCGCCGGTCTTCAGCGCCAGCACGGCGGGGCCGGCGACCGTGCCGGCCAAACGGCCGAAAAACGGCACAAACACATCTTCCGACTTCTGGTCGGGCACAATCGCGACAATTTTGTTGTCCCGAAGCTGCTTCAAGAGCGCACGCGGCGAGTCGCCGCGCGGGTGGACCGAATAGCCGTTGTCGCCGCGTATCCGGTCCGTCAGCGCGTTGAATTTTTCGTCCTCGCTTTGCCGCGCCACCACTTTGACCGAGAACCCTTCGGAGACTGCGCGTTTGGTCAGCCATTCCCAGTTGCCGAGATGCGCCGACACGACGATCACGCCTTTGCCCCGCGCGAGTAAGTCAGAGACCACTTGGTACGAGTCCACATGCACCCACCGCGCCGTGTCTTCTTGGGTGAAGTGTGCGCCTTTCAGAAACTCCACCAGCGACGCCCGCGCAAACTGCTGAAAAACACGCTTAATCAATGCCTGCCGCTGATGTTCGGTCAGCGCGTCGCCGTAGGCAATTCTCAAATTCTTGTCGGCGACAGCGCGGAACCGGCCCGCGACATGGTATCCCAGCGTTCCCATCGCCGTGCCCCAGGCCAGCGCGGGCCGCCACGGCACATATTTGAGGGTCTTGAACGCCGCCCAGAACGCGCCGCGCACGACCGCCTGCCAGAACCGTTTGCTTTTTCGCACAGAAACAATTTTTCCCAAGTCAGCGGTCAATCAAAATCAGCGGTCAATCGTCGCCATGCTCAGGTAGCGGTCCCCGGCGGCGGCCTCTTTGGGGGCCAGCGCATCCAAACGCGCCAAATCTTCGGCAGACAGCGCAATCTCCGCAGCGGCAGCGTTTTCGCGCAGGTATTGGGGCCGCTTGGTGCCGGGGATCGGCACGAAATTCGGGTCCTGCACCAGCACCCAGGCCAGCGCAAGCTGACCGGGCGTGACCGCTTTTTCAGCCGCCATCCGCTCGACAGCTTCAACCAGCTTCAAGTTCCGCGCAAAGTTTTCCCCTTGAAAGCGCGGCGAGCCGCGCCGGTAATCGCCGGCAGGGATGTCTTCAGGCGACTTAAACCGGCCGGTCAAAAAGCCCCGTCCGAGCGGGCTGTACGGCACAAAGCCGATGTTCAGCTCCCGCAGCGTTTCCAGCAGCTCGCCTTCCGGCTCGCGCGACCACAGCGAGTACTCGGTTTGCAGCGCAGAAATCGGATGCACCGCATGGGCGCGTCGGATGGTCGCCGGAGACGCTTCCGAGAGGCCCAGATGCCGGACTTTGCCGGCTTGGACCAACGCGGCCATTGCCCCGACAGTGTCTTCAATCGGGACGGTTTTGTCTACCCGGTGCTGGTAAAACAAATCAATGGTGCCGATCCCAAGCCGGCCCAGGCTGGCATCGCACGATTTCCGCACATACTCGGGAGCGCCGCTGATGCCCAAAAACGCGCCGTCGGCCCCGCGCATGTTGCCGAACTTGGTGGCAACCACCACGCGGTCCCGCCGCCCGCGCAGCGCCCGCCCGACCAGCATTTCATTGGTAAACGGCCCGTACATGTCGGCGGTGTCCCAGAACGTCACCCCCAGATCAATCGCCAGCGACAGGGTTTCCAGCGACTCGGCTTCATCGGCAGCGCCGTAGAACTCGCTCATGCCCATGCACCCGAGGCCGATTTCGGAGACGGCTAGTTTTCCCAAGCGGCGTGTGTTCATGGGCCTTATTGTACCTTCATCTGCGGAGAAATGGGGGAAACGCCGAAAAAGGGCAGGCGCACGGCCTGCCCTTTCTGAAACCGCCCGCCCAAGCGGCTTTGCTCAAGCGGCTTTACGCAATCGGGTCGCCGCCGGTGATGCCGTAAATCATGCCGGTAATATACGACGCTTCCTGCGACGCGAGAAACGCATACAGCGGCGCAAGCTCGGCGGGCTGCGCGGGGCGCTTCAGGAGCGTCTGCTGGCCGAAGGTCTTCACCTGGTCGGGCGGCATGGTCGAGGGAATCAGCGGGGTCCAGACCGGGCCGGGCGCGACTGCATTGACCCGGATGCCGCTTTGGATCGCTTCTTCGGCCAAGCCTTTGGTGAAGTTGACGATGGCCCCTTTGGTGGTCGCATACGCCAGCAGCATCGAATCGGGCTGGTAGCCTTCAATGGACGCCGTGTTGATGATCGAGCCGCCGGGGCGCATCACGGGCAGGGCGGCTTTGCACAGATAAAACATCGCGTAAATGTTCGTGCGGAACGTATGGTCCCATTCGTCCGACGGAATTTCGGTGATCTTTTGATGGGTTTTTTGGAACGCCGCGTTGTTGACCAGAATATCCAGATGCCCGAACTCCGCCTGCGCTTTCTCGACAATCGCCTGGCAGTGCGCTTCCTGCGAGATGTCGCCGGGCATCAGCACGGCCCGGCGGCCGGCGCTGTGCACCAAGCGCAGGGTTTCCTGGGCGTCTTCTTCCTCGCTGAGATAGGACACCAAAACGTCTGCGCCTTCGCGGGCGAAGGCCAGCGCGACCGCGCGGCCGATGCCGCTGTCTGCGCCGGTGACAATCGCGGCCCGGCCTTCGAGCCGCCCGCTGCCGACATAGGTGCTTTCGCCGTAATCGGGGGCGTGGGTCATCTTCTTTTCGGAGCCGGGCGGGGTTTGCTCGGGTTCCGGCAGCGGGGGCTGGGGATACTGCTTGGTCGGGTCCTGCTGCTTCGGCATTGCTGGGGTCATCGGTGTCTCCTTGTGTCTTTGAGGATAGTCGCCGCGCGGGCGCTTGGGCGTTATACCCAAGCGCCCGCACTGTGAACAGGGGCGTTTATCTGCTCGTCCCGTTCATGCCGCTCGTCCCGTTCATGCCGCCGTGCTTTTTGCCGTGGCTTTTGCTTTTTTTGGAGTGGGATGCGCCGTTATGAGACATCCCCGAATGGGACATCCCCGAGCGCGAGGTGCCGGACTGAGACGAGCCTGTGCCCATCGTCCCGCCGCCGGTTGTCGTTCCGTTCGTGCCGGAACTACCGGCACCACCCGGTGTTCCAGCGCCGCCGGTGGTTTGACCGAGCGAAATGCTGCTGATCCCGAAAACAAGACTGGCTGCCAAGAGTGCAGCATTAACTGACTTTGTCATTTTTTTCTCCTTGTCGTGATGTGCAAAATTGCGAAATTCCCGCTACGGCGAGCCTGTCCCGCCGCCCGCAGTGCCGGCTGTCCCTGCGCCGCCCGCAGTGCCGGCAGTGCCGCCGCCCGAGGTTCCTGTCGTGCCGGCGGCTCCGCCGCCTGCGCCGGTGCTGCCTGTACCCGTGCTGCCTGTACCCGTGCTGCCTGTACCCGTGCTGCCGCCGCCGTCTGTCCCGGATTGATCCCCGGAATGACACCCGCCGAGCAGGGCCAGCGCGAGAATGACACCCGCCGAGCAGGGCCAGCGCGAGACTGCCGACCGTCAGCGCGATTCCCAGTTTCAACTTGGTCTGCATGGTGTTTCTCCTTGATGACTTTGCGCTCCCCGCAGAGGCTGCTTTTGTCATCAAAGGCGTGTTACCCGACGGCAAAACGGCCTAAACCGAACAAGCGTCATTAATTATTTTTTATTCTTTCTTGTCATACTTAACTCTTATTTACTGTGCATAAAACTGTATGACAAGACGCAAAAAAGCGGCGACGGCTGTTCAGCCGTCGCCGCGTCACAAAGATACTCCGAACACGGTTATGCCTGCTTGACAAACTTCATCGCGACCGAGTTCATGCAGTAGCGCAGCCCTGTCGGCTTCGGGCCGTCGTCGAACACATGCCCCAAATGCCCGCCGCAGCGAACGCAGGCGACTTCCGTGCGCTGCATCAGCAGGCTGTTGTCCGAGCGCGTGAACACGCTGGCTTTGTTTAACGGCTGATAAAAGCTCGGCCAGCCGGTGCCCGAATCAAACTCGGTGTCGGCGGAAAACAGCGGGTTCGCGCAGGCGGCGCAGCGGTAGACGCCTTTGCCGTGAAACTCATAGTCGCCGGAAAAGGCCCGCTCGGTGCCCGACTCGCGCAGGACATGGTACTGGGCGGGGGTCAGCAGTTTTTTCCATTCGGCGTCGGTGTGGGTGACGGCGAAATGCCGGGCGGGCAGCGGGGCGCTCGGGGCGGAAAAGCCGAACTTAACGGCCAGCAGGGACGCCCCGGCGACGGCGGCGGCCCCGAAACTGTTTCGCAAAAGCTCGCGTCGTGTCATAGTGATTGGGTTACCTCTTGCTGTTTATAACAGATGGCAGGCGCGGAAAGTTTCATAGGCGGAGAATTTCAGGGGCGGCAGGAGTGTGAGGGTTTGGTGTTTTGCGAGGGCGTGTTGATTGTGTGCGAGGGTATCATAAACGAGGGCGTGTGCGAGGGCGTAAACGCCCTCGCTGGGGAGCGAAGCGCTAAGGTCCCGCCTGCGCGGGACAAGATTAGGATAGATTGACATCTTCCGCCACGCAGGTGGCGGCTTGGCGTCCGCGCCCCCCAGCGAGGGCGTTCACGCCCTCGTTACCGACGCCCTCGCCGCAGCCACCGCGCTTTTATTCCGGCACGCCGAACTGCGCCTGATACGCGCGGCAGAACGCCAAAAACTCCGGCGGCATCGCGACCGGCTTGCCGGTCGAGCGGCGGACAAAGCAGCCGCTTTGCTCGGCGCGGGCGTACTCCGCCCCCGTTTCGGGATGCACAAACCGCAGCGCCAAAGACAGCGCGGAGCGGCCTGCCGACAGCACCCAAACCCGCAGCAGCACAGTCTCGGACAGGCGCACGGGGCGGCGGTAGCAGATTTCAGTCCGGGTCAGCACGGCCGCCATGTCGGCGGCGTACAAGCGCTCGGGCGGCCACGGGCTGGCCTGCTGAAACGCAATCCGCCCGTCTTCCAGCCAGCGCACATACGTCGCGTTGTGGACAATGCTCGACGGGTCGAAGTCGTAGTACTGCGGGCGGATCAGCAGCGAGAATACGTCGGTCAAGTCGGTCAACGGGTCAGCTCCCCCAGCACGGCCCGCAGCAGCGCCGCCAGGTTCGGCACAGCTTCTCGGTGCATGATCTCGCAGCCGTGCGAGTTCTCGGCGGCAAACGCCAGCGTGATGGGCCGAGCGACCAGGCCGCAGGACGCCGCGCAGGACGCATCGCTGCCGCCCCGCGACAGCGCCTGAAAGTGGGGAGTTTGGCCGAGACTCGCGGCGGCGCGGGCCACGAGGTCAATGTCGGCGGCCTGCATGGAAGCATAGGAGTCATGCACCCAGACCGTCGGCTGATCGTCCACCGTGAACGGACTTTCAGGGACGCGCGGCCCGATTTCTAAAGCAATCCCGACCGCCGCCGGCCTTTGCCGAAGCAGCCACAAGGCCCCGTGCCCGCCGACTTCCTCCGCCGCCGTCGCCGCAAACAGCACCCGGTCGGGGTCTAAATCGGCGGCGCTTTCCAAAGCAATCAGCAGCGCCGCCAGGTCTGCGCGGTCGTCGAGAAACGGCGACGCCGCAAATTCACCCGCCTCCGTCCAGGTCCGGCGCGACGGGTGCAGCACAACGCGGGTGCCGGCGCGGACACCGTGCGCCGCCAGCTCGCTCGCGGGCAGCCCCGTGAAAATGCGCGTGTCCGCCCAGGTCAGCGCCCGTTCCCGCGCGGCCGCCGCCGTGCCTGCCGGATCGCTGGTGTGGATCGAGCCGAACGACAAAACGCCGTCGAGCGGCCCGGCCTGCGCCAAAATCTGCACGGGGCCTTCGCCCCATTTCCACGGAAACGCGCCGCCTAAATTGGTCACGGCCAGCCGCCCGCCCGGCTCGACCCGCAGGACGAGCAGGGCGATTTCGTCGAGGTGGGCCATGACGACAATCTCAGGCGCATCGGGCAGGCGCTTTGCGCCGGGCACGGACAGCAGCAGGTTTCCCCGCGCGTCGGTTTCGTGGACGCAGCCCAGGCGCTCGGCATGGGCGGCGACCGCGTCCCGCACAAGGGTTTCCTGCCCCGGCGGGCCGGGGATTTGGGTCAGCTCGCGTGTCAATTCTAAAGCGTTTGTCATGGATGGTTATCGTGAATAACGTGAATGAAAGCATGAGGTCAGGACGCGTTGTCCGCCGCCGCGCCGGCCCAGAACGACAGGGCGATTTCGGTGAACTCGCGCGGACGCGTGAACTGCATCGCATGGGCCGTGCCCGACAAGCGCCGGAACTGACCGTTCGGCAGCGACGCCGCCAGGCGGCGGGCGACGGGGTCGGGAATGATGCCGTCGCGAGCGCCCCGCAGCACCAGGCAGTCGGCATGGATCGCCGGCGTTTCTTCCAGCGGCTCGTCTTCAAGCATCGCCAGCGTCGTGCCGACATACCGCGCCAGCCCCATCTGCGCGTACATGCGGGACAGCACGGCGGTGTAGATCGGCGGCTCCTGCACGCCGTCCAAAATCAATCCGGCGGCATAGCGGGCCAGCGAGATATACTGCCCGCCGACTGTCGAGCCGATCAAAACCAGGCGGTTCAAGCGCCCAGGATGCCGCCGGGCGAAGGCCAAAAGCACCTGCCCGCCGAGCGAGTTGCCGGCAAAGTCTGCTTTGGCGAGGCCCAGCGCGTCCATCACCCGCGCCAGCCAGTCCGCCAGCTCAGCAATCGAAAGCGCAGACTTCGGCCCCGGCGAGCAGCCGAAGCCGGGCATGTCGGGAACATACACCGCGCCGACGCACCGCTCGGCCAGCACGCCCAGCGTCGGACGCCAGGCGTCCGCCGAGCAGCCGAGGCCGTGCAGCAAAATGATTGGAAGGGAGGCCCCGGCGGACGAAAGCGGCGGCAGGACGCGGACACCGACGGTGCGGCCGTCCACGGTGACAGTCCGCCGCACGGAAGGTTCACTGAACATATCGGCTTATTGTACCCCGCCGTCAGGCATCCGCGCGACACCAGGCATCCGCGCGACACGGGCCGTCAGGCCGGTCGTCACCGCATGCGGCGTCGTCGAAATAAGCGCGGCCAGCTCGCCCGCCGTGATCGTCTCGCCGCCGCCCGTACCGATCAGCACGGCGGGGTCGCCCGCGCGGACATTCGGAACGGCGCTCACGTCCACCACCATTTGGTCCATGCAGACCCGGCCGCAGATGGGGGTACGCTTGCCGTGCAGCAAAACAAAGCCGCGCCCCGACAAGCCGCGCGGGTAGCCGTCGCCGTAGCCGGCCGTCAGGGTCGCATACACCCCGCCGCCGGGCGGCACGGTGTACGTCCGGCCGTAGGAAATCGTCGCCCCGGCAGGGAGCGGGCGGCAGAGGGAAACGCGGGTGTGCAGCGACAGCACAGGCTTTAGGGCCAAATCGCGGGCCGCGAAGTCGCCGGGGGTCGGCTCGATGCCGTACAGCAGCAGGCCGGGCCGGATCAGCGCGTGATGCGCGGCGGGGACGTTCAGCGCGGCGGGCGAATTCGAGGCGTGGACGAGCAGCGTTTCCCGGCGCGGGCCGAGCGACCCGAGAAAGTCCGCAAACAGCGCGTGCTGACGGCGAGCGTCGGCGGGATTGTCGTCGGCGTCGGCAAAATGCGTGGCAAGGCCGGTGACGGCGACGCCGGGCAGGGCGTCCAGCGCGGCCAGCAGCGCAGGGGCGTCGGCCGGCTGCGCCCCGGCGCGGCCGATGCCCGTGTCTACATCCAAATGCACCGACGCCGCCGTGTTTTGGGCCACGGCGGCGGCCGACAGCGCTTGGCCCATCTCGAGCGACGACACCAGCAGGGTCAATCGGTGCCGGACAATCGCGGGGGCTTCGGACGGCAGCGCAGGGCCGAGCAGGTACACGGCGCAGCCGGGCGGCAGGAGCGGGCGCAGGGCCGCGCCCTCGGCGGGGGTGGCGACCCCGAAATCGGTCCACCCGCAGGCCGCGCACAGCGGGGCGACGGAAGCGACGCCATGCCCGTAGGCATCGGCTTTGACTACGGCCATGACCCGCGCCGGGGCGAAGCGGGAAGTCAGCAGCCCGATGTTATGCCGAAGCGCCTCCGCGCTGATCTCGGCCCAGACACGCGGGGCGATGTCAAGCTCGCTCACAGGCGGGCCAGCGCCGCCGTTCGGGTGAAAACACGCGGGCGGCGGGACGCGGAGCGGCGATACGCCGACGGCACAAGCTGCCCCAGCGCATGCTCGTAGCGGTCGCGGCGGCCATACACCACAATCATGTTGGTCAGCTTTCGGCCCGGCTTTGCCAGGGTCGCGCCGTTGTAGTAAAATCCGGTGCTCGTGCCGGCGTCTAAATTCATCGCGTCAGCCGCGCCCAGCGTCTGCATGACCCGCGCCAGCTTGCCCAGCCCAATCGGCGAATGGGTCATCACAAAAAACAGCGTGTTGCCGTGCGTGATCCCGACCGCGATCCGCGAGTTCGGGGCCAGCATGTGCTTGTCGCGGAACCGCTCGGCGCGAGGGTCGAGCGCAACCCGCCCGTCATGGAGCAGGCGCGGGCCGCAGGCGACGACAAAGTCATACGGACTCCAATCGTGGTGCCGCCCCCATTGACAGGTCACCATCGCGGCGTGGTTCTCGGGCGTGATGCACAGCGCCGTGCCCATGCCGCCGAAATGGATCAAATTGCCGTCAATCACAATGTCCCCGACCGGCTGCAAGTCGCCGAGCGAAAAAAATGTCCCGGTGACGGCGACATTCGGCTGAGCGCGGCTGATCATCTGCCGAAACGGCTCGGCGGTGCCGTTGCCCTGCGCGGCCATGACCGCCGAGACTTTGACATCGGGGTCGTTCAAATTCACCGAAATCACTTTGACGGGCACTCCCGCCGCGCCGGTCTGCCAGAAGCGCAGGCTTTTGCCCCCGCTGCCGTCGCCGTGCAGCGCTTCCCACCGGGCGCGTCCCGCCGCCACCCGCGCGGCATGCAGCCGGCGGGCGTTTTCGGTGCGGGCGCGGGCCGCCGCCAGAACCTTCTGCCGGTGCAGCGCGGCGATTTCGCGCCGCCGGTCGGCCCAGGCCGCCGCAATCTCGGCCTGCCGCGCCAGATTTTGCTTGTGCTTTAAAGCCCGCTCGGCGCTCTGCGCCTGCGCGGCTGCAAGCGCCGCCAGGTGCCGGGCACGCGCCGCCAAGACATGAGACGCCGAGACGCGGGCCGCCGACGGCCGCTTCGGCACAGATGCAGTGGCATGAGCGGCGCGGGCCGGGCGATGCGCCGCCCTGGCAGCGACTTTGGCGTCGTGCAGGCGCTGCCACTTTTTTTCGTGATGCTTTTCGGCGACCCGCGCGGCGTGCGGCAGGGAGCGCAGCTTGGCGAGGTGCATCCGCCAGGCTTTTTTTTGTTTGGCGGCGAGGCGTATTCGGTGCGCGGCGGCGGCCTGCGCGGCGGCGGACGGGCGGGCGTGATGCTTGGCGGCGCACACGGGGGCGGCCGCCAGCAAAGCAAGGGCGGTCAGCGGCAAAAGGAGTAAAAAACGCATCAAGAAAATTGTCCTCACGGGCGGCGGGATGAAACGCGAAAAGAAACAAGAATACGCTATCTTAACACACGAACGGGGTCAGCGTCAAGGCGAACATCCCCGGCGCTCTTCAACAACAAGCAAAGTCGGCCCAGGATTGAAATCTCGGGCCGACTCTGCTGAAGATAAATCTCGACTTAAATATAAATTTTGTACGTCGCCACGCCCATAATCGGGCCGACAATCGCCCACAGCGCCCCCATTGTGTAGTCGCCCAGAATCAAGCCGAGAAAAAACGGCACGGCGCGGCGGTGCAGGCCGATCCCGCCGTAGCGGATAATCAAAAACTTCAGCAGCCAAGCCAGGAAAATCGGCAGCCAGAAGTACTCCATCGCATACGACAACGCCAGCGCGTAGCCCGCCGGGTGGAACGGCCACCAAACAAAATTGACCCGCATCAAAGACAGCGCCACCGTCAGCGCCAGCCCGCCGACAATGTAATACAGCCCGGTCGAAGCCGGCGGCACCGGCTGCGTCAGCCAGCCCGCCAGCCGGCCGTAGCTTTCCGCGCCGACCCACGCTTTGAATCCCGGCGCTTTCCCCTCGCCGCCGTAGGCATACAAAACATGCAGGTGCGCCCAGTCGGTCGCCAGCAGGCTGACAAGGGAGGCGAAGGCGAGCACGCCGCACAAGCCGCCGATCCCGACCGACGGCTTGCCGTCCAGCATTTTAAACGCTTCCAGTTGATTGGGCATCGGATGGTTGCGGTAGCCCCGGTTGAACCAGTACAGCGTGGACAGCAGCGTCAAATCATGCGCCCCCAGCGTCCGCGACCCGAACAGCGTAATCAGCACCTGAATCGGGTTGACCCAGACAATCTCATGCGGCGCTCCGAACTCCGCCCGAACCCGCGTGATGACAAAGCCCAGCAGAAACACCACAAAAAAGAACAGCGCGGCGATCCAGCCGGTGAGGCCGATCACTTCCGAAAACGCGGCCAGCAGCAAAGCGCCCAGCAGCAGGCCGGCCAGCGCCGCTTGATACCGCCGCGCTTCCGCCGGATCGTCCGACCCCGCCCCGAGCCGCACCGAGCGGAATACCTGCCGCCAGGGTCCGCGCCCGGCATACAGCAGCATCATCCCGAGGCCGAGCCACGCCCCGGTCGCCTGCTCGCCGAAATACGGAAACGTGCTGGTCTGCGAAGTGTTCTGCACCGCGTCCCAGCCGTACACATTGCCGACAATCCGAAACACGCGGGCGGCGACATAAAAGAACCAGCAGGAAAACGACAAATCGAGCGGCATAAAGTAGCCGAGACCGACCGCAAACGGATAAAACGACGAAAAGGTCCCGCCGATGGCGTACCACGGGCGGGTCGTGAGCAGCGCATTGAGGCTGAACAGCTTGACGGGGAACTCCGGCACCGACGGAATCAGCGTGTGGAGGCCGTTGCCGAACGACACCGAGAACGCCAGCCCGAAGCCGGCCCACATCACCGGGTTCTTGAAAAAGCTTGTTCCGGCGGCGTCCGCCGTCATCGCCAGCGGAAGCTGCACAATCGGAAACGTCAGCTTTTCGCTTTCAATCCACGCCCGCCGCACCAAGATGGTCAGGCACAGGTACATGCCCACCAGCGTCAGAAAAAAGAAGCCCCACACCAAAAGCGGCACAATCCAGGCCCGCAGGTAGACTTGCCCCGGCGGGCTGTAAATGCTGACATTGCCGTGGTTCATCGCCGTCAGCGCGTCTTTGTCGGTGATCACAAGGTACGACGGCAGGTAGGAGAAAAACAGCGACCGCCATTTGTTTTCGGGGGTTTCGTGCCAGAACGGGTAAGTGAACGCGCCGAACAAGTTTTGCAGCGTGTCGTGCCCGGCAAACGTGCAGGACACGACCAGCATCACATACAGCAGCAGCAATTCTTCCTGCTTCAGCGGGCGCGTCTTCGGCGCGGCCCGCCGCCAGGCTAAATTGAGCAACACCAGCACGAACAGCATAAAGATCGGCGTGACAAACAGCGGCAGGCAGGTCCCGTCGAGCGTGTACCAGCGCACTTCAATCAAAATGGTCCAAAACACATTGACGGGGATCAGCAAGAGGCCGAGCAGCAGCACCCGCCACAGCTTCAGCGGCTTCGCCGGCGCATCCGCCCCCGCCGCTAAAGGAGATTGAATTGTCATAACGGGGAAGTTCGCAACTTTCCGTCGTTTTTCCTGCCTGCCCACAATTTTTGCTGTGTTTCCACGAGCCGCCGGGTATAACGTCGAGAACAGCGCGGCGAAGCCTTCGCCGCCCGCAAAGGAGACCCGTTCCATGCTCCGCTTTCCCCCTGCCCTGCTCGTCGCCCCCCTTCTTTTCGCCCCCCTTCTTTTCGCCCCAACTCCCGCGTCCGCACAGACTCCGGTTCCTGAGAAAATTATTACCCTCGACGTTTCCGGGGCCGATCTGCATGCGGTTGCCAATCTACTGGGGCGTCAATACAATCTCGAAATTCTAGTGAGGGACAGCGAAACACCGTTTCACCCGATTTATGTCCATCTAAAAAATGCGTCGCTTGCCAAAGCGCTTCGCGCCATCGCATCTGCTGCCGGGGCGCAAGTTTCGTTGAACATGGACGGCGTTTACATCTTTGCGCCGGAGAGAACCGATCCGCCGGCACTGCCGGCAACGGTGCCGGCCAAGCCGCCCCGGCCTTTCAACCCGGTCCGGCCTTTCAACCCGGCCGAGCTGCGCTGGCACACAATTGGGCTGCAACACGCGAGTCCGAACGACATCCTTGCCTTGATGCACTGGACGAAAAAAAGCAATGCAGACGACCAGCCAAAGCTCCCGGAAGGAGTTGCACAGGTGCTGGCGCGGCCTGTCAACAACTCTCTGGTGGTCAGGGCCACAGAGAGCGGCTACTTAACGATAAGAAACATCACCAAGATTTTAGACATTGCGCCGGCGATTCGTCGAGTGACCCTCGATACGGCTTTTGTGTCGGCTTCGGTGGAAGACATTGACGCGCTGGGCATCAATTTTGACCTGCGGCCTCTTTCTGCACCGCCGCAGACATTTTTGGTCTTTGCACGGGGCGCGACTGTCGCGCAGCTTTATCAAACGCTGACCCGGACGCGCGGAAAAGTGGTTTTGGCTGCGCCTGTCACTGTCGGTGACGGCTCGCCGGCATTAATCACTGTGGACAAAATAATCTTAACGGCGGGGGCGACGGAAGCAGTCGGCAGCGATGCCCTGCTCCCGCAGCTTACAGGATCGCTCCGGGTTCACGGAACGCTGACTTTGATGCCGCAGATTCAGCCTGACGGCACCGTGAGCCTGAGCCTTGTTCCGGCGGCAGGCGGCAGGCCCGAGCTGCTCTTCACGGTGCCGAGCGGGCGGCAGGCCGTGTTTCAAGCGGTTCTCTTAAAGAGGAGGACGGCAAGTCGCCCGCCGCCGGAGATTCCTCTTATCGGATGGTATTCAGGCCCGCTGAAGCCGGTGCCCGACACGCAGGAACTGCTGATTTTTGTCACGGCGACCCTCGAAGCGCCGAAGTGAATGCGGGTAACATAGGAAAGAGCTTATAAGAGAAATTGTGAGTAAAAACAAACAATGACGATGCTGACAACGCGGACCGGCGGGTTTACGATTGGGTTTCGGCGAGGCGGCGGAGCCTGGCAGCGCGACGTGCCGAGCCTGGTGGAATGGGCCAAAAAGCATGGGTTTGGGGCGCTCGATCTCGGGCGCGGCAACACGCCCGACGCGGCGGCGGTGCGGGACGCCGGGCTGAAGCTCGGGTCGGTAGACCTCGGCGGGGGCGGCGGGCTGATTGCGGTGGACAGCGGCAGGCGGGCGGCGGCGCAGGAACAGTGCCGGGAGTACATCGCCGAATGCGGCCCGCAGAACTTTTTCGCCGTGATGGTGCCGGAAGACGCCGGACGGACGCGGCGGGAAAACTTCGGCTTTATGGCCGAGTCGCTGAACGCGATCTCCGGGGCGCTGGAGGCCGCCGGGGGCCGGCTGGTGATTGAAGGCTGGCCGGGGCCGGGGGCGCTGTGCTGCACCCCGGAAAGCTGCCGGGCGGCCTTCCGCGAGTGCCCGTCGCCGGCCCTCGGGCTGAACTACGACCCGTCGCACCTGCTTCGCATGGGGATTGATCCGGTGCGGTTCCTGAATGAGTTTGTGCTTCGCGTCGGACATGTTCACGGCAAAGACACGCTGATTTTGGCGGATGACCTTTACGAATACGGCACCGAGCAGCCGGCGACGTTTAAGAACAACCCGTTCTACGGCGCGTCCGCCTGGCGGTATGTCATCCCCGGCCACGGCGGCACGCCCTGGCCGGAAGTCTGCCGGATTTTGGCGGCGGCGGGGTACGCCGGAGTGATCTCGATTGAGCTGGAGGACGCCGACTACCACGGCAGCGATGCGCTCGAGCAGCAGGGCCTTCTCGACGGTGCCGCGTTTCTGGCGACCTGCTGACCGGCCCTGGCCCCCGCTCGCCTGCGCTGCCACGCTTAAATACGCTTGTGGAAGACAAACCATTCCACCAGCAGCAGCCCGAGGGCAATCGCGGCCAAAGTCGGCCAAAGGTCGGTTTTCTGGCGGCGCGACAGCGACCCGTGCGCGGGGGCGGGCATGGGAGCGCCGCGATGCGTGAGAACCGGCGGGTTCTGCACGGCAAGGCGGCTTTCGTCGGCGCTGTCCACATTGACCGCGAACGGGTAATCGGCCCCGGCGGCCTGGGCATGGTACACCCCGGCTTGGCGCGTGTCGTCAATCAGCACGACGCCCCCGGTGGGCGGGGCGGTGACGGCGGTTTTGCTGCCGTCGGGCCGGACCACCGAGAGCGACGTTTGGCCCGGCGGGACGCCGACCGACGCGACTCCCCCGGTCGGAGTTTCCGGCTGGGATGCGCCGAGGCCGCCGGCGGCGGTGAGCCAGCGGACAGCATTGGTCAGAAAGATCGGAAACGAGACCCGCAGCGGCCAGTCCGAATCGCTGAGCACAAACGACACGGCGACAATCCGCGTGCCGTCGTGCTCGCCGGCGGCGATCAGCGGCCCGGAGTCGGCATCCGCGAGGCTCTGGCCCCAGCTTTGGGTCTGCGTTCGCAGCGCGGTCCGCAGGTGCAGCCCTTCCAGGTCCACAAAACGCATCACCGGGTGGGTCCGGGCCTCGTCAATGTAGGTCGGGGTGTCGGCGCTGCCGCTGGAAGTCGCAGGCATCTGCGGGCTGGACGCGCCGAACACCAAATAATTGCCCGGCGGCAGGGGCTTTGCGGGGAGTGCGCCGTCAAAGACGACCATGCCGTAGCCTGCGCCGTTTTTGCCGACTGCGGTGAACTCGGCGGGCGTGCATTCTTCCAGCACGACATCCGGGTCCAAATTGAGGCCGCGCTCCAGAAACAAATTGCCGTCGGTCACCAGCAGGACGCGGCGGGGACGCGGCGGGGCCAGCACCAGCGATGCCTGGTTGTCGGCGGCAAGGTCGTCTTTCACATCGTCCAGCCGCGCGGTAATCACCCCGCCGCCCGTCAGAAGCGGACTGCTGAATGTTTCCGTCTGCACGTTATTTGTAAGAGTGAGGGCGCGGGCGTCTATCAGCCGGCCGTCTTTCAGCAGCGACAGCGTGCCGCCCGAGTGCGCCCGGCCGCCCAGGTTTTGCACTTCGGCAAACACTTCATCGGTCCCCGTCTGCGGATTGCGCCGGCCGTCGAGCCGGGTGATCGCCAGGTTGTCCGGCGACGCCGTGCCGAGGGGGGTGAGCGCGACTTCGGTGCCGCCGAGCGGAATGGCCGCCAGCTTCCGCAGGTCTTCCGCAGAGTACGCGCCGTCGGAAAACACGCGAATCTCGGCCCCTGACCGGGTGCCGACCAAAGACTGCGCGAGGGTCAGCGCCGCCGGCATGTCGGCCGCCGTGTCGGTCGGCTGGGCGGCGTCAATCGCCGCCTGCAAACGGCCGCCGTCGCCGGTGAAGCCTGAAACCAGCGACGACGGCTTGGACGACGCCGAAAGCACCGTTGCGACATCGCCGCCGCGCATCTGCCGGGCGACAAACTCGGCGGCGGCGGCTTTCGCCGCCGCCAGCCGGGTCGGGCGCACATCGGTCGCATTCATCGAGGCTGACGTATCGAGAACAATCACAATCGTATGGCCGGACAGCCCTGCGCCGTAGACATAGGGCCGGGTCAGCGCAAAAACCAGCAGGGCGGCGGCGAGAAGCTGAAGCAGCAGCAGCACAGACCGCCGCAGCTTTTGGATCGGCGCGTTCGCCTGCGTTTCCTGCAAAAGCGAATTCCACAGGAACAGCGACGACACGGTGACTTCTTGGCGCTTGAGCCGCAGCATCCACAGCGCGACAATGCCGCCGAGCAGGGGCACGGCCCATAAAAAGTTAAAGGGATTCAGCAAATTCATCGGGTAGTATATAATACCATGTCCGACCCCCTGAACATCACCACGCTGACGCATCCATTGGCCCGGCATTTTTTGACCCATCTGCGCGACCAAACCACCAAGCCGTCGCTGTTCCGGCTGCTGTGCAAGCGCTTGACCGTCTTGCTCGCGATTGAAGCGACGCACTCTCTCGCGCTGACGACACGCGCCATCGAGACGCCGCTGGAAGCGCTCGACAGCCCCGTGCTGGCCGACCCGCTGGTGGCGGTGCCGATCCTCCGCGCGGGCCTCGGCATGCTGGACCCGATTGTGGAGTTTTTTCCCGATGTGGCGGTCGGCTACCTCGGGCTGGAGCGCGACCACGAAACCGCCGTCGCGGCTTCGTACTACGCCAAGCTGCCGCCGATGCGGGGGCGGACGACGCTGATTTTGGACCCGATGCTTGCTACCGGCGGCTCGGCGTCGCAGGCGATCACGACCGTCCGAGCCGTCGGCGCGGGCCGGATTTTGATGCTGTCGCTGGTCGCCGCCCCCGAAGGCGCGGCGCGTCTCAATGCCGACCACCCCGACGTGCCGATTTGGACGGCGGGCCTCGACCGTGAGCTGGACCCGCGCAAATACATCCTCCCCGGCCTCGGCGACTTCGGCGACCGGCTCTACGGCACCGAATAACAGCGCGTTAATGACGCAATAACAGCGCGTTAATGACGCAATAACAGCGCTTGGGGTATAATCGCTTTGTGTTTACTCCGCGATTTCGCATCACCCCTGCTATCACACAGGCATTAATGAGCGCCGAAGCGGACCGTCAGGCCATCATCGCGCTGCCGATGGATGTCGAGATGATTCAATCGCTGCGAGAAACGGCACGCCTGCTGGCGACCCACTATTCCACACAGATTGAAGGCAATCGCTTGACTCAATCTCAAGTGCAGGAAACGCTGGCAGGACGGCGCATTCCGGGCCGCGATCGTGACACAACCGAGGTGCGGAACTATTACCGAGCGCTGGAAGCAGCGGAACTCCGCGCCGCAGACCTGCAAGCAATCACAGAAGACGACATTCGGCGGCTGCACGGACTGGTCAGCGACGGCCGCGCTTTTCTCAGCCCTTACCGTGACGGTCAGAACGTCATCCGTGACAGCCTTTCCGGCGGCATTGTCTACCTGCCGCCGGAAGCACAGGACGTGCCGGCGTTGATGACGGACTTGGTTGCCTGGCTCAGCACCGAACAAGAGCGGGGCGAGCTGCCTGTTCCCATCATTGCCGGCCTTGTGCATTACCAATATGCGACGATCCACCCGGATTATGACGGCAACGGGCGCACGGCCCGCCTGCTGACGACGCTGATTTTGCATCAATCCGGCTACGGGATGAAGGGCTTGTATAATCTGGAAGAATACTACGCCCGAAATCTGACCGCCTACTACGAAGCGCTGGCTGTCGGCGGGTCGCACAACTATTATTTTGGCCGCCCGGAAGCTGATGTGACCGGCTTCATTGCTTACTTCTGCCGGGGACTTGCCGAAGCCTTTACCGCAGTGCGGGCGCAGGCGCAGAAAGCGGCGGATCGCAGCGGGACTGACCGCAGCCCGGCCCTGCGCCGACTGGACCCGCGTCAGCGGCGGCTGCTGGAACTGTTCAAGCGGCAGGGAACCGCAGCCACGGGGGAGATCGCCGCGCATCTCGGCCTCAGCTCGCGCACCGTTACAGCACTCTGCCGGGCCTGGCTTGCCGCCGGGTTTATTGCGTTAAGCGACCCCTCCCGCAAGAACCGCTCTTACCGGCTGGCAGGCGAATACGAGGCTTTGGTCACACGGCATGCAGAATAGCGCACAACGATCCGGCGGCGTATCGGCCCGAAAGTGGGTATCATAGGACTACTTATGGAAACCAACACCGAAAGCGCTGCGCCGGCGAAGTATGTAGATGAAGCCCGCGAGCTGTTTGTCCGCGAGCCGTCCAATCCTGTTCTGCGGCCTGCGGACATGCCGATCCCCTGCAAAGCGGTCTGCAACCCGGCGGCGCACCTGGTCGGCGGCGACGTGCTGCTGCTGCTGCGGGTGATTGACGACAAAGACCGCTCGCACCTCTTTGTCGCCCGCTCCGCCGACGGAATTGGCGGGTGGCGGGTCGAGCCGACCGCGCTTTTGTCGCCGGACGATCCCGACGCCGGCTGGTACGACAACTGGGGCTGCGAGGACCCGCGCATCACCTATCTGGACGAGCTGGGGCAGTATGTGATCACCTATGTCGGCTATTCCCGCTTCGGCGCGGGGGTCTGTCAGGCACTGACCACGGATTTCACTGCCGCCAAGCGCCTCGGCATGGCGATCCACCCGTACAACAAAGACGCCGCCGTGTTTCCGCGCAAGATCGGCGGGCGCTTTTTGATGCTGCACCGGCCCACGTCGGGGCCGCTGGAAAACATCTGGATTTCCGAAAGCGACGACCTGCTGCACTGGGGCAACCCGCGCTGCGTCCTCGAAGAAGCCCAGCAGCCGGGATGGGACAGCGGCAAAGTCGGGGCCGGCCCGCCGCCGCTGGAAACGGACGACGGCTGGTTTTTGATTTACCATGGGGTCAAGCTGCTGGAAAACGGCTGGGAATACCGGGTCGGTTTGGCTCTGCTCGACAAAGACGACCCGGCGAAGCTCGTGCATCGCTGGCCCGAATGGGTTTTCGGCCCGCAGGAAGCGTATGAGCTGCGCGGCGCGACCCCCGGCGTCGTCTTCCCGACCGGCCTGGTGATCAAAGACCATAAACTGTTTTTGTATTACGGAGCTGCCGATACGACTGTCGGGCTGGCGACCGCCAAAACCGACATGCTGCGCGACTTCGAGCGCAAAGCCGTCGCGGTGCTGCAAAGCGGCAGCCAGGGCAATAAAGCGGCGTAATTAGGTATACTGAGAATAGGTATACTGAGAAAATGAAAGCGGTCCGATGAAAGTGCGCGTGACGATGGAGGTGGCCGGGCGGGCGGTGGACGAAACGCTGACGGGGCCGGACGCCGACGATGTGCTGGCGCAGGCCAAAGCGCGGGTCGCCAAAGAATTGGGCTGGAAGGGGCTGTTTTTGAACGCGCTCACCCCGCTGGCCTTCGCGCAGAAGGCCGTCACGCTGTACAACAGCTCGCACAAAACCACTTACGCCGTACCGAGCAGCGCCGACGAGTTTTTTGCGCTCGGCAAAGACCTCGGCTACATCACGGTTTTGCCCGAGTAAATCCCCTGCGTTTATGAGCAAGCGAGACCCGTTATGGTCAACTATGATGACATCCCCCTGTTCCCTCTGCACGTCGTCTTGTTCCCCGACATGCCCCTGCCGCTGCATATCTTTGAGCCGCGCTACCGGGAGCTGGTTTTGCGCTGCCGGGAAGAAAAATCGCCGTTCGGCATTACTTTGATTGACAGCGGCGCAGAAAGCGGAGCGGAAGCGGTCCCGCGCCGGGTCGGCACCCTCGCCCGGATTGCCCAGTACGAAGAATTGCCCGACGGCCGCATGAACATTCTGGTCTTCGGCGAATCGCGCTTTCGGATCACGAGGACGTTCCACGACAAGCCGTATCTTTCGGCGGCGGTTGTGCGGATGGGCGAGGAAGAAGCCGAGGAGCCGCAGATTCGCGAGGACTGCCGCGCGGTCGCCGCGCTGTTTCGGACGTATTTGGAGTCGCTGTTCGCGATGACCGGCCGAACGTTGTCCACACTCCAGCTGCCGCAGGAGCCGGAGTTTTTGTCGTATGCGGTGGCGAGTGTGCTGCAAGTCCCGGCGCACGAAAAGCAGGCGCTTTTGGAGATGACCGACACGGGCCGCCGCCTGCGGCGGGAAGCCGAGATTTTAAGCGCCGAGATTGAAGCCCAGGATGTTCTGCAAACCGTCGTCGGCGGCCTCAGCCTGCCGGTGGACACGCAGGAGCTGAGCAAGCTGGCGTCCCTGAATTGAGTTTGCCGCGCCGGGTTGAGAAGTGGAGGCCCAGGATTTCAATCCTGGGACAATCTCAGGCTTCAATCCAGCACCGGCGTCCTGCCCCGCACCGCTTTAGAAACTTGGCCCTCAGTGCCCGCGAAACGCTATGTGATCCTCGGAGCCGGTGCCTCGGGGTTGTCCTTGTGCGATGCCCTGCTGACACGCGGCGTCACCGACGAGATTGTCATTTTTGACCGAAAAACGGCGTTTCCCGACGACCGGACTTGGTGCTTTTGGGACACCGCGCCCCATCCTTACCGCCATTTGGCGTCGCACTGCTGGCATCGCTGGGAAGTCGCCGCCCCGGACGGACGCCGGGCGATCCAGCAGTCCTCAAAAACCGGCTACGCCTGCCTGCGCGGGCGCGATTTCTACGCCGACGTTTTGGGACGCCTCCGGCGGCATTCCAATGTTACCCTTGCCCTCGGCAGCCCGGTCGGCGACGCCCTGCCCGACGCCGACTACGTCTTCGACAGCCGCCCGCGCCCTGTGCCGCCCGGCGGACTGACTTTTTCCCAGCGCTTTTTCGGCCAGTTTGTGCGTACTCCGACGCCCTGCTTCGACCCGGCTTTGTGTACGCTGATGGACTTCCAAGTTTCCCAGGCGGACGGCCTGCATTTTGTGTACGTCCTGCCGTTCTCGCCGACCGAAGCGCTGGTCGAGAACACATATATTCAGCCGCCAGGCACCGAGCCGATCACGCCGGAGCGGCACCGTGCGGAGATTGCCGCGTATCTCGGCAAAACTTCGTTTACCGCCGAGCGCGAAGAGTCGGGCGCAATCCCGATGACCACGCAGGCGTTCCCAACGCGCGACGGCCGCGTGTTTTTCCTCGGCACGGCGGGCGGCTGCGCGAGGCCGTCGAGCGGCTACACGTTTGCGCGGATACAAACCCAGTGCGCTGCGCTGGCCGACGCGGCGGCGGCGGGCCGGCTGGCGAGTTTTGAGCAGCGGCCCTCGGCCCGCTATCGCTTCCTCGACACGGTGTTTTTGGCGGCGCTGCGGGACGACCCGGCGGCGTTTCCCGGCTACTTTCACCGCCTCTTTTCACGCGTCCCGCCCGACATTTTGACGGCGTTTTTGTCGGAAACCAGCCCATGCCTCAGCGACCTGCACCTTCTTCGCGCCCTGCCCCTGCGCCCGTTTCTCCAGGCCGCCCTGCGGGCCGCGCCGCTGCTGCGCCGCTCCGGGCCTGGCTGACGATGCCCGCCTGGCTCGCGCTTTCGGCGACGGCTGTGTTTGCCCTGCTTTGCCCGGCGCTGGCCGTTCGATGGCAGTTCTGGCCGTTTGCGCTCGGCCTGGTCTTTCTCGGCCTGCCGCACGGCGCGTTGGATCATCTGGCCCCGCTGTTTTTGCTCGGCAAACGCCTGACCCTGCGCTACCTCGCGCTGTTTGTTGCCGCCTACGCGGGCCTGGTTCTGCTGTATTTGGTGTTCTGGCATGTCGCGCCGCCGCTTGCGCTGGCCGTTTTTTTGGCCTGCTCGTGGCTGCACTGGGGACAGGGCGACGCGTATTTTTTGGCGGCGTTCGGCGATCAGCCGAGGCCGCGCACCGTCTGGGGCCGGGGGTTAATCTGGGCGGTCCGGGGCGGCCTGCCGATCCTCCTGCCGCCGCTGGCGCACCCGGCGGCGCTGGCGCAGGTCGCCGGAGGGATGCTCGCCTGGTACGGGGGGCACGGGGACTGGGCGCTGACCCCAAGCCTGCGCGGGATCGGCCTGGGCCTGCTCGGCCTGGCGCTTCTCGCTTACCTGCGGCAGTCGTGGACGCTGAGTAAACCGGCGTTTCGGCAGGACGCCGGGGAAATCGCGCTGCTGACGGTGTATTTTCTCGCTGTGCCGTCGGTTCTCGCCGTCGGCGTGTACTTTGCCGTTTGGCACTCCGCCCGGCACCTCGCCCGCGTGATGCTCTTAGACCCCGCCGACCGGGCCGCGCTGATGCAGGGCCAAGTCGGGCGCTGCGTGTGGCGCACGGCGCGGCAAGCGCTGCCGATGACTGTAGGAGCGCTGGGCGTCCTGGCGGGCCTGTGGGCATGGCAGGGGTACACGCGCACCAATCATGTTCACACCGATCTCGGCGGCTTCGTTTACCTCTACCTCTCGCTGATCGCCGCGCTGACCTTTCCCCACTTCCTGCTCGTGCTCTGGATGGACCGGCAAGAGTTTGGCAACCCCCTCTAGCGCCGAGTCCGCCTCGGTATCTCTCGATCTTATCGCCCTGCCCTATACGAAAGCTGGCCTCAAAAATGTCGACCACTTTGGGGTCCGGCTAATGACCGAACTCTGCCGTAGCTTGGGCCGCGACGCGCGTAAATAGAGGATTTTGCTGAAAAATCTATAGGCGCAATCGCGCTCGGGGCTATTTTCCAGTTTTTGCCACGCGTAACCAAGTATGTGTCACTTTCAGAAAAACGGCCTGATACCCATTGTGCTCGTGCCCAGGGCTTGTAACGCCGCAAGTTCCTCGAAGTTATGGTTCGTTAATTTGCAGTCTTTGCTGACGAATTTTGTGCTTTTGATGCGCTTTTCGCAATTTGCTCACGCCATTGAACTACTCCTGGGCCATCAAGAAACCAGGGATTGATTTTGATGTAGCTTTCAAGCGCTTCGTGGGCTTTTGTGGGCTGGGCTAATGAGCTGTAGGCAAATGCGTGCCCGAGTAGGCAGGCGGTATGAAAGCTAGGGTCGAGTTTTTCCGCCTTATCGTAATGAAAAATCTCTTTTTCCGCGAGTTTGCGAAGCGGTATCTTTGGGTCCAAACGATCCCTCGAAGCATCGGCATAAATTTTTCCTTCCAATAAGCTGAGAGTGTCGGCGAGCCAGAAATGGGCGTCTGCCCAGTCCGGGGCCAATTCCACAGCTTGTTTGATCCGCGCGTTGCCCTTCAATCGGCCTGTATAATCTGCGGACGGCTCGTAACATTCTGCGATACCCGCCTCAAGTAAGACTTCAGGGGAACGAGGAAGCTCTTTCGCGGCTTCCTCGCGGCAGCGTGCAGCCGTTGTGTGGAGTGATACAATCGCATCTAGCCGGGGTGTCTTTTTGTTGTAATCGTTGTAATCAACGGACACAGGCTGGGTCGCACGGAAACACAAAAAAGCAAAAGCGGCTTTCAATACTGGATTTTTTGGATGTTGGCGGAGAACATCATAGCAGGCCAACGTTGCTTGGGGGTCAAGGTGTTTGCGATGATATTCAGCAAGATGCTTGTACATCAAACTTGCGTCGTTTGCACTGAAAGCAATTTGCCCGCTCAGTCGTTGAGAGAGCCGGGCCTGATCCTCTTTATGAACTTGTCCCATGCTAGCAGGTGTGATAAAAATCAACAACAAAATCAGGAAAAGCAGTGCCTTCATGTTCAAATGATCCTTTGCCGCGTCACAAGTCAGTTGGGTCCTGGATCGGGAGTCGCAGGTGAACCTTTCGGCCCTTGCGGATGAGTCCGAATGAAGTTCATCCAATGCTTTAGCCCCTCGATAGCGCGGGGAGTCAAGCCCTTTGGCGGCATCGAAAGATATTTCCGAAACGCTTCCACAGCGAGTGGCCCTGACTTGACATCTCCTTTCAGCCAATTAGCTGCATAAATATCGCCCAAAGTAGAATACGGGCCGCCACGGTTGGGGTATCGTTTGACCAAATTTAATGCGCCCGCTAACGCTTTTTGCCTGGAACCTGGAACAGAAGATGACATAAGGCTCGGATAAAAATAGCATTCCACCTCGTAATCTTCGGGGCTATGCCGCAAGAGACGCCCCCCGGCCGGACTGAGGAAAGCAACGGTATCCTGTGCATAGATCAGGAATTGAAGACGAGTGTATTCATAAGAGCGAGGCGAGGGTGCCTGCACCAAACTCCAAGCAATGTCAAGAAGATTGGCTTGGTCTTCTGCTATGACACTGGGAAACAGGCCGTCGTTTCGTGCTTTGTAGTAAGCATATCCCCACTGGAATTGCGCGACAGGGTCTTTAGGATTTTTCTGAGCCGCCTGCTTATACTGCGTCAGGACGGTTTGAGTGAGTTTGTTTTGCTCTGAAAGTTGATCAATCTTTGTTCGAGCCAACAGAAACGGTTTATCGTTTCCATTCCAGGGGGTTGCCATCCAGTCTTTGAGCGGATAGAATCCTCTCTCTTCTGCTGTGGCTCGATCCCTCCTGTTGACGGGTGTAAGCGTGATCGCCTTTGAGCCGGTGGGTGCCTTCGCACGAATCAAGCTGGAACGATTGACATAAAAGACGGACACAGCTATCAAAGACACTAAAAGCAGAAGTCGGCTAGATTTCATAGCACCTCCAAACGTCAGAAAAATGCCCCCTCATTTCGGAAGGGGCACAGACCCAATCAGGATGCAGTGTCCTGTTCCTCGAACCTTGAAGACCTGTCTCGCGGTCTTGATGGGCGAAAGTCCAGCACAACTTTGCCGCGCCCGCCAAAGATGAAACAGCGCTTGACCCAGCAAATTCTGAGAGCGCGATACCCTTGAGATGTCGGCAATTCGGCGAGGAGATAAGTGTCAGCCGTTTTTCTTCCACTTTGCCTTTAAATCCTCGATAAACTGAAAAAGCATCTCGCCTTCGCGCTGTGTGGCCGCGTCTTGTGGAGAACGCGCATAAGCACGCTTGTAAGCGGCGATGGAAAGGTCGGCTTCCGCTTGGCTATGCGTGAGCCAGGCCTGGCGATAGTGGATACTGCCCAGCAAGTAGTAAGTGCGCGGATCGTTTGGGATGCGTTGAGCAAGACTCCGCTGGTAGTCGGCCGCAAGATTGCGATTAGCCGGGACATCACTGTAAACAAGAATGATAGCTAAAGCATACTTTACGGCTGCGTCGTCGGGCGTGCGCTCGAGAAGTCGCTTACCCGCTTTGATCGTGCCCTGGTCTTTGACAAAGGCATTTCGGAGAAAAGACAACCGCACACAATTATAGGTGCGTGGAATATGAACTTTTCTGCGGGCGAGATCATAGAAGAAATCGGGATAACCAAACTGCTCGTCTTTATAGGAGAGGCCGTTCGCTTGACTTAATGCTTTATGTATCGAATAGCAGTAAGCAAACAGCAGCTTGGGGTTGGAAGGCTGGCTGATGGAGCGCTTTTGGTAGCTGCGAACAAATTCAATGGGTTTGTCGGTCTTCAGCACGGCAGCATCTATTTCAGCACGCAAGGTGGCATAAGGCCTATCATCATCTGTCCACGGCGCGTTAAGCCATGCGTGGTACGCATCCATGCTTGCCTGGGCCTGCTTTCGGTCCGACTCGGTTGACGCATGAGAGGCAAGAGTCATGGTAATCCCTGTCACCAGAAGCATAATCAACACTGAGATTAATCTGCTGGGTTGTTTCAAAGCAAACAGCATGCGGCCTCCTCCTTACAACAAATATGGAAGAAGGCTTGTATGCCTTCTTCCTTACCAAAAACAAATCAGACTGAGCCATTCCACGAGAATACATACTCGTAGCCGCCGGTCCAGTTAATAAAGCCCGGCACCAGGCCGGCGTACCCATGCTGGTCGTAGCTGTCACCGATATAATCCTGATGCCATTTGTGTTGGTAGGCTTTCACATTGAATGTCAACGACGGTGGCCTGCACTTGCCGCTTTAAACCTGGGCGGAATGCGAAGCGAGAACGATCAGTCCCAGCAGTATAGCCAAGATCAGCCTCAGCGAGACCAGCGGCAAGCGAGACCAGTGGGGCAGGGGCAAGTCTCCTTGCGACCACGAGTTGAAGTCACCAGGGAAGCGGCTGGCGTTGATTGCGTTGGGGACAGTATAAAGCACCAGGTAAAGTTTGTCAAGAGGGAAAACGGGGATATTTTTCGACTTTTTTGCTGTGTTCCGGCAGACGAGGCAGGCTTTGGAAGGCCGCGCGGCTGAGTGTGCGGCGGGTCGGTTCTTGACATTCGGGGCGCGGGCGGCCTATAATGAAGCACGATGTCCGTTTCCGTGATTATCCCCGCCTACAACGAAGCGGTGCGCCTGCCGGCGACGCTTTCGGCCACGGCCGACTATTTTGCCGGGCGCGGGGAAGCATTTGAAGTGCTGGTGGTGGACGACGGCAGCACGGACGAGACGGCGGCGGCGGTTGGCGCGTTCGCCGCCGCCCGGCCCGAGCTGGCCGTGCAGTGCCTGAGCTACGGCGGCAACCGGGGCAAAGGCTATGCGGTCCGCTACGGCATGCTGCGGGCCGGCGGCGAGCGGCGCTTGTTCTGCGACGCCGACCTTGCGACCCCTGCCGAAGAATACGAAGTGGTGCTCCGGGCCATGACCGCCCAAAACGCCCCTATCGGGATCGGATCGCGGCCTCTGCGGGCGTCCCAGCTTTTGGTGCATCAGCCCTGGTACCGGGAGCAGCTCGGGCGCGGGTTCAACGCCGCCGTGCAGCTTCTCGCCGTGCCGGGGATCAAAGACACGCAATGCGGGTTCAAGATTTTCACCGCCGACGCCGCCGAAGCGGTTTTTTCGCGCTGCCGGGTGGACGGCTTCGCGTTTGACAGCGAAGCGCTGTTTATTGCCCGGCGGCTCGGGTTTCAAATCGCGGAAGTGCCGATCTCCTGGTCGCACAAGGACGGCTCGAAAGTCAGCATGGTCCGCGACGGCCTGCGAATGCTGGCGGACTTGTCGCGCATTCGCTGGATGCACCGGCAGATGAAGCGCCCGTCCCCGGCAGTTTCGGTTCATCCTAAGCTCTAAGCCCGCCCCAAATTATGAAGCATGAAGAATACGAGCGGATGTACCGCTTTGAGGACCGCTACTGGTGGTTTGTCGCCCGCCGGCACTTGATTACGACGCTGATGGATAGGTTTTACGCCCGCGACGGGCAGGCCCGAATACTTGACATCGGCTGCGGCACCGGGGCGATGCTCGATGAGCTGAAGCCGTTCGGCCCAGTGGTGGGGGCCGACTTTTCCCCGGAAGCCTTGCAGTTCTGCGTTTCGCGCGGCGGTGCCCCTGCCGGCCTGGCCCGCGCGGATGTCCGCCGGCTGCCGTTTGCCGACGCGTCGTTCGATGTGGTCACGGCGATGGACATTATCGAGCATATTGATGACGACAAAGCGGCTTCAAGCGAGATTTTCCGGGTCTTGACGCCCGGCGGCAGGCTGTTTGTCACCGTGCCCGCGTTTCCGTCGCTGTGGAGCGAGCATGACGAAGCCCTGCACCATTTCCGGCGGTACACCAAGCCCCGATTGAAAGACTTGTTTCAGCGGGTCGGCCTGCGGGTCCCGAAGATTTCCTACACTGTGACGACTCTGTTTCCGCCGATCTGGGTCTACCGGCAGGTCAGCAACCTGCTGCCGAAAAAGCGTGCCGAAGGCGAAAAAAAGGCTAATCTGGTCAACTTTTCCGGGCCGGTCAACCGGGCGCTTCTCGCCCTGTCGCAGTGGGAAACGCGGCTGGTCGGCGCGGCCGGCCTGCCGTTCGGCGTCACGGTGGTCTGCATCGCCGAAAAGCCCGACGGGGCGTCAGGCATCAAGAAAGTCCCGCGCGTATGAGCCGCCGGATGCAGAAGATGCTCCTGGCCGCCGGGGCGGCCGGCCTCGGCCTGCTCGGCTACGCCGCCGGGATTGAGCCGTATCTGATTGAAACGGTTCACCTCGATCTCTACGCCCCGCGCCTGCCGGAAGCGTTCGACGGCTACCGCGTCATTCAAGTCTCCGACCTGCACATGCGCCAGATGGGCCGGCGCGAAAAGCGCTTGGAAACACTTCTGCGCTGCCTGCCGCCCGCCGATTTAGTCGCCGTCACCGGCGACATGGTGCATACCCCCGCCGGCATCGCGCCGTTTTTAGCGCTCGCTCAGGCGTTCCAATCTCAACACGGCGCGTATGCCGTGCTGGGCAACTCCGAGCACAAAAACGGCGTCCGCCCCTTCGCGCTGGCCCGGACACTGGCCGAGCACGGGATTACGCCTTTGATGAACTCCCATGTTTTGCTGTCGCGGGGCGGCTCGCAGATCGTGCTGGCCGGAGTAGACGACCCCGTCAACGACAAAGACGACCTCGCCGCCGCGCTCCAAAACGCCCCGGAAGGGCTGTTCACGCTGGCGCTGATGCATTCTCCCGACTCGGTCGCCGACGCCGTCACGCTGGGCGTGGACGTGGTGCTGTCCGGCCATACCCACGGCGGCCAGATTCGCCTGCCCTGGTACGGGGCGCTGTACACCCATTCGCTGCTCGGGCGGCGCATGAGCGACGGCTACTACAGCCGCCGCCGCCTGCGCCGCGCCATCGGCATCCGTCCGGGCCGCACCCAGCTTTACGTCACGCGCGGCATCGGCATCAGCGGCCTCGCCCTGCGCTTCCTGACCCGCCCCGAGCTGACCGTCATCACCCTCCGGCGCGGCCTGCCGCACCTTGTGCGAACGAAATAATTTTCCTGTTTTTAGTTTCCGCTTCCGGCTTTGCGTGAGGAGTATAAGGATAGGCAGTAACATCGCTGCATAAGCGCAAAAAAGCAAAAAATTGGATAGAATGTATGCTAGGCTGATTGTGGAGAATTATAGCCTACTTTGCTGCTACGCAAAAAAAGGAAAACCATGACAAACATCATCAACCGACCCGCCGCACTTGTGAAACAAGGGAACCTGAAGCTTTACACAACTTCACTCAAAGTAAGCGACCTTCTCAGCAAAAATTTCTATGACATTGAAAGACTTGATCCTGACGATGCTAACGATAAAGGCTTTCAGCGTGTCCTTAACAAGACAAGGTCCAAGCGTCTTGCATACTATATCCTTGACGGTCAAGCGACGCATGATGCTTTTCTACCGACCAGTGTTTTTTTAGCAACAGATGGTGATGTCGAGTTTAACGCATCAACGAACACAATCAGTTTTGATGTAGATAAGGTTGGCCCGTTCAGCGTTGTTGACGGCCAGCACCGAATCGAAGGGTTGAAGCTCGCCGCAGAAAAGAATGCTGAAGTCCTTGACTTTGAGGTACCAGTTAATATCGCCGTCAATCTCACGAAAATCGCGCAGATGTGCCATTTCTTGATTGTCAACACGACGCAGAAAAGCGTAGATAAATCAGTGGAGCAGCGCATATTCGCACGTCTTACGGAAGCAATATCAGTGGAAAAGGTACCAAGCCTACCGAAATGGATAAGTCGCATTGTTGAGAGCGGTGATGATGAAAAGGCTCTGAAGATCGCCGACTATCTCAACGGCACCGTGGACTCTCCCTGGTACAACAAGATTGGAATGGCGAACCAAGATTCGAAGGGAACAACCGTCAATCAGAGCGCTTTTGTGAAAGCCCTGACCCAGTACATTTTTACCGCTAACAATCCAATTTCGGTGTTGCCAATCAGCAAGCAGCAGAACATCTTTCTTAACTACTGGAAAGCGCTTGCCGCCGTGCTGGATATCGGTAAAACAACAGTTCTCTACAAATCTATCGGCATAGACCTTTTCTCGCGTTTTTCTGTTCCTCTTTTTACGAAGCTGCAAAACAAGGGTGACTACACAGTCGGCACAATGGAAAATACGCTTCGAGAAGTTTTCGAGAATCTTGAGGAGGAGTTTGCTGGGTTAGGGCATCCAGATTGGTGGCTGAGCAGCACCGGAACAGCCGGGCAAATGAACTCGGCAGCCATTGGAAAAGCACAAAGCGCACTTACGACAGCATTACATAAAGTACAAACGGTGACAGAACTATCGATATGAACGTTGACAATCTCGTTCCTAAAACAGAACATCAGCTACAATTCAATCTCAGTTTTTGGAAATTTGTTCCAAAGTCTGCTGGCTGTTACGCGCTGACGACGTTTGAAGGCGAAATCCTATATTTGGGCCTCTCCAACAATCTTCACAGGCGATTTAGCGAACACAGAAACACTCACGAAAAACGGCTGCCGACACGAAACGGGCTGGCGTTTTGGTTTTATTATTTACTTTGTGAACCAAAAGAACTTGGGCGTATAGAACGCACCTGGATAAATGAACATGTCACAAAACATGGCGTCCGCCCACTGTTGAACAAAATCAACTCACCCGTTCATTGACGGCGACTAAGCCGTAAAAAGGAATTTTTATGCTGCCCGAAAAAGTCTATCGTTATCTGTACCTTGATCTGGAATCCGCGCCGGGTGTGCTCGCCCGTCTGCTCGAACCCATCACCGACCCGAGCGTCTACGACTTCCGCCCCGACCCCGCCCGCTTCACGCTCCGCGAAGTGCTGGCCCACATTGCCGATTGGGACGAAGTCTTTTTAGGCCGCCTGACCCAGACCCGCGACACCGACCACCCAATCTTACAGGGCATTGACGAGGGCCAGGTGGCCCGAGACCGCGACTACGCGCACCTTGACCCTGCCGTCAGCCTCGCCCGCCACAAAACCAACCGCGCCACCCTCGTCGCGTTTCTGCGGACCCTCACCCCGGAGCAGTGGGAGCGGGTCGGCGAGCACACCGAGCTAGGCCCCATCACCCTCTCCGCCCAAGCAGTTTTGATCGCCATGCACGACGGCTATCACCGAGAGCAGATTTTGTCCCAGATCAGTGCCAAGTGACAGTATCGCTCTACTTAACGCTATCGCCTACCTTGAAGAAATGCGCCATGTCGGTAAACCCATAAAGGCTGATCGAGCGAAAACAAAGGCTTTGGTCCCGGACCTGTTCGCGCATGCTCTCCGACCAGGCTTCGATACAGGGAGTGGCCTGCTGCGCCGCTTCCTGATTGGCAAAATAGCCGAGAGAGACATGCGGTGCATAGTGCTTTGCCGCGCTGAGGCCGGTCAGCGTGGCGAACTCCGCTGACAAACGGCTTCGCCGCGCTGTCAGCTCCTGAAATTGTGCCTGCGATGCTTCAGACGGCATGAGCTTGGCGGCAAGAACAGAGTTGCCCCATTTGACAAGCCGGTCAAAACAAAACGTGATCTCTAGCCGAGACGCGGCCAGCGGCGAAGCAAGCACCAAGTCAGTCAGCGCATTTTTTTCGGCCAGCGCCGATGGCAGATGCTTAAGCTGCGCTTCCAGCAGTGTGCGATGCGGGGAAGCGACACCGGCGGCATTCGAGTCGTTGCCGCCATCCCAAACAGTGACATGGTACGACGCGGGCGGCAGCGGGCAGAATAAACAAGAGCGAATCAGCATTTCCCGCCCGAGAGCGCCGACACCGGCGCTCAATGCACGATAAAAGCCGAGTTTAGTGTCTGTCTCCACCCGGTTATCCAGCATGAGCATTGCCCCTGATGGGACAAGGCTTTCGCCGGGATTGTCGAACAGCAGCGAATACCCGCGAAAGTCTGCCCAGCGCGGCTCGAAACCGGCGACTTTTTCGTTGGAAATGGTCAGCATGGCTATTCCTTCGCCGGCTTCCCCTCGCGCATGGCGGCAAGCTCGGCTTTGAGGCGCAGGAGAAGATGACGGCGCAGTTTGTCTTGGACAATGCGTCGGTGCATCGCTCGAGGCTCGGGCTGGCCAAGCACCGGGAGTAGAAGCGAAAGGGCCTGCCCCTGGTATTCTTGCCGCCGCACTGCCCGCACCATAACGTGATCGAGTGCTTGGGGAAGCCTATCAAGTACCGCTGGCTGAACTGTGACGCCTACAAAGACTTTGCGACGCTCTGCCAAAGCGTCACGGATATTTTGGCACAGGTCGGAACGAAATACCGATTTTTTGCATGACTATTCAGCATGGCGACATGCGCCAGTGAGCCGCGAATATCCTGCTTAGACAAACGCTGATCGTAGCTCACCGAGGCGTTGAACTGCTCGACCGGCGGCGCGGTCTCCTCGGCGAATCGGCTGCCTCAGAGTTTGCTGTCGGCTGGTTGAGTCATGTCGTTTCTTGTCATCTCAGGCCACGGTCGAGCCACTGCTCGTACCAGTCCAGAAACGTGACTCCATACGGCCTGATGCTGGCATCGCCAAATCCGTGATCGAACCAGATGGTGCCCGCTTCAGGCCCTCTGACCGCCAACAGGAAGACCTCACCGCAGCCGAAGTCGCAGATGGTGAGGCAATCGTTGTGCGTTGCCCCCGCCGCTTTCAGCCGCGCCTCGATCGTTTCATCTGTATCCTGGACGGACCACTCTATCTCCACCTCGGAAAGCCAGCGAGCTTCAAGACTGGGCAGGCTTTTAGAGAGGTTCCAGATTCCATAGTAAGGCCCCGCGCCGCTTCCTATCCTCACAAGGAAATCTATGTATTCCTCCGGCCAGTTAAAGGCTTTCAGCTCGTTTGCCTGACCTTCTGAGATGTTGGCTGTCAGATACTGATGACTGTCTGAGCCGAACATACTCATTTTCCGGTCAATGTTTTTCAGTAAAGCCAGTTTGCGGGAGATTTCCTGAATTCGGTCCTGCGTCATAATTTCGTGTCAGGAGACAGTCTCGCCTTTAGCTGGCAGAGGAATGACACCCTGTCTGCCGAAAGCGTATTCTCCACCTTTCGTTTCGTTTTGTGGACAACCCTTTCGGGCACAGCAAGGCTGGCTGCAAGGCACTCGCTTTTGGTTGGTCACGGTTTTGTCGGCTGCTAAGTCGCTATTCATGGGTTGAGGAAACACAAGCCTTTTTTCCTCGTAAAATAGCGAAAAGGTTCTATTTTTCAGTCTTTGGACTGTTACAGAAATAGCCTCTGCGCGAGCGTTATAGCACGGACTACAAAAGCGGCAGGCTTGCCAGCCGCGTCAACTAGCCTGTTATTCCCCTTCTTACCCGCGAGGGAAGGAGAGGAACAAGCTGTCCCCTTTGGGAGACAGTCGTTGACAAAATTCCCTTTATATACCCTTGGTCTCCAGCTTTTCGCGTCTCAAGAAGGCGTCGGTCGCAGGTTCCCTTGTACGGGAAAGCCCGGCCCAGCCTCGATCTTTTCAGCAAGTGTCTGCCCTCATCTTCTTTATCGGCTGCCCGGTCAGACCGTCTTCTGTCGTCGCCGCAGCCGCAATCACAAATCGGAACAAGCGTATTGCGCATGGCCCCCCGCAATCATGCGGTGGGCTATCCCGGTCCACCCCCACATGCTTAGGGAACACGCGACGTGGAAACTGGACGTTTTCCCTCGCGCATGGCGGCCAGCTCGGCTTTGCGCTGCTCGCCGACGGCTTCCAGCGCTTTCTGCCACTGCGGCTTGTACGGGCGCAAGGTTTCCACCAGCGCCGTGGCGACGGCGAGGTTGCGGAACCATTTGTGGTCGGCGGGGACGATATACCACGGGGCGTGGGGGGCAGCAGTCGCGCCGAGGGCGTCTTCATACGCCTGGGTGTAGTCGTCCCAAAAGCCGCGCTCATTCCAGTCGCCGGCGGACAGCTTCCAGGCTTTTTCGGGGTCCTGCTCCCGTGCCAGCAGCCGCGCTTTCTGCTCGTCTTTCGAGAGGTGCAGAAAGAACTTCAGGACAATCGTATTCTCGCCCGCCAGCAGCTTCTCGAATTGAACGATTTGGTCATAACGCGCTTGGACAACATCGTCGGAAACTAATTCGTGAACGCGGGTCACGAGCACGTCTTCGTAATGCGAGCGGTTAAAGATCGTCATCATGCCCTTCGGCGGGGTCTGCTTGTGGATGCGCCACAGAAAATCATGCGCGGCTTCGTCTGGAGTCGGCACTTTAAACGACGCCACCGCGCAGCCCTGCGGGTTCATCGAAGACATCACATGCGAGATCGTGCCGTCTTTGCCCGAGGTGTCCAAGCCTTGCAGCACAATCAAAACGCTGTGGGTCTGCGCCGCGTACAGCCATTCTTGCAGAGCGCTCAGCTCCGCGCCGAGAGTCGCCAGCCCTTCGGCGCTTGCCTCTTTGCTGACTTCTTTGCCGCCGTTGTCGTCCGGCGCATAGTCGCTCAGATTGACTTTCTGCGCTTTGTCCAGCTTCGCCGCATAGCATACGGTCTTGTCGGTCTTATCGGTTTTGCTCATGCTCGGTTCCCCCTGCTCCATTGTAGCACACGGGCGGGCGCAAAAAAACCGCCGGGGGCTGCTTGGCCCCCGGCGGTTCCCCGGCGCTTTAGGCCACCGCAAACTCGGTGTCCCGGCGCATCTGCTCGGATTTGAAGCCCAGCACAATGTTTTCTTTTGGCACCCCAAGCGCCACAAGCTCCGTCGCAATCCCGTCTTCCGTCCGGTCCCAGCGTATCCAGAGCTTGTCGCCGACGATGTCCACATGCGCCAGCGTAAAATGGACACGCTTGCCTTGATCGCGCCCGAACGTCATCAAAAGATACCTATCTTGGGCACGGTCAAAAACTGTTTCACACGTTAATTCTCCGTGCGAATAGGGAATAGCAGCGTACTCTCCAAAAATGCGCTCAACCGCACGGCGATATTCTTCTAGTTCGCCCATTGTATAATCACCTCTTGCTCCGGGTCAAAACTCAACACCTGCGCCAAGTTGTTTCGCAGAAGAAGCTGTCCCAGATCGTCTAAAAAGAGTTCTTCCATGACCTTTTGCGGCACAGCGAGGAACAGCTCACGCCCAGGTTCGATTTCCTGCATGACCGTGCGGTAGAGAGTAAACTGCCCGAGTGCCCTTTCGAGGTCTGCCATTTCAGACGGTCCGCCGAAGCCCTTGATCTCGACCGCGATAAGCTGCTCGCCTTTAGCTGCTCCAAGAAGTCGCTCCGCGCCGAGATCAACATACATATCCCGCTTGCCCCAAACAAGGCGCAGCGGGTCATCCGTAATTGTCCAGCCATCTTTGGTAAGAGCATTGCGAACGGCGTCGTGGTGTTTGTCTTTGGCAGGCATGACCAATTATAGCACAGACACAAACAAAACCGCCGGAGGCCATTGGCCTCCGGCGGTTCTTTATCTTTGCGTCAGGGGAGTGGGGACTAGAAGCCGCCCATGCCGCCCATTCCGGGCATTCCGCCGCCCATGCCGCCGCCGCCGCCGGCGGGCATCGGAGACGCCTTTTCGGGGCGCTCGGCGACGAGCGCTTCGGTGGATAGGATTAAACCGGCGATGGAGGCCGCGTTCTGCAAGGCCGACCGGGTGACTTTCGCCGGGTCCACGATGCCCTGCGCGACCAGGTCGCCGAACTCGCCGGTGGCGGCGTTGTAGCCCATCCCGGTCTGCTTGATCTTCTCGACGATGACCGAGCCTTCGACCCCGGCGTTGTTGGCGATCTGCCGGGCCGGCTCTTCCAATGCGCGGCGGATGATGTTCGCGCCGACCTGCTCGTCGCCTTCGAGGTGCAGGCTGTCGAGAGCCGAGATGATCTTGATGAGGGTCGTGCCGCCGCCGGGGACGATGCCTTCCTCGACCGCCGCGCGGGTGGCCGACAGCGCATCTTCAATCCGGTGCTTTTTCTCTTTCAGCTCGGTCTCGGTGGCCGCGCCGACTTGAATGACCGCGACGCCGCCGGAGAGCTTGGCGAGCCGCTCCTGCAATTTCTCTTTGTCGTAGTCGGAATCGGACTTGTCAATCTGGGCTTTGATCTGCGCGACCCGGCCCTGAATGGACGCCGCCGATCCCTTGCCTTCGACAATCGTGGTATCGTCTTTGGTGATGGTCACGCGCTTCGCCGAGCCGAGATACGACTCGTCCACGTTTTTAAGCTGAATGCCCAAATCCTCGGTGATAAAGCGGCCGTCGGTGAGCACCGCGATGTCTTCCAGCATGGCTTTCCGGCGGTCGCCGAAGCCCGGCGCTTTCACGGCGACGACGTTGAACGTGCCGCGCAGCTTGTTGACCACCAGGGTCGCCAGCGCTTCGCCGTCTACATCTTCGGCGATAATCAAGAGCGGGCGGCCTGAGCGGACGACGCTTTCCAGCACCGGCAGCATGTCCTGAATGCTCGAGATTTTCTTCTCGAAGATCAAGATATACGGGTCGTCCAAGACCGCTTCCAGCCGCTCGGTGTCGGTGACGAAGTACGGCGAAATGTAGCCCTTGTCGAACTGCATGCCTTCGACCAGTTCCAAAGTCGTCTGCGTGCCTTTGGACTCTTCCACGGTGATAACGCCGTCTTTGCCGACTTTGTCCATCGCATCGGCGATCAGCTCGCCGATCAGCGCGATCTTGGCGGAGTTTGTCGCAACCTGGGTGATGGACTCTTTGCCCTGCACCTGCACGGCCAGGGTTTTGATTTCGGCCACGGCGGCTTCGACGGCCTTGTCAATGCCGCGCTTGACGGCCAGCGGGTTTGAGCCGGCGGCGACATTTTTCAGCCCTTCGCGGACAATCGCCTGCGCCAGCACGGTCGCGGTCGTGGTGCCGTCGCCGGCGACATCGTTGGTCTTCGACGCCACTTCGCGCACAAGCTGTGCGCCCATGTTCTCAAACTTGTCTTCGACTTCGATTTCTTTGGCAATCGTGACGCCGTCGTCTACCAAAGACGGGGAGCCGAACTTCTTCTCTAAAACGACGTAGCGGCCGCGCGGCCCGAGCGTCACTTTGACGGCATCGGCGAGGGTGTTGACGCCGCGCTCGAGCGCCCGGCGGGCCTGCTCGTCAAACAGTAATTCTTTTGCTGCCATTGCGTGTGATTCTCCTTTGAACTAGTTCAAAATGCCCATAACGTCATTGCCGGTGAGGATAATGACTTCCTCGCCGCCGACCTTGATCTCGGTGCCCCGGTATTTGGCGTAGACGATCTTGTCGCCGACTTTGACATCCACGGCGCTCAGCTTGCCGCTGTCAAGGGTCTTGCCCGGTCCGACCGCGATGACTTCGCCCTGCTGGGGCTTTTCCTGGGCGGTTTCCGGCAGGATAATGCCGCCCGTGGTCTGGGTTTCGGCTTCAAGCGCTTTGATGACGATCCGGTCGCCAAGTGGTTTCAGCATGATGTGATGACCTCCTTCGGTGGGTGCCGTGTGAATTTATCTGACGCGGAGAAGTATACTCAAAAATTAGCACTCGTGTCAAGAGAGTGCTAACGCGAAGGCAAAAAAGAAGCGGCGGCAAAAATGCCGCCGCTTTCGATTGTGTCCGCCGCTCGGCTTATTTCACGCTGAACGAGGCGGCCGGCACCACTTTAGTGATATGGGTGCCGTAATTCGCCAACGCGCTGCGCCGGGTGGCGGAGCTGGCGGAAACCATTTCCTGCGCCATCCAAATAGCGCCGGTTTCATCCGCCTGGGCTTCCGAATAGTCGCCCCAGCGGGAAATGCCTTTGCCGCCGTAGGTCGCATAGCCGGTGAAGCCGTCGGACGGCGCTGCGCCGAGGCTGGAAATGAACAGATTGCTTGCTTTCAGATGCGAGTCCAGCGGGACATACGCCGCGCTCGGGTAAAAGTCCGGTCCGATCAGCGAGCAGGTAATCACCGCGCCGCCGGAGCCGTTGATCCCAAGTGTCGGATAGGACACCGTTTCGCCGGGAATCTGAACATAGCCCTGGCGGTTGACCACCCCGGAAACACTGCCGGCGCTGGTAATGCTTGGCGCAATGCTGAAAAAGGTAAACCCCGAGTTTGCGCCGCGCGGCGCTCCGGCAAAGCTGGTTTCCAGGGCGGAATACAGTCGTCCCTGCGAGTAAGTCACGCTGGTCATGCGCGTGTCGCCGCTGGACAGCCGGTCTTCCGCTTCTTTCAAGCCCTGCCCGGTCGGATACGGCCCGGCTTTCTGGATCGCCGCCGTCGGCTGGGTGTACGGCAGGCAGGAAATCAGCGTGTCGGACAGCGTCAAGTTCGGCGTCTTCGCATCAATCGTGGAGGTGCCGGTGATGGCCCAAATGCCGAGCTGGCTGACGGCGGAGCCGGAAAAGATAGACGACAGGAGATACTCGGTGCCGCCGGCGGCCGACGCATACGCGCTGCCTGCGGGAGTTTTCGCCGGCTGAACCGTAAACCCGGCATCGCTGCCGGCAAGGTCGCCGCCGCTGAACGAGACAATCGGCGTGCTGATGCCGGCCACCAGGTCTGCTTTGGAGACGGCCAGGATGCGCGGTCCTAGAAAATACCCGGTGCCTAGCAGGGCGAACTGGTTGATGCTCATGTAGAAGCCGTTCGCGTCGGCTCCGAGCTGAACATAGTCGGGCAGAATGTTGGCCGGAACCGTTTTGTTGGTGGCCGGATCAACAAACGTCGTGCCGATGCTCGGGTCAAACGTGGTATCGAACGTGTACAGCGTATAGCCGCCGGTGGGGTCCGACGAGACGCTGACGGCGACGTAGATCGCCGACCGGCCGGTCGGGCTGCCGTCGGGGTTCTGACCGGTGCCCCACTCTTCGATAAAGAAGCGCTTGGAAGTCGGGTCGTAATACGCTCGCGGGTCGCTCATGGAAACCGCGCCGTAAGTTCCGGTGCCGCGAATATAGGTGGGCGGCAGGCCGAAAAACTGAACGGTCGGCACGGGGGCGGAGACCAAAGTCCCGTCGGTCTTGTAAACCGCGATGACATTGTTGATGGCCTCGACAATGTAGCCGCTGCCGACCGCCATCGCCTGGTCCGGCGGCTCTTCGCTGAACTGCGTGTTGAAATACACGCCGCTGCCGGCAAAGCGGTTGTCGTAGTGGCTCAGGCCGTCAAACCCGAACACGCCGGTGGAAGTGGAAGACAGCGGCGAAGGGCGCGTTTCCGGGGCGCCGATCAGCGCGGCGTCTTCCGGGTCGGTTTCCGGGCTGAACCCGCCCGGCCCGTAGGTGAACCGGAGGTCGTCCGACGGGGTGATTGCAGCCACGTTCGGAGTGCGGAACGGCACCAGCGGGCCGGCGGCGGCGCTCAGCGACGTTGTCCCGCTCGGCGGGATCACGTTTTTTGCCACAACCCCTTTTTGGCTTGCGGCGTGAGTGGAAACCAGCGGGGACGCCAGCGCGGCGGCAGCGCCCAGAGCCATCCAAATTTTCTGCATCGTGTTTCTTTCTGTGAAAAGCTTTGAAAAGATTAAAAGAGATTAAACTTGAAATCGTAGGCTAAACGGCGGCGGAAGACTTTTTGCGGGCCGCGACAAGCGCTGCGCCGAGGCCGAGCATCAAAAGCAGGCCCAAAGAAACCGATGACGACGTTTCCGGCACCGGGCTGGAATTGACCGTGATGTCATCTAGCTCAAGCTGCCCGCCGCCCAAAACGCCGACCGAAGAAAACGACAGGGCGCTGAACGGCGAGGATGTCGTCAGGCCGGAAAACGTGTACTGCGTGAACAGGCCGTTGTTGCCCGGAGCTGGGCCGTTGTAGCCGTTGGCGGCGACCGTGATCGGCGCAAGCGTCTGACCGCCGAAGGAGACGTTCAGCACTTCGCCGGGGGTGTCGTCGTTGGCGAAAAACGAGATCGTGTAAAACTGAGTCGGATCGGTGGCAAAGTTCTGGGTAATGCTGTCGGTGCCGACGCCCGAGTTCAGAAACAAGCTCTGGCTGCCGCTGAACACATACGCATCCTGATTGTCAATGCCGACTTCGCCGGTGACGGTCCAATAAGGATCAAAGCCGGCACCGGTGGTGTAAAACGTGGTCTGAGCGCCGCTCAAAGTGGCTGCGCTCTCAAAGCCGCCGTCGCTGACCGTCTGGGCGGAAGCGGTGGAGGTCAGCCCGGCAAGGGCAAGCAGCGCCGCCGAAAGGGCGGTGCGGGAAGAAAAAGTCATAGGAGAGCCTTTCAAATAAATAACGATGGAACACGAAGCTCCAATCAGCGTACCTGCGGCAGCATTGCATCAAGGCAGTCAAAGCGGAAAAACGCGCGTCGTTGCGGGGCGCGGTTATGATAGCATTTTTCGGCGCGGATTTGAAGTGTCTGCGCCAAGTATTTTTTGACCTGTCGGCCTGCTTACGTTACAAAAGTATCCCGACCACGCCCTCGGCCATGAGCGACGAGAGCGCTCCGCCGAACATGGCGAGGACCGCTCAAGCTTCGGTCTCTGCGTCCAGCGCCTCCGCAGCCATTTCTTCCAGTTTTTCCGGCGTCGGAGGATGAAAAACAAGCGCAAGTATTTGCTCTGCGGTTTTTGGGTTTTGTCCTAGTTTTCCGGTCCAGGAGCGGCCGGGGTGAACAACATCCCAATCGGATCGGTACTGGTCTTTGCGCCGGCTGCCCGGATCGTGATTGCCGAAGCCGTCCACAGTGGTATTCCAAAGCGGAAGATACTTCTGAATGGCGCGGCGCTCGCCCAGGCTGATCCAAATATCATCCACAACGAGAAAACGGCAGAAGAAATCGGGGAAATGCAGGTTTGCCGCCTGCTCAATCGAAGTGGCGTGGTCTTTCAGGCGATTGTACAGCGAAGTTCCACCTGCCGCATCGAGTTCCAATGCGCCTTTGCGGCCGCCCTGCGGGTCCGCTTTGCCGATGTAAAGGGGAGTGTCAGAACGGTTTTCACGGTTGGCGGCGGCGATGCGGGCGTAGGCCGGGAAGTCACCCACATAATACAGGGCATAAATTCCGGCACCCTCAAAAATATCTTCTCTTGGTGCCGAGCCGCGCCCTTTGGACTTCGGGGAGGGAAGCGGGCGAAGCGAACTTGCCGCGAGTTCTCTGACAATGTTGTCGCCGATGCTGTTTTTATCCAGCGGATTGTAAGGAATTGGTCGCATGAATTATTTGACGGGCCGGCGGAGTACAACGGCGGTTTCGTAGAGAGCAGCTTTGCTGCGCTCCCCATTGCGAATCGAGGAGTTGACGACGCTGCTGCCGACACGCTTTTTGCGGAGAAGATGAATATCCTCCAATTGCAAGCCGCAAAGCTCGCCGACCTGCCCAAAGTACCTGTCAATCGGCAGCTCAATTCCCTGCATAATAGAATTGCCGAGAACAAACACCGCCGCCGCGCCGGGCTTCAAAGCGTGGCGCATTCCGTCGCAAATCCGCCGGCAATCATGAAAATACTGGACGGCATAATTTGCCCAGCCCTGACCGCCGTAATGGCCTTTCTCGGGATGCTGCCGGCTGACGGCTTCAATGCGCTCTTCCAAATCAGGCAGCCGAAATCCAAGTTGCGCTCGCGGCGCATCCCGCACCGTCTGCCAGTACTTGCCGAAATTTTCAACCTCGATTTTCTTCAGCTCAGAAGAAGACGCGACGAAATCCATCCAGAAAAGGTGGGGGCGAGTATTGCGGATATAGTGATAATTGTTTAAGTAAGGCGGCGAAGTCACCACCAAGTCAACGCTGCTTTCCGGAACCGATGCCGCCAGATCAAGTGAGCTTTTGGGCAGCACAAGTGCGGTCGGCAGGGGATGGTACAAAGACATGGCCGCCCGGTACGTCAGCAAGTCCTCATACATAGCGTTCAGCTTGGCGGCAATGATGCCGACGACATCTGCGTTTTCAATCTCCGGCTTGCCTGCGGCGACCCGCGAGCCGAGGCTCGGCTCGAAGGAATAGTTTGAGAAGCGAACCATCACAGAGCCGAACGCCAGCAAAGCCAATTCCCTGAACTCCGCTTGCGGCATTTCACCGATAATGTCCAGACAATGAAGCACTTTCTGCTGAATGGTCGGGCTGAAAAATGGAACCCGCGAACGAAAACCGGGCGGCGGCAAAGCTCGCGGCTTCGGCAGGCAGGCGTAAGCGTCGTCACCGGCGGCAAAAGCGCAATCAAGCGAAACCGTCCGCTGATGCGCTTTATGCTCAAAAACGAGACTATTTTGCCGCAGACGTTCCGGCTCCAAACAAAAAGCCTTACATTTCACGCGGGATGCCAGCGCCGCAAAAGGATTAACCTCAAATCCGGTTACATTGTAGCCGTGCAGCAGACCTTCCACCAGGGTTGTGCCGACCCCGGAAAAAGGCTCCAGTATGGTGACATCTCGCCGCTGAGGGTCAGGTAAGTAATGCCGGAACGTGTCCGAAACGAAGCCGGCGGAAAAACCTGCAATCCACGGAACCCAGCGATGGATCGGGCTTTGCTTGTTGTCCTCAAACGCCGAATTGCGGAACAATGGACTGACTTCCTCCGCTGCCGGAGGGGCAGACACAGCAGGGGCAAAAACAGACGGAGGCGGCAGTTCTAATTCCAATGTAATTTGAGACACAAGCACAACTTTTCTGTCGCGGGCGGGTGCAAAAAGTATACTGGCTGCCTCAGCATAAGTCAAGCAATGTTTCAGAGCAGGATGCCGACCACGCAGGCGGCCATGAGCGATGAGAGCGCTCCGCCGAACATGGCGAGGAGGCCGAGGCGCGACAAGTCGCCGCGCCGGTGCGGGGCCATGCCGCTGATGCCGCCGACTTGAATGGCGACCGAGGAAAAGTTCGCAAAGCCGCACAGGGCGTAAATGGCGATCACGGCGGAGCGCGGGGACACAAAGTGCGGGTTCGACGCCAGCGTTTGCGACATCTGCAAATACGCCACAAACTCGTTGACGGCGGTTTTGATCCCCAGCAGCGGCCCGATCTGCCGGGCATCGTGCCAGGGCATTCCCGTGAGCCAGGCGAACGGGGTCGCCAGCCAGCCCAAAATCTGCTGAAACGACAACCCAGGGCAGCCGAAAAAGTGGCCGGCCCAGCCGAGCAGCGCGTTCAGCAGGGCGATCATGGCGACGAACACGATCAAAACCGCCCCGACATTCAGCGCAAGCTGCAAGCCTTCGAGAGCGCCGCGCGTCAGGGCGTCAATCGCATTCACGTCCGTGCGGTCTACGGTGATTTTGACGGTGCCCGCCGTCTCGGGGACTTTTGTTTCGGGAAACAGCAGCTTGGCGACCACCAGCGACGACGGCGCGGACAGCAGCGACGCGGCAAGCAGGTGTCCGGCGGCATCGGGAAAGAACCCCGACAGCATGGCCGCGTAGGCCGCGAGAACGCCCGACGCGATGTTGGCAAACCCTGCGGTCATGATCGCCATCAGCTCCGAGTTCGTCGCTTTCGCCAGAAACGGCTTAACCATCAAAGGCGCTTCGGTCTGCCCGACAAAGATGTTGGTGGCGGCAGCCAGCGTTTCCGCCCCCGACGTTCCCATCGAGCGCTGCATGACCCACGCGATGCCCTGAATGACTTTTTGCATCACCCCCGAGTAGTAAAACAGCGCGGTCAGGGCGCAGAAGAACACAATCGTCGGCAGCACATAAAACGCAAAATAGCCGCCGACATGCGCGTAGGCGGTCGGCGTCAAAATCGGTCCCATTTTGGCGTCGCCGAGCGGCAGCCCGACCGGAATGTTGTTGCCCATCGCGAGGTCGCCGAACACAAACTTGCCGCCCTGCTGCGAGAAGTCCAGCAGATTGCGGATCGCTGCGCTGGCATACGCAAAGCCGCGCTTGCCGGGGCCGGTGTCGAGCACCAGAAACGCAAACGCAAACTGAATGGCAAAGCCCCACAGTACCAGCCGCAGCGGCGTCTTCTGCCCCCGGCTCCGCACCTGCCCCACGGCATAGGCGAGGGCGGCAAACGCGAACAATCCCAGCAGCGAGCGCCCGCGCAGCAGCCACGAGCCGTGCTCGGCGGCCCGCGCGGCGGTTTCGGTGAGAAACGGCGGCCCGAGCGCGGGCGTGCCCGCGGCAAGCGCCGGGGTCTGCGCGTGAGCAATCGCGGCGCAGACGGCGATCAAAACAAAGAAAAAGCAGGCGGCGGGAAGAATGCGGCGGGAAGGAAGCGCGGAGGGCATGGCGGGCGGGTCCAATCTTTGGGGGCATCGGAGACCGGCGCTTTCAGCGCCGGGCGCTCCTGAACTCACGGCGGCGCTGCCTTGACAGCGCTTGTTCGCCCCCCTGTGCCCAAATTCCTTGTCGGCGGGGTATAATCGGGGCGATTACCTAGTTTTCGATTACCTATTTCGAGGAGCATTCACCCCGCCATGATCGTCACCACCAAGACGCTGTTCGCCCACGCTTACGGCAAATACGCCGTCGGCGCGTACAACATCAACAACGCCGAGCAGGCGATGGGCCTGTTCAAAGGCAGCATCGAGTCGCAGTCGCCGTTTATCATTCAAATCTCCAAAGGCGCTCGGGCCTACACCGACAAGCGGATGCTGGAAGCGATTATCCGGGCCTGCGACGAGATTTTCCCTGAAGCGGTCTTTGCGGTGCATCTCGACCACGGCGACGAAAAGACCTGCCTGGAGTGCATTGACAGCGGCTTTTACTCGTCGGTGATGATTGACGCGTCCCATGACCCGTTTGACGAAAATGTCGCGATCACCAAGCGGGTCGTGACGGCGGCCCACGCCAAAGGCGTTTCGGTGGAAGCGGAGCTTGGCATGCTCGGCGGCGTCGAAGAAGACATTGCGGTAGACGAGAAAAACGCGCTTTTGACCGACCCCGTCGAAGCCAAAGAGTTTGTCGCCCAATCGGGCTGCGATTCCCTCGCCTGCGCTATCGGCACGTCCCACGGCGCGTACAAGTTCTCCGGCGGTCAGGGCCTGCATTTCGAGCGCATCGCCGCGATCCAGTCCCAGCTTCCCGGCTTCCCGCTGGTCATGCACGGGTCGTCGTCGGTGCCCCAGGACGAAGTCGCCCGGATCAATGCCGCCGGCGGCAAGCTCAAAGAAGGCGCGAAAGGCGTGGATGCCGACCAGTACCTGCCCGCCGCCAAGCTCGGCGTCTGCAAAGTCAACATTGACACCGACGGGCGGCTGGTCTGGACCCGCGTTCACCGCGAGTTCTTTGAAAGCAAGCCCGAGGACTTCGACCTGCGCTCCCCCGGCAAAGTCTTCATCGCCGAGTACGCCAAGTTCATCGTCAGCCGCTCCGGCTACTTAGGCTCCGCCGGTCAGCTTGCGTCGGTCCGCGAGTTCGCCGAAAGCCAGAAGTAAGCAGCCATAGCGGGCAGAAAGAGCCACGGAATAAATTCCGAGGCTGATAAAAACAGTGTCGCGGCGACACAAGAGCCAGAAATTAGCAGTCTTGTGTCGCCGCGACACTGTTCTCATAGCCTCGGCATTCATGCCGTGGCGTTTGCTCTTTACAGTGATGATCCCATGCCAAACACACCCCACCCCCGCCTCGGCGTCTCCACTTGGAGCCTGAGCCAACTGCTTACTGCCGGAACGCCGCTGCTGAACCTTCCGGCGCAGGCGGCGGCGCACGGCCTCGGCAAGCTGGAAGTGTGCCACTTTCATCTGCCGTCCACCGACGACGAGTATCTGGCGAAATTTCGGGGGGCATTGGACAGCGCCGGGGTCGAGTTTTACACGCTGCTGATTGACGACGGCGACATCACGCACCCGGACCCGATTGAGCGCAAAAAAGCGCTGGCGATGATCGAAGAGTGGATCGAAGTCGCCGCCGAAGTCGGGGCGAAGCGGGTCCGGCTCATCGGCGGCCATGCCGAGCCGACCGAAGCCGCGCTGCACCTGGCCGAAGCGGGCTTCCGCAAGCTTTTAGCCCACGCCGACGACCACGGCCTGGAGGTCGTCACCGAAAACTGGCACCGGCTCCTCGATGAGCCGGCCGCCGTGCGGACGCTGCTGGACCGGCTGGACGGTCGGGTCGGCCTGAAAATGGACTTCGGCAACTGGCCGTCGGGCCGCAAGCATCAAGACCTGCCCCTGATTGCGGACCTAGCGGTCTGCACCCACGCGAAAGCGTTTTTTCCCGAGCCGGGCGTCATGGACACTGAAGATTTCGTGAAGTGCCTGGATTTGTGCGCCGAAGTCAAATTCGCCGGCCCGCATATTTTGATCTTCAGCGACCCCGGCGACGAGTGGGCATCGCTCGACCAAATGCGCGACGCCGCCCTGCCGTATGTGAGTGGATAAAAGTCTCCCAACGTAGGGGCGAACCTTGTGTTCGCCCTTCTTCGTCCATGTTCGCCCTTCTTCGTCCATGTTCGCCCTTCCTCATCCATGTTCGCCCTTCCTCTTTTGCTGTCCTTTTCTGTCCCTATTCGCCTCCTTCTGCCGCCTCCGCTGCCCCCCCGCTCTCGTTCCCGCCGCGTGTTCCGCGTCCTGCCCGTTACCGGGTATAATTCTCCCCAATTATGGAACACCCAATGACTGCGCCGACCCGTGCCGAGTTTCTTGAGAAAGCGAAAGAAGGCAATCTGATCCCCGTTTGGCGCGAAGTGCTGGCGGACACTGAAACGCCTGTGTCGGCCTACCGCAAGATCGCCGGGGACGCGCCGAATTCGTTTCTTTTGGAAAGCGTCGAAGGCGGCGAGCGGCTGGCCCGGTACTCGTTTCTCGGCACCGACCCGTTTTTGATTTTTCGCTCGAAGGGTAACGCAGCGGAAATTACCGAAAACGGCCGCACCGAGACCTTGACGCTGTCGGCGGGAACCCGCGACCCGCTGCATGTCTTGAAAGAGCTTTTAGAGCGCTATACCTATGTGCCGTCGCCGGAGCTGCCGCCGTTTGTCGGCGGCGCGGTCGGCCTGGTCAGCTACGACACCGTGCGCTTTTTGGAAACGCTGCCGTCGCTGGCCGCCGATGACTTACAGCTTGACGACTGCGTGTTTTTATTCACCGACGCCCTTTTGGTGTTCGACAACGCCAAGCACAAAGTGCTGGCGCTGTGCAACGCGCGGATCGCGCCCGGCGACGACCCCGGCGCGGCGTATGAGGCGGCGGCGGGCAAAGTCAACGCCCTGCTCGCCCGTCTGCGCGTGCCGGCGCTTCTGCCCGCCCCGCCGGCGGCGGGGAGCGGGGAGCGGTTTGTCTCGAACCGCACCGAAAGCGACTACAAAGACGCCGTGCTGAAAGCCAAAGAGCACATCGCAGCGGGCGACACGTTTCAAGCGCAGATCGGGCAGCGGCTCGCAAAGCCCCTTCACGCCGACCCGTTTGATGTCTACCGCGCCCTGCGCTCGATCAACCCATCGCCGTATATGTTCTACTTGAACTTCGGCGACACCCAATTAGTCGGCGCGTCGCCGGAACTGCTGGTCGGCGAGAAAGACCGCCTCGTCACCATTCGCCCGATTGCCGGGTCGCGCCACGGGCGGGGCAAAACCCCGGCCGAGGACGACGCCATCGCCGCCGACCTGCTGGCCGACGAAAAAGAGCGGGCCGAGCATATCATGCTGGTGGATTTGGCCCGCAACGACATCGGGCGGGTCGCCGAGTACGGCACGGTGAGCGTGGACGAGCTGATGGTGATTGAAAAATACTCGCACATCATGCACATCGTCTCGGAAGTGACGGGGACTTTGCGGCCCGGCCTGGACCAGTTCGATGCGCTGCGGGCGTCGTTCCCCCACGGCACGGCGACCGGAGCGCCGAAAGTCCGCACGATGCAGATTATCGAGGAGCTGGAGCCGACCCGGCGCGGCGCGTATGCCGGCGGGGTCGGCTACTTTTCGTTCAGCGGCGCGATGGACCTCGCGCTTGTCCTCCGCACCGCCGTCGTCAAGCACGGCACGATTTATCTCCAAGCCTCCGGCGGCGTCGTCGCCGATTCGGTCCCCGAATACGAGTACCAAGAAACGCTTGCCAAGATGCGTGCCCTTGTCCGCGCCGTGGAATGGGCCGAATCAGGATTGGAGTAGCCGATGATGCTTCCCTTTTTGGTCTACTGCTCGCTGCTGAGAACGTCGCAGTACAAAAGCTGGCGTGAGCTGACGGCAATCAAACCGGACGCCGTTGACATGGATGCGGTTGACCAGGCGATTCGGCAGGGAGTGGAAAAACGCTTGGCGCTCGCGGAACAGTTTTTAGCCTTTTCGGAAAGTCTGATTTCCGGCGCAGGCAGCGAGATCGCAAACCGAAATGCTGTTTCTCGTGCTTATTATGCGGTCCATCATGCCGTTCGTGCTTTACTGCTGTTTGTGGAAAGCGGCGATGTTGACGGGCATCGTGATTCGATAAACGACATTTACAATCTTTTGAAGCGTAATCCCGCGCTGCGGAGTAAGCTGGGTGAGGCGGAGAAGTTTCGCACAGAGATATTGGAGCTGCTGACTCGCCGGCATCTTGCCGATTACTACCCCTATGGTACGAGCGCTCCCAATGAAGCGCCGCTTGAGTGGGAGCAAGCCGCTCAGGAAGCGCTGCAATTTGCACGGCGCGTTGTGGGAAAAACCCGCGAGTTTATCAACCTAAAGGAAGCAGGTACTATCTGATGCCATACCCAATCACAAGAATACCGACAGACAATGCAGCCCTCCGTGATGCACACCTAGCAGAGCTTCGTGCTTATATTGAACAGCAGATCGCATCAAAATTCAGTGAACAGAACCCGGACCTACTGTTTGATGTTGTCGTGTTCCGACGAAGCGACTACGATGAAGTGAAGGTTTTTATGACTGAAGCCTCACTTATGGATGAGATAACAGAATTTATGCGTCGGATTGAAGATGAGCTTTCCTCGGAGGGAATCGCTGTGATCACTTATGTTCGCGCTTGGGCCGGGCCTGCCTCCTACGCCGCCTAATCTCGCCGGGGAATACGCTTTATGCGGGCCATTCTATTAACCGGGTTTATGCCGTTCGGCGGCAGTGCGAGTAATCCCTCGCAGCACGTCGCCGAGCGGCTGGACGGCAAAGTGACCGGCGGGGCGCGGGTCGTCAGCCTTGTCCTGCCGGTGGTGATGGACGGTTTTGAGCAGGTCGCAGCGGCGATTGACGCCCACACGCCCGCTTTGGTATTGTCGCTGGGACTGGCGGCGGGGACGCCGTGCCTCGATATCGAGCGGTTCGCAGTGAATTTGCGGGTGACTGCGCCGGGCGATCCGGCACTGCCGCAGTCGAAGATTGACGCCGGCGGGCCGGACGCGCTGTTTGCAGCGATTCATGCCGAGCGCTGTGCCACGCCGCGCAGTGACTGACGCCGCGCTTACGGACTGACTCGGGGCAGAAGAACGGAGTCCCAGACAATCAAATCGCCGTCCTGCGCCAGCATCGCCCGCAGGTCGCCGTCCTGAGTCAGCGCAAAGCCGACCGCTTCCGGGTGCCGGAGGCAAAGCCCGAGAAGCGCCTGGTTGCGCGGGCCGAACGAGCGGGAAGAAATGGGAGCAAGGTCGCTTCCGGCTTCGTCGCCGGCCAGATAAACCCGCTCCGGCAGGACAGGAGCCGGCGGCAGGCCGCCGAAGCTGATTAAGTCCAGAAACGGGTCGAGCCGCAGCGGACCGTCGCCGTGCGCCAGCGACGCCAGCACCCGCACGGCCTCGATGACGGCGGGGTCGGCGGCCAGCGTGCCCGGCGACAGCCGCGTCTCGTGCAGCGCGGCATCGTCGGGCGGCAGGTCGCGGGGGGACGCCGCCCGCGCCGACAGCGCTTCGACGGCCTGAACCTGCTGGGTAATCGCCCCGGCTGCCCCCCGCTCCAGCGCTTCCCGCAGCCCGGAAAACGCCGCGCCGTGCGGCGGCAGCGCCCAGTCGCCGTCCGCCGCCGGGCGAAACCCGAGCAGCAGGCAGCCGCCCCGGCGCTCTTCGCGCCGTCCTTCCTCCATGCCGCGCAGCAGCAGCGCCACCGCCTGCACCCACAACGCTTCCAGTGTTTCCGGCCAGTCCTGCTCTTGCAGCAGCACACTGCCGCCGGGCAGCGGGAACGACCCCGCCGACAGCAGCGGGGACGATGCCACGTCGGGGGGCAAAAGCGCCTGCACCGCCGGAAACAGCGGCCCGAACAGCGCCGACAGCCGCGCCCGGACGAGGCCGCGCTCCAGCACTTTGCGGGTCGAGACCCGCAGCCGGTTCCGGCGCAGCTCCAGCGGGTAATCCAGCCCGGCTTCCACTTTGAGGTGCGCCGGCCCGAGCACCCGCACCCGGAGCAGCGCCGGAGCGGCGTCGCCGCCCGGCAGGATGCCCTGAATCACTACCGGGGAGGTCTCGCCGGCGGACACCAGCAGGGCCGACGGCGGCGGGGCCGCCGCGAAAAACGCCGCCGCGCTTGCCGCCGTGAGCGGCACCGGCCGGGCTAACCGCAGCGGCTCCGGGCCGGACAAAAGCGAGCGCGGCGGCGCGGGGCGGCGGCTTTGCCAGACAATCCGGCCCGGCAGCCCGGCTCCGCCCCCTTCGGCTTTGAAGCTGGCCTCGTACAGCGCGGCAAAAAAGAGGCCGAGCGCCGCTTCGGAGGGAACTTCCGGGCCGGACACGGACAGCGCCCGACCGACCGCCTGTGCGAGCTGGTGCGGCCCTTGATCGTCGGGAGACGCGAATGCGCCGGCCCGGACGGCATCGGTCCGGTAACGGCGCGGCCCAGTGTCCCGGCCCGGCTCATTCGCTTTCGGCTCGCTTGATTTCGGCTCGTTCGCTCTCAGCTCGTCGGTGATCTGCACGCGGTGTCCTGTGTTTCTTGTCGCTCTGCCCTTCGCGGGGGAATTACTCGGCGTGGTTCCAGGCGGACGGGAAAAAGTGCTGCTTGAACTTCATGGCGGCGTAGCGGTCGGTCATGCCGGCAATGAAGTCGGTGACGCGCCGGGCGCGGGCTTCCAGGCTGTCGTCTTCAAACTCGGCGGGGGGCAGATCGTCCATCGGCAGCAGCATTTGCGACGATCCCATGTACAAGCGAAACAATTCTTTGAGCATAAACTGGGCTTTGTGCAGCTCGACATTGCCGCGCGTGTCCATGGTGTAGACGTGGGCGTACATGTAGTCTTTCAGCCGGTTGGTGGCTTGGAGCACATCGCCGGTCATGCGGACTTCGCCGGTGCCGACGCTGCTGTCTAGGACATTTCGGACCATCGTGCCGATGCGCCGGGAGTGAGAGCGCCCAAGCACGTCCAAAGTGTCCTGCGGCAGCTCCGCCAGCGTCAAAACCCCGGCGCGGATGCTGTCGTCAATGTCGTGATTGATATAGGCGATGCGGTCGGCAATGCGAACGCACATGCCTTCCAGGGAAGTCGGAAGCTGCGTTCCTTCGACAATTCCCAAATCCCGGCTGCCTTTGGAGTGGCCTAAAATGCCGTCGCGCACTTCCCAGGTCAAGTTCAGTCCCTGCCCGTGCTTTTCCAGCACATCCACGATACGCAGGCTCTGGTCATAGTGCTTGAACTCCGCGCCGGGGACATACTCGCGCAGCACTTCGCCGAGCGCTTCCTCGCCGCCGTGACCGAACGGCGTGTGGCCTAAATCGTGCGCCAGCGTGATCGCTTCGGTGAGGTCTTCGTTGAGCCGCAGGGCGCGGGCCAGGGTGCGGGCGATCTGCGCGACTTCGAGCGTGTGGGTCAGCCGGGTCCGGTAGTGGTCTTCTTCCGGGTCAATAAACACCTGCGTTTTGTGCTTCAAGCGCCGAAACGCTTTGGAATGCAGGATGCGGTCGCGGTCGCGCTGAAACTCGGTGCGGACCGGGTCCGGTTCTTCGGGCTTTGCCCGACCCCGCGTCCGGGCCGACTGCACGGCAAACGGCGAAAGCGTCTGCCCTTCCAGCGCTTCCTGATATTCACGAAACTGTGTCGGGAGGAGTAAGTCTTGCATCATAGTGAGTCTTGCATTATTGTGTGCTTTGTTTGCTTGCCTCTCTTAAGCAGTCAAGTCGGGCGAATAATAAAGGCACGGCTCCCGTTGACATTCCAAGATCTCAGCAAAGTCCCGTTTGTATTCTTGAGATTCTTGCCTGCAATCAGGTCCATGTACTCAACTGTCGGTGTCATACCCTGCGGCTGCTGAATGCCGTGTATTACTACGGCGTGGTCGGAGCTGGGTATCATGGAAGGCGTTCGAATTGTTATAATGACGGGTTCGGGATCGGTCCCAGCGAACATCTCCAGCAGGGCGTCCTCGTCGTCTAGCTCTTCAACATCAAAGCCTTCCTGCCGAAGACTTTGGGTCGTGAGAAAAAACTCGCAGCCACCGACGGCTTCCCTGCACCACTCCGAAATCTGATCCTGAGTGAAATCCTGACCATGCCAGGCTAAAACGGCGCGGACACACGTTGGAATGCAGCTATAACTACCGGGCGGCTGCTGTAAACACGGAAAAGGAGGGTTCACGAATCGCCTCAAGAAGCTCGCTGCGCGTCGTCGTTAATTCGGCAATGACATCACCGTCCAGCGTCAGCACAATCTGCCCTAAATCATCGCGGTAGCCATTGACGCCGAGGGGAACGCGCCATTGATAGCTGCCAAGCGTTGGTGTCCCGATCGTTGTGGCATCCCCCAGGTGACGACCGACCCAGGCTGCCGCAAAACCGAAAATCGCATACCGGCGCACTTCCGGCTCGACTTCCGGCCAGATCAGCGGGTCGAATAGGGCGGCTGCCGACGGGTGCGCGTGCTCAAAGTTTGCGCGGAGCTTTGCCTGCTGCTCGGCAAGCCAGCCTTCCAAAGCATTGCGCCGGGCGGCTTCGGTACGGGGCATGCGGACAGTCGCATCGTCCCAAAACAGCCGGGAAGCGGCCCGGACCCATTCGGCGATTTCAAGCTGCGTTGTTTCAAGCTGCGTTGTTTCAAGCTGGGGTTTTGTCGCGATCATCCTGCTCTTTCACTTTCCCGCCGACCCGGCGTCACGTTTCGCTATTGTACCCTATCTCGTTTCGGGTACAATAGTCTTATGAGCACTGCACTTGCCCCTGCCCCGTTTTCAGCGCCGAGCGTCACGCGTTCCACGGAGATTGACGATCCGACAAACGCTGCGATTTTGGCGGTGTCCGAAGATACCATTCAAGGCTTCACGGCGGACCCGTTCGGCGAGATCGCCGCACAATCGGGCGTTCCCGTCGGCATGGTTCTGGAGCGCATTGCCGCCATGCTTCAAGCGGGCACGATCCGGCGGGTGCGGCAGACTTTGATGGCGACGAACCTCGCGCAAGGCTCGCTGGTCGCCTGGCAGGTGCCCGCGGGCAAGCTCGATGCCGCGTTCAGCTTTTTGTTTGACTGCGACCCGTTTTCAGGCCATGTGGTCGTTCGCTCGGCCGATGCCGCGACCCCCGGCTCGCAGTTTAAGCTGTGGACCACGCTGAAAGTGCCGCAGGGGTATTCCCTGGGCAAGCACGCCGACTTTCTGGCCCAACGAATCGGCGCGGAGTCGTACCGATTGATGCCCGCCAAGCGCTTGTTCGCGCTCGGGGTCGGCCACATCCGCCGCCAGGGCATTGCGGTCGGCAGCCTCGCTCCGGTCCCCGCCGAAGTGTTGGACACCCATATTGTGACGCTCAGCGATTTGGACTGGCAGGTGTTGACGGCCCTGAAGCGCGAATTCGAACCTGCCGAGATTGTCCGGGACGTATGGGCCGCACGCGCGGCGGAAGCGGGGGTCAGCTTCGACACGTTTCTGGCCGTCGCGCATTCGCTCCACGACCGAGGCGTGATCGGGCGCTTTTCGACCTTTTTGGAGCATGTCAAGCCGTCGGCGGGCGACCGGCGTGTCACCCGCTACAATGCGCTGTTCCACTGGGCCGTCCCGCCGGGCCGCGAAATTGAGGCAGGCCGGGAAATCGGCCGGTTCCATATTATGACCCATGCCTACTGGCGCGAAGGCGGCCCGGAGTTCCGAAACGTCAACATCATGGGGGTCGCGCACGGCCTCGACAAGTCGGTCCTGCTGGCCCACAAAGCCGCGATGGACGCCCATTTAGAAACGCTCGGCATTCCCGTTTCCTACACCAACGTTTTTTGGGGCGGCCGCAGCGAAATCAAGCCGTCGGAAATCGCCCCCGACGCTTACCGGGCGTTTTGCCGCGACAACGGGATTGACCCGGAAACCATGCGCGGGTGAAACAATGCGCGGGTAACACGGCTATTCGGCCGCGACATTGCCGTCCCGGTTGACCGGCCGCACTGCGTACCACCCCGCCCGGTCTCCCCATGCGCCGTGGTCGAGAAACTCCAATGCCGTCGTGCTGCCGATCTGGTTCCAGTGCGACGGCGCGAACCCCTCCCGCCCCCGGTAAACCCGGTAATAAGCGATGTCCGGCGACGCGGACGGCTGCCAGGCAATTCGCTGTCCCGTGCTCGGATTGCTCGACGGGGTCACGGTGATATTCGTCGCCGGCAGCGGACGCGCTTCGCGGAAGGCACTGGTGTAGACCGTCAGGGTGTACGGGCGGAACGTGTCCGAAAGCCGGCCTTCCCGAACTTCCAGCGTGTCGTCCGCGTCCGGCAGGTCGCCGAACGGGCTGTGCGGCGGCTGGACGGCGTCAAACACAAACTTCCGCAGCCGGGCTTCTCCCACCGGCAGCAAAAGATCGGCCTCCACCGGCTCCTCGCCGCGATGCAGCACCGCGACCGAAATCGTCCCGCCCTCGTCATGGCGCACCGCCGAAACCCGCAGCGGGTCCGGCGCTTCGGTCGTCAGGATCGTCGCCGGTCCCCGAAAATAGCGGGTAAACAGCGCATACGCGTAGTACAGGGAGCGCGGCAGGTAGTTCGACAACGCAAAGCGTGCCCCGCTGTCCGACACGCCGGCGCAGCTTCGGCGCATCACCCCCCACTTGTTGTAATAGTTTTTGTCGTCTTCCGGAAAGTCCATGTAGGTCCAGTAGCCGAGCGCGTACACCCCGGAATTGATCGCCGCCACCGTGAACTCCGCCACTTGAAGGGCCGTCAGGTCTTCCCGCCCTGTGTCCCAGTGATCGCATGTGTCGCGGTTCACGCCGCTAATCACATAATTCGCAATCCGGCCGCCGTACTCCGCCAGCAGAAACGGCTTGTTCTGCGCGACCGACACGGCCAGCGCCAGCTTGAATTTTTCCATCGCCCACGCGTAAAAGCCGGCTTCTTCCGGCTCAAAGCCCATCGCGTACTGATGGCCGCAAAACGCCTCGGTGACATCCGCCATGTGGTCGGCGGCATAATCGAGCGTGCTGCGGTTTTTCTCCGAGTCAAGCACTTCGTGAACATCGGTTGACACCAGTAGGACATCCAGCGTTCGTGCATCAAACGCGCGGGCCGCCGCCCGCTGATACTTCTCGAACAGGTCCATATGGTCCACCATATAGCCGTGGCCCTGCGAAGTCATCAGCTCGTTCGCGCAGCAGTAGTACCGCAGGTTGCCGTGGCCCCACTCGCGCACCGAGCGCTCGACAAACTCCCCGACGGCTTCTCCAAACGCCGTAAAATCGGCGTCGGATCGGCACAGCGGCGGCGACCAGGTGGTCAAGTAAACTTCCGGGGTCATCGCCTGGCAGCTATCCATGACGCGGCGGTAATTGGCCGTTTGCTGCTCGGTCCAGTCCGGGTCGTGGTTGAGCCGGGCAAACGACGGGTTCAGCTCCCGCCACCGCTTGTCCACCACTTCATGCCAAAGGCGGTCCGAAAGGGGGTGAGCATGCTCAAAGCGCTGAAACCCCGCCCCGCCGAAGCGAAGCGGCGGTCCGATGGGAACGGAAACTTGGATTTCGAGGTGAGACATAGTGGGTTCCTATCAGAGTAATTATGAATCGAAAACAGCGGCTTCATGGCTGCAAACTCCAGCAGACACACGAGTTATCTTACTCGTTCAAGCTCATGGATGAACGCTTCCAAACTTGGATTGAAAGCATGTAGCTGCATCAGCCGCTTGCGCTTCGTGTAGTCAGCGGAAATGTCGTTATAATAGCGCGGATTTTTGTTTTCCGGGTCAATCGAATAAGATTTTTTCTTTCGGAGGCCCTGGTTCAGCGTGTCAAGGCAGTTGACAAGTTTAGCTTTTCTGTTGTCGCTGAAAAAGAGCGGCAGCAGCCAGCACTCGATCGAATGGACTGAAACGGCAAACAATATGCGGGAATCATACCGAGGGTAAAACTCCGCGCCGATACGTTCTCTGAGTTGTGTCTTCACCCGCTCGATCATGCTGTCAGCCGAAACGTCATTGCCTTCTTCGTCGCGGCCATAGACTCCATAATCGGCGGCGACATCAGTGTCAATCTGCACAATCAGATAATCGTTGAACTGGAACGCGCCCCGGAACTCCTCGCTGGAGCAGTATTCCAAAACTTTGTGCCAGTTGCCGGCAGTGAGGGTGCGATTTCTGTCTGTTTCATCGCGAAGCGGCTGTAGTGGATTGACATCCAGGTTCGGGTCGTCGAAAAACCCGACCAGAATGTTTTCGATGACGATTTGGTCGGTGATTCCTTCCGTGATTAGGGCGAAGCTTGGCATTAAAAGTTCCCCGGCAGGCCGCCCAAATACCCGCGTAAAAAGGCTTCCGACAGCCGGACAGGCTTCTGGTCGGGAGACGCCGCCTGCTTTAAGAGGCGCTTTAGTTTTGTCTGCCCGAGCTTGCTGCGAGACACGACAAACAAGCGCTGATCGTCGTCGTTTAGGTCCAGGCCATCTAGAACAGCCGGGTTATGGGTGGTGACCACAGCCTGTTTGTCATGGGTCTTGGCCAAATCTACCAGATCGGTCATCAGCCGGCTGCACAGCTTAGGGTTCAGCGACGCGTCAATGTTATCAACGGCAAAGAATGCCGGTGTCTCCTTGCTGATAAACAGCGCGAAGTAGAACAGCAGAAAAAGAAACCCTTCGTTGGCGCTTTTTTGAGTAAAATAAGAAAGGCTGTCGTCTAGGTATCTGTCTTTAATGCTGAGGGTCCGTGCCCCGGTTGAACTGCCGTTGACTACCTCAAAGTCATCAAACCAATCCAGCAATGCCAGCCGGGTCTTGATCTCGTTGAGCTGCTCTTTATTCTCCTCAAAAGAAAGCACCGTCAGCAGCTTAAACAGCCCTTCCCCTTTGATCCCCAGCGGCTGAATTTGCCCTTCCGTCTCAAAGGTTCTGAGTGAGGTGTTCTCAGGGGAGTAGATTAAAAAGTCCTCCAAAGAAAGCGACTGAATTTGTTTCTGGAAAAGCGGCTGCAAGTCATCCCAGGTAACTTTTGATTTGTTCGGGGAAAATTGCAGGTAACCAAGCGCCTCATCAACGGAGCCTAAAAGTCTCGGGGCGGTGTTGCGCCAAACCGAGTACGGGGTGTTTTCCTTGTTCTCTAACACGCAGCGAAAACTTGCTGCGTCCTGAGCGGGTAATTTCTCACCTCGTCGTTCTGCAACCGTGAGGGTAATGTCGTCTTTTGTGCGCGGCGCGTCAAAGGCCGATCGCATAAAGCGGGGGTCGTCGGGGACTCGGATGCCGCGCGATGCTAAAAACTCATGGTCGAGTTTATTGGCGGCGGCGGCGGAACAGAGGGCAATGGCTTCTAAGATGTTGCTTTTGCCGCAGCCGTTTTCGCCGATCAAAACAGTGACGCGGCCCAGCTCCATTTCGATTTCTTGAATGGACTTGAAGTTATTAATTGAAACCCGGCTTATCATATGGGTCGCCTTTGTGACAGCAATGCGCGTTCAATAGACACTTCGGGTGCCGGTCGCTTCCGGCAGTGTTCGTTGCCTCTCATCGGGTACGTTCTTCTTGAGTTCTTCCCGCCAAACGGTCGCTTCGGAGTCGCTCGGCGCTCGCCAGTCGCCGCGCGGGGACAGCGAGCCGCCGGAGCCGACTTTGGGGCCGTTGGGCATGGCGGAGCGCTTGAACTGGCTTGTCCCGAAGAAGCGAGACAAAAACAAGCCGAGCCAGTGTTTGATCGCCGGCAGGTCGTACTCGTTTTTCTTGTCTTCGGGAAACGGGTCCGGCCACGCGCCGCGCGTTTTGTCGCCCCACGCTTCGGATGCGAGGTAGGCCACTTTCGACGGGCGGAAGCCGTAGCGGGTGGTGTAGTAGATATGGAAGTCTTGCAGCTCGTAAGGGCCGATCTTGTCCTGCGTGCTCTGGAACGGCGACTTGTCGTCGTCCCCGGCGGCGTGCGGCACCAGCTCAGGGGAAATCTCGGTGTCTACAATAGACTGCACCAGCGCGGAGGTCAGCGGATCGAACTGCTCGGTGGCGATGACCCAGCGCAGCAGGTACTGGATCAGCGTTTTCGGGACCGACCCGTTGACATTGTAATGCGACATCTGGTCGCCGACCCCGTAGGTCGCCCACCCCAGCGCCAGCTCGCTGAGGTCGCCGGTGCCGAGCACCAGGCCGTTGTGGAAGTTTGCCAGCCGGAACAAGTGCGAAGTCCGCTCGCCGGCCTGAACATTTTCAAACGTGATATCGTACACCGGCTCGCCGCCGACAAACGGGTGCTCTAAATCCCGCAGCATTTGCAGGCATGACGGCTTAATATCTATCTCGTGCGCGGAGATGCCGAGCGCGGCCATCAGCCCCAGCGCATTCGCGCGGGTGCCGCTCGAGGTCGCAAAGCCGGGCATGGTGTAGCCGAGAATGTTTCGGCGCGGCAGCCCCAGCCGGTCCATCGTCCGGGCCGCGACAATCAGCGCATGGGTCGAGTCAAGTCCCCCCGAGACGCCGATCACAATTCGCTCGATGCCCGTGCTTCGGAGCCGCTTCATCAGCCCATGCACCTGGATATTGTACGCCTCATAACACCGCTCGTCGCGCTGCACCGGGTCGCTGGGCACATACGGAAAGCGCTCAAGCGGGCGCAGCAGCCGCCCCGCCGCGAGTTCCGGCACGGCGAACTCAAACTCAATCCGGCGCATGGCCCGGACGGCGGCCAGGTGGTCCCCAACCGCGTCATGGAACGACGACAAGCGCATCCGCTCCTGAACCAAGCGCTCCAAGTCCAAATCCGCCGCGATGATCTGCCCGCCCGATGCAAACCGCTCGGCTTCGGCCAGCTTTTCGTTGTTTTCATAAATCAGCGCATGACCGTCCCACGCCAAGTCCGTGGTGGACTCGCCCGGCCCGGCGGCGGAATACAGGTACGCGGCGACGCACCGCCCGGACTGCGCGGCGCAAAGCTGCCGCCGGTACTCCGCCTTGCCGATGGTGATGTTGGACGCCGACAGGTTCGCCAGCACCGTCGCCCCCGCCAGCGCCCCGTAGGTGCTCGGCGGGATCGGCGTCCACACGTCCTCGCAGATTTCCGTGTGCAGCGCAAAGTTCGCAGCATTGGACGCGGCGTAAATCAAATCACTGCCGAACGGCACGGTCTGCCCGAGCACCGAAACTTCGCGGGCAATCGCGTCGCGCCCCGAAACAAACTGCCGCTTTTCGTAAAACTCGCGGTAGTTCGGCAGGTATGACTTCGGCGTCACGCCCAGCACCCGCCCCCGGTAGACGGCCACGGCGCAGTTGAACAACTGCCCGTGAAAGCGCAGCGGCGCTCCGACCAGCAGCATCGGGGTCAGGTCCCGGCTCGCTTCCACGACGCTCCCCAGCGCGGCCAGGGACGCTTCCAGCAGGGCGTCTTGATGAAACAAGTCCTCGTTGGAGTACGCCGACAAGCCCAGCTCGGGAAACAGCGCCACCGCCGCGCCCATCTCCGACGCGTTCCGGGCCAGCACAAGCGTTTCGGCGGCATTAAACGCCGGGTCGGCGACCCGCAGAGGCGGAACGCAGACAGCGGCGCGGACGAAGCCGTGGGTGTAAGGCGAATCAAAGCTCATAGCCCGATTATCGCCGATGGGCGCGGCGATGTCAAGGGGTTACCACGCCTGCGTGTTCAGCGTCCCCGCCAGGCGCAGGCCCGCCCGCGCCGCCTGCCGGTCGGCGATCCGGTGGGCCGTCGCGAGATACCCCGGCGGCAGGGTCACGTCGGCGGCTTCCGGCCCGGTCGGGGTCATCGGCAGGGTTTCTTGGAGGTAAACATACGGCTGCACCAGCGCATTGGATTCTTGAATCCAGCCGAGCAGGTCGCGCCGGACCGTGTATTGAATCTGCGTTCCTCGTGCGTAATTAGCGGTTTCAATCGGCGCGGCGATTTTGTCAATCTGCGCCGGGTCGCGGGTCGCGCCGAACAGGTCGTCCCAGAGCGCATGCAGCTTGTGGGGATTTGCCGCCAGCTCCGCAGGGTCGCCGTCCACACTGCCGGCCGCCAGCGATTCATTGTTGCCGCCCCGGTCCCCGCGCGGAAACTGCGCGGAAAACAGCGTCGCCGTGTGCAGCGGCTGATGGATGTCGCCGATGAGATGCTCCACCCAGCACAGCGCCGCCGCCCGGTCCCCCGCCGCCGTGCGCTTATCGGTCAAAAGCGCTGTTTCCGCCAGAATCTGCGTCTGGGCATTCGGCGTCGGCACCACTTTCTGCGCGGGGGACAGCGTATAGCCCGGCGCGGCCACCGGCAGGTCTACATAGTGCCACACCGGGCGGTCGTCGGGCGTTTTGCGGACATCGTCGGGCCAGACCGACGCCTTCATAAACGCCCACCGGGCGCTGTCCGTGTACCCGGCGGGCTTCTCGCGCATCCACAGCGGGTAATCCCGGTGCGTCTTCAAGAGCGCCGTCACCGCAGCCTTCGTTTTCGGCGACAGATTGTCGTAAGCAATCGCCGCCGTCACCATATGCCCCGTCCCGTTCCAGGCGGCGGCGCGGGGCACAGAGAATGCAAGCAGCGCGAAACACGCCGCCGCAAAGCCGCAAGAAGGCAGTTGTTTAAGGTTCTTCATACGGATGTGTTCGGCACAAGTGCAGAAAAATCCTGTTTGCCTCAACAAAAACCGCCCGGCCTGCTCTTCATGAGCAGGCCGGGCGGCTTGCCGGAAGTTACCGAGCCGTTTCTAAGGCGGTTTTTTCCGACAAGTAGGGATTGAGATACATCTGCTTGCTGGAAAGCGACAGCAGCAGTTTGTAACGCTGCAACAAGTCTGTTCCGAGCGTGAAACCGGGAGCAAGCGTATCATTATCGGGATAGTAAAGCGGCACATTGTGCAGCGTCTGATCACCGATTTGGAGCGTTTCCACCCGCACCCGGTTGATTTTGTATGGGCCATTGATGCCGGTTGCCCACAGCCGCGTGTCGTCCGACTGCAAATGGAGATGCTGCGCCGTTCTTCGTGGGATCATCGTGTAAATCGTTCCCGTGTCAACAAGCAGGTCGGCGTCAGCTCTTTCCGTTTTCTCTTGCAGCGTCACCGAAACACGCGGCAACCCATCTGCCTTAACTGTCAGCGGTATCGGGGCGGCTTTGCCTAAGCCGAGCTGACTCAAAACGCCGCGAGTGATTTTGTCCGGCAAAGTGAAGCTGATGCGCTGCAACAGAAAGTCGAAGACGATATTGAATTGTACAAAAAAATTGGCTCCGATTACACCATCAATATGGGTTCCTGCAAAGGAGTCGAAAAAGTCATCCCGTGGTATCACAACGTCCCCATGCAGCTTTAACGGCAGCAGTGTGACGGGATTGACAGGAGGAATTTGGAAATCGGAAACAGTGGCTTCGCTCATAGGCACGCTTCCCACTGTAACACGTTTTCCATTTCGGTAAGATGGCATCGGCAAAAGCCCTTGGCGTAACGCCATTGTATCCGAAAGAATGCAGTAGCTAGATGCGGTATCAAGTAACCAGGTCGCGGTTTTTGTCTTGTCACCGTTGAAGTACCCCGTGACAACCAACTGGTAGCCATCCAGGCGCGGCGGCCTCACGACGGATTGGTCGAAATGGGCAGGTGGTCATATTAGGAGGTGCATCTTGTCCAGATAACGGAAGACTGAAGGTAGGCATTTGAAATTGCGCGGAGGCTGGCACAGGTTGGAGAAACAGCATGACCCATGTCGCTAAACTCCACAGCAAACATTCTCTAAGTTTCATGGCGCTCCTAAAAAGAGCAGAGCAGGACGCTGATGCGCTCCTGCCCTGCAATGTTGATTGATCATCTCAAACGTGCCGCAGTTTCATCCCAGATCCCATTTTAAGAGAAACATAGCAGAAAAATTGTTTCTTCGCCCTGAGCCGACGGAATCCATAAAGCTGAAAGGCCCACTTTTATAGCTGAGATTGCCCGAATAGTTTCCGGGTTGAGGGCCATAGCTGTATGAGCCTGATAATGTTCCGCCGCCGGCCGACACATGAAAGCTACCCGAGCTAGAAACGGTAGTAGCCCCCGTGCCGATACCACGAATAGTAGTTGTGGAAGACCCGGACCCAGCAGAGTAGGTGACTGTCAAAGAAAGTCCTTGAGAAGGTTTGAACGAAGGGTCAAACGTAACTTTGTGCCCACTGGGGTCAAAGCCATCAACGGGATCGCCATCGCAGTAGGCATAGGGCGACTGCGACAAGTCCGTGTCGCGCGTCAAGAAGCACCCAAGCGTCGGGTCGTAGTACCGCGCTCCCACCTTTTGGTAGCTGTAACCCACCGACAAGCCCGTCGGCGCGATCCCGTCCTGACGGTAGCCCGACGATGCCTGGAATGAGTACGCGCTGGCCGTGCCCCCCATGAACGAACCCACCCCGAACGCATCCGAGCGGTTCGCACTCGTGATCTGCTGACCCGCGTTTGTCGTCTGGCGCACGCTCCCCCGCCCGTCGGTCAAAGGGTACTCCCCGTTGCACCGAACCAGGCCGTTTCCCCACACATACTGCGCCAGCAAAGTGCCGCTCCCCGTCTTCTCCTCCAAGATCTGCTCCCCGTCCAGGTAGTAGCCCGTCAGCACCCCGTTCACGCTTTTGTTCACCTGGCGGCCAAGCGCGTCATAACCATACACCGAGGTCTGCCCCGGCTTCGTAATACTTGTCAGGCGGTCATCGTAATCATACCCGAAGTTTGTCACCAGATTGCCGTTGATCGTCTCGCTGATCCGGTCGCCGTTGGCGTTGTAGGCCAGCACAAACGTATTGTACCCGCCCGCCCCCGTCGGCTCGTCGTCGGCATCGTAAGTGAACGGGTTGTCCGACCCATTGTTGAAGTTGGTCCGGTTCCCCGCCGGGTCGTAGCTATAGTGCGAGTTGATCGAACCCGGCCCCGTGCGGACTTCCGCCGTCAGGTGTCCCTGCGCGTCGTAGCCGTAAGCGGTCTGGGTCGGCCCCGGCGTGACATCGGTGTTGGTGCTCGTGCCTTCGTTGGTGCCGACAATCTGGCCGTCTTGGTTGTAGCTGTAGCCGTAGGAGGAGAAGATGACGCTGCCGCCGTTCCAGTTGTAGTAGTTGTGCAGGCTGCCGTCGGGGTTGTAGTATTGGTCTACCCGCGTGCCGTTGGGGTTGTACAGGTGGCTCTGATGGCCGTCGGCATCGTAAGTGTAGCTGGTGGTGCCGGCGCTGTCGCCGACGGCGGCCAGCTCATTGCGGGCGGAGTAGGCGTAGGAGATGACGCGCCCGTCAAAGTCGGTGACCGAGGACAGCAGCCCTTTTTGTCCGGGGCCGTCGTAGGTGTGGGTGATGTCTCGGGTGCTGCCGTAGTATTCCGCCGTCATGCGGTTGTCGCCGTCGTAGGCGCGTGTCCAGGTGCCGGCGTAGTTTGCGAACAGGGTCAGGTTGCTGTTGGCGTCGTAGGCGTAGGTGCTGCTGCTGGCGTCGGGGTAGGAGGTTTTTGTGTTCCGCTCCCAGGCGTCGGGGGCGTAGGTGGTAGTACGGCCCATTGCATCGGTGCGGGAGGTCTGGAAGCCGAGGCCGTCATAGGTCCACTGCGTTTTGCGGCCCATCGGCGTGGTGACGCTGCTGAGGTAGCCGTTAGCGTCGTAAGTGTAGGCCGTATGATGATTGTTGGCGTCGTACTTGTCAGTCACAAGGCCGTGCCCACTATATCCAGCCGCTACAGTGAAAGTTGTCGTGGCTTTGACGCTGCCCGCCGCGTCTTTTTGCTGCACCTGCGTCAAGTTATCAAGAGCATCGTAGGCGTTGGCGACGCTGCGCCCGGACGGGGCAGTAACCGTCAGCAGCTTATTATGCGTGTTGTAGGTGTAAGTTGTCGTATTGCCGGAGGGGTCTTTGGCGGTCAGCGTATTACCCATGCCGTCAAACGTGTAGCTCCAGGGCTGACCGTTGCGGTCTTTGCGCTGCGTGACATTGTTGTCGCCGTCATAGGAATAATATTCCGCGTAGCCGAGGGCGTCGGTCACGGACGTAAGCTGGCCCTTCGCATTGTAAGTGTGGACTACAGCATGACCGTTGGCGTCGGTAATAATCGTCGCCGTCGCGCTGGGGCTGCCGTATGCAAATGTCGTTTGGCTCCCGACAGCATCTTTTTCCCAGGCCAGGCTGTTGTCTGAGTTGTAGGAAAACGTCTCAGCATTGCCTCGCCTATCGGTATACCGGGTGACATTGTGATTGCCGTCGTAGCCGAAACCCGCAGCATAAGATGCGCCGTTGATCACCGGCCAAGAAACGCCAGCGAGATTGCCGCCGCCGTCGTAGCTCAGGGTCCAGCGACGGTTCAACGGGTCGGTTACGCTGGTCAGCAAATTGTTGGTGTAGCCGAACGTGAGCGTGCGCCCGGTCGCATCGGCGACTGTCTGGACCAGGTTTGTGCCCGCAACATAGTTGACTGTGATTATATTGATGTTCTCATCACTGATCGAACCAAGCCGAAAGAGGTTCGGGTTAGCGGTTTGCCCAAAAGAAAATTGGGTTTGATTTTTCAAGGTCAGCCTGTAATATGGTTGACCGGGCGACAGACTGGACCTCAGTGTTGAGGTCAGCAAAAGGGTATCGTGGATGCCGGGCGGCGCGGTGTAGGTTCCAGTCGTTGTTTTCGTGAACACATAAACACACCCGTCGCCCCAGTGAACAGTGACATTGCCGTTGGCGCTCACGGTCAAAGTGGCGTCGTAGCTTGTCAGCCACTTGGGGCCGAGTTCGCCGCTGCTCGTGCTTTGGCTGTTGTGGTTCAAGGTTAAGTCCACCGGAAGCCCGCCGCGCTGCCGCCAGGAAACGAGGCTGACCGAGGTGAGCTTGTTGCCGGTGCCGGTGTTGGCATCGTCCACAGAGCCGACCCATGAATAAGCCGGGCCGGGAGAAGCGGCGGCATTGCCGCCCCCTCCGCCGCCTTCCACCGGGTCAGGCTTAATCGCAGCGGCATGCAGGGGAGTCAGGGAAACGAGGGTCAGAAAGGAAATCGCGACGAGTTTAGCAAAAGAAGAGAATTGATTCGACGGTTGAGCAGCGAAGACGGTTGAGCAGCGAAGACGGTTGAGCAGCGAAGACGGTTGAGCAGCGAAGACGGTTGAGCAGCGAAGACGGTTGAGTGATCACAAATTGCCTCTTAGTTCCAATCCGACAACAAGTAGGTACTTCCCGATGACCCGGCTGAATTGACTGAGTGCCCTCCTTTAATCAAGCATACAAACAGAGTAACATAGGTTTTGCCGTGTGTCAAGGCAAAGCAAACTATTTTTCAAATTATTTTTCGCTGCCCGCGCCGTGCTATAATAGCCCATGCTGTTAGTGATTGATGCGGGCAATTCCAATGTGACCTTTGGGGTGTACGACGACGCGGCGCTGCGGGCGTGCTGGCGGATACGGACCGAAACGGGGCGGACGCACGACGAATATGCGGCGTTTTTGGGAGCGCTGTTTCTCCAAAGCGGGCTGGCGGCGGGGCAGATCAGGGGGATCGCGCTGGCAAGCGTCGTGCCCGGCGCGACCCCGGCCTTGAAGCGGCTCTGCCGGACGCTGTTTGGGCAGGACGCACTGGAAATCACGGCGGCAAGCGATCTGGGGCTGGACATCGCGTATTCGCCGCCGGGCGATGTCGGGACCGACCGCCTAGTGGACGCGGCGGCGGCCGTGCATAAATACGGCGCTCCGTGCATTGTGCTGGACTTCGGCTCGGCGACGACATTTAACGCCGTCGCGGCCCCCTCTGCGCCCGGCGGGAAACCCATCTATCTCGGCGGCGCAATCTGCCTCGGGATCGGGCTTTCGCTCGAAACGCTGTTCGCCAAAGCCGCCAAAATCCCGCGCGTGGAGCTGGCCCCGCCGCCTCGCGCTATCGGCGGCTCGACCACCCATGCGCTGCAATCGGGGATCGTGCTCGGGACACTGGCCCTGGTAGACGGCATGGTGGCCCGCTTTCGGGCGGAGCTGGCCGCCCCGAGCTGCCCGGTGGTCGCCACCGGCGGGTATGCGTCGGAGCTTTTAACGGACGCCGGCACCAGCATCACGCAGATCGAGCCGACCCTGACGCTGGACGGCCTGCGGCTGGTGTTTAGCCGGGCCACGGCAGGCGCGGCCTAGATGAGCCGCTTAGTTTTGATGAACCGCGTGATTTTGCTGCTGGCGGTTTTTTTGGTTTCCACGGCGGGCTTGTTCGCCCACCAAGCGCTGGCCGAAGCGACCCCGCTGGCGATTGCCGCCTGGCGGCTCGGGCTGGCGGCGCTGTTTTTTGCCGCCCTGTCTCGAGTGCCGAAAAACGGGTCCCGAAACGGGCCGCTTTCAGCTCAAACACGCGGGCGGCTGGCGGTCGCGGGCGTGTGCCTCGCGCTGCACTTTGTCGCGTGGTTCGCCGCGCTCGACCGCACATCGGTCGCCCGCGCAACCCTGCTGGCCTGCACCACCCCGCTGTGGACCACCGTGGGCGGGTTTGTTTTAGGACGCCGCCGTCCCACGGGGCGCGACGGGGCCGCGCTGGCCGTCGCCGGCGTCGGCTTGTGGCTGGTCACGCAGTCGTCGGCCCAGGCCGCCACCCGCGCCACGCTGCTCGGCGATGCCTTCGGCCTCAGCGCGGGCCTTTTGATCGGCGTGTATTTTCTGTGCGTCGAGGGCCTGCACGTCACTTTGACGGCGCAGCGCCAGGTCACGTTCACCTACACGGTCGCCGCCGGATTTTTGTGGGCCGCGCTGCTCGCACGCGGCGGCGCGACCGTCGCTTATTCCCCTTCGGTCTGGAAAGCCCTGCTCGGCATGACCCTGGGGCCGCAGATTTTCGGTCACACGCTGCTGAACTGGTCCCTGCGCCACTTTTCGTCGTCCCTGGTCGCGTTTTCCATTCTGCTGGAACCCGTCATCGCCGCCCTGCTCGCCTGGGGACTGCTGGGGCAAACCCTCACCCCGGTCCAGCTTTTCGGCGGCCTTCTCGTGCTGGCCGCCCTCGCGCTCGTCGTCGGCCAAAAGACGCCGCCGGAGCGCGTCGAGGCCGAGCCGGTCGGCTAAAGCGTCGCCCCTTCTTCCATTTCCGGCGTGTCTTCCTGCAAATCACGGTCTTCTTCATAAGTCATCGTGACGCTTTCCAGAGTCGTTTCCGCCTGGTAATCGTACAAGCGGCGCAAATCCCAAGTGTTGATCCAGGAGCGGACATACTGGCGCATGCTGTTCGACTCGAGATGCTCACGCTTGTTGTCAATCACCGGCGCATTCCAGTCGTAAGCCTCCGAGTAGGCATTGCGGACCTTGTCATAGGTTTCGAGTACCTGCGCGGCGGAGGGGCGTCGAAGCTGAAGCGAGCGGTTTTCGATGGCGTCCATGCCGGCCTCCGCATCGCCGCTGATGTCCTCGTCTTTGGTGTCTTTGATTTTTCCCGGCACCGTGCAGACATCGTTCTTGCCGGAGCGCAGCACCTGGCCGGCGTAATCATCGGTAATAGCGAAAATTCCGGCAATGCCCGGCAGCGATGTTCCCGCCGTCAAGCCCATGAGCTGGGCCAGGTGAGCGTAGGCTTTGCCCCGCTGCTGCAAGCTGTACCGGGAAATAATCTCGGTTTCGTCCAGCAAAATCACCCAGCCGTTGTAGCCCGCCGAGCGAAAAAAGCGGGACATAAACTCGAACCGCTGAGAAATCTTCGTGGTTTGAGGCCGGCTGATATTGTAGGCTTTGTGCTGGTCGAACTCTTTCAGGGCCGCGCGGAGGTCCTGCACTTTCATCGGGTAGCCGGTCCATTCGGCGATCAGCTTTTCCCGCAGGTTCTCGTCGCTGCAATTCTCAAACAAAAACAGCGTCGCGCCGAGCCGGGGGTCTTTGTCGGCTTCGTGTCCCCAGCGGTACAGCTCCGGGTAGAACGGGGCGCGGTTCGGATTGTAAGAGCTGACGATTTCGGTCAGCGCCGGGCCGGTTTTATCGGCGACCGCCGCCGACTCCACGCAGCCCCGGTAGATGCGGGCCAGATTGTGCAGCGGCATTTCTTTGTTCAGCACCAGGGTTGAGCAGACGAATTTGCGCTCGAGTGCGAGGTGCCTAAGATACTCCATGCAGTGCGATTTTCCGGTGCCGAAGCCGCCTTCCAGCAGCAGCCCTTCGGCCTGGCGATTGTCCGCCCAGCCGGCTTCAGTCTGCTGAAGCACGGCGGCAAAGCGGCTGTCCAGCTCCGGCTGCATCGGCTGAAGCTGACGGACGACATCTCGGTTGGGCACGCCGGCCCGCAAGGCTTCGACGGCCCGGCGCTGATTCAAATGAGCAGTCTGGTTTGAAAGAGTAATCATTGTGCTGCCCCTTCCATTTGGGCGGATTGTTCCTGCGCTTGGGCGGATTGTTCTAAATCAAATCGCACCATGATATTGAGCGGGTTGGCACGCTCCCGGTCGTGGACATCATTGGAGATTCGCAGCTTCAGTGCCTGATAGTGGTCCACACTGCGCTTGGGATCATCAAGCAGGCCGCTTCCAGCCAGCGCCACCAACAGCAGATACGAAGTCTCATCAGTGTCGTCAATAAACTCCCGCAACAGCTCGTAGGTATCGAGAACGCTGCCCCGCGCGTAACGCAGCGCTCCGGGAGACGGGTCGGACTCGGTGACGACCGCGCTGATATCCAAAATCAGCGCCAGCCCGGCACATCCCGCTTTGTGTGTCCAGATCGCCAGCGAATTCAACAGCAAGCGGGCGTTGTGCCGTCCGATTTTTTGGTAAATTTGCAAGCGCTTCAGCGCCGTCAAATTGCATTTCTCGCCGTGCAGCCACTGCTTAATGACGACCGCGTCGCCGGAGCCGACATCGTGGGGATTCAAATACGCGCGGCAGAGCATCGTCATCGCCGTGCGGAATTCTTTGGACAGCCGGTAATCTCTGAGCAGAGCGTTTGTGATAAACCGATTGATTTGCCCAAGCAGGTCCGGCACAAGCAGACCGTTCAGCCCGGCGATTGTCTCCGTTTCCTGCAAGGCAGTCGTGTCCGGCACGGAAACGCCGTTTTCCCGCAGCAAAGTCCGCAGCCAGCGCTCGGTGAGCGCATCCCAGTCGGTCTGGCGGGCGACCGCATAAAAAAGCTGGTCAATCATATGAATTCGCGTCCGCCCGGCGCTGGCCTGGGCGACCTGGTAGCCCAAATCGTCCGCGCTGCGGGTGACGCTTTGCGCGGCTGCCGAAGCGTGCTCGGGTCGGACAACCGCGATTTTGACGGCGGAACCGCCGGATTGAATAAAGTCGGACAGGTATTCGATTTGCAGCAGCCGGGTCCATTCGGCAGAGTCGAGGGACATAGTCATTGCTCCTTGCCTGGGGCGGTAAATTTGATTCCGGCGTACAGCTTTTCGTGCCCGTCGCGGGTGACGAACTTCAGCAGATCGCCCTGCCGCTCCCGGCTGGCTGTGCTGGCGGTCAGCGTCATCCGCATGCCTTTGCGAGTTTGCGTGACGCCGCTGCGGTCGAGTAAATACACTTCGCGCGTGAAATCCAGCACGGAATACTCTTTCTCGCTGCCGGGCCGCAGCGTAAGCGTGTCGTAAACCCGCTTCAGCGGGACGGCGACGGGGGCGCTTTGATACTCGCCGTCGCGGACCAGCTTGTACGCCAGAAACAGCGATTCGAGAAACTGCTCGGGCCGCGTTTTCGGTTCTTTCGCCTGCTCTTTTTTCAGCCGCGCCGCCAGCACTTTCGGGTGGATCGCAAAGTCGAGTTTTTTATCAACGCGGACCGCCAGGGTTTCCGGCTCCAAACGAACCAGGACCGGGTAGCAGAACAAAACCCCGTCGCGCTCGTACAGCGCGACCCCGTCCTGCGCCGCCTGCGCCCGCAGCTCGTCTAAATAGCCGCCGTGCCGCCCAAGATACGCGGCGGAATCGAAATCCAGCGGCCTGCATGCCGCCGCCTGCGCCGCGCATGCTTCCGCCGCCGCCTGCGCGGCAAGGCGCAGCTTTTCCAAGTCGCGCACATTGCCGAGTTCGGCGGCTTTCGCCAGTTTTTTGATCGCCTGTGTTTGACGCTCGGCCTGCGCCTGCCAGGCGGCGATGCGCCTGCCGTCCTCATCGAGCGCTTTTGTCAGTGTCACTCTTTCCTCTTTTCTCAGCACCGAGCTGTTATCATGTTTGGCTGCCTGCCAAAAACCTGTTTTACAACACTGTCAATAATTCCTCCCTTGCTTCATACTAGGCATACTCGCCGCAGAAAACGAAAAACGGAAAGAAAAGACAGGGTATAATGAAAAATATGATCACGATCACAGAAAGCAAAAACTCAGAAAGCAAAAACCGGCTCAAATCCCTGCAAATCGGGTCGGTGCGGATTGACACGCCGCTGGTGCTGGCTCCGATGGCGGGGGTGACTTCGCATGCGTTTCGACTTTTGTGCCGCAATCATGGGGCAGGATTGGTGGTGACCGAGCTTTTGTCGTCGCATGCGATCCATTACAAGAACGCTAAGACGTTCGGCATGTTTGACTGGTCGGACGCGGAGCGGCCCGTGTCGGTGCAGCTTTTCGGCGGCGACCCGGCTTTGATGGCCGAAGCCGCGCAGGTGGTGGAAGCGGCGGGGGCCGATATTATTGACCTCAACATGGGCTGCTGGGTGCCGAAAGTCGCCAAGACCGGGGCGGGCGCGACGCTGCTGAAAGACGTGTGTTTAGCGCAGTCGGTGGTCAAAGCGATGGTGGACGCGGTCCAAGTCCCCGTGACGGTGAAAATTCGGGCGGGCTGGGACCCGTCGCAGACCACCGGGATTGACTTCGCCCGGCGGGCGCAGGACGCCGGCGCTCAGGCGATTGCGGTCCATGCCCGGTACGCGTCGCAGGGCTTCACGGGACACGCCGATTGGAGCATCATTCGCCGGGTCAAAGATGTCGTGACCATTCCGGTCATCGGCAACGGCGATGTGGAAACGCCCGAGGACGCCAAGCGCATGATGGACGAAACCGGCTGCGACGGGGTCATGGTGGGCCGGGCCGCAATGGGCAACCCGTGGCTGTTCGGCGATATTCAGCATTATTTGGAGACCGGCGAGCGGCGTCCGCCCGCGACGCTGGCCGAGCGGATTGACGCGGCCCTGTTTCACCTGAAGACAATGGCGGCTGATCCCAATGTCGGCGAAGAGCGGGCGGTGAAAGAAATGCGCGGGCAGCTCACGCATTACTTTAAAGGCTTCCCCGGCGTCTCCGCCCTGCGCGGGCTATTGGTCACGGCGACCAGCATCCGCGCGATTGAAGACCTGCTGCGCCGCGAGGGTCACGGGCGGCCGGGGCGGCCTGAAAGCGAGTAACGAGCGATGACCGAGTCGACGCCGACCGAAACCGCCGCGCCGCCCGCCGGACGCCGCCCGCTCCGGGCCGCCGGCCTGGCTTTGCTGGCTTATACCGCGTTCAATCTGCTGCTGCCGCTGATCCCGCCGCTGCCCATTCCGCTGCTTGCAGTTCTCAGCATTTTGTCTACCTCCGTATTTATGCTGCTGCAACTTTGGCTGACGCAATCGGTTGTGAACCTGCGACTGCGCCCGGTGCTGTGCGTTCTGCTGACCCTGCTGTTCGCTGCTCTTTTTCTGGCCCTGCTGTTTTTCGTGTACCCGCACAAGTCATGGACGGCGGCGGTTAATACCCCGCTGTTTATTTTGACGCCGCTTCTGCGCGGCCTCACGATCACGCTGAGCTGCACATTTTTCGGGGTTCTGTTGTCGCGCATTATTCGCGAGCCGAATGTTCTGCTGCCGGTGGCGCTGGTCGCTATGCCGATTGATTACCTCGGAGCAATGACTTCCATCGGCTTCACGCAGAACGCGGTGACGCAAAATCCGCGCTTGGTTCAGGCCCTTTCCGTGCCGGTGCCGGCGGTCGGCGGCAGCGCACAGCATCACGGGGCGCTGCATCCGATTGGGTTTATCGGGCCGGGCGACGTTCTCTTTATGGCATTCTTTTTTGCCGTCGTTCTGCGTCTCAACATGAACGTGCGCGGGACGTTCTGGTGGATTTACGGCCTGCTGACCGCGACCATGCTATATGTGCTGCTGCCGCAGAGCCTTAACGTTGCCGCGCTGGTGCCGATGGGTCTGGCGGTTTTGATTGCCAACTTCCCCTATTTCAAGCTGAAGCGTGAGGAAGTCTTTGCGACCCTCTACGCCGGCCTGCTGGTGCTGGCGCTTGTCACCGGCTTTTATTTTTACGCGCATTCCCGCCTTGCCAAGTCTGACCCTGAAGGAACTCCTGATGCCAAGCCCGCCGTCATTGCCCCTAGCCCCGCGCCGGGTCGTCCTGCTGCAAACCGATGAGCGGGCGGGCCTGGTCGCCGCCCTCGCCGCTGCCTGCGCCGCCGAGCATGTGTCTCTGGACCTCGTCACCGGCCCCGGCCATGTCTTGATTACATTCGACACCGATGACGCGACTTTAGCGGCTCTGCTGCCGAAGCTGTCCGCCGTCGGCGGCGTGGTTTCCGCGACGCCGTACACGGTGTTGTAGCCCCCCGCCCCAATTCTGGGGAAAAGCCCCCCCGCCCCAATTCTGGGGAGCCAGAGAAAAGACGCCCGTAGGGGCGCTGCTTGCTGCGCCCTCCTTCTTTGCTGCGCCCTTTTGCCTTGCTGCGCCCTTTTGCCTTGCTGCGCCCTTTGCCTTGCTGCGCCCTTTTGCCTTGCTGCGCCCTTTTGCCTTGCTGCGCCCTCACGGCATCCGCTCCGTATTGCTCCCCAGAATTGGGGCGGGGGGGCAAAAGCCGAACCTAAACCGCCCCGTTTTGCGTTTAAGTCTCCAAACCCCGCCGCTGAGGAGAAATGCTATGCGCCGCCTGCCTGCCCTGCTACTCGCCCTGCACACGCTGACCGCCCTTGCCCTGCCTGCCGCCGCCGACCCGCCGCCCCGTCCCTCGGGTCTGCGCTCCGATATTCTTTACACGCACAAAGGCGAGTTCGTGCAGGTCGCCCCCATGCGGGCGCTGACCTTGAACGCCCATGTCGAGCAGTTCGCGTATGACCCGCTCGGCCTTGAACTCGCCGTCGCCGGCTCCGAGACGACCGGCGAGACGACCACGCACTTCGTCAAGACATTGGACGCCCGCACCGGCCACGAGATGAGCCGCTATGCATTTGCCGCCCCGGCAGATGACAAAATTGCCGATATTCAACTGCTCGGCTTCAGCCCCAGCGGAAAGTATCTGCTGCTTCAGCAGTTCGTGGCGGACCCAAACGAGCCGGAAGCCGCGCGGGCTGAATTTGTGCGCTGGAACCTCAGCGCCAGCCCGCCGTCGCCGCGCACAATATACCCGCAGTCAGCCCTGCCGCCCGACCAGCAAAGCGCCGATCTCGCCGGCCTCGCCAACTGCTATTCGTCCCCGAACACGCAGTGGCTGCTGTTCACGCAGAGCGTTCCCACGCGGGCCGCAGACGGGACGCCGGGGCCGATCCGCGATGCGTATCTGCTGTACGACACAGAGCGCGACTCGTTTAAGACACTCACCCTGCCCCCCAATGCTAGAAGTTACGAATGGGCCGACGCGACGCATTTGATGATGTGGCAAGGCAGCAAGCGAAACCAATTTGATGTTGTCACCGGAGCAGTCAGCCCGCCGGCAGCGCAGCCGGACGGCATCCCCTCTGCCGTCTCCAAGAAATACCCTGACCTGTCGCTGACCACGGAAACGCGCACGCTGAACGACACGCAGCCGACAGGCGGCTCCGCAAACGCTTCTCTGGTCTGGATACGCCGCACGCCTTTCGGCAAAGCGCCGCTGGGGGCCGCCGTCGCCGGATTGATGCCGAACGCGGCGGACGGAAATTCAGACTCATCGGTGGAGCCTCCCGCCTGGTCCCCAACCGGCAGCCAGATCGCGTTTATCGCAAACAGCGAGTTATATGTCACAAATTTGCTTCCGCCCTCCGGCCCGATGCCCAGCGAAAAGCTGGCCGTGGGCTTGAAGCTGTCGTGCGAGGATGAACGTATGCTGGCGATTTCCAACTTGAAGCAGATTGGGCTGGGGATCATTCAGTACACGCAGGACGCGGACGAAGTGTACCCACCGGCGGCGGGCTGGGCGAAGGCGATTATGCCGTATGTCAGAACAAACGACTTGTTTGCCGTAGACGGCCACGCGGTCGTTTACGAGGAGCCGCCGGGCCACACGCTGGCAAGCGTGGATGAGCCGGCCGTGACCGAGAACGCTTACATAGATTTGCCCTGCGCCCGCGTCGCGCTGTTCTGCGACGGTCATGTGAAGGTGTTTGCGAAATAGCCCCCCGCCCCAATTTTGGGGAGCCGGAGTTAGCAAAGAACCCGTAGGGGCGAACCTTGTGTTCGCCCTTCCTTGTGTTCGCCCTTCCTTGTGTTCGCCCTTCCTTGTGTTCGCCCTTCCTTCTCTATATGGCTTCCTTCTCCATGTGGCTCCCCTATTATTAGGGGCGGCGGCGGGGCACCCAACAGGAAACACCCCGGCGTTCGGCGAATAGCGTTTTATGGAACAGTATGTCATCGGGGTAGATGTCGGAACGGGCAGTGCACGGGCGGGATTGTTTGATCTGCGCGGGCGGCGGCAGGCGACGGCGTCGCGGGCTATTCAGATGTGGCAGCCGAAGCCCGAGTGGGCCGAGCAGTCGTCAGACGACATCTGGAACGCCGTCGGCGCGGTCGTCCGGCAGGTCGTCGCGGACAGCGGCATTGACCCGGCGCTCGTGATTGGGATCGGCTTCGATGCGACCTGCTCGCTGGTCGTTTTGGACAGCGCCGACAAGCCGCTGTCCGTTTCCGAGGCCGGGGACAATGCCCGCAATGTCATCGTTTGGAGGGACCACCGGGCGCTGGCGGAAGCCGAAGACATCAACCGGGGCGGATACGACGTGCTGAGCTATGTCGGGGGCGGCCTGTCGCCCGAAATGGAAGTTCCGAAGCTGCGCTGGCTGAAGACGCATCTGCCTGAGACGTGGGCAAAGGCCGGCAAGTTTCTCGATCTGGCCGACTTTCTCACTTACCAAAGCGCCGGGCAGGATGTCCGGTCGCTCTGCACGACGGTCTGCAAATGGACCTATCTCGGGCACGAAGGGTGCTGGGACACGGCGTTTTTCGGGAGTATCGGCCTCGGCGACCTGCTGGAAGAGGGGAAAATCGGCCGCGACATTCGCCCCCTGGGCGACCCCATCGGGCCGCTGACCGAGGCCGCCGCCAAGCATTTGGGCCTAACGACGGCGGCCACGGTCGGGGTGGGCATCATTGACGCCCACGCGGGCGGCCTCGGGGTGCTCGGCGCGGCGGGCGGCGATTGGAACGGGGCGCTGGCGCTGATTGGGGGCACGTCCACCTGCCACATGGCGGTTTCAGCGGAGCCGCGCTTTATTTCCGGTGTCTGGGGACCCTATTACGGCGCAATGGTGCCCGGCTTCTGGCTGACCGAAGGCGGGCAGTCGGCGACCGGGGCGCTGATTGACTTCGCGCTGCAAAACCACGCGGCGTCGCCTGCGCTGTCCGCGCAGGCGGAAGCATCCGGGCAGACTGTGTACGAAGTCATCAACGCCGAAGTCGCCCGCCTTGCCGCCGAAGCGAACTTGCCCGACCCCGCGTATCTCACGCGCGACCTGCACGTCTTCGACGGCCATCTCGGCAACCGCTCCCCGCAGGCCGATCCCCGCGCACACGGCTTGGTAGACGGCCTCAGCCTCGACACGTCGCTGGCTTCGCTTGCCCTGCTGTACCTCGCGACACTGCAAAGCATCGCCTACGGCACCCGCGCGGTCATCGGGGCGCTGAACGCGCAGGGCTACGCCGTGTCGCGCCTGTATGCCGCCGGCGGCGGCACGAAAAACCCGCTGTGGGTGCAGCAGCACGCCGACATCACCGGCGCGTCGGTCGTCCTGCCCGAAGAGTCCGAAGCCGTCCTGCTCGGCGCAGCCCTCTTAGGAGCCGTCGCGGCGGGCGCATACCCCGGCCTCCCCGCCGCCATGACTGCCATGTGCCGCCCGGCGTCGGTGATCGCCCCGAACCCGCAGGCCGCCGCCTATCACGCCGCAAAGTTTGCGATTTACGAGGAGCTGTACACGCAGCAAAAAGCGCGGCGCGAGAAGATGCAGAAAGTTTGATGGGAGAATGTTATGAACAAAGACATCGTGATTGATGCGTCTGGCCCGGAACTTTTGGAAAACGAGCATCCGGGCGCACTGCTGAAAGATTAGTTGAACCCGCTCGGCCTCTCGGCTGAGAGTCTCGCGCAGGGCACCGAACTAAGCCAGATTCATGTGTCGGAAATTTTGCGCGGAGAGCGCCGCATCCCGCCGATGACTTCGCTGCTGTTCGGAAAGTTCTTCGGCCTCTCGCCGCGCTTCTGGCTCAACTTGCAGAACCATTACGATCTGCTGGAAGCCCGGCAAAGCAGCCCGGAGCGGATCGCGCAGGCCGTGTATTATGCCGATCTGAAGGCGGCCTGACGGTAGAAGGATGAAACATTGTTGCCATCCTTTTTTGTTAGTCACTGATGTTACGCAGACATTGAGGCTGCGTGGTGCTGCTGTAATTCCAATCAGGTGATAACTCCCCGTGGATAAATCCAGGGGCTTCTACGGTCTTACACCGATGCAATGTTATCCCATTGCAATTTAACTCTTCGTCAAGGGCAAGCCCTTGCGGATGGCAACTCTTATGACAATGGACACAGGCATTAGAACTCCAGACACCCTGCTTGTTCCTCTTCAGGTTCTTCGCTCACCAAAGAAAGCAGTGGAGGCAAAAACCAGTGTGTTACCACGTTGAGGAGCAGTCGCTTTCGCATTTGCTTTCTACTGTGACGGTTGTATCTATATGCTTTGATGTACCCCAAAAGCACGAATATAACGTCCTAAGAAGGACGTTGCGCTATCCATCCCCAGCCATAAATGGCGGGGCCTTCCGCGCATCTTGGTAAACTTGTCCTATGGACAAGCCGCTGCTCGATTTGTACGCCGATTACCTGATCAGTTCTTTTGGTCCGACCACGGCCACAGGGCTTTCGCGGCTGCTGCAAGCGCACCTCAGCCACGATAAGATCACGCGCTTTTTGTCGGAGAAGCCGTTCAAAAAAAGCAACACTCTCAGCATTGAGAGTGTTGCTTTTTGTGTTGAATTTGGTCGGTGAGCAGCGGCGGTCAAGTTTTCCGTGTAAAGGAAGCACTCTAGCCGCTGAGTTACTCGCCCAAGTTTCGGAAGTATACCCAGCGCGGCATCAGGTGTCAAGAGTGCGCCGGGTATAATCGGCGGTATGAATGTGCTGTTTTGCGCCGATCCGCTCAATCCACGGCGGGTAGATGAGGCGTACCGAGACGAAGCCGAGGCGGCCCGCGCGGCCGGCTTGGACGTGTGTATGGTGGATTATGAGGCGCTGCTCTCCGGCAGTCCCGACGGAGCGGTCGCACGGGTGCCGGCCGCAGACGCTCCGACACAAAGTGTTTATCGGGGCTGGATGCTGACGGTCGAGCAGTACGAGGCGCTGTTTGAGGCGCTCGCCGGGCGCGGGGTGACACTCATCAATACCCCGGCGCAGTACGCGCACTGCCACTGGCTGCCCCTGTCCTATGCGGCGATGGCGGACGTGACGCCGAAGACTGTCTGGCGGGCAAAAGACGAGTTTGCTGTGAGCGATCTGGCGGCACTCTTGCAGCCGTTCGGCGATGCGCCGATGATTGTCAAAGACTATGTCAAATCGCGCAAGCACGAATGGGCCGAAGCGTGCTTTATTCCGGCGGCCTCCGACACCGACACTGCCGTGCGGGTTGTTGAAACATTTCTCCGGCGGCAGGGCGACGCGCTGGCCGGCGGCCTGGTCTTTCGAGAATTCGAAGTGTTTGAGCCGCTTCTGGCACACCCGCAAAGCGGCATGCCGCTGACCCGTGAATATCGGCTAATCTTTTTGGACGGCGAGCTGCTCCTCAGCAGCCGGTATTGGGACAGCGCGGACTACGCGGGGGAGACGCCGCCCTTGAAGTTTTTCACGGAAGTCGCCCGGCGCATCAACAGCCGGTTTTTCACCCTGGACGCGGCGAAAACGACGCAAGGCGCGTGGCGCGTGATTGAGCTGGGTGATGCCCAAGCCGCCGAGCTGCCGCCGGACACCCGGCGAGACGAATTTTACGCCGAATTGAAACGGCGCGTGTAAGAATTATGTAAGAGTTATGCAGGAGCGCTACGATATAATCGGCGATGTGCACGGGTGCCTGGACGCCCTGCGGCGGCTCGGCGACGCGCTCGGGTACGACGCGGACTTCCGGCACCCGGAAGGGCGGCAGCTTGTGTTTGTCGGCGACTTGGCCGACCGAGGCCCGGACAGCGTCGGAGTTTTGCGCCTGGCGCTCGCGCTGACGGCGCGGGGCCGGGCACGGCTGGTGCTGGGCAACCACGACGCGGCTCTGCTGGCCCGGCTGTCCGGGGAAGCCGTGGACACAAGCAAAGGCGGCCTGGCCCAGACGCTGGCTGAGATTGAAGCGTGCGCCGACAAAAAAGCGCTCAAAAAAGCCCTGCGCGAGATGCTGGCGAACGCGCCGCTGTATTTGCTGCTGGACGGCGGGGCGCTGATCGTCGCGCATGCGGGGATTGAAGACGAGATGATCGGCAAAACCGACCCGGAAACCCAGCGGTTTGTTGTCAACGGCGATGCGATTGGGCGGTCACGCGACGGCAAAACGCTGCGGCGGGACTGGGCGGCCGATTACCACGGCGCGGCGTTTATCGTCTACGGTCACACGCCCCAAGACGCCGCTGTGGTCCGAAACAACACCGTCAACATTGACACCGGCGCTTACCGGGGCGGACGGCTCTCCGCTCTGCGCTGGCCCGAGCGGGAAATTGTCTCGGTTTTGTCGCGTTTCCGCGAAGAATAACGCGGCTTGGCAGGCCGGCGCGGCGGCGCTTCAGTTTCCGGGCGGCGCAGACTCAGCCCCCAAATCGCCAGCGCGTACAGGCCGAACACCCACAGCCAGCGGCCCGAGCGCGGCGGTCCCGACGCCGTGCGGCGGCTGTGCGTTGGGCTTGACGGCAGCGGCGGAAACAGCGACGCTTCCTTTGTCGAAGCCGGGGCTGCCTTGTCCGCAGCTCCGCGCCGCGCTAAGCTGTGGACAAGCGCCGTGTACAGCCCTTCGCGCCGCTCAAAGTCCGCGCGGTCTGCCGGCGGCCCGTAATGCGTCTCCACTAAAACGCTGGGAATGTTCTGCCGCGTCAGCCACCGATGCGCCAGGTGCGGGTCCGAGTCCGCGCCCCAGGCCGTCGGGTGGACTTGATACCCCGAGGCCGCTAAATCTGCGACTTCCTGCCGCTGAAGCGCGTGCGCGGCGCGGCCTTCCTCGGTGCTCATCTCGCGCGGCACTTCCAGGCAGTCCAAGTTGTATTCGTCATTGCCGTCCCAGTTGTGGGCGTCCACTACCAAAGTCGGGCGGATCGCTTTCGCCGCCGCTGCCACGGCCCGCGTTTCCGGCTGCTGAAACACGCCCCAGTCGCGGTTGAGGTCCGCCCCGGCGGCGTTTCCTCGTGTCCCCGCCCCGGCACCATCGGGGTTGACCATCGGGGCGATGTAGAACGTGACGGAGTGCAGCGCCGCTTGCAATCTCGGATCGCCGCCCCCGGCGACTCCGTGGATCAGCCGCAGCAGAGCTTCAGTAGACGCCGGCTCGTCGCCGTGCTGCCGGCAGAGCACGAGAATTCGTTTTGTCCGCGCCGGGTCGGTGTGTGGGTCACTGAGGCGCACCAGCCAAATCTCCCGCGTGCCGCCTGCCGACTTGCCCAGCGAGACCAAGCGCACCCCCGGCGATTTTAGCCCGTCGGCCTGAAGCTGCGCGGTCATCTGCGCGTAGGTTGTGACCGCCGCTGGCTGCGCCCAAAGCGGCAGGGCGAAAAGCAGCGGCAGGGCGAAAAGCAGCAGCGTCGCGAAAAGCAGGACGCGCAGGACAGCAGAGCGTGGGAACAAATTCCCACGCCCATAAATCGCTCCTGCATCGGTCCAAAAACAGTGCATCAATCGAACCGATCAAGAAAAACACGCGGCAGGCGGGCGCTTGCCGTCAGCCGCCGCATCGGGATTTGAACAACGTCGCCCGCCGCGACGCCCGGCACGTCCGTGACATCCACAGTGCAGGTCTGCATCGCCACGCGTCCGACCACCGGCGCTCGCTGCCCGCGCACCGTGACCGTGACCGGGGCAGGCCGCAGCCACTGCCGCAGGCCCCGCAGCCCTTTCGCCGCGCTTTGCGGCGCGACCGTGAAGCCGTCGGCATAACCGACCGGCAGCACGGCAATCTTGGAAGCGCGGCGGGTCGTAAACTCGCCGCCGTAGCCGACGGCGCGGCCGGCGGGCAGCGCACGGACCGCAACAATCCGCGTCCGCATCCGCCAAGTTTCTTCGAGCTTGAGCGTGCGCGGCACCGCCGCCGACGGATACTGCCCGTATAAAATCGTGCCGGGCCGGACGGCGTCCAGCCGCATTTCGGGAAACCGCACCAGCGCCGCCGAGTTCGCGCAGTGCCGCAGGCCCGGCGCGATGCCGCGCTTTTCGAGTTCGTCGAGCACGCCTTGAAACACGGCAAATTGCTTTCGGGTCGCCGCCTCGTCTTTTTCCAGCGCCCGCGCAAAGTGCGTATAGACTCCCGCAAGCCGCAGGCCCGGACTGCCGCTGATCTGCCGCGCGGCGGCCAGCGCGTCGCCCGGCAGCGCCCCCAAGCGTCCCATGCCCGTATCCACTTTGAGCTGCACTGCCGCCGTGACCCCAAGACGCGCCGCCGCCGCCGCCACGGCAGTGATTGTTTCCGCATCGCAGACGGTGAGGTCACACTCGGCTTCCAGCAGCGCAGGAATTTGATCCGGCAGCGGCGGCAGAAACACTAAAATCCGCCCTGTAATGCCCGCGTCCCGCAGCTCAATCGCTTCCGACGCCGTCGTCACCGCAAAAAAGTCGGCCCCGGCGTCTTGAAACGCCTGCGCCGCTTCCCCCGCCCCATGCCCAAAGGCGTTCGCCTTGACGACCGCGATGGTCTGCACACCCTCGCCGGCCAGAGTTTTGACTGCGCCGAAATTAGACCGAAGGGCCGCGCGGCTGACTTCGATCCAGGCGGTTTCAAGTGGGTTCAATCCGTGCCTTTGTCTTCCCCCGGCGCAGGCGGCAAAGCAGTGTTTCCGGCAGCCTCGGACACCAGCGCATCCCGGCCGCCCCCCGCATAGCGCAGCATCACTTCCATAAACTCCTCGTGCGCCGCCGCTCGGCTCGCGGCGCTCCGGCCGGACCCTGCCGTCCGATTGGTCTCAAACAGCACCGTCGGCAGCCCAAGCCGGATCGCAAGAAACCGATGCGCCAGCCGCGCCGGGTGCGTGTCCGTGACGGTGTGATTGACCACCGGAAAGCCCTCGGCGGCCATTGCCCCCGTCACGACCGCCTGCGCGTCCCGGCAGGCCGCGATCACGCTTGGAGACGCCCCGCTGTTTTCAGCGGCAGCTTCGGTAAAATCCGGGCGCGTGTCGTCGGGGTACAGCTCATGCTGATCGGTCACGAAATTTGGGTGCAAGCGGCTGATCTCGGCATACAGCGCCTTTGTTTCCGGCTCCGTGCGCGTGATCCAGTCCCGGTTCAAATCTCGGTCGTGGGCATTATGCCGCCGAAACGCTTCCGCGCCGTCCGGGTTCGCCATCGGGACGACATATACCGTTGCGGTCTTCAAGTACCCGGCCATCGGCGAGGTCTCGTCAGCCCGCACCAGTGTTTCAATAAAATCCAGTGCGCCTTCAGTAGACGCCGGCTCGTGCCCGTGCTGCCGGCACAAATAAAAAACGCGCGTCGGCCCGGAGCCGAGCGATACCATCCAAAGTTTTCTGCCGCGCACCGACCGCCCGAGGCTGAGGAGCGCCATGCGCTTCGCATGCGCCCGGTCATAGGCTAAAAGCTGGTCGAGCCGCTGCACCATCGCCCGGTAGCGAATCGTGCCGGGTGGGCGTGCTAAGTTTTTCTCCGCGCGGGCCGGAGCGAAACCGAGGATCAGCAGCAGGGCGACAAAAAAGAGGAGGGCATCGGCTTTTGCGAGGGCGCAGACGCCAAGCCGCCGCCTGCGCGGCAGAAGATGTACTTCATTCGGTTTTCTTGTCCCGCGCAGGCGGGACCTTAGCGTCCGCGCTTCCCAGCGAGGGCGTGAACGCCCTCGCACACAGAAACGCCCTCGTTCACATAAACCCTGACCCCGCATCCTGACTGCCGTTCTTTCTTCTATTCTCGGGAAAAGCCCCGCACTTTTGCAGGGACCCCCCTGCGATCATCCGCGCGGCTTCAGCTTCCGCACCAGCGTTTGCGCGGCCGGCTTGCCCTGCGTGTAAATCCAGTACGCCGGCTTGCTGTACACCAAATCAAACTCGCCGACATACTCCACATAGCGTGTCCCGAAGCCTTCTTTGAAGCGATTTAGCCCTTGCAAATGGTCCTCTTTTTCAAGCGCCGCCGCCGCCTCGCCCTCCGCCCGGCGGCGCGGGCTGACTCCCCGGAAATCGTACCAAGCGCACCCGAGGTCCCGCGCCCACCGAATCATCGCCCACTGCATCGCATACGCCGGCATGACGTTCCGGTGTTCGTTCGCCGACTCGCCGTACACATACCACGCCTTGTCGCCGATCACAAAGCACAGCGCCCCGGACAAAATCTGTCCCTGGTAGCGGGTCATAAACAGCTTCGCCAGCCCCGCCGGAACCAGATGGTCCCAAAGTGTCTGGAAATACGACAGCGGCCGGGGCCGGAAGCCGTTCCGCGCCCCCGTCACCTGCATCAATTCATTAAAAACCCCTAAATCGTCGCGGGTTAAGTCAGGAACCATCTCGACCCCATGCTTTTCCAGCGCCAGCTTGATGTTGCGCCGCGTCTGCGGCTTAAACGACGCCAGCAGCTCGGCCTCCGTCCGGCCCGCCAAATCAAGCTGCATCACGCAGCGCGGCTGCGTCCCGCCGAACCCCTGCACATCCGCCGACGCCGGCGGCGCAAAGCCGTGGCGGGTCAGCAGACGGGTCACCTCGGCCCGCTCGGCCGGCACCGCCGGGTCAATCTTCAGAAACCCCGCGCCGTCTTTGGCCGCACGGGTTTTGATCGCGTCCAGCAGCGCACGGAGCGCCGCGTCGTCGGTCCAGTCCGCCAGCAGCGGGCCGCGCGGGGCATAATAAAAGGGGCCGACCAGCGGCAGCTTGCGCTTCAAGATGGCCGCGCCGCCCGCCAGCGTGTCGCCCTGAAACAGCCCCAAGCGGAGCGGCGACCAATCTTGGCTTTTGACGCCGCCCCATTCCCACGACTGCAAAACATCGCCTTCGGGCACGCGCCCGACAAATGTGTTCCACAGGGCATGATCGGCGGGAGAAGACAGCTCGCGAACGGTGAAAGTGGCGGAAGAAGACATACGGGAAGTATGGCACAGGGCCGGAAAAGTGTCAACCGGCCTCCCGCGCTTCCACCTGCCGCCGCACCGCCGCAAGAAAGTTTTGCAGCACCGGCGACGGGTCGTCCGTGCGCGACACAACCGCCAGTTCCGTGCGCGGAGCCGGCTCCGCGAGAGGCCGGTACACTACTCCATCCCGGCGCAGATGCTGCACGCTGGCCGGCAGCAGCGCAGCCCCGAAACCCGCCGCGACCAGGCTTAGCGCCGTCTGCATTTCGCGCACTTCCTGAGTCACGCGCGGCGTAAACCCGGCGGCCTCGCAGGCCCGGCGGACCGCCTCGGCATAGCTCGGCGGCGGCAGCAGCGGAAACGAGATAAACGGCTCCTCGGCCAGCGCCGAAAGCGGCAGGGTTTCGTGCGCCGTCAGCCGGTGCCCCTCCGGCAGAGCAGCCAGAAACGGCTCCCGGTGAACACTGTCAATCGTCACTTCCGGCAGCGGCGCATACGGGCGGGCAAAGCCGACATGAATACTTTTGTCACGCAGGGCCGACGCCTGCTCGGCGGCATTGAGTTCTTGAAGCGACAGCGCAACCTCGGGAAACTCGGCCCGAAAGTCATGCAGCACGGCAGGCAGCAGGTCATACGTCGCCGACGCCGCAAAGCCGATCCCGAGCCAGCCCGTTTCGCCCCGCGCCGCGCGTTTCGCGCCGGCCGCCGCCGCCTCGACGCTTGCTAAAATCTGCCGCGCCTCGGTCAAAAACGCCGCCCCGGCAGGCGTCAGCAGCACCCGGCGGCTGGTCCGGGCAAAGAGTGCGACCCCAAGTTCACGCTCAAGCTGCTGTATCTGCTGCGACAGCGGCGGCTGGGCAATAAACAGCCGCGCGGCGGCTCGCCCGAAGTGCAGTTCTTCGGCCACAGTCACAAAGTAGCGCAAATGCCGCAGTTCCATAAAAGTTTTTCCCCAGGTATCGTCAGACAAAGTGCGAGGGCGTGAACGCCCCCGCTGGGGGGCGCGGACGCCAAGCCGCCACCTGCGTGGCGGAAGATGTAAATAATTTGTATCCTAATCTTGTCCCGCGCAGGCGGGACCTTAGCGCTTCGCTCCCCAGCGAGGGCGTTCACGCCCTCGTTACTATCAACACGCCCTCGCAATAACAAACGCCCTCGTTGCTATCAACACGCCCTTGTGCTCACGTCCTCGCACCCAAATGCCGCAGTTCCATACGCCGTACCTCTCAATCGTGCATTAAAGATATATTGGACACGCATCAAATTATAGCGCATAATAGCGCTATGGAAAACATGCCGAAGCGCACCGCCAAAGAGCAGTTCGACACACAGGCCGCCGAATATGACGCTCAGTGGAATACCTGGAGCGAGGAAACGCTGAGCGCGATGCTGACCCTCGCCCGGCCCACGCCGACCGACCGGGTTTTGGACGTTGCCACCGGAACCGGCTTTGCCGCCCTGGCGTTTGCGCCCGAAGTGTCGTCGGTGATCGGTCTCGACGTATCTAGTGGAATGCTCCGGCAGGCCGAAAAGTTTGCGGCAGAGCGCGGCATCACCAACGCCGTGTTCCAGGAAGGCGCGGCGGAAGACCTGCCGTTCGCCGACGCTTCGTTCGACCTCGTGACCTGCCGGATCGCGCCGCACCACTTTCTCAGCGTCCCCAAATTTCTGGGCGAAGTCAGCCGCGTCTTGACTGTTGGGGGCCGGCTTGTGCTGGTAGACACGGCAGTCCCCGACGACTCGCCCGAAGCCGCCGCCTGGCAAAACCGCCTCGAAGCGCTGCGCGACCCGTCGCACGTCGAAAACTACACGCCGGGCAGATGGCGCGAAATGGCCGAAGCCGCCGGCCTCCCTGTCGCCGAGTGCTTCGCGCACGGCGGCGTCATCACCATCCCCCTGGCCGATTGGATCGCCAAAGCCGGCTGCACGCCCGAACAGGCCGCCGCCGTCCGGCAGACATTCGCCGATGCCCCCGCAAGCGCCCGCGCGGCGTTTCAGATACGGATGGATGCCGGCGGCGAAACGGTTTTCACCTGGCCGCGCGTCGTGCTATACTGTCACAACGGAGAATAAAAAATGCCGAAAACAATGTTTGAGAAGATTTGGGACGCCCACGTCGTCCGCGAGGAAGCCGGGCAGCCGGCGCTTTTGTATATTGACCTGCATTTGGTCCACGAAGTCACATCGCCGCAGGCATTCGAGGGCCTGCGGCTCACCGGACGCACCGTCCGCCGGCCCGACCTCACCGTCGCGACCATGGACCACAATGTCCCGACCACCAATCGAGCGCTGCCGATTGCCGATCAAATCTCCAAGCGGCAGATGGAAGCGCTGGCCCAAAACTGCGCCGATTTCGGCGTCACGCTGTATGACATTCACTCCAAGCGCCAGGGCATTGTCCATGTCATCGGCCCGGAGCTTGGACTCACTCAGCCCGGCATCACCATCTGCTGCGGCGACAGCCACACCAGCACCCACGGCGCGTTCGGCGCTCTCGCCTTCGGCATCGGCACATCCGAAGTCGAGCACATTCTCGCGACCCAGTGCCTGCCCCAGTCGCGGCCCAAGACAATGGAAATCCGTGTGAATGGGCAGCTCGGCCACGGGGTCACGGCCAAAGACATTATCCTTGCCATCATCGGCAAGATCGGCACCGACGGCGCGACAGGCTATGCGGTCGAATACACCGGCGAGGCGATTCAATCGCTCTCCATGGAAGGCCGCATGACCGTCTGCAACATGTCTATCGAAGCCGGCGCTCGCGCCGGCATGATCGCGCCTGACGACAAAACGTTTGCCTATATCAAAGACAAGCCGTTTTCACCAAGCGGTGCCGACTGGGACACGGCCGTCGCCGAATGGCGCACATTGCCGTCCGATGCTGGGGCCGTCTACGACACGCTGGTCGAGCTTGACGCCGCCGAGATCGCTCCGCACGTTTCCTGGGGCACCTCCCCCGGCATGGTCGTGCCTATCACATCCGCCGTCCCCTCCCCCGACGACTATGCCGACCCCGCCGACCGCCGCGCCGCCGAGCGGGCCTTAGAGTATATGGGCCTGACGCCGAGCGCCTTGCTCACCGACGTTCCCCTCGACACGGTATTCATCGGCTCCTGCACCAACGGCCGCATTGAAGACCTCCGTGCCGCCGCCGCCATTCTCCGGGGCCGCACCGTCCGCCCCGGCCTCCGCGCCCTCGTCGTCCCCGGCTCCGCCCAAGTCAAAATCCAGGCCGAAGCCGAGGGCTTAGACGTTGTCTTTAAAGACGCGGGCTTTGACTGGCGCGAAGCCGGCTGCTCCATGTGCCTCGGCATGAACCCCGACATTTTGCAGCCCGGCGAGCGCTGCGCCAGCACATCCAACCGAAACTTCGAAGGCCGTCAGGGCAAGGGAGGCCGCACCCACCTCGTCAGCCCCCAAATGGCCGCCGCCGCCGCCATTGCAGGACATCTCGTAGACATTCGCGAATGGTCAAAGAATTAAACCGAGGGATGTGATGGTAAGAGGCCCTATTGTTTATCCGCCGCACCCAATCACTTTTGAGCAATACATGGCGGAGGAACAGGTCAAGCGGCGGTACGATATCGTCAACGGCGTCCGCGTTTTTGCCGTGCCGCCGAGTTTCCGGCATCAGCGCATTCTCGGACATCTCCTATCGTCGTTCGGCGACTATGCAGACGCGCACGGCTACGATGCTCTGTTTTCGCTGTTCGATGTGCTGATTACGCGGGAGCCGTTTTGCACCCGGCAGCCCGACATGATGCTGGTCAGCAGGTCGCGTATGCGGACGCATAAAGACGGTGAGCCGCTGTCGGTCACGCCGGATTTGGTCGCCGAGATTGTGTCTTCGATTGACCGCGAATTGGCTCTGGAAAACAAGCTGCATGACTATGCGACACTCGGGGTCCAAGAATGCTGGATGGTGCGGCCGGACAGCGAAACCATCGAAGTTGCGTCCCTTGCCGGCGAAAAGATTACCGTTCTGCATACCTACGGCAAAGGGCAGGACGTTTGCTCACAGGCTTGCTCAGACCTTACGGTGCCTGTGCAGCCTGTTTTTGCGGATTAAGAAACCATGTCCTGAAGGACACGGCTATTGGACGAAGACGCCGGGAACCCACCGCTTCGCGGGGCTAAGAATTGACTGTTCTGCTCCGAGTGCGCCGACCTCGTAGTTTGCGGCGTCTTCGTCCAATAGCCGTGTCCTTCAGGACATGGCACTTTAAGAAACAGGTTTTCCTAGAGCAAGCCTGGTGGGGTGAGCCATGTTCGGAAGCGGATGTTTGGAACTCATCATCGTCGCAGCGGCCTTCGCGGGCGCAGCCGCGTTTGTCGTTGCTGATGTGGTTTGCTTGCATACCGGTATCCCACCTTTGCTCTCCGTTGGCAGGGCTTCGCTTGCGGCGGCAATTTCTTTCGGCAGCGCTGCCTTATTTTTAACAATGGTTTCTGCCGCGCTTCATTACCTCAGCGGCAGAAACAGCAAAAAAGGATAAAACGTATGGAACCATTTACGAAATTGACGGGCCTCGCGGCCCCGCTGGACCGGGTGAACGCGGACACCGACCAGATCATCCCGAAGCAGTTCTTGAAGCGCATCGAGCGCACCGGCTTCGGGCAATACTTGTTTTTCGACTGGCGCTATGAGGCCGACGGCAAAACGCCGAACCCGGAGTTTGAGCTGAACCGGCCCGTGTACGCCGGGGCGCAGATACTCATCACCGGCAAAAACTTCGGCTGTGGGTCGTCGCGCGAGCACGCCCCCTGGGCATTGGCCGACTACGGCTTCAAGGCCATTCTCGCCCCGTCGTATGCCGACATCTTCTACAACAACTGCTTCAAGAACGGCATGCTGCCCGTGACCCTGCCCGAAGAAACCATCAAAATGCTGCTGGCGCGGGCCAAAACGCCGGGCTACACCATGACCGTGGATTTAGAGACCCAAACCGTCACCGACACGCTCGGGTTCGCGGCAGAGTTCGAAGTAGACCCGTTCCGCCGCCACTGCCTGCTCAATGGATTAGATGACATCGGCCTGACCTTGCAGCACGAGCCGGACATCACGGCGTATGAAAGCAAGCGCCCCGCGTGGCAGCGCGGCGTCGCGGCATAAGTGCTACGGCCCCCCAAGTGCCACGGATTGAAATCCGAGGCTGGGATAAACCAGCGCCCTCCGGGTCTGCCAGTGCAGCCCGCCGGGTCTGCCAGTGCAGTCGCGGCGACGCGGGAATGAAACGACACGGCGCGATCATCTCGGCGTTTTGTGTCGCTTCGACACGGGTTTGTCCGAGCCTCGCAATTCATTGCGTGGCTTTTCAATCCGTGGCACTCGGAACCGTAGCAGCAAATTGCGTAACACCAGGCAAGAGCAGGCAGGCACTTCTACTTCAGCGCTTCTTCGGCTTCGAGTTCCCGGAGCAGCGGCTCGGCGCGGGTGACCAGCTCGTCTTTGCGCGGGCGCAGAGTATCACGGGTGTCGCAATAGACGGCCAGCGCTTCGAGGGGGCTGAGGGCTTCGGTTAGGAGCTTGGAGCGGACGGCATCGGTGTCCCGCACTACTTCTTTGTGCAGGGCCACGGTCAGAAATGCGGCGGACAGCGCGGCGCGGATGTCGGGGTCGCGGACAGCGGCCTGCTGCTCGGAGTTGATCTTGTAGGAGACTTTGACAATCGCGCCGTCAATCGGGTGCTTTTTGATCGCGGCAATCACCGCCTCGGTCGGCGCGTCGCCGGCGTCGGTGGCGTTGACTTCAATCTCCACAAACGGGCGGGTCTGCACGGGGACATGCCGCACTTCGGCCCCGCCTTTCGCCAGATCCACCAGCGCGAAGCCTTTTTCCTCGGCCCGCTCGCCGAAGTCTATGCGCTCGATAGACCCCGAATAAACCACCGGCGGCTGCTTGCCTTTGTTCAAATCCTGGTAGCGGTGAATGTGCCCGAGCGCGACATAATCAAACGGAGCCTGCGTCAGCGTGGACAGCGGCACTTCGGGTTCATTGGTCAGATACCCGACTTGATTGGCGCTCAGCTTGGCGTTGGTCACCGAAAAATGCCCCATCAGCACGGTCGGCAAGGCCGGGTCGCAGAGGGCGGCCAGCGCGTCAATCCCCGAGGTGTAGCGGTCCACGATAAGCTGGGTCGTCTCCTGCACCCCCTTGTCTTTGTTTTCCTCGCGCGACAGCACCAGGCTTTTAATCAGATACGGCATAGCGGCGACTTGGACCGGGCGGCCGCGCTTGCTGTCAATCACTTTCAGGCCCGGCGTGTCGAACACGTGCAGCTTGTCGCCCGAGAGCGCCCCGAAGATTTCAATCGCATTAGCCCGGCCTTTGGTGTTCGGGATGTCGTGGTTCCCCGCCAGCAGCACCACCGGGACGCCTGCGCCGGTCAGCTTGGCGAGGCACTGAGCGAACTCGCGCTGATGGGTCTGGTTCGGGTCACGGGTTTTGTATGCATCGCCGGCAAAAATCGCCAGCTCGACTTCGGCTTCCAGCGCAAAGTCAATCGCTTGCAGGAGCGCATTGCGGAAGTCCAAAAGGCGCGACGGCAGGCCGGTCGCCGGGTCGAACCGGCCGTAATTCTCGACCCCGAAATGAACGTCGCCGAAGTGCATGAGTCGGATGGGAGAAGGCATCATGCCCGCAATTATACCCGATTCCCGCCGGCCGCTTGATTGACAGGAGAAGGCGCTATCGGCTATACTCACGGCAGAAAGAGGCGTTCCTACTATGGTGCTAACCTGGGACCAAGACCCGCGCGAGCTGTACGCGGGCATTGAAATCGGCGGGGTCGTCGAGCGGCTGCTAGCCGGCGGCTTGATTGTCCACACCGACGAAGCGCGGGCAAGCGAAGGCGAGTTTCCCGAGCAAAACATTCGCACCCTGGCGAATCAGGGCCTGCTCGGCATGAAAATCCCGGCGGAATACGGCGGCCTGGGGCTGGACACGCTGAATGTCACTTATGCCGTCGAGCAGATCGCCCGCGTCGCCCCCGCGACCGCGTTTGTGCTGCTGCTGCACACGCTGACCGCGAACCGCATCGCCAAAGCCGGCACTGAGTACCAAAAGCGAAAATATCTGCCGCTGATTGCCTGCGAGACCCTGGGCGCATCCGCCTGGTCCGAAAGCGGCGTCGGCGCGGACAAAAGCGTCCTGAATACCAAAGCCTACTGCGAGAACGGCGTCTGGCACTTAAACGGCCAAAAAGCCTTTTGCACCGGCGCGGGCCATGCAGGCGTCTACATGGTCATGACCGACACGACCGAAGGCAAAGGCTTCTTTTTGGTTCCCGCCGACAACCCCGGTTTACGCATCGGTGAGCCGATGGATTCGATGGGCCTTCAGGGAACGCACTCAGGGGTCGTCGGACTGGACCATGCGCTCGTGCCCGACGCCGAGCGGGTCGGGACACCGGGCGCAATCGGCCCCATCATCGCCTACGACATGCAGGCCGGCCTGCACTCGGGGATTGTCGCGACGGGGATCGCCCTCGGCACGTTCGGACGGCTTTTAGACATCGTCAAAGCCAACAACTCGTTTGAAAAGTATGAAAGCGTCCGCGTGCGCGTTTCCCAGCTTGCGGCTGCCCTCAGCGTCATGCGAACCCATGTGTACGCCCTGGCCCAAATGGCGTCGCTGCCCGAGGCGACCCGCCCGCCGACCGAAGCCGCGACCATGACCGCCAAGCTGTTTTTGTCTGAAAACGCCCTGCAAATGACCACCGACGCCATTGCGATTGCCGGCAAGTCCGGCTACCTGCGCGAAAACGGCCTCGAACGTCTCCATCGGGACGCCCTCGGCATTGTGATTGCCGCCCCCATCAACGGCCAAGTTTTAGGCAGCATCGGCGAGTCCCTGCGCCGCGCCGACCGCTCGTCGCACCTGTACAAAGTATGAGCGCTCTCAAAGTTATGGGCGTCATCCCCGCCCGCTTCAACTCGTCCCGCCTGCCGGGAAAAGCCCTGCGCTTGATTGCGGGCCGCCCGATGGTCCACTGGGTCTATCTCAACGCCCAGCGCTCGCCGCTGTTGACCGACCTGGCCGTCGCCACCGACAGCCCCGAAATCCAAGCGTCCTGCGAAGCTGCGAATATCCCCGTGTTTTTGACCCGCGAGCACCCGTCAGGCACCGACCGGGTGCATGAAGTCCTGACCCGCACCGACGCCGACATCTATGTCAACATTCAGGGCGACGAGCCGACCCTGCGCCCGGACCACTTAGATTTGATGCTACAGCCGTTTTTCGGCAGCAGCGGCGAGGTTCAAGTCTCGACCCTGAAAGTCGCCATTCCCGCCGCCGAGGCCGCCGACCCGAACAACGTCAAAGTCGTCACTGCCGACAGCCGGTTTGCCCTCTACTTCTCGCGCTATCCCATCCCTTACGACCGCGCCGGCACGGGCCACGCCCAGCACTTCAAGCACATCGGCCTGTACGCCTACACCCGCGCCGCGCTGGCCCAATACCATTCTCTGCCGCAGTCGTCATTGGAGCTGACCGAAAGCCTAGACCAGCTCCGCTTTCTGCAAAACGGCATTCCCATCTATGTCGCCGAAACGCCCCACGACACGGTCGGCGTGGACACCGAAGCCGACCTAGAGCGCGTCGTTGCGATGTTCGAGCCGGTGAACAGCGCGTAGCTATATCTTCGTCCCGGAAGCCACGGATTGAAAAGCCACGGCATGAGCCACGGATTGAAATCCGAGGCTCGGGCAAACCAGCGTCGCGGCGACGCAAAACAAAACAACCCGAACTCCCGTGTCGCTTCGACACTGGTTTATCCCAGCCTCGCAATTCATTGCGTGGCTCCTGCTCGCTTCTTTCGTAGCTTGCTCCATCTTATGTACCTCCTCTACAGCCTCTTGTTCAGTTCCTGGATACTCTTCATGGCCCCCTACTTCCTGTACCGGGCCTGGAAGCACCAAAAATACCTGCCCGCGCTTCGGCAGCGCCTCGGCTTTCTGCCGGAGACCCTGAAGTCCGATGGCCGCCCGACCATTTGGATACACTCCTGCTCGGTCGGCGAGACCCTCAGCGTCGGCCCGCTGGCCCAAAGCCTGCACGCGCGGTTCCCCGACGCCCGGCTGGTGTTCAGCACCATCACCAAGACCGGGCAGGCTATCGCGCAGGACCGCTTCGCCAAGTACGGCCCCGGCAATTCGTTCTACTTCCCGATTGATTTGGCGTCCATCGCGAACCGAGTTCTGGACACGATTCAGCCGAGCTTGATTGTGATGATTGAGACCGAAATCTGGCCGAACACGCTGCATGAAGCCAAAAAGCGCGGCATCCCGGTCGTCATGGTCAACGGCCGTATTTCCGCCGAGTCGTTTACCTATTATCGATGGGTCCAGCCCCTCCTGGGTCCCGTGTTCCGAAATTACGCCCTGCTGCTGATGAAAGCCCGCGAAGATGCCCATCGCTTGCAGCGTATGGGCGCTCCCCCAAGCAAGCTGCTTGTCAGCGGCTCCATCAAATACGACCGCAATGTCGCCGCCGAGAAAGAAACCGCGTCCAAGCAGGCCCCCGCGCTCGACGCCGCCCTCGCGCTGACGGCTTCCGAGGTTCCCTTGATTGTCGCCGGCAGCACCCACGACGACGAAGAAGCGACGCTGCTGGAAGTCCTGCGCCGCCTCCGCCAAATACCCGGCCTAGAGAAAACGCGCTTGTTACTCGTCCCACGCCACCCCGAGCGCTTCGCCGCCGTCGCGCTTCTCGCCGAGCGGCAGGGCTTCACCGTCAAGCGCCGCTCCGACCCAACGCCCGGCAATCCAAGCGCCGAAGTTTTAGTCCTGGACACTTTGGGCGAGCTGAGCACCGCCTACAGCTTCGCCACCGTCGCGTTCGTCGGCGGCACGCTGATCCCCCACGGCGGCCAAAGCATCATGGAACCCGCGCTTTATGCTAAACCCATCGTCGTCGGCCCCTCCATGCTGAACTTCCCGCAGATCATTGACGATTTCCTAAATCGCGGCGGCATCGCCCAAATCGCCGCCGACGAGAGCGACAAAGACGCCCAAAAGTCCCAATTAACCGACGCCTTTGCCAAGCTGCTGCTTGACCCCGACGCCCGCACCCAAATGGGCCGCGCCGCCCTGTCGGTGTTTGAGGGCAGCCAGGGCGCGACAAAGCTGACCGTAGACCGCCTCGCCGCCTTGTTTGAGGAGAAATTGGCCCAATGAGCGAAGTTTTGGCCCGCCTCCGCGTCCGCGAGACAGCAGGCATTCGGCGGTTTTTGTACCCGCTCAAGACTATGATTGAGTTGCCGGCAGGTATTGATACAAGTTCTCTCGGCTGGTCTGCAACACGGGGGGATGCTGTTCCTCTGCAAGTCACTTCTGTCACCGCAACACAATATCGACTCGATTTCGCTTTGTCGTTAGCTCCTCTCGAAGAAAGGGAGTTCGCGCTTATCACCAACGGGTTTTCCGTTGCCGTGAATGATCCTCTCATTTTAACGCAGACAGACGCCGGTGGATTGGAAAGCCAGCAGAAAAGCTTCAAAGGCTTGCTTACCCCGGAAGGCGACATCGAAGAGGTAATTTATGACGGGGTTTCTCATCTCGTCCAGCCAAGCCACTTAGTTTGGCCGAGTCATCATATTCATATCTTGTATCCAGGCCACGAGACACTTCAAGATGTGGAAACGACTACTGGGGGTGGGGCTTTGTCGGCGTGGGTATCGGCGAAAGGCACTTACCACACTGGCTCTCAGGCAAAAACACTGACAGAATTCACTGCCTGCAAATCTTGGGTGACACAGACGCATCTTGTTCAGCAGCCGGACAGCATTGACCTCTTTCAGTTTGGTTTACAGTTGATCCCAACCAACCCGATCTTGCTGTGCGATTTTGGCGTTGGGGGTGGCATTTACGGTAAGCTACAGCCAGGTCCGGGCGGAAGTCTCGCACTGACATTCGAGTTTACCGACAGTGGTGCGACGAAGTGGCGGTTAGCGGCGACAGACGAAGGAGGAATAAAGCCGCAGGTGAACTACAAGGGCAGCGTAGGTGATGGACTAGAAAGTCAGTTATGGTTTCATGTCCTTGATGCCGATAAGTCGCTGGCAGTTGCCATTACGAAAATTCCGCGTGGTTGTTGTGAACTCGCAATACATCTCTCGCCGGAAGGCAAAGTCGCCATGACATATGAGTTGAGAGATGCCATTGGTCCGGCGGAGTTTGGCGTCTGTTACCATTTTCTCAATGATGTTCCGGCGATTGCCGCCGCGACGAACCCGCAGTCTATTTTGCTGCCGCCGATGGTGGAAGTGATGCCGCGCGATTTGGAAGGCTGGCGGGAGTGAGATTGGAGCGGCGAGGAGGCGTTATGAGCCACGGATTGAAAAGCCACGGATTGAAAAGCCACGGCATGAGCCACGGATTGAAATCCGAGGCTCGGGCAAACCAGCGTCGCGGCGACGCAAAACAAAACAACCCGAACTCCCGTGTCGCTTCGACACTGGTTTATTCCAGCCTCGGATTTCAATCCGTGGCTCATGCCGTGGCTTTTCAATCCGTGGCTCATGCCGTGGCCGGGAGGGCGCAGCAAGCAGCGCCCCTACAGCAGCCCTTGCAAGCGCTCTTTCAGCCGCGTGTGTCGGTGAATATCGCTCTGCTTCTTGACCGCCATCGCAATCGCGCGTTTCGGGCCGATCAGCACCGCGAACTTTTTGGCGCGGGTCAGGGCCGTATAGAGTAAATTGCGCTGCAAGAGCATGTAATGCTGCGTGTGGATCGCCAGCACGACGGCGGGGTATTCGCTGCCCTGACTTTTGTGTATGGAGCAGCTAAACGCCAAAGTCAGCTCGTCAATGTCGCTGAACTCGTAGATGACTTCGACCGTCCCCTGGGCGTCGGTGAAGGCGACGGTCAAAATCTCTTCTTCCAAATCAATCGCAATCACCGCGCCGATGTCGCCGTTGTAGACGCTTTTGTCGTAGTTGTTGACAATCTGCATCACGCGGTCGCCGACCCGGAACAGCCGGGGGCCGCGCTGGATTTCGGGCTTATCGAAGCGAGGCGGGTTCAGGACTTCCTGCAAGCGCGTATTGAGGTGAGCGGCCCCGGCGGAGCCGCGCTGCATCGGGGTCAAGACTTGAATATCGGCGGGGGCGTAGCCGCGCTTCGGCAGGCTTTTCGCGACCACGGCGACGACTTTCTCAGCCAGCTCGTCGGCTTCTTCGGCAGGGAGCCACGCGCAGTCGCGCCCCGCCGACGGCGGCGGCAATTCCGGCAGGCGGCCCTGGTTGATCGCGTGGGCATTGGTGATAATCAGGCTCTCCGCAGCCTGCCGGAACACCTGGGTCAGCCGCGACACGGGAACAATGCCGCTGTCAATCAAATCGCGCAGGACATTGCCCGGCCCGACCGACGGCAACTGGTCCACATCGCCCACAAAGACGACCTGGGCATCGGGCGGGACGGCTTTCAGCAGCGAATAAGTCAGCACCATGTCCAGCATCGAGCTTTCGTCCACAATGAGAACGTCGCACTCTAAAGGCTGGTCGAGGCCGCGCTTGAAGCCGCGCTGCTCCGGGTCGAACTCCAGCAGCCGGTGCACGGTCTTCGCTTCCCGCCCCGTCACCTCCGCCATGCGCTTGGCGGCCCGGCCCGTCGGCGACGCCAAGAGAACATCTTTATCCAACGCCTCAAACGCCGCGACAATGGCGTTTGTGGTATAGGTCTTGCCGACGCCGGGGCCGCCGGTCAGCACAGAGAACCGCGACAGCAAGGCTGTCTTGACGGCGTCCCGCTGCTGCTCCGACAGGGGGGTTTTGCCGCCGTCAAGCTGGCCTGAAAGCCAGTCGTCACCGGCTTCAGCCATCGGCACGGCGGACGCGAGCAGCGCTTTGAGGCGCTCGGCGACACCGATCTCGGTCTTGTGCAGCGACGGCGTGTACACGGCGATCTCGGTGTCGCCCAAGAGCGCGAACGGCTCGCAAATCAGCCGGCCCGAACTTGACAGCGCCTTGATCGCGCCTTCAATGTCGCCGACTCCTAAAATCTCCCCGGCTTTCTGGGTCAGCTCGGCCTGGGTCAGAAACGCATTGCCGCCCGATTCGACCGCTTCGTTGAGCACATACACGACCCCCGCTTCGATACGCCGGGGGTCGTCTTCCGCAATCCCGATGGCGCGGGCGATCTTGTCCGCGCTCTTAAACCCGATGCCCCAGATGTCCGACGCTAATTGGTAGGGGTTCTTTTCAACGACTTCAATGGACTTGCCGCCGTAGGCTTTGTAAATCTTGACGGCATAGGCGGGCGAGACGCCGTGGGACTGCAAAAACAGCATGATGTTTTTGACTTCCCGCTGATCGCGCCACGCGGTCGTGATCTTCGCCAGTGTCTTTTCGCCGATGCCGCCGACCCCCAGCAGCTTGCGCGGGTGGTTCTCGATGATGTCTAAAGCCTCTTCGCCGAACTTCGCGACAATCCGCTTGGCGGTCACCGGGCCGACCCCTTTGACCATGCCGGAGCCGAGATATTTCTCAATCGCAAACGCCGTCGCGGGCCGGACCACTTCGTACCGGGCGACGTTCATCTGCTTGCCCCACTGCGCGTGGTTGGTCCAGGTGCCGTAGCAGAGCAGCGATTCGCCGACCACGGGATTGGAAAAATTGCCGATAATAGTAATCACGTCGCGGACGTTCGGCGGCAGCAGGCGGGCGACCGTGTAGCCGTTGTCTTCATTGTGGAACGTGATGCGCTCGATGACGCCTTCAAGAGTATCAAGCGCCGGGCCGTTTGCGGGGAGAGTCGCCGAGGGTTGGGGTTTAAAGGCTGCCACGGAAAAGAGTATACCCGATGGAACCCCCCCGCCCCAATTCTGGGGGCAATACGGAGCGGATGTCGTAAGGACGCTGCTTGCAGCGCCCTCTTGGCCCTGTCCGGCTCCCCAGAATTGGGGCGGGGGGGTCAATCCTCCACATACCCCGGCGTGAACTTTTCCAGACGCCCGGCCAACTCTTTGGCGATGTCGGCCTGCACGGTGATTGTCTCGGAGCCGTAATCCACCGAATGCACCCGGCCCATCTCGTAGCACAGCGCCACAATGTCCGAGCGGTCATACGGCAGGATCAGCGTCACGGTCGCCAGCAGCGATTGCAGCGTCGCTTCCATCCGGTCCATCAAGGACGGAATGCCGTCGCGCCTCATCGCTGACAAATAGCACGAGTTCGGCGTTTCGGCAATCAGCGCAGTAAGTTCATAAGCGTCCTTGACCAAATCGGCCTTGTTGAACGCCGTGATGATCGGCTTGTTTTCCGCGCCCAGGTCGGCCAGCACTTCCAGCACGGCCCGCCTCTGCCGCTCGCGCTCCGGGTGCGCCGTGTCTACCACATGAACCAGAAAATCGGCCTGCACGACTTCTTCCAGGGTGGCCCGGAACGACGCCACCAAATGATGCGGCAGATGGCGGATAAAGCCGACCGTGTCGGTCATCAGCACCGACCAGCCGCCGTGCGGCAGTACCACCCGCCGGGTGGTCGGGTCAAGCGTCGAAAACAGCATCCGGTCCGCCAGCACTTCTGCGCCGGACAGCAAGTTCAAAAGCGTAGACTTGCCCGCCGACGTGTACCCGACCAGGGCGCAGGTCGGAAACGGCAGCTTGTGGCGCATCTGCCGCTGCTGCGCCCGCTGCTCTTTCATCTCGTCAATCTCGCCGCCGAGCAGCGAAATCCGCTCCTTGACCCGCCGCCGGTCGCTTTCCAGCTTGGTCTCGCCGGGGCCGCGCCCGCCGATGCCGCCCTGCTGCCGCTCAAACTTGGTATACAGCGACGACAAGCGGGGCAAAAGATAATTAAGCTGGGCCAGCTCCACTTGCAGCTTGCCTTCGCGGGTCCGCGCCCGCTGAGCAAAGATGTCCAAAATAAGCTGCGTTCGGTCGAGAACCCGCCGCTCGAGCGCATTGGTGAGGTTCCGCTGCTGGGTCGGCGACAATTCATCGTCGAAAATCACCAGCTCGGCATTGGTGCTCGCCAGCTCACCCTTCAAATCCTCCACTTTGCCCGGCCCGATATAGGTCGCCATGTCCGGGGCGCGTCGGGACTGCGAAAACTCCCCGACCACCCGTGCTCCCGCCGTCATCGCCAGCTCGCGCAGCTCCGACAATCGCATTGCCATGTCGTCCTCGCCGCCCGCCAGGGACAGCGAGACAATCAGCGCCCGCTCTTCCGTCGCCGTACTGTAAGTAAGTTGTGCCATAGGCGGTGATTATACCCATTTGGGCGCAATCCGTCAGGCGGCGGCCTTGTCCGGCGCAGGCCGCGCCGGGACGGCCTCAATCAGCGCCCGCAGCGCTTTGTTGACTTGCTCCGAAGTCGTAAACACCTCGGCGATGTCTTTCTCTAAAATAATAGCCTGCTGCCGCGCCATCCGCTCGGCGTAGGAGTTTGGCCGCGCTTTGCTGTAGTCAAATCGGTATTCAGGCCGCAGGTCGTCTTCAAGGTCCTCATTGGGGTCGTCATATATGTAAACTTCATCTTTCATAATCTTTTTGCTCCCATCGTGTCGCAGGCCGTGCGCTGATAATTCGGGTCACATCGAAACGTTCAGTATAATTGACGACAAGCAGCCGTCCCAAGTGAGAATGACCGACAAGCACTCTGCGAGTTTCGTGGGCGGAATGGTCAGGGTCATCGAACTCCTCCGAAAGCGGGTCTCTGAAAGCTGACTTAGCCTCCTCAAAAGTGACCCCATGCTTGATTTCATTCCGCGTTGCTTTCTTCGTGTCCCACTCGTATTTCATACGACTCTCCGTCACGCCGCATTCTCGCGAACAGGCCGCGCCGGGACAGCCTCAATCAGCGCCCGCAGCGCTTTGTTGACCTGCTCCGAAGTCGTAAACACCTCGGCAATGTCTTTCTCTAAAATAATGGCTTTTCGCCGCAGGGCGCGGGCCGCATAGGGATTGGGCAGAGCCTTACTATAGTCAAAATCGTACTCCGGCAAAAGATCGTCTTCCAAATCTTCATTTGGGTCATTATATATGTGAACTTCGTGTTTCATATTTCCTTACCTCTCTTTTCGTTGTCAACCTTGCGCTGATTATCCGAGTAGCATTGGGACGCTCTGTGAAACTAACGATGAGCAGACGCCCAGCGTCAGATTCCCCAATTATGATAAAACGCTCTTCCTCATCGGAATGTGCAACGTCAGGGAACAGTTCCGAGAGCGAATCATCAAAAACCGACTCTGCTTCAAAGAAACTGACCCCGTGCTTTTGCTGGTTCCACTCCGCCTTAGCTTCGTCCCATTCAAAGATCATATGTATGTGCCGTTCGATAGTATACCCGCTTGGGCACACAGTGCGGGGTATACTAACGCCATCTATCTGCGCGTGTGACAGGAGAAAGCAATGGCGGACATAGGCGAGAACGAATTGGAAATCTGCGGCGACCAGGCCGAATTGCGCCGGTTTCGGGACCGGGCGGATGCGCGTCTCGCGCCGCTCTCCGAGCGCGACCCTTACAATGGCGGCAGACCGTCGCGCCTTTGCTTTCATCGCCTGCTGCCGGTTCCCCCGGCGGTTGCGGCCCGCGACTACGGCGCACCCGGCGGCGGGGGCGAGTGGCAAAAAGCGCACTGGGGCGTCAAATGGGGCGCGGCGAACGCCGCGTTGATTGAGGAAGAGGACAGCCTGATTTACTCGTTCGGGACAGCCTGGTATCCCCCGCTGCCGTTTTTGTCGGCGGTCTCCGCGGACTATTCGGCGCTGACATTTTCGCTGGTGTTTGCCGATGCCGCCAGCGGCAGCCGGGAAGCGTTCCGGTTCCGTGGCGGCGAAGCGGTCGAAGGGGAAGGGTAACGCAAGCGTGACGGATACCGTGAAAACACCGCGCTCGGCGTATGAAGTCCCCCTGCTCGAAAGCATCGCCGAGATGAGCGGCGAGGTGGTTCCCGGCGCTGCGCTGTACCAAAAGATCGCCGTCAAGATGGGCTTTGCCGGGCAGGAGATGGAATACGACCCGGTTCATGCCCGCGACAAGTGGATTTACACGCTGCAATGGGTGCGTCATGCCCTGGTCAAGCGCGGCGACCTCGATGGCAGCCGGCGCGGGGTGTGGGCGATTACCGAACAGGGCCGGAGGCGCCTCGGCATTTAATCCTTTCTGTCGAGCCGCTCCTGCCCGGCATACACCGTAAGGCTGGCGTCGCGCAGAAAGCCGACCAGGGTTTGGTTGTTGAGTTCGGCCAGCGCGGCGGCGAGGCTGGACGCGGCGGACACGGAGCAGACGACGGGAATACGGGCCATCAGGGCTTTTTGGGTGATCTCAAAGCTGGCGCGGCCGCTGACGAGTAAAATCAGCGGCTCGGCACGGTTCCAGGGAAGCCAGCCCTGCTCGACCCCGAAGCCGATAGCCTTGTCGGCGGCGTTGTGCCGCCCGATGTCTTCATACACGCAGAGGCACTCGCCCGACGCCGTGAACAAACCGACGGCGTGCAGGCCGCCGGTGGAGCGGAACAGCGCTTGGCGGCGGCGCAGCGTGTGCGGCAGCTCCAGCAGAGTGTCCGGGCGCAGACTGCCGGGAACAGGCGGCGGCAGGGGGGACGCCTGCATCGCGACGGCGTCCAGCGCGGCTTTGCCGCAGAGGCCGCAGCTTGTCCCGGCCATCAGGGTCCGCTGCCACAAGCGGTCTGCCGAAGGCAGGGTGTTGAGGCGCACGGTGACAATGTTCGCGATGTCGGTCCCGGCGGTTTCGCCTTCGTCGCAGTAGCGAATCTGCCCGATGTCGGCATTGGACCCGATGACGCCTTCGGTCAGGAGCAGCCCGCGCGTGAGGGCAAAGTCGTCGCCGGGCGTCCGCATGGTCACGGTGAAGCGCTCGTTTCCCAAACGAATTTCGAGCGGCTCTTCGACAACCAATGCGTCGTCCACGGCCGAGAATCGGCCGTCCCGCAGGCGGAGGACGGTTCGGGTAGTGACGGCATCTGGGGGTACGGGCATAAAGGACAGAACCTTCGGGATGGAGTCATGTCACGCACAAAGCGCCACGCACAAAGCGCGAGGGCGTGTGTGCGAGGGAATGGGCAACGAGGGCGCGATGGTAACAAGGGCGTTGATTGTGTGCGAGGGCGTGATTAACGAGGGCGTGAACGCCCTCGCTGGAGGGCGCGGACGCCAAGCTGCCGCCTTCGCGGCAGAAGAGTCCAAGTTCTGTCTTATATCTTGTCCCGCGCAGGCGGGACCTTAGCGCTTCGCTCCCCAGCGAGGGCGTTCACGCCCTCGCAACAACCAACGCCCTCGCAACAACAAACGCCCTCGTTAATCACGCCTTCGCAACCATCAACGCCCTCGTACTCTGCCCTCGTGCAGTATCGGCCTGCAAAAAACAGCGGCACGGAACTGAACCTGCCGTACTTATTTTCCCCAATTGGCGGAAGCGGATGGGAATCGAACCCACCCCCCGCGTAATGCAGGACACCGGTTTTGAAGACCGGGGAGGCCACCAGACCCCGAACGCTTCCAAACTGCCGGGCTAGAACACTTCCACGGCGCGGCCGCCCGCGCCGACAACCGCGCCGACAACCGACGCCGAAACGCCCTCCGATGCCAGTGCGGCCAGCAGGGCATCGGTTTTGCCGGGGGCCGCCGACAGCAGCAGGCCGCCGGAGGTCTGCGGGTCGAACAGCAGGGCGGCCCGCGCCGGGTCGAAGTCCGGCGGCAGCGCCACGCGGCTGCCGAAATGCGCTTGGTTGCGGCCCGCGCCGCCGGGTCCCACCCCCTGCCGGGCCAAATCCAATGCGCCGGGCAGAAGCGGCACGCCCGCCGAGTCCAGGCGGGCCGACGTGCCCGATGCCTGCATCATCTGGGTCAAATGGCCCAAAAGACTGAAGCCCGTGACATCGGTGCAGGCATTCGGCCCAATGTGGGCCGCCGCGTCGCGGGCCGCGCGGTTCAGCGTCCGCATCGAGTCCAGCGCGGCATCCACGGATTCGATTGAAGCGACGCCGCGCTTGATGCCCGTGGTGATGACCCCGACCCCGAGCGGCTTGGTCAGCACCAAAGCGTCGCCCGGCTGTGCGCCGTCGTTGGACCAAATTTGGCCCGGATGGATTGTCCCCGTCACCGACAGGCCGAACTTGATTTCCGGGTCGTCCACCGTGTGCCCGCCGAGCAGCGCGACCCCCGCCTCCCGGCACTTCGCCAGGCCGCCGCGCAGGATGGCATGGAGAACACCGAGATCAAGCGACGCCGGGAAGCAGGTGATATTGAGCGCCGTCAGCGGCGTCCCGCCCATCGCATAAACATCCGACAGAGCGTTCGCCGCCGCAATTTCGCCGAACAAGTACGGGTCGTCCACCATCGGCGGGAAAAAGTCCACGGTCTGCACCAGCGCCTGCGTTTCGCTGAGCTTGTACACCCCGGCGTCGTCGAGCATGCCGAAGCCGACCAGGACATTCGGGTCCGGCGGGACATCGGAAAACAGGCCCTGGACGGCGGCGCTGAGGCTGGCCGGGCCGAGCTTTGCGGCGCACCCCGCGCAGGACACCATTTCAGTCAATCGCAGTGGTTTGTCGCTCATATTGTGTTCGTTCCCAGCGGCCCGTTCCAAAAGCGCAGGTCGCCGTCGCGCCGGGTCAGACCGAGGCGGTCCAAGTGCTCCAGCAGCGGCACCGAAAACTTGCGCGTCGTTTCCAAAATCTGATTGAGTTCCGAAACCCGCAGGCCGTCGCCCCCGGCCAGTGCGCCGTGCAGCACGGGACCGAGGGCGTCAATCGCCGCCTGATGAAAGACGACCGGGCGGCTGCCGGTCGGGTCAAGCAGCGCCACGAGCGCCCCGGACTCCACCAGGTAAGCGTACAGCATCTTGCGCCGGCGGTCACGCTTCAGCACGGCATCCAAGTCGGGCGGCTGAAGGCCGCCGTCCCGAAACGCCGCTTCCATCTCGCGGGCGATCTCGCGCTCGGTTGCCGACAGCGCCGCTTCCGGCGAGTAGCCCGGCACGCGGACAACTTCGCCGGCGCTTTCGATTGTCCCCGCTTCGGCGCTCAGTAAAACCGCAAGCGCCGCCGGCGGCAGCAGGGGCGGCAGCGTCCGGCGCAGCTCCGGGAGCGGCATTCCGCGCCGGAGCGGGTGCTTGGCATGAAACTCCCGCACCGCCTCGGCGATTTGACCCGCCAGCGCCTCGAACACGTCCCGGTGCAGCGCCAGCGACGGCCCGCAGAGCGCCACAGGCAGCGCCTCCCAATTCAGCTCGCCGCGAACTCCGACATCCCGCGCAAGCTGTCTCGGGTCGCGCCCCGCCGCGCCCGCTTCCCGCAGCTTTGCTTCCAGCCGCTCCGCGTCCGTGCCGTGCGCCAGGGTCCGCACATGGCGCAAAAGCGCATCGTCCGCCTGCGTGTGCTTGGGCGGATGCGGGTCCGCTATCGTCCCGCCGCCGAGCGTTTCGGCGGGCGACGGCAGGCGCAGCACAAACGGCTCGCCCCACCCGAGAGCGGCGTCGCCGCCGAGGCGCATCTGCACCCAGCCGCGCTCGCCGGGGGCGATCTCGCTTCGGCCTAAAGGGTAAACTCGGGCCGGCACATCGGCCGTGCCGCAGTGCAGCATCACCGCCGCGCCGCGCTTCAGCGGCCGCGCCGCCGACGGCAGCAAGGTCAGCTCGGCGTCGGCAATGCGGGTCGGACGCAGTGTGCCGACCGTCGCCAGCGTGTCGCCCGGCTGCAAGTCCTCGCGCTTGACCCCGCGCAGGTTGACCGCCGTGCGCCAGCCGGGCCGCGCTTCGGCCACAGCCTGCCCATGCACCTGCACGCCCCGCACTTCGGCCCGCAGGCCGCGCGGCAAAATCTCGACGGTCTGCCCGGATTGGAGCCGCCCGCCCCGCAGCGTTCCCGTCACAATCGTCCCCTGCCCGGTCAGCGTGAACACCCGGTCCACCGGCAGCGAAAAGTCAGCATGCTCGAGCCGCCCTTGCGCCTCGGCCAGCTCGCGCGTCAGCGCGTCTTGCAGATTGTCTATGCCCTCGCCGGTCTGCGCTGAAACAAACACCCGTGGCGCGTCCGCCAGAAACGTTCCCGCCAGAAACCCGCGCAGCTCGGCTAAAATCAGCTCGCGCTCGGCGGCATCCGTCACCAGATCGCTTTTTGTGATCGCGACAATGCCCCGCGTGACCCCCAGCAGGCCCATCAGCGCCAGGTGCTCGGCGGTCTGCGGCTTGACCCGCTCATTGGCGGCGACAACCAGCAGCGCGGCGTCAATCCCGGTCGCCCCGGCGATCATGGTTTTGACGAACTTTTCGTGGCCGGGCACGTCCACAAAGTCAATCTCGCCGCCGGGCAAAGTGAGATGGGCGAAGCCGAGCACAATGGTCATGCCCCGCGCCTGCTCTTCCGGCAGCCGGTCGGTTTCGGTGCCGGTCAGCGCCCGCACCAGCGCCGTTTTGCCGTGGTCAATATGCCCCGCGACACCTACTGTCAGATGCTTCATCAGCGTTGTGTGTCCGCCGCCCGCATCGCCGAGACAATTAGCCGAAACTCGTCGTCGCGCACGGTGCGGACATCCAAGTTCAGCCAGCCGCCCGACAGCGCGGCCAGCACCGGCGGGTCGGCCCGGCGCAGGCTTTCGGCTAACTGTTCAATGCTCAAAGTCACGCTTCGGACCTGCACAATTTTGGACGCCAGCGGCACCGCCGGCAATGCCCCGCCGCCGGCAAATCCTTCGCCGTCGGCCAGCCGCGTTTCCAGCCCCGGCAGCTTTTCCAATGCGTTCCGCAGACGCCGCGCCCGCCGCGTCAGCACGTCTTTCGTCGCCGACAGCATCGTCAGCACCGGCACGGTCTCCGTGACTGTCTCGCCGTCCAAATACAGCCGCAGCGTCGCCTCGAGCGCCGCCAGGGTCATCTTGTCGGCCCGCAGCGCCCGGAACAGCGGGGCAGCCGCCATGCGCCCGACCACGTCCGCGTCGCCGAGAAGTATCCCGCACTGCGGCCCGCCGAGCAGCTTGTCCCCGCTGACCATCACCACATCCGCCCCGGCGCTCAGCGCTTCGGCCGCCGTCGGCTCGGGCGGCAGGCCGAACCGCGAGACATCTATCAGCGCCCCGGAGCCGAGGTCGTTCATCACGAGAACCCCGCGCTCCCGGCCCAGCGCCGCGAGTTCCGCCACCGACGTTTCCGACGTGAACCCGATGATTTTGTAGTTGCTTTGATGCACTTTCAGCAGAACTTTCGTATCCGCCGTGATGGCGCAGGCATAGTCGCTCAGCCGCGTCTTGTTCGTCGTCCCCACTTCCACCAAGCGCCCGCCGCACTGCACAATCACCTCGGGAACCCGGAAGCCGCCGCCGATCTCGACCAGCTCGCCGCGCGAGATAATGACTTCCCCGCCTGCCGCCACAGCAGACAGCGCCAGCAGCACCGCCGCCGCATTGTTGTTGACGACCAGCGCCGCTTCGGCTCCGGTCAGCGTCCGTAAACTCTCTTCAATCTGTCCGCCGCGCCCGCCGCGCTTCCCCGTCGCGAGGTCCAGCTCGAGATTAGAGTAGTTTCCCGCAGCCGCCAGCACCGCTTGAACCGCCGCATCCGCCATCGGCGCACGGCCCATGTTGGTATGAATAACAATCCCCGTCGCGTTGACCACCCGCTGCAATCGCTTTAAATCGCCGTCCCGCAGCCGCCGCCCCACAGCGCTGAGGATTGCCGCGTCATCAAACGGCGGCGCGGCGTCTCCCGCCAAAACCCGCTGCCGCAGGCAGTCTATCTCGGCCCGAATGGCTTCCAACACAGCCGAGCGCGGCATGGCTGCCGTCAGCGCCCGCGCGTGCTCGCTTTCCAGCAGCGCATGGACTTTGGGAAGATGGCGCAGGTGGACTTGGTTGTTTTCGGTCGTGGGCATTGTTACAAGACCATGACATAAATGTCACGGCTATACTGCGAAGACGCCACAAAACACCGCTTCGCGGGGTTAAGATTTATCTGTTCTGAGTGCCGCGAAGCGGTACTTTGTCGCGTCTTCGCGGTATAGCCGTGACATTTATGTCATGGTTCCTAATGGCATGGGTTTCATCGCCCGTAGGCTGCCACGCTCGATTTTGACGCTCCACGCTTCTTTGAGTGTGCGAACTTGGCCCTGTTCCCATTTGCGACTCCAATAACATGGATGAGCATTACGCCAATACAAGTACGCTGGGTGCGGTTGCCGCTCCGGCACAAGTTTCATTTGCTTGCGCCAATCCGATTCGAAGCAAGAATTTCCGGCAGGCCACTCGGTACGCGAACGACGAAGCTCAAAACGCCGTGGAATTTGCCGCTGAGAATAACCCCTCAAGTGGCCTCTGGAATACATTATCACCCCCCAATATGCGACATCTCGACTTTGGGGCGGCGGGCGGTTTCTTCGGTGCGTATCTCCGAGTAGCGGTCGGTGCGCCCCGCCCAGACGCCGCGCAGGGCATCGGCAATCTCGGCGTCGGACGCGCCGCCGCGCAGGAGTTCCCGGAAGTCGTAGCCGTCGTCGGCAAACAGGCAGGTGTAAAGCCGGCCTTCGGCGGACACGCGGGCGCGGGTGCAGCCGCCGCAGAAGGGCTGCGTGACCGACGTAATAACGCCGATCTCGCCGCCGCTGGCGTAGCGGTAGCGCCGGGCGACTTCGCCGGGATAGGCTGGCGCGATGGGTTCTAAAGGCATCTCGGCGGAGATGCGGCGGATAATCTCGGACGCGGGAACCACGTCGGCAAGCTGCCAGCCGTTCGTCGCGCCGACATCCATAAACTCGATAAAACGCAGAATGCAAGGAGTTTTGTGGAAGTAGCGGGCCATCGGGACGACCGAGTCTTCGTTGACGCCCCGCTTGACTACCATGTTGATCTTAATCGGGCCGAGACCGACTTCCGACGCCGCTGCGATGCCGTCGAGGACGCGCCCGACGGGGAACGACACGTCGTTCATCGCTTGGAACACCGCGTCGTCAAGCGAGTCGAGGCTGACCGTAACACGGTTGAGGCCCGCGTCTTTGAGCGCCGACGCTTTTCGGACCAAAAGCGAGCCGTTGGTGGTCAGCGTCAAATCGCGCAGGCCGTCAATCTGCGAAAGCTGACCTACTAACTTTTCAATATCGCGGCGCAGCAGCGGCTCGCCGCCCGTCAAACGGATTTTCTCGACGCCCAAACCGACGGCGATTTGCGACAATCGCGTGATTTCTTCAAAGCTCAAAAGCTGACGCGGCGGCAGAAACGCAAACTCGCGCCCGAACACTTCTTTCGGCATGCAATAGGTACACCGGAAATTGCAGCGGTCGGTGACGGAAACACGTAAATCGCGCAGGGGACGGCGCAGCGTGTCCAAAACGGGCAGCGGGATCGGGGCGAACATATGCGTATTCTACCCGGAAAACAGGGCGAACAACTGCGTCCGAAAAAGGCGGCTGAACCGATTGACGGCGGCGCGTATGTTATGCTACAATCTTTGTCCGAACGCTGATTTTCGCCCCGAGACGCCGAATTCTGTACGCTTGCTTTAGAAGAGGAACCGCTTCCGCAATGAAACCGACTGGCCTGCCCCCCAAACAAGGGCTGTATGACCCCGATTTCGAGCATGATGCCTGCGGTGCAGGTTTTGTCGTCAATATCAAAGGCAAAAAATCGCATGAGATCGTCTCGCAGGCGCTGACCGTGCTCCGTAACCTCGCCCACCGGGGCGCATGCGGCGCGGACGCCAGCTCCGGCGACGGCGCAGGTATTCTGGTTCAAGTCCCCGACGCGTTTCTGCGGCGCGAATGCGCGGCGCTCAGGATTGCCCTGCCCGAAGCGGGCGCTTATGCCGTCGGCACCGCGTTTCTGCCGCAGGACGACGAGCCGCGCGAAATTTGCGAAAACGAACTGCGAGCCATCACAACTGAAGAAGGCCAGGAGTTCTTGGGCTGGCGCGACGTGCCCACCGACAGCCGCACCCTCGGCGTCACGGCGATCTACGCCCAGCCGGTCATCCGGCAGTTCTTTGTCGGGCGCGGCCCGGAAGTCACCGACCCGGAGCGCTTTGAGCGCAAGCTGCTGATCATCCGCAAGCGCACCGCCCATTCCCTGCGGGCGAAAGGCATCGGCGGCAGCGAAAAGTTTTATGTGCCTAGCTTGTCGGCGCGAACCCTGGTCTACAAAGGCATGCTGATGCCCGAGCAGGTGGACGAGTTCTACCCCGACCTGCGCGACCCTTTGATGGAGTCCGCGCTGGCGCTGGTCCATTCCCGCTTCAGCACCAACACGTTTCCAAGCTGGGAGCGGTCGCACCCCTACCGCATGATCGCCCACAACGGCGAGATCAACACGCTGCGGGGCAATGTCAACTGGATGCGGGCGCGGCAGAAGCAGTTCGCGTCGGCTTTGTTCGGCGACGACCTGCCGAAAATCCTGCCGATCATCAACGCCGAAGGCAGCGACTCGGCGATGTTCGACAACTGCCTCGAGTTTCTGACTCTGAGCGGCCGGTCGCTCCCCCACGCCATGATGATGATGATTCCCGAACCCTGGGCGGGCCATGAAAGCATGAGCGCGGAAAAGAAAGCGTTCTACCAGTACCATTCGTGTTTAATGGAACCCTGGGACGGCCCGGCGTCTATCGCGTTCACCGACGGCACGCAGATCGGGGCGGTCTTGGACCGGAACGGCCTGCGGCCCTCGCGCTATTATGTCACCAAAGACGACCTGGTGATTATGGCGTCGGAAGTCGGCGTTCTCGACATCGCCCCCGAGCGGATCGTCTCCAAAGGCCGCTTGCAGCCGGGCCGCATGTTTCTCGTGGATACTGCTGAAGGGCGGATTGTCGGCGACGACGAGCTGAAAGAGTCGCTGGCCCGCGAAAACCCCTACGCGCAGTGGCTGGATGACAATCTCATCAAAATCGCCGACCTGCCGACCCCGACCGATGTGCCGACGACCACCCATGAAACCGTCGTCCAGCGCCAATTAGCGTTCGGCTACACGTTTGAAGACCTGCGTATTTTGATGGCCCCGATGGCCCGCCTCGGCATTGAAGCCATCGGCTCCATGGGCACCGATACGCCGATGGCTGTGCTGTCCGACCATCCGCAGTCGCTGTTCAACTATTTCCATCAGCTTTTCGCCCAGGTCACCAACCCGCCGATTGACTGCATCCGGGAAGAAATTGTCACATCGAGCAGCATGACCATCGGCACCGAGCGCAACATGCTCGCGCCCGGCCCTGCAAACTGCAACTTGATTGCGCTTGAATCGCCGATTTTAACCAATGAAGACCTGGCCAAGCTGCGGCAGATTGACCGGCCCGGCTTCAGCACGGTGACGCTGCCGATTGTCTTCCGCGCCGCCGACGGCCCCGAGGGCCTGGTCGCCGCGATGGACGCGCTGTTTGCCGCCGCCGATCAGGCGATTGAGGCCGGCAAGAATATCTTGGTTCTGTCCGACCGGGGCATCAACAAAGACATGGCCCCCATCCCGGCGCTGCTGGCGACTTCGGGCCTGCATCACCACTTGATCCGGCAGGGGACTCGCACCCGCATCGGCCTGGTGCTCGAATCGGGCGAGCCGCGCGAAGTACATCACTTTTCGCTGCTGGTCGGCTACGGGGTCGCGGCAATCAACCCGTACCTGGCGCTGGAAACGATTGACGACGCCATCCGCGAAAACCTTTTGCGCGATATTACGCCCTATGACGCCAAAAAGAACTACGGCAAAGCGGTCGTCAAAGGCATCGTCAAAGTCATGTCCAAGATGGGCATCTCGACCATTGAAAGCTACTGCGGAGCGCAGCAATTCGAAGCCGTCGGCCTGCACCAATCGGTGATAGACCGCTACTTCACCCGCACGGCGTCGCGCATCGGCGGGGTCGGCATGGATGTGATCGCCCGCGAAGCGGCGATTCGGCATGCGGCGGCGTTTCCCGAGCGCGGGACGCATTCGCGGACGCTGGACGTTGGGGGTCAGTACCAGTGGCGCTCCGACGGCGAGTACCACTTGTTTAGCCCGCAGACCGTCCACAAGCTGCAAACAGCGGTCCGCAACGCCGACCGCAAAGTGTTCCGCGAGTATTCGGACCTGGTCAACGAGCAGCTTGAGCGAAAAGCCACCCTGCGCGGCCTGCTCGAGCTAAAATTCGCCCCGCAGCCGATTCCGATTGATGAAGTGGAACCCTGGACCGAGATTGTCAAGCGCTTCAAGACCGGGGCCATGTCCTACGGCTCCATCAGCGGCGAGGCGCACGAAGCGCTGGCGATTGCCATGAACCGGATCGGCGGCAAGTCCAACACCGGCGAAGGCGGCGAGGACCCGGCCCGGTTCACTGCCGACGACAACGGCGACTCGCGCAACTCGGCGATCAAGCAAGTCGCGTCCGGGCGGTTCGGCGTCACGTCGCATTATTTGGTCAACGCCAAAGAACTGCAAATCAAAATGGCCCAGGGCGCGAAGCCCGGCGAGGGCGGTCAGCTCCCCGGCTCAAAAGTCTACCCGTGGATCGCCAAAGTGCGCTTTTCCACCCCCGGTGTCGGCCTCATCTCGCCGCCGCCGCACCATGATATTTACTCAATCGAAGACCTGGCTGAATTAATCCATGATCTCAAAAACGCCAATACAGAGGCGCGTATTTCGGTGAAACTGGTCGCCGAAGTCGGGGTCGGGACCATCGCCGCCGGGGTCGCCAAAGCCAAAGCCGATTTGGTCTTGATTTCCGGCTACGACGGCGGCACCGGGGCGTCGCCGCAGACTTCCATCAAGCACGCCGGCCTGCCCTGGGAACTCGGCCTCGCCGAAGCCCACCAAACGCTGGTTTTAAACGACCTGCGCTCGCGCATCGTGGTCGAGACCGACGGGCAATTAAAGACAGGCCGCGACGTGGTCATCGCCGCGCTGCTCGGAGCCGAAGAGTTCGGCTTCGCCACGGCTCCATTGGTGTCTTTAGGCTGCATTATGATGCGGGTCTGCCACCTGAACACCTGCCCGGTGGGGGTCGCCACGCAGGACCCGGAGCTTCGCAAAAACTTCACCGGCGACCCCGCCCATGCCGTCAACTTCATGCGGTTTATCGCCGAAGAAGTCCGCGAGATCATGGCAGCCCTGGGCTACCGCAAGCTGACCGACATGGTGGGCCACACCGAGAAGCTGGACGCAGGCCGGGCGATTGAGCACTGGAAAACGCGCGGGCTGGACTTCTCGAACTTGTTTTATCAGCCCGAAGCCGGTCCCGAAGTAGGCCGCTTCAAGCAGCAGGAGCAGGACCACGGCCTCGCGGGCGCTCTCGACAACACGACCCTTTTGGAGATTTGCCGGCCTGCCCTGGAGCGCGGCGAGCCGGTCCGGGCAACGGTTCCGATCCGCAATGTCAACCGGGTCACGGGAACCATTGTCGGCTCGGAGCTGACCCGCCGCTGGGGCGCACAGGGCCTGCCCGAAGACACCATCAAGCTGACATTTGAAGGCTCGGCCGGGCAGTCGTTCGGCGCGTTCGTCCCCGCCGGCATGACGCTGCTATTGAACGGCGACGCCAACGATTATCTCGGCAAGGGCCTGTCGGGCGGCAAGATTGTGATCGCCCCGCCGGTCGGCTCGGGCTTTCTGGCCCATGAAAACATCATCATCGGCAACACCGCGCTGTACGGCGCGACTTCCGGCGAAGTGTATATCCGGGGCGGGGCGGGCGAGCGGTTCGCCGTGCGGAACTCCGGCGCGGCAGCGGTGGTCGGCTCGGTCGGCGACCACGGCTGCGAGTACATGACGGGGGGCCGGGTGGTCGTGCTCGGCCCGACCGGCCGCAACTTCGCGGCGGGCATGTCCGGCGGCATTGCGTATGTGCTCGACGAGACGGGCGACTTTGCGTCCCGCTGCAACAAGCAGATGGTGGGCCTCGAAAAGCTGGCGGACATCACGGAAATTGAAGAAGTGCGCCAGATGATCCGCCGCTACGTTGAATACACCGGCAGCGACCACGGAGCGCGGCTGCTCAACACCTGGGAAGACACCGTGCCGAAGTTCATCCGGGTCATCCCGCACGATTACCGCCGCATGCAGGACGCGATCGCGCGGGTCGAAGCGTCGGGCCTCTCCGGCGAAGAAGCGCTGCTGGCGGCGTTTGAGACGAATGCCAAAGACACCGCGCGGGCCGGGGGCGGGTAGGCGCACGGGAAAAGCGAGAGAAGCGAGGAAGTGAACTTCTCTATGCCTTCGGCATTACTTCGTATCTGCTGAATAGCATCCTTCGGATGTAGGACTAGTACGCGTTCGGCTTTCCTCTCATCCGAAGGATGCCATTCAGCAGATACGAAGTAATGCCGAAGGCATAGAGAAGTTTACTTCCTCGCTTCTGCCCTCGCGTCCTTCCCTTCATTCTTATTTAGAAACAACCACACATGGGAAAACCGACCGGATTTATTGAATACCTGCGCGAGCTGCCGCTTGACCGCACCGCCGCCGAGCGCATCAAAGACTGGAAAGAGTTCCACCTGCACCTCGGCGAGCACAAGCTGCGCGAGCAGGGCGCACGCTGTATGGACTGCGGCATTCCCTTCTGCCACACCGGCAGCACGCTGAACGGCATGGCGTCGGGCTGCCCGATCAACAATCTGATCCCCGAATGGAACGACTTGGTGTACCGGGGCCTTTGGCGCGAGGCTTTGGACCGCCTGCACAAAACCAACAACTTCCCGGAGTTCACCGGACGGGTCTGCCCCGCGCCGTGCGAAGGCGCGTGCGTCCTCGGCATCACCGGCCCGGCCGTGACCATCAAAAACATCGAATGCGCGATTATTGATAAAGGCTTTGCCGAAGGCTGGGTGGTCGCCGAGCCGCCGCAGACACGCACCGGCAAGCGGGTCGCCGTGGTCGGCTCCGGCCCGGCGGGCCTGTGCGCCGCCGCGCAGCTCAACAAAGCGGGGCATCTCGTCACGGTGTTCGAGCGCGGCGACCGTGTGGGCGGGCTGCTGACCTACGGCATTCCCAACATGAAGCTCGGCAAGGAGCTGGTGGACCGGCGCGTCCGGCTGATGGAGCAGGAAGGGATCGCGTTTCTGACCAGCACCGAAGTCGGCAGGGACTATGCCGCCGAGCTGCTCTTGAAAGAGTTCGACGCCGTGGTTCTTGCGACCGGGGCCACGAAGCCGCGCGGCCTGGCCCAGATTGAAGGCGGCGATCTCCACGGCATCCACTACGCGATGGACTTTCTGACCGCCAACACGCAGAACGTCCTCGACGGTGCGCCCAGCCCGCGCTTTGTGTCCGCCGAAGGCAAAGACGTGGTGGTGATCGGCGGCGGCGACACGGGAACCGACTGCGTCGGGACTTCCATGCGCCACGGGTGCCGCTCTTTGGTGCAGCTAGAAATCCTGCCCAAGCCGCCGCTGTCCCGCGCCCCCGACAACCCGTGGCCGCAGTGGCCGAAAGTCTACCGCTTGGACTATGGCCAGGAGGAAGCGCTGGCCGTCTTCGGCTCCGACCCGCGCGTTTACTGCACCACCGCGAAGAAGTTTGTCGGCGACAGCGACGGTCATGTCAAGGAAGTCCACACGGTCGGGATTGACTGGCAGCACGACGACAATGGGCGCTTCGTGCCCGTGGAAGTCCCCGGCACCGAGCGCGTTTCGCCTGCCCAAGTGATTCTTCTGGCGATGGGCTTTGTCGGCCCGGAAGACACGCTGCTTTCGCAGCTTGGGGTCGCCCGCGACCCGCGCTCGAATGTCTCGGCCAAGTACGGCGACTACGCGACTTCCATTCCCGGCGTCTTCGCGGCGGGCGACGCCCGGCGCGGCCAAAGCCTGGTCGTCTGGGCGTTCAACGAAGGCCGGGGCGCGGCCCGCGAATGCGACCGCTTCTTGATGGGCGAAACCACGCTGCCGTAGGGGCCGGCCTCCGTGCCTGCCCTTCCTGTCCTTCAGCGCTTTTTGCATTGACACTTGCGGCCAAAAATGGTAAACTGTTGTTACCACCATGGAACTGGATGAACGCAAGCAGAAAATACTCGGCGCTGTTGTCCGCGATTATGTTGAAACCGTCAAGCCGCTCGGCAGCGAGGAACTCGCGGCGCGGCACCGCTGGGGCATCAAAAGCGCGACCATTCGCAATGAGCTGGCGGAATTGTCCGAGCTGGGCCTGCTGCGGCAGCCGCACACCAGCGCCGGACGCATCCCGTCGGATTTAGGCTACCGCTTTTATGTGGACCATTTGATGGCGTCCGCGCCGGAAACCGACATGTCCCTGCCGGTTTTGGCCGAAGAAGACCGGGCGCTCGAAATGGAGCGGCTGCTGCGCCGCACCTGCGCCCTGCTGACCCAAACAACTTCGTACACATCGGTCGCGACGCCCCCCCGGCCCGCCGACACGCAGGTGTCCCAAGTGTTTGTCACGCCCGCCGGCGACGACCGCCTGCTGATTGTGCTGATTTTGAGCACCGGCCAGGTCGAAAACCGCCTGCTTTGCCCCGCGCCGGCGGAAGCGGCGGCGGCGACCCCGGCCGATTTAAACGCGGTGGCAAGCGCCCTGCATGCCGCGCTGGCCGGGCAGGACTTGGACACGCTGCCCGAAGCCCGCCTGCCTGCCCCCGCCGAGTTTGCGCCGCCGCTGCGGGCGCTGTACACGGCCCTGCTCGATGCCGCCCGGCAGATGGTCCGGCACGCCGCCGATGACGACAGCATTTATTTGGAAGGCGCAAGCGAAATCCTGCGTCAGCCCGAGTTCAAAGATGTCGCCAAAATTGAGTGCGTTTTGAAAACGTTGCAGCGCGGGACCCTGCTGTTCCAAACCCTGTCGCGGGCGCTGCTCGGGGCGGATGTCACCGTCGTCATCGGCGCGGAAAACCATGTGCCCGCCATGACCGAATGCAGCGTCGTGTCGGCGTCGTACTATGTCGGCACCCGCAGGCGCGGCACCCTCGGGGTGGTCGGCCCGACCCGCATGGACTACGACCGGGCCGTTCCCGCCGTCGGCTTTTTTTCCCGCACCCTCAGCCGCACGCTCACCCGCCTGGCCGGGCTTTCCTGACGCCGGGCTTTCCTGACGCCGGGCTTTCCTGTCGGCGGCAGGTATTTATTGGAGGAGACCGTCTTTTGCTGCCTATCCGTCCCCTGCTCTGCCTGCTGTTGACCGCCGCCGCGCCGGCCTTCGGAGCGCCGGCCGTCCTGCCGGCCCCAGCCGCCGCGCCGCGCGTGGACCTGCTGCCGCTGAAAAAAGCGCTGGCCCCGCTGTCTTCCGCCGGGACCCTCGAAACGCATTCCACACTTCGCATGACGGCGGTGACACAGGGCTTGTCGGTGACGCTGCGCGAGGATTTGCAGATTGTTTCGCGCCGCCCCGGCTTGTTTCGGTCGAAGATTGTGCAGCATGCGTCGGTGTTCGGCCCGCAAACCCGCCTGGAAGTGGTTTCCAACGGCCTGTCGGTCTGGACCTTCCGGCCCGGCCAGCGCCGGTATTCGGTTTCGACCCCGGCGGCCTTCAAGGGAGCCGACGAAGATGTTTCGACCCTGGGCCTGGCGGTCGGCGGCCTTTCGCTCGGCGAAGCCGGCAGCCTGGCCGACGCATTCCAAAGCATCACACCGTCCAACAGCGCCGACGTGGCTTCCCTGCTGGCCGAACAAGGCGTCTTGCTGTCCCGCACCACCCAGTCGGCGGCGGGAATGGACGATTATGTCTACAGCCTGACGCTCCCCAAGCAAAACTTGACGTACAAATTTTATGTCAGCACGCAGTCGTCGGCGCTGGTTCGCATAGACCTCGCCGGAATCTACGGCGGCATTCAGGCGACCTACCGCGAGGACATCGCGAGCCTGACCTCTCAGCCGCCGCCGCCGCCGTCCACATTTGTTTTCACCCCGCCCCCCGGTGCCGCCAAATTCCCCGTCGTTCCGGTCAACCCCTACTAGCTGCATCTCTTTTTCCGGCCCGGCGTTTCCTTGACAGGCCGCCCCGATTTTCGGTATACTCTTGAGGAAAGGAGTTCTGCGAATCATGCTGAGTCTGTCCAAACGCGCCGATTACGCCCTCCTTGCGCTGTCCCATCTGGCCGCCGTGCAGGCCGCCGAGCCGGCCCGGTTAGTCAACACCAAAGAAATCGCCGAGCAGTATGAGCTGCCCGCCGAGCTGCTCGCCAAGCTGCTGCAAACCCTGGCCCGCGCGGGCATTGTGGCATCGCACCCCGGCCCGACCGGCGGCTACCGCCTGCTGCGAGCGCCGAGCGCCATTTCCGTCGCCGAGATCGTCGCCGCCATTGACGGCCCGCTGGCGATCCTGCCCTGCTCCAACGGTCAAGGGGAAAGCTGCAAGCAGTTCAGCCGCTGCACGATCCGCGACCCGATGCACGAGATCGAGCGCCGGGTCAAAAGTCTTTTGATGGAGATCACCCTGGCCGATGTCGGCGGCATCAGCCCGTCGCCCGAGGGTGGCCTGGGCGAACCCGACTGGTCCGCTTTGCCTGATTTCTCCACCCGCCGCTTCGCCGCCGGCCTGCCGATGGGGTAATGATTTTGCATGACAACAGGATGCTTTACGACAGCAATAGCCAAGCAGAGAACGCTATACTAACGCGGTAAAATACTTGTGGAGAGTTAGTAGACAAATTCGCAAAAGTTTATCGCGCTCAAAACCCAGTATCTCCTTAGCCTTGCCAACCTACGGCCTAATAGTGCGCTGCACCAGACGCCCCCACCGACGGTGTCTGGGTATTGTCGGCAGTTTTGCTTGTGCAGGCGTCGCCGGTGAGCTTTAGCGTTAGGTCGCAAACCTGTCCCTCACTAAGCAAGTCACATTGGCGATGTGCTATAATAATACTGTGGAACTTCGTTTTCATTGGGATGACGCCAAATCCCGCAGCAACCAAGCAAAACATCGTGTTTCTTTTGCAGAAGCGGCCACCGTCTTTGGCGACCCTCTTTCTGTCCTCATTCCTGACCCGCTCCATTCCGAAGACGAAGAGCGCTGGACGCTTTTGGGTCAATCTCAACGTCAGCGTTTGCTGGTGGTGGTTCATACCGAAAGAGACGGCGCAATCCGCTTGATCAGCGCACGGCCGGCGACTGCGAAGGAAAAAAAGAATTATGAAGAATAATGCGGCTGAGGTCAGCTCTGACCCGGAAATGCTGGAGGAATATGATTTTCAGGGGGGGCGACGCGGCGTGTATGCGGCGCGGTATGCGGAAGGAACGAACTTAGTTGCGCTTTCACCGGATATTGCCGCCGTGTTTCCTGATTCGGAGTCTGTGAATGAGGCGCTTCGTACATTGGTGAGGGCCGCGCGACGAAGTATCAAAGCAAAGCCGCACCAAAAGCGCGAAACGGCCTAACAGTGCGCGGCACCGGACACCGGCAGCCTCGCCGGATAATTAAGTGATGACACCGATTTACTTAGACAACAATGCAACAACAAAGCCTGACCCGCGCGTGGTAGACGCCATGCTGCCGTTTCTGACGGAAGTATATGGCAATGCGGCCTCGCGCTCTCATGCGTTCGGCTGGGCGGCGGAGGAAGCGGTCGCCAAAGCGCGAGGGCAGGTTGCGGCGCTGCTTGGGGCGGACCCGCGCGAGATTGTCTGGACTTCGGGGGCCACCGAGTCGAACAATCTGGCGATTAAAGGCGTCCTGGAAAAGCTGGCCCCGATGGGCGGGCATTTGATCACGGCGGCGACCGAGCACAAAGCGGTTTTGGACACGGCCAAGCATCTGGAGCACGCCGGGCACCGGGTGACGGTTCTCGGAGTAGACGCCTGCGGGCAGATTGACTTGGGTGAGCTGGCCGATGCGCTGACCCCCGAAACGACGCTGGTTTCGATCATGACGGGGAGCAACGAAATCGGGACGCTTCAGCCGGTCGCCGAGATCGGGGCGCTCTGCCGGGAGCGCGGCGTGTTGTTCCACACCGACGCCACGCAGAGCGCGGGCAAGCTGCCGCTGGATGTCGCAGAATTGCCGGTGGATTTGCTGTCGCTGACCGCCCACAAGCTGCACGGCCCCAAAGGAGTCGGGGCGCTGTATGTACGCCGCCGCGCCCCGCGCGTTTTGCTCGCCGCGCAGATGGACGGCGGCGGACACGAAGCGGGGCGGCGGTCGGGAACGCTGAACGTGCCGGGGATCGTCGGCTTCGGGCAAGCCTGCGAAATTTGCCGAAACGAACTGCCGGAAGAAACGCCGCGCCTGATTGCGCTAAGAGACAAACTGATGGACGGTATTCTCGGGGGCGTTGACGGAACGCGTTTAAACGGCCACCGCACCGAGCGGCTGCCGCACAATGTGAACATCGCGTTTGAAGGAGTCGAAGGCGACGCGCTGCTGGCGTCGCTGCCCGAAGTCGCGCTGTCTACCGGGTCGGCGTGCTCGTCGGAGTCGCTGTCCGCCAGCTACGTCTTAAAAGCCATCGGCCTGCCCGATGCCCTCGCGTATGCGTCGCTCCGGTTCGGCGTCTCGCGCTTCACGACCGACGCCGAGATTGACTACGTGCTCGGCCGGCTGCCGGGCATTGTCCAAAAACTGCGGGCGCTTTCGCCGGGCCGTGCGCCGAGCGCCGTGCATTAATTTTCAGGTGCATTACCATGAGCGATCCGACACACGCTGTGACCACCGAGGCGGCTGCCGTCTGCCCCGCCTGCGGGCGGCGGCTCTTGACCCAGACCAGCGCCCTGTGCAACTGGTGCGGGGCCAAAATTGACGACCCCGAGTACCAGGCGCGGGCCGCCGAAGCCCGGCTCGAGCGGGACGCCCAGGAACGCGCCGCCCTGGAAGCCCAGGTGCAGGAAGAAGCCCAGCACGGCATCCTCGGACGCTTGAAGCGCCTCGGCAAGCAGAACAAAAACGCCCCGCCGAAAGAAACGTTAGGTTAGGAAAGAGCATATGCAACAAGACCCGAGCCAGGAACCGCTCCGCAATATCAACTTAGAGTCGGCTGCTCTCGGCCTGAAAATGGCCCTCACCGACGAAGAAAGCGCCGAAGCCCGCACCCGCTTTTTGGAAATTCTTCGGGACAGCACCCTGGCCGTGCCGACCGTCGCGCCGGTCGCCACCGCCGCCGACGGCTCCATCGAGCCGGGCGCGGACATTCAGCTTATCATCGCCACCAACCCCGAAGGCGTCAGCGGCGTCCCGGCATTTACCCAGCTCGGCATTCTCCGCGCCACCCTGCCGCAGCTTGAGCACGGCATGTTTTTGTCGGGAGCGCAGATTTGCGGCATTCTCGCCGCTTCCGAGCATCACTTGTTTGTGGACGGCCCGGATGTCCACGCCGAAGTGACGCCCGCCGAAATGCAGGCCATCGCCCAGGCCGCCCAGATGATGGCCCAGATGCAGCAGCAGGCGGCAGGCGGCAACGAGCGGCTGGAACTGGCGCTGGCGGCCCTGCACTCCACCGACATCACCGAAAACCGCGCGGCGGTCGTGCAGGCGTTTTTGGAAGAGTTCTGCCGCGTCCCGATTGCCGGCGAAGTGGACGAAGACGCCGAGTGCATTGTTTTAAGCACCGGCGCGGCGGAAGACACCCCCGAGACGCCCGCCGAACTCGAGCTTTTGACCCAGGACGATGCCCTGCTGTGCTTCACCAGCGAGGAAAAAATGCGCGCGTGGGACACGGCGGGCCGCAACGCCGTCGTCCTGCCCGGCCCCATCATCGCCCAGCTCTCCGCCCAGGCTGAGGTTATGCACATTCTGGTCAACAAAGGCAGCGCCGACCAAAAGCTGCTCAAAATTGACGGCGACCGCCTCGATGTCGCGTAGGAAAATAATCCCGTAGATTTACGATTGTCGCCCGGCCCGCCGGCGGCCCATAATAAACTCACTTGCCGCCGTGAAAGTGAGTTTTCAATGATGCCGTCGTTTTCTTCGCGGGACCGCCTGCCCGAGCGCCGAATCTCCGCCATCTGCCGGGGATCGGAAGCCGCCGATGTCCAGCAGCAGCTTTACTCGTTTTTTTCCGACCGGGCGGAAGCCGACGCCCTGTGGCTGTTTTGGGTGCAGTGGCGGGCCGTCGGCCGCGAAGCCTTAAGCCGGGACACGGAATTGTCGCCGTGGGAAGTCGCCGACCGCCTGCGCCGCCTGCGCGAAGCGGGAGTCCCGGTGCTGTCCTGGTCGGTCGAGCGGAATTTGATTGCTCGCGGCCGCTTTTATTTGGAGTAGGACGCAAAAAAGCGCCCCTGAGAGTGTTCTCGGGGGCGCTTTGCTTGTCTTGGCCTACTTTATCTCTTTGCTTATTTCATCAAATGCGCGGGAAGCTGCTTTTGCCCGGCGACAATCGCCAGGAAGTTGCGGGACTTAAGCATCCGCGCGGCGACCTTGATCTTCTTTTTGCCTTTCGGCGTCTGAATCGTCACCGTTTGCAGGTTGACTTCGAACCGGCGGGCCTTTTGCGGGGCGCGGTGCGCCCACGAGCCGGAGTGCGGGTGGCGCGTCCAGCGTCCCGCCTGGGCTTTGCGCCCGCTGATGTCACATACTTTCGCCATAATCGTTGCACGCTCCTGAAATTATCCGTTTGGGCTTTGGGTTCTTGAAAAGATGACCCGGCAGTATAGCACCCAATCGCCGCCCCTGTCAAGTCTCGCGGCTGATTGAAGACACTCTTCGGAAACATTCGCGGCGCGGTTTAGGGATATTGTTTAGGTATACTAAGGCACTGCTTTTCGCCGGGAGTTTGTTATAAAGCCGATATTTCAAGAGCGTGGCAATAAGCTGCGACGCTGTGGGGCGCGGACGCCCAGTAACCGCCTGCGCGGGCACGGAACAGAGCGCAATCATACTCTTCCGTTGTTGCAGAGAGGACGCGACCCCAAGAACCATGTGCTGAAGCACACGGCTATACGGCCTTCGGCCAGGAAGTGCCGCTTCGCGGGACTCGGAACGTCTCGGCATTATCCCAACCCCGCGAAGCGGTGTGTTTCCTGGCGTCTTCGCCGTGTAGCCGTGTGCTTCAGCACATGGTCCGGGAATTACGCAGCAATGCCCCTCGCTCTTATTCTCTTCTTCCTCTTCTTCCTCTGCACATCCGTCCACGCCGCCCCGGCCCCGACGCCTGTAGACCCGCATTTCTACGACTACGACCAATCCGCCCCGTTTTCGGTCACGCAGACGACCGACAAAGCGGCAATGGCGGCAGTCGGCGGAGATATTCAAATCACGCGCGTTTCCTACCCGTCGCCGGTGGTCACCCCCTACCCCGCGAACAACACCGTCACGGCGTTTCTGTTCCAGCCGAAAACCCCCGGCCCGCACCCGGTGATGCTGGTCGAGCACGAATGGCTGCCGGTGGCGCTGACCAACGAGTTCGTTCTCTGCGCGACCCTCGCCCGCGCGGGCGTCGCGGCGTTTCTGGTGGTTCAGCCCTACAGCTACAACCGCCGGGTGCTGCCGCGCGTCCCCGAAGTCGAGCTGCTGTCCGGGGATACCCATCAGACCGTCAGCGCCGTCCGGCAGGCGGTGCTCGACAACCGCCGCGCCCTGGACTGGCTGCAAGGGCGGCCCGACATTGACCCGGCACGCATGGGGGTCGCCGGCATCTCGCTCGGCGGCATCTTGGCCCCGCTGATCGCGGGCGTGGACCACCGGGCGAAAGTCTTGGTCACGATTGTCGGCGGCGCGGACGTGTCCGATTTGGTCTACGACAGCTTTATCACCTACGGCCTGCGCCCGAGCCTGCTGTACCACGGGGTCACGTTTGATTCGATCAAGCAGGGCTACGCTCCGATTGAGCCGACAAACTGGCTGGCGGGCTTCAATCCGAAAAACGCGCTTTTATTCAATGGCCGCTTTGATGTCTTTGTGAACCCCAAGCAGGCGCGGCATCTGGCCCAAGCCCTCGGCGGTGCTCCGATTGTCTGGATTCCGACCGGGCACTACGGCACGGTGTTTGCCGAAAAGCGGATTGAAGCCATCGGGGCGCAGTTTGTCCGCGCCCGCTTCGGCCTGTCGGCAGCGCTGTTCACCCCGCCGCCCTCGCTGCCGGCCCCGACCGTCAAGCTCGGCCTTTTGTTCGGCGGGCGGGAAGGGGTCAGCCTGCTGGCCGCCAAGCAGCTTCTCACCGGCGGCCCCGGCGACCGCTATTCGGTGGACGGCCAGCTCACATTCCACGGCCTGTCGGTCGCGCCGTCCTTCCGGCTCGATGAAAGCAATTCGCTCGGGATTGAGTTTCCGCTGCTCCACGGCAGGCCGAAGCCGAGATTGTTTTACTCGTTTACGTTTACGCTGTAGAGCAGGCGAAAGAAGCGAACACGAACAAAGAAGGCGAACACGAACAAAGAGGGCGAACACGAACAAAGAGGGCGAACACGAGGTTCGCCCCTACGGGGCACAACAGAACCCATAGGGGCAGGCCCCGTGCCTGCCCTTCCTAAATCCGTGCCTGCCCTTCCGCCATGTTCACCGCCCCTCTTGAATCGCCCCCGCTTTCTATGGTATACTCTGCGGGCGGAAAATCCAATCCAGGAATTTAATTCACACTCGCCGGGACGTGCTTTGCGTGTGCCTTTTTAGGTCGCAAACACGGAAGATCGGCGGGGACGCACCCAACAACGAAGGAGTTCAGATTTGTCCATTCTCGCGATGAAGGACCTGCTCGAAGCAGGCGTCCACTTCGGCCACCAGACGCGCCGGTGGAACCCCAAAATGAAGCGCTACATCTACGGCGGGCGCAACGGCATTTATATCATTGACCTGCACCAGACCTTGAAGCTGTTCGATGACGCGTATGCGTTCATCCAGGAGATCGCGTCCAACCAGGGCAAGATTTTGTTTGTCGGCACCAAAAAGCAGGCGCAGGAAGCGGTCGCCGAAGCCGCCAAGCGCTCGCATTCGTATTATGTCAATTCCCGCTGGCTCGGCGGCATGCTGACCAACTACCGGACCATTTTGACCCGCATCGCCCGCCTGCGCGAGCTGGACAAGCTCGATGCCGACGGCATTTTAGAGTCCCTGCCGAAGAAAGAAGCGGCGGATTTGCGCGAGGAGCGCGACCGTCTCGAAAACTATCTCGGCGGCATGAAGGACATGAACGGCATGCCCGATGCCATCTTCATCGTGGATTTGAAGAAAGAAAAAATCGCCGTCCAGGAAGCCCGCAAGCTCGGCATCCCGATTGTGGCGATTGTGGACACGAACTGCGATCCCGACGAAGTGGATTACGTCATTCCGGGCAACGACGACGCCATCCGGGCCATCAAGCTGATTTCCAACAAAATCGCCGATGCGATCATTGAAATCCGTCAGGGCGAGTGGCAGACCGAAGTGGTCGAAACCGAGGAAGACGCCCAGAAGCTCGGCGAAGAGTCCGATGCCGCCCTGGTCGCCGCCCAGTGGGAAGCGCTGGAGAAGCGCGTCACCGGCGGCGCACAAGTCCCGGCAGGCGTGCTTGACCCGAGCCTCGGCGCGTCGGGCATGACCGACACGGGCAGCGCCAGCGGCATTGCCCGCCGCAACGCGTCGCCCGGCGGCGAAGCGATGACCGACCCCGCCGAAGTCGCGCACGAAGTCGCCGAAGAAACGGGGCAGACGACCGCGCAGGGAACGGATTAAGAACTGGACGCCCCCCGGCCCCCAATAATGGGGGAGCAATACAGAAACATCTTTTTCTGCATCTTTACATCTGGCTCCCCCATTATTGGGGGCCGGGGGGACTTCTGACAATTTGAGGAAATTACTATGGCAGAAATTACCGCCGCAATGGTCAAAGACCTGCGGGACAAAACACAGGCCGGCATGATGGAAGCCAAGCGGCTTCTGACCGAAGCGAACGGCGACATGGACGCGGCCATTAAAGCGTTCCGCGAAAAAAACGCCAAAGCGACAGTCAAAGAAGGCCGGACAAGCGCCGAAGGCGTCATTGAAGCCCTGGTCCGCGAGCACAACAAGCTCGGCGTCCTGATTGAGATCAACTCGGAAACCGACTTTGTGGCACGCAACGAAGAGTTCTCGGCGCTGGCCCGCGACATGGCGAAGCACGCCCTTGAGAACCCCGGCGCATCCACGGTGGACGAGCTGCTCGAAGCGACCCACACCGAAACCGGCAGCCCGGCGAAGCTGCGAATCCAAGACGTGTTCGCCAAGATGCGCGAGAACATCATCTTCAAGCGCTTCGCGGCTTACCAGACTGAAGACGGCACCGTAGACGCCTATATTCACATGGGCGGGCAGATTGGCGTTTTGGTCGAGCTGACCGGCGAAGGCATGGAAATCAAGACCCTGGCCCGCGAGATCGCCATGCACATCGCCGCCGCAAAGCCCAAGTTTCTGAGCAAGGATCAAATCCCGGCGGAAAAAGTCGCCGAAGAGCGCGACATCGTCAAGACCCGCGCCCTGGCCGACCCGAAAAACGCCAACAAGCCCGCCGAAATCATGGACAAAGTGATCGAAGGCGGCGTCGGGACCTTCTACAAGGAAGCGGTTCTTCTGGAGCAGCCGTATATCCGCGAGCCGAAGCAGACCATCGCGCAGGTGATCAAAGGCAAAACCGAGATCAAGCGCTTTATCCGCTTCGAGATCGGCGAGGCGTCTTAATCGTGCCTGAAATTGCCGAAACGAACTCGATCAAATGGCCCCGCGTGCTGCTGAAGCTCTCCGGCGAAGCGTTCGCCGGGGACGGCAGCCACGGGGTGATTGACTACGCCGCCGTCGCCGCGCTCGCCGCCGAAGTCGCGCAATTACAGCGCTCAGGAGTCCAGACCGCCATCGTCATCGGCGGCGGCAATGTCATGCGCGGCCAATTAGCCGAGAAAGCCGGCATGAAGCGGGTCACCGCCGACCATATCGGCATGCTCGGCACCGTCGTCAACGCGCTGGCGCTGCAAGACTCTTTGGAGCGTCAGGGCATTGACACGCGGGTTCAGACCGCCATGCCGATCCAGACCGTCGCCGAGCCGTACATCAACCGCCGCGCCCTGCGGCATCTGGAAAAAGGCCGGGTCGTGATCCTCGCCGGCGGCACCGGCAACCCGTTCTTCACCACCGACACCGCCGCCGCGCTGCGGGCCACCGAAGTCCGCGCCGAAGCGATCCTCATGGCAAAAAACGGCACCGACGGCGTCTACGACAAAGACCCGCGCACCAATCCCGATGCCGTCAAGTTTGAGAAAATCTCGTTTGCCGACGCAATCAACCGCCGCCTCAAAGTCATGGACCTGACCGCGCTGGCGTTCTGCATGGAAAACAACATCCCCATCGTCGTCTTCGACATCAACGTCCCCGGCAACATCCAGCGCGTCGCCGAAGGCGCGGCGATTGGAACGCTCGTCTCTAAAGATGCGTAACTAACTGCAATGCAGGCACGGAGGCACCGACATTGATCAGATGCTACCGGGGTGTCGCGGAAGGTCATCTCTATTATCAAGAGGCGCTTAAAGGCATCGCGCGTCCGCGAGGCGGTCCGGCAACACCGGCCCAGCATAACGAAGGCTTGACGGACATCGAATACACTTCCTGCACTACCAGCTATCAAGTCGCGTTGAGGAAAGCATTGGAAAGCGATTCAAACGGCCGGGGAATTGTTTTGCAGAAAGATTTCAGCGAAACGGAGATTGTCGCGTCCCCAGATAGTTATGCAGAGCGGGAAGTATTCATTCGTGGTTTGGTCACGAACGCTTTAGTGACAGAGGTTCCTTGATATGAACGTTTCTTCCAGCCTGCGGACACTGCTTGCACAAAGCAAGCACAATTTTTTGGCGCAGCAGTTGCTTGATGAGTTTTCTGCTAACTCCGGCATTCATGCGACTGGTCCAATAGATATACAAGCGGCAAGACAAATATACAAACAACGCGCCCGACACATCGAGAGAAGCGGTTATCCGATTGATGGTTTTCCCGAATTGGTCGCAGGGCTTGAAGCATTCACCGGCGACGCAATCACGATTTTTACAATTCGTTTTGACAGCGGTGATCATGCGGTCTTTGCCAACTCGGCTTTGTCGGAATTTGCCGGTGTCTTGAAGTTTCCAAAAAAAACCGCCTCGCAGGATGCCGCTCTTCCGGACTCTCGGAGGCAGCAGGAAGCCTTGCCTTCTCGGTTGCAAACAGTCTAGCGCAGATAATTTCGTTTTAGGAGCCTAAGAAATGAGTTTAGCCGATCTCGCCAAAGATGCTGAGCTGAAGATGAAGAAGACCGTGGATGCCACGCAGCATGATTTCTCGACCATTCGCACGGGCCGCGCGACGCCGTCGCTGGTGGACGGCATCTCGGTCGAGTACTACGGGACGCCGACCCCGCTGCCGCAGCTTGCGACGATCAGTGTCCCCGACTCGCGCCAGCTACTTATCACGCCTTACGACCGCTCGATGACGGCGGCGATTGAAAAAGCGATCAAGAACTCAGACCTCAACATCAACCCGGTCAACGACGGCACAGCGGTTCGCCTCGCCATTCCGCCGCTGACCGAGGAGCGGCGCAAAGAGTTTGTTAAAATCTTGAACAAAAAGTCTGAGGAAGGCCGCGTCTCTATTCGCAACATCCGGCGCGATGTCAACGACCAGTTCAAAGCCCTGGTCAAAAAAAGCGAAGCGTCCGAAGATGACTCCAAGCGGGCGCAGGACGGCCTGCAAAAGCTGACGGATCGGTATATTGTCGAGATTGACCGCATCACCAAAACCAAAGAAGCCGAGCTGCTTGAAGTCTGAGACGGCTGACAAGTCTGAGACGGCTGACTTCGAGGCCCTGAAAGCGCGGCTCGACCCCGAGCGGCTGCCGGCGCATGTCGCCATCATCATGGACGGCAACGGGCGCTGGGCGCACGCGCAGGGACAGGACCGGCTGTTCGGGCACTGGCAGGGCTACCGGACGCTCAAAGAAATCGTCTCGGCGGCGGATGCGCTCGGTGTCGGAACGCTCACGGTGTTCGGCTTTTCCACTGAAAACTGGCGGCGGCCCGAAGCCGAAGTCGGCGGCCTGATGGCCTTGATGCAGGCGGCGATGCAGGCCGAGATCGAAGAGCTGATTGAAAGCCATATTCATATCCGCGTGACCGGGCGATTGGGCGACCTGCCGGACACGCTGCGCGAAACGTTCGAAAGCGCAATGCGCCGGACTGCCGACTTTACTCGGATGACGTTTAATCTGGCGATCAACTACGGCGGCCGGGCCGAGATCGCCGATGCCGCGCGGGCGCTGGCCGAAGCGGTCGGACGCGGCGAGATGACCCCGAGCGAAGTCACTGAAGACGCGCTGGCGGCGCGGATGTATGCGCCGGACCTGCCCGATCCCGATCTGCTCATTCGCACCGCCGGCGAGATGCGGATTTCAAATTTCCTGCTGTGGGGCATCGCCTACTCGGAAATTTGGGTCACGCCGACCCTGTGGCCCGAGTTCACGCCGGCGCTGCTGACCGACGCGCTCGAAGACTACGGACGGCGGGTGCGGAAATTCGGCGCGGTCGTGCATCCCAAAGAGTCGCTGCCGTGAAAAACATTGTCATTTTAGGCGCGACCGGCAGCATCGGAACGCAGACGCTGGACGTGGCGGAGCGCCTGCCGGACTTTCTGCGCGTTGTGGGCTTGTCGGCCTACCGCCGCGATGCGCTTTTGCGGGAGCAGGCGCAGGCGTTCGGCGTCCCGCCCGAAAATCTGGAATGGGGCGACCGGGCCGATTTGACGCGGCTGGCGACCCTGCCGGGAGCGGACCTGGTGGTGGTCGCCGTCGCCGGGGCGGTCGGGACCGCTGCGACCATCGCCGCGCTCGACGCCGGCAAAGATGTCGCGCTGGCGACCAAAGAAGTCCTGGTCGCGGCCGGGGAACTCGTCACGGCGGCGGCGCGGCGCTCCGGCGCGAAGCTGCTGACGGTGGACAGCGAGCATTCGGCGATTTTTCAGTGCTTGCAGGGACAGAAGCCCGAGTTTGTTTCCAAATTGTGGCTGACCGCCTCGGGCGGCCCGTTCCGCGAATGGCCCGCCGCGCGTTTGCAGTCCGTCACGGTTGCCGACGCGCTGCATCACCCGACCTGGCCGGCGATGGGCCGCAAGATCACGGTGGACAGCGCGACCCTGATGAACAAAGCACTGGAAACGATTGAAGCAAAGTGGCTGTTCGACGTGCCGATGGACAAAGTCGGGGTCGTGATCCATCCGCAAAGTGTCATTCATTCGCTGGTCGAGCTGTGCGACGGCTCGCTGCTCGCCCAGCTCGGCCTGCCGGACATGCGTGTCCCCATCGAAGTGGCGCTGCTGTACCCCGAGCGGGCCGACTTCGGTGCCCCGCGTTTTGATTTATTGGCCCAAACAGCGCCGCTGACGTTTGAAGCGCCCGATGAGTCGCGCTTTCCGGCCCTGAGCCTCGCCCGCCGCGCGGCAGAAGAGGGCGGGACGCTGCCGGCGGTGATGAACGCCGCCAACGAAGCCGCGGCGCAGTTGTTCCTGGACGGGCGCATCCCGTTCCCTTTGATCACCGCACTTGTCGCGCGTGTCATGGATGACTGCGACATCCAGGCAGCGCCGACACTGGCGCAGATTACGGCGGCGGACCGATGGGCGCGGGATATGGCCCAGCATTTCGTGTAAGGAGAGTTCGGCGTGGTTTTATGGCAGAACATCCAGCAGACGATTACCCTGCTGATTATCCTCAGCATTTTGGTGGTCGCGCATGAGTGGGGACATTTCATTGTCGCCCGCCTCTGCGGCATCCGGGTGGACGACTTTTCCATCGGCTTCGGCAAGCGCTTGTTTCGCCTCGGCAAGCGCGGCGACACCGAGTACAATGTCCGCATGCTCCCCCTCGGCGGATTCGTCAAGATCGCCGGCATGGAACCCGACGAAGCGCCGCTGACAAAAGCCAAAGACAAAGTGCTCGGCGACAGCGCAAAGTCCGACCCGGACGCCGCCGAAATCCCTCTACTGGCCGAGAACACCGGCGAAAGCACGCCCTACACCGGCCCCGACGGCTTTTACAGCAAGCCGCTCTGGCAGCGCTCCCTGGTCATCTTCGCCGGCCCGCTGATGTCGTTTCTGCTCGGCTACGCCGTTTTCTGCTCGATGGGGCTGACGACCGGCATTCCGACCGGGAGCACGCTGAACAAGGTCGCCATCACCGCGCCCGGCGGGGAAGGTCAGCGGATCGGCCTGCAAATCGGGGACGTGATCACGGCCATCAACGGCCAAAGCGTCACCAGCGGCGAGCAGATGATAGACCTCATCCACGGCAGCGCGAACAAGCCGATCACGCTGACTGTCAAGCGCGGCGAGGAAACGTTTACAAAGACCGCGACGCCGAAGCCGCTGCTGGACGACAAAAAGCAGCCTGTCCTGTCAGTGAACACCGTCGCGCCCGGCTCACTGTCGTCCCTCGGCATCCAGGCCGGCGATAAGCTCGCGTCGGTCAACGGCACCGATGTTCTTTCGGCCTCCCAAGCGCAAAGGCTGCTACAGCAGCGTGCCGGCAAACCTGTAGACCTTCTCGTGCTGCGGCACATGGAAGAAAAGCATCTCACCGGCCTGCTGCCGGCGGCGACGCCGCCGAATCCTCCGGCGTTTCAGGAGCAGCCAATCGGTCTGCTCAACATTATTCCGGTCAAAGAGATCAAGCGTGTCGGCCTGCTTGAATCGGTGGCCTACGGCAACAAACAGATCAAGGAGACTTTTTTCGGTCTGGCATATTTGATTCATCACCGGGAAGTGCAGAAAGCCGCCGGCGGGATTATCTTTATGTATCAGGCGACCGGCCTGGCCGTCAAAAGCGGACTGCCGGATGTTGTTTCGATGCTCGCCAGCTTGTCTATCAGCTTGGCGATCTTCAACTTATTGCCGATCCCGGTGCTCGACGGCGGGCACTTGCTGACGTTCTTTATTGAATGGGTCCGGCGCGGCAAGCGCCTGACCGACCGGCAGCAGCAGGCATTTTTGATGACCGGCCTTGCGATTATCGGCGTGCTGTTCGTGCTGGTCATGTCCAATGACATTCTTCGCACCCTGCGCCATCAGTTGCCGCAGTAGGCGGATTTAGGACTTTATGCGTTTTACACAGTTATTTGCCCCCACCCTGCGCGATGCGCCGTCGGAAGCCGAGATGGTCAGCCACAAGCTGCTGCTGCGCGGCGGCTTTATTCGGCCCCTGGCGTCCGGCGTTTACTCCTACCTGCCGCTTGGACTGCGGGTGCTCAATAAGATTTCGGACATCCTGCGGTCGGAGATGGACACTGTCGGCGGCACCGAATTTTTGATGCCGGCGCTGGTGCCGCGTGCGCTGCTGGAAGAGTCCGGCCGGGACAAGATAGACGTGCTGTTTTCGGTGCCCGCGCATGACTATTTCCTCGGCTTCACGCACGAGGAAGTGATTACAAGCATCGCCAAAAACGACATTCAGTCGTACAAGCAGCTGCCGTTTCTGCCGTACCAGATACAAACCAAGTTCCGGGACGAAGCCCGTCCGCGCGGCGGGCTGGTGCGCGGACGCGAGTTTTTGATGCTGGATGCGTACTCATTCGACCGGGACGAAGCCGGCGGGGCGGCGGCTTACGCGCGGGTGCGGGGTGCCTTCGGGCGGATGTTCGCCCGGTGCGGGCTGGCATCGCTGTCGGTCGAGGCCGACTCGGGAGCCATCGGCGGCTCGCAGTCCGAAGAGTTTATGGTGCTGTCCGACGACGGCGAAGACACGGTCCTGCGCTGCGACAAGACCGGCTACGCCGCCAATGCCGAGCGCTGCGAGGCGGTCCCCGCCCCCGCCGAAAACCCCGAGGCCGAAGTTTCGCCGAGGGGGCAGGTCGCAACGCCGGGCGTCTCGACCATTGACGCCGTGGCGGCGTTTCTGGGAGTTCCCGCGACGCGGCTGATTAAGACGCTGATTGTGACGGCCCCGGACAAATCAGCGGTCGTCGTGCTCGTGCGCGGCGACCGCGAACTCAACGAAGCCAAGCTCGCCAAGCTGCTCGGCGGGCCGTCACTCCTGGCCGACGCCGCCGTCGTCCAAAGCGTCACCGGAGCGCCGGTCGGCTTTGCCGGGCCGGTCGGCCTGCCTGCGGGGGTGCGCGTCCTCGCCGACCGCGAAGTGGAGACAATTCGCGACGGCGTCACGGGGGCAAACGCCGCCGACGCCCACTTTGTCCATGTCCTGCCGGGCCGGGATTTCCCCGCACCGGAATACTTCGACCTGCGAACAGCCGTCGCCGGAGATATCAGCCCGGCCGACCCGGAAGGCCGCTTGTATACCCAGCGCGGGATCGAAGTCGGGCATGTGTTCAACTTCGGCACCCGCTACTCGCTGAAAATGGGCGCGACGTTCACCGACGAATCCGGCAAGTCTCAGCTCATGCAGGGCGGCTCTTACGGGGTCGGCGTGTCCCGCACAATGGCGGCCGCCGTGGAGCAGCACCACGACGCGGCCGGCATGCTCTGGCCGGTCGCCATTGCCCCGTTTGAAGTCGTGGTCGTGCTGGTAGACCCCAAAAACGACGCTCAGCGCGACGCCGCCGAGGCGCTGTATGCCGACCTGCGGGAGTCGGGCGTGGACGTGCTTTTGGACGACCGCGACGACCGGCCCGGCGTCAAATTCAAAGACGCCGACCTCATCGGCTTTCCGGTCAAAGTCGTGGTCGGCAAATCGCTGTCTGAAGGCACGGTCGAAGTCAGCCTGCGCCGTGACAGCGCCAATAAACAAGCGATTGCCGTCAGTGACTCGGCGTCCTATGTCCAAAGTCTGCTCGAAACGCTGCGGACGGAGAGCATCGCCTGAGCCGCCTAGACTTAGTGCCGCTGGCCCATATGACCGGCCTGCTGCTGCTGGCCCTGCTGCTCGGCGGCCTCATCGGCTGGGAGCGGGAGCGCCATGCCCGCCCGGCGGGGCTGCGGACACATATTTTGGTCTGCGTCGGGGCCGCGCTGATGACCCAAATCTCGCACTCGTTCGGTGCAAACGGCGACCGCATCGCCGCGCAGATCGTCACCGGGGTCGGCTTTCTCGGCGCGGGAACGATCCTGCGCGACGGCACCAGCGGGGCGGTCAGTGGCCTGACCACGGCGGCCAGCTTGTGGGCCGTCGCCGGGGTCGGCATCGCGGTCGGCTACGGCGGGCAGTTCGCCGCGCTTGCCGGGGTCGCTACGCTGATAATTTTGTTCACGCTGACGCTGCTGAACAGCTTCGAGAACGCGCTGATCCGCCAGCGCCGCCGGCATCGCCTTGTGCTTGTCTTTCGCGCCGACTGCGACCCGCTTCAAGCCGTCAGCCGCCTCTTAAACACGCTGAACGACAAAGGGGCCGGGACGCGCGATTTGGAGCTGGCCCGCATGGCGAACACCGAGACGGCGAAGATGCAGATTACGCTGTCCCGGCATTTGCAGCGCGACGCGGTGGACGCTCTGCTTCGCGCCGACCCCGACATCCTGCACTACGACTGGGACGAATAAACAAATGCCCGGCGCTTTCGGTGCCGGGCATTCAGGCCGCCGGGTCCTTCGGCAGCCGGAGCGTGATGGTTGTCCCCTGCCCCGGCTCGCTTTCCACCGACGGCCGCCCCCGGTGCTGCTCGACAATGCGGCGGACGATGCGGGTTCCTAGCCCTGTGCCGCCGGGCTTGGTGGAATACGCGGCGTCGGTGAACAGCTTGGCGCGGACTTCCGGCGGCATCCCCGCGCCGGTGTCGGCGACGGACAGCGTATAGAACGCGGGGTCGGGATCGGGCAAGGCTCTGAGCGTGACCGAGCCGCCGGGCGGGGTCTCGGGCAGGGCGTTGTTGACCAGATTGAACAGGGCGTTGTAAAGGCGGGAATGGTCGAACACCGCTTCTAAAGCCGCATCGCCTTCGGCCTGAAGCGTGACCCCGGCGAGGGCGGCTGCGCCGGCGAGCGACCCGACGACCCGCTGAACAGTCTCCAGCGGGCGGCCCGGCTGGAACTCCAGCGGAGCGACTTCGCCTTTCAGCGCCCCGGCGATCTCGCGGGTTCGCGCCGTCACCTGCCCCACCCCAAGCGCGACATTTTCTTTGACTTCGGCGTAAAAGCTCTCCAAATCGTCCAAAGCGTTCGGCTTGCCGGCGCGGACATCGGCGATGCTGCCTTCCAAAGTCTCGACATAGGGCAGCACATGGGTCAGCATGTTGCCGATGTCGTGGCTGATCTCGCCGACCGACCGAGCAATCGCGGCGAGATTGGCCTCACGGGCCAAAAGCGCGTTCTGGGCGCTCATCGTGACGAGGCTTGAAACGATCTCAATCACCGCCATGTCGGCGGCATCGAATGTTCCCGAGCGCTTGTTGACAAGCTGGATGACTCCGAGCGGCGGCCCGCCGCGCGTGTGCAGCGGCACAGTCATCAGCGAGCGGGTCCGGTAGCCGGTCTGCGCGTCCACCGTGCCCACATGGTCGGCGTCGGCCCCGACATCGGGCGTCACCCGCCCCTGCCCGGTGTGAAACACCTGCGCGGAAATTCCCTTGCCGAGCGAGATGTCCAGCTTGGTCCCGATCAGGCTTTCCCCGACCGGACCGATGGCGTGCCGAAAAACAAGCGTGCTGTCGGCGGCATTGAACAGCAGGATCGAGCCGGCGTCAGCGTCTACCACGTCCATGCTGGCTTCCAGCGCCTGCCGCAGCAGGGCATCGGTGTCCGTGACCGAGTACAGCGCGGCGCTGACCTGCTGCACAGCGTCAAGCTGCCGCCGGGCCAGCGCAAGTTGGGCAAAGTCTTCGTTCATGGCGAGCACTAACGTCAGCGAAAGGGCGAGGGCGTGTGTGCGAGGGCGTGAACGCCCGCGCTGGGGGGGCGCGGACGCCCGCGCTGGGGGGGCGCGGACGCCCGCGCTGGGGGGGCGCGGACGCCAAGCCGCCACCTGCGTGGCGGAAGATGTAGATAGGATTGTTCGGTTCCCTGTCCCTTACCCTCGGGACCTTAGCGCTTCGCTCCCCAGCGAGGGCGTTCACGCCCTCGTAACAATTAACGCCCTCGTTACCACCGACACGGCACTATCACCCAGCGAGCGCTTGGTACAAGCCCTGCTGCCGAATATACGTTTCCACGGTTTCCGGCGTCAAGTATTTGATGGAGCGCCCCTCGCGGACCCGCTTGCGAATGTCCGTGGACGAGATTTCCAGGCGCGGGATCGGCAAAAAGTGAACCCGGTCCAAAAACGACGCGTCGGCGATCTCCGACAGCCGCTCCAGCACAAAGCCGGGGCGCGTGACGGCGATAAACTGACATTCCGCCGCCAGCTTGTCGTACTCGTGCCAGGTGAGTATTTCCAAAACCGCGTCGGCTCCGGTGATGAAGTACAGGGCGTCCAAATCCGGGTACAGCCGGCGAAACTCACGCAGCGTGTCTATGGTATACGACGGGCCGGGCCGCTCGATTTCAATTCGCGACGCCGAAAAGCACGGGTTCGACCCGGTGGCGAGCAGGGTCATCGCATAGCGCTCCTCGGGCGACGACACCAAGTACGCTTTTTTGTGCGCGGGCCGGCCGTTCGGCACAAACACCACGTCGTCGAGGGCGAACGCCTGCCGGGCTTCCTCGGCCATCAGCAGATGCCCGTAGTGGATTGGGTCAAACGTTCCGCCCATCAGGCCGAGTCTTTGCATAGCGGCGTCTTAGCGTCCTCAGCGTTAGTGATGCGGGGCGGATGCAAAGGCAACCAGACCGACAAGGAACAAAACCAGCAGGAACAGTGCGGCCCAGGCCGCCGGCGTGGTCGCGTTCCGCAGCCGGCCTTCGGCGACCGTGACCGGCGCAAAGTGACGCACGGCCTGCGCGAACATCTCATACGTCCCCAGCGCCGGGGTGAAGGCCAGCGAGAAGGTCATCAGCTTCCCTTTGTAGTTCGGAGCCTCGTAGAGAATGCACCCCTGCTGCTTGGCGGGCGCAAGTATCACCTGCTTGACGCTGCCCCAGCGGACACCGATGTACTCGTCATGCCGGTAGGTCGCTTCCAAAACCGCCGACACGACCGCGCCGACCAGCAGGCCCAGCAGGAAGCACGGCGCTAAAATCCAGGCGCGTGTTTCCGCCCGCAGGACGGCTTTGCCGTGGATAATCACGCCTTCCGAGTCGAATTGCAGCAGGCCCTCGCGGATGTCCGAGATTTTTGCTTTGATCCCCAGCGGGCCGGGCGCTCGGCGGTAAATCCACTGGAAATAACAGCCCGCCGGCGCGGCGTAAGCCTGCGCGGTCGGGGGCGGCGGCCAGACCCCGGCGTTCGGGTCAGGAAAGCTGCCGGGTGGTAAAGGTGTCAAATCAGTGCCTTTCTGAACGTGTACTTTCCTAACGTGTACTTTCCTAAATGCGTGTTTGCCTATTCGCGTACTTGTCCGCTGCCGCGCACGATGTACTTGTACGTCGTCAATTCTTCCAGCCCCATCGGGCCGCGTGCGTGCAGCTTTTGGTTGGAAATGCCGATTTCCGCGCCGAAGCCGAACTCAAAGCCGTCGGTGAAGCGCGTAGACGCATTGACATAGACGGCCGCGCAGTCTACGCCGCTCGTGAACGCCTGCGACGCCGCGTAGCTTTCGGTCACAATCGCTTCGGAATGCTGGGTCCCGTAGGCGCTGATATGCGCCACGGCCTCTTCCAAGCTGCCGACGACTTTGACGGCGAGTATCAGCGCATTGTACTCGGTGTACCAGTCGTCCTCGGTCGCAGCCGCCGCCGACGGCAGAAACGCGCGGGCGGCGGGGTCGGCGCGAAGCTCGACTCCGGCATCCATGAGCATTTGCCCGGCACGCGGCAGAAAATCGGCGGCGACGGCGGCGTGGACAAGCAGCGTTTCGGCGCTGTTGCAGACCGAAGGCCGCTGCACTTTGGCGTTCAGGACAATCTCGGCGGCCATCGCAAAGTCGGCGTCTTTGTCTACATACACATGGCAGTTTCCCGTTCCGGTCTCAATCACCGGCACCGTCGCGTTCTCCACGACGGTTTTGATCAGCGACGCCCCGCCGCGCGGAATTAAACAATCCACAAAGCCGTTCAGGGTCATCAAGCGCCGCGCCGCCGCCCGGTCGGTGCTTTCCACAAGCTGGATCGCCGTGCGCGGCAGGCCCGCAAGGTCCAAAGCGTCTTGCAGGACGCCTGCCAGGGCGATATTGGAATGGATCGCCTCGGAGCCGCCGCGCAACAGCGCGGCGTTCCCTGATTTGAGGCACAGCGCGGCGGCGTCCACCGTCACATTCGGGCGGCTTTCGTAGATGATGCCGATGACCCCGAGCGGGACGCGCGTTTTGGTAATCTCGAGGCCGTTGGGCCGGCGTCGGCCCGACAGCACTTCGCCGACCGGGTCCGGCAGCGCCGCGACCTGCTGCAAGCCCAGCGTCATCTCCGCAATACGCTTCGGGGTCAGCGTCAATCGCTCCACCAAATGCGCCGTCATGCCTTTATCGCGGGCGGCGGCCAGGTCGCGCGAGTTGGCATCAAGGATTGCGTCTTGGCGCTGGCCGAGCGCGTCCGCCATTGCTGTCAGCGCGGCGTTTTTGGCATCGGTCCCGGCGGTCGCCAGCGTCCGCGCGGCGGCTTTCGCCCGGCGGCCTTTGTCTTCGACTTCCTGGATTGCGGCGTCACTCATGGCAGTTATTCTAGCCGAACGGCGGCGGGTTGTCAAGCACAAGATTACGCATCCAGATTACGCATCCAGCACAAGGTTGTCCCGGTGGATAACCTCGTCGCTCGGCTTGACCCCGAGGCGGGGCAGGATTTCGTCGGTCCGGCAGCCCTTGATTTTGCCGATCTGCGAATGGGAATAATTGACGAAGCCCTGCGCGAACGCCTCACCGTCAGCACCGGCGAGGCGCACCAGGTCGCCCGGCGCAAAATGGCCGGCGACGGACACGACGCCGGCGGGAAGCAGGCTGCTCCCGCCGCTGAGAATGCGCTGCCTGGCCCCGTCGTTGACCGTGACGCTGCCTTTGGGCACCCCGCCGTAGGCGATCCAGCGCTGCCGGGAGCGCAGGCGGGTCGGCTTCGGAACAAACAGCGTCCCGCAGCGGCCCGCCAGGGCGTCGGCGACGACATTCGGGCGGCGGCCATCGGCGATAAACATGCGGACTCCGGTGTTGGCGCAGATTTTGGCGGCCTGTATCTTGGTCGCCATGCCGCCGGTGCCGAGCAGCGTCTGCACCCCGCCCGCGCCCGCTTCCAGCGCGGCGCTGATGGTCTCGACCACGGGGATCAGGCGGGCGGCTTTGTCCTGGGTCGGGTCACGGTCGTACAATCCGGCGACATCGGACAGCAGCAGCAGCGTGTCGGCTTCAATCAGCGACGCGACCAGGGCCGCCAGGGTGTCGTTGTCGCCGAACTTGATCTCGTCTACCGCCACCGTGTCGTTTTCGTTGACAATCGGCACGACTCGGTGTGCCAGCAGGGCTTCAAACGTGTTGCAGGCGTTTAAATAGCGGCGGCGGTCCTGCAAATCCTCGCGGGTCAAAAGTATCTGGGCAACCGGGACCGAGTGCGGCCCAAACGCTTCGGCGTAGGTGTGCATAAGCAGGCCCTGCCCGATGGCCGCCGCCGCCTGCTTTTGGGGGATCGAGCGCGGCCGGCCGGGCAGGCTCAGCGCGTCCATGCCGGCGCGGATGGCCCCCGACGAGACCAGCACGACGCTGCATCCGGCATCGAGCAGGGCGGCGATCTGCGCGGCCAAGCCCGCGATATACACCGGGTCCGGCGGCCCGCCGCCGCGCGTCAGCGTCGAGGTGCCGACTTTGATGACGATTTTCCGCAGGGGCGTAATCGCTTAATCCTCCGCCTTTTCAGCCGGGACATCGAGCGCGTCTTCGTCAAAGAAGTCGAACGCGGCCTTGCCGATCCGCACGGTGTCGCCTTCTTTGGCCCCGAGCGTGCGTAGCTTGTGGATGATGCCCGTTTTTTCCAATGTCCGCTGCAAGCGGCTGACGGCGTCGTCGTTTGAAAGCTGAGTCATGGCAATCAGCCGCTCGATGCCTGCGCCGGAGACCACATACACTTGATTGGCGGCGTCGTAATGCGCTTCCCAGCGGCGGTCGGGCCGGCGGCCTTTGACATTTTCCGGGGTGATACGGACAATGCCGTCGTCAAACGGCGCGGGCAGCGGCATCTCGGCGAGCTTTTGCGCGAGATAGTACACCAATGGCTCCAGGCCCGCGCGGGTGGCCGCCGAGACGATAAAGACCGGCTTGTTTTCCCCGTCCGTTTCTTCGGCGGCGAACTCGGCGCGGAGCATCTCGACGACTTCCGGGTCGGCGATGTCGGTCTTGTTGAGCACGACCACTTGCGGCAGGTTCGCCAGCTCCTCGTTGTAATTCGCCAGCTCGCGGTTGATGATCGCGTAGTCGTCCATCGGGTCCCGGCCGGACGTGTCCGAAACGTCAATCAAATGGCAGAGCAAGCGAGTCCGCTCCACATGGCGCAGGAATTGGTGACCTAGCCCAACCCCTTCGCTTGCGCCCTCAATCAGCCCCGGAATGTCGGCAATCACAAACGTCCGCTCGTCGTCCACCCGCACGACTCCGAGGTTGGGCACGAGGGTCGTAAACGGGTAATCGGCGATTTTCGGCTTGGCGGCGGACAGCGCGGCGATCAGCGTGGACTTGCCGACATTGGGGTAGCCGATCAGCCCGACATCCGCCAGCAGCTTCAGCTCGAGCTTGATTTGCTTTTCTTCCCCCGGCTCGCCGTTTTCGGCAAACTTCGGGGCTTGGTGGGTCGAGTTCGCAAAATGGGCGTTGCCGCGCCCGCCTTCGCCGCCCCGCGCGATCAGCGCTTTTTCGCCGTGCTTCGTTAAGTCCGCAATAATCCGCCCCGACGCCGCATCGGTCGCGGTCGTGCCGACCGGCACTTTCAGCGTCAGATCGCCCGCGTTTTTCCCGGACATATCCCGGCTCGTGCCGTGGATGCCCCGGTCGGCCCCATACTGCCGCTGATAGCGAAAGTCCAGCAGCGTCGAGAGGTTCGAGTCAGCTTCAATATAAATATCGCCGCCCTTGCCGCCGTCGCCGCCGTTCGGCCCGCCAAACGGCACAAACTTTTCCTTGCGGAACGCCACGGCCCCATTGCCGCCGTCCCCCGCCTTGACTTCAATCATTACTTCATCAACAAACATCATAATCTTGACCTCACTGCGCTCCGGCTGCCGACACATTGGTCAGTGACCGCCCCGAGCGCGAACGGCTCGCCAGCCGTTCCTGCTGCTTTTGCCGCCGCCGGCATTTTGTGCCCCCTCCACGGCTCAAACATTCCTGCTGCGCTGCAAGCTTTTTCTGCTTGGCAATTTGCGGCGGCATCTTCGCGCGGTATTTGCCGGTGGCATCTCGATAACTGTCTGACCGTGTATAGGCCAGCGCCAACTGCTTCCAAGCTTTGAGGTCGTGTCGGCGCGGCGGCTCAAAATAGCGCCCGACAAAAACGACCGGATTGCCGCATTCCGAGCAGGCTACGACCGGAGCGTAATGTTCCACGCGTGGATAGAAAAAGCGTGGGAATACCTTCCGCAGCATCTTTCGGCAGTGAACGCAGATAAAACGGAACTGCGCGGTGGACGGTTCGGGTGTCATAGGTGTTCCCTGCCCTGAACGGCAGGGCTTCAAAGAGCAATTTCCCGCCTTCGCGGGCAGAAGACCAAAGCGGATGACATCTTCGCCCGCGAAGGCGGGCGCTTGCACTTTTAAAGCACGGGGGTTCAGCCCCGTGTCTTTCTTTTCCGTCTTTTTCCTACCCCGGCGGCAGGACAGGCTCGGCGTCGGCCAGCTTCCAGGTTCCTGTCGAAAATTGCGACGCGGCCCACGCGCCGAGGGAGCCGAAGGTCAGCGCGACGAGCGGGCTGTGCAGAAAGTAATGGATCAAGCCGCTGTGCGCGGCTTCCGGCGACACCAGCGGGATGCGCCAGAACGGATGCGCGAAGCCGACCGCCGAGAACAGGCCGAAGGTGACTGCGGCGACGGTGAGGCCGTCCCGGCGGGCGAGAAAGCCGACCGGCAGGCCGCCGAGGAGCGACGGCAGGAGCAGGGTCAAAAGACAGGCCGAGCCGTCGTACAGGGCGTCGGACTCGAAGACCGTGCCGCCCAGCCAGGCGACCCCGAGCGCGTTGAGCAAAAGCGTCAGGGCGACGCCGGACGCGCCCGCGAGGCCGCAGCGCAAGAGCGGGGGCATTACCCGGCGTCTCCTTCCATGACCAGGACCTGCGACCCCGACGGCGTTTTCGTGACTTCAATGCGGTTGGCAAACGCATCTTTCAGTTCGTCAATGTGCGTAATGACAATAATGCGCTGGAAGTCGTCTTTGATGGCATTGAGGCATTCAATCAGCTTTTCGCGGCCTTTGGCGTCCTGCGAGCCGAAGCCTTCGTCAATAATCAGTGTTTGCAGGCTGGCCCCGGCCCGGTGCGCGAGCAGCTTGGACAGGGCAATGCGAAGCGCAAAGGCCGCCCGGAAGCCTTCGCCGCCGGAGTACATCTCTAAAGGCCGGGTGCCGAGGTTGTCGCTGACTTTGATGTCCAAAGTCTCAATCGGCGTGTCTTTTTTGGACTTGGCTTCTTTCAGCGTCTCAAAGTACAGGGACATATCGCCGTCGGTCAGGCGCTCGAGCAATCTGTTTGTCTCATCGGCCAGCTCGGGAATGGCGTTCTCGATAATCAGCGCTTGGACGCCGCGCTTGCCGAACGCCCGCGTGAGCTGCTCATGGACTTCGGCGTCGTATTTGGCGTCGGCCAGGCGCTTGGCTTTGTCGGCGCGAATGCCCTTCAGCCCGTCCAAGCGGGTCAGCGTTTCCTCGCGCCGTCCGATGTCCTGCGAGACGGCCTGGTCTTCGGCCCGCCGGGCGGCTTCCTGGTCGCGGATTGTTTGCCCCTGCGCCTCGAGCTTTGCCAGCTCGCCCGCAACATCGGCCAGCGCGAGAAGCTGTTTTCGGGCCGTGTCCTGGTTCGCCTGCCGCGACCCCAGCGTCTTTTCGCCGCGCTCAATCCCCGCGTCGGCGTTTTTGAGGGCGACTTCGGCGTGGGCCAGCTCGATATGCAGCCGCTCCGACGGCTCTAAAAGGGCCAGCTCGGCCTTGACCGCCGAGTAGTCGGCTTCGACATGAGCCAGCTTTTGGAGCGCAGCTTCATATTTGGCGATTGCCACCCGGATGTCGGGCGCAAAGGCTGCCTCGGCAATCACCCGTTCGGCGGCTTCCCAAACGGCTCGCAGGTTCGGCAGCGTCTGACGGGTTTCTTCCTGGTCCAGCAGCTTCTGCTCAATCGCGGCGAGCTGAAGCCGGTCGTCTTTGGCGCTTTTGACGGCGGCTTCGAGCGCCCGGAGTTCGTTTTCGCATTTTGCGATCTCGGCCTTCAGCCGCAGGCCGTCGCTTTTGATTTCTTTGTGCCTGCCGAGCGCCAGCGACAGGGCATACTCGTACTTGGCCTGAATATCCGCCACTTTGCCGGCGGGCAGGTCCGACGCACACACGTCGCACTGCCCTTGCTGGGCGGCGAGGGCGTCCATTTTGCGCTTCCAGTCGCGCACTTCGTAGTCCAGGGCCGCGCTTTGCTCCCGGAGGCGGCTGAACTGCTCGTTCCAGTCGGCCAATGCCTCGCGGAGCGGCCCAATCTGCGTCTCGCTTCGGTCCGCCGCCGCGACGCGCGGGGCAATCTGGCTTCTCTCGGCTCTCAGCACTTCAAAGTCTTTGACTTTGAACAATGCCTGCTCATGGTCGGCAGCAGCCCGCTCCAATCGCCGCTGGGCTTCATTTTCCGCCGCCATCAGTTGTTTGTCGGCGGCTGCCAGCTTCTGTTCGCCGCGACGCAGTTTATCAAATTCCGCTTCCAGCTCCGAAAACCGTGCCCTCGCAAGGAGAAGTTTCGCATAGTTCGCATTAATCTCGTCGCACCGGGACAGCAGCGCTCGCGCGGTGTCCGCCGCCGCTTTGTCTTCGGCCAGGCGGGCTTCCAATTCGGCGATTTCCTTGTCGGTGTCGGCCACCTGCGCGGCCAGCGCCGCCGCAATTTCCGTTTGGCCCTTCAGGCGGCTTTGCTCTTCTTTGTTGGCGTCCCACTCGGCCCGCAACTCTTCCCGGCGCAGGGTCAGCGCGTCCTGACGCGCATGCAGCGCGGCAAGCTGCTCGCGCAGGGCGGCTTCGGCGGCCAGCTCCGCGTCAATCCCGCTGATGTCGCGCTCGAGATCGGTGGCGTCGGCCTGCGCCGCTTTGGCCCGGTCGCGGGCTTTGGCCTCCAGTTGGTCATAGCGCGATAAGTCAAGAATATCGGCCAAAATCTCTTTGCGCTTGCCGGGGGTCTGCTTGACAAACTGGTCCGCCTGGCCTTGTCTTAAATAGGCCGAGTTCAGGAACGTATCATACGACATGCGTAATAGCTTCTGAATGGCGGCTTCGGTTTCCCGGTCGGTGTTGCCGGTCAGCGGGTGCCAGCCGGTCCCGAGGCCCTGGTCCGGGGTCTCCCCTTGAAGCTGCCACAAGTTGCCGCCGGCTTTTTTGGATCGCTTGCGGACCACCCGGTAGCGCTGCCCGTTCATCTCAAATGTGAAATGAACACTCATCTCGTCGGCCCCGATGCGGACCAGCTCGTCGTGCTTGTTCTTGCCCGCCCGGCTTTCGCCCCAGAGCGACCAGGTCATCGCGTCCAAAAGAGCGCTTTTCCCGTGGCCGTTCTCGCCGGACAGGCACAGGGTGTGCATCCCGGAAAAGTCAATCGCGGGCACCGCCGCGCCATACGACATAAAGTTTTTGAGTTCCAAACGAATGGGTATCATGGCAGGCTTAGTATACCTGAAAACGCCGCGTCAGGAGATGGCAGCGAGTGCGAATGGGGTACACTCGCACGATGAATACGGCTGGCTACTGGCTTTATTGGCTGTTTTTATACACGGTTGTCTGCGTTCTCGCGGCCTTGTCCGGCGCGGCGGCCGCCAGCTCACTCGTTTATAACTACGACCACAGCCATCATTTAGCTCATTATTTTGAGACTCTCAATGCCTGGGAATGGGCTGCCGCGCTCGGGTGTGCCGCGCCGGGGTTTGCTTGTGTCGGCCTGTGCCAGTTTTGGGATTACCGCAAAAAGCAGCCGGCAGCGCCGCAAGCGAAACCGGCTGACGCAGATGAGACGGTTTGGCCGCCCGCGCCGCGCCAATAGGAACCATGTCCTGAAGGACACGGCTATTGGGCGCAGACGCCACAAAGCACCGCTTCGCGGGGCTAAGATGAAGATGTGACGCAGGGGAGGCACAATTACGCTATGGACTATTCAGAGCGCATTACCTTGAACCCGCGCGTCATGGGCGGGAAGCCCTGCGTTCGCGGGATGCGCGTCACCGTCGGCACGATTGTGGGGCTAGTCGCCACGGGAGTGACGAACGAGGAGATTTTGTCGGCGTACCCGTACTTGGAAGCCGAGGACATCCCGGCGGCATTGAGTTACGCGGCACAGCATTGATGCCCCCGCCGTGAACGGCAGGTCTACACGCGAAGACGCGAAACGCCCTGCGGGCGGGGAAGTTTCTTTCGGTCGCAGACCGATTGGCGTCTGCGCCCATAGACCTGCCGTTCACGGCGGGACAAAAAAGCGGCCCCTCATAGCGAGGGGCCGCTTTTTTGCTTGTATCTAATGTCCTACTTCGGCGTGAACGACGTGCCGCAGCCGCAGCTTTTTTGGACGTTGGGGTTGAGGTACTTCCAGCCGCCTTCCAACAGGTTGGCGGTGGAGTAGTCCAGGGTCATGCCGTGAATAAATTGAGCGCTTTTCGGGTCTACCATGACGGTGAGGCCGTCAATCTCGTACACGGCGTCGCCGGGGCGGGGCGCGGCCTCGAGGCCGAGAATGTAGGACAGGCCGGAGCAGCCGCCGCCTTTGACGCCGACCCGCAGCTTCAGGGTGTCGTCGCCTTTTTTAGCGATGAGGCGGCGGACCTGCGCGACGGCGGAGGGGGTCAGCGTCACGGGATGCGTGATTTCAAGAGTTGGTTCTAGTGTGGCTGTATTACTCATAGTGTTGTATTCTTGGGTCGGAGCGAGGGAATAAATTCCTCTATGCCTTCGGCATGACTTCGTATCTGCTGAATGGCATCCTTCGGATGTAAGAATTGCAAGCATTGACGAGTCTGTCGTCCGAAGGACGCAATGCAGCGAGTGGAATTTATTCCCTCGCTTCCTCGCACTCCCGACTTAAAAAAATCCAAGCTCCAGCTTGGCTTCCTCGCTCATGCGGTCCATGCTCCAGGCCGGCTCCCAGACCAGCTCGACAGAGACATCGGCGACGCCGCTGACTTCGCGGACTTTCTGCTCGACTTGGCCGGGCAAAATGCCGGCGACGGGGCAGGCGGGGGAGGTCAAGGTCATTTCGATGTCTACGACGCCGTATTCGTCTACGCTGACATCGTAAATGAGGCCGAGGTCGTAGATGTTGACGGGAATTTCCGGGTCATAGACTTCCCGCAGGGCTTCGAGAATGTCGGCTTCGACCATCAGCGGGTAGACTTTGGTATCGGCAGCAGGCATGGTTAGTTCTCACTTTCAGCGGCGAGGGCGCGGGCGGCATCCTGCTTCATGCGCCCGATGACGGACAGGAGGCCGTTGGAGCGCGACGACGAGATGTGCTTGCTCATGCCGATCCGGTCAATAAAGTCCGGCGGCGTTGCGGCGATCTCCTGCGGGGTCCGGCCCGAATACAGGCGCACGGCGAGCGCAATCAGCCCCTTCGGAATGGCGGCGTTGCTGTCGGCATCGAAGTACAGCTTGCCGCCCTCGGCGTTGGTATGCACCCAGACCTGCGCCTGACAGCCTTTGACGATGTACTGGTCGGTGTGGAACTCCGGCGGCATCGGCGGCAGCTTGCGGCCCAGGTCAATAATGTACGAGTTCCGCAGGTCGGGGTCGTCGCCGAACAGCTCAAACTCCTCGACAATCTCATCCTGCGCTTCGTCTATGGTCATGTCAGTAGCGGTCATAGCATTTTGTGTGCCGGGGGTGTAGAAACCCCCGGCAGGAAAATGTCCTTTGGACAAAGATTTCCGGTTTTGGCATCTTTGTCCGAAGGACGCTCCTCTGCCGGGGGTTTCTACACCCCCGGCTTCGTCTATGGTCATCCAAACATCTTTCGAACGCGGGCCAAACCCGTCACTAAAGCATCAATCTCTTCGCGCGTGTTATACAAAGCCAGAGACGCGCGGGCAGTCGCCGAGACGCCGAGGCGCTGCAAGACCGGATGGGCGCAGTGCTGCCCGGTGCGGATGGCGATGCCCTGCTCGTCGAGCAGCGAGCCGATGTCGTAAGGATGGATGTCGCCCAGGGTGAACGAAAACACGCTCGCTTTGTGCCGTGCCGTGCCGATCATCCGCAGGCCGGGCACCGCCGTCAGCGCTTCGGTGCCGTAGGCCGTGAGATCGTGCTCATAGGCGGCGATTTTGTCCATGCCCAGTTCGGTTAAATAATCAATCGCTGCGCCCAAGCCAATAGCTCCGGCGATGTGCGGCGTCCCCGCCTCGAACTTGTAGGGGATTTCGTTGAACGTCGTGCCTTCGCTAAACGACACCGTTTCAATCATGTCCCCTCCGCCCTGCCAGGGCGGCATGGCTTCCAAAAACGACCGTTTGCCGTACAGGACGCCGATGCCCGTCGGGCCGTACAGCTTATGTCCTGAAAACACCAGAAAGTCGCAGTCAAGTTCCTGCACATCAATCGGCAGGTGATAGGCCGACTGCGCGGCGTCTACTAAGACCGGAATGCCCCGCGCGTGGGCCTGAGCGATCACGTCCTGGACCGGGTTCACCGTGCCGAGCGCATTGGACATATGGCAGATGCCGACAAATTTGGTTCGGTCGTTTAGAAGCGCTTCGTACTCGTCCATCCGCAGCTCGCCGCTGTCCGTGATGGGGATGACCCGCAGCCGTGCCCCTTTTTCGGCGCAAAGCATCTGCCACGGGACGATGTTGCAGTGATGCTCCATCTCCGAGACGATAATCTCGTCGCCCTCGGTGATGTTCTGCCGCCCCCAGGTCTGCGCGACCAGGTTGACGCTCTCGGTGGCATTGCGGGTGTAGATAATCTCGTGCGCGTCGGCGGCATTGAGAAAGTTCTTGATCTTGACCCGTGCGCCTTCGTACCCGCGCGTCGCCAGCTCGCCGAGCAGGTGCGTCGCCCGGTGAATGTTGGCGTTGTAGTCTCGGTAATAGCCGTCTACCGCCTCAATCACCGCCGCCGGCTTCTGGGTCGTGTTGGCATTGTCGAGATAGACCAAAGGCTTGCCGTTGACTTCCCGGCTCAGGATGGGGAAGTCTAGGCGGACCTTTTCTACATCGTATAAATCGTTCATAAGGATTGTCTTGATCTAAAAGCGAAGTAAAGTGTAACGTTCGTGTTCCGGAGGCGTGTTCCCAGGCTGATAGCTGTACATGCCGTCCGCGCGAAGCGTCAGCACTTTGCCGTTATGTTTGAAGAGAGACCATACATCAGGAGGGGCATCCTGCTCAAACTCATCAGGTTCCGCAACGAGCGATCCGCCTAAGTCAAACTCGAACGTGGTAGAGATGTGCTCTTGATTGTAAGAAACTCGCACAAGCCTTTGGCCTTCGAGCGTCTCAGCGGCCATTCCCATACTCAACTTCGTGTCGCTGGCTCCTGACCATTCGCCGTTTGAATAAGCCTTCCAGTTACATCCGCGAAGCCACAGATGCCAGCGTCCACGTGGTTCTACTTGTCGGCGGTATCTGTAAGATCGGTGCCGGTTCGGGTCGGCATTGACGGGTTCTCGTGGTTTCCAGATCACCAAGTGCGGCTTCCCAAACTCAAACGTCAGGCTGCACCCGTAGCCGGGCTGAAGATTCCAGCACGACAGACCATAGATCGGGCCGAAAACGCGGTCGATAATACCGATGTCCGATGACTCACGCAGCGGCATAGCAACAAGCGGTTTTCGGTGTTTAGCCCGGCAACCTCTGTTATGTATTGTTTTCGTGCCTATAACGCGATTCCCTGAAGCGCACGGTCGGCCAGCAGAACCTGATCAAGTTGGGCGCGGATGGCGTCCACTTTGATGCGGCTGACAATGTCGCTGGCGAACGCATAGGTCAAAAGGGCGCGGGCGTCGGCTTTGGGGATGCCCCGAGCGCGGAGGTAAAACAGGGCTTCGTCGGAGAGCTGCCCGATAGTCGCGCCGTGGGTGCACTTTACGTCATCGGCAAAGATTTCAAGCTGCGGCTTGGTGTCAATCTGCGCGGTCGGCGACAGCAGAAGCGTTTGGTTGGTCTGCTTGGCGTCGGTCTTTTGGGCATCTTCGCGGACGAAGATTTTGCCGTTGAAGACGCCGCGCGAATGACCGTCTAGGATGCCTTTATAAATCTCGTGCGAGTTGCAGCGGGGCATGGCGTGGTCAATCTCGGTGTGGTTGTCAATAAGCTGACGGTCGGAGCCGAGATACACGCCGTTCAGCGTGCACTCGATCCCCTCACCGCCGAGGTAGGCGTTGGCGTCGTTTCGAACCAAAAGCCCGCCGAGGCCGACCGAGTGAGACGCGAAGTTCGCCGAGCGGGCCAGATGAAGCTGCATGGTCGCGACATGATAGGCTTTTCGGCTTTCGCGCTGCACTTTGTAATGGTCCATGACGCTGTTTTCCGCCGCGACAATTTCGGTGACGGCATTGGTGAAGTACACACTGTCCGGCGTTCCCGAATAGCTTTCCACAAGCGTCGCCTGCGTGTTTTCCTCGGCAATGACAAGAGTGCGCGGGTGCGAGACGGTCGGGCCGCTGGTCGGCGCGGACAAAAACAGCAGGTGGATCGGCTCGGCGACCACTGTGCCGCGCCCAATCTGCACAAACGCGCCGTTTTCCAGTGCAGACGTGTTCAAGGCGACAAACGCCTGGGTCGCAAACTTGGCGTAGCGGCCTAAATGCGCTTCAATCCGCGCCGGGTCGGCCTCCATCGCTGCCGCAAGGGTGCTGACGGTGACGCCCGCCGGGAACTCGCGGCTCGACAGATCAGGCTGGAAGTGGCCGTTGACAAACACAAGCTGGGTGCCGCCCATGCCGTCGTAGGTGTAGGAGGCCAGCGTCTCGGCGCTCATTGCGCTTTCGCTGCGCGGGGCCGGGGCAAACGGCGTGTCGGCAATCGGCGCGACATTGGTGAAGCGCCATTCTTCGTTGCGCCGGGTGGGAAAGCCGATGGCGGCGAAGCGCTCCGCCGCCGTGCGGCGCAGGCTGAGCAGCCATTCGGGGCCGGGGGCTTCCGAGCCGCGATTGCCGCCGGCGAAGTCCCGCAGGTAGCTGTTTTCGGCTGTCGCCTCAGTTGTTGTAAGCGTGTCTGCTGCCATTACGCCGCCACCAGTTCTTTCACATTGGCTGCTTTGACTTCGGCATCTTTGCCTTCCAGCCAGCCGTAGCCCTGGGCTTCGAGTTCCAGCGCCAATTCTTTGCCGCCGGACTTGACGATCTTTCCGCCCGACAACACATGAACAAAATCCGGGACGATATAGTTCAGCAGCCGCTGATAATGCGTCACCACAATCACCGCCCGGTCGGGACTCCGCAGCGCGTTGACCCCGTCGGCGACCACTTTGAGCGCGTCAATGTCCAGCCCCGAATCGGTCTCATCCAGGATCGCCAGTTTGGGGTCCAAAACGGCCATTTGGAAGATTTCGTTGCGCTTCTTTTCGCCGCCGGAAAAGCCTTCGTTCACAGGCCGGTTCAAGAGGCTCGGGTCAATGTGCAGCACTTTCATCTTTTCGCGGACCAGCTTCAGGAACTGGGCGGCGTCCAGCTCGTCCTCGCCCCGGTAGCGCCGAATGGAGTTCAGCGCGGCTTTGAGAAAGTAGGTATTGTTGACACCGGGGATTTCGACGGGGTACTGGAACGCCAAAAACAAGCCTTCCTGCGCCCGCTCCTCGGGTTCCAGCTCGAGTAAATCTTTGCCCTGAAACAAAACTTCCCCGCCGGTGACTTCGTAAGCGTCGCGGCCCGACAGCACTCCGGCCAGGGTGCTTTTGCCGGAGCCGTTCGGCCCCATGATCGCATGCACTTCCCCGGCGTTCACCGTGAGGTTGATGCCTTTAAGTATTTCTTTTTCTTCGACCCGCGCGTGCAGGTCCGAAACTTCCAGCAATGCCATAATCTGCTCTCTTCAATTCTAAGACACTTTGCCCTGGCCGACGAGAATCTTGATTTCGCGCGGGTGGCCGTTTTCGTTGGTGCCGACCCAGTGGTGATCTTTGCCGTCATGCCGCCCGCCGTGGGCTTTGAGGTCCACGCCCTCGGCGTTGGACTTTTTGACCAGCTCCATCGCCTTGACCTGCGCTTCCTGCTCGGTGTGCAGGGTCATGTCATGGTGCTGCGGCCAGCCCTTGATCTGAATTACATATCTGCTTGCCATTGTGTTGTCTCCTGATTTTCTATTTCAGTCATCGTGCGGCTAGAGTTGCAGCGCAACCGCAATCTGATCCGCTTCCGCTCGCAACTGGCGTGCGACGCGCTCAAAACGAGTTACCTCTTCCTGACGGAAGGCCGTCGAGGGAGCGGTCCATTCTCCGTCCGAAAGCTGAAACGGGTACTCCGTGTTGCGCCGGTACGGCTCTCCTCTAGCCGGCAGCTTGGGTGCGAGATCGCACAAATCGTAAATGTCCGACAACCACCGGCTGAAGATACGAACGAGGCGATCGGCAACCTCTTTGTTTTCAGACTGAGGCAGTCGCACCAGCCGGTTGATTATCCGTTCGGGATAATGCTCCGCCCTGACACGCCCCTCCAGCAGACCGTACTCACGCAGCGTCGCGTCTATAAAATTGATGGTTTTTTCCACCACCTGCTGATGCTTCGCGATGGCCTGGCAGTAGGTCGCCTGGTTCCCGGCAACAAACACCGCATTCGCTGCTGAGAAGTCCGAGTCCGCTTGACGCTTCCAGGCTTGGGCTTCCGTCATGCCGCAACCAGGTTCTGGCGAAACTGGTCTAAAACAAGTCTTCCTTCTCCTTCAACGTATAGCACCCGGTAAGCACCGTGCTGAACTGCATCCAAAACCGGCATTATCGCCGGCCATTGCTGCCGGACGGCCGCTTCGGCCTCTACGGCATTCGTCAGCAGGATGCTCAGGCGCTTACCCGGCGGCACAGGGAAGCCCGGCGTCGAACCGTACTGCATTTCGAATAGGTCTTGGTCTAGACTAACTTCATTGTAGCCGAATGGCGTGATGACCTCTAACAGATAAACACTATCCGGGTCCTGCGGGCGATCAAAATAGATCGCCAGCAGGAGTGTTTGATGCTCAAGCCTGCGGTGCTGCTCGACAAGCCGTTCAACGTCCGGCAGGCGGTCTGGAAAGGCCATCTCACTCTCCTATTCTAACCAACGCTGCCTTCGAGGCTGACGCCTAAAAGCTTTTGGGCTTCGACGGCGAATTCCATCGGCAGCTCTCGAAACACTTCTTTGCAGAAGCCGTTGACGATCATCGAGACTGCGTCTTCGGTAGAGATGCCGCGCTGGTTGCAGTAGAAGATTTGATCCTCGCCGATTTTGGACGTAGACGCTTCGTGCTCGACCGTGGCTGTCGGGTTTTTGACTTCAATGTACGGAAACGTGTGCGCCCCGCAGCGGTCGCCAAGCAGCAGCGAGTCGCACTGCGAGTAATTGCGGGCGTTCTCCGCACCGGGGTTGATCTTGACGAGGCCCCGGTAAGTGTTCTGGCCCCGGCCGGCCGAGATGCCTTTGGAGACAATCGTGGACCGCGTGTTTTTGCCCAAATGGATCATCTTGGTGCCGGTGTCCGCCTGCTGCTTGTTGTTGGTGAGCGCAACCGAATAGAACTCGCCGACCGAGTTGTCGCCCTGCAAGATGCACGACGGGTACTTCCAGGTGATGGCCGACCCCGTTTCCACCTGAGTCCACGAAATCTTGGCGTTGTCGCCCTTGCAGATGCCGCGCTTGGTGACGAAATTGTAGATGCCGCCATTGCCGTCCTTGTCGCCGGGATACCAGTTCTGGACGGTCGAGTATTTAATGGTCGCGTCTTTCATCGCGACCAGCTCGACGCACGCCGCGTGAAGCTGGTTCTCGTCGCGCATCGGCGCGGTGCAGCCTTCGAGGTAAGACACATACCCGCCTTCGTCGCAGATGATCAGCGTCCGCTCAAACTGCCCGGTGTTGGCGGCGTTGATACGGAAGTAGGTCGAAAGCTCCATCGGGCAGCGGACGCCCTTCGGGATGTAGCAGAACGAGCCGTCGGTAAAGACCGCCGAGTTCAGGGTTGCGAAGAAGTTATCCGAGTACGGAATAACCGACCCGAGGTACTCGCGCACCAGCTCGGGGTGCTCGGCGACCGCTTCCGAGAACGAGCAAAAAATAATCCCCTGACGCGCCAGCTCGCCTTTAAACGTCGTGGCGACCGAAACGCTGTCAAAGACGGCGTCCACGGCGACGTTGGAGAGCCGCTGCTGCTCGGCCAGCGAGATGCCCAGCTTGTCGAACATCGCCAGCATCTCCGGGTCTACTTCATCCAAGCTGTTCAGCACTTTTTTCGGCTTCGGGGCCGAGAAGTACGCGATGCTCTGGTAGTCCACCGGCTTGACGGCGACGTTGTGCCAGAGCGGGTCGCTCATGGTGAGCCAGTGCCGGTACGCTTTCAAGCGAAACTCCAAAAGCCACTCCGGCTCGTTCTTCTTCGCCGAAATGGTCCGAATCACTTCTTCGCTCAGGCCGACCGGGATGGTCTCACTTTCAATCTCGCTGACGAAGCCGTATTTGTATTCTTTGCTCGCGAACTCTTCAATGGTGTCTGTTGCTGCGCTCATGGGTGGGTGCCTATCTAACGATTAAAGCCTCAGGGGGTCAGGACGAATTGCCGACTGCTTTTGTCGGATATAGTGTACCCTCCAAAACCGGCGGTTGTCAACGCTTGGGCGCGGGGAAATGCAGGGCGGGGTAGGCGGCGGCGAGGGTGGCGAGGTCGCGGGGCGTGACAACGCCGGGGGCGGCGAAGAAGTCGAGCTGCGGGCTGCGGACTTGAAACAGCGAGTGAGCGAGCACCGGAAACATCATGTCGCGTGGGTCGTCGCTGTGGCCGTCGAGGCCGAGGGCGTGGCCGAACTCATGGGCACAAATTTCCTGAAACTGCGCCGGGTCGTCGTCGCGCTCGACCAGCTCCAAGTCGGCGCGGGTCATCACCGCTCCTTCGTAGCTCAGGACGGTCTGGCCCAGGGCGCGGGCGTCTTTCGGCAGGGTGATTCGGCTGGCAATCGAGACAAAAATGTCGGCGTCTTCGCCTTTGGAAACGCACTGGTAGCAGACCGCCCCGCCGGCGGCGTTCACCCATTCGTCGAACCCTGCCCGCACCTGAGCGAGCCGCTCGGGGGAGCGGAGCAGGCCCGGCGCAAAATAGACCCGCAGCGGAAAATGGGTCCAGTGGTGCAGGCCGCCTTTGCTCAGGCAGCTCGCGTAGCCGGGGGCGGACGCCCGCGCCCAGGGCAAAGCAGCCGCGCAAAAAACCGTCAGCAGAAGCCAGCAGAAGACAAGCCGTGCGGTCATTCCTCATTTTATCACGGTGCAAAGCGCCTGTCAAGGCGTTTTTACCGGCGGCAACAATACCGGATTTCGCCGCGCCGGGCGGCTTTCCCCTGCGGCCGCCTGCGCGTTTCCCCGAAGATGAAAGCATCACTGATTGAACTGTGCGAACGGGGGAGATGCCGAGATGCTTGGGTCACTTTTGCTGACGGGATTGGTTTGGGCAAGCGCCGTCGCCGCGCCGCTGTCGCCGGTGGCGCTGCCGGGACCGGCCGCCGCGCAGGCTCGCACGGCTGCGCTCGCAGTCCGCCCGGCTCCTGCCGTCAGCGTGGCGACCTTGACCGCCGAAGACGGCGCGGAAGCGCAGGAGCGGGCGTTTGTGGTCTTGATCAACGCCGAGCGGGCCGAGCGCGGCTTGTCGGTTTTGTCGCTCGACCCGCTGCTGACCGAGACGGCCCGCGCCCACTCGGAGGAGATGTGCACGGCGGACTATTTCGACCACCATTCCCCCACCCCCGGCTTGTCGTCGCCGATGGACCGCTACCTGACTTCGTCGCGGCAGCTCGGCTTGCCGCAGCCGGAGTATCTGCTGGTCGGCGAGAACATTTACTATTGCAGCGTCTGCAACGACATTTACAATGTAGATTATGCCCACCGGGCGCTGATGGCAAGCCCCGGCCACCGGGCAAACATTTTGGAGTCCCGCTTCGCGAAAATCGGCGTCGGCGTGCACCGCAATGCGCGGGGCGAGTTCTGGGTTACCGAAATGTTTGATCGGGACCGGACGCCGTAACATCGAGCGGCCGAAGGAGAAGCGCGAGGGAATAAATTCCCTCGCCTGCGTTTACCCCCCAAGCGCCGCGCCGACAATCGCCTGCGCTTCCTCCTGAATGCGCTTCAGGTGATCCGCGCCGATAAAACTCTCCGCATAGATTTTATACACCGGCTCGGTGCCCGAAGGCCGGGCGGCGAACCAGCCGTTTTCGGTGGTCACTTTCAGGCCGCCGATGGGGGCGTCGTTGCCGGGAGCGCGGGTCAGCCGCGCCGTGATCGGGTCGCCGGCCAGCTCGGTCGCCGTCACCTGCCCCGGCGACAGCGCCGCCAGCGTTTTCTGCTGGGCGGCGGTCGCGGGCGCATCGGTGCGCTCGTAGACCGGGCTGCCGAACTTCGCCTCTAATTCTTTGTAATGCTCGCCGGGGTCGCGGCCTGTCTTGGCCGTAATCTCCGCCGCCAGCAGGCACAGCAAAAGGCCGTCCTTGTCGGTGGTCCACACGCCGCCGTCTTTTCTGAGAAACGACGCCCCCGCGCTTTCTTCTCCGCCGAAGCCGTATTCCCCCGACAGCAAGCCGTCCACAAACCATTTGAAGCCGACCGGCACTTCCGCCAGCGGGCGTCCGAGCGACGCCGCGACGCGGTCAATCATGGCGCTCGACACCAAAGTTTTGCCGACCGCAGCGCTTGCCGGCCAGTGGGGGCGGTTCTGGAACAAGTAGGAGATGGCGACGGCCAAATAGTGGTTCGGGTTCAGTAGCCCGGCGCTCGGCGCGACGATGCCGTGCCGGTCGGCGTCGGGGTCGGTGCCGAACGCGATGTCAAAGCGGTCTTTGAGACCGATCAGTGACGCCATCGCGGACGGCGACGAGCAGTCCATGCGGATTTTGCCGTCTTTGTCCACAGTCATGAAGCCGAACGCCGGGTCAACGTATGGATTGACGACCTCAATAGACAGCCCGTAGACTTCGGCAATCGGTTCCCAGTACGCCAAACTTGCGCCGCCCATCGGGTCCGCGCCGATCCGCAGACCGGCATTTTTGACGGCTTCCAGATCAAGGGCGTCCCCGAGCGCGGCGACATACGGCGCAACAAAATCATAGGTGCGGGTCGTGTTCGCCGCCAAAGCGCGGGTATAAGTCAGGCGCTTCACGTCTTTGAGACCGCCCAGTAAAAGCGCATTGGCGCGGTCCTGAACCTGCCGCGTGAGGCCCGTGTCGGCCGGCCCGCCGCTCGGCGGGTTGTACTTGAAGCCGCCGTCGGTCGGCGGGTTGTGCGACGGCGTGATGACCACGCCGTCGGCCCGGCCCGACAGCCGGCCGGCGTTATAAGTCAAAATCGCCAGCGACACGGCAGGTGTCGGCGTGTACCCGCCCGCCGGCTGATAGCGGACAGCGACGCCGTTTGCGGCAAACACTTCCAGCGCCGTTCGGTGCGCCGGCTCGGATAGCGCATGCGTGTCCATGCCTAAAAACAGCGGCCCGGTCGTGCCTTCCGCCTGCCGGACTTCGGCGATGGCCTGGCAGATGGCGAGCACATGCGCCTCGTTGAACGTGTTTCGCAGCGACGTTCCCCGGTGCCCCGACGTGCCGAACAAAACCGCTTCGGCGGGATCATCCGACGGCGATTGGGTATAATAAGCGGCGACAAGAGCGGGAACATTGACGAGCATCTCGCGCGGGGCCGGTTTTCCGGCAAGGTCAGAATAGGCCATCGGTGCGGTTTCCTTTGGGGGCGCGTGTTTGCGCCCACCATTCGTCCCGCGCGGCCCCGATTCCTGTATTTTGCTCCTTGTTTTATCTCATGCTGCGAGAATTCGGCAAATTCGCGGCTAAATCCCGCCCCGCCCCGGAGTGAACCCGGCGGCGGGTTGGTATACTCTGCGTGGAGAACTTCGCTTATGTTTCACACCGTCACCATCTACGACGAAACCCTGCCCGGCGAGCGCACCGCGTCGCTCCGGCTGGATCTGCTGTGCTCCACCATCACCCTGCGCGAGCTGATCCGACGCCGGGTGTACGAGGAAGTGCGGGAGCATCACGCCGCCCCGCCCGCCGCTGCCCTTCGCGGCCCGGTCCTGCCGACGGCGCTGGAAGCCGAACTAAACTGCACGGCGGAAAAAGCCGCCCAGCCGCGCGTGAGCTGGGAAGCGCAGTACGAAAAAGCGGTGGCGGCCTTTGAGCGGGGCGGCTTTTTTGTGCTGGCCGGCGACCGGCAGGTGGAACACTTGGACGACGAAATCACGCTGTCCGTAAGCACCGAAGTTTCGTTTATCAAGCTGGTGGCGCTGGCGGGAGGCTAACTCATATGGTCAAGGATAAAGCCGCTGCTGACGCGCTGCTGGAGCAGTACCGCGCTGAGACACGAAACGACGGCGAGCGGCGGTTTGCGTTTGAAAGCAAGCCGGCCGACTTTCCCGCCGGCCGCGCCGTGCTCCAAAGCAGCCCGCAGGCGCAGGCATGGATTTTAGGCGAGATACTGCGGGACGAAGACAGCGACAAAGACGCCCCGCGCCGGGTGCTCGGAGAGCTGCTTTCGGGCCGCAAGCTGCCGCTGACGGCGCTCGATGTCGAGCGGCTGGTGCAGAAAGCCGTCGTGTCCAAATCGTGGCGCTTATCGCTCGCCCCGGCGCTGAAGCAAGCAAAGTTTTTCACCGAAGCCGGCGGCCGCTTGACCCCGGCGCTGGAAAGCGGATTTCGGGAGCTGCAAAGCCGCCTGCTGGGCTTTGACACGCCCGACAACCGAAAAACAGCCGCGCAGATCGGCGAGCTGCTCGGCGCGGACACCAAAATCGGGCCGGAGCCGGGCGACCCCTGGGCGGACCGGGCGATCTCCGGCCTGGCGGCGCTGCCGCCGGAGCGCCGGGCGAAGTGGGACGCGCTGCTCGGGCATGCGGCGACGGCGGACGGCGCAAAGCCCGGCGCGAAATGGCAGGCGGAAGCGGCGCGGCTGCGGGAGGCGGTCGGCGGGGCGGACTACGACAAAACACTGGCCGAATGGCTCGGTCTGGTCGCTCTGCCGGCGGCCTTTGACCGGCCTGCGCCGGCGGTCAATGTCACGCCGGACTTCGCAGCCGTCTCGCTTGAATACAACACGGCCCTGAAAAAGTTTCAGCAGCATCAGGAGTCGGTCGCCCGCAGGAATCAGCCCTTGCTGCAAGGGCTGATCTGGGGCGCGGCCCGAAGCGCCGCCCCGGAGATCGCTCGCGGACTGGCTCACACGGCACAGCTCGGCTTCACCCCGGTCACGACTCAGGCGGCGTTTTCGCAGTTCGCCGAGCGCGGCGCGTTTTCGGAAAAACTCGGCAATGCGGCGATCTGGGCGCTTGGGCAGATGCCGGGCGGGGCCGGGGTCGGCACGCTGTCCTTGCTGCGGACCCGGCTGCGGGACCGGGGGGCGCTGAAGCGGATTGCGGGGGCCATTGAGTCGGCGGCGGCCGCTTCGGGCATAAGCGCGGACGCGCTGGAAGACTTGGCCGTGCCGACCGGCGGGCTGGGCGCGGACGGCGTGCGGACCGAAATCTTCGGCGCGGAAGGGTCGGCGCGGCTCTCGCTGGACCCGGCGACGGGCCGAACGCGCTTGGAATGGTTCGGGGCGGACGGCACGCCGCGCAAGGCAGTCCCGGCGGGAGTGAAAAAAGAGTTCGCCGCCGAAGCCAAAGCGCTGAAGGACGCGGAAGACGCGGTTCAAGCCGCCGTGACCGCGCAGGCGGCGCGGCTGGACGCGGCCCTGCTCGGCGGGCGGACATGGACCCTCGGGGCCTGGCGCGAACAGTACGGCCGCCATCCCATTTTGGGCAATCTCGCCCGGCGGCTGCTGTGGACGGTCGGCGGAGCGGCGGCGCTGCCGGACGGCGAGGGGTTTGCAGACGTTTCCGGGAAAGCGCTGACGGAGCCGGCCGACGACGGCGAGATGACGCTCTGGCATCCCCTTTCGGCCCCGCCGGCGGATGTGCTGCGCTGGCGGGACGCGCTGGAGGGGCGCGGGCTGACTCAGCCGTTCAAACAAGCGCACCGGGAAGTGTACCTGCTGACCGATGCCGAGCGGGCGACGCGGACGTACTCCAATCGCTTCGCGGCGCATGTCTTGAAGCAGCATCAGTTCAACAGCCTGTGCATCGCGCGGGGCTGGAAAAACACGCTGCGGCTGATGGTGGATGATTGGTATCCCCCGGCGACCCGCCCCCTGCCGCAATTCGGCCTGCGGGCCGAGTTTTGGATTGAAGGCGACGGCCAGGACTACCGAACCGATGCCAATGACAGCGGGACCCTTCTGCGCGTGCTGACCGACCAGGTGCGGTTTTATGCGCTGGACGCTCCCGCAAATTATGCCCACGCGTCCGGCGGCGGGTACAGCGCCGAGCGGGGGCGGACGCCCGCCGAGCCGGTGCCGCTGGCCGATGTGCCGCCGCTGGCGCTGTCCGAGATTTTCCGCGACGCCGACTTGTTTGTCGGAGTGGCAAGCATCGGCAGCGACCCTGACTGGGCCGACGGCGGCCCGGAAGGCCGCTTCCGGGACTACTGGAAAGATTATGCATTCGGCGAGCTGACGGAAACCGCAAAAACCCGCGCCGCCGTGCTGGCCCGGCTGCTGCCGCGCCTCCGCATTGCCGAGCGCTGCACGCTCGACGGCCGGTTTTTAGTGGTGCGCGGGGACCGGCATACTTACAAAATCCATCTCGGCAGCGGCAATGTTCTGCGGGAGCCGAACGCGCAGTTCTTGTGCATCGTCCCGGCCCGCGCCGCCGACCCCGCCGCCGACGTGTTTCTGCCGTTTGAAGGCGACCGGGTGCTGGCGATCATTCTCAGCAAAGCATTTCTGCTGGCGGATGACACCAAAATTACCGATCCCGCCATTGAAAGCCAGATTCGCTTCTGACGAGAGTCAGCTCGCTTAAGCGCTGCCCTCAGCAGGCACAGTTCACAGGAGACCTTGTTATGCCTTTTCCGTTTCAATTAAAGCCCCCCGTTTATGCCCGGATTCTCGAGCAGGTTCAAGCCGCCGCGTATGAAACCGTCGCGCCGCTGACCTGCCGTGCGTGGGTTTCCGAGGAGCCGCTGCCGTTCGCCGAGCGTGAAACGGGGCAGCCGACCACGCTGGAGCTGGGGACGCCCTGGGGCCGGTCGCTGTTTGACTGCGCGTGGATGCACTTCACGGGCACGGTGCCGCCGGAAGCCGCCGGCAAACCGGTGGTGGCCGTGGTAGACTTCAGCGGCGAGGGCCTGGTGGTGGACGCGGCGGGGGAGCCGGTGCAGGGCCTCACAACGGTCAGCTCGGAATTTGACCGGCGCTACGGCATTCCCGTCAAGCGCATCCTGCCGCTGATGGAAAAAGCCGCCGGCGGCGAGCCGGTTGAGTTTTGGGTGGATGCGGCCAACAATGATTTGTTTGGGGACCTGCCGGAAAGCGGCCGGCTTCAGCAGATGCGGCTGGCCGTGCTGCACCCGGCGGTGCTGGCGCTCGGGTACGATTTGGAAGTGCTGATTGACCTTCTCGGCGCGTTGGACCCGAAATCGGCCCGCGCCCAGCGGCTGCAAGCCAAGCTGTACGAGGCGACCCGGCTTTTGCGGGACCCCGCAGACATTGACGCCGAAGCGCAGGCCGCGCGGGCGGTGCTGGCCCCGGAGCTTGCCAAGCGCGGCGGGGACCCGTCGCTGACCCTGTCGGCGGTCGGCCACGCGCATATGGACCTCGCCTGGCTGTGGCCGATCCGCGAAACCAAGCGCAAATGCGCCCGGACCTTTTCCACAGTGCTGACTTTGATGGAGCGCTACCCGGAGTTTTTGTTCGGCGCGAGCCAGCCGCAGCAGTATCAGTGGGTCAAAGAAGGCTATCCGGGCTTGTATGCCCGGATCAAAGAACAAATCGCCGCCGGGCGCTGGGAAGCGCAGGGGGCGATGTGGGTCGAGCCGGATACCAACATCACCGGCGGCGAGTCGCTGATCCGGCAGATTGTTTACGGCCGGCAGTTTTTCCGGGACGAGTTCGGGGCCGAGCCGGACCATCTTTGGGAGCCGGACGTGTTCGGGTACACCGGGGCGCTGCCGCAGATTTTGGCAAAGTCCGGCATCAAGCACTTTATGACCCAAAAGCTGTCGTGGAACGAGATCAACAAGTTTCCGCACCAGACGTTTTGGTGGGAAGGCATTGACGGCAGCCGAGTGCTGACCCACATGCTGCCCGAGGAAAGCTACCTCAGCCCCGCCCTGCCCCACTCGGTCCGCTACGCCGAGCGCAATTATTTCGACAGCCCGGTGGCCGAGGAAGCCCTGCTGCTGTTCGGGATCGGCGACGGCGGCGGCGGCCCCGGCGAGGAGCATTTGGAGCGGCTGGCGCGGGTCGAGAACCTGGAAGGCGTGTGCCCGGTCCGGCAGGAGTTCGCCGGCGCGTTCTTTAAGCGCTTGGAGAAAAACGCAGACAAGTATGTCACATGGCGCGGCGAGCTGTATTTAGAAAAGCACCAGGGAACGCTGACATCGCAGGCCCGCACCAAGCGCTATAACCGCAAGATCGAGTATCTGCTGCGCGAAGTCGAGCTGTCCGCCGTCTGGGCGGTGCAGGCCAATCACGGCTACCAATACCCATCGGACGCGCTGGACCGCATTTGGAAAGAAGTGCTGCTGTATCAGTTCCACGACATCCTGCCCGGCTCGTCCATCACGCGGGTTTACACCGAATCGCTGGCCCGCTACGCCGTGTTGCAGGAAGAGCTGGAAGCGCTGCTGCGGGACGCCGACGCCGCATGGCAGTCGGCGTCGCACGGCGGCACCGTGGTCAACTCGCTGTCGTGGCCGCGCACCGAATGGCTTCAAGCCGGCGGCACCTGGCGGCACGTCTCAGTTCTCGGCCTGAGCCGCGCCGCGCTGCCCGCGCCGGAGACGGCGGACTTATCCGAAGTCCGCGCCTCGGACACAGCCCTGGAAAACGATCTGCTTGAAGTGACGTTCGCCGCCGACGGCACGGTGGCGTCGGTTTACGACAAAGAACACGGGCGCGAGGCATTGGAGGCAGGCGGGGCCGGCAACCTGCTGGCGCTGTACGACGACACGGAAGACGCCGACGCGTGGGATTTTCGGATTGACTACGCGCAGCGCCCGCCGTCCCGCGCCGCGCTGCTGTCGGCGGAAGTCTTTACCGACGGCCCCCGCGCCGTCCGCCGCTCGGTCTACCGGGTCGGCAAAACTTCGACTTTGTTTCAAGACGTGATCGTCACCCTCGGCAGCCGCCGAATAGACTTCGTCACCCGCACCGAGTGGTCGGAGCGCGGCAAGATGCTTCGCGCCAGCTTCCCCGTTGCCGTTCAGTCGCCGTTTGTCACCTGCGATATTCAGTTCGGCACGATTACCCGGCCCACGACGAGCAACACGACGTGGGACGCGGCGGTGCAGGAGATCGCCGCGCACAAGTGGGTGGACTTATCTGAGCCGGGCTACGGGGTCGCGCTGCTCAACGACTGCAAGTACGGGCACAAAGTTAAAGGCAGTGTTTTGGACCTAAACTTATTGCGCGGCACGGTCGGCCCGGACCCGGTGGCGGACATTGCGACGCACGAGTTTATTTACTCCCTCCTGCCCCACGCCGGCAGCCCGGCGGAAGCCGGAGTGATGCGCGAAGGCTACGCCCTGAACATCCCCCTGCGGCCCCTAGCGGCAGCAGAAGCGGCCCCCGCCGAGACGCCGAGCAGTTCGGCCCCCTGGCTGAACATCTCGGCCCCCAGCGTCATCGCCGAGACAATCAAGCGCAGCGAAGACAAACGCGCCGTCGTCGTGCGCCTGTATGAAAGCGCCGGCGCACGCACGTCGGCCCAAATCACGCTGTCCTTCGGCGCGGCATCCGTCGAGCTGACCGACCTTGACGAGCGCCATCCCCGGCCCCTGGCCGCCGAGAACAACGCCGTCACGCTCGACTTCGGCCCGTTTGAGATACACACGCTGAAAATTACCCTTGCCTAACAAGCAGCCGCCGGCTTATCGCCAGCCGGCAGGCGAAGGTTGTCAGCAGGGTCGCGGTCAGCCAGCGCTGCACTTGCTCCCAAAGCGGCCGCTGCTTGAACCAAACGGCGACGCGGCTTGCCAGCAGAATAATCGCAAAGTTGACGCTGAGGCTGACGGTGATTTGGGTCAGTCCTAAAATCAGGCTTTGGGGCAGCACCCCGCCGCGCTCCGGGTGCAGGAAGCCTGTAAAAATAGACAAGTAAAACAGCGCGATTTTGGGGTTCAAGGCGTTTGTGACAAAGCCCATCCAAAACAAGCGTCCGGGCGTGTCCGGCGGCAGCTCGCGCGTTTGGAACACGGACCGGCCGCCGGGCCGGACCGCCTGCCAGGCCAGCCACAGCAGGTACGCCGCCCCGCCGAGCTTCAGCGCGTCGTACAGCAGCGGGATGGCGAGCAGAACCACGCTGAGGCCCAGCACGGCCAGCGTCATATGCAGCAGAAACCCGGCGGCGACCCCGCCGAGCGAGACCGACGCGGACTTCCAGCCCTGCGACAGTGAGCGCGACACCAGGTAAATCATGTTCGGCCCCGGCGTCAGCACCATCAAGAGCGCCGCGGAGGCAAACAACAGCAATTCTTGGGGATGGATCGGCATCAAGTTTCCTTTCTCTTTCAGGAGAACACAGTCAATGCGAATTTATATGGTCCCGCACGATCCGAAGTGGCGGCAGGAGTTTGAGAACGAGGCGAGGCGTATTGCGGACGCCCTCGGCGACGGCATGGTCGCCGAAGTGCATCACATCGGCAGCACGGCGATCCTGGACATCTACGCAAAGCCCGTCATTGACATCCTGCTTGTGGTTGCCAATCACGCAGAATTAGACGCCAAGCAGGCCGCGATGGAGTCGCTCGGCTACGAAGCGCTCGGCGAATTCGGCATCCCTGCCCGCCGCTACTTTCGGCGTGACAACGAGCAAGGGGACAGAACGCACCAAGTCCATGCGTTTGAGCTTGGCTCCCCGCAGATTGGGCGTCATCTCGCGTTCCGGGACTACCTGATCGCCCACCCCAAAGAAGCGCAAGCCTACAGCGACTTGAAACGGGCGCTTGCCGCGCAGCACCCAAACGACACCGAAGCCTACATGGACGGCAAGCACGAGTTCATTCAGGAGATAGACCGGCGGGCGGCAGCCGATGCTTCTTGACTACTACCGCTTCTTTGTCTCAGCATCTGTGCCGTAGGCGCACCGGGAACTGTCTTTACGACAACAGCGGCGGCTGTGGGGTGAGGGTATAATACCCTTCTGAGGAGAATGTCGTCATGCTTGACTTGGAAACAGTTCCGCGCCGTTATGAAGACGCTGTCGTCCTGCTGGCGGGGTGGCACCGGGACCGTGAAGATGCGAATTTTACGGCTTATTCTTTTCCCGATCCAGATGGCCTAGTGGTGCGCCTCGTCGAAGTCAGCAATCAGTTCCCGGCAGCGGACGCCGTTCGTCCGATCCACTTCGGGCGGTCTGCGGAGTTTCCGTTTCTCAGCGCCGTCGCCCTGCTTTCCGTTCAAGACTGGGCTAAAGTCCGCAGCGGCTTTCTGCCGCTGCCGGCGGGATGGACGCTCGAAAGCGCCCGGCAAATCCAGTTCGATGATCAAATTTGATGACCAAAAGTGAAGCATTTTTGGCACAGGCGAGAAGTGACTTTCAGGTTTTTGAGCTGCTGCTTCAGCAGGACCGCGACCGGGTTCCTGCGTGTCATCCTGGTCATTACCTTCAAATGTCAATGGAAAAACTGGCAAAGGCTGCGTTGCAGCGAGCCGGGGATGACCCCGGCTATACCCATGAGGCGTTTTCGCTGCTGCGCCACCACTTAAAACGGCGCGACGTAGCACACGCATTAGGGTATTCGAACTTCTCCACGTTCCGGGATTTCCTGGACCGCAGCGCCGGATTATTCCGCCGGATTGAGGCCCTGCATCCTGATGTTCCAAAAAGCGCCAACGGCCCCAACGTCGAGTACCCGTGGGAGGCGAGAAACGCCGGTCTCGAAGTCATTTGGCAGACACCCGCAAATCAAGATTTCTCTGTTTTGACAGAACTGCAAAGTTCAAGCGACGGCGCTCAGCTTGTTGTCGTGATCCGGTCCCTACTGGAGCGGTTTGAAGTCGTGTTTCCTGTTTAGCATTCTTTAACGCTTCTTCGTCCCAGCGTCCTGCCCATACGCGCACCACTCGCGCACGGGGCACTTTAGGCAAATCGGGACGGTCGGCAGGCAGAGGGCGCGGCCGTGCTGCAAAAACAGGCGATTGGAACCGGCCCATAAATCCTGCGGCATGATTTTCTCCAAAGCCTTTTCGGTCGCGTCGGGCGTTTTGGTCGTGACCCAGCCGAGGCGGTTGGTAATGCGGTGCATGTGCGTGTCCACGCACAGCGCGGCCTTGTTGAACGCATAGATCAAGACGCAGTTGGCGGTTTTGCGGCCCACGCCGGGCAGGGCGAGCAGGGCGTCTACGCTGTCGGGGACTTGGCCCTCGTGCTTGTCCACGAGAATTGACGCCAGAGCAACGAGGCGCGGGGCTTTTTCTTCGCGGTACTCGCTGCCGTCCAGCAGGTCGTACAGGTCAGTCTCGGCGGCAAGGGCAAGCGCGGCGGCATTGGGATAGCGGGCAAAGACGCGGGCGGAGACGGCTGTGGTTTGCTCTTCGTGGGTGCGCTGCGAGATGATAGTCGCGATGAGGACTTTATACGGGTCGCCTAGCTCCACCGCCCCGCGCCCGTGGTAGGTCGCGGCCAGCGTGTCCATGACGGCGCGGATGTCCGTAGTCGGGACCGGCGGCTCAGACAGCATAAATGCCTGCTTTTTCCAGCGCCTCAATTTCTTCGGCGGCCATCGGCTGGGAGCGCCGATATTCCTCGCCGAGCCGCATGGCGCTGTCAAAGATTTCGTCGTCTTTGAATGCGCCGTACAACTGCTGCCACCAGGGAATGTCGGATTTTGATGCTGTTTTCTCTGCCGTCAGACGCGCGAGCTGCGCTTCCAGCGTGCTGACGCGCTCCTCCAATGTTGCTTCCATTGCTGTCAGCCTTTCTTAACGGATATGCGCCTGAATGTAGGCCAGTAGGTCAGAAATAGCAACGCGCTCCTGCTGCATGGTGTCGCGGTGGCGGACCGTGACGGTATCCACCAACTCGGTGCCGCCGTCGCGGGACTGGCCCAGCGTGTCGTAGTCCACCGTGACGCACAGCGGGGTGCCGGCTTCGTCCTGGCGGCGGTACAGCTTGCCGATGCCGGCGGTGTCATCGTACACCGAGCGCACGTCGCCCTGCGACTGGATCAGCCGCTTGATTTCTTTGCTTTTGGCGACAATCTCCGGCTTGTTCTTGGCAAGCGGCAGGACGGCGACTTTGATCGGGGCGAGCGCAGGCGGCAGGCGCAGGACGATCCGCACTTCGCCGTTTTCGAGCGTTTCCTCGTCGTAAGCCTCGCACAAGGCGGCGAGAACGCCCCGGTCTACGCCCGCCGCCGGCTCGACGACGTAGGGGACGACGTGGCGGTTATTGGGCTGGTCGAAGTAGGTCAGCTTTTCGGTGGAATGCTCGTTCTTCATCGCTTTTTCGGCGGTGTTCGCGGACAATCCCAGCGTCGCCTGCTCTTTGGAGTGCGAGCCTAAATCCCAGTCGGTGCGGTTCGCGATGCCTTCCAGCTCATCGAAGCCAAGCGTCGGGTACTTGTATAAGATGTCCACGGTGCGCTTGGAGTAGTGCGCCAGCTTGGTATGCTCGAACAAGTCTAAATTCTCGCGCTTCAGCCCGACTTTTTCCACCCAGAAGTTTAAGTGATCCTGTATCCACGCGTCATGCGCGGCTTCGTCGTCGCCGGGCAGGACAAAGTATTCAATCTCCATCTGCTCCAGCTCGCGCACGCGGAAGATGAAGTTCCGGGGCGTGATTTCGTTGCGAAACGACTTGCCGATCTGGGCGATCCCGAACGGCAGCTTGCGGTTTGTCGAAGTGAGGACATTCTTGAAGTTGACGAACATGCCCTGGGCCGTTTCGGGCCGCAGATACGCAAACGATTCGCTGTCGGCGACCGGGCCGACCTGCGTTTTGAACATCAGGTTGAACGCACGCGGCTCGGTCCAGTCGCCCGGCTTGCCGTCCTCGGGGTCAATCACTTTCGCGGCTTTGAGGGCCGCTTCCGCCCGCGCCGGGGCGTCCACCAATGCAATCGCCAGCGCTTCGTGGTCCTCGCTGTCCGCGACAGCGAACTCCGCTGCCAAAGCCGCTCGCACGTCCGGCGTCTGGTCTCTGAGGAGATGGTCGAACCGATACCGCTTTTTGGTCGTCCGGTTGTCAATCAGCGGGTCCGCGAAGCCTTTCTCGTGCCCCGAGTAGCGCAGGACGTACCGATTGGTCAAAAGCGCCGTTTCGATGCCTTCCATGTCGTCGCGCTCGTAGACATTGTGCCGCCACCACAGGCGCTTTAGGTTGTTTTTAAGCTCGACGCCGAGCGGGCCGTAGTCGAACATCCCCTGCAAGCCCCCATAAATCTCGGAGGAAGGGAAAATAAAGCCGCGCCGCTTGCACAGCGACACGATCTTGTCTAAATTCTCTGCGGCCATTTAAGTTATTGTATCCTTCCAATTATGCCGACTTTGGCTTGCGATACTTTGCATATTCCGCAGGCGTCAAAATGATCAAAAGCGAAATTCGTCTGTTGCCTTTTTGGCCGAACTCAGCCCTCAGCGCGTTCCGCAGCAAACTTTGGCGATACATTGGCTCCATGCCCTTGAAGCCCCTCCAAACCAGAACGCCACTCAACTTGTAGCCGGGTCGCCTTGGCTCTAGTGACACTTTCATTTTAGGGAACTGGACAATCAGCCACTTCTTCAATTTCTTCCTTAATCGCTTCATTTAGGTATGTCGGAGGACACCATGCCATGAATGGCACGGCTATTGGGCGCAGACGCCGCGAACCCACCGCTTCGCGGGGCTAAGATATGGCCCCTGTAGGGCGTAGGGCTTGCCCCTACCCTCTTTGTCTGTGACTTGTCCAAGTGCCGTAACTCGGTAGTTTTAAGTGTCCTCGCTCAACAGCCATGCCATTCACAGCACGGTACGTTCTTAGTTACGGCGCTCGCGGTTTTTATCAGCAGAGGCAGGCAGAACAACAGAACCTTGTGTTCGACGTGGTTGCTCTTTATCCACGTCTTTACCAGACTTCTTGCGTGAGCTTGTAAACATGACAGCACCGAAAAAGAACCCATACCACATCTCGTGAGTCGGGGCATGATGAGAAACCAGCCAGTTCGCGCCGTAAAAAACAGGCCCGTAGAACAGAGACTTGACCGCAATCCTCAGCAGTTTTTCGAGGTCGTCAAGCAGGCTTTTCCCAAAGTCAATCGCAACCTTTATGTTTTCTGCCTTGTCGAAAAGTTTCATCGGGTTTACTCCCACTCAATCGTCGCGGGCGGCTTGCTGGTGATGTCTAAAACGACGCGGTTGACGCCGGGGACTTCGTTGACGATGCGGCTGGAGATGCGGTCCAACACTTCATACGGCAGACGCGCCCAGTCGGCGGTCATAGCGTCCTCGCTGGTCACGGCCCGGATCACGATGGGGTACGCATAGGTGCGCTGGTCGCCCATGACGCCGACGCTTTTGGTCGGGACAAGCACGGCGAACGACTGCCAGACTTTTCTATAAAGCCCGGCCCGCTTGATCTCGTCAATGATGATCCAGTCAGCGGAGCGCAGCAGGTCCAAGCGGTCTTTTGTGACTTCGCCGGTGATCCGAATGGCGAGGCCGGGGCCGGGGAACGGCTGACGCCAGACCATGTCGGTCGGCAGGCCCAGCTCCTCGGCAACGGCGCGGACTTCGTCTTTAAACAAAAAGCGCAGCGGCTCGACCAGCTTGAAGTTCATGTCTTCGGGCAGGCCGACGTTGTGGTGGGTCTTGATCTTCGCGGCTTTGCCCGTGCCCGATTCAATGACATCCGGGTACAGCGTTCCCTGGGCGAGGAACGCCGCGTCGGTGAGTTTATTGGCTTCTTCTTCAAAGACGCGCACAAACTCTTCGCCGATAAGGAGCCGTTTGCGCTCGGGGTCGGTGACTCCCGCCAGCTTCGACAAGAAGCGCTCTTCGGCGTCCACCGTGATCAAATTGATATTGAACGCGGCGGCGAATTTCCGCTGAACGTCTTCCGCCTCGCCTTTTCGGAGCAGTCCGTGGTTGACGAAGATGCAGACAAGCTGCGGGCCGACGGCTTTATGGACCAAAGCGGCGACAGTGCAGCTGTCAATGCCGCCCGACAGGCCGCAGACGACCTGCGAAGTCCCCACTTGGTCCCGAATGAGCGCGACCTGCTGCTCGACAAAGCTGCCCATCTCCCACAGGCCGCGCGTCCCGCAGACTTTCTCCACAAAGCCCCGGATGACCTCGGTGCCCCACGGCGTGTGCACGACTTCCGGGTGGAACTGCACGGCATAAAAGCGCCGCTCGGCGTCAAACATCGCCGCGACCGGGCAGCTTTCGGTGGATGCGGCGACGGTGAACCCCGGCGGGGGCGCTTCGACAGTATCGCCGTGGCTCATCCAGCAGACCAGCGTGGGGTTCAAGCCTTCAAACAGCACGGCGGGGTCGAGCACGTCAAGCTGCGTTTTGCCGAATTCTTTCAGGGTCGCCGCCGTGACCGTGCCCCCGAGGTCGTGCGCCATCGCCTGCATGCCGTAGCAGATGCCGAGAATGGGCAGCCCTAAGTCGTACACGGCCCGGTCAATCTGCGGCGCACCGTCTTCATAGACCGACGACGGCCCGCCGGACAAAATCAAGCCGACCGCGCCGCGCTCTTGTATCTTTTCGAGCGGCGTGTCGTAGGGCAAAATCTCGCAGTAGACATGGCACTCCCGGATGCGCCGGGCGATAAGCTGAGTATACTGCGCCCCGAAGTCCAGCACGATGACAAGCTCCGGCGGCGTCATCCCGTCGCCCGCGACCGACGCCCCGCGCGGCCCGTAAGTGGTCAGCACCGGCTGGTCCTGATGCTGCGGCGTCAAAGACATAGCGCACCCCGCACAAGTTCGGCCCGAAGCGAGTTCGTTTTCGCAAATTTCGTGTGTGTTGTTTTCATAGCTTAGTTTTGCCGCTGAAGCATCGCGAAGACTTCTTCCCGGCTGACGACTCCGTTGCCTGCACCTTCTTTGATCGCCTGCATCAGAGCCGCATCTTGGGCGACAGTATGCGTCTGTAGGATGGCGTTGATGCGGTCCGCGTAGCTGCCCCCACCCGCTTCGTTCACGCCTTTTCGCAGCCAGTCCATAATCGCGTTGTCCAAACGAAGCCTAATCTCCGTTTGGTGCGGCGGCAAGGGAACAACCGGGCCGCGCTTGGCATTGCTAAAATCGTACTCATCTTTCATGCTAAACTTTATCTTCCGGCGCAGTCGGCCCGAACAGCACTGTGAGATGCTCTGTGTCTTCCAATTCACCCTCAGCGTCAGCAGCTTCGTAATACTCGTAGCGGCGAGGCGGCTCAAACGACGGGGGCACGGGGACATGCCACCAGTCTTGTTCGTGCCGAACACCTTGTGTCAGGGCTTCCAAAGTCGCGCCGCCGGGATGCTTGTCTTTCAAGTAACGCGCAGCGGTTTCAACAATTTCGGACGCGCTTGTTTGACGCTGTGTTTGCATTGAGTTTTCACTGTGCTACGCTGCTTGCAGTTCCTTCGTCTCTGCTTCGGCCGTTCGGCGCTTTTGCGGCAGGGTCACAATCTCGTGTCCGCTTTCCGCCTCCTGCCGCACAATATCGTGGTAAATTGCTTCGAGATCAAAGTTGAATTTTGCGGCATACGCCTCACGGTTTCGGCGAATCTCTTCCACAATCGGGTCACTCCACATCATAATCCTCCATTAGCTCTTCAGGTGTACAAATTGTCGGCGGCTCGTAGCCTGCTTGCCGACAGAGAAGCTCAATGCGCGGACGCATGGCGGCATTTGCAATATGTTTGCTGTTCCAAGTCAGCAAATAATCCACCGAATGAACAGCAGCGATTGCCAGATGCAGTGCATCCACCTCGGACTTTTTCGGCAGCGGGCCGTTTTTCGTAAACAATCCTGCCAGTATCAGCGCTTCTGGAACCGCCGGCAGCAGCGGCAAATCATTAACGAGTTCAAGCCGCTTCGCCGCAAACTGTTCGTTGCCGGAGCCGATTTCGCCCAGCACTATTTGAGAAACGTATAGATTGTACTTTGCCCGCTGATCTTCCCACCATTCCGAGGTAATCTGCTGATGGGCCGCCGTCACAAGATCACGACTAGGGCGGGCCGTGAGATAACCGATCACACTGGTTTCGAGGTAAACACTCTGCTTCATAGTTTTCTACCGTCCCTGGCCGACGCCCTGGGTGCGCTGCTGGGACTATGCCCCCTGCCGGACTTGGAGGACGCGGACCGTGTCCTCCTCGCCGTCTCCGTCGTCGTCAACTAGCAAATAGATAATGCGATGCACGGTACGCCCGTTTTTGTAAAGCAGACGCCGCGTTTCACGTCCTGCGGCTCCCTCTTGTGGAATTCGCTCGTTGCGGCGCGGGAATGTTTCGAGAGAAACAAGCGCTCGCTTTAAGCCTTCCAGCCAGCGTGCGGCAAAATCGGGGTCATAGCCGAGCAGACGGAGATAGATGGCTTCGATTTCGGCCTGGGCGATGTCACTGGTGTCTACAAGAAAGTTCAATGCGTACCTGCGCCTGTTTCTCCTGCGAGTATTTCAGCATCGGAAAGATGTGTCGGAAGATTGTACTTGATCCGCCACTCTTCAGCGACTTCCGAAAAGCGGCGTACTTGACCGGCATCGCTCTGAGCGAGCGAGAGACGCAGGCTTTCCGCTGCTTCGGCCCGATCTCGGGCTTCCCATTCCAACCCGGCAAGGATAATCTCATCAGCGATTGCGCTTATGTCTACGCCGTCACGCACAGCCCGCTCACGCAGCAGAGCTTCGGTTTCGGGCTTCAAAGTAATACTCATTATTCCTACACCTTTCTGAAAAAGAGAGAAACTTTTCTCGTCTACCGGCCCTGGCCGACGCCCTGGGTGCGCTGCTGGGACTTGCCTTCGGTGAGTATCTGCGGGGCGACGACCAGTTCGGCCAGACGCATCTCGGCCAAAGTTCTCGCGCCGCAGGTCGCCATAGACAATCGCAGCGCTCCTACCAAATTCATGGTGCCGTCGTCTTTGTGGGCGGGGCCGAGCAAAATCTCTTTCAGGGTGCCCATGATGGAAACGCGGATGCGGGTGCCGCGCGGCAGGTCGGCATTGGACATCGCCATACCCCACGAATAGCCGGGCGCGGGGGCTTCGGATGAGGCGGCGATGGACGAGCCGAGCATGACGGCGTCGGCCCCCGATGCAATGGCTTTTGCCAAATCGCCGCCGTTTTTGATGCCGCCGTCGGCGAGAATCGGAACATACCGGCCGGTGCGCTGGGCGAACGAGTCGCGGGCGGCGGCGCAGTCGGCGACGGCGGTGACTTGGGGGACGCCGACGCCGAGCACCGAGCGGGTCGTGCAGATCGCGCCGGGGCCGACTCCGATGAGAAGCGCCGACGCTCCCGCTTCCATCAGCTCGGTCGCCGCGCCGAACGAGACGCAGTTGCCGACGATGACGGGCACGGGCGAGTCGCGGCAGAACCGGGCCAAGTCTACGGCTTCGGTGTGGGTCGAGTAGTGCCGGGCGGTGGCGACCTGCGACGCCACGACAAACACATCCGCCCCCGCTTCGACGGCGGCGGCGGCAAGGCGCGGGGCGGTCGGCGGAATGGCGGCGACGGCGGCAAAGCCGCCGAGGGCTTTGATTTCCTGCACGCGCCGGGCGACCAAATCCTCGCGGACGGGGGCCGAGTACAGCTTTTGCATCTTTTCGATGATCTGCTCGGCGGGCGTTTCGGCGATCTCCGCCAAAACGCCTTCGGCATCGTCGTAGCGGGTTTGGAGGCCCTCGCCGTTTAAGACAGCGAAGCCGCCGAGACGGGTCATCTCGGCGGCCAGGCGGGGGTTCACGGCGGCGTCCATCGCCGACGCGACTATCGGAATGGCGAACGTGTGCGGGCCGAGGCTCCACGACGTGTCCACGTCGCGCGGGTCCACCGAGAGCGCCGACGGGACCAGGGACACCTCATCGAAGCCGTAGACGCGCCGCGCCTTTTTGTTTCCTCCCAGCGTGATTGTCTGTTCCACTGTTCTGCCCCTTAAACTTTTCCGTTCAGTATACCCGACAGCGCGTGCCGAGTGTCAACACCGGGTATACTGAGAAACGCGGCGGGTATACTGAGAAGCACATGAGCACAGGCGACACAGTGGCGATTGTCGGCGGCGGGCCGGGCGGGCTGACCCTCGCACGGCTGCTGCAGCGGGCCGGCGTCCGTGTCACGGTTTACGAGCGTGACGAAAGCCGCGCCGCGCGGCAGCAGGGCGCGACCCTGGACCTGCATGCCGAGTCGGGCTTGAAGGCGCTGCGCCGGGCCGGCCTTCTGGCGGAGTTCCAAGCGCGGTATCGTCCGGGCGCAGATCAAGTGGTTCTGGCGGACCGCGACGGCCGGAAATGCTTCGCTGACGCGGCGGGCGGCGATCCGGGACGCCCGGAAATTGATCGAGGCCCCCTGCGAGACTTGCTGCTCGATTCTCTGGCGCCGGGCACGGTCGTTTGGGGTAGCCGGTGCGTTTCGCTGACGCCCCGGAGCGACGGCGGCGCGGTTCGGCTGGACTTTGCGGACGGCCGGGAAGCGGCGGCGGCACTGGTGGTCGGCGCGGACGGAGCAAGTTCCAAAGTTCGCGCTTGTCTTACGCCCGCCGAGCCGGTCTACACGGGCATCACCGTGGTGGAAGGCTCGGTGCCGAACTCCGGGAGCGCGGCGTCCGAAGTTCGAGACCTGTGCGGGATCGGGAAAGTTTGGGCGCTGGCGGACTCCAAAACGATTTTCGTGAACGCAAAAGGCGACGGCCGCTTGTCGTTTTACACCGGGCACCGAGCGCCCGAAAACTGGGCGGCGGCTTCCGGCATAAATTTCCAGAAGAACGCCGAAGTTCTGTGCTGGTTTCAAGGCGAGTTCGCAGGATGGAGCGGGATTTGGAGTCGCTTGTTCCGGGACAGCGACACGGCGTTTGTGCCGCGTCCGCAGTATTTTCTGCCGCAGACTCCGGCCCGGCCGCCGCACCCTGCGATGACTTTGATCGGCGATGCCGCCCATCTGATGCCGCCCTACACCGGCGAAGGCGTGAACCTGGCGATGCAGGACGCTCTGGAGCTGGCGGAAAGTCTGGGCCGGAGCGAAAACACGGCAGCGGCCATTGCGGCGTATGAGACCCGGATGCGTGCAAGGGCGGGGCGGGAGATACGCGCGGCCCTCCGGCAGACGGAAGCGTTTCATTCCCCAAATGCGCTGGCGGAGACGGCAGCCCTGCTGAGTTCTCATCACACGGAGACTAACGCAGACGGAGACTAACGCAGACGGAGATTGAAGCGGCGAGTCCTTAGAAATGAGCGTTCATGGCGATTGAAAAGACGGTCGTGATTGTCGGGGCGGGGATCGGCGGCATGGCGGCGGCGATGCGGCTGCAAGCGTCGGGCCGCTTTCAAGTGACAATTCTCGAAAAGAACGCCACGGTCGGCGGGCGGGCGAACATCCGGGAAACCGGCGGGTATCGGTTCGACACGGGGCCGTCGCTTCTCTTAATGACCGATGTGTACCGCGAACTGTTTGCGGCCTGCGGCGAAGAGTTTTCGGACTGGGTGAAGCTCGTCAAAATGGAGCCGAACTATGAAGTTCACTTCGGCGACGGCTCTTCCATGCTCATGTCGAGCGATCTCACAAAGATGATCGCCGAGCTGGAGCGGATCGAACCCGGAGTCACCCCCGGCTATTACCGCTTCTTGGAAGACGCGGGCAAAAAGTACCGCATCGGGCGCAAGCAGTTTGTTGAAAAGAACTTCGCCAAAGCGACGGACTTCTTTACCGCGTCCAATTTGAAGCTGCTCGGGCAGCTCAACGCGTTGGACAAGCTGTATTCGCACGTTTCGCAGTTCTTCAAAGATGATCGGCTGCGCCAGGCGTTTTCGATGCAGTCCATGTACCTCGGCATTTCGCCGTTTGACGCTCCGGCGGTTTACACGCTGCTGCCGTACACCGAGCTGGCCGAGGACGGCCTGTATTATCCCGAAGGCGGCATTTACGCCCTGCCGAAAGCCATGGCCGCCGTCGCCCAAAAGCTCGGCGTCGAGATCAAAACCGGCCAAAACGTTTCGCAGATTTTTGTCCGCGACGGCAAGGCGCGAGGCGTGTGCGTCGAGGGCGAGCTTGTGGCCGCCGATTTGGTGATCTCCAACGCCGACCTGCCGTACACGTACACCGATCTGCTGGCCGAGCGGCCCGCCAAGCTGTCGGAGGACGCTTGGAAAAAGCAGCCGTTTACGTCGTCGGCGTTTATGCTGTATCTCGGCACCGACAAACTTTACCCCAGCCTGCACCACCACAACTTCTTTTTGTCGTCGGACTACAAGCGCAACTTTGAAGAGATATTCGATGCCAAAGTGCCGCCGCGCGACCCGAGCTTTTATGTCAACGCGCCGGGCCGGACCGACCCGACCGTCGCGCCGCCGGGCGGCGACAATTTGTTTGTTTTGGTGCCGATCCCGCACCTGACCGATCAAATGCGCTGGGACGACGGCCAGATTGAAAAGTTTAAATCGAAAGTCTACGACCAATTAGAAGCGCGGGGCTTGACCGACCTGCGAAAGCATGTAGTGGTGGAAGAAGTCGTCACGCCGCATGAGTGGCGCGACCAGTACAACCTCAAATACGGCGCGGCGTTCGGCCTATCCCACGGCATTTTGCAGGTCGGCTACTTCCGGCCTGCGAATAAAAGCGCCGAAGTGGGTAACTTGTACTTTGTCGGAGCCAGCACCGTCCCCGGCACCGGCGTCCCGCTTGTGTGTTTAGGCGCAAAGCTCGTCACCGAGCGGATTTTTGCGGATTATGCTTAGGCCCTTCGTTTAGAAAGCCCCTTCATGGCCCTCTCGCTGCTGCAAAGTAAACTACAGTCGAAGCTGCCGTCCAAGTGGCGCGGCGATGCGCCGGACCTTGATTCGGCGTATCTGGACGCCGCGTATGCGGCGTCGAAAGCGCTGAACGCGCACCACGGCAAGACGTACTACTTTTCAACGCTGTTTTTTCCGCCGGAAGTGCGCCGCTCGGTCCATGCGCTGTACGGCTTTGTGCGCTTTCCCGACGAGATTGTAGACAACCCCGCGCCCGGCACCGACCCGGCCGCCCGGCTGGCTGAGTACCGGCAGGCGACGGTGGATGCGCTGCGGACCGGCGGCTCGGACCTGCCGGTGCTGCATGCGTTCGCCGATATGGCCCGCCGCCATGCCCTGCCCGCCGAGTACGCCCTGGCGTTCCTTGATGCGATGGCGATGGATTTGACCCGCACGCGCTACGAGACGTTTGAAGATTTAAAGACTTACACCTACGGCAGCGCGTCGGTGGTCGGCCTGATGATGTGCCATGTGGTCGGCATCTCCGACCCATGCGCCCTGGCCCCCGCGCATGATCTCGGGCTGGCGATGCAGCTCACGAACTTTTGGCGCGACATCGGCGAAGACTGGCAGACGCGCGGGCGGATTTATCTGCCGCTTGAGGACATGGCCCGGTTCGGCTATACCGAAGCGATGCTGTCTCAGGGCATTATCAACGATCAATTTCTAGCACTGATGCGCTTTGAGATCGCCCGCGCCCGTGCGCTGTATGCCGCATCGGATTTGGGCATTCCGTACATTACGCCGGAATGCCGGCTGCCCGTCAAGCTCGCCCGCGTCCTGTACTCGCGCATTTTGGACAAGATTGAAGCGAACGAGTACGATGTCTTCACCCGCCGCGCCCGCACCACGGGAATGGAAAAAGCGGCGGCGTTTGCAAAGCTGAAGCTCGGATAGCCCCCCCGCCCCCAATCATGGGGGAGCCGGAATAGGACGAGGCATACAAGAGAGGGCGCAGCAAGCAGCGCCCCTACAGATTAAACTCTGGCTCCCCCATGATTGGGGGCGGGGGGGACGTTCCCCTAACCCTTCCCGCCCGATTCGCCATAATCCGCTTATGTTTAATCTGCCATTTCTTTACGCTTCGCTGCTGTGGGGCACGGTCGGCGGCGGCTGCATTTTGTACGGCAAAAAGCAGGGCGGGGCCGCGCCGACCCTGGCCGGGTTTGCGCTGCTGCTGGCATCGCTGATCCCGTCGGCCCTGTGGATGTCCGCCGTAAGCCTCGCGCTGTTGACAGGCATGGTCTGGGGCTTGCGCCGGGGCTATTGATCGGCGTTCGCCAGACGCCGCAGCTCTTCGGGGTCTAAAACGAGGACAGTGCGGCCTTGCAGGCTGATGACGCCCGACTCTTTCAGCGCTCGCAGGGTACGCGAGACAACTTCCCGGACAGTGCCGAGCTGATTGCTGATGGCCTCGTTTGTCGTGCCAAGGGCGAATTGAGACCGGCCTGATGCCGTTTCCAGCAGATAAGCCGCCAGCCGGGCCTGGACCGTGTGCAGACTTTGAGCTTCCGCAAGCTGGACCATCTGCCGAAGCTGGATGCCGAGCGCAAGCAGGGCGCGTTCGCCGATTTCGGGGCAGCCCTGCATGACTGCGCGGAATGCTTCGCGCGGTACGAAAAAAATGTCCGTGCCGGTGTGGGCGGCTTCAGCATGGTACGGGTAGTTGCCACCGTCAAATAGCGGCAGTTCGCCGGCGCTGGTGCCGGGCATTTGAACGCTAAAGGTCAGCTCGCGCCCCCGGCTGTCTATGTTATAAACTTTGACTGCGCCGCGCAGCACGACGAATAAGCCTCGGCACCGGGACCGCGCCGCAAACAGCAACTCCCCCTTGCGAAAGCTGAGAGTATGACCGGCCGCTGCCAGTTCGGCGAGCGCGTCGTCAGCGGCCGTCTTCAGAAACACCACTTGCCGCAGTGTGGCTATAATCTCCCTCGAATTCATAATTTCGTGACTCAAGTCATTGCTCTCTCTTTTGCGCTTCCGGTACTCTTGCCTCTCGCGGAGAGAAAAAACATAAGAGGAGCAGAAGAAATGGCGTTTGTGATTACCCAGCCGTGTATCGGCTGCAAAGATTTATCGTGTGTCGTCGTCTGCCCGGTGGACTGCATCCACGAAGCCGCCGACCAGTTATTTATTGACCCAAGCGCCTGCATTGACTGCGGGGCCTGCGAAAGCGAGTGCCCGGTGGATGCAATCTTTGCCGAAGACGAAGTGCCCGAGATTTGGACGCATTTCGTTTCGCTCAACGCCGGCTTTTACCGGCAGCAGGAGAAAAGCGCGGCGGCCCCGAACAACCGGGCATGACTGCGATTATCATACCCGGACGGCTAGCCCGTGCCGATGCTCTGCTGCAAGCGGGCGTGGACGACGGGCTGTTTACGCATGCGGTGTACAGCGTCCTGCGGGGCGGCGAGACGGTCGCGCAAAAGGCGTTTGGGGCGGCGTCGCTCGGCAGCGTGTTTGATTTGGCGTCGCTGACCAAGCCGCTGGCGACGGCGACTTTGATTTTGCAGGGCGTGGAAGAAGGGCGGCTGCACCTGCGGCAGTCCGTGTCGGGGTTTTTTGAGGGTCTCTACGGTCCCCTGCCGCATCTGAGCGGGGTGGAAGTGCGGCACCTTTTGACGCACACGTCGGGCTTGCCGCCGGTGCCGGTCTGGCCGGCGGACGGGGGCGGCGCGGGGCGGCGGGAGCTGATTGCAAGCGTCCTCGCGACTCCGACCCTGCGGCCGGCGGGGGCGGGGTACACTTATTCGGACACCGGGTATCTGCTGCTCGGCGAGATCGCGGCGCGGGTCTTCGGGCAGCCGCTGGAAGCGTGCTTTCGGGAGCGCGTCGCCGGGCCGCTGGGCGTGGCGACGCTCGGCTTTTGTCCGGCGGGCGGCGCGGCTCTGGTGCCGACCGGACCGGACCCGGCGGGGACGGTGCATGACCCGAGGGCGCGGGATTTGGGCGGCGCGGCGGGGCATGCCGGCTTGTTCGGGACCGCCGCCGACACCCTGGCGTTCGCCGAAGCGGTGCGGGCCGGCGGCGGCCCGGTGTTGTCGCGGGCATCGGCGGCGCGGCTGCGCGTCAGCCAAATCCCCCCGCACATCGGGGCGCAGTCGCTCGGCTGGTTCTGCGCCGGGAACGACTTTCTGCCGGCGGGCGACTTGTTTTCGGACCAATCGTTCGGGCACTCGGGCTTCACCGGCACGGCGCTTTTGATTGACCCGGCGGCCGATGTTTCCCTGGCGCTGCTGACCAACCGCGTGGTCAACAGCGCCGAGGACGGCAGCCGGTTTCTGCGACGCCGTCGCTTGTGGCTCAACACCGTCGCCGCCGCCCTGGCGTAGCTTCCCCTTCCCTTCGCAAAAACTTAATCTTTTCTTAACACCGCCGGCGTGAAATGTTAGGTATAGTTTCCCTGGCGCAGACGCTTCTGCGAACAGGAAACTATTTATGGCATTTTTCGGACAAGACCCCGTGTTTTACGACCTTTTGGAAGCGCAGGCGGACGCCGCGCACAACGCGGCGACGGCATTTCATGCGCTGGCCGCCGATTTCGGACAGGCTGAGCACGTCGCCGCCGCCGTGAAAAAGATCGAAACCGAGGCCGACAACCTCACGCATGATCTGGTCAACAAAGCCGATGCCAAGTTTATCACGCCGCTCGATAAAGGCGACATGCACGCGCTGTCGCAGGCGCTTGACGACATCACCGACACGCTGGAAGCGGCGGTCGCCCGCATCGCGCTGTACAAGATCACCTCGGTGCGGCCCGATCTCACCGCGCTGACCGAGCGGCTGGTCGCCATCACGCAGGCGACCCGCGAAGGGGTCAATTTCCTGCGGCACATGAAAGACCATGACGCGCTGACGCCGATCCTGGTCAAAATCCACAACCTGGAAAACGAAAACGATCAGCTTTACCGGCACGCGCTCGGGGCGCTCTTAAACGAGCCGAACGCCGACCCGATCCTGGTGATGAAGTGGAAAGAGATTTACGACCGGGTCGAAGTGGTCGCCGACGAATGCGAACGGGTCGCGGACATTCTGGAAAGCCTCGTGGTGAAGTATGCATGACTTTCTGCATCTGCCGATCCTGCTGATCGTGATTGTCGCGTTCGCCCTGCTGTTTGACTACACGAACGGCTTTCACGACACGGCGAACGCTGTTGCGACCGTGATTTCCACGCGCGTTTTGCCGCCGACCTTTGCGATTGTGATGTGCGCGGTCCTCAACTTCGCGGGGGCGTTTTTCTCGCAGAATGTCGCCAAGACAATCGCGAAAGGGCTGATTGATTCGCATGCCGCGACGCAGGAAGTGATTTTGGCGTCGATCATCGGCGCAATCGCCTGGAATGTGCTGACGTGGTATTTCGGCATCCCGTCGTCGTCGTCGCATGCGCTGATCGGCGGCTTGGTCGGGGCGACTTTGGTGTTCGCCGGGACGCACGCGGTTATCTGGCACGGCGTTTGGAGCAAAGTGGTCCTCCCGATGGTGGTCTCGCCGCTGGTCGGCGCGGCCATCGCGTTCAGCTTGATGCTGCTGCTGTTCGGGCTGTTCGCGAACACGCGGCCCGCGAAGGTCAACGGAATTTTCTCATGGCTTCAGCGCTTGTCCGCCGCCGGCGTGGCGTTTAACCACGGGCAGAACGACGCGCAGAAGACGATGGGCGTGATTACGCTGGCTTTGGTGGCGTTCCATGTCCTGCCCGGCGGCAAAGATGTCCGCATTCCGACCTGGGTGATTGTGTCGTGCGCGACCGCGATGGGCCTCGGAACACTTTCGGGCGGGTGGCGCATCATCAAGACGCTCGGCACAAAGATTATTGACTTGCAGCCGATCAACGGCTTTGCGGCGGAAACGTCGGCCTCGCTCGTTCTGGCGACCGCGTCCCACTTTGGCATGCCGGTGTCTACGACGCACATTGTCTGCGGCAGCGTGTTCGGGGTCGGAATGGCGAAGCGGCTCAACGAAGTGCGCTGGCCGGTGGCGCAGCGGATGGTGATGGCGTGGGTCTTCACCCTGCCCGGCGCGGCGCTGGTCGCGGGCCTGAGCTTTTTCGTGATCAATCTGACGGGGCATCACGCGCCGCTGACGGCGGCGGTTCGCTAGGGCAGCGACAGAAGCGCTTGAAGCCCTGCCGGTCCCCGGCAGGGCTTTTTTCATGGCTTTTCCGCCCCCGGCGCGGCTTCAGCGTAGACTTTTTTGGCCGGGCCTGCTACTATAATCCTAACGCTATCAGTCTAACGCAGCGCAGGGGGAAACGACAATGGCAGACACGCCGAAAACGACAATCAAAGAAGCGACAATCAAAGAAGTGGTGATCAAAGTGGCCGTGATTGGGTGCGGCATCGGAATTGAGCATTTGGAATGCTACCATGCGCTGAAGCCCCAAGTCGAGATCACGGTGATCTGCGACCTGGTGGAAGAACGCGCCAAAACGCAGGCCGCCCGGTTCGGCGTGGAAACCACCTGCACGGACTACCGCGACGTGCTGGCCGACCCGAACGTTCACGCCGTTTCCGTGTGCGTTCCGAACGACCTGCACGCCGAGATTTCGGTGGCCGCGCTGGCCGCCGGCAAGCATGTGCTGTGCGAAAAGCCGATGACCGACACGCTGGCGCATGCCGAGGAGATTGTCGCGGCGGCGGAAAAAAGCGACAAACAGTTTATGATGGCGATGAACAACCGCTTTTCCGGCGAAACGCAGCTTCTTAAGGCGCTGATTGACGAAGGCCGGCTCGGCGAGATTTACTTTGCCAAAACCGGCTGGACCCGGCGCAGCGGCATTCCGGGCCTCGGGGGTTGGTTCACGACCAAAGAGCGCTCGGGCGGCGGGCCGCTGCTCGACATCGGGGTGCATGCGCTCGACCGGACAGTGTATCTGATGGGCAATCCCGCGCCGGTTTCGGCGTCGGGCTGCACCTACGCCAAGTTCGGGCCGCGCGGCAAAGGCGGGTCGTCTTACGGCATCAAGCCCGACCCGAACACGCCGGTCGCGTTTAATGTCGAGGACCTCGCGGCCGGCCTGGTCAAATTCGACAACGGCGCGACCTTGTTTTTGGAAGCGTCGTGGGCATCGTACACGGAAACCGACAATTTTTACACGTCGCTTCTCGGCACCGAAGGCGGCGCGGACATTCCCGGCTTCGGCAAATTGAAAGTTTACACCGACATGGGCGGCGCTCCGGCGGACATCCATCCGCAGGTGCCGAACGTGTCGGGCCGGCAGGGCGAGATCAATCACTTCACCCAGTGCATCGCCGAGGACAAAGCGCCCATCTCGACCGCGCAGCAGGGCCTTCATATGCTGCAAATTCTCGATGCGCTGTACCGCTCGGCGGAAACCGGCCGGGAAGTGGTCATCGCCCGCTGAGAAACCAAAAAGCGGCCGGGGGCGTCAGCCGCCGGCAAGGCGGCGGACCAGAAACACGGCCAGCAGGACAATTTCGGCGTCCGGGGGAAGCGCTTGCAGCGCGGTCAGGACGGCGGCAGCCGGGTCGGCAGGTGCAGACGGCGGCGGCAAACAGGCGGCCAGGCGGAGCAGGCGGCCCAGGCAGCGCGGATAGTCGCCTGCCGTGTACGCCGCCAGGGCTTGCTTGGCATACACGGCGGTCCGGGCCGCGCCGCCGTCTTTTTTCTGCGCGGCCCGCGCCCGGCTGCGGCGGCCCAGGTTCAGAAGTATCTTGCCGACGGTTTCGTCGCGGGCGAACGAATCGAGCGCCAGGTACGGATAAAACGCATCGCGCCCGCCGCCGAGGCTGCCGACGGCGTTGAGAATTTCGCGCCGGACGGTCGGCGAATGCGACCGGGCCAGGGCGCGGAGCAGGGCCGGAACGGCGGCGGGGTCGCCGAGCCGCCCCAGGGCGTCGGCCAAAATCGCGAGGTTAGACGGCTCTTCTTCGCCTTCGGTCTGCGCCAGCAGGCCGGGCAGGCTTTCGGGGTCTTCGCGGTCGGCCAGCGCCCGCAGCGCCGCCGTGCGGATCGCGCCGTCGGGGTCGCGCAGCAGGGCGCACAGCAAATCGGTGACGGATGGATCGGGCAGCCGCCCGAGCGCTTCCATCGCGGCCAGGCGGCGGGTCGGCGGGCCGAGCTGAGCGGCGGCGGCCAGGGCAGGCAGGGCGGCGCGGTCGCCGATCTTGCCGAGCGCGGTCGCCGCCGGGCCGCTGATGCCCGACGCCGGATCGGCCAGCTTGCCGACCAGGGCGGAAGTCGCGCGGGGGTCGCGTATCTCGCCGAGCGCCTGCGCCGCCTGCTCGCGCACGGGCAGGGCCACGTCGTCGAGCGCACGCACCAGCTCTTCCACTGCCAGCGGGGTTTTCAGGCGGCCGAGCTGCTCGGCGGCCTGCACCCGCGCCGACGCGCTGCCGGATTTCGACAGCTTTTGGATGCCCGCAAACGAGCCGAGCGGCTTGGATGCTTTAAGCTGCCGCAGCACATACCCGGTCTGCCGGCTGCCGTGCTCGGTGATGGGCCGGATCAGCAGCAGCGCCGCGCCGCGCCCCACCCCGGAAATCAAAAACAGCAGGTGATACGGGTTCTGAATGTAGCCGTGCGCGGGAAAAGTCAGCCGTCCAAACGCCGTCATCAGCGCCCCGCCGAGCAGCGGGGCCAGCCCGCCGGCCAGCCCCGAAACTGCGGCAATCGCGCTGACATACACAGTCCGCTTTTCGGGCGGCGACGCCCCGATCATCAAATTGAACTGGGTCAAGCCCACCCCCGCCCAGCCGACCCCGGCGAAAAGGTTCAGCGCCACGACGATCAGCTTGGCCGCCGAAATCCGCAGGCTGCCGTCCGGCCCATACCCCCAGAGGCCCGAAATGCCGTCAGGGGCGGCTAAAATCCAGAGAAACGGCGGCACCAGCACCAGGCCGGTGCTGATCATCAGCATCGGCTTGTTGCCGTATTTGTCGGCCAGATACCCCCACAGCGGCATCGAGGCCAGCGACGCCAGGGTAGCAACGGCCGTGAGAAGCTGGAACGCCGTGTAGTTAAGCTGCAAATACTGGAGCTGATACACGGTGAAAAACTGCCCGGCGACCGACTGCCCGGCCAGCAGGGTCGCAATAAACAGCATCACCCGCCGAAAGTTCGGGTCGGCAAACGGCGCGGCGTAATACGACCCCGCGCTTTCGGGCGGGCTGCCGTCCGCGCCGGACCGGACCTGCGGGACATCGGGACTTTTCAGCACCAGTCCGAACGAGGCCAGGGCAAAGGCCGTGGCGGCGAGAAACAGCACGGCAAACGCCGCCGGCTCGCTGCCGGCATGCCGCTTTGTCGCGGCATCCAGAAAGCAGCCGCCGCCAATCGGCACGACCAGCCCGACCCATCCGGCATACATGTTGCGCTGCCCGAAATACCGCCCCCGGCTCCGCTCGGGAACAATGTCGGTGATCCACGCGGTCCACAGCGGCGCGGAAACGTTGATGCAGAGCGCCGACAGCAGGGTCAGCAGCAAAAACGCCGCGACCCAGTGCTGTTTGGGCAGCAGAAAGGGGATCAGCAGCATCGGCACCCACAGCAGGCGGCTTGCCAGCGAGAACCAGGCGATGAGCGGCTTGCGCCGGCCGTAGCGCTGGGCGAGAAACGAGGACACAAGCTGAACCAGCCCGGCCAGCGCGGGGATGCCGCCGAGAACGCCGAGCCAGAACGAGCTGCATCCCAGAAGCAGCGCAAAGCCGGTCTGGAACGCGCCCGACGTAAGCTGTCCCTGGACCGTCGCCGCGCAGCCTTCCCAGGTGGACAGCGTCAGGGCGTTTTGGATTTGCAGCCGGGTCAATCCCAGCGGGTCGGGTGTTCGGGGCGCAGCAATTTCAGAAGAAGAGTCGGTCACGCACTTCGGTTATGCCTGGGGGCGCGTTTTTCCTGCGTGGATTTGGAAATGAGTCACTGCGGACGGGTGTGGACGAGGGCGTTGATGTGCGAGGGCGTGTTTGTTGTTGCGAGGGAATAGGTAACGAGGGCGTTGATTGTGTGCGAGGGCGTTGATTGTGTGCGAGGGCGTTGATTGTTGCGAGGGCGTTGATTGTTGCGAGGGCGTTGATTGTTGCGAGGGCGTGAACGCCCTCGCTGGGGAGCGCGGACGCTAAGGTCCCGCCTGCGCGGGACAGGAAACCGAGCAAGAGACATTCTTCCGCCACGCAGGTGGCGGCTTGGCGCTTCGCCCCCCAGCGCGGGCGTTCACGCCCTCGCACACAATCAACGCCCTCGTCCACACAAATACGCCCTTGTCAACAGCAAATGTCACTACGCACCCGGCGGCGGGGGCCACTGCCCCGGCGGGGGCGGCGGAGAATAGGGGGGAGAAGTCGGCGGATACCCGGCGTACTTCGGCGCTTCGCCCGGCAGCCAGCCGGTCGGCTTGCCGGCAAAGTAATACACCAGCGCCCCCAAGCCGTGCCCGAGAATGACCACCAGCAGCCAGACCAGCTTCGTGTTGGAGTCCGCCCACTGCCGCTTGGCGACATCAATAATCTCCACAATCCAGAAGATAAACGATGCCAGGCCGAGCAGAATGAAAAAGCCGTAAAAAAGCACGATGCCGACGATAAATCCGGCCCCGGCCGGGTCGGGCGAACTGTTCATAAAAAGCCTCCAGAAGTTGGGTTCAAGTGCTGAGACACGGGCGGAGCGAAAAAGTTGCGGCGCGTCATGCGGCAATCAAATCGTGCAGGCGCTGGATGTTGACTTCGTGCATGGTGTCGCTGTCGGGGGTCTCGACAATGATCGGCAGGCCGGCGAGGCGTGGGTCGTTGACCAGCAGGCGGAAGGCTTCCAGGCCGATTTCGCCCTCGCCGATATGCGCGTGGCGGTCGGCGTGCGAGCCGAAGGCTTTTTGGCTGTCGTTGGCATGGATCACTTGCAGCCACTCCAGCCCGATAATCTCATCGAACAATCGCATCGTTTCGGCGTAGGTCTCAGGCGTTCGGATGTCGTATCCCGCCGCGAAAACATGGCAGGTGTCGAGGCAGACGGCCAAGCGCTCGGGGTTTCGGACACCTTGAATAATTCGGGCCAAGTGCTCAAACTTGCCGCCGAGATAGGTCCCCTGCCCTGCCGTGGTTTCCAAAGCCGTGCGGACTTTGACCCCCGGCGTTTGCGCGTGGACGGCGTCGAGGCTGTCCACCAGACGCGCAATGCCGATGTCTTCTCCCGCCCCGCCGTGTGCGCCGGGGTGCGACACGAGAAACTGGACGCCGAGCGCTTCGGCCCGCTCGATCTCGCCCCGAAACGCCGTCCGGGATTTTTCCAGCACGTCGCTGCCCGGCTCGGCGGCCAGGTTGATAAGATAGGAGTCATGCGCGACGGTCTTGGTGAGGCCGGTTTCGGCGACGACGGCTTTGAATTTCTCGGCCATCTCGGGCGCAATGGACGGCGAGCGCCACTGGCGCGGGCTGGCGGTGAAAATCTGCACGGCCCGGCAGCCGATGGCCGCGCCGCCGGTGAGGGCGTTGTGGTGGCCGCCGGCGGTCGGCATATGAGCGCCGAGCAGCGGTTTCAGCAGGGTTGTGATGGGCGTGTCGAGTGCTTCGCCGAGCAGCGGCGGGGTTTGCGGTGTTGTCATAGATGATTGTGAAGAAGAGCCATGTGCTGAAGCACACGGCTACACGGCGCAGACGCCAGGAAACCGCCGCTTCGCGGGGTTCAGAATAGGTCAATCCGAATAGGTCAATCCAAGTTCTGCGAAGCGGCACTTTCTGGCCGAAGGCCGTGCAGCCGTGCCATTTATGGAGCAACTGCACCCGGCGTCAGTCCCCCTTTTGCTGCACGACCGACAGTCCCCGGCTCATGTCCAGCATGCGCTGGACCGGACGCAGGGCGCGGACGCGGATGTCTTCGGGCAGGGTAATCTCGGGGCGGCTGTCGCGCAGGCAGAGGTACAGTTTTTCCAGCGTGTTCAGGCGCATGTACGGGCACGACGCGCAGTCGCAGCCGGAGTTAGGCGGGGAGCAGAGAAATTCGGCGTCGGGCCGGGACTGCTTCATCTGGTGCAGAATGCCGACTTCGGTAGCGACAATGAACTGCGTCTGTTCGGGGTGAGTTTGAACGTATTTAAGAAGCGCCAAAGTCGAGCCGATAAAGTCGGCTTGGTCCAAAACAGCTCCTTCGCACTCCGGGTGCGCGATGAGATGGGCGTCGGGGTATGAGGCCCGCAGCGCTGCCAGCTTGCGGGCGGAAAACTGCTCATGGACAATGCAGAAGCCGGGCCAAAGGACCATTTTCCGGCCGGTCTGCGTTTCGACCCATTTGCCTAAATGTCTATCCGGGCCGAAAACAATCGGCTCGTCTTTCGGAAGCTGCTCGACAATCGAGACGGCATTGGACGATGTGACGATAATATCCGACAGGGCTTTCACCGCCGCCGATGAGTTGATATAATTGATGACCGTGTGGCCGGGATAATCTTTGAGCCACTCGGCGTAAACATCGGCGGGGCAGCGGTCGGCCAGCGAGCAGCCGGCGTCGAGATCGGGCAGCAGGACGAGCTTGCCGGGATTAAGGATTTTGGCGGTTTCGGCCATGAAGTGAACGCCGCAAAAGACGATCACATCGGCATCGGTCGCGGCGGCGGCCTGCGCGAGCGCGAGGCTGTCCCCCACATGGTCGGCCAGGTCCTGAATGTCGCCGTCTTGGTAGTAGTGCGCCAAAATCACGGCATTGCGCTCGGCTTTGAGCTTTTTGATTTCGGCTTCCAAGTCCAGCGCGGGGTCAATCGAGCGGACCCGCAGCGACAAATCGGTTTCCTGCCCGAAGCCTTTTTCGGGGATCAGCGTCAAATTTTCCATAGCATTAGTATACCCCGCAGAAAGGGGGCAATGAACTTTCCGCGCGGAAGAGCGTCAGCAAGCGCATGGACAGCCAGACTTATCTTGACACGGCCCATCTGCTGCGGCGGGCGGGGTTCGGGGCGACGCCCGAAGCCGTCACGGCGGCGGCAGCGGCGGGCCTTGACACAACCACCGACGCCCTGCTGCACCCGGAGCAGGTGCCGGAGACTTTGGACGACGACAAAACGCTGGCGCGGCTGGCCGCGCTGCTGCCGGTGCCCGACAACGGCGGGACTCCGGCTCAGGCGGTCAAAATGTGGTGGGTGCACCGGATGATCGCGTCGCCGCGTGCTTTGCAGGAGAAAATGGTCTTGTTCTGGCACGGCCATTTCACGTCGAAAGACGGCGGCAATCAGGGCGACCTACTGTACCGGCAGAACCAGCTTTTCCGGCAGCATGCGCTGGGCAATTTTCGGACTCTGACCCTTGCCGTCTCCCGCGACCCCGAAATGCTGCGCTATTTGAACGGCAATCAGAACTTCAAAGCGCACCCGAACGAAAATTACGGCCGCGAGCTGATGGAATTGTTCACCTGCGGGATCGGCAACTACACGGAAGACGATGTGAAAGCCGCCGCGCGGGCGTTTTCCGGCTGGAACGCCAAAGGCCGTGCGTTTCGGTTCAACCCGAGTCAGCATGACGACGGCCCGAAGACATTTCTCGGCAAGACCGGCAACTGGAACGGCGACGATGTTGTGGATCGCCTGGTCGCCCACCCGGCCACGGCCTGGCGGCTCTGCACCAAGCTGTGGGAGTTTTTCGCCTACCCGAACCCCGAGCCGGCGGTGCTGCGGGCGCTGACCGAAACGTACTTTGCCAGCGGCTACGATGTTCGTGCCGTCCTGGGCCGTATTTTCCGCTCGCGGGCGTTTTATTCGGAGAAAGCGCGGCTGGCCGTGATCAAGTCCCCCGCGCAGTATGTGGTCGGCTCGGTCAAGCTGCTCGGGCTGGCCCCCGCCGTGGAATTGTCTTTGGCCGACATCACGCCGGCCAACGAAAGGGCGTTCCCGCCGGCGGCGATGCCCGGCGCGGCGGCCCCGGCGGCTTCCGCCCCGCAGGCGGCGGGGCGCAGGCTGGCCGTGCTGGCAAGCCTGCCGAACGCCATGCGAGCGATGGGCCAGGACCTTCTGGCCCCGCCGACGGTGAAAGGCTGGGACGGCGGCGAAGCGTGGATTAATACGTCTACCCTGCTGGCCCGGATCAATTTCGCCAATCAACTGTCGAACTCGCGGGGGCTGCTCGGCGGGGGGACGCCGCGCCTTGCGGATTATTTGCGGCAGAACTCTTTGACCCCCGACGGCTGGGTGGATCATTTGATTGAAACGCTCGGCCCGCTGCCGCTGACGCCGTCCGCCCGGCAGACGCTGCGGGAGTTCGTGAATCAGGGCGATGCGTCCGCCGGGGGTCTGGAAGGCCGCCTGCGGGCCGTGATCCCGCTCCTCATGGCGACGCCCGAATACCAAGTCTGCTGAACCCACTCCGGCTCGTTCCGACCTCCCCGAAGGGGGAAGGTGAGGAGCGATACGGGGCAGATTGGGACAATGGGCGCAGCAAGCAGCGCCCCTACGATTTATCCGAAACTTTTCACCTTCCCGCTGCGGGGGGGGGGGCGGAACGAACCGGGGTGGGTCCCGAGAAAGAAAACCAACATGTCAATCAGCAACTACTCACGCCGGGATTTTCTCAAAAAAAGCGCTACCACCGTCGCGGTCGGGCTGGCCGTGCCGCCCTGGCTCGCGAAAATGGTCTGGGCCGACTCGGTCGCCGACAACGCCCTGGCGGCATCGGGGCAGACCGCCGGCCGCTCGCTGGTCGTGATTCAGCTTACCGGCGGCAACGACGGCCTGAACACGGTGGTGCCGTATGCCGATCCCGCGTACCGGGCGGCCCGGCCCGTCATCGGGCACTCACCGGGCCAAGTGCTGCCTCTTACCGACAGCCTCGGCCTCAGCCCGGTCATGGGCGGCTTGAAAACGCTGTACGACCGAAAAAAGCTGGCGATTGTGCAGGGGGTGGGCTATCCGAACCCGAACCACAGCCATTTCCGCTCGATGGAGATTTGGCAGACGGCCGAACCCGAAAAGCTCGGCACCGAAGGCTGGGTCGGGCGGTATTTGGACGCGATTCGCAGCGGGCGGACTTCGCCGCTGACCGGGATCAACATCGGCAGCGAAAGCAGCGAAGCGCTGGCAAGCGCCCACGCCGCCGTGCCGAGCATTCAGGGCCTGGCGAATTTCGGGGTCGTCTTTCCCGGCGGCGGAAGCGAGGGGCAGGCGCGGACCGCCGCGCTGAAAGCGATCCAAACCGGCGACTCGAACACGCCTTACGGCCGCTTGTTCCAGCAGACCGCCGCTGAAACGTATGAAAGCGCGGACAAAATCGCGGCGGGGATCGGGAAATATCACTCAACCGTGTCGTATCCGAAGTCGGCGTTCGGGCGCGGCATGCAGGAGATCGCCCAGCTTATTACGGCGAACCTCGGAACGCGCGTTTTTTACATCTCGGTCGGCGGCTTCGACACGCACACGCAGCAGGTGCGCCGCCACAACCGGCTTTGGCAGGACGTGTCCGATACCCTGCTGGCGTTTCAAACCGACCTGGACGCCCTGGGCGTGTCGGAGCATGTTCTGACGCTGGCGTTTTCCGAGTTTGGGCGGCGGGTGCATGAAAACGCCGGCGGGGGCACCGACCACGGCACGGCGTCGGAGATGTTTCTGCTCGGCACGCCGGTCAAAGGCGGCCTGTACGGCGCGTACCCGAGCTTGACGGATTTGGACGCCGGGGACCTCAAATACACCACCGATTTCCGGGCCGTCTACGCCACGGTGCTCGACCGCTGGCTTGGGACCAATAGCGAGGTCGTCTTAGGCCGCCGCTATGAAGACTTGAAGTTTGTGTAGCTTTTTCAGGTACACTTCTGTCCGTAAATGTCACAAACAGGAGGTTATGCCATGACAACGGAAGAAGCCGATGCGATTGCCGCGCGTCTTGGGTGGACCGGGCGGGAAGATTACAACGACCTGACCCGGCGCGGCCTGGCGGTCTACGAAGCCAAGCTGAAAGCGAGGGTGGAGCCGGCGCACACCAATGAGTTCATCGCCATCGAGCCGGACACGGAAGAGTATGCGATTGCAGACTCCACCGGAAACGCCCTGCGGGCGATGCGGAAGCAGCAAGTGAAAGGCCCGCTCTTTCTGATGAAGATCGGCCCGGAGCCGGAATACGGCCTTTTGGCCCGTTATCTGGCAGGCGACTTGATGCAAAGGAGCCTGCCCAAGTGATCTTCGGCCATGTTCGGGACAGGTTCCCACGGATTACGCTCACTCTGCCGGGCCTGAACGGTCCGATGAGCATAGAGTTTATTGTAGACACAGGGTTTGACGGCGACCTCGCCGTACCCGGTGCGCTGGCCGCGCAGATGGAAGCCGCTGAGTCGGAATTTCGCTATATCAGCGCCGCCGGCGGCAGTGCGCGGCTTAGTCAAGCGCTGGAAGTTGTGCTTGACTGGGACAATGAAGAGCGCATCACGGAAGTCATTGTTCTGGAAAACGCGCCGCTGCTCGGCGTCGGCTTGATGGAGGGCTGCCTCCTGCAAGCCGAGATGCAGACCGGCGGGGAGGTCGTGCTGGAGCCGCTATAACCGAGGCCGCCCGAAAATACTCCCCCCGAAAATACTCCCACGCCCGCCGCATTTCCGGCGGGCTTTTTGCTGTATAATCTCTGTATGCTCCTTTCTCCGCACGCCAAAGAGTTTCAAGCCTACTACGCCGACCTTCAGGCGATTGCCGCGCAGGGCGCGACTCAGGAGCAGGCGACCCGGTTTGCGTTCGGCAAGCTGCTGGATGCCGTCGCCAAGCCGCGCGGGTGGACCGTGCTGCTGGAACACAAGCTCGGCGGCAGCCTCAGCCGGCCCGATGCGACTTTGCAGGACGAGTTTAAAATCCCGCGCGGCTACTGGGAAGCCAAAGACACCGGCGACGATCTCGACGCGGAAATCCAAAAAAAGATTGCACGCGCGTATCCCCTGTCCAACACGATCTTTGAGGACACCCGCCGGGCGGTGCTGTACCAAAACGGCAAAGTCGTGCTGGATACAAGCATTCAAGAGCCGGCGCAGCTTGCCGTGCTGCTGGGGCGCTTTTTGGATCACACCGACGAGCAGATTGAAGAGTTTCAGCGGGCCGTCGCCCAGTTCAAAGACGACATTCCAAAGCTGGCGGCGGGTCTCAAAACGATTATTGACGGAGCCAGAAGCAGCGACCCGACCTTCGCCGCTGCGTTTGAATCATTCCACACGCTCTGCAAGGGAGCGCTGAACCCGGCCCTCCGCGCCGAGGCGATTGAAGAAATGCTGGTGCAGCATCTGCTGACCGAGCGCTTGTTTCGGACCGTGCTGGACAACCCGGAGTTTGCCCGCCGCAATGTCATCGCCGCCGAGATTGAAACAGTGATTGCCGCGCTGACCTGGCAGGCGTTCAGCCGCCGCGAGTTTTTGAAGCGGCTGGACTACTTTTACACGGCGATTGAAGCTGAAGCGCGGACAATCACGACCTATGCCGAAAAGCAGGGGTTTTTGAACACGGTCTACGAGCGGTTCTTTCAGGGCTTCAGCAAGGACCAGGCCGACACGCACGGCATTGTCTACACCCCGCAGCCGATTGTGGACTTCATGTGCGAAAGCGTGGAGCACGTTTTGCAGTCCGAGTTCGGCCTGTCCCTGAGCGACAAAGGGGTCGCCGTTCTCGACCCCTGCACCGGCACGGGCAATTTCCTGGTCAACATCCTGCGCCGCGTGTCGCCGCAGACCCTGCGTTTCAAGTACGAGCGCGAGCTGTTCGCGAACGAAGTCATGCTGCTGCCGTATTATATCGCGTCGCTCAATATCGAGCATGCGTACTTCGAGAAAATGGGCCACTACCTGCCGTTCGACGGCCTCTGCTTCACGGACACGCTGGATTTGGCCGAAGCCGCCCAAACCACGCTGTCTATTTTCAGCCCGCAGAACACCGAGCGGGTGAAGCGTGAGAAGGCCGCCGCGATCACGGTCATCCTCGGCAACCCCCCGTACAATGTGGGGCAGCAGAACGAGAATGACAACAACAAAAACCGCCGCTACGGGGTGGTTGACGACCACATCCGGGCAAGCTACGTCAAGGACTCGAAAGCGACGCTGCGTACACAGGTTTATGATGCGTATTCGCGCTTTTTCCGCTGGGCGACCGACCGGCTGGAAGACCGCGACGGCGTGATTTGCTTTGTCACCAACAACGGTTTTTTGGAAGGCTTGGCGTTTGACGGGTTTCGCAAGCACCTGGCCCAAGACTTCACCGAGGTTTACCATTTGGACTTGGGCGGCAATGCCCGCAAGCGCGGCGGCGGCAGCGTCTTCAACATCATGGTCGGCGTCGGCATCACGCTTTTGGTGCGCCGCCGGGAGGGATTGTCCAAGCCCTACCCGCCCGCCACGATTTATTATCATGCCGTGGACGACAAGCAAAGCGGCCTGGCGAAATTGGAAGCGTTAAAGACTGTCGGGAGCGTCAAGAATGTCGAGTGGCAGACATTGGAGCCGGACACGAAAGGGAACTGGATTACCGAAGGTCTGCACGCGCATTATTCGGATTTCCTGCCGCTTGTATCCAAAGAAGCGAAGGCCAGCAAATCGCCGGAAGTGCAAACGATTTTCAAAACCTATTCGCCCGGCATCAAAACCGACCGAGATAATGTCGTCTACGATTTTGATGAAACTAAACTCAAAAAAAGAGTTGATGACTTCATCAGAGTTTACAACGGTGAAGTGGATCGTTGGATTGCGTCCGACAGAACAGCGGACGTTGACGAGTTCGTAGGTTATGAGAGCCTAAAATGGAGCCGTAACCTCAAAAGCGAATTGAAACGAGGCCGTAAATCTGAGTACGATGATAATGTGATACGCCCAGCCTTGTACCGACCATACACAAAAAAGTGTCTATACAATGCCGATATTTTAGTAGATGAAAGGGGTGCGGTTCACACATATCATCCAGTTCATGCCTCTCGTAGCGACAACAAAATCATTTGGTTCAAAGTCGGCCAAGAATTGCCGATGTTCACGCTGATGACTGATATTGCACCTGACTTTATGACACAAGGCGGAACACAATGCTTCCCGCTCTATACCTACGCGCTTGACGGCAAGATACGGCGGGATAATGTCACGGATTGGGCGCTGGCGCAGTTCCGCGCGAAGTACGGGCCGGACGTAACGAAACGGGACATTTTTCACTATGTGTATGCCCTGCTACATCACCCGGAGTATCGGGCGCGGTACAAGGAAAACTTGAAGCGCGAGCTGCCGCGTGTGCCGCTGGTGGAAGACGGCCCCCCCGCCCCAATTCTGGGGAGCAAGACGGAATTGGACAAGACGGAGGGCGCGGCAAGGACGGAGGGCGCGGCAAGCAGCGCCCCTACGGATGTGCCGGGTTCCGGCTCCCCGGAATTGGGGCGGGGAGGCATTTTCCACGCCTTTGTCGCCGCCGGGGCGAAGCTGGCGGCGCTGCATGTGGGCTACGAGCAGGCGGACGAGTATCCGCTGAGGTGGACGCTGACCGACGGTGTTCCGTTTTCGTGGCGGGTGAGCAAGATGCGGTTGTCGGCGGACAAAACGGCGCTGAAAGTCAACGCGGGGCTGACGCTGGAAGGTATTCCGCCGGAGGCGCTTGCTTATCGCCTGGGGAACCGCAGCGCCCTGGAATGGGTGGTGGACCAATACCAAGTCGCGACCGACACGCGCAGCGGGATCGGCAGCGACCCGAACCGGGACGAGGACCCTGAGTATATTGTCCGGCTGGTGGGCCGCGTGGTCACGGTCAGTGTCGAAACCGTCCAAATTGTCGCCGCCCTGCCGCCGCTCGGACTCGGCGGGCAGCCCGAGTCGGAAAGCAGCCAAGCGGTGTTATAATGAAGCGATGCGGCGCGGGAGCGTGCGGGGATTGGCCCGGATTGAGGCATGGAGGCCCAGGATTTCAATCCGGGGCCAATTCCGAGCATCACTCCTGAGCCAATCCCCGGCAGAGGGTTGACAAAGCCGCCGCCCGGCGGCTATACTCATGCCGTTCCCGCTTTGCCGGGCACCGATTTTTACAAAAACGCTTCACGAAAGGAGACAGCAGATGAAAACACACGCATTCGCCGCCGACGCCGCCCGTATCCCGGCGGCTCCGTTTGCCTGCCCGCTGCCTCCTCAAAGGAATCGCCGCCGTTTTTAACCGCGACCGCTTTTGATTAGGCTTCGGGCTTCCCGCGCAGTTTCCTTTTTTGGACACCGCGCCGGATCAGCCCGGAGCCTTTTTTTGGTTTGAATAAGACTTTGATTCTGAGGGAGCTTTTATGACGATCACCCAGTCACCGATTTTGACTCAGGACAGCGCCGAAGAATTGATCCGGCTGTCCGCCGACATCAGCGCCGACGGCGGCTTTGGGCAGCGCGAATTTGTCGTCACCCGCGAGCAGGTGCAGGTGTTCGAGCCGGGCGGGGCATTGGCGTTCCAGATGCCGATCTCGGAGATACAAACCGCCCGCAACGAGCCGCTGGTCGGCGGCGGGCGGCTTGAGATTACAGCCAAAACCGGCGACATCCTGCCCGTGGTGTCGTACTCGCAGACAGTCGCCGCCCGGTTCAGCGAGGCCGCGCGGGGGATCGAGCAGCTTGCCAAAGGGGAGCCGTTTTCGATTAACTTGAAAGCCGAGCAGACCCACTGCGCGAACTGCGGACGCTTGCTGCCTGAAAAAGACGGCATCTGCCCGGCGTGCGTCAACCGATCCAAGACCCTGTGGCGGATCGGGCGTTTTCTGCGGCCTTACAAGGCGCAGGCGGGAATTCTCGCAGGATTGTCGCTGCTGACCACGGTGCTGAACCTCGCGCCGCCGCTGATCCAGCGCAATCTGATCAACCAGGTGCTGCTGCCGCCGCACCCGCACCCGGAGCAGCTTTTGCCGCTGATGGCGGCGTGGCTCGGCCTGCTTGTCGCCGGAGTCGGCGTGCAGATTTGGACCGGGCGGACCATTGCGTTCCTCGGCGGGCATATCGCGGCGGACCTGCGGGCGCAGCTTTACCGGGCGATTGAGTTTTTGCAGCTGAATTACTTTGATAAAAAGCAGGTCGGGGCCATCACCAGCCGGGTGACGCAGGACACCGACCGGGTGTGGGGCTTTCTGACCGAAGGCGTGCCGTATTTTCTGATCAACGGCCTCTTGCTGCTTGGGATTGCCGGGTATTTATTGTCGGTGAACTGGAAGCTGACACTGTGCATTTTGGCCCCGATTCCCGTGGTGGTCGCCATCGGCGGCTTTTTCTGGAAGTCGGTCGCCCAATTATTTACGCGAGTCGGCCAGAAATGGGCCAGATTTCATATCCATCTGAACGAGTCTCTCACGGGGATACGGGTCGTCAAAGCATTCGCCCAGGAAGATTACGAAAACGCCAAGTTCACCGTGCGGAACGCCGAGCTGCGCGACGCCGGGATTGCCGGGGACACGCGCTGGTTCACGATTTTCGGCGCGATGTCCTTGTTTGTGGGCATGGGCGCTCTTATCAACTGGGCGGTCGGCGGCTGGATGGTCTACAAAGGCCAGATGACGTTCGGCGACTTTTACTTATTCAACGCCTATCTGGCGCTGATTTACGGCCCGCTGGCGTGGTTCGCGCAGGTCAACAACTGGTTCTCGCGGGCGATGGCCGGCGCGGAGCGCATCTTTGAGGTCATGGACACCGAAAAAGAAAACTATGCCCTAGCCGCCGTTCCGCACCACGCGATTGAAGGGGAAGTGACGTTCGACAACGTGAGATTTGGCTACGACAAATCGAACCCCGTGATCAAGGGCCTGACCTTTACCGCAAAGCCCGGCGAGATGATCGGCCTGGTCGGCAAAAGCGGCGCGGGCAAATCCACGACCATCAATTTATTGTGCAGATTCTATGAACCCGATGCCGGGACACTCAAAATTGACGGCATTGACTACACCGAAATGAGCCTGCAAGATATGCGCCGGCAGATCGGGATTGTCCTCCAGGAGCCGTTCTTGTTCAACGGCACCGTTGCCGAAAACATCGCCTACGGCAAGCCGTCGGCCTCGTTTGAGGAGATCATGGACGCCGCGAAAGCCGCGAACGCCCACTCGTTTATTCTTGCCAAGCCCGACGGCTATGACACGATGGTCGGCGAGCGCGGCGCAAAGCTGTCCGGCGGCGAGCGTCAGCGGGTCTCGATTGCCCGCGCCATTCTGCACAATCCGCGCATCTTGATTCTCGACGAAGCGACTTCGGCCGTAGATGTCGAGACCGAAAAGCAGATTCAAGAAGCCATCGGACGCTTAATCAAAGGCCGGACGACATTTGCGATTGCCCATCGCCTGTCCACGCTCAGAAACGCCGACCGCTTGATTGTTTTGGACGGCGGCAAAATCTCCGAGATGGGCACGCACGCCGAGCTGATGGAGAAAAAAGGCGACTTCTTCAAGCTGGTCGAGACCCAAAGCCAAGTCACGCAGATTTTAGGCGCGGTCTAGAAAAAAATCCGGCACTTTCAGTGCCAGTATTTCAGTCAGACCCCGCAAAGGCGCGGAGAATTATATGTCTTTAACACTGCCGGCGGCCCCGGCTGCTGAAGAGAAACCAAGCTCGGTCTGGCGCAACGCGGATTATCTGCGATTGTGGGCGGGGCAGGTGGCGTCGGCGATTGGATCGCAGGTGTCGGGGCTGGCTTTGCCGCTGCTGGTGCTGGCGCTGACCCACTCGCCGGCCCAAGCTGGGGGCCTGGCCGCCCTGCGCGGGCTGCCGTACCTCGTGCTCTGCCTGCCGGCCGGGGCGCTGGTGGACCGCTGGGACCCGCGCCGGACGATGCTGTGGTGCGATGCGGGCCGGGCGCTGGCGCTCGGCTCGGTGCCGCTGGCTTTGTGGCTGGGGCATTTGAGCTTGATGCAGCTTTCAGTCGTGACGGTGACCGAAGGCACGCTGTTTGTGTTTTTCAATCAGGCCGAGTCGAACTGCCTGGTGCGGGTCGTCACCAAAGCGCAGCTTCCGGCGGCGGTCGCGCAGAACGAAGCGGTGTACGGCATTTCCGGCCTCCTCGGGCCGTCGCTCGGCGGCCTCTTGTACGGCGTCGGGCGCGGGGTGCCGTTTCTCGCCGATGCCGTGTCGTATGCGCTGTCGGTGCTGGCCCTGCTGTCGCTCCGCACCGATGTCCGGCCTGCGCCGCGCCCTCCCGAGGCCGCGCCGCATCTCGGGCGGGAAATCGCCGAAGGGCTGCGCTGGCTGTACGCCCATGAAGTGATTCGGTTTGTCGCCGTGCTGACCGGCGTTTTGATGTGCTGCTGCGCGGGCTGGGCCTTGATTTTGATTGTGCTGGCGCTAAAGCTCGGGGCCGGGCCGGTCGCCATCGGCTTTTTGACGGCGACCGGGGGAGCAGGCGGCATTCTCGGCTCTTTGCTCGCGGTGCCGCTGCAAAAGCGATACAAGTTCGGCCCGCTCTTGATCGGCTCGGCGTGGGTCTGGGCCGGAACCTGGCTGTTTTATGCGTTTGCGCCGAGCTTGATTGGGCTGGGCATCGTCAACGCCCTCAGCTTTATCATCGTGCCGATTTACTTGGGGACGCAGTACGCCTACCGATTAGGGCAAATTCCCGATCATTTGCAGGGCCGGGTCAACAGCGTCTTTCGCTTGATCGCGTTCGGCAGCGGCCCGCTCGGCCTGGCCGTCACCGGCGTACTTTTGCAAAAGCTCGGCCCGTTCTGGACTGTCTTGATCACGTTCGCCCCGCAGCTTGCGCTGTGCATTGCGGCGTCGCTGTACCGGCCGCTGAGGAAAGAGTAAAAAGTTTATACGGACACGGGGCTGAACCCCCGTGCTTCAAAGGACAATTTCCCGCCTTCGCGGGCATCCGAGATACTTTGGCTTCTTTGCCCGCGAAGGCGGGAAATTGCGCTTCAAAGCCCTGCCGTTCAGGGCAGGGAGAGAAGTTCACCATGACCCATCTTGACATTGAGTTCACCATTCGCCCGTTCCGCAAAGAAGACCGGGACACAATCGTCGCGGGCCGCAACAAAACGCGCCCGGCGCATCACCAAAGCACGCTGGCCGAATGGGTGCGCGAGGACTCGTTAAAGCCGGCGGATGAGGTCAGCCTGCGGCGGTGCGCGGGCGAGCCGGCCTGGGCGTATTTGAACGCCGTGGACCGGGGCACGACCGCCCGGCGCAAGCCCGGCGTCTGCGGCTTCGGGCTGTGGATCGCCCCGGAGCAGTGGAGCGAGGCACGGGCCGACGCGCTGTATGCCGAGGCCGTGGCGTTTGCCCGGTCGCGAAATTTAACCCGAATGACGACGTACCTGACGCTGTTTGACCCCGCCGACCCGCGTGTGCCGTTTCTGGCCCGGCACGGGTTCGCCGAAGTGGACCGCATTGTTCCCGTGATGCTGAACCTGACGACATTTGACCCGGCCCGTTTCACACGGCCCGCGCCGGACGGCATTGCGCTGTTTTCGTTTGCCGACGCGGGCGACACGGAGGCGAACCGCCGCAAGCTGCATGCACTCGACTCGGCGCTCGACCGGGACATCCCGACAAACGATGTTCACGCGGAGCCGCCGCCGTTTGAGCACTTCGTCAAGCACTTTGAGCGGCCTGAATGGGATTCCAATGCGCTGTTTTTGGCCGCAGACGCCGGGGAGTGGGTCGGGGTCAGCCAGATCAGCTTTCAAGAAGGGACCGGTATCGGCTGGACAGATCTGACCGGGGTTCTGCCCGACTACCGGGGCCGGGGCCTTGCGCTCGCGCTGAAGCTCCGCGCCCTGAACGCTGCGATGAAGCGCGGGTGCCGGCTGATCTTGACCGAGAACCACGAAGACAACGCGCCGATGCGGGCCATCAACAAAAAGCTGGGCTTCGTGCCCGATGCGCCGGAAATCAGCTACAGCAAGGACCTTAAACCAGTTCAGGAGACAGGCAGCCATGACGACATTTGACATTCGGCCTTTTGAAGAAGCCGACCGGGGGGCCGTGACGGCGCTGCTGAACGACGGGCGGCCCGCGCACCGGCAGATGAGCGCGGCGGCCTGGGCGCGGCGCGATGCCCTCCGCAAGCCGGAGCAGGTGGACCTTCGGCTGTGCGCTGTCCATTCCCAAACCGGCCAAACGGCTGCGTTTTTGGACGCGGTTGACCTGAACACGACGACGTTTAAAATGGCCGATGTGTGCGACTTTGCGATCGAAGTCAGCCGCGCGTTTCGCCGGCAGGGCCTCGGCGCGACCCTGTACGACCAAGCCGCCGCGTTTGCCGCCGGGCGCGGGGCGAAGCGCATGGTGACGGCGTTCCGCGAGGAAACGCCCGACGAACCCGGCATTGAGTTTTTGACGCGGCGCGGCTTTTCGGAGATGGAGCGCGAATCGCCGTCGTTTCTTGACCTCGCGGCCTGGGACGATGCGCCCTATGCCGGGTCGGTCGCGTCGGCCGAGGCTTACGGGGTTCAGTTTGTGACCTACGCCGAGGCTGAAGACACGGAAGCTAATCGCCGCCGCTTGTACGAGCTGGACTCCACGCTGATTTACGACATTCCCCGCCGGGACACGCAGCCGTTTACCGTTGAGCCGTTTGAAGACTTTGTCCGCAGCCTCTTTGAGCGCCCCGAGTGGCGTCCCGAACTGCATTTATTCGCCGAAAAAGACGGGGAGTGGATCGGCAAGTGCCATGTCGTTCCTAAAGTGGAGTTCCCGGCCGTCGGCATGCAGTGGCTGACGGGCGTTCTGAAAGACCACCGGGGCCACGGCCTCGCGACCGCGCTGAAAGTCCATGCCTACCGCCGCGCCCGCGCCGCCGGGGTCACGGTCATGACCACCGACAACCACGCCGACAACGCCCCGATGCTCGCCATCAACAAAAAGTTCGGCTTCCGCCCCGAACCCAGCATTGTCGTCTATAACAAAGTCCTGCGTGAGTAGAAATGAAGCGCAAAAAAAGCCACAACGCCCCATTGACAGACCTTCAGCGGCTTGCGCGGAAGGTGGAAGATTACCGCCTGCCCAGCGGCCCCTTCAACTTTGCGACGCAGGCGCAGGTCCTAAACGACGCGCAAAAGTTCTTCCATGAAGTTGTTCAGGGGGCACGCCGCTGTTACGCAGACCCGGAAGCAGACAAAGTGATCGAAGCCGCCCGTCGCCTGTTTTATGCGGCAATGGAGGCAGCGTATCCGCCGGATTTCGAGGAAGATTACCGAAAACTTCGTCAGGGAGATGCATCGGGGCGGGAAACAGCCATCCGATTTCTGGAAGCCGACCCGTTCTTCCATCGGTCCGGCTATGTCAAAGCTTTACTTGTTCGCGCCCTCAAGCCGCCGATGCTGACGCCAAGCGATCAAGTACGGCTGCAAGGGGTCGTTCTGTCGCTTGTTGACCGCCGCGACGACCGGGACTTTCGCACGTTCTGCAAGCTGGCACGGAAAGTGGACGGGCCGGGGTTCAAAGAACAGTTAATGCAGCGCTTAGAAAATCCCGACCTTGACATTCGCCGCCGGGCGGGGTGGGTGCTGGATGCGCTGGCGCAGAAAGACAGCATGGAGCGGGTCAGGAAGAAAGCGAAAGAACCAGCCGCCACGGAATAAATTCCGAGGCTAAGAGAAAACACCGTCGAGGCGACGGAAGATTGTAACGTCATCTGTTCTTGTGTCGCCGCGACACTGGTTTATCCGAGCCTCGGGTTTCAACCCGTGGCACGCATTCCGTGACCGCTTTGGAGAACACAAATGAGGCAGCAAATCATCCGTAAATCTGCGCCGGGGGTACGCGGCGGGCAGGCGCAGAAAAAGAACAACCCGGAGTGGACGGCGAACTATTACACGACCGGATGACGACGCGCTCAAAAGTCCGGGCGGCGCGGGGCGAGCCGTATGCCGAGCGCTACGCGCTGGCGTATGAAGCGCAGATTTGGACGCGGTATCAAGAAGTGTTTGGCTGGTGAGGCCCTCCTGCCCCCAATTATAGGGGAGCAGGAGGGCCGGGGGGGAAGCGCTTAAAAGCCCGGCAGCGGGGCGGTGCCTTCGCGGCGGACGGCTTGCAGGGCGCTCGGATTAAGCCGCAGGACGCGCAGAATGGTAGGGGCGACCTGCTGCGTTTCCACCGGCGACTTCAGCTCGGAGCGCGAAAGCTGCGGGTTTGCCAGAAGCAGCGCAACATGGGTATCGGTCTCGTTGAAGCCGCCGTGCTCGGCCAGCTTGCTGCCGCCGGTGTAGATCACGCCGAAGTCCGGCAGGACCACAATGTCCGGCGAGCGGGAATCGGTCAGCGGGTCCGGGAAGATCAGCTTCAAGGCTTCCCCGGACAAAATCTGCTGGCTGCGGATCGCCGCTTGATTGGCTTCCAAAGTGTCCACGGCTTCTTCGGTGACGCTCTGGTCGCGCAGCCACAGCAGGGCCACGTCGTCGGTCGTCTTTTGGGCGATCAAGTTCGGCTCAATGCCGCTGAGCAGCGTGTCATACGCGCCGTCGTCGGCGGCCTGGCGCTTGGACGGGTCAATCGGGGTCTGGCCGTGCTTGGCCGTGACGATGATCAAGGTCGAGTTCAGCAGGCCCTGCTTGCCAAGCGCGGCCACCATCGCGCCGACCGACGCGTCGGTGTGGTCGAGGGCGTCTTGCAGCAGCGGGCCGGGGGTGCCCTGGGCATCGAGGTAGCCGCCGCTTTTGCCGGTCAGCGGGTCCGGGTCGCTGCCGGAAAGCGCCGCCGGCTCTTTCGCCAGCTTTTCGCCGACCGAGGTGGCCTGGAAGTTCATGCCGAACAGGGCCGGGACCCCGGCGCTTTTTTTGCCGGTGTGGTCCTTGCCGTCAATCTCATTTAAGATCGCCCGGACTTTGAGGTCGTCGTAGGCTTCGGTCAGCTTGACGCTGTTGACGGTGGAGCGCAGGCCGGTCCCCGCCGGGGCATTGGACGCATCCACGACTTTGCCGCCGACCACGGCGATATTGGCGGCGATTTCCGGGGTGTACAGGTCGTCTACGCCCGTGCCCGACGGTCCGTTCACGAGGTCGTAGGCATAGTGCTTGTCGCTCCAGGCGGTCCGCAGGCCGGCTTCTTTGGCGACTTCAAAGATCGTGTTCGCCCGCAGAAAGGAATGCGGGTAGACCGGCTTGCCGGTGCGCGGGTCGCGCGGCAGGTTTTTCGGGTTGATCCCGCCGCCGCCGCTGAGCAGCGTGCTGTCTTTGTCAAGGGACTCATCGTAGAGAACATTGGTGCCGGGCAGATTGCCCAAGTTAAACGACACCGGCGGCAGCAGGGCGCGGTCGTAGGAATTGTCGTAGTAAACGCCGGTGGACACGGGGGAGCCGCCGGTCAAAAGTCCGAGCAGGCCGGGAAACGAATCCGACGGCTTGGGGGTGGACGCCTGGGTGTAGGTAATGCCGACGCCGCTGAGCTGGCCCAGCGCCGATGCGGGGTGGAACTTGACATAGTTCGCCAGGTCTACGGCATGGAAGCCGTCGAGGCTGAGCAGCAGCACATGTTTGATCGGGGTTTTCTGTTCGGTGTGCCTAATGAGCGGCGCTTGGGCCGACGCGGCCAGGCCGGCGGCGCACAGCAGGCCCGAGAACGCAAGAGTGAATTCAGACTTCATTGGTAAGGTCCCTTTCATCCTCGTCGAGATACCGGCATTATAAAGCACTTGTGTTAAGCCTTCATTAAGAGTCAACAAAGAGCGGCAGCAATTTTTGCCGTGCGCCGCCGGGGTATACTCAAGTTATGCACACAGACGCCCCGCTCGGACTGATCTCGCTTGACCCCTGGCTCGCGCCGTTTGCCGATGCCCTGCGCCGACGCGCGGCGCAGTACGAGCGGCTGCGGGCGGCGGCCGACGAAACCGGCGGCCTGCTCGGGCCGATCAGCTTGGGGCATGAATGGTTCGGGGTCACGCGCGGCGAGCGGGACGGGCAGGCGGGCGTCTGGTACCGAGAATGGGCGCCGGGGGCCGACGCGCTGTTTTTGTGCGGGGACTTCAACGGCTGGGACCGGGGCAGTCATCCGCTGACGCGCGGCGACGGCGTGTGGAGCGCGTTTTTTCCCGACAGCGCGTATGCCGAAACGCTGACTCACGGCAGCCTGGTCAAAGTCCATGTTGTGAGTTCAAGGGGCAGGCAGGACCGCATCCCGGCGTATATCCGGCGCGTGGTCCAAAACCCGGAAACCCATGATTTCACGGCTCAAGTGTGGCTGCCGCCCCGTCCGTTTGAATGGCAGCACCCTGTTCCGGCGCTTGCCGGCGGCCTCAAAATCTACGAAGCCCATGCCGGCATGGCGACCGAAGACGGCCGGGTCGGGACCTTTGCCGAGTTTACCGAGATTGTCCTGCCGCGCATCGCGGCGTTAGGCTACAACGCCGTGCAGCTTATGGCCGTGATGGAGCACCCCTACTACGGCTCGTTCGGCTACCATGTGTCGTCGTTTTTCGCCGTGTCGTCGCGCTTCGGCACGCCCGAGGATTTGAAGGCGCTCCTTGACGCGGCGCACGGCTTGGGCCTGCGGGTCTTTCTCGATATTATCCATAGCCACGCGGTCAAAAACATCTTTGAGGGCCTGAATCGGTTCGACGGCACTGACTTTCAGTATTTTCATGCCGGGCCGCGCGGCGAGCACCCGGCGTGGGACTCCCTGGTCTTCGACTACGCCAAATACGAAGTGCAGCGCTTTTTGCTGTCCAACGTGCGCTTTTGGCTGGAAGAGTTTCGCTTTGACGGCCTGCGGTTTGACGGCGTGACTTCCATGCTGTACCGGGACCACGGATTGAACCGGGTGTTTTCAGGTTACGAAAACTACTTCGGCGGCGGGGTGGACGACGACGCGCTGCTGTACTTGCAGGCCGCAAACGACCTGGCGCGGCTGGTCCGGCCCGAGGCCGTCACCATCGCCGAGGATGTTTCCGGCATGCCCGGCCTGGCCCGGCCCGTCCCCGACGGCGGGATCGGCTTCGATTACCGGCTGGCGATGGGGGTTCCCGACTACTGGACGGCGCTGGTCAAGGAAGTCCCCGATGAAGAGTGGAGCCTCAGCGCCGTGTACCATGAGCTTTTGAATAGACGCCCCGGCGAAAAGCGGGTCGGCTATGTGGAAAGCCACGACCAGAGTTTAGTCGGCGACCAAACTTTGGCCTTTCGCCTGATGGGAGCCGCCATGTACGAGCACATGGGCCGGGACGACACGAACTTTGTGGTCGAGCGCGGCACGGCGCTGCTGAAGATGATCCGATTATTAACCTTCAGCCTCGCCGGGGAAGCCTGGCTGTCATTTATCGGCAACGAGTTCGGCCACCCCGAATGGGTAGACTTTCCGCGCGACGGCAACGGGTTTTCGTACCATTATGCCCGCCGTCAATGGTCGCTCGCCGACAACCCCGACCTGTGCTATTCCGGCCTCAACGCCTTCGACCGGGCGATGCTGGCCCTCGACGCCCCGTTCGGCCTGCTCGGCGACCCGCTGATTGAGCAATTAGCCCTGCATGAAGACGCCAAGCAGCTTGCCTACCGGCGGGGGCCGCTGGTGTTCGCGTTTAACTTCCACCCCACCCGCTCGTACCAGGACCTGCGGTTCCCCATTCCCGATGCCGCCGATTACCGGGTGATTTTGAACACCGACGACCGAGATTTCGCCGGGCCGGGCCGGGGCACGCCGGGCTTTGTCTACCCCCGCCAGCCGGTGCCGATGTACGGCCGCGCCCAAAGCGTTCAGATTTACCTGCCGAGCCGCAGCGCCCAGGTTTTGGCCCCGATCTTCCCGGAGAAGCAGTAAGATGATCACTCAGACGCCCGCCACAGACCGCAAAAAATGGACGCGCGACGAATGCCGTCAGCTTTTAGAGATAGGCATTCTCGAAGAAGCCCGGTTCGAGCTGATCCACGGAGACATTGTTCCTAAAATGACCCAGCATGAGCGGCATATTTACACCTGCAAGCAAATTCAAAAAGCGCTGGAAGCGATTTTCGGCATTGACTATGTGCGCCTTGCCGCCCCCATCGCGGTCGGCGAGTACGAGGAGCCGGAGCCGGACGCGGCAGTTATGCACCGGCCTTTGGTGGAGTACCTGCGGCTCGGGACGCCTTTGCCGGAAGAAGTGCGGCTGGCGGTTGAAGTCTCCGACCGGACACTGCGCCGGGATTTGGGGGAAAAGCAGGCGCAGTACGGCGGTGCAGGCATTCCCGAATACTGGGTCGTCAACATCAACGCCCGCACCCTGCATGTTTTCCGCCGGCCCGTGCCGGGCGGCTACGCCGAGGAGACCGTTCTTGCCCCGGCGGACACGGTCAGCCCGCTCGCTTCGCCTGCGTCGCGGCTTCGAGTCACCGACCTGCTGCCGTAACTGCCGCCGAACGGCAGCGGCAGGCATAAAAGCGGCAGGCATAAAGAGGAAAACGCGGCGTCTGTCGCGAACTTTCCGGCACGACACCCCCAGCATTCCTGCAACTTTTTTCAAGCGCCCGTGTCTGATAGATTTGTGACAGTGTTCGAGTTATGGAGAAGACAAGCAAAGCCGGTCGGTTTTTGGAAGCATTCAAAGAAGGCGGCAACCTGGCCGGGCTGACCGGGGCCGCCGCGCTGTCGGCGGCGCTGCTTTCCCCGCTGCCGCTGCTGGCGGGGGTGGTGGCCGAAGCGGCGTACCTGCTGTTTGTGCCCGACTCGCGCTGGTACGATGCCCGCCTGTCGCGCCGGGCGGATGCCGAAGTCGCCGCGCGGCGAGAGCAGCTTAAAATTCAAACGTTCGCCCAGATTGACGCCGACATGCAGGCGCGGTTTCTGCGCCTGGAAGAAATTCGCACCCAGATCAACGCCCAAGCGCAGAGTGATCGTAAATGGTTTTTAACAGTCCTGCGGAAGCTGGATTATCTGCTGGAAAAGTTTCTGCTGTTCGCCGGCAAGGAAGCCGAGTTTCGGCGGTATGTGGCGTCGGTGTGGACCGACCAGTGCGGCACGCTGCGGCGGGCCGTTCCGCGCCATTCCGACGACATGACCGCTCCCTCGGCAGGCCGGGCCGCGCAGATGGTGACGGAAGTGCAGGCATCGTATGCCCGCGAAGGCAAAGACGCCGCCGGGCTGCTGGGAAAAGAAGCCGACCCGAGCACGAAAGCGGTGCTGGAAAAACGGGTGGACGTGCTGCATCAGCGCGAAGAAGGGGTCGGCAAAATCGGGCGCATCCTGACCAATTTGCAGTACCAGCTTGCGCTGCTGGAAGACACGTTCGGCTTGATCAACGACCAAATCCGCGCCCGCTCGCCTGAGCAGGTCTTGGCGGACATTGAAGGGGTCGTGGACCAGACCGACTCGATGACTCAGCTTTTGGAAGAATTGGCTCCTTACGAGTCGGAGTAGCTTATGCTCGATATTGCCGATAAATTACGCAAAGCCGCCGGATTGTTTGTGGAGCTGCCGCACGGCGGCGGCAGTCAAAGCGGCGAAGCCGGGCACGACGCGCCGGCGCGGACGGTGGACGAGGTGGTGCGCGAAAGCGCCGGGCCGAACCTCGACGAAATCACGGTTCCCCCGGCGGCCGCGCCGGCGTTTGTGACGCGCGGCGGCGCGGCGGACTTTGCCGCCATTTACCAGAGCGCCGGCCTGCCGGCGGCGTCGTTTTCCGCCGAGCAGATGCGCGAGATGCTGAATTCGCTGCCGGCGGAGATGCCGCTTGCCATGCGCCGCCAGACCGTGAAAGTGACGCTGGACGCCCTCGGCAAAACCACCGGCACCACTTCCGACAGTGTGGTCGCCGACGCGTCCCGCAAGCTGGCCGCCCTCGCGGCGTATGCAGGCAGCCTCGGGCAGCAGACCAAAGCGCAGACCGCCGCCGCCGAGCAGGAAATCGCGGCGCTGGAAGCGCAGATTGAGGAAAAGCGGCGCTCGGTTGCCGACGCTCAGGCGATCTTAGCCGAGGCGGTGCAGCGCTGCACCGCCGAATCGGAGCATTTAGATGACGTGCTGGAATTCTTCAGCCTTGACATCCCGCCGTCGAAGAACGCCCCCTAGCCCCCATTTTTGGGGACCGGGGGCGGTCCAAGCTAGACATTACAAGAAAAAACGACCATGCAAATCAAGCCTTTAGGAAAACTGTTAATTCTCGTGCTCGTGCTCGGCGCGGCTATCGGCGTTTGGCGCTCGTGGAGCCGGCTGGCCCCGGCGGCGGCGACCAAAACCGCCGTGGTGCCCGGCAAAATAGACCTGCCGACTAACGACCCGGCTTCGTTCAGCGATTCGGGTGCTGGCGCAAGCGTCGTGCCTGTCGCTCTGAACCCCGGCTGCGCGGACAAGCCGGAAGTGCGGCTTTTGGGGTATGCGTGGAACGCCCAGATGGGCCTTTTGTACGCCAACGGCGGGGCACAGGCGACGCCGGGCAGCCTGATGTGCCGGCACGGGGTCAACCTGAAATTCATCCGGCAGGACGACAACGGCAAGATGCAGGAAGCGCTGACGGCATTTGCCACCCAGCTTTCGCAAGGCAACCCGAACCCGGACAAAGGGGCGCACTTCTGCGCGATCATGGGCGACGGCTCGGCGGCGTTTTTGTCGGGCCTCAACACGACCCTGGCGAAGCTCGGGCCGGGCTACTCGGCGAAGATTGTGGACGCCATCGGCTATTCGCACGGCGAAGACAAGCTGATGGGACCGGCGGCCTGGAAAGCCAATCCCGCCGCCGCTCGCGGCTCGCTCGTGGCGGGGGTCATCCGGGACGGCGACTGGAACATCGCCCAAAAATGGCTCGGCGACAACAACATTCCGACCAATCCCGATGAAAAGACGTATGACCCGAACGCGATGAACTGGGTGAACGCGTCGGACTACATTGACGCCGCCCAAAAGTATGTCGCCGGGTACGCCGAAGACCGGCCGGTGGTCGTCAACGGCAAGCGCACCGGCGAGACTAAGCACATCGTCGTCAGCGGCTGCGTCACCTGGACCCCCGGCGATGTCACGGTGGCCGAGAAAAAAGGCGGCCTGGTGTCGGTCATCTCCACCCGCGAGTATTCGTCGCAGATGCCCTGCGCGATTATCGGCATTGACAAATGGATGTCGGCGAACCGGCCGACCGTGGAAGCGATGATTCAGGCCATCGCGCAGGGCGGACAGGCCGTCAAGACCGACCCGGACGCCCTGCACAAGGCCGCTGCGATCAGCGCGGCGGTGTACCATGACTCGGGCAGCGATGCGGCGTACTGGGAGCGGTATTACAAAGGCGTGCAGCAAAAAGACGCCACCGGGGCGACGGTGGACCTCGGCGGGTCGTCGGCCAGCAGCATGGCCGACAGCCTGGTCTCGTTCGGCCTTGTCCCCGGCTCGGCCGACCTGGTCAGCGCGACTTACACTGTTTTCGGAAATTTGGTTTCGTCGCAGTACCATGAGCTGCTGCCGGCGGTCGCGCCGGCGTCGCAGGTGATTGACAAATCGTATTTGCAGGAAGCGTCCAAGCAGTACGCGCCGTCGGCGACGGCGATTGCCGCCGCCAAGCCGACGTATGCCAAAAAAGCGGCGCACAATTTGGTGGGGCACCGGGTCTGGGACATTCACTTTAATCCCGGCAAGGCGACGTTTACCCCGGACGCCCAAAAGCTGCTGAACCAGCTTGCGGGGGATTTGCTGGTGGCCTCGGGCACGGTGGTGGAAGTCCACGGCTACACCGACAGCCAGGGCAGCGCAGCGACCAGCCTGCCGCTCTCGCAGGCCCGCGCCGCCGCCGTCAAGCACTTCATGGAAGCCAAAGCGCCGGTCAACTTCCCCGCCGGCCGGGTCAAAGCGTTCGCCCACGGCGAAGCGAACCCGGTGGCCTCGAATGCCACCCCGGAAGGCCGGCAAAAGAACCGCCGCGTGGAAATTGTCCTGCGCTCGGTCGGGTGACGCGGGGGAACGAAAGCGCGGCGGCGGAATTTGCACGCCTGCTTAGATTATGGTACAATAGCGGCATGCTCTTCAAGACAAAATGGATGCTTCCCGGCATTGCCGCCGGCGGCGCGGTGTGCGGCCTGATACTTGCCGGAACGGCGGCTTCCCGGCATGCGCCTCAGCACGCGGCGGCGGCCCCGCCGGCGCGGCCGGCTTCCGCCCCGCGCCTCGCCGCCGCCCCGGCCCCGGCCCCGGCGGTGCTGTCGCCGCAGCAGATGGCGCGGCTGCATGCCGACGAATCCGGGCACATTCCCATTTTGATGTACCATGCGATTGGCGCCCGCGCCCGCGCGGGCCGGCCGCAGTACGACTCGCAGGGCCTGAACATTTCGCCGCAGACGTTCCGTAATCAGCTTGCGCTGATGGAAGCCGCCCACTGGTATCCGGTCAACATGCGCGATATTCTCACCTCGCACTTGAACGTCCCGGCCGGCAAAACCCCGGTCGTGATTACGTTTGACGATGCACGCGGCACCCAGTTCCGTTACCTGCCGAACGGCAAAATTGACCCGAACTGCGCGGTCGGGATTTTGGAAGCGTTTCACGCGAAGCACGCCGACTGGCCGCTCCGGGGGACATTTTATGTGCTGCCGAAATCGGCGTGGAACCCCGCGCCGTTTTGGCAGCCCGGCAAGGAAACCCAGAAGCTGCAAGCGCTGGCCGCCGACGGCTTTGAGATCGCAAACCACTCGACGACTCACCGCATGATGACCCATCTGTCGGGCGCGGAGCTGTGCTGGGAAATGGCCGAGTGCCAGGAATATGTGAAGGCGCGGGTGCCGAACGCCACCATGGACACAATGGCCCTGCCCGGCGGCGCGGCTCCGAAGAACCATGCGCTGTGGAACACGCTGCTGCATGGGACGCTCGGCAAGGTGTCCTACCACAACCGCTGCATTCTGCTGGCCTGGGGCGGCCCGAGCCATGCGTGGGTGGACAAAGAGTTTAATCCCGACAAGGTCAGCCGGGTCGGGGCCGGCCCCGGCTGGATCGAGCGGTCTATTCAGGCGCTGACTTCAGGCCGCCTGCGCCCGTATGTCAGCGACGGCAACCCGGACACGGTCGCCGTGCCCCGCGCCGAAGCCGCCCTGGTAGACCCCAAGCGCCTCGCCGGAGCGCGGCTGGTCGTTTATGGCCCCGCCGCCCGCCTCCCGCCCCGCCGCATCGCCGCCGCGCGGACCGCCGCCCCGCACTCTTAGGCCAATCCGGGGCCTTCAATGCCTCGTGACATCAGTGCTTAATCGTCGCCCTCGGTCGCCAGGCCGTAAGTCGGCGCAATCGTCGGCTCCGTCACCAAAAGCGTGTACGCGCCGCCGCTGCCGACCGAAACCGAGGTCGGCGGCACCAGCACCGTAGACGTTCCCGCCTTGTTGACCTGCACCGACAGCGTTCCCGACGGCTGCGCGGCATAGGCGGTCACCGGGTTCACCGCCGCGACCGCATTGCTGGTGCCTGTTGTGGACAGCACCCCGAGCGGCAGCACCGGGTAGGTGACGGCGGCATACGCGACTTTCCCCCCCACCAGCACATCCACCGGCCCGGCATCGGGCGCAGCATTCAGAACACGCAGATTGGCCGACCCCGACGGCGGGTCGGCGTAGGCCGTTCCCGTGAGATAATTCGCCGCCGCGCCTTTGTCGCCGGCCACGACCGTCTGCAAAAAGCGCGGGTCGGCGCGGGTAGCGGTCAGCGGCGGCGCGTCCACCCGTCCAATCAGATACGCCGTGTAATACGAGCCGTTGTTAAGCTGAAGCTGCGAGTTTTGCGGGATCACGACGGGGGTGACCGCACCGCTTGCCGTCACCGTCGCCGGCGACGCCGTGGTGGTGAAGCTGAACACCGACGTGCCCTGCCCGACATAGTTGTACGGCGAGGTCTGCCCGAACGACAAGTCGCCGCCGACCGCCGTGGAATTGACCAGCACCCCGGTCGTGCCGCCGTTGGCCGAAAAATCCGCCCCGCGAATCCGGGCCGTCGCCGATGTGCTGCTGCTCCCGCAGCCGGCGGACAGCGCGGCCAAAGCGACGCTCCCCGCGCCCAGCCAAAAGCCGGCCGGCCGGCCCAAGCCGCTCGGTCCCCGGCGGTTCAATAAACGCATACGCTGTTCTCCTGTGATCACTTGCTGAATTGTTGACGGGGTGCAAATCAGTCGCCACGGAATAAATTCCGAGGCTCAAACGAACCCGTGTCGCGGCGACACAAGAAGCCGGAGTTGCATCGTCCGGTCAATCTTATCTTCCGTCGCCGCGACGGTGGTTTTCGGAGCCTCGGAATTTATTCCGGGGCGCTTCCTTCGTTTACATCCCGCCTCAATCGCCTGCTGAATTAGAGTGCGAAACGCCGGAAAGGTTTCAGGGGATTTGACAGATGCCGCTCAACGCGAGCCGGCGCTATTCCTCATCACGAGCCGCGATAATGCCGCGTGAGCGGAAATTATCTTCCGGCGTGATGTCGTCCGCCGGCAGGCTCAGCGTCTCGGCAGAAATCTCACGCTCTGCAAGTGCCATGTCTTTGTTCCCCTGCTTTTGTTTACAGGTATTTTCTGACAATCAAGTACTTTTTGACAATCAACGGGCGGCGGAGGCGTCGGCGACGGCGTAGAGCCAGTCGGCGGCAAGGAAGATAAGAACAATCCAGAACGCGGGCGTAAAATAGCTGTGCCCGGTGCCGTGCACCTGCGTTAAGAGCACGACGCCGAGGAGAAAAATAGCAATCAGAGTGCCGCCTTTGACGGTCTGCCCTTGAACAAGCTGACCGAGGCCGGGGCAGAGCATCGAGCCGGCAACCACCAGCCAGCCGCTCCGCTCGCCGCCGGTCCGGCGGACCAGGGATGCGTCGGCGGCGGCGTAGGCGACCCCGAGGGTCTTCTGCCGCTGCTGCTCGGCCCGGCGCAGGACCGCTTTGCCGACTTTGGCTTCGGCGGACGCTCGCGCCGGCTCGGCGGCGACGGCGGCCTGATACGATTCAATCGCAACGTCCCAGTCGCCGCGCCCTTCGGCAATGTCGCCGAGCAGCTCCAGCACGGCCGCATCGCCGGGCTTTTCGGTCCGCAGGGCTTTGGCGGCGGCTTCGGCGTCAGGCAGCAGGCCGCGCCGCAGCAAAATCGTGGCTGCCGTGACGCGCCGGCTCCACTCTTCCTCGGCGGCATAGTCGCGCAGCGGGCGCTTCGGCGGCGGGACGGGGCGGGGTGCGGGGCGCTTCGGAAGCTCAGGCTTCGGAAGCTCAGGCGGCGTGTCCATGCGTCTTCTCCGGCGAATTCAGCGGTGACAGCGGCTCGTCTACGGCGGCGTCGGCCAGCGCTTCGTCTTCCGAGTCCTCGTCTTCGTCCAGCGCGTCGCCCTCGTCGCCGTATTCATCGTCCATTTCGTCGTCCAAGCCGTCTTCCTCAAACTCGCCGATCCCCATGCCTTCCAGGCGGTCCGGCTCGCGCTCGGGCGGAGCCTGTCCGGTCCAGAGCTTTTCCAGCCCGTAGAACGAGCGCTGTTCTTCGGACATGACATGAACAATCGCATCGCCGTAATCAAGCAGCACCCAAGTCGCTTCCGAGTAGCCTTCAATGCGTCTTTGGCGGATGCCCTGCTTTTCCATCGCTTCCATGACGCCGTCGGCAATGGACCGAATATGGATGTTGGACGTTCCCGAGCAGATAATAAAAAAGTCGGCGATCAGCGTCTTGCCGCGCAGGTCCAGCGCCGTGATATAGTTGGCCTTTTTGTCGTCCGCCGCCGCCACAATCGCGTCCCGCCGCTCTTCCGATGTCAGTTTGCTTTCTTTCAAGATGTTTCCCCTGTGCTGTTACCGAGAGTATACCCGACAACGCGCCTGCCCTGCTGTTTCTACCCCGACCAGCCGCGCCAGACAAACGAGGCTCCTAAAATTGCCATGAACAGCGCCGACACGCGGGTCATGGCGACCCGAAACGGCAGCCGGGTCAAAAGACCGCCGAACAGCGCATTGCCGAACACGCCCAGCGTCAGCAGGCCCGGCACGGTGCCGAGGCCGAAGCAGAGCATCAACAGCGCCCCCGACAGCGGCCGCAGGGTAAAGGTCGCCATCAGGGCATTGTACGTCAGGCCGCAGGGCAGCACGCCGACAAAGACGCCGACGCCGAGCGGTTTCAGCGCATGCTTCGATTGCAGCACGCCGAGGTACACCCGGCGCAGCGTCCCGCCGCCCGCGCCGAGCACGTCCGGCTCCGGCAGGCGAAACTTCGGCACAATCCCGGCCAGCCCCAGCGCCAGCCCGAGCATGACCACGCCGACCGCTAGGCTTACCCCGCCCTGCGCCGCCGCCCAGCGGTGCCCGAGCGACCCGATTGCGCCGCCCGCCGCGCCCAAGCCCGCCAGCGCCAGCAGCCGCCCGCCGTGAAACAGCCCATGCCGCACCGCGCCTCGCCCCGCCTGTCCGCCGCTGTACGAAACGACAAAAATGCCGCACATGCCGATGCAGTGCGAAAAGCCGCTCGCCAGGCCGAGCAGCAGCGCCAGCGCGTAAGCCGAATGGAGAAGGGTGTCGGAGGAAAATGTCATGGGAAATGCGTGTGAAGCAGGAAGCGACGCGGTGAGGTTCTTGATCAGCGCACCGTCACCGGAAACGCCTGCGCCGCGCGGGCCGCGCCTTTGCGGGCCGTCACCAATGCCGACCAGTCGCCGGGCATCGTAAAGCGGCCGGTGCCGATATAAATCCCCGGCGTCGCCGACTCGCGCAAAGCGACTTCGTTGCGGCCCATGTCCATGCCCGGCATGGTCAGCGCCGCCGAGACCGACGCGCCCGAAACGGGTTTGTGCCGGGCGTCGGTCACACGCACCGTCATCTGCACCGGGTCAAGCTGACGGGGCGGGGTCGGCGCGGCCGTCAGCGCCAGCGCCCACTGCGCCGTCCCGGCCGGAGCGGGCGGCAGGGCGGGCGGGCGGCTGCACCCGGCCCCGAGCACTAAAACGGCCGCCGGCAGGGCGGCGCGTTTGGCCCGGCTCATTTGTTCGCCGGCCGCCGCAGGTGCGCGGGCGGGCGCATTTGTATCTGCACCAGCGCGGGCGGGGCCGCCTTGCCCCGACTGCCCGCGCAGCCGTCGCACCCCCCGCCCCCGCCGGGCTTGCCCGGCGGAGTGCGGAACGCCGCAATCTGCTTCCAGACCCGCCGCCCGACACTCACGCCCGCCCCGGCGACAATCGCCATCGCCCCGATCTGCTGTCCGTCCCAGTGCATTGTCTTATTCTTCCGTTCCGCAGGAACACTCGCCCAAAACCGCTTCCCGGCCTTCTTTGATTAAAAACGGCACCAAAACCAATGCCGCCGCGCTGTCCAGCCACCACAAGCTCGGCAGCAGCCGGGTCACGGCCAGGCCGATCATCAGCACGACCGACAAATACCCGCAGGTAATCGCTTCCATCGCATCGGCCCGCAGAGCTTTGGAATTCAGCCGCGCGGCGACTTTCAGTTTCCAGCCCGCGAGTATCGGCATGCCGATCTTGGCGGCCAGCCCGATCCCGATGCCCCACACGCTTTCGTGCGTGTCCGCCCCTTTTCCTATAACGAAAATTCCCCTCAAAGAGTTCGCGGCGACCAGCGCCGCCAGGGTGTACAGCAAAAACCCGGCGATTTTTGAGGCCCGCCGCTCCGCGCTTTCAATCTGACCGGCCCCGAGCCGGCCCGACGCTTCAGCGGACAAGCGCCACCAAAGGACGGCGGCGCTGCCCATCTCAACCACGCTGTCCGCGCCGAAGCCTTCCAGCAGCAGGCTGCGCGAGTGCGCCCCGAGCCACAGCGCCGCCGCGCCTTCAATCGCCATCCACGCAAGCGTCAGCCCGGTCAAGCGCAGCGCCAGCCGCAGGTCGGCGGCGCGGGTGCCCAAAGCAATCACGACGGCAGCCCCTCAAACACAACTGTTTGATGCAGCGTCACCGACGGCACCGACACGCGGCAATAGCGGCCTTCCGTCGTGAACGGCAGGTCCTCGCCCGACGGGGCGAGATACACCCGGCTCGGGGCCGTCTCGGTCCGCAGGGCGAACGACACGTCGCGCACCGAAACGGCGTCTTCGATAAACTCATTCGCCGCCGTGCGCCGCTGCGGCTGCAGCGACACCAGGTGGACCACCAAACGGTTTTGGGCCGGCTGACGCAGTACGGCGATCTCCATTGCCGCCGGGACATTTTGGAGCGGCCGGACCAGCGGCTCGGGCAGCAGAATATCGAGCAGTCGCTTGGCCATGTTCTTGTACAAGTAAAAGCCGTCGCTCCGGTAGCCTGTAAACAGCGCGGCGTAGACATACGCAGTTTTTTTGTCGCCCGAAATCACCCCGACCGGAAAGCCCGTCGCCTTGTCGGCGGGGGTCTGGGCATGCGACGAGAAATGGCCGGGCGCACGGTTGAAATACGGCTGCCAGATTTCGCCGAGCGAGGCCGCGCCGTCTACGGCCTCCACATAGGTGCCGGGCTGATAATTCACAAATTCCGTGTCCGGCTCGCCTGCGCCCAGCACGTCCCCGAGGCGCATGTACGACGGACGCCACGGGCACGGGCCGGCAAACGTGACGGGGCTTGCCGGCAGGGTAAAGCCGTCCGCGCCCAGTGTCGCCCGGTGCGAAAACAAGACCGCCCCGCCGCCGGCCTGAAACGCCGCCAGCTTGGCCTGCATGGCGTCGTCGAGCGTGCCGTCGTCGGGAATAATCACCAGCTTGTAATTTTTTAAGTTGTCCCGGTCGGGCGTTTCGCCGTTCCACTGCTGCTTCAGCGCGGCCAGCGCCGCCGCCGCGCCCTCGAAGCCCGGCGAAACCTGCGCGATATTCATGCCGCCGACCAGCGCGGACTCCGCCGACGGCCCCGCCGGCAGCAGCAGCACGGCGATGTCGGCCTGCGGGACGGCCCCCGCGCAGTACGGCTCGACCGCTTCCAGCGTCCTGAACACGTCGCCGATGACCTGGTACGCGCCCTTGTCGAGCGTCCCGCGCGGGTGTAATTGATCCCCGATATTGATCACCGCGCCGGCGGCCAGGATGGTGGCGACTTCGTAGTCAAGCTGCGGCACGGTTTTCAGGCCGCCGAAGTCCGCCCACGATTTATGGAACCGGGCGGTCATGCCCTGCACCGGGCGCGGGTAAGTGCGAACCAGCCGCGACCAGGTGGGGAAAAAGTGGTAGCCCCAGCCGCCGGTGGACAGCGACTCAATTTCAATCTGCGTCAGCACATCCAATTCCCGGTGCACACCCGCCGTGACACGCGAGTTGAAAAACGTGGTGGCGTTCGGGCGAAGCTGATAGCAGAGCTTCGCCAGCTTGGTCGTGTACTCCCGCATGATGTCGTAAGTCTGCTGCCGGTGGGCGTCATGGTCGTCCCGCGCGTGCCCGGAGCGTTCCAGCCGCGCGAGGCACTTTTCGCAAAAGCAGCCGGGATCGGGCGGAAAGTAGCACATGTCGTAGAAAATGCCGTCGGCATCATATTGGGTGAGAATCTCTTCGGTCTGCGCCGCCAGGTAATCCACATACTCGGCGTTGTTCATGCACACTTGATACCACGCCGCTTCGTGGGCATTCGGCCCCCACAGCCGGCCGTCTTCCAGGCGGCAGATCAGATCAGGCCGGGTCAGGCCGATGTGCTGGTCCACCCGCGCCGACAAGTACACCGGGGTCGCCATGCCGCGCTGTTTGCAGGCTTCAATCTGCGCCCCCAAAAGATCGAATTTCAGGCTTGGGTGCATCTTCCCGAGGCCGGTTCGGGTCGGGTAGTAGCTCATCCCGTGGTGGCACTTGCCGAACAGCGTCACCCAGTTGACGCGGGCTTCCGCCAGCGTGTCCCCGAACACGTCGGCGTCAAACCCCGCCCCGACATCGGGGATTTCCGGCGACGTGTGAAAATCCAGGTGTATCTGCCGGAACCGGCTCGAAACCAGCTCGGCGGCGGTGAGATTGGTCATGCTGCAATGCTCCTCTGTACTGTGCCCAATGGGCGAACACAAGGTTCGCGCCCTACATTCCGAATGGACCCCGTAGGGGCGAACCTTGTGTTCGCCCCTCTTTGTGTTCGCCCCTCTTTGTGTTCGCCCCTTTGTGTTCGCCCCTCTTTGTGTTCGCCCCTCTTTGTGTTCGCCCCTCTTTTGGGTGCTCATCCTTCGGGTGCTCATCATTCTGCCAAATGCGACTCGATAAGCCGCATCAATTCGCCGACGGTTTCCCGGTCGAACGCGAGCTTTGCGCCGGCGGCGGCGTACAGCTCGGGCAGCGGGCGGGTGTTGCCGAGCGCCAGCGCCGCGCGGTAATTTTGGACCGCTTCGGCCTGATTGCCGAGCGCATTGCGCCACACTTGCAGCGCCCCGAGCTGAGCCAGGCCGTACTCGACATAGTAAAACGGCACGGTGAAAATATGCAGCTTGCGGTGCCAGCCGGTTTCGCGCTCGGCGTCTAGGCCCGACCAGTCCACCCCGCCCATGAACCGCGCCCACAGCGCGTTCCAGCGAGCATCCATCTCCGCCGCTGAAACATCCGCCGGCGCTTCGGCATACACCCAGTGCTGAAAGCCGTCCACCACCGCCATGTACGGCAGAAACAAGACGATTTTCTCCATCTGCTCCCGCCGCGCCCGCGCCGCTTCCTCGCCGGAGTAAAACCCGCCCCGGTCTTTGCCTAAATACGGCAGGGCCAGCAGCTCCATCGCCATAGACGCCACTTCGTTGAACTCCATCGGAGCGCCCCGGTTCCACAAAAGCGGCTGAGCGGCGCTTGACGCCAGCCCATGAAACGCATGCCCGGCTTCATGCAGCAGGGTCCGCACGTCGCCGTCGGTGCCGACCGCGTTCATAAAGATATACGGCAGGCCGGTTTTCGGAAAGAACGAACAATAGCCGCCGGGCGCTTTGCCCCGGCGCGAGTCGAGATCGAGAAACCCATGCCGGAGCTTTTCGAAGTCCTGCCCGAGCGCCGGGTCCACTTGGCCTAAAACACGCGCGGTGACCGACTCAAGCTCGGCGACACCGCTAAACGGCCTCAGCGGCGGGCGGCCCGCCGGGTCAACATTCAAATCCCACGGGCGCAGGGTCTCGACGCCGAGCGCCTCGCGCCGGGCGCGGAGTATCTTTTGGGCCAGCGGCACGGCTTCGGCTTCGATGGCGTCGCCGAAGGCCAGGCTGTCGGCGGGCGTGTAGTCGAAGCGCTTCAGCGAGCGCCACAGAAACGCCCGAAAGTCGGGCAGCCCGGCGTTCTCCGCGAGTTTGCGGCGCAGCGGCCGCATGGCCAAGTAAAGTTCGTCCAGCTCGCCGCGCGACCGGAGCCAGCGGTCCTGCACGGCCCGCCAGGCGGCTTCGCGAGCGCTTCGGTCGGTGTCTGACAGGCGCTGCTCGGCTTGCGGCAGGGTCAATTCTTCCCCGCCGAGCGTGACCGTCATCGGCCCGGTGATTTTGTCGTAGTTGTTGGTCAGCGTTTGAAGCTGCGCTTGGATCGGCACATTGGCGTCCCGAAACAAGTCGGCGTCGCTGCGAAGCCGCCGCAGAAACTGCACTTGGTCCGGCTCCGGCGCGAAGTCCGGCACGGCCAGCAGCTTGGTTTTGAGCGCCTGCGCGGCGACGGTCCAGGGCGGGACAATCTGCTGGACAAAGTGGAGGTACGCCGCTTCGGCGGCCTGGTCGGTCGTGTCTTCGGACTTTGCCCGATAGGCTTGTGCACCCGCCTCCGCCAGCGTTTTTTCCAGGTCGCTCCAGCGCCCGAGCCAGCCGCCGACCGTTTGTGCAATGACTTCTTCCGAAGCCAGGGCCGCAAAATAGGGCGCAGCGGTCGCCCAATCGTGCGGGTCAATCGTATCAAGCGTCATCTTTTTTCTTTCTAGGCGGGAAACAAACTCTCGGCGGGAAACAAATTGAAGGTTACAGCCGGGGGAACAGCTCGCGGATTTCTTGCAGCAACGCCAAAAACTCGGGAGTTGTGGTCACGCCCTCGCGCCAGCAGAGGTCGCGCTCGACTAAATTGTACGTCGCCTGAATCCGTGCGCCGGGAACAATGCCGCCCGACGCATCCCGGTCCCGGCCCAGCACAACAATCGTGTCGGCGACTTGAAGCGCCGCGCCGATGTCGTGGGTGACTAAAATAAACGTTTTCAGCTCGTCGGCCCCGGCCATCTCCTGAATGAATTCGGAGACCCGCTGGGCGGCCAGCATGTCCAGGCCCGAAAACGGCTCATCCATGAGTAAAAAATGGTCGCTGCACAAAAACTGCTGGGCAATCGCCACCCGCTGCCGCTGCCCACCGGAAAGCTGCGCCGGGTACTTTTTCCCCTGATCGCTCAGGTCGAACTGCGCCAGCATGGATTGAGAGGCTCTCAAAGCGTCCGGCCGGGACAAGCCGGCCTGCCGCGCCGCAACAGCAAGGTTGCCGAGCACGGTGCGGTGCGCGAACAGCGGATAGTTCTGCGCGACCACGCCGACCATGCCGGGCCGGACGGGCCGGCCTTCTTCCACCACAATCGTGCCGGTATCGGGCGTGTCCAGTCCCGCCAGCAGCCGAAACAGCGTGGTTTTGCCGACTCCCGACGGCCCGAGCAGGCCGACCACCTGCCCCTGCGTGTGCCCGGCCCGGCGCAGGTCCTTGATTTCAAGGCTGACATCCCGCAGCACCGGACGGCCGCCGAGCGACTTGCCCACCCCCGTCAGCTTCAGCAGCGTGTCGTGATATGTGACCCCCAGCATAAACTTACCCGCGCTCCAGTGTCAAATCGGCATACGGGCAGGCCAAACGCCGGGCGGCCCCAATGAGATAATCTTGCAGCAGGCCGACCCCGAGAATCACGATCTGCACGGCAAACACTTCCGGCAGCAAAAACTGCTTGTTTTCGGCCAGCAGCAGCGACCCGACCCCGCCTTCCGACCGGACAATCCCTTCCACCATCGTCAGCATCATCCAGCCCATCGCCGCGTTCTGCCGCAGCACTTCAAACGCCTTGTCGGCCGTGCCGAGCACGACGACTTCCCAGACCACCCGCCACTCGCCCATCCGCAGCGTCCGGGCATGGTCGAACTCGCCGCGCGGGATCGCCGCAATCACCGATGCCATCGAAGTGACGTAAAACACCGAGATCGCAAACACCAGCAGCGACGTTTTCAGCGGGTGCCCGCCGCCGAACACCAGCGTAAAAATAAACGTAAACCCGACAATGCTCAGAAACCGGCCTTTGGAAAGGGCCGCCACCAAAGGCCGAAACACCGGCAGGACGGTCAAATACGCCAGGCCGAGCGAGATCAGCGTGCTCCACGCCAGCGCTTCCAAATTCAGCCCCACACTGATCGCCAGCTCCTGCCCCAAACCCTGAGTCGTCCACAGCCCGCGCAGGGCATGCAGCGTTTCATCGGGACGGGGCAGCACTTTGAACGGCGAGCGCAGCCACAGCAGCAATCCCAGCGCAATCTCGCTCCAAACGATGATCTGCATCACGCCCGGCGAGACGATTTTGTTGGGCAGAAACGCATTCCAAGCGCTTCCCGGACGCGTGGGAGAAATTCCGCCGGCACGCAGGGCGGCGTCGCCGTCCGCCCCGGCGACCCTCGCTTCAGGGCGAGCCTGGGTTGGTTTTGCCATAGAAATTGCTTCAGAAATTGCTTCAGAAATTGCTTTCGGGCCGCCGGCCTTAGACGGAAGGCGTTTCCGGGGCGGAGCCGTAGAAGAAGCGGGCGGCGACAAACGCGCAGACGGCCAGCGCCAGCGCCAGAATGCCGTGCTTGGTGTGCGGGGTCGTGACCCCGGCTTCGTAGCCCGGCAGAATGCCGGGCAGCGACCCGGCAGGAGTGATAAAGTAGACCACAGCGGCGGCCAGCAGCAAAAGGCCGACCAAAACGGCGGCCCCGGCGGTCAGTTGTTTCGGCATGGTGAGTTTCCCTTGAGAATTATTTTGTTTCCAGGTGTTTGCGAGCTGAAAGTATTTGCGAGCTGAAAGTATTTGCGCGTGTCAGGGTGTAATTCGCGGCAGGCGCGGCGGTTTCCTGCTTCGAAGCAGCGCCGCCGCCAAAAATCCGGCGTGGCGGACATGCAGGCGCAGGCCGAGCGGCAGGCGGGAAAACGGCGGGGTGTCCGGCAGGTCGTAGAAATAATGGGCATGCAGCCAGGCGCGGCTCGGCAGCAGCAGATGCTTCAGCGCAAACCGCCGGGCGGCGGCAGTGCCGAGCAGCCGCCACAGCAGCTCGAACCGCTGCGCTTCGCTTAAGCGCGGGGCGTTCGGCGCGGTCTGCGCGGCGACCAGCCGGTCCAAGCGCCGCCGGGAGCGCGGCGCGAGCGACGCCATGACGGACGGCGGGATGCCGGCTCCGTACCGGGTCGCGGCGGCCAGCAGCCCGGCGTAGCCGATCGCGTCCGCCTGGGCCTGGCGGCAGATTTGGAGAAATAGCGGCCACTCCACCGGCGACGCCGCGCAGACTTCGGCAATATCGCGGACTGATTTGGGAGCGTCGAAGTAATGCCCGGCGAGGTGCAGGCAGAGGTGAAAAATCTGGTCTTCCGGGCCGAGCGCCTGCGCGTCCTGCCCGGCCAGCCGGGCGGGCACAGCCCGCGCCCACAGGCCGGCGAGGTCCACGCGCACGGCGCGGCGCAGCAGGGGGTTGTTCAGCAGGTCGGTGTGCAGCTCGACCACGACCGTGCCGAGTTCGGTGTGCCGGAAAAAGTTCGCTTCACCGCTGCGGCCCTCGAGCAATTCGGCCCAAATGTCGGGGTCGCAGATATAGCCGAGGCCGGACAGCACGGCAAACGCGCGGGGGGCGTCTTCGGCGCGGACCAGCACATCGAGGTCGCCGAACGGCCGCTCGGCGGGGCTGGCATACACCGTTTCCGCCAGTGCCGCCCCTTTTAGGACAATTAGCCCTAAAGACGCGGCGGCACAGGCGGACAAAAGCGCCGCCAGGGGGCGGCGCAGAAACGCAAACTGAACAACAGCCCGCATGTTCGCTTGGCCGTCGTCGTCAGCGTCGAGAGTAGTCATCGGAGGCGCTTACGGCTGACCGGCAATGGAAACGCAGCGGCCTAACCGCTGAATCAAACCGGGACAGCACGGGCGGTTCGGGTTGTTGTAAGTCTGACCGCGCCCGGCGCAGCCGATGGACATCGCCATCGCCGGGGTCGGAGCGACCATGCTCTGCACGACGGGAATCATTAGGGTCATGCCGCCGGCAAGAGCGGCTTTCCGCAGAACGTCGCGGCGAGTGATTTTGACGCTGTCCGCCGGGCGGGTCAGCGGCTCTGCCAAAAGCTGCTCTTTTTCAAGCTGCCCGAGGGCCAGCCAGATGATGTCTTCGGTGACGAGCGCATCGGTGCCCGACTGCAAAACCGCCTGCAAGTCGGCGACGGTGTGCTGACCATCGCAGTGCTTCCAAACGATGGCGGCTGTGTGGTTCAGGCGGTGCGCGTGGCTGCGCCGCTCGTCGTAGACGATGGTTTCATCGCCGACTTCCTGGACCACTAATTCTTCTTTTCGGGCGCTAGGCTTCATGCTCATTCCTCTGCTTCTGGGGGGCGGGCCGGCGGCCTCCAAGTGATACTCGGAAGCCGCCGGCGGATAAATTAGGCGTCGCCGGCGTTCGCTGCCTTGCGACGTGCGGAGAAGGCCGCGCCGCCGACGCCGAGCATCAGCAGCAGGCCGAGCGACACCGTTGTCGAGGCTTCGGGAACCGGCGAGTCATAAGACTTCAGTGACCCGAAGTAAAAGTCGTTGTCGGCAGGCGTGGAGTTGTTTGTATCCGACACGCTGCTGATTACGATATTGCTGATTTTGTTCGGCCCAAAAACTTCTGCGCCGATAAAAATAGACTTGGGAGCGTTTGCGGTTTGAGTCACCGGAGCATAGGTGAACGAGCCGATCAGATTTTGCGGCGCGACTGCCCCGTCATACGCGAAAAACGAAAACGTGGATGTTCCGGTGCGGGCGCTTTCGACATTCAGACCGAAAGAGCTGACGGCAGAGTCAAAGCTGATGTTCAGCGGGCCGGTCGGCAGTCCGGTTGCACCGGGGACCTTCCCTTCGCCGCCGTCAAACGTGTTGACTTCAACGCTGTCCACAGGAAAATCGAGTGAAAGGCCGCCGCCGGTGTTGCCGTTGACGACGCTGTTGATAAATGTCTCAAACGAGTGTACCGTTGCCGAGGTCGCGCCCGTTGCGGTGAACGTCGCCACATTGCCTGTGGTGTCAAAAGCAGATTGGAACGACCCCGTGATGAAGCCGTCGTTCACTGGATACTGAGCGGTAGTCGCGGTCGCAGGAGACGGCGCGGCGGTCAGCGGCACAAACTGAGCATGGGCCGCCGAAGCGGAAAGGGCGGCAAGCAGGCCGGCGGCAAGGGCAGTTTTTGTGAAATACGTGTTCATGTGAAATCCTTGTAATAGTTCGTAAACAAGCGGCCTAAAAATCAACGATCCGCAAAGCGGTCGTTCTTCCGCACGTTTTTTGCGCGTCGTCTTTGCGGCGGGTTGTCCCGCCGCTCGGTTTTCTGCCGATCCCCTGAGATGTCCTTTACTATACCCGGTAAACGTATAGATTTCCGTAGCACAGGCTACTCTTTTTCGCACAGAAACTTCAGCGCCCACGCGGCGGCGGCATCGGCTTCGCCTCGGCGGCTTTTCACGGCGTCTGCGCCGGAAACGGTTCTCCCTAAGATTTCCAGCGCTTGACCGGGCCGGCGGCGCACCTGCACGGTGTTGTCGAGCAGGGTCCACACCGCCGCGCCCCGCGACACGGGCCGGGGACGCCAGCGGGCGCCGGGCACAAAGCGCGTGTCGAGAATCAGCCCGACCGGCAGCGGCCCCGGCGCGGTGCGGCCCCCAAGCGATTCAATCGTGCGCTTTTCCAGCGGCTGCCCGGCGGGGTCCCGAAACGACAGCGGCTTCGGGTACGCCGACACCCGGCCGTCGCCGCCCAGCACGGCATACTCGTCGGACAAATACTCGGCTCCGGCCCGGACCAGCGCGGCGACCAGACTGGTTTTCCCGGAAAACGAGCGGCCCGGCACGAGAATGGCCTGCCCCTGCCAGGCGGCGGCCCCGGCATGGACAAACAGGGCGTCGGTGGCGGCTTCGGCGGTCTGCGTGTGCAGATGCGACTCCAGCACGGCCAGAACGTCGCCGAAATCCCGTGTGCGGGCGATCTGCTCGATTCCCCGGTACAGCAGGTGGTACGGGCGGACGCCGGGGCGCGGGGCCGGGCCGGCGACTTTGAGCGAAAACAGTGTTTCAACTTCGGGCGTCTCGGCGGCAAGCGACCGAGGCGGCAGCAGCGCGGCGACTTGCGGCCAAATGGCCGGATCGCTGACCCGCACGCCGAGGCTTGCGCCGTGGCTTTGAAACGCCGCGCCGGCCCGCCAGGCGGTTCGGTCCAGCTTGGCCCAGCAGGGAACGCACCCGGACAAGTCGCGCGGCTGCGGCAGCCCGGTCGGCGGCAGATCGGTCTTCATGCGATTTCTTCCCTGCACAAAACATGCCAACTAACGAAAAAAACGCAAAATGCGCGGAAATGCGCGGTTCAACCTCCTAAAAAATGGATGCGCCGGATTTTTGCGCGAAATCGCGGTTTGGCACGATAATTGCTGTATAATTAGGAAGCAAGGGTGCTTCTTTGAATTTTTCTGTCGTTTAAAGCACTGTTAGGGGGGAAGCATTCTATGGACTCACGGATGAAGGTGGCCATTGTTCATGATTATTTAACTCAGGCCGGCGGGGCGGAGCGGGTGGCCGCGACGCTGCACGGCTTGTTTCCCGAGTCGCTTCTTTACACGTCGGTCTATGACCCGAAGGCGACGCTGGCGTACTTCGACGATGTGGATGTGGCGACTTCGTTTTTGCAGCGCTGGCCGCTGTCTTCGCAGCGCATGCACAAGTTCGCCCTGCCGCTGTACCCGACCGCCTTTGAGCACTTCGATTTAAACGGGTACGACTTAGTTGTCTCGTCGTCGTCGTCGTTTGCCAAAGGGGTGATCACCCCGCCGCAGACCTGCCATGTCTGCTACTGCCATACCCCCGCCAGGTTTGCGTGGCGTCAGCACGAATACCTGTCCCAGAGCCGGCGCGGGCGGCTCGTGTCGCTGCTGCTGCGGAACATGCTCGGACGGCTGCGGTCGTGGGACATTGAAAGCGCCCAGCGGCCCGACTATTATGTCGCCAATTCGTACAATGTCGCCCAGCGCATCCGCAAGTACTACCGGCGCGACGTGGCCGCCGTGATCCCGCCGCCGATTGAAACCGAGCGGTACGCCCCCGCGCCGCCGTCCGAAGTCGGCTCGCATTTTTTGATCGTCTCGCGCCTCGTCGGCTACAAGCGCATTGATCTGGCCGTGCAGGCGTGCAGTCAGCTTGGCCTGCCCCTGCGGATTGTCGGCACCGGGCCGGACCTGGCCGGGCTGAAGCGCATTGCTGGGCCGACCGTGGAATTTTTAGGCCGCCTGCCCGATGCTGCGGTTGCGCGGGAGTTCGCCCGCTGCCGGGCGCTGATCTTTCCCGGCGAGGAAGATTTCGGCATGACCCCGCTCGAGTGCATGGCGAGCGGCCGTCCGGTGGTCGCTTTCGGCGCGGGCGGCGCTTTGGAAACGGTCTGCGACGGCAAAACCGGAGTGCTGTTTCAGTCCCAGACCGCCGAAGCGCTGGCCGCCGCGCTGGCGGCGGTTTCGGGCATGGAGTTCTCGCCCGAGGCGCTGCAAAGCTACGCCGCCGGGTTCGGCGTCAAAGTCTTCGAGGCCCGGATGATGCGGTTTCTGGAAAGCGCCACCGAGCAGCACCAAAACCGCCTTCGCAGCGGCTACGGGATCGGCCCGGCGTCCACTCCCGGCGCTTCCAGCCTGTTCAGCGGCTACGAGGACCTCTTGACGCCGTTTTCAGGCATCCGCCTGAGCAAATAGGCCGCCCCCCGCCCCCAAATCTGGGGAGCCGAGAAGCCCCCCCGCCCCAATTCTGGGGAGCCGAGAAGCCCCCCCGCCCCAATTCTGGGGAGCCTGAGAGGAATGATAGGAGAGGTGGCTATGGATGGCAGGCAGGAAAAATATGTGCGTGGGGTTTCGCCGGAGCTGCGGCAGGCGGCAAACTCCCTGCGTGAGCGAATGACCCCAGCGGAGCGGACTTTGTGGGAGGCGCTGCGCGAAAGAAAGCTCGGCGGTCTGAAATTCCGCGCACAGCACCCCGTCGGGCAGTTTGTTCTTGATTTCTACTGCCCCGCCCGCAAGCTCGCTGTGGAACTTGACGGCTCCTCTCACGACAACCGAGCGGAGGGTGATGCAGCCCGCACGGCCCAGCTTTCCGCCTACGGCTACCGCGTTCTGCGGTTCCAAAACGAGGAAGTGCTCACGGATTTGGCCTCTGTGACAGCACGGATACTGAATGCCGCAAGCAAGCCTCCCTCCTAACTCCGGCTCCCCAGAATTGGGGCGGGGGGGCTTCTCGGCTCCCCAGAATTGGGGCGGGGGGGCTTATAACCCCGTGCCCGACGTGCCGTTGTAGAGAATGACCGGCGGCTGCGGGGTCCCGGCGGCTTTTTGGGCGGCGCGGCGGCGGCGCAGCTCTTCCAAAAGGCCCGGCACGGCGTGGGGGGCGGTGGCGGGGGCGGCAAACGCGGTTTGGAATGTCGGCCAGAACTGGTCAATGTTGTGCGACAAATCGAAGACCATCACGCCCTGGGTGGACGCCAGCGCCCCCTGCAAGGCTTTTAAAAGCTGCTCCGGGTGGCCGTTGTAGTTGCTTAAGGCAATCCCGGCATACACAAACGTCTGGTCGCTGACGGCGCGGTTCGAGAACTGCCCGGCGGCTTCAACGCTTTCCCCCGCCGTTCTTCCCTGAGACTGGGCATCAGCGATGGTCCCCGGCCCGTAGTAACAGCCCGTGGTCATCCAGTCGGTCAAGCCCGCAAAGCCGGTTTTCTGGTAGCTCGGGGTCAAAAAGCGCAGCCCGGCGGAGAAATCGTCGGCGGCCCAGTTGGAGCCGAGCACGGGATAATCGGGATACCATGACCCCGCATACACACTGACCGTTGCGGAAGGCCGGACGGCTTTGACGGTCGCCTGCGCGGAGGCCAGCCAGTTGCGGATGGTCAGCGTTCGGAAGACGTTCCACGCGTCGTACTGCGGGCCGGGCAGCAGCCGCTTGGCAAGCGACGGGTAGGCGGCGTCGTAGGTCAGCACATCGCCCGGCCATTTGACGGGGTGGCCCAAAAACGCCTCAAACTGGGCGCGGGTAGTCGGGCTGAAATCGCCGTTCGCCCCCGCGTAGCGCAAACGGTCATCGAAAATCACCCCGTCCACCGCGTAGCCCCGCACGACTTCCGACACCATCGTCAAAATGCGCGTCTGCACGGCCGGATCGTTCGGATTGACCATCAGCGGCACCTGCTCTTCCGGGCGCTGACTGATGGGAACAAGCTGCGTCGCGGTTTGAAGCGTCATCTGCGCTCCGAGCGGCGCGTTGGCTTTGAGCCAGTCGGCGGCGGGGCCGACAGCGCCGAGCAGGACACTTCCGCCGGGCGGCACGCCGAGCGACAGCGCCGGCAGCACCGCGCCGTCGGCAGCCGCCACCACCTTCAGATTCGCGTCCAGTACCACCGCCAGTGTCCCCGGCTGCGCTTTGGCGTTATCCAAAGTCGTCGCCAAAATAATCTGCCCCGGCAGCCGCGCGGGCTGGTTGGCCCGGTCGGACAGGGCATACGGGGACGCGCCGGGGACGCTCGACTGAAGGCTGAGGCTCGGCTCGCAGAGCGTCGTCTGCCATTCGGGATGCGCGTAGCCGGGGCCGTATTTCACGTCCCGGTGCCCCTCGCTGAACACATTCATGCTGACAACGATTTGCAGATTATTGGCATGGGCCGACGCCGTCATCGCCGCCAGCGGGTCGAAATTCAGCGGCAGCGTTTTGCCGCCGAGCCACGAAGTCAGCTTCGGGGCATACCGGCTGGGGTAGAGCGTATAGCCGACAATCGGCTTGACATCAAAAACAATGGTGTTGAAGCCCGCTTTTTTGATCTGCGCCGTCAGCGCCGCAATCTTTTCCACCGTGTTGACGCGGTTCAAGTTCGCCGTGCCGTCAATCCAAAGAATGCGGGCCTGGAGGCCCCGCTCGCGGGTGATCTGCTGGGCCACGCCGACCGCATCGTCGCCGTCGTCGAGCGGCGTCGCCGGCAGCGATTTAAGCGGGTTATACGCAGGAGTCGGCGGCGGCAGCGAGACGGAAAGCGGCGGGGCCAGCACAATCGGCGGCGGGGCAGCCGCCGGGGGCGCAGCGGGCGTGTTTGCCGGCGGAACGGCAGTCGGGGCCTGCGCGGCGGACGGCCCGGTCAAAGTCAACAGCGCGGCGGCCAGCGCCAGCGAGGCAGAATAAACGTGCATACGAGGAGTATAGCACGGCGGGTCAAGGGGGGCAAAAAACTGCGGCATTCATGCCGTAGCTGCTAAAGTCTCCATTCCCAGCCGGGCGGCCAGCGGCCCAGGCACCGGGTAGACCGCCTCGCAGGGCGTTTCGAGGCGCGAAAGATCGCCGGAAAAGACGTGCGCGGCCTGCGCGGTCACAAACGGCGTGATGTCTTCGACCGACACGATCCACTCCGACGCGTAGGCCCCGAGCGTCGCCCCGCGCAGGCCGAGCTGAAGGGCGCGGCGCTCCTGCTTCGCCCCGTCCGGCGCATGGTCGGGGTCCCATTGCAGGCGCACTTCCGACGCCGCCCCTGCCGCCAGCCACGCGTCGCGGCTCGGCTGCAGCGCCGGGTCGAACGCCGATGCGACCGCCTGTTCTAAAATCGCGTCGAAGGCCGTGCGCCTCAGCGTCACGGCCAGCACGGTTTCCTGGTTTTCTTTCGCCGCCCAGCCGCAGCGAAACATCATCCACAAAAAGTTCGGCTTGATCCAGCTCATGCGCGACCGCGAAAACTCCTCGCCGAAGCGGCCCAGGCGCACCGCTTCCGCGCCGAGGCGCGGGCAAAACGCCTGATAAACCACAATCGTGTCGGCGTCGAACTGCGCCAGAACATGCCGCCCGGTTTGCGGCCAGCGAGCGTTTTGGATTTCGTAGGGACAAATGTTCAGGTTCATCGCAGATTTTCCCGCACCTGCATCAGTGTCAGCCCGAGCTTGTTGCGGCCCTGCTTGTCCGGCCCCCAGCCCCAGTAGGCGTCGTTGAAAGCCGCTTCAATCAGCGTTTCGTCGCCTGTCCCCAGCAGAATGGCCCGGATGTCGCTGTGCTGCGTGAACTTTGCCAGAACGGCGTCGTACATGACCGCGTCTTTGACGGTGTCACAGTCGGCGCGGAGCGGGAACTCCCGGCTGTTGCCGAGGCGCTTGGCGGTCATCGGGTCGGGCGCAACTTGAACCGTGTGCTCGTGCGGGGTCCCGGCGAACTTTTGAGCTTGAAAGTAGTGCTCGACGGACTGCCAGGGCTTGCCATTGATTTGGAAGCTGTGACGGGAGAAGTTCGAGAAGCAGCCGTAAGGCTCGTCCCGCTCCCGGTAAAATTCGATAGGCATGGTTGGTCTCCGAGAACTAAGCCTTCCAGCCACGGATTGAAATCCGAGGCTGGAAGGAACCAGTGTCGAAGCGACACAAGATAAAAATCCACATAATCAGCGCCTCCAAGTTGTGTGCTGAAAACACTATACCACAGATTATGTAAAACTAACACTATCCCGGCAAAGTTTTTTTCGGCGCAAACTCGTACAGCAGCGCCGGGCGGTGCGCTCCCCGCTTTTCTTCCTCGGTCGGCACCACCGCCCCGAGGCTCAGGACTTCTTTGCGGAAGTTGCGCTTGTCCAGCGTCCGCCCCGAAATCGTTTCGCAGACTTCCTGCATCCGGGTCAGCGTGAACCGGCGCGGCAGCAGCCCGGCGGTGATGTGTATGTCGGCGGCGAGGCGCTCCCGCAGCGAGCGCAGGGCATGGTCCAAAATCACGGCGTGGTCGAAGGCCAGCGGGGCCGGCAGGCTGTCCACCGGGAACCACTGGGCGTCGGCGGCATCGGTGCCGGCTTTGAGGGTCAGCGCGTCGCTTGCGGCCAGCGCCGTGAACGCCGCCGTGATGATGCGGGCACGCGGGTCGCGGCCCGGCTCGCTGAACACTCGAAGCTGTTCCAGATGCACGCCCGCAACCCCGGCTTCTTCGGCCAGCTCGCGCCGGGCGGCGTCTTCCAGCGTTTCCGTGGGCCGGACAAAGCCGCCGGGAACCGCCCAGCACCCGGCGTCCGGCCATTCGCCGCGCTTGATCAGCAGCGCTTGAAGCGTGCGCTCGCGGATGGTAAACAAGGCAATGTCGGCAGTGACGAAGACCGGCGGAAATGCCGACGCATCGTAGTCTTGGGAGGCAGGGGTTGTCGTGTTCATAGAACACGATTATCGCAGAAAGCGGCGGCGGCGTCAAGGGGCATCATTGGCCGCCCGAAGCTGCTCCGCCAAAAAGTCCTGCACCTGCCAGCGGGGATTGCGGCCATGCGAGCCGAGGTAATCCAGCATGGCTTCTTCGGCGAATTCGGGGTCGGCCAGGACTGCGGGGCCGAAGTCTTCGGCCACGGCGGCCCAGACGGCGGACAGGTCGGCGGGGTCGAATTGGCGATGGGCCTCGCGAACGACGGCCGGCTTGACTTTCAGAAAAAGCTGATCGGAGTCTTCCAAGCGGCCTTTGACGACGTAGCCTTCAATGCCGTCGCGGGCGGCCAGATGCTCCAGCGAGCGCAGGCGCTTGTAGATGTCCCCGGCTTCCGAGCCGCCGGTCAGGCGTCCGTGCAGCTCGGCCAATTTCAAGCGATAATCTTCGGCGATGCGCTCTTTTTCCAGCCGGTCCACAAAAACGTAATCCGGGTCAATCACATCAATCAGAATCATGTCGGGCCGGTCGGCGGGGATGACGGTTTCAATCTCGGGCAGGGTCATCTCAAAGCAGAGCGTGTAGCCGAGCGCGGCCAGCTTGTACGCGTGGGGATAAAGTGTATCAACGAGCTTTTTGGCCGATGAGCCGTAGTCTATACCCAGCCCCCGGACATTTTCAATGCCCGCCGAGACCAGCGGATTGCTGCCGTCGTACACGTCGCGCGTGGCGAACCCAAACGGGCTGGTTTTCTTGTCGCCGTGCTGGTACAGCCGAACATTGACCCCGTCTTCTTTTTTCTCGACAATCACTTCGCCGTCGCGCAGTGTTCGGAACAGCATCCGCTCCTGCGTGGCCGCAAAGCGCTCGGCGGTGTAGTCCGACACCGGCAGAATGCGAGGGTAGCCCCGGACAATCGTGCGCGTGTCGGCGAAAAACACGGTGCCTTTAAGCACATACGACACGGCCGCATGGCTGCCGGCCTGGTGGTAAGTGATCGCCGGGCCGTCCGACGAAAACGCGCCGACTTCTACCCCGAAGAACTTTGCCAGCGCCTCGCGCGTCCATTCAGGGGCGCTCGCTTTGCACTCCCGCAGCTTTTGGGCGATCTCTAAGTACATGCAGTGGAGTTTCTAACGATGCTCCCGAAAAAACGTCAGCAGGGCGGCGGCGACCGGGTCGGGGCGCTCTTCGGCCAGCCAGTGCCCGCCGCGCGGGATGACCCGCACGGTCACCTTTTCGGTTTCGGCGGGAAGCCGGGACAAGTCCAGGCGCGGGTCGCTTTCGCCGGCCAAAATCAAGGTCGGCACGGCGGCGGGGAGGGACGCGGGGGCGGACGGGACGCGGAACGGGGCGAGGCTGGCCCGGAGTGCGCCGGGCTTTGCGAGAGCGCCGACATAAATCTGCAAATCGTGCTCGGACAGCATGCCGGGATCGTGCGACCAGGCCCGGAAAAAGTGCCGGAGATAGGCGTCGAGATGCGGCGCAATCAAAAGCTCGGGCAGGTCGGGGGTTTGGTGGAACTCCCCCACCCAGTCGAGCGCCGGCCGGGGCAGCCGGCCCGGCGCGGCGGACAGCAGCGCCAGCCCGGCGACCTCGGCGGGATGGAAAGACGCAAACGCCTGCGCCGTTTCCGCGCCGGCGTCGCCGTGCCCGACCACAAAAATAGGGCTTTCGGCCAGCCCGAGGGCCGACACCAACTCGCGCACATCTTCCATGCGCGTTTGGGCATCGTACCCGCCGGTCGGCTTGTCCGAGTCGCCGCAGCCGCGCAGGTCGGGCGCGACGGCGACATACCCGGACGCCGCCAGGGTCGGCAGGACCCGCCGCCAGGCGTGGCCGGTTTCCGGCCAGCCGTGCAGCAGCAGCGCGGTCGGCCCTTCATCGCCCGCGCACCCGTAGCGCAGCCGCAGGCCGCTCCCGAGGCGCACAAACCCGCTGTCGGCACTGGACATGAAAACTGCTCTTTCCAAACACAAAACGCGCACGGGCGGACTTCGGCAGCCCGCCCGTGCGCGTTTGTCCGGCGTTACTTTTTCGACAAATCCGCGTTGATTTGAATAAAGCCCTTCCACTGATCGGGGACTTCATCTTCCATAAAGATCGCGTCCACCGGGCATTCCGGCTCGCAGAGTCCGCAGTCAATACACTCGTTGGGGTCAATATAAAGCTGGTCGGCGGCTTCGTGGATGCAGTCCACGGGGCAGACGGCGACGCACGATTTATCTTTGACGCCGATACACGGCTCGGCGATTACATAAGGCACGGTCAAGTCCTCCACACTTCTACGCGAAAACTGGTGATGGCCTATTATACACAAACGCGGAGAAAAATAGCAAGCCCGAGCGCGGCAAAGTTAAGCCGGCAGCTCGCCGGCATTGAGAATGTCCACAGCCGAGCCGGGCCGCAGGTTTTGGCGCAGAATGTTGAGGTTTTGCCCGCCCCCGGCGGAAGGAACCAGCAGCGCCTCAAAGCCGGCGGCATGCGCGAGGCGTCCGAGAAGCTGCGGCCCGGTTTCCGCCGAAGAGCCGCTCCAGCCTGCGCTGCGAAGCTCCCGCAGCGTGACTTGGAGCGCCCTGCGGACGCGGGCATCAGTGAGGTCCAGAACTTTGCTCAGCGTGACGGCGGCGCTGACGGCGGTGCAGGGCAGCAAAAACGCCGGGTCAATTCCTACGCTGCGGGCCGTATGGAAATACTCCCATTGTGCCGTTTCCAGGCTCGTGCCGGTATAAACGATAACAAATTGACCTTTGACATGAAACCGGCCTGATGCGAACCGGCTCCCTGCGCCGGAAAACGTGTCCGAGCGCGTGCCGTGCTGCGGCTTGACGAGCCGAAAGCAGTACCCGGAATAGCCGCCGGCCGACGCAAAAAGCGCCGAAAGCGTGCGCGTGAGACGGACGATGTCAGGCGCAGCGGTCACACATGAATGCCTTCCTCAAGGCACGCAAGAAGCTCCCTGACTTGCTGGGATTTTCCCTGTTTGATGCTGTCGAGCGGACACAGGCCGCCGAGCCGCGCGTTGGGAGCCGTCAGCCAGCGCTCGGCTTCCGGGGCCTGCACCAGCCGGCGCAGTGTGCGCCGGATATGCACAAGGTCTTTGCTGCTTTGTTTCGCCGTCGCCGACGGCTGCGCCTCGGACCGAGCGCTTACGGCTGGTGTCATTGCATTTTCCTCCTGCCCCGCTTTTCTGCGAAATTATACCACGTTTTCGCGCCCCCGGCGGGTTTATGCTTGCAGGCCGCGCAGGACGAGACGCCAAACGGCGTCGAATTCGGCGTCTATAGTCGGGACGGCCCAGTCGGACGCATGGGCGGGGTGATGGAAGCGGGCGGTTGCGGCGAGCACGGCCCGCGCGGCGGCGTCGGGGTCGGACCGGGCGAACTCGCCCTGCGCCATGCCGTCGGCGAGAATGGCGGCGACCTGCGCGGTCAGCGCCGCGACATGATGCTCCACCACGCCGCGCGTTTCCACCGCCAGCAGGTAATACGCCGCAAACAGCTCCGGGTCGTCCAGCGCTTTTTCGCGCTTGCCGCGCGTCAGGGCGTGGAGCCAGCGGCCCAGGCGGGCGGGCGCCGGGCCGCGCTCCGCCGCAATCGCCGACAGCGGCGCAAGGGTCCGCGCCAGCCAGCGGTCCGCCACCGCTTCGCGCAGGGCGGCTTTGCTCGAAAAATGCCGGTAAACGCTGCCGTGGCTGACCCCGAGAACGCGGGCCACGTCCACCACATTCGCTTTGGCCGGGCCGAAGCGCCGAAGAACGTCTTCGGCGGCTTCGAGTATCCGCTCAGGTGTCAGCGCGGTGTCGGTCATCGCAAGGCTCAGGGCATCTCCGCCGCCCGTGCGGCGAACATCATGTCGTTCATCTGCTTGAAGAACGCGTCGTAGCTGCCGCTTTGCTCGGCGTAGCGCCGGGACTTGACCGGCTCGACCACAATCTCGGTCGCGTCGGGCGTGTCCGTGAGCAGGGCCATCGTTTCGGCAAGGTAGTCCGGCAGCGGCGTAGCGTTCGGGTCGGCGGCCTGCCGCTCCCCCATCAGCGTGGTCTGGACATACGGGGGGATCAGCTCGATCACCTGCACGGCGGTGTCTTTGAGCTGGTAGCGCAGCGACTCGGTGTACGAATGCAGCGCGGCTTTGGTGGCGTTGTACGTCGGGGTCATCGCCAGCGGCACAAACGCCAGGCCCGAAGTGACCGTCAGAATCGCGGCTTTCGGCTGGGCCAAAATCTGCGGCATCAAGGCGGCGGTTAAACGAATGGGGCCAAGCAGGTTGGTTGCGACGGTTGCTTCGGCGTCGGCCAGCTCGCCTTTTTGGAGGTTCTCGTTTCGCATGATGCCGGCGTTGTGGATAACGACATTGAGCGCCGGATGCTCCGCCGTCAGCGTCGCGGCAAACGCCGTGATGACCTCCGCGCTTTCAATGTCCAGCACGGCGGAGTGCATGCCGGGGTTTGCCCGCGTCACGTCGTCCAATGCGCTTTGCCGCCGCCCGGCGATGATGACCTGGTTGCCGAGCGCATGGAACGCTTCCGCCAGCCCGCGCCCAATGCCCGACCCGCCGCCGGTGATCAAAATTGTATTGCCTGTCATGTTCATGGTGTGTTTTCTCCTAGCTTTTCTTGGAATTTTTCGGTTTTGTCATCTGAGTCATCTGCGCCAGCATGAATTTCGGCGCGACCCGGCTCATCGTGTGGAGCACATTGCTGAGGCCCGGCCGGATTTCCGTCGCGCCCGCTTCAATGCCGGCAATCGCATCTTTCGCCAGCGCTTCGGCACTCATTCCTTTTTGCCCGTGTGTTTCCTCCGCAAACTCGCCGCGAAACAGCGGCGTCTCGACGCCCGGCGGGGCCAGCTCCACCACCGCGACCGACGTTCCGGCAAGCTGCACGCGCAGCGACTGGGTAAACGAGTGCAGGCCGGCTTTGGCGGCGCAGTAGACCGGCGCGGCAGGCATAGGCACAAAGGCCAGGCCCGACGAGACGGTGACAATCAGGGCTTCGGGCCGGCTTTGGAGGTGGGGCAGAAACTGCTGGATCAGCGCAATCGGGCCGCTGAGGTTGAGTTCAATCTCGCGGCTCGGGTCGGCCAGCGGCTTGTCGCCGTTGCGGCCCGCGCGAAAGTCTAAATTTCGCATCACCCCGGCATTGCAGATCAGCACATCCAGCGCCGGAAACTCGGCGAGGACGGTTTGGCCCAGCGCCCTAATCGCTTCCGGGTCCGCCGCGTCGCTTTGGAACGTGTGCAGCTCCGGCAGCGCGTTCTTGGCGGCGGTCAGCTTGTCCGGGTCGCGGCCCGTCACCAGCACGGCATTGCCGCGCCTTAAAAGCTGCCCCGCCAGCGCCAGGCCGATGCCGCTGGTGCCGCCGGTAATCAAAATCGTTTTCTGGGTCAGCTTCATACTTTCTCCTCAGTCTGCATCGCGTCTGCGGAGAGTATACCCAAGAAACTGACAAAAAACATAATCTGTCAGTTTATTTTAAAAGCAGTTCCATAAACACATCGGCGCGTGCATACGGGGAGACAGGGCGCTCTTCAGAAGCGAGGTGCCGGAAGCCGGCCGACTCGTAAAGGCGCAGCGCGGGAGCCAGATTGGAATTGCTTTCCAGGTACAGCCGCGCCGCGCCCTCGGCCCGCGCCCACGCAATCGCCGCGTCCAGCAGCCTGCGCCCGGCTCCCCGCCCCTGCATGGCGGGAGCGACCGCCATTTTGGCGACTTCGTAGGCGAGGTCCGGCATCGGCAGCAGCGCGACGCAGCCTATCGTGTCGCCGCCCAAATCCGCCACGAAGATTTGGCCGCCGGGCGCTAAGATTTTGCCCTCCGGGTCGGACAGCGTCGCTTCATCTTTCGGCTCGACGTGAAAATAGGTATTCAGCCAGTGCAGGTTGAGGTCACGGAACGCGGCGGCATCGGCGGGCGCAAAGGGGCGAATAATGATTTCGGACACTTGCTCCTCCTAACGCCTGAAAATATCCCAGGCGAAGCGCAGAATGATCGCCGCCAGCACGACTAAAAACAGCACGCGGACAAACGCGCTGCCTTTGGCAACGGCCAGGCGGGTGCCGAGCACCGAGCCGCCGATGTTGCACAGCGCCATCGGCAGGGCCAGCGCGTACAATAAATGGCCGGTCAGGCCGAACAGCAGCACGGCGGCCAGATTGGTGGAGGCGTTGACGACTTTGGCCGACGCCGAGGCCGTCAGAAAATCGAAGCCGAAGACGCCGATAAACGCGAAAATGAGAAACGAGCCGGTGCCGGGTCCGAAAAAGCCGTCATAGAACCCGAGCGCGGCCCCAATGCCGAGACCCGCCCAGCGTCGGGCTTGCGGTGTCAGCTTCGGCGCATGGACCGACCCGAAATCTTTGCGCCGGAAGACGTACCCCGCGACGGCGATCAGCAAGACCAAAATCACCGGCTTCAGTGCGCCCGGCTGCACCAGGGTCACCGCCTTTGCGCCCAGCCCGGCGCAGACAAACGCCGCCCCCGCCGCCGGCGCAAGCGTCCGCCAGTCCAGCCGCACATGCCGCGCATACTGCCGCGCCGCCACGGAAGTCCCGGCAATCGAGACCAGCTTGTTGGTCCCGAACACCGTCGCCAGCGCGGTCTGCGGCAGGAAAACAAGCATCGCCGGAAGCTGAATCAGCCCGCCGCCCCCGACCGCCGAGTCCATAAACCCGGCCAGAAACGAAAAGCCGCACAGCGGCAGCCGCGTGGACAGCAGCGGAAAGTGCATCTAGGCGACCCCATAGCCGGTGTGGGGGCGGACGCCTGCCGAGTGGAATGCCAGCACGATGTCGGATTTCGGGATGCCGGCATCTTCGAGGTCGTAAGTGACCCCGTCTTCGGTGCCGTCGCGCTGTATCCAGATTTTGCCGCCCTGAATGTCCACATGCACCAGGCAGAAATGCAGCCGGTACGTCGGCTCTTTCCAGCCGACCGACATCACCAGGTAGCGGTCGTTGACCGTATCAAAGACCGCCTCGTGAGCGATTGCAGGGTTGGAGTAGGGAATGTCTGCAATCGCCGTCAGGACATCCTGAACGGTGCGCCGGTAAAAGTCTAGCGTTTCCATGTGGGCCTTTCCACCGGCACTGCAGGTGCCGGTTGCCTCTCGATGTCAGTTTGCACTCTAAATCTGCGCTCCCTGCGCGTTCAATCGCCGCCGGAGTTCATCGGTGTCTACGCGCCGGGGTGTGACTCCCGTTTCCAAGCAGAGGGCGGCGGCAAGGCCCGCCGCTTCGCCGAGGGCGCGGCAGTTCTGCTGGATACGCACGGCGGCCTGCGCGGCGAAGGTCGCGGACAGGCAGCGGCCGGCGACCAGTAAGTTTTCGATGCCGACGGGCAGCAGGCACCGATACGGGATTTCGTGGTAGTGGCCCGGCGGCAGGTGCTTCATCACGAGGCCGCCTTTGGCTTTGGTGCTGTGGATGTCAATCGGATACGAGTTGCGGGCGACGGCATCGGGGAACCGCGCTTCGGTGAGATAATCTTCCTCGGTCAGCGTGTAATCGCCGGCAATGCGCCGGGATTCCCGAATACCCACCATCGGCGCAATCGTGCCGATGTACGACGCTTCAAAGCCGCGCACCGAAGTCTTGAAAAACTTGGCGATGCGCCGTATTTTTTGGCGTCCGACCGTCTGCGCTTTGGAGAGGTCCCACGGGTCGGTGGCGGACAGCGCGGACAGGCGCGGACAGTTGAAGGCCAGCTCGCCGGGCCGTCCGAGCATGGAAAAGAATTGCAGGTAGCCGAGATCGTCCTCCGCCAGCACCCCCGCGCCGACGGCTTCGGCAATCAATGGTCCGAGCGGCGTCGCTTTCGCTTCCCCGGTGCCGATCTCAAACAGCGGCGGGCGGGCATAGCAGTTCATGCCCAGCTTATCGGCCAAAAACGCCGCCGCCCGCTCCTGGTCCACGCCCGCCAGCGCAAATCTCAGTGTCATCGGCTGGTTTTGTCCGTCGTCGGGGTCGCCGACGGCGCACGGAACGCCCGCCCGGAACGACACATCGGCATCGCCGGTGCAGTCAATGGTCACTTGGGCGTCAATCCGCTGCCGCCCCGCTTTGTTTTCAATCACAACTCCCGTCAGCCGCCCGCCCTCGACAACCGCATCGCTGATAAGTGTGTGGTACAGCACCCGCGCCCCGGACTCTGCCAGCAGGTCATCTAAAACTAAGGCCAGCGTCACGGGATTGAACCACAGCAAGTCCCCGGACTGCTCCGTCGGCGGCGGGTCGTATTGGGCCGCCCGGTGCAGAATGGCATCGTTGATCCCGTGAGTCAGCGACTCTTTGAGGATTTTATTGGGCATCATCGGCGTCACCCACCCCGCCGACTGCGTCCCGCCAAGCTGCCCCATGCCCTCGACGACCAGCACATCCGCCCCGGCCTGCGCCGCCGCAATCGCCGCGATCACCCCCGCCGTGCCGCCGCCGCAGACAAGAACGCCGCAGGTGGCGGCGAGCGGAAGAGTATTAAATGTCATTGGAATATCTTTGCCAAATCAGGGTATAATCACGGCGTCAATGGCCTGTGAGCGAACTGTCGCCTCCCCGTCAAAACGGGGCCAGTATGGATGCGTGCATGGCACACCTGCGGAAACGCTTCTTTGCCTAGCGAGCAGGCCGAACTTTTTCATTTCTCCGCTTTAATTACTCCGGCAAAACCTGCACCGAGATTTCCCGGTGCTTTATTATTTTGCGGAACTCGCCCGCGTTGCCTTTTTCTTCCCGAAAGGAGCGAGCCACTGCGCCGCACACCATGTCCGCGAGCTGCAATAAATTGCTGCGACTGGAATCACCGGCGGTCACACGCCGAATGCGCTGCGGGCTTGTCCCCTGGGTGTTGATCTTGGTTTTCAGGTAACTTGCCAGTTGACGCTGAAACTTTCGCCCGCCGCTGGCGTCTATCTTGACAATCGCCTCATCTAAGTAAGGCTTCGCGCTCTCAAATACCAGTCCGCAGACATAGCGGTAGAACGCATCCGTTGTCGGAAAGCCCTTCGGAAAGAGTTTGGCTTTGTTGATCACAAAACCGAAGTAAAAGAAGTTGTACGGGACAACCGCTTCCAAAAACGCCCGGCGAACCGCGTCACTGTTTTCTTTAAAGTGGAATTCGAATTCTATAGGTTTTCTGAGTTCTCGCCGCAGCAGTGTAATCCGATCATCCGCCGCCTGCGCTTCGTCATTTTCCTCAAATACGACCAGCACAACAGCGAATAAGTCGCTTGAGCCTTTCGCAAGCTGAAGGCCCGTATCTCCCGACTCATCTACGAACACCAGCATTTAGATCTGTTCCCGCTGACGCCTGCTTCTCAAAGTCAGTCGGCACATCCGCCCCTGCCGACGCCGTCGCAATCGCCGCAGGTGGCGGCAAGAAGCAAGTTTCCGTAATTGTTTGTCATGTCAGTCTGTTCTGCGAAGTGTCAGTGCGGCGGCTTCAGCAAGCGGCAGGCTAGTTGCATTGTAAGGCTCTGCATCCACAGCTACGACAATTGCATCAGTCTGTCCATCTGTGGTCACATAGTGAAAGCCATGAATAATGTGGGAGTCATTTGTGTCAGCATGATATCTGGCATACAAGTCGGTAAGACTGGCAGTGTATTTGAAGTACTCACGACTCAACTCCAATCCATTAGCCTTACCATTTTCGATGTCCGACTTAGTCAAGTTCGGTTTCCCATCAAGGCCACCATTACTGTTAAGCAACTCGTCAGGGGTGCCAGTATGATAGCCGGACGCGGCAGAACCGATGATGACGAACAAAATCAAAAATGTTCCATCTGAACGGGTTGGACTTTTGAGCGTGTATGAAGTGATACTTCCCCTATCAGATAATGTCTTCGGCGTGAAAGACTTGAAGCCTACCGGAACACGCATACTGAAGCCGCCGAATTGCCGCGCCGGACCGAGCTGAGACAAAAGTTTTGGGTCCGGCTTCCACTGGGACGAGTCACCAATGTCTGCTTTTTTATGAATGGCCTTTTTGCTGTGACTGACAGGCGCTTTTGCTTGCGTGGCGGAAGCAAAAAGCCCGCCGATGAGCAGCGCTGCGGCTCCTCGGAAGAAAAGGTTGGTCATGAAAATCCTCTCAATGTGACGCCTATAGCGCCGCAGGGTCTTGTTTATAAAAATCACGCAACACGTCGTACAATTCCGAATGCGTGGCTTGCAGCTCCCGCGCACTCTCGAAGAAGCTTTCGGTGGCGACGGCGAAGAACTCGGCGGGGTTGGCTGCGCCGTAAGGGTTCAGCACGTCGCGAAAACCCGCCTGCGTCCGCTCCACCAAACTTGCATACTCGGTGCTCATTACCCGCGACCATGCTTCAATCTGGGCGTCGGTTTCGAGATACGGCGCACCGTCCGCCGCGCCGTCGCGCATGTCGAGCTTATGCGCGAACTCGTGCAGGACGACGTTTTGGCCGTCACGGGCACGGAGATTGGCCTGGACATCGGCCCACGAGACGATCACCGGCCCTTGCAAGGCCGCCTGCCCGGCCAGCGGCAGGACTTGTTCGGCGAAGACCCCGCGCGTTTCCATGCGGCGCTCGGTGACCAAAAAGCCCTGCGGGTAGACGATAATCGTCTCGACATTCGGGAAATAGTCGCCGTCAAAGCCCAGCACGAGCCGGGCGGCGTGGGCGGCGACCGTGACTTTGATTTCGTCGGTCAGCATTAGCCCGCCGGCCCCTTCCCAGTCTTTTTCGGCGACAAGAATGCGCGTCGTGTCCCGCAGTGTTTGCCGCTGTGCTTCGGGCAGGCGCGAGTAGGCGGGGACATTGACTTGCAGACAACGAAGCCAGGCGGCGGGAAACGGCGAGGCTAAGAGTTCCTGCCGGTGATGGGATTTTGACCACGGAAAGTTCATCGCGGTTATGATACCAGAATGGGGCGGGAATGGAAACAGAACGAAGACGGGGCGGTTCCTCCCCGCCCCGTCAATGTTCATCAAAAACTCTATTTATCAAAAACCCTGTTCATCAAAAACCCTCTCGCGTGGGGTATGCTTTGCGTATGACTGAACGAATCAAACGCTTTTGGATACGGGAGCCGTTTTGCGGACTTTCGCACGGCCTCGGCGCGGCCCTGTCGGTCGCGGCATTGGTCGCTTTGCTGATCCTCGCAGACGGCAAGCTCTGGCAGACGGTGTCGTTTGCCGTGTTCGGCGTGAGCCTGATTGTGCTGTATACGGCCTCGACGCTGTACCATTCGCTGTGGGTGAAGCCGAAGCAGATACTCGCGCTGATGCGCTTTGACCATGTGGCGATCTTTTTGCTGATTGCCGGCACTTACGCCCCGGTCTGCCTGGTCGGGCTGCGGGGGGCGTGGGGGTGGAGTTTGTTCGGGGTGGAATACGGCCTGGCGCTGATTGGGATCGTGTGCAGCCTGGTTTGGAAAGGCTTCCCGGATTGGGTCAGAATTGCGATTTATGTGGTGATGGGCTGGCTGATTATGATCGCCATTGTGCCCGCCGCGCGGGTGCTCGGCCCGGTGGGGATCGCCTGGCTGTTTGCCGGCGGCGCGGCCTACTCGGTCGGCACGGTGGTGTTTGCGACCGACAAGCCGCACCTGTGGCCCGGCAAGTTCAGCGCCCACGATTTATGGCACATTTTCGTACTTGCGGGAAGCGCGTGTCACTTTGTGCTGATGGCGGTCGTGCTGGCCCCGATGCTGTAGGGGCCGGCCTGCTCCTGCTTTGCAGGAGTGCTTCTTTTCGGTTTATTCCGGCGGGCTTTCATCGCCGCCGCTTTGGGGAGGCACTCCGCGATGCGGGGCAGGCGGGGTTCTTGCCGGGGACTGCGCTTCGGCCGGGCCGCGCTCGCTCGGCAGATTGACAATCGCGCCGCCGGGGACGCCCACAATCTCGATGTCTTTGATGTGCCGGAACTTGACCAATCTCGGGGTCAGCGACGCCGCGCGGATTTGGGCGGCCTGCGCCTCTGCCTGGGCGGCGAGAATGGCTCGCTGATTGGTGATGGCGTTGAGCTGCATGTTCAGTGTGGAAAGCCGCAGGTTTTGCTGGGCTTCCAGCCGGGTCCGCAGGGCGGTCACGGTAGCCTCGTCCGGGTAAACCGCGCGGATACGCACTTCGTCTACCACAATGGCGTCCGGGTTGAAGCGCGTGTTAAGCTGGTTCAAAGCATACGCCGCCGCCTGCTTTTTGCCGTCGCCGGTCATCACATCCGCCGTGTTTTTGAGGCCGAAGGCGTCCACAACCGCCTGGCGGAACGCCGGGCGAAGCTGCTTTTCCTCGAAGTCGCTGAAGTCTGTGAACTGGGTCCGGTACTTGCTGTACAAGCTGACAATCTGCTCCGGGTGCCGGGGGTCATAATTGATGTGGTACGAGACCGAGCAGTCCACATGCAGCGTGTTGGAGCTGAGGGTGTTGACCATGACGCTGTCGTCGCCTTGATGCGAGCCTTCGGTGTCGTCTTTGACCATGGTGTAGGTCCGCAGGTGGGTCGGGATTTCGATCATCTGATTGCCGGAAAACGGCGGCTGCGGGTTGAAGCCGGCATGGCGGACATGGGGGTCCACTGCGCCGGAGTAGTGGTTGATGATCAGCGCGACATTGCCGGGCTTGACGACCACCCCGCTGCTGCTCCGCCCGCAGCCGGTGAGGGCAAGCGCCGCCCCGAGAGCGGCCAGGGTCAGTAGTGACGCGCGTGTGTTCATAATGCCTCGTTTTGATCGTGTGGTGCTTACTTGTTCAGCAGGCTCATCAGGTCTTTCGACGGCAGGTAAAGTTTTTTCACCTGGCCGAGTTCCTGGTCCTGCAAGTACAGGTCGGTCAGCGTGCTGTTTTGCAGGCGGTTGACTTCGGCATCGGCCCGCGCCTGCTGAAGCAGCGTTTCGTTGTCAATGCGCTGCTGCTGCAAGGCAAGCCGGGCATTGGAAATCTCCTGCTGCTTGGCGAGTGTGGACGACAGCAGTTTTTTGGTCTGCGCGTCCTGCTCGATCCCCCGCACCATGAAGTTTGAGAAGACGATCCCCTGCGGCCCCCATTCGTCGTTCAAAAGCTCCAAAGCCTGCCGCTCGGTTTCCTGCTTGCCCGCCGTGGTCAGCGCTTTCATCGTGTTCATGTCGCCCATGGCGTAATTCACCGCTTCTTTCACCGCCGGCTCAAGCTGCACAGCCTCGAACTCCCCGGTGTTCTCAAACTGCTCGTGGAACCGGCCCCAAAGATCGTCGGCTTTGTCGGGGTCAATATGGTACTGACAGCTTACGTCCACGGTTAAAATGTTGGTCGGCGTGTTGACTTGAACGGCGCGGGGGACGACCTGCCCGGCGCTGTTCTGGTCGGAGTTGGTCAGCGAGATTGTCCGCTGCATGGTCGGGACTTCGATGACGGTTTCCCAGGGGCCGTTGTAGTGGGTTCCCGCGCTCATGTACTTCGGCTCCAAGCTGCCGGTGTAGGTGTCCAGCACCAGGCCGATGTTGCCCGGCTCGATATGAGTCGGCCCGGCGGCATGCCCGCCCGCCGACAGCGAGAAAATCAAGTACGCGGCGAGGGCGGCCAGCGCCAGCGTGAGACTTCCGAGGATTTTCGTGCGCTTTGACATTCCTGTTGACATCATCTCTCCTTATGTGTGACCGGGTCGGCGACCACCAGCGACAGCAGGCGGCACTGCGGGCAGCCGGCGTCGGTCAGGGGGCCGCGAAAGCGCAAATCGCAGCCGACGCAAAGGAGCCGCGCTCCGGGCCGGTATTTGCGGGCTTCCTCCCGCGCCGCCGCTTCCCCCCGCCGGGCGGCTTCAGCCTTCTCCTCGGCGTCTTGCCGGTCGCGCTTGGCGCTCCGCAGAAACAACATCAGCAGGCCGCCGCCGACCAGCAGGGCCGCCAAAACCACATCCCCGACCATCGCCAGCCCCTTTCGTTTTTCAGCGCTCAGTGACTTTGACACGGCAGGCGCGAAGAAGTTGCAGAAGCCGGGGCAAACCGAAACGCCCGCCGAACTCAGCCGAGTTCGGCGGGCGCTTTCATGAAACTCGTTAAGAAGCAATCTCTGACGCGAACAAATTTTGTGCTTGATTTTTTGCGACGTAGCGGACAGGTTTGCCTTGTTTGGTAATTTGTCCTTTTTCGACAGCAATGTTGATCCAATCCTTGACTTGATCAGCCCTGACATCCAGCGAAGATGCAAGTGACTTGACATCGCGCGGCTGTTTCAGATGTTCAAGCATCAATGGCAGCACAGCATCAAAAACTGTCGCTACAGGATTGTCTTGTGGGATATTTGTTAACGGAGATGTAACACTTAAGACTTCCACGGGCGGTTCGACTGAAACACCTGCTTCAAAGTCCATGTTGCTCTGTACTATTTCGGGCGAAAGCGGCTTGGTATGTGCGCCAAGCACCACTTGTGCCAGATCATCCCAGGGCGGTTCGGGAAAAGCAAGCGCGTTCAATTCCAAGAGTTGGCCATTACCTGCGGGAACATTTCCCGTCATCCGCACATACACATACTGCTTTTTGAGGGCCTCCACGGCACCTTCCCAAGTACCTCCTTTGCCGGATGAAGTGCTGACGACAAGGCCGAGATCAGCAAGCGCATAGACATACTTATTGCGTCCCATTGCATTGCCTACATTAAAGCCGCTGCCCGGATCGTAGGGTGAAACAAGGACAAGCATTTTTTCTATCAATGCTTCTCTGTATCTCACGGACAGCGAGGTTTTGCCTAAGCTGTCCGCCAAGACTCCCACAGCAAACCCTCCCGCTTCCAATGCAGTCTGCATCGCCGCGCTGTCAATCCCGCGTGCGCCGCCTGAGACGACTGGAATCCCTTGCCGCGCACAGGCACGAGCCAGGGCTTGTGTATATTCCAGCGCTTCTTCATCAGCATCGCGGGAGCCGACAACAGCAATTCCGCCACAAGAAAGAAGCTGCGGATCGCCAACCCCATACAGAAGCGGTGGAGCTTGCCCTCCTAAAGCCGCCAATCGTTGCGGATAAACTTCACTGTCATAGCGGCTCAAAACCCAGATTCCTTGATTGTCCCAGCCCTCGACTGTAAGTGCTAGTGCGCCTCCGCGTCCCAGCAAAATGCGCAGGCGTTCTGCTTCAACTGGAAGGGCAGTGCCGGAAAGCACTTCTTCTCCCTCCGGCTGAACAAGAACAGCCGGGGAGAGTTTGCGCCCGCGCAGCCATTTTACCAGGCGGTTATACTCACTTTGAGTGAGCGATGCCACTTCCCCGTTGCCTGCTTTGTTGAAGCGGCCGCAAAGAAGCAGAATGGCCTGTGTTTCTTGACTTAGAATATGCCCGTACATTTGTTCCTCATTGTTTTGTTCGTCAGTCTTCGCTTTTTGTAGTCATCGCCAGCGCAACAGGAAAGACAGGCCCACTCCGTGCTTGAAGCAGAAGTGATGCAATTATGGTCAATGTCCATCGAGAGTCTACCATATCGTCCAGTAACAATACCGGCCCGGAAAGAACTTTTTCTCTGTTAACTGCAAACGCTCCTTCAATGTTGTGCGCCTGTTGATAGCTGTTTTGCATCTCTTTTTGCGGAGGTGTCTGACGTACCTTCACGATGCAGTTCACAAAAGGCAGGTTCAAACTCGCGGCGACCCGGCGACCGAAGCTTAGAACAAGTTCTGGGTGATTGAGCGATGGCACGCAAGTAATCCATTGCGGCGCAGGCATTAGCTTCCACCTGTGACGGATCATTTCAGCGACTGCGACAACTAATTGGTCATCAAAATGCTGTTCTTCCTGCTTGCCGCGCCTTACCATCTCACCCCAGCCGTCGTCACCCCAAAGACACAGTGCCCTACCCTCCTGAGCTAGTTGTGCTTTTGGAATTCCCGTATTATTGGCCCACTTTTTCCGTGGCAAAATGGGCTGGTCACAGCGGCGCAAGAACTGGTTTGCTTTCTCTACGAGTGCTGGTGTTACAGTGTTAGGCAACAACATTCGTCCCCGGCAGACGGCGCATTTGCCACACGGCACCGGATTGGGGTCGTCTAGCTCCAAAGATAAAAACTGCATCAGGCAAGTTTGACTTTGTGCATACTGCCGCATCTTTTCCTGCTCATCGCGCCGGATTTCTGTCAGCCGTATAACTTTCGCCGGATTGGGGACATAGCGCACAGGAGTGAGATACCAGCGTCCGTCCCTCTTGACAACGGGGGCCGGCGAGTGAACTTCAAGACTCTTCAATACTTTCTGAATCTGACCGCGCCCAAGATTGATCTGCGCTTCCAGTGAGACTGACGAAAGACCGTCCTCAGCGTGCCTCAGTGCGGATAAAACCTCGCCTACATAGGCATCAGGCGGGAACGCAGTTCGCAGAAAATACTCAGCGATACGATCATCTTCTTTGCCGCTGAGCAGGATGCCGTATGCCTGAGAAAGCGCCCTGCCGGCACGACCGACTTGCTGATAATAATGCACGACGGAGCCAGGACGCTGGTAGTGAATGACAAAACCCAAGTCAGGCTTATCAAACCCCATGCCGAGAGCAGTCGTGGCGACAAGCGCCTTGAGGGTGTTGTCCAGCAGGCTTTGCTCTAAGCCTTCTCGTTCCTCCGACGCGAGATCGGAATGGTAGGCGTGGGCATCCACATTTTGTAGTTGCAACCAATGAGCGACACGATCTGCATCACGAACCGTCAGCGTATAAATTATTCCGCTTCCGGCGAGCTTTGGAACCTGCTCGGCGAGCCAAGCAAGCCGAGCTGCCTGCCCCGGCATGGCGATATTTTGTAGGCTGAGGCTTTCACGAGTGAGCGGGCCGCGTGAGACTTGCAGATGAGGACCAAGCTGCGCTGCGACATCGGCAACAACGCGGTTGTTCGCCGTGGCGGTCGTCGCCAGCATGGGAATGTTGCTTGGTAACGATTGAAGTATGCGAGTGATGCGCTGGTAATCAGGCCGGAAATCGTGTCCCCAATCAGAAATGCAATGAGCTTCATCCACAATGAAGAACCCAATGCGATTTGCAATCGGAAGCAGAACATTTTGACGAAAATCGTCATTGGCAAGCTTCTCAGGAGAAACTAAAAGAACGTCAACTTGATCGGCTTGGATTTTCCGCTTGATCTCCGCCCACTCGTCTTGATTAGAAGAGTTGAGTGTCGCCGCACGGACGCCGATCCGCTCGGCAGCGGCAATTTGGTTCCGCATCAGTGCCAGCAGGGGCGAGACCAGCAATGCTGGCCCCGCGCCTTGATCCCGCAAAAGGCGTACTGTTAAAAAGTAAACGCTGCTTTTGCCCCAGCCAGTGCGCTGGACGACAAGAAGCCGCGCTCTCTGCTGTATCAACGCTTGGATTGCTTCGTACTGACCGGGGCGAAAATCCGCTCTCGGGTCAGCGAGCGATTGCCGAAGCAAGGCAAGCGCCTTTTGTTTGAATGCGTCAGTCATTTTACCCTCCGTGATTTGACCGTTTTTATATGGGGCTATCGGCCTGTAAATCCAGATACGCCAGCTCGCCCGGCGTCAGCGTCACCTCCAAAGCGGCGGTATTGGCGGCGAACTGCTCGGGAGTGAGGCAGGACACCAGCGGAAACAAGTTCATCGGCTGGCTGAGGATAAACGCCAGGGCGATTTGGGGGACCGAAAGAGTTTTCGATTGGGCCAGCTCGCGGGCGCGGTCGAGGCGCTCGAAATTGGTCTCGCCGCAGTAGCATTTGATGCAAAGCTGGGCGAAGTAATCGTCTTTGCCGAACGACTCCAAGTTGTCCCGGCGGTACAAGTCGGAAAAAAAGCCGCCGGCGAGGCTGGACCAGGGCATCACGGCGATCTGCGACCCGGCATAATAAGCGCGGGCGGCCTGCCCTGCCGGGCCGCTGATGGACAGGCAGTCATCCCACGGCGGCGCGTACATCTCGGCGAGGCTGAAGTTTGGGCTGGACACGGCAAACGGGGTCAGGCCGTGCGCGGCGGCGTAGTCGTTGGCTTCCTTGATGCGCTCCCAGGCCCAGTTGGAGCCGCCGAACGCGCCGATTTTGCCGGCGGCTTTGTGCGTGTTCAGCGCCTCCACAATCGGGCCGACCGGGACGGCCGGGTCGTCGCGGTGCAGAACGTAGAGATCAAAATAGTCGGTTTGCTGACGCCGCAGCGACTCGGTCAGGTCCGACTCGATGTCTTCGGGGGTCACCCGGTTTCGGCCATAGGGGTGAGCGCCTTTGGCGAGAACAACCACTTGGTCTTTGACCCCGCGCTCGCGCACCCAGCGGCCCAGCAGGGTTTCATTGCCTTCGCCGTAAACATGGGCCGTGTCGAAAGTGTTGATGCCGTGCTCCAGCGCCGTGTCAAGCAGCGCAAACGCCCGGTCCGGGTCCGCCGGGCTGAAGCTGGCGTTGGCCGTGCCCTGCACTAATCGCGAAACCGGCTTGGTGACGCCGGGAATGCTGCCGTACTTCATAAATGCGACTCCTGAGTTCCAAATTTTAACGAGAGGCGGCGTGCCGCGCCGGCTGCGCGGCGTCAATCTTTCGGACAAAACGCCCGATTTTATGCAGCGCTTCTTCGATTTTAGCGAGGCTGGTGGCATACGAGCAGCGGATATGCCCTTCGCCGCCGAGGCCGAATGCCGTGCCGGGGACAACCGCGACATGCTCCTCAAACAAAAGCCGCTCGGCGAACTCTTCCGAGGTCAGCCCTGTGCGCCGGATGCTCGGGAACGCGTAAAACGCCCCAGACGGCAGGTGGCATTCCAGCCCCGCTTGGTTCAGGCCGTCTACAATCAATCGCCGCCGCTGGTTGTACTGCCCGACCATATCCTTGACGGCCGGCTCGCCGCTTTTCAGCGCTTCCATCGCCGCTTTCTGGCCGGTGGTCGGAGCGCACATGATGGTATAAGTGTGGATTTTGAGCAGGGCGGCCAGGACCGGCGCGGGGGCGCAGACATAGCCGAGCCGCCACCCGGTCATGGCATAGGCTTTCGAGAAGCCGTTCAGGAGAATGGTCCGCTCCCACGCGCCCGGCAGCGAGGCGACGCTCGTATGCACGCCGTCGTAGGTCAATCGGTCGTAAATCTCGTCGCTGATTAAGTATAAATTGTGACGGACGGCAAAGTCCACAATCGGCTGCAAAAACTCGCGCGGCATGGTCGCGCCGGTGGGGTTCGACGGATACCCCAGCACAATCGCCCGCGTGCGCGGGGTCCGCGCCGCCTCGAGCTGGTCCACCGTGACCCGGAACTCATTCTCCATTGTGGTCAAAATGCCGACGGGCACGCCGCCCGCAAGACTGACGCACGGCTTGTACGACACATAGCACGGCTCGGGAACCAGCACTTCGTCGCCGGGGTCGAGAATCGCCCGCATCGCAATGTCCATGCCTTCGGAAACGCCGACCGTGACCAAAAGCTCGGTTTTCGGGTCATACCGCAGGCCGTACAGCGCGTGAAGCTGTTTTGCGATAAGCTCGCGCAGCTCCAAAATGCCCAGATTGGACGTGTAGGTCGTCTGCCCCCGCTCGAGCGAGTAAATCGCGGCTTCCCGAATCGTCCACGGCGTCAAAAAGTCCGGCTCGCCGATAGACAGCGAGATCACGTCTTCCATCTGCGCGGCGATGTCGAAGAACCGCCGGATGCCCGACTGCGGCAGCTCGCGCACCAGGCGCGACAAGGGCAGCCCGGCAGAAGTATGTTTTTCAGAAGTATGTTTTGGTGTGGCTTCGTTGCTCATAGCTTTTTTGTGCGGCTTTAGTTCAGGGCGCTTCGCCCGGATACCCGTCAATGGCGATTTCAATCAGTTTCAGGATGTCCCGTCCGCCCTGCTCGCCAACCGTCTAGGGATACTCGGCATTCTCAGTTGTTTGATCGCGGTCTACCGCCGGGGCCAGCTTTTCAATTTCCAGGGCCAGCAGCCGCCCGTAACGCTCCATTTGCCGGCGCTTCGCGCCCTGAGCCTCGTAACGACGACGAACCGGCGTAGACTTCAAGTAAATCGCAATGAACTTTGCGAAAACAACATGGCTGTAAAGATCGTCGGGCGTAAACGCGACCGGGTTTCCCAGCCGGTAGGCTTTGGCAATCTTTTCACAGGCCATTTGCAAATCACAGGCCATTTGCAAAAATTGGAGCCGGTGGCACTCCTCGGCATCAGCCAGTCGGTCACGGCAGACGGCAAAGTCGGAGCGGCTTTGCTCGGCGTAAGCGTCGGCGAGCCGCCTCCGTGTCTGCTCTGACCATCCGGCTTCCAGCCTCACCGTTGATGTCCATTCCCGCCCTTCGCCGGTGCAGCAGGCAGGGCATACTCAGTCATGTCGAGCTTTTCGTTCCAGTTCCAGCCGGGCGGCAGCGGGATTTCGTTCCGCACGACCTGCTCCATTTCTTCGGGCGTGATTGTCGCCACTGTGGTCGAATACGGCAATTCTTCCGAGCCGCCGAACGTAAACGGCATCACGCTCCCGGACGCGGGGGTGTCCGGGCTGACTTCCAGAAACTTGATCGGCTCGCGCGGATCATCTTCGTTGGGCGACAAAAAGCGGTACACTTTTGTCATGCGCGGGTCCACCTGGAAATGCCATTCCAGCAGCGCGGGAATCGCTTCTTCTTTTGTCGGCATTTTGTTCCCTTACTCCCCTTTGCGCTTACGGCGAGACGATCAATCGCTGGTCGCCCTCGACTTCGACAAACAAATCCTGGTCTTCTTTGTAGCGGCGCAGAAGGAAATGCGTGTCGGTGGCGGTGACGCCTTCCAAAGTGGAGAGTTTTTCGGCGACAAACCGGCCCACTTCGCGCATGTGCCGGCCTTCGACCACGACGCGCAGGTCGCTGCCGCCGGAGACGAGCCACACGGAATGCACTTCCGGGTAGCGGTACAAGCGCTCGGCGACCGCGTCAAAGCCGACTTCGCGGGCGGGGAGCACTTTGACATCAATAAACGCAAAGACGCGCTCGACGCCCGCTTTTTCCCAGTCTACGATGGTTTTGTAGTGCTTGATGATGCCCCGCCGCTCGTAGTCCGTTATCGCCGCGCGTACTTCCGAAACCGCGCGGCCCGTCAGGGTCGCAATCGTCTCGGGGGACGTGCGGGCGTCGCGGGCGAGAATGGTTAAAATCTCGTCCGGCTGCGTTTGGGTGTCCGGCAGGCTGTTCATAAGGGAAGTATGGCACGGGGCGCGAAAGAAGTCAAGACAAAGTCAAGGCAGGCTACTTGCCGAGCAGCGTGTACGACGGCACGACCCCATCGCGGAGCCAAATAACATGGCCGTCGGCAAACGCATAATCCGTGCCGCCGTTATGACGTCCCGGCTTCGGCACTGACCTGCCCGTGTCCGAAGCGTTTTTGGCTCCCGCGTTGCTCTCAAACAGCATCACGGTTTGTGCCGGGGAGTCGAGTTTTGCGAGCGCCACGCCCGACAGCGTACTGTTGTACGCATAGCTCCACTTTTCGCCCGCCGGTGCCGACGGGTCACGGAAGAGCGCTTCGGTATGGACAAACGGCAGGATTTCGTCCCCCCAGCTCGCCGCATCGGGCATCTTCTCGTCGTGGTCCTGCGTGTACTGAATGACGCCAAGTGCAAGCTGTTTCAGGTTGGATTGTGAAGATGACCGCTCCGCATTTTCTCTCGACTGGGCGAATGCTTTCGGCGACGCATGCTGAAGAGACGCTGTGGGTTCAATCCGAAGCGTGTACGTTGCAACGTCGGTCGTCGTGAGCAGGCTGAATGTGACGCCGGGCGGGACGGCGCGGACCAGGACCGCGCCCGGCAGGGCCGGGTCGGGGCCGATTACGGTGAACGCTCGGCCCTGCGTGTTGTGCATATCGCCGATCAGGGCCGCAATCCCGACCAATGCCGCCGGCAGCTTCGCCGCTTCGGCCGGCGGAATAGGATCGCCTGCCATCAGCTCTTTTTCAGGGGCGTTTTTCTGAAACTCGCCCGACAGCAGTGCATACGCGGCGTCATAGTTGCCGGCAGCGCGGTCGGCGAGAAAGGCACGGACAACGGTCACGGCAGGCGTGTCGGCCTGCGAGATAGCAGCAGGCGGTGGGGCGGCGAACGCAGGCAGCGACGCCAAAGCAAGTCCAAATGCGGCGCAGACGGTCAAAACGCGTGGGGTCATGGGCGGGCCTCCAGATGAGAGTGATAGTCTCTTATGAGAGTGATAGTCTCTTAACGGAAATCCGCGCCGTTTCGGTTCGGCCTGCGCGGCGTTATTTGCCGTCTAGGCGGTACGACAGCTTGGTGCTGGGGGCAAGGAGGGCATCTTTCTGGGAACCAATCACAATCGTTCGCTGTTCTTGATACTAGCAGACAAGAACGATACGGCGAAAACAGAGGAGTACGAGATGCGGATACAGTCGTCTATGCTGGTGCATTTGGGGTTTGGAAAGTACGTGCGGTCGGACCAGGTCACGGCGGTGCTGCCGATTGAGCAGGATCGGGGGCCGGGCCGGCGGACATTTGTGCATTTGACCGGGCAGACCGACCCGGTGGTGGCGTCGCGCTCGGAAGACGCGCTGGTGCGCGACTTGGTGCAGGAGCCGAAAGAGATCACGCAGTCGCGGCAGCAGCAGGAGATTTTGCGCGACTTGCTGCAAGACCTCGCGAGCGTCAATGCCACGGTGCGGCGCATCTCGCGCGACGAAGGCGGGCTGGATTTAGATATTCTCGAGCGGCGCATCCGCGAAGTGGTCGAAGATTAGAAGAGTAACAGCACAAAGAAGCCCGGCGCACTCTGCGCCGGGCGTTTTTTTGTTTCTACGGGACGCGTCGGGTATACTCACGCCATGACACTTATTTTAGAGCTTTCGCCTGCCGAAGAAGCGAGCCTGGCGGCGGCCGCCGCCGAGAGCGGCCTCGCGCCGGCAGTTCTCGCTAGGCAAATCGTGACTGAGCATCTGCCCGCCCTGCAAAACGGGGCGCTGGCCGCAGCGCGGGAACAGGAGCGCATCGCCCGCATCCGCGCGTTGACCGGCTGCATGGCCGATGATAGCTGGGACGCGGTCGCCGAGCTTCACCGCGACCGTCAGATTGATAAAGCGAAAGAAGAAGCCTGGGCGAAGGAGTACACAGGTTGATCCATGTTTTTGATGCCGGCCCGATGATGGCCTGGCTGAAAGGCGAACCAGGGAAAGCCGCTGTTGAGCAGCTTTTAGTTGACAACCCAGGCGACTGCTATGCTCATGCGTTTAACCTGACCGAAGTGTACTATCTCATGCTGCGGCAACGCGGAGCAGCCGGGGCGGAAACGGCATTTCAATCACTGCTGGACGCGGGCATTATGCCGCGCGAAGATTTAGACACGGCGTTTTGGAAGGAAGCCGCAACGTTCAAGGGCAGTCACGCGCTGGCCCTGCCGGATGCGTTCTGCCTGGCGCTGGCGCGTCGGCTCGGCGGCACTGCCGTGACGACCGACCATGCGGAGTTTGACCCGCTGGTTCCCCTCGCCTACTGCCCGATCCTTTTTATTCGATGAACAGGCGCAAAACCGCCCAGCGCACCCAGCGCCGGGCGGTTTTGTTGGCTTAAAAGTGATACGCTAACCCGACCGACACGACCGGATAATACTGGAACTTGTTGATGTCCGACTGGGTTTTGTCGCGCTGGGCATTGATCGCGGCGTTGATCTGGTCGCTCAGGATCGGGTTCGTGATCGCGACGCCGCCGTTTCGGGCCAGCGAGAGGTGCGGCTTGCCCTGGAACACGACGCCGACATCGAACAGGAACTGGACGGGCGACGTGCCGGCAGGCTTGCCGAAGCCGAAGCCGAGGTACGGCGCGGTTTTCTGGAACGACGCCTGCCCGTCGAGTGTGCCGACGTCCGACGCGCTGAACGTCATGCCGTTGAGCGTGTACGTCTGAGTCGCCCCCACGCTGCTCGGCTTGCCGTTCGCGGTGATTTTGTTGGAGTTGAACAGCAGGCCGGCAGTGAAGTGGAACGTGCCGGACTGGGACGGGTACACATCGGCCAATGCCGAAACGCTGCTTAGCTTCAGCTTGGCATCGTAGGTGACATCCTGGGAAGTCTGAGTTTTGCTGTACGAGTAGCCGCTGTAGCCGACCCGCAGGGCGACGGTCGGAGCGACCAGCACAGCGGCTTCGACCCCGACGCCGAGGGTGCTGACCCGGACGGCGGCGGAGACAGGCGCGGCGGATTTTGACGGCGAAGCGGCGGCCCGCAGGGCGGGCGGCGGGGCAAGCGGAATCAGCATCGGAAACTCTCCTCTGAAAAGCAAGTGATTATACCAGGATTATCGGCAGGCGCGGCGGCAAACGAGAGGGCGAGGACAAAAAAACCACGAAAAAATCTGGTATGATTGCGGGGGGATTTTGCTGCTCGGCTGCCGAACAAGAACGAAACAAGCTGAAAGGCCGGACGCAGGAGAACGCCGCATGAACGCACTTTGGGAGTTTCAATTTTTCGGCAGGGCCGCCGCCCGGCGCGGCGACTTACTTGTGACCCGGTTTGCATCGTCGCGGGTCGCCGCGCTGCTGGCCCGGCTGGCGCTGTTTCCCCGGCGCGACCATCCGCGCGAAGAGCTGATTGACCTGCTCTGGCCCGACGCCGACGGCGACGCCGGACGGCTGAGCTTGCGGGTCGCGCTGGCGTCGCTCCGGCGGCAGATCGAGCCGCCCGAAGTCCCCGCCGGCAGCATTGTGAACGCCGACCGCATGACCATTCGCTTGCGCCCCGGCGCGTTCACCTGCGACGCGGCGGCGTTTGAGGCGGCGCTGGCCGAAGCCGCCCGCGCGGCGTCCCCCGAAGCCAAGCGCACGGCGCTCGACCGGGCGCTGGCGCTGTTCTCGGGCGAGCTGCTGCCCGGCTTTTACGATGACTGGATTTGCGAGGAGCGCGAGCGGCTCAATGCCCTGTGCGAGCAGGCCCGTCAGGACCGCGCCTCCCTGCCGGGGTCTTCGGGTTTTCCGGCGCACTCGGCCCTCCCGTCCCCCGCCCTTTCCGCCTCCGTCCCGGCCCCGACAGGCTTTCCACTCCTCTGGACCCGGTTTTTCGGGCGCGGCGGCGAGATCGCCGAGATCGCCGCGCTGCTGGCCGATGCCGGGACGCGGCTGGTCACTTTGACCGGACCGGGCGGCTCCGGCAAGACCCGGCTGGCGACCGAAGCCGCACTCACAGCGGCTCCTCAGTTCGGCGGCCCGGTCTGCTTTGCCGCGCTGGCCGATTTGTCCGACCCGGCGCTGATACCCGGCACCGTTCTGCGGGCGCTGGGCGCGGCCCGGTCGGCATCGGAACCCGCGCTCGATCAGCTCGCCGCGCATCTTTCGGCGCTTCCCCCTGCCCTGCTGGTGCTGGACAACTTCGAGCACCTTGTCGAGCGCGGCGCTCCGGCGCTGCTGGGGCTGCTCGGACGCGCTCCGACGCTAACCTGCCTGGTGACTTCCCGGCGGCGGCTGGGTCTGCCCGGCGAGCGCGAATTCCCTGTCCCGCCGCTGCCGCTGCCCGACGAAGCGGGGAGCCTGGGCGAGATCGCCCGCGCGGTCAGTGTCCGGCTGTTCACCGACCGGGCGCAGGCGGCCCGGCCCGACTTCCAGGTCACGGCGGGCAACGCCTCGACGGTCGCCGCGCTGTGCCGCACTCTTGAAGGCATCCCGCTGGCGCTGGAGCTGGCGGCGGCGCGGACTTCGGCCCTGACCCCGGCGCAGATCAACGAAAAGCTGACCAAGCGCTTTGAAGTGCTGACGTCCCGGCGCGGGGACAAAGGCGGGCGGCACCGCTCGTTGTGGGCGGCGACCGCCTGGAGCGTGGACCTGCTGCCGCCGCCTTTGCAGTTGTTTTTCGCCCGTTTATCGGTCTTCCGGGGCGGCTGGACCGCTGAAGCCGCCGGGGCGGTCTGCGAGGAAGCGTCGGCGCTGGAGTTTTCAACTCAGCTCCGCGAGCGGTCGCTGATTGTGATTGACGAGGCAGGCGGCGAGATGCGCTTTCGGCTTTTGGAAACGCTGCGCGAGTTCGGCGAAGAACAGCTTGCCCCCAGCGAAAAACATGCGCTGGCCTGGCAGCACGCCGACTGGTACGGGGCGCTGGCGCGGGAAGCGTGGCCGCAGCTTACCGGACCGGACCAAGCGGGCTGGCTGGCCCGGCTGGAGGCCGACGGCGAGAACCTGCGCGTCGCGCTGGAGTTCCGGCTGGCGGCGGACGCCGCCGACGAGGCGGCGACGGAAGCGGCGCTGGAGATGTGCGGGGGCTTGTGGCGGTTCTGGTCGGTGCGCGGGTATCTCGCGGCGGCCCGCGACTGGCAGCGGCGGGCGCTGGCCCGGCCCGGCGGCCTGCCGTACACCCGCGCCCGCGCAGCGAACGGCGCGGGCAATCTGGCGTGGATGCAGGGCGACTACGCCGGCGCGGAAGCCGCCTACCGCGAGTCGCTGGAAATCATGCGGGCGCTGGATTTGAAGACATCGGTCGGCGCGGTGCTGTGCAATCTCGGGATCATTGCGATGCACCGGACGGATTACGCGCAGGCGGAAGTGCTGCAAGCCGAAGCGCTGGCGCTGCGGCGCGGCGCGGCTGACGCGGGCGGGGTCGCGTTTACCCTGCAATGCCAGGGGGAAACGGCGCAGCGCCAAAGAAACCATGCCAAAGCGCGGCGATTGTACGAAGAAAGCCTGGCGCTGTGGGTAACGCAGGGCGACGACAGCGGGCAGCTTTGGTCTTTAGCGAACCTGGCCGCCATCGCGCAGGAAGAAGGTGAATTCGAGTCGGCGGCGGCGCTGACCGCGCAGGCGCTTTCGCTTTGCGTCAAGATACAGGACCGTCAGGCGCTCCACGCGCTGCTGGCGCAGACGGCGGGCTTGTCGGCGGGCCGAGGAAACTTTGTGCAGGCCGCCCGGCTGCAAGGAGCCTCGGAGACGGTCCGGCGGCGCATCGGCGCGGAGCTGTCGGGGCAGGACAGCGCCGACCGGGACGCGGAGCGGGGCGCAGTCCGCGCGGCGCTCGGCGACCCGGCGTATGCCGCGCACGCGGCGGACGGCGCAGCGCTGCCCGAAGAAGCGGCAATCGCAGAAGCGCGGGAAGCGCTGGCGTCCGTGCCGCCTGCGTGACGGCGTACCGGCTCAAATTCAGTCAAATCCAGCGATGCACCAGCGCTCGGACGAAGAGCCGGCGCGGGGACGATGCCTCGCACCGGCGCAGCAGGTCCGCCAGCATCGCCTCGGTGTCCGGCGGCGGCAGGCAGAGGGCCGACCCCGCCTCGGCGACGGTCAGCCCCGCCGCCAGCAGAAGCAGCAGACGCCGCTCCGGGGTTGAAAGCGCAGCGGGCGGCGAGGCGGGCTTCATGGACGCGGTTCCTTTGAGGCGATCCGACTTAGCGGACTGCAAGCCGGCGGCGGGTCGCAGCGACCGTCAAGCCGCCGAGCATCAGCAGAAGGCCGAGCGAGACGGTGGTGGACGCTTCGGGAACCGGAGCGCCGCCGCTGGGGGTGCCGGGGGTCAGCACTTGAAGCTGAAGGCCGTCCGCCCCGGCGTTGTTGATCAGTGCGTAGGTGAAGCCGTTCTGGCCCGCAATGACCCCCGTGCCGTCGGCGAGGAATGTCTCGTTCGCAAAGTACTGGGTCGGCCCCGTGCCGGTTCCGGCGAGGGACGAGGTGAGCGAGCCGTAGCTGAGGAACGTAAACGGAGCCGTGCGCGTGGACGCGTCGGTGCCGAGGTAGCTCACGTCCAAGACGCCGCCGGTGGTGACCGCGCCGCTGACCTGGAGCAGATTGTTCAGGGCGTTGTCGAACGCTACATCAAAAACGCCGTTTGCGCCCTGCGAGAATGTCCCGTTGACCGCCAGCGTCCCAAACGGCGATGCCGCGTTTCCGGCGGCGACCGTGCCGCCGTTGTTCTGGGCATTGCCGTTCACGGTTCCCGTGCCGGAGAGGGTCCCGCCCGCCAGCGACAGCGACGAGTTCAGCGTCCCGTCCACTTGGGTCGCCCCGCCGGTCTGAACCAAATTGGGGTTGGCGAAGGTCGCCGTGCCGCCGGTCTTCACCAGGAGGTTCCCGCTGTCGGTCGTGGTCGTGTTGCCTGCGACATTCAGAGTCGCGCCGCTTTGCACTTGCAGCGTCCCGGCGTTCTTGAAGTTGTCGGTGTTGATGGCGAGCGTCCCGCCGCCGGCACTGATCGTGCCGTTGTTGGTCAGCGTCGCCCCGCCGTTTTGCTGATAGATATTGCCGAAGCCGCTGATCGTGCCGTTGTTGACCAAGTTGGCATTGCCGTCGGCGACCGCCAGGCCATAGGCCGTGCCCAGCGTCGTTGTGCCGTTGAGCGTATCGGTGTTCTGGATTTGGACGTAAGCGTCCGAGTGCGTAAACAAATCCAAATCTGCGTTCACGGTCGTATTATTGAAGTGGTTGCCATTGCTGGTGTTATAGATCAAGCTGGTGCCGCTGGCCCCGTTGATTGTTCCGAGCAGCGTCGCGCCGTTGACCTGAATCTGGCCTCCATCCGCTGCGGTGAACAGATTGCCGGTGTTCCCGATGACCGTTCCGCTGAGGGAGACGACGCTGCCCGCGCCCGACGCGCTGAATGTGCCGCTGTCGGTCGTGGTCGTGTTCCCGGCAATGGTGAGCGTCGCGCCGTTCACGGCCTTGACGGTTCCGGCGTTCTTGAAGTTGTCTTCGTTGATGCTGATGGCCTGCCCGGACGTGTTGGCGTTGATCGTGCCGTTATTGGTGAGCGTCGCATTGCCGTTCTGCTGGTAGATGCCGCCGAAGCCGCTGATCGTCCCGTTATTGACCAAGTTGGCGTTGCCGTCAGCAACCGCCAGGCCGTAGGCTGTGCCTAGCATCGTATTTCCGTTCAGCGTATCCGTGTTGATAATCTGGACATAAGCGTCCGAGTGCGTAAACAAGTCTAGGTTGGTATTCACCGTCGTGTTGTTGAAATGGTTGCCATTGCTCGTGTTATAGATCAAGCTCGTACCACTGGCCCCATTGATCGTGCCGAGCAGCGTTGCCCCGTTGACCTGGATCTGACCGCCGCTTGACGCCGTAAACAGGTTGCCCGTAGTTCCGGTCAGTGTTCCCGAAAGCGAGAAGACGCTGCCCGCGCCAACCGCTTTGATATCTCCGCTGTCGGTCGTCGTGGTGTTGCCTGCGACGTTCAATGTGCCACCGTTTGTCGCTTCGGTCGTGCCGGCATTGGTGAAGTTGTCGGTGTTGATGCTGATGGCCTGCCCGGACGTGTTGGCGTTGATTATGCCGTTGTTGGTCAGCGTCGCATTGCCGTTCTGCTGGTAGATGCGGCCGAAGCCGCTGATCGTGCCGTTGTTGATCAGATTGGCGTTGCCGTCGGCGACCGCCAGGCCGTAAGCCGTACCCAGCGTCGTCGTGCCGTTCAGCGTATCGGTATTGAGCAGTTGAACGTAAGCGTCCGAATGCGTGAACAGGTCCAAATTTGCGTTCACGGTCGTATTATTGAAGTGATTGCCGTTGCTGGTCGTATAAACCAGGCTGGTCGCGCCGACGCCGTTGACGGTTCCCAGGAGGGTTGCGCCGTTGACATTGATCGTGCCGCCGAGACCGTTGAAGCTGCCGGCGGCGCTGTCGTTGAACGTGCCGCTGAGGTTAAGGACGCCGCCGGTGTTTGCCGTCAGCAGGCCGGTGTTTGTGGTCGTCGTATTCCCGGCGATAGTCAGCGTTCCGCCGTTGGTGGCTTCGGTCGTGCCGGCGTTCTTGAAATTGTCTGCGTTGATGCTGATCGCCTGCGCGGACGTATTCGCATTGATCGTGCCGTTGTTAGTCAGCGTCGCATTGCCGTTCTGCTGATAGATATTGCCGAAGCCCGCGATGGTTCCGTTGTTGATCAAATTGGCGTTGCCGTCCGCCAAAGCTAGGCCGTAAGCGGTCCCGAGGGTTGTGTTCCCGTTCAGCGTATCGGTGTTGATCAGCTGAACGTAAGCATCGGAGTGGGTGAACAAGTCCAGATTGCCGTTGATGGTCGTGCCGTTGAAATGGTTGCCGCCGCTGGTGCTGTACACAAGCGCCGTCGCAGCGTCGGTGTTGATCGTGCCGAGCAGCGTCGCGCCGTTGACCTGAATCTGGCCTCCATTCGATGCCGTGAACAGATTGCTGCCGCTGCCTGTCAGCGTTCCCAGAAGCGAGACGACGCTGCCCGCGCCCGACGCGCTAAATGTGCCGCTGTCGGTCGTAGTCGTGTTCCCGGCGATGCTGAACGTGCCGCCGTTCACGGCCTTGACGGTTCCGGTGTTCTTGAAATTGTCTGCGTTGATATTGATCGCTTGCCCGGACATATTCGCGTTAAGCGTGCCGCTGTTGGTCAGCGTCGCCCCGCCGTTCTGCTGGTAGATATTGCCGTAGCCCGCAATCGTGCCGTTGTTGATGAGGTTCGCGTTGCCGTCGGCAAGGTACAATCCGTAAGCGGTCGCGAGCGTCGTCGTCCCGCTGAGCGTGTTCGTGTTGATGATCCGGGCGTAAGCGTCTGAGTGCGTGAACAAATCCAAATCGGCATTGACAATGCTGCTGTTGAAAAAGTTGCCGCCGCTGGTGGTGAGCACGACCGAGCCGCCGCTGCCCTGGTTGAGCGTGAAGTTGCTGACCCCGCCGCCGTTCATGGTGAAGAGGTTGTTGATGGTGATTGTCCCGGCGGCGCTGGCCTGGGAGCCGGAAAAAGTGCCGCCGGTCAGCGAGAACGCGCCGTTGCTGAAGAAGCTGGAAACGGTCGCGTCCTGTCCGAGCGTGATGGCCGCCGTGGACTGGTTCACGGCGTCGTCGCCTGTGCCGGGCCGGCTGCCGTTGCTCCAGTGCGACGGATTGGCGAACCAGTCGCCGGGGCTGGTGTCCCAGTTCACGGTTCCGGCATGGGCGACGGTTCCGGCGGACAGGCTCAGCAGGGACAGCAGGCCGATCCCGAGCCGGGCGGCGCTGCGAAGAGACGGGGCGGAAAGAGAATGGCGAGAATTGGGCGTGTGCGTCATGGTCTTGATCCTATCTAAGTGCTGAATTATCCGTCGGAACTACCGGATACAGGCTCATTTTACAGGCCGACCGTTAAACCACCGTTAAATTCTTGCGTTGAATTGCCCTGAATTCCAAAATAAGCAGGGAAACACCGAAAATAAATGGAACTACTGTCCCAATGCTGAGGAAATCAGACAGTGAGCACGGGGGCGCTTATGCCGTCGCGGCATTTTACCGCTTTGTGCCGATCAGCGACCCGGCGGCGCAGCAAGCGCGGCTGAAGGAAACGCTGGCGGAGTGGGGCCTGTGCGGGACGCTGCTGCTGGCTCCCGAGGGCATCAACGGCACTCTGGCGGGCAGCGAACGCGCGGTGGACGCGCTTTTGGGGCTTTTGGAAGCGCAGTTCGGCCTGCCCCGCGCCGAGGTGAAGCTGTCGGCGGCGGCGGACAAGCCGTTTGCCCGGCTCAAGGTGCGGGTCAAGCGTGAGATTATCTCGTTCGGCCAGGCGTCTTTGGGACAAACCGGAACCTATGTCGCGGCGGCCGATTGGAACGCGCTGCTGGCCGACCCGGACGTGCTGGTGCTGGACACGCGCAACCGCTACGAGACCCGGCTCGGGACCTTTGAGAACGCCGCCGACCCGCAGATTGACTGCTTCCGCGAGTTTGCGGCGTATGCCGACGAAGCGCTCGACCCGGCGGCGCACCCGAAGATCGCCATGTTCTGCACCGGCGGCATCCGCTGCGAGAAAGCGTCGGCGTTTCTGCTGGCGCGGGGCTTCGCCGAGGTGTACCATTTGCAGGGCGGCATCTTGAAGTATTTGGAAGACGTGCCCGCCGCCCAAAGCCGCTGGCAGGGCGAGTGCTACGTCTTCGACGGGCGCATGAGTGTCGGCCCTGATCTTGCGCCGGGCCGCTACGGAATGTGCTGGTGCTGCGGCGACCCCGTAAGCGCCGAAGACCGGGCGCACGCCGACTACGAGGAAGGCGTTTCCTGCCCCCGCTGCTTCCTGAAAACGTCCGCCGCCGACAAAGCCCGCTACCGAATGCGCCAAACGCAGATGACGCAGCAAAGACGCGATTCTCTGCACGATTCTCTGTAGGGCGTAGGGCATGCCCCTACCCTTTGAGTCTTTTCTGATTTTAGTCTTTCCCGGCCCAAAAGAGGTTAGGCAGGTCAAAAAGAAGCGAGGAGGGTAGAGCAAGCCCTACGCCCTACTCCATTCCGAACCGCTGACAGATGTGTACGACCCGGAGGCAAGGCACGCAGCAATGGACGCTCCCTGGCATATTCGCCTGCTCGGCACGCTCGAGGCCCGGCAGGGGGAACTGAAGCTCACCCGGTTTGCCACGTCGCGGGTCGCGGCGCTGCTGGCGCGGCTCGCGCTGTTTCCGGCGCGGACCCACTCGCGCGAGGAGCTGGCCGGGATGCTCCGGCCTGACGCCGACGGCCTGCGCTGAGGTATACTGCCGCAGAGGAGAACAGTCCGATGGCCCTTGCCGAGCGTTCTCTCATAACCGAAAAGACAACCTGCACCGAAGACGAATACTTCGAGTTCGACCGCACGAGCGTCGGCCGCTGGGAGTATGTGAGCGGCGAAATACGCGCCATGAGCGGCGGCACCGCGAAACACAGCGTCATTGCCATGAATATCGCCCGCGCTCTCGGCAACGCGCTCGTCCCAAAAGGCTGCTCCATCTTCGGCTCGGACATGCGGGTTCATACCGGAGACGGCATCAACACCTTCCCCGACGCGTCGGTCGTCTGCGACCCGCTGCGGTTCTACCGGGGCCGGACCGACACGCTGGCAAACCCATTGCTGATTGTCGAGGTGCTGTCGGATTGTACCGAAGCCTACGACCGGGGCGCAAAGTTTCATCACTTCCAGACCATCCCGAGCGTCACCGATTACCTGCTTGTCTCGCAGCACGACGCCCGCGCCGAAGTGTTTACCCGCCGAGGCGACGGCCGGTGGGGCTACCGCGAAGCGTCCGGCCTCGACGCCGCGCTTTCCCTGCCGTCGGTCGAAGTCACGCCGGCTCTCAGCGATGTCTACGCGCTGATTGCGTGGGACGAAGAGCAAAACTCTTTGTGCGGCTAACGGGATCGCTCGCCAGGCTGCCGGCGGGCTTGAGGTTATAATTTCCGCCACGCCCGTTTGGTCGTCAGCTTTGCGGCTTCCCCCACTGCCGTCGGGCCGCTCGGCAAAGCCCAGACGCTCGACGTAGCGGCACAGGTCAAAAAAGCCGATGCTCTGATCGGATTTACCGCCAAGCAGCTTACGCCTGAACTTATCCCACTGCGTCATTAGGCGTATTGTACCATGAAAATAAAAGCCCCGGCGCGACTGCGCCGGGGCTTTCTGATCTGTTGATTTACGGCATGACTTCTTCGGCAGGGAGCTTGCCGTCAATCATGCGCTCGACGGAGGCCACGCGGTCGTCGTCGGCGACGTTGATGGCCCGGACGCCCTGGGTGTTGCGGCTTAAGGAGCGGATGGCTGCGTGTTAGCGCGTAATATAGACAAATCCTTTACTTGGATCAGGCGCAAGCCGTTCGTAGGACTTGACAAAGGGAAATGTTTGAGGGAACGTCGGCGGGTTCGCGGGCTTGAGATCACCATTTGGCATCAGGCGGAACTCGGAAATGGGACCGTTTATCATGATGTTCTTGCTGTTGATATAAGTGTTGGTAATTTGCAGAGTTTTCCTTTGTAGGCCGATTGTCAGGCAGTAGGAAGCAGGCGGAACGTGGGCGACGGGGCGCAGCAGGGAAAAACGCCCGGTAATCTGATCAACCGCTAACGAAAACCATCCCGGTCGGGACAAGAACTTTTAGTCTACTGCCGACCGGCGAAAGTTGCCCGTCACGGGCGATTTTGTAGCTATCCAGTGTACCTTCTTCGCTGACGATGTAAAGGAATTGATTCGTCTTGTCTAGATATGGGCGTGGATTAGAAACAGGCTTTCCGGTTACGGTTTGGGGACCGAGCTGCCCCTCACGGCTGAGGCGGCAGACGACAAGCGCACTCGCTGGTTGAGCGGCTCGTGCGCTTCCCGCACCGTCATAGGTGCTGATGTAAAGGAAAGAACCGATGCGCCGGTAGACGAGACTTGACGGCGGATGCGCTGCATCCGCTCCAAGAAGCGGCTGGCGGTTAAGAGGCTGCACCGATTTGGCGCTGACTTTGTAAACCGTCAGCGTGACATTCTCGTTGCCTGAGACAAAATAGGGTCCGGCACTGGCTAACGTGTTGATGCCTTGTTGCAGTTGCAAAGGAACGAGAGCCTCTTTCTTCTGAGCGGATTTGAGATGCGGGTGCGAAAAATAGCAGAGAAGAACGCTACTGCTTTGTCCGGTCGCGCGGGCGTACTTTCCCCAAATCAGCAGCAAGCGGCTAGCTTGATCAGCCGCAACATTCTGAACGATGATTGGAGTGACGATATTTTGCCGCCTCACAATATGAGAAGGATTGGAGATGTCGTAAACTAACAAGGAATGATCTCCGTCTGCCGCGTAGAGATAATGTGTTTCGGAGTCAATCGCCACAGTTCCAGTGGCGGCATCAAATGGCATCACCGATTTGAGTGCAAGACGGCCTGTGGGTTCAATGGCGTAACAATATAATTTGTCATCTGCCGTTATTCCAAAAAGATTTTTTGCCCGCGTATCAACGAGAAGCTGATCAAAAGACACGTTAGCCAGCGGCTTGGCCTGCATCGGCCGGAGTCTTCCATCTGAACAAACCCAAAACCCAAACAAGCCGCTATAACCGCCAATATAAGCATACTGGCGTGTCGGATGCGAAGGAGTACAACCCGCAAAAACAGGATGAAAGCAACAAAAAATCAAGAGATAACAAACAAATGTGGATTTCACTTTGATTTCCTGTTGCTTTCATCAAACGGCAGTCACAAGACGGCTCTGGGCATGACCTAGCCACGCCTAGAGCAGAAATTTCTAGTAAATTGATAGAAGCGAATTGTAAGATGTGGAGAGATTGATGTGGTTCTCCCAATGGTAGGGAATCTGCGGCACAAAATACAGATACCCTTTGCCTGGAAATGGATAGCCGCCGGCTAGCCAAGTTAGTGTTTGATCCCAATCAACATATCCCTGACCCGCTTTTAGAAGTTGTCCTTCTCGATCAATGGAACCGTCTCCACCCCACGCCCCGCCGTACATGAAGGAGCCGTTTTGTTGCTGAGGCTGCTTGGCGGCAATGTTTTGAGCGATCGAGCTGACGCGCTTGATAATCATGGAGTTGCGGTTCTTCCACTTCCATTGCGGCTGCGGAGCGACCAGCGTAATCCAGCCGGTCAGCTTGGCTCCTCTTGAGATAATCGACCTGTCCGGTGGACCGTTCCTTACTATCTTTTGGTACTGCCCCCTGTAATTGAGGGCAACCTGACCTTGCAGCGCTAACGGATTAGCCCCGCCTGTCACGAACTTCATCTGGAGCGGGCTTACGGCATCTCCGTAGAGCAAAACCCTTTCGGAGCCGGTCAGTGTTTGTCCGTTGACTGTAACCGTCTTCGGCCTCCCCGGCGTGACCAACTGATGGTGGTCAAAGTAATTGAATGTGACAGGCTGCCAGGCCGGGTCTTTGGAAGCATTAGAGCTTGTCAATACCACGCCCGCGTCTAGTTCTGTGTTGTAAACCCCGTTTATGAAACCACCTGTGTAAACATCTGCTGAATCTGACTCGCTTTTCAGTCCGCTGGGATTAAGCTGTATGTTTCCCGGAGTCGTAGAGGGGCTGGGGAAAATCAACTCGGTTGAAGACAGCCCCACATAACCCGGCAGACTTATAATCTCCCTTTCGATCCCAAGCGACGGATCAAACTGGTGATTGAAATCTTGCTGAAAGTTTTGGGGTAGGGCAGACGGCTGTATCAAAGGCGTCGCTGCGTTCGGGTTGTTGATACCTGTCGCCGGCGTGTCAGGAGCCGGAACGGGAATGGTTTCGCCGTCGCTGAGAAGAAGCTGGTTATTGACGCTGTCGTATAAGCCAGGCGCGGCATAAGCAGTGACAGGATCCCCCTCGGTATCCGCGCTCTCATACATCACTCCGTCGGGACCCTGCACCGTCAGCAAACCAACCTGAGCCGCAGTAAACTCCCCAGTGTTAGGATCAATGTCAGGAGGCAAAACCGTGTTGAGTTGAGATGTTTCTGCGTTCAAAATTTGAACCGGATCGCCAGTATCCCACGGTACAGCCCCCGCCTGGGGAATGGCGCTGGCTTCGTTGCTCTGCGGTCCCTCGGTGCCGGACTGCACCGCCGTGACGACGTAGAAGTATTCCGTCCCCGCCGCAAGTCCCGCCGTATCTGAGTACATGAACGCATTTGTCATGCCGGGGCCAGGGTCGGCCGTGGATGCGCTGGAGGCAATCCGGGTGTAAGAGCCGCCGCTGACTATGCTACGGTACACATTGTAGCCGGACGCCCCGCTCACCCCGTTCCAGTACAGCGTGATCTTGTTTGCCCCGGTCGCCGCCGCCGTGAGAGAAGGCGCAACAATGGGTGGCGCAACAGGGTTGACTGTCACCGCTGCCGTTCCGCTGACACTGCCGCTGGTCGCCTTCACCGTCGCGCTGCCCGCCGCCGAACCCGCCGAGTAGACGCCCCCGCTCGTGATGCTCCCCACGCCCCCACTTGCCACCGACCAAGTGAACGCAGGCTGCGTTGCCAAAGCCGCCCCGAACTGATCTTTCGCCATCGCCGTGAACGTCTGCGTCCCGCCCGTCGTCAGCGTCGCCGTGGAAGGCGCGACCGCGATACTCGTCAAGGTCTGGCTCACCGTCACCGAAACGCTGCTGGTTGCAGAAAGCCCCCCGCCGTCCTTGAGCGTCACCTGCAAGCCGTAAGAACCCGCCTTCGTAAACGTCGCCGTCACGCTCTTCGCCGCGTTCGTCCCGCTGGCCGAGAACGTCACCGTTGCCGGGGGTGTGCCCGTCGTCGCCCAAGTGTACCTTAGGCCCGCTTCGCCCCCGTCATCGGCCCCCAGAACCGACAAGGCCGCCGTAGTTCCTGTTGCCGGGTTCGGGCTGGCTTTCGCTGCCGCCTGCACCGTCGGCGCGGCGTTCGTCACCGTGACCGCCGCCGTGCCGCTGACCGTGCCGCTTGCCGCCTTCACCGTCGCACTGCCCGCTGCCGTGCCCGACGAGTACAGGCCCGACGCGCTGACCGTGCCCACGCCGCTTGCCACCGACCAGGTGAACGATGGCTGGGTTGCCAAAGCCGTGCCGTTCTGGTCTTTAGCGACCGCCGTGAACTGCTGCGTTTTGTTTAGGCTCAGGCTGGCCGATGCCGGAGAGACCACAATGCTTGTCAGCACCGAGGCAGCCGCCGGCGCGGCGTGGACTTCGGGGGTTGCCGGGCCGGAAACGTCATCGGTGTTGACCGCGCGAAGCGTGTAGTAGTACGTCGTGCCGCTCTTGACGGCGGTGTCGGTGTAACTCGTGCCGGAAAGAGGGCTTTGATACGGCGTCGTTCCTTCGGCCCCGGACGCGGTGGCCCGATACAAGCTGTAGTAGGAAGCATAGGTCGGAGCGGTCCAGGTCAAAGCTATAGCGGTGCCGCTTGGGGTCGCGGTGAAGTTTGCGGGGGCAGCGGGCACGGGCGGACGGGTCACATCGGCAGAGGCGGCGAGGGCGCTCAGGAGCAAGCAGGCAAGGCCGATGAGGCAAATCAGTCTAACGCCGAGAAGGCCAAGCCGATGAGGCCGGAGCGATGAGGTAAGCATGGTGTTTCCGATCTTCCGTCAAGTCGTCAGCGAACTTTTCGAGAATGAATGGACACGCGATGCCTCAGGGGAGTGCCTAAACTGCGGGCAGAGCCGGGAGGTATTGCTATCATAACACACTTTTGCGGGATTTGCGTTATGAGCAGAATTTATTTTTTGACTGACTTCAAACCGCAGCAAGAAGCCCCGGCGCAAACGCGCCGGGGCTTTTCCCATCTATCGCTTTATGGCACAACTTCTACGGCACGACTTCTTCGGCGGGAAGCTTGCCGTCTATCATGCGCTCGACGCTTGCCACGCGGTCGTCGTCGGCGACGTTGATGGCGCGGACGCCCTGGGTGTTGCGGCTCAGCGACCGAATATCGTCCACCCGCAGGTGGATCGTGATGCCTTCGCGGGTCATAATCAGCAAACGATCCTCGGGGCTGACAATCTTGGCGTCCACGATGTCGCCGGTCTTGTCGGACAGCGACATGGTGAGGATGCCGAGGCCGCCCCGGTCGGTCACGCGGTATTCTTTCATCGGGGTCCGCTTGGAAATCCCGCGCTCGCTGATGACCAGGAGGTCCAGCTCGGGCTGGATGACCCCCATGCCGACGACGTAATCGTCTTTGGCTTCCGAAAGCCGGATGCCGCGCACCCCGCCCGCCGCCCGGCCCCGCGCCGGGACTTTGTCTTCAGAAAAGCGGATCGCCATGCCCTTGCGCGTCACCAGAATAATCTCATCGCGGCCCGACGTGTGCGCGACCCAGCGCAAAGCGTCGTTTTCTTCAATATCAAAGACGTTCAAGCCGTTGTTGCGTAGGTTCGTGAACTCGGCCAGCTTGGTGCGCTTGACTTCCCCGCGCTCGGTCGCAAACAGCAGAAAGCCCTCGACATCTTTGTACTCTTTCATCGGCACCGTCGCCGTGATCCGCTCGCCGGGCTGGATATTGAGCAGGTTGATAATCGCCGTGCCCATCGCGGTGCGCGACGTTTGCGGGACTTCGTAGGCTTTCAGGCGGTAGACCCGGCCCCGGTCGGTGAAGAACAAAATGTAGTGGTGGGTGGTCGCCACAAACAAATGCTCCACCGTGTCTTCTTCTTTGGTCGCCGCGCCGATCCGGCCTTTGCCGCCCCGGTGCTGGGTCGGGTAGGTTTCTTTCGGCACCCGCTTAATGTAGCCGTCGCGGGTGATCGAGACGATCATTTCTTCTTCGGGGATCAGGTCCTCGTCGCCGATTTCCTCGGCTTCCATCGGGACGATGCGTGACCGGCGCTCGTCGCCGTATTTGTCGCGCAGCGCTTTCATCTCCTGCTTGATGATCTGGACCAAACGCGCGGGACTGGCAAGAATGTCCTCAAAGAACGCAATCTGCTTCAAGAGTTCTTTGTACTCGTTTTCCAGCCGCTCGCGCTCAAGGCCCGTCAGCGCCCGAAGCTGCATGACCAGAATGGCATCCGCCTGAAGCTGGGACAGCGTAAAGCGCGACATCATCTCATTGCGGGCCAGCTCGGGGGTGCGCGACGCCCGAATGAGCGCAATGATCTCGTCCAAAACGTCGAGCGCGATCTGCAAACCCTCTAAGATATGGGCGCGGGCTTTGGCCTTGTTCAGCTCGAACAGCGTCCGGCGCGTCACCACTTCCCGGCGGTGGTCCAAAAAGAAGCCGAGGGCGTCTTTAAGCGTCAAGATGCGCGGCTGACCGTCCACCAAAGCCAGCATGTTCACGCCGAAGGTCGTTCGGAGCGGCGTGTGCTTCAGGAGAAAGTTCAGCACTTTCTTCGGGTACGCTTCGCGCTTCAGGGTCACGACAATTTTCATGCCGGTCCGGTCGGAGTAGTCGTTGAGGTCCGCGATGCCCTCAATCTTTTTTTGCTTGACCAGCTCGGCGATCTGCTCGATCAAGCGCGATTTGATGACCTGGTAGGGCAATTCCGTGACGACAATCTGATTGCGTCCGTTTTCAATCGGCTCAATGGTCGTCCGGGCCTGCATGACTACGGACCCGCGCCCGGTCGCATACGCCGACCGGATGCCTTTGGTGCCGAGTATCAGCCCGGCGGTCGGAAAGTCGGGGCCTTTGATAAATGTCATCAGCTCGTCTACATCGGCGTCCGGGTTGTCCAACAGATGGATCGCGCCGTCGCAGACTTCGCGCAGGTTCTGCGGCGGGATATTGGTCGCCATGCCGACCGCGATCCCCGACCCGCCGTTGCACAAAAAGTTCGGGAACTTCGACGGCAGCACGACAGGCTCGCGCCGGGTCTGGTCATAGTTCTCGGTCCAGTCCACGGTATCCCGGTCCAAATCTTGCAGCATCTCCATCGCAAACGGGGCCATCCGGGCCTCCGTGTAGCGCTGAGCGGCCGGCGGGTCTGCATCAATGGAATTGTGAACAAAAACGCCGCCGGTCAATAAGAAGTTGTGATGCTCGTCTACTGTGATGTCGTAGACATCCGCTTTCTCATCAAGCCATTTGACTGAAACGACTTTGTGATTGTAAGTCTGTGCCGCCGCCAAAAGCTCCTCAAAACTGTCGTAATAGGACAGTGCCGTTGCAAGGCGCGGAACCCAATTCTGCGTCCGGCTGGCTTCGTACCGCTCTGGGGTTACACCGCCGGGGCCAAACTGTGCCAGCAGCGAGGAGCCGTAGCGGGCAACTTTTTGACGCATAATTTGGCGCTTGTAGTCCGGCGACTTCCATTTTTCGGTCAAGGCCGTCGCTGCAAAGGCCGCAACGTCCGCCATATAATCAGGATTTTGTTCTATCCGTCGTGCGTGGTCAGCCTGCCGTGCCGCCCGGTTCGCTTCGCGGAAGCCTTCGTTCTGCCACTGCCGCGTGATTTTTTCTCGGTGCATTTCTCGTGCGCCTGCGACGCTCCATGATGCCTGTGCCATGCGCGAGAAGTGCCCGTCGGCATATTTTGCTCGGTAAGCCGGGTCACGCCAAAGCGCCTTCGCATTCGCGCTTAACTTGGCACGGAGGTCAGGAGATGCCATCGCTGTGACAATCGCCGCCGTGATCTCAGCGCGTTTCGCGTCGCTGCCCCACATCGCTCGGCTTTTTTCGCTGAGTATCCGGGCGACATTTTGTTTCTGCTGCGCGGTCAAAGGCTGCTTTTCAATCCCCGCCAGAGCAATACTCATACGGGCGCGGTAATCGGCATCCGCCCACAGCGCTTTCATGCGCCGCGAGATTTCCGCGCAGGCCGCCGGATCGTCGGCAAACTTGGCTTTTAGAGAAACAGAAACGCGTCTGCCGTTTTCAGCACGGAACGCCGCATCGCGGTTCTGGCTTGCCATTCGGCGGCGGCGCGTCTCACGCACTTCCGGGTGCTGAGCATAATAATTTCGGACACCTTCGCGCTGAGTTTTGCGGAAAGTTTCGTCGTTCCACAACTCCGCCAAATGCTCGGCGTGGACGTGCAAATGCGCTAGAAATGTCATGCGCTCGATGTTTGCAGGGCGGTTGTCCCAACGATTGAAGTTCTTGTGATGACGAACAAATGGGCCGTGGATTGAGCGAGCCTGTCCGCGCTGTGCATTGTAGTCATCCGCCAGACGATGTACAAATTCGTACTCGCCGGTTTTCGGCTGCTGCACACGCAAGTATTCATTCAAGCCCGGCTTAACCGCAGCCGTATCAAAGTATCCCGGCATGAGGCTGTCTTGCAGCGTTAAATGCCGGGCTTCTTTATACGAGCCGTCTCGCAGCAGGAACCGATGGTCCGGCGTACAGCGGATTTGTTCGCCGTTGTCCAGCGTCACTTGGACAAGTTCCGCGCCCTGCCGGGTGACTCGCGCGTGACGGCCTTCGCCAATAACAATCCGGCCCTCGGCGTTCACTGAATAGACATGAAAGATTTCGTCAGCGGGAAGCGCGGCAAGCTCCGCAAAGGATTTGTCCGTGCCGTCCAGCAGCTTGATTTTCGTGTCCCCGGTAAAGCAGCCGAAATTCCCTTGCCCGTCTACGAGCAGGTAGCGCATGTTGAAGTCCTGCGCCATCCGCACCATTGTCGCATACAAGGCGGCGTCGCCGTGCGGGTGATAGTTGCCCATACATTCACCGACGATTTTGGCGGATTTGCGGTGCTGGCCGGCGGGGGTCAGGTTCAGGTCGCTCATGGCCATCAGAATGCGGCGGTGGACCGGCTTGAGGCCGTCGCGGACATCGGGGAGGGCGCGGGCAATGATGGTGGACATGGCGTAGTCGAGGTACGACTGACGCATTTCGTCTTCAATGGAAACGTTGTAGACGTCGCGCCCGATGTTCTGCGGGGCGGCGACGACCAGCGTGTTTCCGGCTTCTTCGGGAAGAGCAGACGGGTCGGCATCGGGGGTCAAATCGGAAGCGAGATCGGGGGGAGTGAGTTCTTCGTCAGCCATTGCTTGTCCTTTACAGTGTGGTACACAGCGTCATAAATCGCTACACGGGGAAAACTCGCGAGGGGGCGAGCTTTTCGAGTAATTTGGTGTGTATATTATACTGTAATTGACAGCGAATGTCAAGGAATAGGCCCGAAGGCAGGCAAAAGCCGCCCGGCTCCCTGGGGGAGCCGGGCGGCATCTTCGGGCCGGGATTTTCTTGCGCCGGCCGTTATGGGGCGCAGCAGCTCATCCGGGCGCAGCCGCAGGCGGATGTGCAGGCGGCGGATACCGGATCGCAGCACGCGCCCTCGCAGCAGTCGGGCATCGCGCCGCAGGCGGCGTCGGCGCAGCACGCGCTGTTCTGGGCGCAGGCTGCTCCGCAGGCGGCGGCGGCGAGGGCCGCCTGAACAATCACGGGTTTCGGCGAGGGGGCATGAACCGCCGCCTGCGCCGTGGAAAGGCCGGTGAAGGCCAGCGCCGCAAGCGCGGCAAGCGTAACGATGTTTTTCAAGAGGATACTCCTAAATAAAAGCGAATCAGTGAAAGATAAATGCAGTGGAGAGGGGGGCTGAATGGCGGCCCGCGCGGCCTGCCGGGGCAACGGCGCGGGCGGGAGAAACGCACCGGCGCGGCGTCTCGCTGCGGGCAGGCGGCGGGCGCGAAAAGGAGAAAACGAGGCGCGGCGGCAGGGAGCAGCCCCGGAGAAAACACGGTCAGACGCGCCGGCGGCACGGCCCGCGCAAACGGGGCGGGAAAAGCGGCGCAGGCGCTGAGGCGCATTCCCGGCGGACAGCAGGGCAGCGGGCAGGCGGCAAGGGTCGGCGCGGGCGCTTGGCGGCAGCAGGCAGGCAAAGCCGCGCCGGCGGGAACGAGGCCGGCCAGCCACAGAAAAACCGTGGCCCAAAGCTGAAGGGAGCGCATCACTGCCGAGAGTATACCCGGCAGCGGCGCAAAACGCTTTCTTTACGCCGCGCCGGACTGGGAGTCGCCGAACTCTGTGTCGCTAAGGCCGACGCTGCGGCGCAGCTCGGACAGCACGGCGGGCGGGACTTGGCGCAGAAAATACGACCCGGCGAACAACACAATGCCGATGTCGTCGAGAGCGCCGACCACCGGGATAAACTGCGGGATGTTCAGCGGGCTGACGGCAAACACCAGCGCCCCGATGAGAACGGCTTTGGCGGTCGGCGGAACACGCGGGTCGAGGAGGAGCAGGCGATACAAAGCAAGCTGCTTGGGGGCGGAGCGAGCCAAAAGCGCGGCGGCTTTCCAGCCGCCGACCCGGCGGGTCATCCCCCAAAAGCGCCACAGTTGTTTCCAAAGGTTCATGCGCTTGTTATTCCCTGTTTCGCGGAAACTTATGCCGCGCGGACATGGAGCACGTCTTCGTAGGCATACACGGCGTTGCGCCCGGCCCCTTTGGCGGAGTACAGGGCGATGTCGGCTTTTTTCACCAGGTCGCGGGCCGTGCCGGCATCGGAAGGGAAGGTCGCGACCCCGAGACTGACCGTGACCTGCGCCGCGCCGCTGCTGACGGCCAGCGGCGCTTCGGCGTTCTGGTTCGGCAGGGCAAACGCGGTGCCGGCAACCGACCGGCGGACACGCTCGGCAATGAGCCGGGCTTCGGCGGCGTCGGTTTCCGGGCAAAGAATGACAAACTCTTCGCCGCCGTAGCGGGCGGGGCGGTCCACGCTCCGCAGGGCATTGCGAAGCACCACGGCAAGCTGCCCGAGCAGGGCGTCGCCGGCCTGATGGCCGCGCGTGTCGTTGAACGATTTGAAATGGTCAATGTCAAGTAAAATCAGCGACAGCGGGCGATGGTAGCGCTCGGCGCGGGCCAGCTCATCGGCCAGGGTTTCCTCAAACTGCCGAAAGTTGTCCAGTCCGGTCAGGGCATCGGAGTAGGCCAGCGACCGGAAGCCCTGCTGGAACAGCAGCCGGTGCAGCGGGAAGATGGCGCGGGCGGCCAGATGCTCCAGCCGCGAAACGCCGGCGGCGGAAAGCGCGTCGGGGCGGTGGAAGCCGACATACAGCATGCCGAGCAGCCCTTCGACATTCGCCAGCGGCAGGCAGGCGAACGAATGCGCGTCGGGGTCAATCGCAAACAGCGGCGACGCGCCCGGTCCTTCGGCGGCGAACGCCCGCAGGCTGAGGCCGCCCTGCCCGTTCTGCACCGGCTCCGCCACCCACCACCCGTCGGCGCGGGCATCGTCAATCGCCAGCGCCGGCAGCAGCGGGGCCGCGCCGGGCGGGGCCGAGGCCGCGCGAAGCTCCAAAGTCCGCCCGTCATCGGCTTTCAAGTACACCGCGCAGACTTCGCACTTGGAATGCTCCTGAACGTTCAGCAAAATCAAGTTCAGGGTCATGTCCAGGTCAATCGCCGAGTCCATCTGCTGCGACATGTCAAGCATCTCGGACAAGTCTTCTTTTTCGGAGCTGAGGGCGGACACCCGGTTTTCCATCTGCGCCCGCAGCGCCCCGCCGAACAGGGCGATGGCCGGAAAGCTGAGGGCAACCGCGACCGCCCGCAGCGACGGCAGGGCGGCCGGCCACCGGCCGTCGGCGGCCAGCAGCGCCGCCGCGCCGACCATCAACGCGGCGGCGGCGAAGCCGAGCCGCAGGCTGTAGCAGAGCGCCGCCAGCAGCACCGGCAGGTACAGCGCACAGTGCAGCGGCGATTCCGCGCCGCCGGTTAAAAATACATATGCCGTGACCAGCGCGGCAAATGCGCCTGTGATCGCCGCCCCGTTTCGCCCGCCGGTTTCCCCGCCGACGAGCAGCCAGCCCCGGCTTTGGGCCAGCAGGTACAATCCGGCAAACAGCAGGCCGAGACCGATCATGGGCACAGGCGGCCCGCCGGCGAGTATGCCGACGGTGCCGGCCAGCAGGCCGAAGGCGGGTGTATACAGACGTTTCCACGCGGCCTGCGCCTGCTGCGTTTTTTCACTGATTTTTTTTTCGCTGCTTTGCTGCTTCGTCAAATTGGTCTTACCTATCTTGTCTTGCTTTTGTTGTCTTGCTTTGCGCTGCCCGCGCCAGGGCGAGCTGCGCTTCGACCGCCTGACGCCCGGTTCCTCCGAAGGCGGCTCGGGCGTCGGCGGAGCCGCGCGGGGACACCAGCGCGGCGGGGTCCGCCCCCCCAAACAACGGGGAAGCGGCGGTTAAGTCATCTTCGGTCAGGTCTTCCAGCGCGATCCCGCGCCGAAGGCAGTCCGCGACAATTTTGCCGACCACTGCATGCGCCTGCCGGAACGGGAGATTTTGGCGCACTAAATGGTCCGCTAGGTCGGTCGCGGTCGAGAAGTCGCCGCGCAGCGACGCCGCCATTTTGTCTGAGTTGAACTCCGTGTTTTGCAGCAGCGTGTTCATCACGCCGAGGCACACTTGGGCTGTATCCAAAGCGTCAAATACCCGCTCTTTGTCTTCCTGCATGTCTTTGTTGTAGGCCAGCGGCAGGCCCTTCATCAGTGTCAGCAGCGCGGAGAGGTCGCCGAAGACCCGGCCGCTTTTGCCGCGCACCAGCTCGGCCACATCCGGGTTTTTCTTTTGCGGCATGATGGACGACCCGGTAGTCACGCTGTCTCCCATTTCCGCCCAGCCGAACTCCGGCGTGCTCCACAGGATCAATTCCTCGCAGAGTCTTGATAAATGCACCATGACGAGAGACAGTGCCGCGACGGTTTCAATCGCAAAATCCCGGTCGGATACGGCGTCCAGGCTGTTGGCGATTATCCCGTCAAACCCTAACAGCTCCGCGACACGCTCCCGGTTGATGGGAAACGTCGTCCCCGCCAGCGCCCCGGCCCCGAGCGGCAGCAGGTTCACCCGCGCCCGCGCCTGACTCAGCCGCTCGCCGTCGCGCTCCAGCATCCAAAAGTAGGCTAAAAGATGGTGTGCCAATCGAATCGGCTGGGCATGCTGCAAATGGGTCATTCCCGGCAGCAGCGTGTCCAGATGCGCGTCCGCCAGCGTTACCAGCGTTTCTTGCAGCGCTTTGATTTGTTCCCCTAAGCCGTCAATCGCCTCCCGCACATACAGCCGCAGATCGGTCGCCACTTGGTCGTTGCGGGACCGGGCCGTGTGCAGCTTGCCCGCCACCGGCCCGAGCCGTTCGGTCAAACGCGATTCAACCGCCATGTGTACATCTTCGGCGGTCGGATCAAGCGCCGCCGCGCCCGAATGCAAATCCTCCGCCAGCGCTTGGAGGCCGCTTTTGATAGTCTCCGCCTCGTCTTGGGGGATTATTCCGCACTCCCCCAGCATTTTCACATGGGAAATACTGCCCTGTATATCATAGGGCCACAGGCGCTTGTCAAACGACAGGCTGGCATTGAATTCATGGACACGCGCATCGGTTTCCGCCGAGAACCGCCCGGCCCAAAGTTTCGGCGCAGAAGCAGACATACAGAACTCCTTTGAGAGAGAAACCCAGGGCTGAACCCCTGGGCTTTAAAAGGGCAAGCTCCCGCCTTCGCGGGCGAAGATTACAGATTACTCCGTCGCCCCCGCCGCCCGCAGGATTTCCACTACCCGCGTGCTTCGCTCTGCCGCCGCTTGCAAAACTTCTTCCGGGGCATGGCGTCCTATCTTCCCTTGATGCTCCGCACCGTCGGTCATTACCAGCGCTTCGCGAAGCGCTGTGCGTCCGCTCTCGCTCCGGGCGTTGACATCCGCGCCTGCCTCCAGCAAGAGTTTTACGGTGTCGGGCACACGGTTCGGCTGCTCGTAGCTGCGCCCGGCGGCGACCATCAGCGCCGTCACGCCGCACTCCCAGCGTCCCCGCCCGTCGGTAACAGCATTGACATCTGCGCCTGCCTTCAGCAAAATTTCAACCTGCTCAGGAAAACATACTTCAGCCCACTGGAACAGTACCGGTACCCCTACATTATTCCGGGCGTTCGGGTTTGCTCCCTTTTCCAGCCATTCCTGCATCTGTTCGGGATGACGCATCAGCTCAACGCCGTGCATAATCTTTTTGTCTTTATATTCCTGCGACAAGTTTTCGTCGCCGACAAGCCGGAACTGCCGACCTGCAAAGTTGCCGTTTGCTTCTGCAATGTCCCGATATCGGCATACGTCTAACTCTTCGGCAATTCCAAACAGCTTTGCCAGATCACCGGCCTGCGCTTCGGCAAACTGGTATTTCCGACGCGCTAGTTGCTTCCACTCCTCCCGCATGGCATCAGGGGTAGTTTTGAGTGCCTTCGCAAACATCAGCAGGTGTTTTTCGGCCATCATGGGGCCAGGCGGGAGGTCTTCGTCAGGAACAGTCGAAAGCGGCGGCTGCAAGACTTCCTGAACTGCCGAGTAGCCGATGCCGGGCATGCAGTATTGGACCAGCGCTTCGGGCCTGCCGCGCACTCGTTTTCGCTCGGCCGCATTCGGCGGCGGCGCGTCTTCATCATTCGGGTCCGTCCCCCATTCGGGGTCAGAGTTAAACTCATCCCGCAGCTTCCCGTTTTCGTACAAGCTGTACATGAATACGTCGCTGTCGTAGACATTCCAGGAGAAAACGCCGCAGGCGAGGCTTGCGGACAAGCGCTCGGCAAGCGTATCGGTATCCGTCGCCCCGCCTTCCGGGTAGACGCCGACCCAGCCGCCGACGGACGGCGAGACGTAAGCGAGTTCTTTGAGCAGCGTCGTCAGGGCCGCGACGACCGCTTCTTGTGAGTTGGCGCGAACCTGGCAGTTGGAGTAGGTTGTTCCCATGCAGTGCCCCCCCATTAAGAAAGTGAAAAATCGGAAGAGGGGCGCGGCAAGCAGCGCCCCTACAAATTATTGGCCCATCTTCTCTTTTAAGGCCCAGTACATGCGGGACTGCATGCCGTGGGTCTGGACGTTGCCGACGCTTAATCTTTGGTCGAAGGTCTTGGAGTCGAACGAGGCTAAGTCTTCGCTATATAAAGCCCACTCGGACGACCGGCCGATCACGGTGAGGCTGCTCTTGAAGAGGCGCAGGGTGACGGTTCCGGTGACGCGCTCTTGGATTTTGTTGATGAACGATTCCAGGTCGTCTTTCAGCGGGTCGAACCAGAGGCCGTAATACGCCAGCTCGCCCCACTGCTGGTCTACCATCGCTTTGAATTTGCGCTCGGCGGCGGTGGCGACGAGAGACTCCAAAGCGGCATGGGCCTTGATCAGCACGGTAGACGCCGGGCATTCGTAGTTTTCGCGCACTTTCAGGCCGAGCAGCCGGTCTTCCATGATGTCCACTCGCCCGACCCCGTTGTCCCCGGCGATGGTGTTCAATCGGGTGACGAGAGTTAAACCGTCCAGCCGCTCGCCGTCGAGCGACACGGGGACGCCGTTCTCGAAGCCGATTGTCAGCGTTTGGGGCATGGCGTTGGCCGTGTCAATGCCTTTGGTCCACTGGAAGATTTCTTCCGGCGGGGCGTAGTTCGGCTCTTCGAGATGCCCGCCTTCGATAGAGCGGCCCCAAAGATTTTCGTCAATGGACCAGATTTTGTCGGCGCTCACCGAGATCGGGATGTTTTTGAGCTTGGCGTACTCGATTTCTTCCGTCCGCGTGTAGTTGTGCTCACGCATCGGGGCGATAATCGGCGTGTCGGGCAGCAAAGCCCGCATGACATACTCAATCCGAAACTGGTCGTTGCCTTTGCCGGTGCAGCCGTGGCAGAACGCATCGGCCCCGAGCTGCTTTGCGATCTCGACGGCTTGGAGGGCGATCAAGGGCCGGGCGATGGCGGTGGACAGCGGGTAGCCCTGGTAATCGCCGTTGGCTTTGACCGCCGGCCAGCAGTAATGCTCGACAAACTCAGACTTCACATCGGCGGTGTAATGCTCGCAACCCAGGGCGCGGGCGCGTGTCTCGGCGCTTTGGACATCGGCGGCGGGCTGCCCGACATCTACGGTGACGGTGACGATGCGCTCGAAGCCGTAGTCTTCGCGCATCATGGGAATGGCGACGGAGGTGTCGAGGCCGCCGGAATAAACGAGAACAACGGTTTTGGGCATGGGTGGGTTCCTTTAAGATGATAAGCGAAGATAAAGAACACGGGGCTGAACCCCCGTGCTTTAAACGTGCAATTCCCCGCCTTCGCGGGCAGCGGAGTAAGAATAAAATTTGGGTTCGGGTTCGCAGGACGGCCAGAGGGAATGGCCGGCGTGATGCTGTTTTTGGTTTTCGATGTAGTGCGTAATGAGCGTCACCTGCGACGGGCTGACGGAATGGTCGCTGTAGCCGCCCTGCCACTTGAAGGCCCAGGTCGGCGAGCCGTGCGTTGTATTAAGCGCTTTTGATGACACGCCTTTGACGGCTTCCATGAAATCGGCGAGGCAGAGCGTGCGCGGCAGCGACACCAGCAGATGCACATGGTCGGCGACGCCGCCCAGCGCGTGAACTGTGACTTTAAGATGTCGGCACTGCGATTGGATCAGCGCGTAGGCTTCCTGTTCTATGTGTCCCGTCAAAAGCGGTTCGCGGTCCCAGGTCGTCCAGACCAAATGCGTGAAACTGCGATGAAAACTGTGTGCCATGTGTCCCTCCGTGGATAGTGAAAATGTAAATGTTTAGGAAACACGGGGCTGAACCCGCCGTGCTTTGAAGGGCAATTCCCCGAGGGTAAGGGCAGCGAACGTCCCTTGAAATCCTCGCCCGCGAAGGCGGGAGCTTGCTCTTCAAAGCACGGCGGGTTCAGCCCCGTGTCCTCTCTTTCCTCCTCACAGCACCAGCGCCAAAATCGCCTTCTGCGCGTGCAGCCGATTTTCCGCCTGATCAAACACCACCGAATGGGGGCCGTCAAGCACGTCCGCCGTGATCTCCTCGCCCCGGTGCGCCGGGAGGCAGTGCATGACCAAAGCGTCGGGCTTGGCATGGCTCATCAGCGCGGCGTTGACCTGGAACGGGGCGAAGATTTCGGCCCGCGCGGCGGCTTCGGCTTCCTGCCCCATCGAGGCCCAGACATCGGTATACACGGCGTCGGCACCCGAGACGCCCTCGGCGGGGTCGTGGGTCAGTGTCAGCACGGCCCCGGTCTCGGACGCAAAGCCGACGGCGGCTTGCCAGAGCGCGGGGTCGGGTTCGTAGCCGGGCGGGCAGGCCAGGCGAAAATGCGTACCGACTCTCGCGGCCAGCAGCATCAGCGAATGCGCGACATTGTTGCCGTCGCCGATATACGAAAGCGTCAGCCCCGCTAAGTTCCCCTTGCGCTCGGCCAATGTCTGGAAATCGGCGAACGCCTGGCACGGATGCTCCCGGTCCGACAGGCCGTTGATGACCGGGATGGCGGCGTACTCGGCCAGCTCCAAGACGGCCTGATGGTCGAAGGTCCGGGCCATGATGCCGTCTATCCAGCGCTCCAAATTGCGGGCGACATCGGGGACGCTTTCACGCACTCCCAAGCGGCCTTCCAAATAGATCGCATGGCCGCCAAGCTGGGTCATGCCTGCTTCAAACGTGACACGGGTTCGGAGAGAAGGCTTTTCAAACAGCATCGCCAGCGTCTGCCCCTTCGCGAACAGCGTCTGCGTCTCGTCAAACTTGTGGGTTTTGAGCCGTGCCGCCACGTCCAAGATCAGATGGATTTCCTCGGCAGTCAAGTCTTCGATGCCGAGAATGTCCCGCCCGCGCAGGCGGCTTTCGCCGAGAATATCATACAGGTCCGAGCGCTCCCGCGCCGGCGGGGCCATGCGCTGCGAGTATCTGCCGGATTTTTGGGCGGCGGGCAAAACGTCTGCCGATGGCGCGGCGGCTGCCGGGACTTGCGGCGCGGCATCATGCCCCAAGACTGCACTCAGTTCCTCCGGGTCGGCATTCGGCTGTTCCGTAAAATACTGCGTGACATCCTGCAAAATCCGCCGTGCCAGCCGTTCCAGCCCCGCCTTTTGCACGGGAGCATCTTCCGGCGGCAGGGCTTGCCCCGGCTCCCTCCGGCGTCCCTGCATCGCCCGCACTTCCAGGCGGGTACGGGTGAGGTCTGCGCCCAAGTCTGTCAAAACGCCCCCCGCCAAGCCTTCCGCTTCTCGAATAAGGCCGAGCAGAAGATGCTCCGTACCGATGTAGTTGTTATCAAGCTGCCGCGCTTCATCATAGGCGAAATCAATGACACGCTTGCCGCGCGGCGCAAGCTGCATATTTTCCCCCAGCCTGCCGTCCCCGTGTGTGACCTGCCGCTCGATTTCCGCGCGGATGCGTTCCAGGCGAAGCCCCATCCGGTCCAAAATCCGGGCGGCGGTGCTGTCTTTTTCGCGGGTTAGCCCCAGCAAAAGATGTTCAGTAGAGACGTAGTTCTCGCCCAATTTCCTGGCTTCTTCCTGCGCGTAGAACACCGTTTTTCGCGCTCGTTCGGTAAATCGCTGCCACATAAGGGTTCTCCTTGTTGACCAGGCCGCACGGGGCTGAACCCCCGTGCTTTGAAGAGCAATTCCCCGCCTGCGCGGGCAGAAAACCAAAGCGGCTCACATCCTCGCCCGCGTTTCTGACATCTTCGCCCGCGCAGGCGGGAGCTTGCACTTCAAAGCAGGGGGGTTCAGCCCCGTGTTTCCTCTATGCTCCTTCTTCGCTCCCCTACACCACCGCCGCGAGTATCTCTAAAACCGCGTCAATCTCGCTTTGGGTGACGTTCAGCGGCGGGACCAGGCGCAGGGTGCGGTCGCCGATGGCGCTGAGGAGCAGGCCGCGCTCCAGCGATTCCATCAAAACCCGCTGGGCGTCGGGGGCGTGCAGCTCGACCCCGATCATGAGGCCGACGGCGCGGAGGTCGGCGATTTTACTTCGGAAGCGCGGCTCGTTGAGGCGATGGACAAAGTACGCGCCCATCGCGTGGGCGTTGGCGAGCAGGTGCTCTTCTTCGATGGTGTTCAGGACCGCCAAAGCGGTCGCGCAGGCCAGCGGGTTGCCGCCGTAAGTGGAGCCGTGGTCACCGGGAACCAGCGTCGTGGCAGCTTCGCCCCGCGCCAGACACGCGCCGATGGGGAAGCCGCCGCCGAGGGCTTTCGCAGAGGTGAGGATGTCCGGGACGACCCCGTAATGCTGGTACGCAAACCATTTGCCGGTGCGTCCGATGCCCGTTTGCACTTCGTCGAAGATCAGCAGTGCGTGGTGACGGTCGCAGAGGGCGCGAGCGGCCTCTAAATAGGGCCTGTGAGCCGGGTAGACCCCGCCTTCGCCTTGAATGGGTTCCAAAATGACCGCGCAGGTGTCCTCGGTGACGGCGGCCTCCAGGGCCGCGATGTCGTTGAACGGAACATGGGAAAAGCCCTGCACCATCGGCAGAAACGGCGCTTGGTACTTCGGCTGGCCGGTCGCGGTGACGGCGGCCATCGTGCGGCCGTGGAACGATTTCTGGGCGGCGACGATCTTGTACTTTTCCGGGCCGCCGTGGGTCTTTGCGTATTTGCGGCTGATTTTCAGGGCGCACTCGACCGCTTCCGCGCCGGAGTTGCCGAAAAAGACCCGGTCCATGCCGCTGACCCCGGTGAGCTTTTGGGCGAGCTTTGCCACGGGCGCGGTGAAGTAGTACCCGGCGGTGTGGATCAGTGTCGCAGCCTGTTCTTGAATGGCCTGAACCATCTTGGGGTGGCAGTGGCCGAGGGCGTTGGTGGCGATGCCGGCAAGAAAATCCCAGTACTCTTTCCCATCGGCGTCCCACACTTTGACGCCTGCCCCCCGAACCAGCGTAATCGGGAGGCGGGCATAGACGGGCAGCAGGTAGTCGGCGTCAAGCTGCTTGATCTCGCCGTCGTCAATCACGGGCGCGATTTGGCCGGTGTGCGTGTCGAGGGTGTAGCCCGGCGCGGGCGGCTTGGCTTCGGGCAGGTGCGTTTTCGGCGCATCGGTTTCCGGGCCGTAGATTTTGGTGGTCATGAGGATTGCTTTCGTAATTCACATTCGTAGTTCACATTCGGCGGAGTCTCGGCGTCGGTGCCCCGGCACCCATCGCCCCGGCATGAATGCCGAGGCTCGGATAAACCAGTGTCGAGACGACACAAGAGACCGATCTGCTCAGGCTGTATTGCGTCGCCGCGACGCTGGTTTATCCGAGCCTCGGCATTCATGCCGGGGCGATGGGTGCCGGGGCGATGGGTGCCGGGGCGATGGGTGCCGGGGCGATGGGTGCCGGGGCGATGGGTGCCGGGGCGATGGGTGCCGGGGCGATGGGTGCCGGGGCGATGGGTGCCGGGGCGATGGGTGCCGTCCTGGCATGTCGGCTACTTGATCATCGTCCCGATGCCGGCGTCGGTGAACAGCTCCATCAAGAGCGAATGCGGCTGCCGGCCGTCAATAATGGTCGCTTTTCCGACCCCGCCCTGGATGGCGAGGATGCAGGCGTCCACTTTCGGGATCATGCCCCGGTCCACATGGCCGTCGGTGATAAGCTGGCGGGCGTCTTTCGCGGACATTTCTTTGATCAGACTGTCTTTGTCGGCGAAGTCCTGGTAAATGCCTTCCACATCGGTCATCATCACGAGCTTCACCGCGCCGAGGGCGGCGGCCAGCTCGCCGGCCGCCGTGTCGGCGTTGACATTGAAGCTTTCGCCGCTCGCCCCGACCGCGACGGTGGAGATCACCGGCACATAGCCCGCCCCGGCCAGCGTGTGCAGGAGCGCCGGGTTGATCTGTGTGACCCGCCCGACAAAGCCGATGTCGCCCTGGGTCGTCTCGCGCTCGGCGACAATCAAATTGCCGTCTTTGCCCGATAGGCCCACGGCCATCGCGCCCTGCTGATTGAGGTGCGCGACAATGCCTTTGTTGGTCTTGCCGGCCAGCACCATCTCGACAATCTCCATCGTTTCGGCGTCGGTGACCCGCAGGCCGCCGACAAACTGCGGCTCCTTGCCCATCCGCTGCATGGCGTCGCTGATCTCCGGCCCGCCGCCGTGGACGACCACCGGGTTGATGCCGACATAGCGCATCAGCACAATATCCTGCATGACGGCGGCTTTGAGCGCATCGTCCAGCATCGCCGCGCCGCCGTACTTGACCACAATGGTTTTGCCCGCGTACTGCCTGATATACGGCAGGGCTTGAATTAAGACTTCGGCTTGTGTCATGGTAAATTCTTTCCAGATGGCGTAGGATTGAAGTTCTACGCTCTTACTCCCTACGCTGCCGCATCGCTCCACTCCTTCAGCACCGACCGCACGGACGGCAGCGGGGTTTGCCACAGCCAGCCGATGTTGACCCAAAACCCCGGCAGGACCGCGCTTGTATAGTTGCCGCCGCTGACGGGGGACGCCCGCTGATACCGGCCTTCGGCGTCTAAAACAAAAAAGTCCGCCCGCCGCGCGTCGGCATCCACAATCCAGTATTCGCGCACCCCGCCCGCTTCGTACTCGGCATACTTCGCGCCCCGATCCCGCAGGGCGCTTTCGGGCGAGATAATCTCAATCGCCACGTCGGCAGGGCCGTCTAAATAGCTGTTCTGCAAGCGGCCTTCGTTCTGATGCAAGACAAACAGCAAGTCCGGTTCGCGCCCGCGCCGGACATCGGACAGCCGCATTTGGAACGGGGCTGCGAGAACTTGCCCGGCCCCGTTGTCCTCGGCGTAGAGGCGCAGAAGCGACGCCAGAAACCCCGAAACTTTTTGATGCTGGACGCTTGCCGGACTCATCCTCTCCACCTTTCCGTCCACCCATTCGGCGTAGGTGTCTTCGTCCGCCCAGTCCAAGAACTCCTCGTAAGTCATTGTCTTTGCGGGCCGTGTGAGCCTGCGTTTTTCAAGAATCGTCACCATAATTATCTCCTGTGGATTTTGCGCCGAGCAAACGCTTCGTCATCAGCATCCCCGGCACGGGAACAGCGTCTTTGCCCAAGAGTTGAATGGTCGGCTCCGTCTGCCGGTAGCCCATGCGCTCATAAAATCCGACAGCATTTAGGGAAGCGTCCAGCACAAGTTCGGTCAGGCCGCGCTGCACTGCCAAGTCTTCCAGAAAGTGCATCAGGCAGCGTCCGATGCCGCGCCGTCCGCAGTCTGGGGCGACGAAAACAGCTTCAATCTCGCCCGCTTCTAAATTCATCTCGCCGAAGCCGACGATGCTGCCGTCGCCGGCTGCCGCCACAAAGAAAACCTCCGGGTTCGGCGTGTAGTATTCCTGAATAAGCCGCCCGGCCCAGGCTTCGATTTGCTCGGCGGTGTAATGGCTTTTGGCCGTCTGCCGAATTGCCGACGTATGCACCTGCCACAGCGCCTGCCGGTCTTTGATTGTCGCTGGTCGGATTTTGATGTTCATAATTTCACAAACCATGTGTTAAAACACACGGCTACGCAGCGAAGACGCTAACAAGTACCGCTTCGCGGGGCTATTTTTTGTGTTCCCGTAGGGCGTAGGGCTTGTCCCTACCCGCTGAATTACTTGCCATACGGAGGGTAGGGACAAGCCCTACACCCTACACAAATTGGTTTATCCTAACCCCGCGAAGCGGGTGTTTCGTGGCGTCCACGCCGTGTAGCCGTGCAATTTATTGCATGGTTTCTGGTTTACTTTAGGCCGTGTCCTCGCAGTAGTACTGCCGGATAGCGTCCTGAAAATACTTTTCAGAAATGTCGCGCGGCAGTCCGAACAAAGTTACTTGATAAGGGTCCTCGTCTAGCTCCTCGGAGAAGTCTTCCAGTGTGATGCCGCCCGCCGGTTCTAAAACTTCTCCTGAAAGCGTGTGCGCGGTCAAATCTAGCGCGATACAACGCTGGTACACTTCGGCGGCGTGAGCCTTAGTCTCAGGAGTGGCCTCGGTGTCGGCGAAAGAGCCGAGCAGCGAATAGGCACACACCGTCGGGCGGATTTCCTCATAGTCCCCGCATGGCATAAACGGTGCAAGAGTGCAGCCCATACCAGGGTCGAAGTGGACAAAGTCTGCCTGGGCGACGAGCTTTCTGTTTGAGTAAATCAAGCACTGCATTAGGTATGGTACTCCGCGTTGATTTTGACGTAGTCGTAGGAAAAGTCGCAGGTCCAGACTGTCGCGGTTTCGCCGCCGGGCTGGTGGAAGTCTACCAGAATTTGCACTTCTTTGGATTTCATAGACTCAGACACGACGTAGCCGTTGAAGTCGGTGGGCATGCCCGCGCGGTAGACGGTCGTGCCGGCGAGGGCGATCTCGACGCGCTCGGGGTCAAACGCGACGCCGGCGCGGCCGGCGGCGGCGAGAATGCGGCCCCAGTTGGGGTCATTGCCGAACAAGGCGGTTTTGACCAGTGGGGAGTTCGCGATGGTCTTGGCGACTGATCTTGGGAAGCCCGCCCGCTGTTCGGGAGTTAATTCTAAGCCGTTGGCGGCGTAGGTCTGCGCCAATCGCTCGGGGACGGCGACGCCCTGCACGGTCACTTCAACTAATTTTGTCGCCCCTTCGCCGTCGCGGGCGATTTCTTTGGCCAAAAACAGACACACGGAAAAGAGAGCCTTTTCGAACTCGCGGGCGTCAGCGCTTTCCAGGTTGTCAATCGGGTCGTTGCCGGCCAAGCCATTCGCCAGTGCCAGCACCATGTCATTCGTAGACGTGTCGCCGTCCACTGTGATGGAATTGAATGTGTACCAGCAGACCCGGCGCAGCATCTCTTGAAGCACCGGCGGCTCGATGGCGGCGTCGGTGGTCAGAAACCCCAGCATGGTCGCCATGTTCGGCGCGATCATGCCGGAGCCTTTGGCAATCGCACCTAAGCGGACGGTTTTTCCCGAAAGCGTGAACTCGAGCGCCACTTGTTTTCCAAACGTGTCGGTAGTCATAATCGCCTGCGCGGCATCGTCGCAGGTGTCCCCGTGGAGCGCGGGCACGGCCCGCTCAATGCCCGCGATGATCTTTTCAATCGGCAGCTTGGTTCCGATGACCCCGGTGGAGGCGGACAAAACGCGGCGCACCGGCAGGCCGAGGGCGCGGGCGGCGTGATTGACCATCGCCACGGCGTCGGCGTAGCCCTGCTCGCCGTTGCAGGCGTTGGCGTTGCCCGAGTTGACAACAATCGCCCGCGCAAGACCGTCCTGAAGATGGGCCTGATTGGACGCGACGCACGGGGCCTGCACGATGTTGGTGGTGAAGACCCCCGCGCAGGCGGCGTCGGTGTCGGAGACGATCAGCGCGAGGTCGTTGCGCCTGCGCTTGATGCCGCAGTAGACCCCGGCGGCCCGAAAGCCCTGGGGGGCGACGATGCCGCCGCCGATGATGGTCATGCCGCTTGGGACAGTATTCATAGATGGTGTTCTCAGGACACACGGGGCTGAACCCCCGTGCTTTGAAGTGCAATCCCCCGAGGGTAAGGGCAGCGAACGTGACTTGAAATCTTCGCCCGCGAAGGCGGGAGCTTGCTCCTTGAAGCACGAGGGTTCAGCCCCGTGTGCCTCGTATGTGTCCTTCTCCGCGCCTACGGCCAGACTGCGCCCGCCGTCAGCCCGGCGGTTTCGGGGAAGCCGCACATTAAATTCATATTCTGGACCGCCTGCCCCGCCGCGCCTTTGACTAAATTGTCAATCGCGGCGACAACAATCACCCGGCCCGTGCGGGCGTCGAGCGCCAGCCCCATATGGCAGAAGTTCGTGCCGGACACGGGCTTGGTCGCCGGGAACCGCCCGGTGTCAAAGAGCTTGACAAACGGCGCGTCGGCGTAGAACTCGGCAAACGCGGCGCGGAGATCGGCCTCAGTTTCCTCGGTAGACGCCGTGACGGTAGACAAAATGCCGCGCGTCACGGGGATCAAATGCGGCGTGAACGTCACGGTGATGGGCGCTTCGGCGGCGAAGCTCAAAATCTGCTCGATTTCGGGGACATGACGATGCACGCCCCCTACCCCATACGGCTTCATGCTTTCGCTGATCTCGGCAAAGTGGTAGTCTAGGCCGAACTTGGACCGGCCCGCGCCGGAAACGCCGCTGAGGCTGTTGATGACAATCGTTTCCGGCGCGATCAGCCCCGCGCTGACCAGCGGAGCCAGCGCCAGCACGGCGGCGGTGACATGGCAGCCGGGATTGGCGACCAAGCGAGCCGTTTCAATCGCAATTTTGTTCAGCTCGGGCAGCCCGTAAACGGCTTCGTCGAGCAGGTGCGGGGCCGTATGCGGCTGCTTGTACCACTGGTGGTAAACATCGGGGTCTTCCAGGCGAAAGTCCGCGCTTAAATCCACCACTTTGACGCCCGCTTCCAGCAGCGCCGGGGCGGCCCGCATGGCGAGGCCCGCTTCGCCCGCGAGAAAGACGAATTCGCAGCGCTCCGCGCAGGTGTCCGTGTCAAAACTTTCGCAAGTCAAGTCCGTGCCCGGCGCAAGGCCCGGCAGGGCCGCCGACAGCGGCTGCCCGGCGTAGGTCTCCGAGGTCGCATACACGAGTTCCGCGCTTGGGTGCGCCTGAAGCAGCCGGGCCAGCTCGCCGCCGGCGTAGCCCGACGCGCCCATGATGCCGATTTTAAGTTTGTTCATAGTGTCCCACAAAAAACGCCGCCCGCACTCTCCAAATCAAGAAGGGCGGGCGGCGGCAAAAAACGCAAAATGCCGTGCGCCGCCAGTCCCGAAGCCCTGAAGGAGGGGAAGGGAAGCGGCCCACGGCGTATCAAGCCATCACGCAAGGCGTGTCGCGGGCGCACTTCCCAAAGCACGCACGCGGCGACGCAGCAACGGTGTTGTCACGGCAAAAATCATAATAGCGGCAGTATACCGGGCAGGGGCGGGGTTTGTCAAGACTGTTTTGGAGCGGCGGCAAAAAGCGAGGGAATGAACTCCCTCGCTTTTTTCAGTATGGCCCTCAAACCCGCATGGCCCTAAAACTGGGTTGACTCGGCGTCGGCGCTGGGGGACGCGCCCGAGGAGGCGGTCTGGGAGGTGGGGCCGGGGGCGGGCAGGTCGCCGAGCAGCTCGCGGGAGCGGCGGACGCAGACCAAATGGGCGGCGTAGTACGCGCCGTCGACCCGGTCAATCGCGACCGACTGGCCGTGGCCCATTGACGCATGGATAAAGCGGCCGTCGCCGATATACATGCCCGTGTGGTCAATCCGGTCGTGGTGGCAGGCAAAATACATCCGGTCGCCGGGCACCCAGCGGGACCAGTCGGCTTTGGGCACATCGTAGCCGACCGTCGCCTGGTCGCCCGAGACGCGCGGCAGGGAAAGGCCGTGGGCGGCGTAGACGGCTTTGACAAACCCGGAGCAGTCAATCCCGGCGGCGGTGGTGCCGCCCCAAACGTAGTGAACCCCGAGAAAGCCGAACGACGTTTGAACCAGCGCCTGGCCGAGCGGGCCGCCTTCGGACGGCAGGCCCGAAGCGCTGCTGCCGCCTTCAGGAGCCGTCGTCGCGACCTGGTAATTCAGCAGCGCGACATCGGACTTGGCGACAAAGCCGACCGAGTGGTCAATCATCAGCACGGCGTACTGGGTCGGGGTCTGGCCGCTGAGAGCCAAATACTGGCCTTTCGGGCACACCGACAGCACCCGGCCGCCGGTTTCGCGTCCGCCGACAATCACGGCTTTGTCGCTGACAATCTGGGCCAGCCGTCCGACCACGCTTTGCGCGGCGGCTTCGGGCGGCGACACAATGCCGCGCGACGGCAGGGCGCGGGACGAGCGGCGGGCACGGCGGTGGAAATAGCGGGGCGCGGGGGCCGTGTCCGAAGCCGCTTCGGACGCTTCGCTGTCGGCGGGCATCGAAGATGAAGCGGACACCGAAGAAGCAGCGGCGGCCGGGGCGGCGGCGCAGAACGAAGCGGGAAAGGCAATGGCGCTCAAAGCGCAGGCGGTCAAAAGCAGGGCGGGTCGGATCAAAACACGGTCCTCCTCACGGGGGTCAACACTCGGGAAATTTGAAGCGCGGAAAATGAAAGCGCAAAAAACAAAAGCTCGGAAAAGTGCGGGCGGGTGTCTTGGGAAAGTATCGGCGGAACTCACTTGAAACTGGAGTCTGGGTCGGTCTTTCGGTCCGGCGTCGCTGCCGGTCCGGCGGGTGGATGCCGGAACTAGGTCTAGTATAAGCCACAAAAATTGTTTTGTCAAGCACAAACTATTGTTTGCCGGCGGCTATTGTTTGCCGGCACAAGGCTTGACAAACTTTGCCGCCGCCGGTATAATACGAGCATTCAAGCCGAAGTGGTGAAATGGTATACACGCTACGTTCAGGTCGTAGTGCTCGCAAGGGCGTGCGAGTTCGAGTCTCGCCTTCGGCATCAAAACACTGCAAACCCCCTCTCCAAAAATTGGAGAGGGGGTTTTGTGCGTCAAAGGCAGGCATTCCCCGCCCCAGCGCTGACTAAGCAGGAGTGCCCGCAGGGTCAAGATTTTATGGAGGACGGGGCGGCTTCTCAGGAGTTTTACCGGGCGCGATGCCGGGCAGACGGGGTATACTAACGCCATGCCACGAGATATTCCCATCGGCAACGGTAATTTGCTGCTGACGTTTGATTCCCGCTACACGCTGCGCGACGTTTACTATCCCTTTGTCGGACAAGCCAACCACACGCGCGGACAGGCGTGCCGCTTCGGGGTTTGGGTGGACGGCCAAATGTCCTGGATTTCCGAGCCGTCGTGGCAGAAAAGCCTGCGCTACGAGCACGAAACCCTGGTCACCGAAGTCACGGCGACGCACTGGGGCCTCGGCCTGCGCCTGGTCTGCCGGGACTGCGTGGACTTTGACCGCGACTTGTATGTCCGCAAAGTCGAGATTGAGAACCTGCTGCCGATGACCCGCGACGTGCGCCTCTTTTGGCACCACGATTTTAATTTAAACGAATCGTCGGAAGGCAACACGGCGTATTATGCGCCCAATTTAAAAGCGCTGATCCATTACAAAGGCAAAACCTGGATGCTGGCGAGTGTCAGTGTCCAAAACAGCCCTCAAAGCGGTCCCGAAACCGACTTTGGGGTGCATCACTACGCCATCGGCGTGTCCCATGCCCACGGCGCGGAAGGGACATGGCGCGACGCTGAAGACGGCGTTCTCGGCATGAACACGGTCGCGCAGGGGGCGGTGGACAGCACCATTGCCGCGCATGTGACTCTCGACCGGACCGCGACGGTTTACTACTGGCTGGCGGCCGGCGAGGACTACGCCGCCGTGAAGCTCATCCACAACCTGGTTCAGCAGCGCGGCCCCGAATTCTTCCAGCATCGGGCGCGGATTTACTGGAGCCGCTGGGTCAACAAAGACGATATTCCCTACGGCGACCTGCCCGATGCGCTGGTGACATTGTATAAGCAGTCGCTGCTGATTTTACGCACCCAGATTGATAATCGCGGCGCAATTATCGCCGCCAACGACTCGGATTATCTCACGTTCAACAACGACACCTATTCGTACATGTGGCCGCGCGACGGGGCGCTGGTCGCTTATGCTTTAGATTTGGCCGGGCAGCCGGAAGTCGCCCGCAATTTTTACGAGTTCTGCCGGGACGTTCTCCTGCCCGAAGGGTATCTTCTGCACAAGTACAACCCCGACAAGTCGCTGGGGTCGTCGTGGCACCCGTGGGCCGACGGCGAAGGCCGCTTTCAGCTTCCGATCCAGGAAGATGAGACTTCATTGGTCATCTGGGCCTTGTGGGAGCACTACGCCCGCTACAAAGATGTCGAGTTTATCCGGGGCCTCTACGCGCCGCTGATCCGCCGCGCCGGCGAGTTTATGACCGCCTACCGCGAGCCGCACACGGGCCTGCCGGAAGCCTCGCACGACTTGTGGGAAGAGCGCCACGGCATCCATCTGTTCACGGTCGCCGCAGTTTGGGCGGGACTCAATGCCGCCGCTTTCTTCGCCGAAACATTCGGCGACGAAGAGCACGCCGAGTCGTTTCGGACCGCCCAGGCTGAAATCAAAGCCGCCGCGCTGAAGCACCTCTGGGACCCCGAGCGGGGTCGGTTTGTCCGCCGCATCACCGTAGACCGCGAAACGGGGATGATTGACGCCGATTTGAACATTGACGCCAGCATGTTCGGCGTGTTTCAATTCGGCATGCTGGCCGCCGACGACCCGATGGTGGTCTCGACGATGGAGCAGATTGAAGCGCGGCTCTGGTGCCGCACCGACATCGGCGGGATGGCCCGCTACGAAAACGACTACTACCACCAGATCAGCCAGGACATCGGCGCGGTTCCCGGCAACCCGTGGATCATCTGCACCCTGTGGCTGGCCGAATGGTACATCGCCAAAGCCAAAACCCTGTCCGACTTGACCCGCGCGTTGGACATTCTCGAATGGGTCCGCAAGCACACACTCGAATCGGGCGTCCTCGCCGAGCAGATTCACCCGTACAACGGCGACCCGATCTCCGTTTCCCCGCTCACCTGGTCCCATGCGACTGTCGTGATGACCGTCCGCGAGTATTTAGCGAAGCTCGACCAGCTCTGCGAGTCCGACTCTAAAAACGCCCTGCTGTCCGGCCGCATGGACCTGTACGAGCTGGCAGACTGAGAACACCAGACAGGAGAACCCGATGGCATTGACACTTGACATTTCGCCGGACATGGAAACTTTTGCCTTTTTAGCGGTGCGGCGGGCTGAACGGCGCAGCCGACAGTTAGCAGCGAGGGATTGTAGTGTTTCGTAAAGCGAAAGGAAAAACCGATGGCATTTGTTTTGGAATATAGCCCCGAAGCCGAAGCGCAGATACGGATGAAAGCGACAGTTCGGGGTCAGGATGTGGCCGACTACCTGCTGACATTGACTGAGAACGATCAGGTGATTGACCTGAGCGAGTTTGAAGACCAAGCCGACTTTGACGACTCGGTTGCCGGTATCCGTGAGGGCCTCGCGGATTTGGAAGCGGGGCGGACATACTCGCTGGAAGAAACGTTCGCACGCGCGGAAGCCTACTTGGACAAGCTTGAGAAACAGCACAATGCTGATGCAGTGCATCAAGAAAAAGCGGCATGATGCAACAAGACGCGGACCCAACAAAAATTTGGGCAATCAGACCAACAGCACGAGCAGATGCCGAGATACTGGCAGCCGCCGCCTACTTCGCACAAACCGCAGACACCGAGATCGCACGCGCTTGGCTGAGAGGCATTAAAGCCGAGATCGCTAAGCTGGCGCAGTTTCCGGCCCGGTGGCCGGTCGCCGAGGAAGACAAGCTGTTCCGGGAGGAGGTTCGCCGCATGCTGTATCGGCGGACAGCGGGCGGCCCAGCGTACCGGGTGCTGTTTGTTTTGCGCGAGAACCCCGACGATGCGCCGACGGTGACGGTTATTCATGTTCGGCACGCCGCGCAGAAGCCGATGGCCCGCAAAGAAGCCAAAGAAATCGAAGCCTCGGAATAAGTTTTTGGTCTACAGAGTTTTTGGATTGTGAGGAGAAACCGATGGCACTTGTTTTGGAAGTCAACCCCGAAACGGAAGCACGCTTGAAGATGTTTGCGGCGGAGCGCGGACAAGACGTGACCGAATATCTTGTCGAGCTTGCGGAGTATAGTCATGCGATTGATCTCAGCGAATTCGAAGATCAAGCTGACTTTAACGACTCGGTCGCGGGGGTCCGTGAGGGCCTTGCGGATTTGGAAGCGGGGCGCACTTACTCGCTCGAGGAAACGTTGGCCTACCTGGATGAGCGGCGCGAGATACGCCGCCGAGCCAAAGAAGCTCAGCCGCATCATCCACAGAAGGCGGCCTCCTGATGCCGAGTGCAAACGAGCCGCCCGCGATTTGGGCAATCCGCACGACAAAGCGGGCGCGAAGCGACATGGAAGCGGCAGAAGAACGGCTTGCCCTGCTGACCGATGAAGCGCAGGCGGAAGCGTGGAGCAAGGGTCTCAGCCTAGAAGTCAGCAAGCTGGCGCAGTACCCGACTCGGTGGCCGGCGGCGGAAGAAAACAAGCTGTTCCGGGAAGAAGTGCGGCGCATGCTGTATCGGCGGACAGCGGGCGGCCCGGCGTACCGGGTGCTGTTTGTTTTGCGCGAGAACCCCGACGATGCGCCCACGGTGACAATTATTCATGTTCGGCACGCCGCGCAGAAGCCGATGACCCGCAAGGAAGCCAAAGAAATCGAAGCCTCGGAGTAAGGACGTAATTTGAAGGACATAATTTGACGGGATGGCGTAAACAACCGATTGGGGACCTGCCGCTGTATCAGGCCAAAACGCTGGCTTGGCTGCCGCGCGTGACCCAGGGCTTCACGACCCGGAAGGGCGGGGTCAGCGCTGCGCCCTATGATTCGCTGAATTTGGGGGTGCATGTCGGCGACGATCCGGCCTCGGTCGCGGCGAACCGGCGGCGGGTCTGGCACGACTTGGGCTTCGCGGAGGAAAACGTGGCGCTGGCGGAGCAGGTGCATGGGGACCAAGTCGCGGTCGTGACGGCAGGGGCAGCCGCGCCGATTGCCGGGGCCGATGCGCTGGTCTCAAATACGCCGGGGCTTTTACTTATGCTGCTGTTCGCCGACTGCGCTCCCGTGTACTTTGTGGACCCGCTGCGGCGGGTAGTCGGGCTGGCCCATGCGGGCTGGCGCGGCACGGCGGCGAACATTGCGGGAAAGACAATGGCAGCAATGACGGCGGAGTTCGGCTGCATCCCGTCGGCCTGCTTTGCGGCCGTTGGGCCGTCCATCGGCGAAGCGAGCTACGAAGTCGGGCCGGAAGTCGCGGACAAGTTCCGGTCGCTGCCGGCGGCGCGGGGCTTCAATGTGGTGACGCCGCGCTCGGACCTCGGCGGGACTTACAACTTAAACTTACGCGCGGTTTTGTTCGGGCAGCTTCTCGCGGCGGGGCTGCCCGCCGGGGCGATTGCGGTCTGCGACGAGGACACGCATCGCAATCAGCGCGACTTTTTCTCGTTTCGCCGCGACGGCGCGACCGGACGCATGGCGGGATTTCTGGGAATTATAGGAGAAGCAAAATGAACCGTTTGTTTGTCGGGGCTGGGCTGGTGATTTTGATCGTCGCCCTGGTGTTTATTAATCAGGGAGTCAAAAAGGCCGGCCTGCCGGACCATGATGAAGACGCGCCGCCGAAGTCTGCGCCCGCCGCCCCGGCCGCGCCTGCCGCGAAAGTGCCGGGAATGACGCCGACGGGGGCCGAACTTCCCGCCGAGCAGACAATCGGCAGCCCGGCCACGGCAAAGCACAAAGTGGTGGTCGGCTGGTCCTACAGCGCCGCCAATCAATCAAAGCCCGAAGCGCTGGCCGCGCCGCTGAAGGCTATTCGGGAGTACGCGCAAAAGTCCGGCGGCGCGGTGTCGGTGCAGATCGTCAACACCGATGTTCCTGCCGCCGACCGCTCGCCCGGCGCTCCCGCCGTGTCCGGCAGCGGCGTTTTTGTGGACGGCAAGCCGGTGGTCAGCGGCGACCTGTCCGCGAGACCCCCGCAGGAAGTGGTTACGGCCGTGCAGGCGGCGGCGAAGTGATTATGGTGATTTGAAAGGCGAGGGAGTGAACTCCACTCGCTGAATGGCATCCTTCGGATGTAAGATCGGCAAGCGTTCAGCATTCCTACATCCGAAGGATGCCATTCAGCGAGTGGAGTTCACTCCCTCGCTTCTCGGCTTCTTATTTCCTCGCATTGTTCGCCTCGCGCCCATCAGCGCCCGGCTCGCTGCCGCGCTCCGGTCTGCGACAGCTTCAAGGCGATTTGCAGCGCATTGCCGAGCTTGGACACATAAGTCAGCGCGGGCTTCAGCTCTTCCGGGTGGACCGACTGCGCGGTGTCCTTGATGTGAACGACGGCGTCTTTCACCGCCAGCCCGGCGGCTTTGGCCGACGCGCCGATGTGCTTGCCGCGCACCGCTTCCTGCTGGGCGATGCCTTTGGCGGTGCTCGCCAGGTTTTTGCCCGCCGCCAGAGGCCGCTTGTACAGCCGCCCGGCATTGCCGACCGCCGAGTCTTTCAGCTTCAAGGCCGTGGTCACCAAAAACAGGAGAACGCCGACCAGGCCGACCAGGGCGAGAATGCAGAACACTTCGCCGACCAAAAATAAAATTTCAGACATAGTTTTTTCTTTCGCAACCGAACAAGGAGACTGCCCATTGGCACACACAACGACCTCAAAAACGGCCGCGCCGGCGGCGGAAGGCGATCCGGTCCGGCTGGCGGACCGCGACGCCACCGCCGCCGACACCAAGTCGGGATTATTCTACCCATATTATCGGGGTTTGACCGGCACCGTCGCCAAGCTCTACAGCGACGCTACGGCGGCGCTTTCGGTAGACCCCGACAGCCTGCCCGAAGACATCCGCCGTCGCCATCAGGCCGGCACCGACGCCATGCGGCAGAAATGGCTGGACGGCCTATCTGAAGAAGGCCGCAACAAGCTGTCCGCCGCCGAGAAAAAGTTCTCGCTCCGCTACAGCCTGCTGGTCAGCGTCTCGGATTTGGTCCCAAGCGACGTTCCCGCCGAGCCGCCCCGCAAAAGCCTGCCGGAGATCGAAGACGCCGAAGCCGCGCACCTCGCCGCCGCGGCGAAAAAAGCGAAATAGGCCGCCTGCGCGTGAGCTTATTCCACCGACAGCACAGCAAGGCGGCCAAACTCGGCGTGCAGCCAGGCTAAATCGCTCGGCGTTCCCAGCACGGCTTCCTGAACTGCCTGTTCATAGGTCACGAAATCTAAATCCGACGCGCCGCTTTCGTAGTCCGCCGCGATTGCCGATGCGGCGGCGGGCAGAGCGACCTCAAACTCAATCCGGTCCGTTTCGGCTTCGCGCCGGGCGTATCCAATCAGCGCCCCGCGCGTCCGGCTGCCGGGGATGTCCTCTAAAAACGGATAGCCCCACCCGAGCGGCTTGTTTCGGGCAGTTGCATAAAACCGAATTTCCGCTGCGCCGGGCGCGTCGGCCCGGACAAATGCGCCGTCGGCCAGCGCATCCGGCCCGGCCTGCGCCCGGCGCACAACCGCGTCCCACTGCGGAGCGCTCAAACGCCAGTTCGGCGGGCCGGCTTCTTCAGTTATATTGAAATCCGTCATCTTAAAATCCATCATCCCAAAGAGTGTACCCGCTCGAGGCAAGATCATGTCCCTACAACTGCTGCCCCCGCCTGTTTCCCGCCGCCGCTCGCGGCGACGGCTGCTGCTCTGGACCCTGCCGCCGATTGCCGCCTTGACGCTGTTTTTTGTGCTGCAAGCGTTTCCGCACTTGTTCGCGGCTCATCGCCGCCTTCCGGCCCGGCCCGTCTCGGCCCGCCCGGCGCAGGCCCCGCCGGCGCTTTCCGCGTCCGGCCCGCGCCCGGCGGCGCTGCCCCTGCCCGCGCCTGCGCCGCTGAGCGTGACGCTGAGCTGCGCCCAGAACGGGCGTCATGTCCGGGTCGGCCTGCCGGTGATGGTTTCGGCTTATGCCGCCGTGCCGCCGGGCGGCAGCGCGACTCTGGCAATTTCGCTGACCCGAAACTCCGGGCCGCAGTCGCTTTTGACGCTGGCGCAGGGAACGCTGTCCTCGGCGATCTGGACTCCGGCCCTGCCGGGCCGCTATGAATTCGCGGCCAGCGCCATCGGCGCTCGCAAAGAAAACGCGTTTTCCCGCCACGTCGTCGTTTACGCCGACGCCGCCCCCGCAAAGCCGAAGCCATCGTCCCTGCCGCCCCCCTCGGTTGTGCCGATGCCGGTCCGACCCCTCGCGGCCGTGCCGCTTCCGGCGGCCGTGCCGTCCCGCTCCGTCCGGCCCGTTCCCGCACGGCCCCGGCGCACCGCCGCCCGGCGTGCGGCGGAAATTGCGTCCCCAGCGCATTCGCGGGCCTTCCATGTCGCGGCGGGCGCGTTTGCCGTGCGGCCTATTGCCGAAACGCTGGCCGCCGCGCTGCGGGGCCGAGGCTACCGCGCCGCCGTGCGCTCCGGCCCCCGGTTTCACGGCAGGCCGAGCTACGCGGTCCAAACCGGCGCGTTTCTTCGCGCCGCCGATGCCCAAAAGCAGCTTGACCGGCTGCGGCACGACGGCTACCCGGCGTTTCTGACCCCGCCGCATTGACCGAAAAGCACGGGCCGGAACTTTTCGGCGGAACGATGCCTTTTTCGTTTACCGCCGCCCGTGTGGTAAACTAAAAGGTATGACCGCTATGCTGAATTCTCCTATGCCGCCGCGCTCCCTGTCGCATCTTGCCGAGCTGGAAGCCGAGTCCGTTTTCGTGATCCGCGAAGTCGCCGCCCAGTTTGAGCGGCCCGCGCTGCTGTTCTCCGGCGGCAAAGACTCGATCATCTTGAGTCACTTAGCCCGGAAAGCATTTTGGCCCGCCAAAATCCCGTTTCCGCTGCTCCATATTGACACCGGGCACAATTTTCCTGAAACGCTGTCTTACCGCGATGAATGGATGGAAACACTCGGCGCAAAATTGATTGTCCGCTCGGTTCAAGACTCGATCAATCAGGGCCGGGCCGTGGAAGAAAAAGGCTACAATGCCAGCCGCAATCTGCTTCAGACCGTGACGCTTTTGGACGCCCTGGAAGAATTGAAAATAGACGCGGCCCTGGGCGGGGCGCGGCGGGACGAGGAAAAAGCCCGCGCGAAAGAGCGCTTTTTCTCGCACCGCGACGAGTTTGGGCAGTGGGACCCGAAAAACCAGCGGCCGGAATTGTGGAACCTGTTCAACGGCCACAAGCATCTCGGCGAGCATTTTCGGGTGTTTCCCATCTCCAACTGGACCGAGATGGATGTCTGGCAGTATATTTTGCAGGAAAACATTCCCTTGCCGTCTATTTATTTCACCCACGAGCGCGAAGTGATTGTCCGCGACGGCAATCTGCTCGCCGACTCAGACTACCTCAACAAGCGCCCCACGGAGACCCCGGAAGTCCGTCAAGTGCGGTTTCGCACCATCGGCGACATGACCTGCACCGGAGCCGTGCTGTCCCCCGCCGGCAGCCTCGAAGAGATCATCCAGGAAGTCGCGGCGTCCCGCCAGACCGAGCGCGGCACCCGCGCCGACGACAAGCGCTCCGAAGCGGCGATGGAAGACCGCAAAAAAGAAGGCTATTTTTGAAAGGCTATGTTTGAAAGGCTATGTTTGAAAGGCTATTTTTGAGATGACAGTGACAATCAACCTCGCCCCGGAGATTGAAGCCGAAGCGTTCACACAGGCGAAGGCCGCCGGAGTCGCGCTGGAAGACTACCTGCCCCGGCTGATTCAGCGTGCTCTGCCGCTGGGCCGCCCCCCGCTGCGGCAGGGCAGCCGCGAATGGCTGGACCTGCTTCAGCAGGCCCCGCCCGTCGCGCGGATTGACCCGGCGACCGGGCAGCCGCCGGCCGCGACAACGCGCGAAGCCCTGCGCCGCGAAAACTTTTACGAGGACCGCGCCTGATGCTCCATGTGGCTGATACAAGTCTGCTCGTCCGTCAGGCCGATACAAACTCGGCAGATCGGCCTGTCGCCTTGCAGGCGCTTCAGAATCTGACACTCTCCGGTGAGCGGCTTCACGTCGTCCCGCAGAACATGGTCGAGTTTTGGGTCGTCGCCACCCGCCCGCAGGCCGTCAACGGCCTCGGCCTATCAGTTGCCGAGGCAGACGCGGAGCGGCGTCGCTTGGAAGCCCTGTTTCCGCTGCTGCCTGATTTGCCGAACTTGTATTTGGAGTGGGCGGACCTTGTCAACAAGTTCGGCGTTTCCGGCAAGCCGTCGCACGACGCCCGGATTGTCGCTGCGATGCTGACCCACGGCATCACGCATATTTTGACGTTCAACGGCGCGGATTTTCGCCGCTACGCCCCGCTCGGCATTGTCGTGGTTGATCCCGCAAAAGCAGCGGCAAAAACTGAAGGAACAATTCCATGAACGAAGTGCTGACACGCGCCGAGATGGAGGCGCAGTTTGACGGCGAATGGGTGCTGGTCGCCGACCCGGAAGTGGACGACTACTTTGAGGTTCTGCGGGGCCAAGTGGTGTATCACAGCAGCGACCGAGAAGCCGTTTATAACTATGAAGAAACCCTTTCGCCTCAAAAGTTCGCCCATGTGTATCTCGGCTCAATGCCCCAGCATATTTGGCTGAGCGGCGGACGCTTTCTCGGGAGCGGCGATTGAACGAGCGTCTTGACCGACAGATTAACTTTATTCTTGAAATTGACGCGCTCAAAAGCGTTTTGCGCCGGAGCTATCTCGTCGGCGGGTCGCGGCGCGAGAACTCGGCGGAGCATTCATGGCATGTGTCGGTGATGGCGCTCGTGCTGGCAGAGCACGCGGGGGCCGAGATTGACACGGGGCGGGTGCTCCAAATGCTGCTCGTGCATGACATTGTCGAGATTGACTCGGGCGACACATATATTTACGACGCCGCCGGGAACAGCACCAAAGCCGAGCGCGAGCAGGACGCGGCGCGGCGCATCTTCGGGCTGCTGCCCGACGATCAAAGCGTCGAGCTTCAAGCATTGTGGCGGGAGTTCGAGGCGCGGGAAACGCCCGACGCGAGGTTCGCCGCCGCTTTGGACCGCTTGATGCCGCTGCTGCATAACTACCATACCGAAGGACGCTCCTGGCGGGAACATGGGATTACGAAGCAGCAGGTCTTGGCGCTGAACAAGCACATCGCGGACGGCTCGCCGTCGCTGTGGCGCTATGCCGAAGCGCTGATTGACGACGCGGCGGCACGCGGGTATTTACGGGATGAAAAAGATAGATGACCATGTGTTGAAACACATGGCTACCCGGCGAAGACGCCACAAAGTAACGCTTCGCGGCACTCGGAACGAATAAATCTTAACCCCGCGAAGCGGGTGTTTCGTGGCGTCCGCGCCGTATAGCCGTGCCGTTTATTGCATGGTTCTTTGGAAACATGATTGACCCTGACACCGGAAACATTCACCTACCAAACGGCTACGTCATCACGCCCGCGCTGACCCTGAAAGAGTTTCGGCATTCATGGTTTGGGCAACGCGCCCGCATCAATCGCCCGTGCGGCGCACCGGAGCAGTGCTGGTTCCACGAAAACGCGGGGGTTACAGAGGGGCAGTCATTTTCCGCCGGGCTGAGCTTTCAGGGGCAGGCACTCACCGGTGCTTCGCTGGTCTGCGAGACGCTGATGACCGGCGAGGAAGAGGAAGCATGGATTGAGCGCAAGAGTACCCACGATGCTCTGCTTCGGCAAGACTTAGGCGAGCCGGATACTTTTACCGACACCTATGGGATGGAAGCTCCTGAACTCGGCAAAGCACCAAACCATCTGCGGCCCTGGGGCAAGGCGGTCTCGGAGTTTGATTACGGCGGCGGCGATGCTTACATCAGCATTACATATCACAACGACAAAGTGGGCGATGACAAACAATGAATGACGATTTTTCGACGGCGGGTTATTTGGACATGGACCTGCTGCGGTTTACGACGGCGGGGAGCGTGGACGATGGGAAAAGTACGCTGATTGGGCGGCTTCTCTACGACAGTAAGGCGATTTTTGACGATCAGTATGAAGCCATCAAAGAGACGAGCGAGCGGCGCGGGGAAGAAGGCATTAATCTCGCGCTTTTGACCGACGGCCTGCGGGCCGAGCGGGAGCAGGGCATCACGATTGATGTGGCCTACCGCTATTTTGCGACCCCGAAGCGGAAATTTATCATCGCCGACACGCCGGGGCATTTGCAGTACACGCGCAACATGGTCACGGGGGCGTCCACGGCCAATCTGGCGATTATTTTGGTAGACGCCCGCAAAGGGGTCATCGAGCAGACCCGGCGGCATACGATTATCGCGTCGCTCCTCGGCATTCCCCATCTCGCGGTCTGTGTCAACAAAATGGATTTGGTCGAGTACAGCCAAGAGGTCTTTGACGCGATCAAGCGCGATTTTGAGGCGTTCGCGGCGGGATTGAGCTTGGGCGACGTGTCGTTCATACCAATCAGCGCTCTGAACGGCGACAATGTTGTGGATCGGTCTACGCACATGGACTGGTATGGCGGGCCGGCGCTTTTGTCCCTGCTGGAAACCGTGCCGATTGAGACCGATGTGAACCGGACCGATGCCCGCTTTCCGGTGCAGTATGTGATCCGGCCGCAGTCCGCCGAGTTTCCCGATTACCGGGGGTATGCCGGGCGCATCGCGGGCGGCGTGTTCCGGCCCGGCGACGCCGTGCAAATCCTGCCGTCGGGGACTGTGACGACCGTGCAGTCGGTGGACATGATGGAGACGCATCTCGCCGAAGCCTTTGCGCCGCTGTCGGTGACTTTGACGCTGGCCGACGAGCTGGACATCAGCCGGGGCGACATGATTGTGGCGGCGGACAATCCGCCGACGGTCTCTCAAGAGGTCGAGATCATGGTCTGCTGGATGGGCGAGAGGAGCCTTGCGGCCGGCGGCAAGTACACGCTCAAGCACACCACCCGCGAAGTCCGCGCGATTGTCAAGTCTGTGGATTACAAGCTGGACATCAGCACGCTGGACAAAAATGCCGAGAATAAAAGCGTCAGCCTCAACGAAATCGCGCGGCTGACGCTGCGGACGACTCAGCCGCTGTTTTTCGACCCGTACACGCGCAACCGGGCCACCGGCAGCGTGATTTTGATTGACGAAGCGACCAATGAAACGGTCGGCGCAGGCATGATCCAATGACTTACCGTCCCGCCCAACTTCTTTTTCTGCTGCTGGCGGCGCTGCTGCTGGCCGGCTGCGGCGACGACAAGCCGAGCACCGACCCGGATGGGGACGGCCCCGATGCCAGCAGCGCCGCGCCGCCGCCGCGCCCTCTCGGCGCGGCGATGCCGCCGGTCGCCCGCCCGGCGTCCGACCCGCTGCTGTCCGGCGGCGGCGGCATTTCGACAGCCGACCCGCTGGCCCCGGAGGGCGGCGCGGCTTCCGGCGGCGCGGCGGGCAGCGGCCCGGCTCAGACCGACCCGCTGGCGGGCCGCGATCCGCTGGTCGGGGCCGATCCGCTGGCGGGCAGCGACCCGCTGCAAGGCCGGGCGATGCCGACCGAGCATTCGCACTGGCTGCGGGGCCGGGTGCAGGGGGGGCGGGTGACGGTGCTGCTAAACGGCATCCGCGACAGCGAGTACGAGGGCTTTGTAGACCGCGACATCACCATGAAGCTGCGCCGAGGGGTCAACACCGTGTCGTTTGTGTACACGCCGCGCAGCGCCGGGGCGTTCGCGCAGATGGACCTGCTGGAAAGCGAGCACACCCCGCCGATTGCCCCGCTGGCGTCGTTTCAAAGCCGGGGGGCCGGGACAGGCGGGATCGGGGACGGCGCGGCGGGCGGCGGCAAGCCGGTGACGCAGCGGTTCACGTTTGTCGCAAAGTAAGCGTCAGAGATACACGGTGCAGCGGCTTAGGCCGCTGCTTAGTCTTGCGGCATCGGCCAGTTTTTGTCCCGGCCTTCTTCGCTGATCAGCGCAATCTGGTCATAAGTGACGCTGAACTGATTGCAGAAGCGGGCGCGGTACTTTTCCAAAAGATAGGCGTTGAACTCCGCCTGTTTCTCGGCGGCGTTCCGCGCGGCGGACTTGGAGTAGCCGGGGCGGCCCGGCGGCGGCACGGGAAACGCGTTTTCAGCCTGCCGGTGGGCGTGGAGGTCTATCTCGGCCAGCATCCACGCCAGTTTTTGGCGCTCGGGCAGCACGATTTTCCCCGACACGGCGAGGTACGGGTCCGGCGGGCCGGCCGGCGGCGGCGCAGGCTGGTAGGAAATCGTCCCGCGCGTGTCCCCGCCGGAGTTCGCCGTCACCCCGGCGGGCGGCGGGTCGAAAGCCGGCGCAGGCGGCGCTGCGGGGGGCGGGGCGCAGCCGGCCAGCGTCAGCAACAAGAGGCCGGGGACCAAAAACGAGAAAGCACGCATACGCCTAGTTTACCCGACACGCCGGCAAGATATGAAACACGCACTGATACTTACGCTCGACATGGGCACGTCGTCGGTCCGGGCCATGCTGTTCGACACGCGCGGGCGGGCGCTGCCCAACGCCGAAGCGCAAACCCCTTATGCCCAGACTGTCAGTGCCGACGGCGGAGTGCAGACCGACCCCGAAGCGCTCCTTGCGCTGACCGTGGACTGCCTCGCGCGTCTTTTGCGGAAAACCGACAAGGAAACGCGCCGGCGGATCGCCGGGGTCGGCGTGTCGTGCTTCTGGCATTCTTTGGTCGGGGTCGGCGCGGACGGGCGGGCGGCGACGCCGCTGTTTTCGTGGGCCGACTCGCGGGCGGCGGCGCAGGCCGAGAAGCTCCGAGCCGAGATGGACGGTGCGGCGTACCACACGCGAACGGGCTGCGTCCTGCACCCCTGCTACTGGCCCGCCAAGCTGCGCTGGCTTCAGGAAACGGCCCCGGAAGCGTTCGGCAAGGCAGATCGGTGGATGTCGTTCGGCGAGTACCTGCAAAGCCGCTTGTTCGGCGCGGCAACGGTCAGCGTCTCGATGGCGTCGGGCACCGGGCTGCTGAACCAGAACACCCTGGCGTGGGACCCGGAAACGTTGACCGAGATGCCGATTGCGCTGCGGCAGCTCAGCGCCCTGAACGAAACCGATGCGCCGGTCTCGGGCCTGACGGCGGAGTGGGCCGCCGCCCTGCCCCTTTTGCGCGACCTGCCCTGGTTCCCGGCGTCAGGCGACGGCGCGTGCTCCAATGTCGGCAGCGGCGCGGTCGGCGCGGAGCGCATCGCCATCAATGTCGGCACGTCGGGGGCCATGCGGGTCGCGGTCGAAGCCGAGGCGTTGGACATCCCCGAAAAGCTGTTCTGCTACCGGGTGGACGACCGGCGGTTTCTGGTCGGCGGGGCGTTCGCCAATGGCGGCAATGTGTATGCGTGGGCCGAAAAGACGCTTCAGCTTGGGGACCGAAAGACCGCCGCCAAAGCCGCCGCCGCGCTTCTGCCGGACGGCCACGGCTTGAATGTGCTGCCGTTTTGGGCCGGCGAGCGCTCGCCGGGCTGGCACGCCGGGGCGCGGGCGGCGATTTTGGGGATGAACCTGCACACCACTCCCGCCGAAATCCTCCGCGCTTCACTGGAAGCCGTCGCGTTCCAGTTTGCCGATGTTTACGATATTTTGATTGCCCAGTTTCCGTCGGCGGCGCAGATTGTGGCGTCGGGGGGCGCATTGGTCGGCGACCCGGCGTGGGCGCAGATCATGGCCGATGCGATGGGCGCTCCGGTCACGGTCAGCCGGGTCGGGGAGGCCACCAGCCGGGGCGCGGCCCTTTTGGCCCTGAATTCCCTCGGCCACATTCCTGATTTGTCGGCCGTGCCGGCGTTTTTGTGGAAAACCTACACGCCCGACCCGAAGACGCACGAGATTTACCAAAAAGCCCGGCAGCGGCAGACGAAATTGTACGCGGAAGTTTTGGAAGGTGCAGCGCCACGGGGCTGAACCCGCCGTGCTTCAAAGAGCAAGCGCCCGCCTGCGCGGGCGAAGATTACGAAACAAGCCTGATGCCCTTACCCTCGGGGAATTGCCCTTCAAAGCACGGCGGGTTCAGCCCCGTGGCCTTCCTGCTCTTTCTTTTGTCCTCTCAGCGCCCGCTCCAAATGCGGCTGGATGTGCCAAAAATCCCGAAAGGCTTCGTATTCGGCGCTTGGCGGCTTCAGGGCCGCGCCGGGGCGCTTGACGGCCCGGATCAGCAGGTTCTTGGCCGTGTGCTCGAGCGCGATGAACTCTAAAATCTGGACGCTGTAGCCTGCGCTTTCCAGCAGACTCGCCCGGACGCTGTCGGTCACCAATGCCGTGAGGCGCTCTCTCAGAATGCCGTGCTTCAGGAGCGGCCGCAGCGTGTCACTTGAAATCTGCTTGAACAGCTCGTGCTGGCAGCAGGGCACGGACAAAATCACCGACGCCCCCCACCCCACCGCTTTGGCGAGGGCGTCATCGGTCGCCGTGTCGCAGGCATGCAGGGTCACGACCATGTCTACCACACCTTCGCGGCTTTGGTAGCCGTCAATCTCGCCGACCGCAAACGACAATCCCGCGCAGCCGAGCGCGGCGGCGGTCTCGGCGCAGAACGCCACCACATCGGCTTTGAGGTCCAGCCCGACCATCGCCACTTCCCGGCCCAAGATCGCCGTCAGATAGTAGTGCAGCGCAAAAGTCAAATATGCCTTGCCGCAGCCGAAATCCACGACTTTTAGTATCCCTTCGGACGGCAGGCTGCTTGCGCTGTCCCCGACCATTTCTAAAAAGCGATTGATCTGCTTGAACTTGTCCCGCTTCGCTGCGATGACACTCCCATTTGACGCCATGACCCCGAGGCGGACCAGAAAGTCTACGGGGGCGCCTTCGGGAAGCACATAATTCTTTGTGCGGTCGTGCGCCGCCGGCGCGGCCTGCACCGGAGCCGCTTCTACCGCTTTGACGGCCTTCACCGTCAATGCCCCCGCCCCATTAACCACCACGGCAAACTCCCCCGCCGCTGTGCGGAACCGGCCCTGCCGGAACGTCTCCGCCAGCAGAGTCCGCGCCCGCGCTTCGGCCTCGGCGGCGCTTAAATTGCGGTGCTGGACTTTCTGCGCGTACTGGTACTCAAACTGGAACACGGATTGCCCGCGCAGCGAAATCGGCCGAACCGTCACCCGCCGCAGCCCGTCCGTTCCCTTCCCATCGGCGGCTTTTTGCCGCGCGTCGGTCAGCATCGCGCTCACAAGCGTCCCGCCGCCGAACGCTTCCGTCAAAAATGTCTCCATTGTCGTTCACTGCTCTCTTTCAGGTACACTTCTATTATGGCACACGGGGCGGAAGATACGGCGGAGAGGCCGGACAATCCCAAATTGACGGCGGCGAGTGATGACGCGGCAAGGGCATCGCTGGCGCGAGAAGACACCTCACGGTAAAGTCCCCGCCGTGAACGGCAGGTCTGTACGCGCAGACGCGGAACGCCCTGCGGGCGGCAAAATCTCTGTCGGTCGCAGACCGATTGGCCGCAGGCCCACAGACCTGCCGTTCACGGCGGGACGCTACCATGCAAATCTCTGGAAAAACTAAACGCTTCGCGGCGGCCTCCGGCATTCTGGCGCTGGCTTACGGTTGCTGGGTCTGGCCGACGCCCTGGCATCCCTGGGCAATGCAGCAGACGATGCGCTCCGGCTCCCATATTGCTCATGCATCCCGCTTTTTTCAGACAAACCGCTTGGACGGCCATATCGAGCATTGCACCCCCGGTATGTTCGGCCTCAATAGCTGCCACCCAATTACAGAGGCAGAGCTTCAAACGACATTTGGCCCGCTGACTGCCGCGCAGATTCGAGAAGCCCACAGGCGCTGGTAATTTAGCATTGGCAGAGCGCGAATGCTGACGCTTGCCCGAAAAACGCGCGTCAGTAGGACAGTCGGGGGTACAATAAACCTATGACTGCTGCGGGAATGGTGTATCTGATTGGGGCGGGGCCGGGCGATCCGAAGCTGATCACGGTCGGCGGGGCGGACGCGCTGCGGCGGGCCGATGTCGTGGTTTACGATAGACTTGCCCATCCGAGGCTGCTGGACTATGCGCCGCCGAGCGCGGAGCGAGTATACGTCGGCAAGCAGGCGGACAAGCACGCGATGCGTCAGGAAGACATCAATGCGCTTCTCGCGGACCGGGCGGCGGCGGGAAAGATTGTCGCCCGGCTCAAAGGCGGCGACCCGTTTGTCTTTGGGCGCGGCGGCGAGGAAGCCGAATACCTGCGCGAACGAAATTTGGCGTTTGTGGTCGTGCCGGGCGTGACTTCGGCGATTGCCGCGCCGGCCTATGCGGGCATTCCCGTCACCCACCGCGATGCGGCGTCGTCGTTTGCCGTGATCACCGGGCATGAGCGGGACGATGGGCGCGAGTCGGGGACGCGCACGGCGGGCGAGGCGGAAGGGCGGCGGCGCTGGGACAAAATCGCGGGCGCGGGAGACACGCTGCTGTTTTTGATGGGCGTCGAGAACCTCGCCGAGATCACGACCCAGCTTCAGGCGCACGGGCGGAGCGCGGATACTCCCGTCGCGCTGGTGCGCTGGGGGACCTGGGCCGGGCAGCAGGAAACGCTGGTCGGGACGCTCGGCGACATTGCCGAAAAAGTCCGCGCGGCGGGCTTCAAAGCCCCGGCGGTCACGGTGGTCGGCGAAGTCGTCCGCCTGCGGGAGCGCCTGCGCTGGTTCGACCTCGGCCCGCTTTCTGGGAAGCGCATTGTCGTGACGCGGGCGAGAGAACAAGCCTCGGAGTTTGCGGACAAGCTGGCCGCCAAAGGCACGGAAGCGGTTGTCTTCCCGACCATTAAACTCGTCCCTCCGCCCGACGACTACGCCGCTTTAGACGACGCGATTGTCAAGATCGGCGCTTACGACTGGATTTGCTTCGCCAGCGCTCCGGCAGTCCATGCCTTCTGCGCCCGCCTCGCGCGGGCGAACAAAGACGCGCGTTCGTTCCCGACCGCAAAAATTGCCGCCGTCGGCCCCGCGACCGCCGAGGCGCTGCGCTCGCACGGCCTGTGCGTAGACTTTCAGCCGCAAACTATGACCGGCGCAGGACTAGGGACAGAGCTTCCCGAAGAGCCACACGGCAAGAACTTCCTGGTGCCCCGCGCCCAGGACGGCGACGACGGCCTCCTTGACGCGCTTCAAGCCCGCGAAGGCACGGTGGACGCCGTGACGGCCTATGCCAATGTCGTGGACGCCGCCGACGCCGAACTGGTTAAAGCGCGGCTGTCGGACGGCACGATTGACGCCGTGACGTTTACCAGCTCATCTACCGTCAAAAACTTCGTGTCCGTTCTCGGCGGCATGGCGCTCCCGGCCTCAGTCGCGATAGCCTGCATCGGCCCGAGCACCGCCAAGACCGCCGAAGAAGTTTTAGGCCGCGCCCCGGATTTAGTGGCGGAGACTCCAACGATGGACGGCTTGGTGGACGCTTTGGAAGCGTATTATGCCGAGCAGAGTTGACCGATCCAGCGCTTTCAAGGATGACAGCCGATGACCGTGGACTACGCAGCGAAAATCAGCACAGCCAGCACCGCGCAGTTGTCCCGGATGCTGGTGGATTTGGCCGACGCTAAACCGATTCGAGGCTGGGCAAGCGGCAAGGCGTTCGAGCACATTATTCTGCACGGCTTCGCGCTGGAGGGTGCCGAGGTGCGCTGGCCGTTTGAAGTGCGTGAAGGAAAACATGCTATCGAGCAGATAGACGGCGCGGTTTACTGCGACGGGCTGGCCTGCCTCATCGAGTCAAAAGATTATGCCGAGGCGGTCAACATCGAGCCGGTCGCGAAACTTCGCAACCAACTGGTCCGTCGTCCGGCGGGAGTGCTCGGCCTGATGTTTGCGCGGAACGGCTACACGCCGTCGGCGAAGTACCTGGTCAAGACCCACACGCCGCTGAATATCCTGCTGTGGGAATTTGAAGAGTTGAAATCTGCGATTGCGGCTCGCGCGATGCGGCGAGCCTTGCGGACAAAGTTCCGCTATGCCGTTGAACAGGCGCTGCCGGACTACAACATTGAAAGGGGCTACCGATGAAAAGCGTTGTGATTACCGAAGGCGAAAGCGATGTGCTGCTGCTGAAAGCGCTCGTGGGCCGTGCAAGCGAGGACGTAGAATTCGTCCAAGCCGGCGGTTGGTCAGGGGCAGACTCGCTGGCGCGGTCGTATTTGGTAGATGGCCGCCATGATGTCGCGCTGATTGTTGATGCAGACGCCTGCGAGCCGGACCGGGCGGAAGAGCGGCGGCAGTTTTTGCGCGAGTCGCTGGCTTCCGTCGCCCTGCGGACCCGCTGGGAAGTATTCGTGGTGACGCCGGAGATTGAAGGCTTGCTGTTCGCCGACCGGCGTGTGCTCGAAGACCTGGTAGGACGGCATGTCAGCGACACCGAGTTTCAGGAAGGCAAAGTCGAGCCGAAAAGAACGCTGCTGAAATTGCTTTCCGGCAAAAACCGGACCCGATTGTTTCAAGAGCGGCTGCCCAAAATTGACCTCACGCCGCTGCAAAACCAGAGTCCAGTCAAGCACCTGCGAAGTTTTCTCGAGGGAACACGCAAAAACGGAATAACCAAGAAAGCGGCGGCGTAAAATACAGACATGATACTAGTCAGTTGTTCAGTTAAAGGTCAGGTATCGGTTGAGGTCATCGGCTACTCGCAAAGATGAAAGACGCAATCATACTCTAGCGAAAGCTGGCAGGTATCTCTGCTCCGTTCAAGAAGGCAAATGTCAAGGTTTCTGTTTTAATCGCAGGGTTGCCCGTAGCTACGACGTGAAAGGGAGACCGCTGCCCTGGCAACACGGGGTTGTATTCGATGAGCGCATCGGCTGTCTTAATGACATTATGACCTCTGTCGTAGAAAGTAACAACGGCCTCGACATTTGCCAAACGGTCGGGGCTGATGTTCTTTACCTCACCTTCAACATTATAAAACCCGTTCTCAACATAGAAGTTTTGTGAAACTTCGTCAAGTTTTGGCGTGTCGTCATTCAGACGAGGGCCGTTGACGTTGTCGGGGTTGACACCTGCCGCTTGCAGATTGGCTCTAGCCTGTTCCTCTTGCACATTGACTTGTGCTGTCATCTCGTTGCTGGTGATGACGTGAACCGAGTCATAACTTTTGTACAAGTTGAGCAGACAATTACCGCCCCACCCCATCAGCAAGAGCAACACCGAATACACAATAATTCTCTGCGGCACTTTGTTTTTCTTCCGTCGAGACGCTTCCGCTATTACTTTCCTGATCTCAACCAGATGCGCCATATCTTCTTCGTCTATGCGGTCACCCCCTCCCTGTGTCTTGTCCTGCTTTTCGTGACGCCTCTGCACTAATATCTTTTTCATTGCTTTACGGGAGCCTCTGCCTGTTGTCATTCTATGCGATTATCATGTTATCCTGCTTTTTTATATGCGAAGGTCTGATAACACAATAATATGTGCAAAAAACTATTCACACAATTAAGCACGCCCAGTTGCGCGTTCTTCTGCGAACAGCCCGGCGAGATGCAGGTTTGACACAAGCCCAACTTGCTCAGAGGCTTGAACTTCCTCAATCGGTCATTAGCAATGTAGAGCGAGGCGAACGCAGGCTAGACCTTGTAGAGCTATGGGATTATTGTGACGCTATGGGGATCAGCCTGATTGAGTTCGTGCAGAGATTTCAACATACGTGCATGACAACAGAATAACAGCCTTCAGAAAACAGAACGGCATCAATTTATTGAGACGTACCTATCGGCTCCACACTAGACTATTTTCAGAAAATAGACCTTGACTATAGCCCCCAAACCAGATATAATAGGGGTAGGAATAAGAAAACCGGGATAGCTCAATTTTTAAGCGTTCAGGTAATCTTAAGTCAGTTGCAGATGTCATAGTGCATTTGCACATACAATTTAATAACGGTCCCCTAGTGAGGTAAGCTGCCGTCTGGTAGCAACTTGGTCTAACGAACGGTGCTTGCATAGTTCGGAGCAGGAGATAGGGGCGCTGCCATTCGGCGGTGGTTAGTCGCGGAAGAACCTTTAAGCGGCCCTGCAATATAGACAACTTGTGTCTGGCCTTTTAGCGGCCCTACATGTAGCATTGCTATATTGCAGGGCCGCTTTTTGGCGTCTGGCCGCTAACAGGGAGAACCGAATGGAAAAGACTTTGCCAGAAAAGCGTGAACATGTAAAACAGTTCAACGTATCGCTTCCACCTAGTTTGGTAGCAGGTCTGGATGAGATTGCACGATTAAGACTGACCAACAGAAGCACCTTACTTCGACAAGCCGCCGCGCAACTGGTGCGCGAAAGCCTCCTGCATCGTGAGGTGCAACAAGATGAGCAACAATGAGGTCCAGGCTGCAACGCCTGACGCCTCAGTTGCTATTATTGCAAACCAAACGACGGCTGAACGTCGGACAGATCAGTCTATTGTGTTGTTTTTTCGACGCTGCCTGGAAATGTCTGATGAAGTTGATCGACGGAGAGCAAGCCGGATTGAGGCGGGTGAAAAGGATAACGGCGGAACCCCTGTAACTGCCTGACAGCAGCGCAACAGAGATCGAGGGAATGGGCGAAAGACAAAAGGCCGCGCCCATCTTTTAGAATGAAACGCGGCCAATGAGAAGACTTATAGTGATCCACAAAGCCTGGCAGCTTGTGGTTTCATTATACCGTGCCAATGGGCTATTTGTCAGCCCCTAAGCCGGGGTTTTCTCACTCTAGCACACGGAGGAGAGATTATGGAACTAAATACGAGTCAGAGTTACTTTGATTTGACGCCACGAGAGAAGAGAAACATCGAAAGGCAGCACAAGCTATACGAGCAGAATAGCTTTGAGGAGGTCAAGGGTTGGGCGGCAGAGGGTTTTATTTCCGTTTATGCCGTGGGGGGAAATCGGTCTGACGACGAGTATCAGGATAGAGCTGTTGTTCACATCGCGATTTTCCGTGGTCAAACATTGGTTCACGAAGGTGACGTTTTTCTTCCATACACTGACAATCCAAAAGTTGTCTACCTAACAAGGGGCAACGTAAACGATTTAGGACCATACGTTCCGCTGATGGTACGCGCCATCTCCAGAAAGCTGTATATGTCTTATCTCCGTGATGAACAACGCCTAAAATGGGCGTTTGTTGGACTAAAGGCAAAGTCAGGAGATGACAAATGCACTCAGTAACAAATGGCGTTTGCCAGGTGGACAACCTCCCCTGTGTCTTGACCGATGCTGACCAATGGGTCTGTTGGCAGCCCGAAGACCGCAACGGCAAGATTACAAAGCCGCCGTACAGCCCCAGCGGTGGGCGGGCAAGTGTAGCAGACCCAGAGACATGGTCTGACTTCGAGACGGCGCGGAGCGCATCGCAGGAACGGTTCGATGGGCGCTTGGGCTTCGTGTTCACGGATGAAGACAACTTCGCAGGCATGGATATTGACGATTGCAGGGACCCTGAGACTGGCAAAATCACGCCAAAGGCTCAGTACATGATTGCAACGCTGAATAGCTACACAGAAATCAGCCCCAGCGGCACAGGCGTACATATCATAGTTCGTCTTGATGAACAAGGCGAAGGTAAGCGCGGTGGCGGTTACGAGATGTACCATCACAGTCGCTACTTCACTGTGACAGGCAACAGACTTGAAGGCATACCAGATGAAGTTGCTTGGCGCGATGCCGAATGGAAGCAAGTGTACCGAATGGCCTTCCCAAAAGTGCAGACACACGCTTTGTCTGTCTGTGAGGAAAAGCCCGCTCTTGTCGCCGCAACAACACACAGGGAGGGGCAACCGACTGACGAGCAAGTGCTAGAAAAGGCGTCAAAGTCGAAGAGCAAAGACAAGTTCTTGCGCCTTTACGAAGACGGCGACATGAAAGATTACTCCGGCGACCACAGCACGGCAGATCTTGCCTTGTGCCGCATACTAGCCTTCTATTGTGGGCCTGACGGCTACGACCAGATTGAGCGCCTTGTCTCGGCGTCTGCTCTCGGCAAGCGTGAGAAGTGGGAACGGGAAGACTACCGGATAGCGACAATTCAGAAAGCCATTGACGATCAACACGAGTTCTATGACTGGTCAGGTCGCAGCATGTCGTTCGTCATCGACCCACAGGCCGTGAACGACACGGAGGTAGGCAACGCGCACAGGCTCCACAGGCAATACGGGCAGGACATACGGTACATCAGCGAGTTCAAGAAGTGGGCTGTATGGACCGGCGATCTCTGGCGGATTGGTGACGCCGACCTCGTAAAGCGAATGGCGCTCGAAACAGTCAAGGGCATCTTGCACGAGGCGGCAGAGGCAAACGGAGACAGGCGGCAAGCCCTTATTAGGCACGCCTACAAGTCCGAGACGGCTCGCGGGGTCGAGAATATGGTTAGCCTGACTAGGCTCCTTGACGGCGTTACAATGTCCGCCGAAGGACTAGACTCCAAGCCGTGGCTGCTCAACGTGGCGAACGGGACGGTTGACCTGAGAACCGGCACACTGCGCGAGGCTGACAGGGCGGACATGCTCACGAAGCAGGTTCCAATCCTGTTTGACGCCGACGCGAAATGCCCCACTTTCGACGCCTTCTTGGCCCGAGTTGTGCCGGACGTGGAGACGCGCTCGTTCTTGAAACGGGCCGTCGGCTACTCGCTTACTGGCGTGGTGAGGGAACACGCGCTTTTCTTCTTGTACGGCTCTGGCAAGAACGGCAAGAGTACGTTTACATCTGTCATCGAGTCGCTTCTTGGTGATATGTGGACAAAGACGCGCTCTAACGTGTTGATGGTCTCCCAGTCTGGCGCGGGTCAGGGGGCGACGCCTGAGCTTGCTCAACTCAAAGGCAAGCGGCTTGTGACTGTGACGGAAATCTCGTCGGGGTCGCGGCTTGACGAGGCGCTCATCAAAGACATGACCGGCGGCGACCGCATCTCGGCACGCAGCCTCTACTCTGAGCCGTTCACGTATATCCCGACGCATAAGGTTTGGATGTACGGCAACCACAAGCCGGACATCAGAGGGACAGACCCCGGTATCTGGCGGCGCGTCAACCTCATTCCTTTCCACGAAATTATCACACAGGAGGAGTGCGATCTGGCACTTGGCGACAAGCTGGCCGCCGAGCTTCCTGGCATCTTGAACTGGGGATTAGAGGGCTGCTTAGAATGGCAGATGCAAGGACTAGGCGAACCCGCCGAGGTCATAAAGGCGACGCAGGAGTATCGTGACGAGATGGACTCCATCAGTCTATTCGTCGCCGAATGCTGCGAAGCAGGGATGACGTACCGGATCGGCTCTACTGCGCTGTATGAAGCATACAGACAAAATTGTGCTGACCTGGGTGAGATGTACAAATCGTTAAAACTGTTCAGCCAAGCCATAAAGGAGAAGGGCTACAACAAAGGCCGCATGACCGACGGTAAGATGACGTTCGAGGGACTGCGCCTTATTCCCGTCGCGGGTGCGCTGGACAAAGAGGCTCAGGACTAGGAAGGCCGGTCAAGGGCCGACCTGAAGGGTCCGAAGGGTTCCGAGCCGTTTTATGTAAACTTTTTACAGTTTGCGTCTCGTGGAGATAGTTCTTCTAGTTATCCTTCGGAACCCTTCGGATCACTCGGATTTTGGTCATTTTAGGCGGTCCATGGCCGGCGTCATATAGACTTCCGACGACAATATAAGCATTACATACAAGGCCACCACCCTGTGTATTGATGCAGCAAGGAAAAAAGGAAATACAGACATGGAAATCGTCAAATCAGTAGCACCCGTAAAATGGGAATGGACACCGCAACGAGAGCAGGCAGCAAGCCTGCTCGCTCTGGGCCAGCTTTCGGAAACAAAGATCGCAGCTCAAGTCGGGGTTGACCGCAACACAATATGGTTCTGGAAACAGGCACCTGAGTTCGTGGCGGAAATTCGTTCTCTGACAGACTTCGTTCGAGCGTCCATCATGGAAGAAGGTATAGCAGTCAAGGCGAACCGGATTGCGCACCTTGACGAGCGCCACCGGAGGCTAAAGCAGATTGTTGACGAACGGGCGGAATACTTCGCCTCACACGAAGACCCGGAAGTTCGTGACGCTCCGGGTGTGACGACGGGGCTACTCATTCAACAGAGGCGGATCGTTGGTACAGGACGTGCAGCAACAGAAATCGTTGAGTACGTCGTTGATACGGCCTTGCTTCGAGAGACACGTTCACTTGAAGAACACGCTGCCCGCGAGATGGGACAATGGACAGACAAGTCGGAGGTGAACGTAAACCAAAAGTTATGGGTCGGGATTGACATTGACCGGATATGATGACGTACATCGAGCCTAAGCTTCCTGTAGAAGTTTACGAGGTGGGTCTTAGTCCTCTCTTGGGGTTCCACAAGCTCACGGTAAGCTTTGGTGTCACCGGGAAGGTTCACAGAAGAAGGGGCAGGCTTTCGCCTGCCCTACCCTATTCACTGAATTGTCTATGACGACGTACCGTTATTGATGGACGTAGTCGCTAGGCACCCATCCGTCTTTTCCATTGTATGCACCGCCTTTAATCCGCACATGATAGACAGACGCACCAGTCAAGTAGTGGTCACGATTAACGACGATCACCGGGGTATCGTCATCGACAATGTACGCTTCACCGCTCTTCTCCAATTTTGACAGAGCTTCGGTATTGCTAGCGGCGATGTCATTGACAATCTGGGAGGCGACATATTCAGTCGTCGCCACGAGAACAGGCTGCCCGTTGTAGTCGAGACGTGCTGATGTTGTAGACGTCCCCGCCTGCGGATGAACCGGAGCCGATGTATTTGGAGGCGGATTGCCGGTAGGAGTTGGGGGCGCAGACGTATAGGCTGGCGGCAAGTCTGTCGGCTGAGAAGTTGACGTATCGGGTTTATTCGTAGATGGCGGTAATGACATCAGGAGAAATACGCCCCCGGCGACCAGGAAGGGCAGCATGAAAAGACAGCCAATCGCTTTGCTGCATCCCTTCTGTTCCGCCGTCTGATGTCTGTTGGTCATGTCGATTTCAGTCCTTTTCAGTTGCTCGTAGAAAAGGGGCGGAGTTCAACCCGCCCCAGTCACATCTTCATTTGTCACATCTTCATTCTAACGTGAAGAATACAATCAGTCCCGCAATAGTTGCGAACAGACCCGACACTAAGACTGTTCTGGTGCCGAAGTGCGGGTCATGTTCGTCAAGAAGCCGGTCAAACAGCTTCCGCAAGTTCATCCTCCTTAGCCGGTGTCAGCGACATCCGCAGACGAGCCACCGCCCGCTCCGCCGCCGCGAGTTCTTTCTTCAAGTCGTCCTCCGTCTTGTCGCCCTTCCGATAGTCGGCGGCGATAGTCTCCAATTCCGCCTTATTTTTCTCGAACCATTCCATAATGACTTCAGCCAGAAGCTGGGCCACCGGACGCTCTGCCGCCTTTGCCGCCCCGGTAATCGTTCCGTGGTCATGCTCGCTGAAGTGGGGCCATGCCCAGACAACTTCGTTCTCGCTTGGGATGCCAAGAACCCGCTTGTCCTTCCGGGTGAACAGCTTGCCCGTCTCCGGGTTGACGTCCTTCGCCGTCACGAGGTCGTCACGCTGGACGGCGGACTTCATCGCTTTGAGTCCGGCCAGCAGGCCGCTCTGCGTTGTCTCGGTCATGTTCTCGGTTGTCGTCTCGTTCTTCTTTGTCATCTCGGTCTCCTAGTGTTGGTCTTCAGGCGTGCGCCTGGTGCATACCGCGTAGAACAAGAACGTCACCCATAATCGGTCCTGGGTACTTGCCAGAGCCGCCGTCTTCGTTCAGTCTCTCTATCTAGCGTGTATGTATATATTATGGCTCACAGCCAGACACCAGATTATCCGCGCAACCCCACAAGCTACTTCAACGCCGATTGCAAAGGTACGCAAGATAAAAAAGGTAAGTGTCTGTGTTTAGGTTTCGGTCATCCTTGTTTGTGACCTTCTTGCTTTTCTCGGTCACGCCTTGCCTGTTGTGCCGTCCGCATTCTCCGCTTCGCCTCCTCAGTGAACGGCTTGCCTGCGCCTTTGGGCCTGCCCCCTAGCCTGCCGTTCACCTGTGCCGCCGCCGCCTTCCTCTGTGTCTTGACCCGCCCCATCATCGCAGCGGCTTCACTCAGAAGTCTGCCGTCGTCAGTCTCTCTCTCCATTTGACGCCTCCAAATACCATTATACCTACCGTTGGGAAATTAACCAATTCATTCAGCAATCTAAGCCATATTTAACCCAACGCAGGGTATAATATAAGAGAGAGTTTCAATCGGCCCGGTGGTTCGAGCCGGACGCAATCAGGAGAACAGAAATGTCAAAGATATGCAAGGCCGTGGTTTATTGCCGCGTGTCAACAGAAGACCAGGCAGAGAACGGAACAAGCCTAGAGACGCAAGAAATTAGCTGCCGTCGCAAGGCGGCGGATTTATCCGCTCAGGTTGTCAGCGTGTACAAAGACGAGGGGGTTTCGGGAGGCTTTTTGCTGACACGACCCGGCATTCAGGCGGCGCTTGCCGACATTGAAACCGGGCGTGCTGATATGTTGATCGTTTACAGCATTTCGCGCCTCAGCCGAGATGTTGAGCATCAGCAAATAATCAAGAAAAATGTGGCAAGCGTGAACGCCAAACTTGTCATCTGTGATATGCCTATTGAAGACACAGAAGAAGGCGATCTGATGTTCAGCATGTTCGGCAGCTTCGCGCAATACGAAAAGAAGCTAATCCGAAAACGCTGCATGGGAGGCCGCCGACGCCTGGCTGAGAACGGGCTGCAACCCAGCAGAGGAAAGCACCCCTACGGGTATCGTGTCGTCACAAAAGCAGAGGCCGCTGTGAACAAGTACCCTGGTGTCGCCGCAGGGAAATATGTGATTGTTGAAGAACAGGCCAGATGGGTCCGCGAAATGTTCGCTCTGTGCGCCGGTGGTGAAAGTGTCTACAGGATCGCCCGTATTCTGCAAGCCCGAGGTATTCCTACCCCCGGCAACGCAACCGAGTGGAGGTCAACAACCATACGTCATATACTCGAAAACACCACATACAAAGGAGTGGCCTCTGCCCTGCGGTTCGAGTCACGGTACGACGAGTCAAGAGTCGCTGACGGCAAGAAGTCGTTCTATCCGGTTTTGGCACCTCCTGAACGCTGGGTGCTTATCCCAGCCCCGCCCATTGTTGACGAAGAAACTTGGCAAGCGTGCCAAGAGCGGATAGCTTTGAACAGGCGCTTGCTCGGCGGTGCCCCGTCACGGAAGTATATGCTGTCAGGTCTGCTGAAATGCCCGCTGTGCGGCAACATGATGGCAGGGCGGAAAGATGGCAAAGACCTTCAGTATCAGTCGTACAAGTGCCAGAGCCACGCGAAATCAAGCTCCTCATCCGGCATTGTGTGCAACCCCAAGCGATACAACGCGCTTCTGCTGGAAACCCTTGTGACGACCGGCCTTGTTACAACGGCACGGCAGCCCGAGCTTGTGGCAGAGGCAATCGCGGCGTATGACCAGCACGAAAAAGCGAAGTGGGCCGACAGCTCCGCAGAAGAGTTTGCAAGGCTTGAAGCAGAGCTAAAGGCTGCTCTGTCACGCGAGCGTAAGATAGCCGAGGCACAGATTGATGCTTTGACACAAGGCCGCAGCACAGACGTTTACGACAAGATGCTGACAGAGATAAGCGACCGAAAAACTGTCCTGAACGCTCGCCTCCGTGAAATTGCGCCAAGTAAAGGTCCAGAACACAGAGAGAAGCCGCTGGATAGTGCGGCGAAAGTGGTAAAATTAGTATCCAGCATAGAGAAGGTTCTGCTCGCCGAAGAATTGACGTCGGCAGAGAAGCAGAAAGTCCTTGCAAGCATCATTGATTTTGCACAGCCGACTGAAGAAGGCGTCTTAATCCGGCTCAGGAGTTTAACTAATCAAATGATACTCGTCATTGACAACTACGATTCGTTTACTTACAACTTGGTGCAGTATCTCGGCGAGATGGGCGCGGAGCTGGATGTCCGGCGCAATGATGCGGTCTTGCTTTCGGAGATCGCAGCGCTGAAGCCGGAGAAGATCGTCATCTCGCCCGGTCCCGGCACGCCCGATGACGCGGGGGTGACGCTGGAGCTGATCCAAGAGTTTGGGCGAACGGTTCCCATCTTCGGGGTCTGCCTCGGCTTGCAGGCGATGGGGCAGGCGATGGGCGGGCGGGTGGTTCGGGCGGACAAGATGATGCACGGAAAAACGTCTCTTGTTACTCATCAAGGGCAGGGCGTGTTTGCCGGGCTGCCGTCGCCGCTGACGGCCACGCGCTACCATTCGCTGGTGGTCGAGCCGTCGTCGCTGCCGGAATGCCTCCAAGTGACGGCGACGGCGGAAGACGGCGAGATCATGGGCCTGCGGCATAAACAGTGGCCGCTGGAAGCGGTGCAGTTTCACCCGGAAGCGATTTTGACCGAGCACGGCAAGCAGATGTTAAAGACGTTTTTGGAGCGCTGATGGCACTGAGTTTGTATGAAAAGCGCCTGAGCGTGGTGCGGGCGGCCATGCACGAGAATGGGCTGGACACGCTGATCGTGACGCCCGGCGCGGCGATGCGCTACTTGACGGGCTTCTCGGAGCCGGGGTCGCGCTTTCTCGCGCTGATCGTGCCCGACGATGCGCCCTGGCTGTTTGTGGTGCCGAGCCTAAACGCCGGGCAGGCGCGGGCGAACCCGGCAGGCGTCTCGGACGTTCGGGTCTGGGACGACGGTTCCGGCTGGGAAGGGGTGGTCGCGCCGCTCGCCAAAGACCTCATGCTGGACATTGGGATTGTGGGCGTGGACGACGACATGCCCGCCCGGTTCCTGCTCAAATTGCAGGAGCTGATGCCGACCGCGCTGTTTCGGCCCGCCGGCATGGCCTTGTCGGGCCTGCGTGCCCGCAAAGATGCGCTGGAGCTGGCGTCATTGCAGCGGGCCGCCGACGCCACCGATGCGCTGATTTCGGTCGCGTATGCCGCCTGCCGGGTCGGCGCAAGCGAGAGGGAAGTCGCGTCGGCGCTTGGGCAGGCCGTCGCGCGGGCGGGCCACGCCGACTCGTTTGCCCCCATCATCGGCGCGGGGGCGAACGGCGCATCGCCGCATCACAATACGGGCACAGCCAAGATCAAAACGGGCGAGGTGGTCATTTTAGACTTCGGCGCAATGACGGGCGGCTACCACGGCGACATCACGCGCACGGTCGCGGTTGGAAACGCGCCCGACGAAGCCCGGCGCGTGTACGCCGTCGTCTACGAAGCCTACACCGCCGCCGTCGCCGCCGTGCAGCCCGGCGCGACCGCGCACGCTGTAGACGCCGCCGCGCGGAGCGTGATTGCAGGCGCGGGATACGGCGAGTTTTTCATCCACCGTACCGGCCACGGCATCGGTTTGGATGACCACGAAGCACCCTACATCATGGCCGGCAATTACACGCCGCTGCTGCCCGGCCACTGCTTTTCGATTGAGCCGGGGATTTACCTGCCCGGCCACTTCGGCGTCCGCCTGGAAAATATCGTCACCGTGACGGACGACGGCACGGCGCGGGTGCTGAACGAAGCGATCCCGCCGGAGATTGTCGTGCTGTAGAGAACCCCCCCCGCCCCAATTTTGGGGAGCCGGATGAGGAAAAGACCAGCCTGCGGACCATTCTCTGTATTGCTGCCCAGAATTGGGGCGGGGGGGGGCATCTTAGAAACTAAGCCTATGAAACTCATTGCCGATGCCCTTATCACCCTGCCGTTTACGCTCGACTTCTGCGCCAAAGGCCCCGATGTCGAGCCGCTGACCTGCACCCTCAGCGGTATGGACGCCACGCTGTTTTTTCCACCGTCGCTGTCCGACGGCACCGACGGGCAGGGCATTTTCGGCGAATGGGCCTGGTGGACCGGGAAAAACCTGCGCCTGGTGCTGGAACAAACGGTCGGCGGGGACGAAGACACCGAAACCCTGCGAGCCACGGCCCTTGCCACCGGGCAGGAGATTTTGCGGCGCTTTTTGAACGCCTACCGCTGGCGGTTCAGCCGGCCGGAAGTGCATCCCATCGTGCTCGACCCGCGCGTCGTCACTTTGTCTTTGCAGCACGACGACGGCAAACTGGAAAAACTGCCCGAGCCGCTGGGGGCGTTCTTCTACCAAAACATGCCGGCAAAGCCGCCTCTCGATTCGTCAGTCAACACAGCGACTTTGGAACTGCTGTTCACCGATATTCAGACCGCCGCCGACCCGCCGCTGGCCGGCCAATTACGCCTGGACGCCGAAGCACTGGACGCCGTCGGCGAGACCGAACGCGCGGAACTCATCCGGGGGCTGATTGCATCGTGAGCCAAATCGCGCCGACACCGAAGCCGCCCTACTACGCCGTCATCTTCACATCGGAGCGCACCGGCGGCGGCGAGGGCTATGCGGACACCGCCGCCCGGATGAACGCGCTGGCCGCCGAGCAGCCCGGCTTTCTCGGCATCGAATCGGCCCGCTCCGGCCTCGGCATTAAGGTTTCCTACTCGGACAGCCTGGAAGCTATCGCCGCCTGGAAGCGAAGCACCGAGCATTCGGCGGCGCAGCAGCGCGGTCGAGACGACTGGTACACTGCCTACACCGTCCGCATCTGCCGCGTCGAGCGCGAGTATGGGTGATAGGCGAGGGCCGGTTCGGCGAAGAAGTAAATTGACCCACGGGCGTCATGCTAATGTGCCAGGCCAGCGCAGCAAATAATCGTGGGCACGCTTCGAGAGCGAAGGAACGCATTATAAAACACGCATGACAGCACTTGATTGGCGGCAGTAGGGGGAATTGATCTTTGAGCTATCTGTTGTTCATGGACGAAAGCGGGCACGATCATCGCTCAATGCCCTATGAAGTACGCGGCGGAGTTGCCCTTCATGCGTCCCGTGTTTGGCCCTTTGTCCAAAAACTGCGGGCGCTTGAACAGGAAGCCTTCGGCGGTTCGCTCCATGAATTTGCGACAGAAATAAAAGGCAGTAAGCTGCTGGACAAAGACCGATTTCGCTGGGCAGTGCAGGAAACGGAAGCATTACCGGATGTTGTTCGACGAAATCATGCCAAAGCGTTCCTGACCAAGAAGCTCACAAAAGAGGTGCCGAGCCGCAGTGAGTTCACTGCCTATGGACAGGCCAGCCTTCTGCTGGCACGAAGCATCTTCCGGCTTTTAGAAGAGGAGCGGGCGGTTTTGTTCGCCAGCGCCGTTCCACGCAGCACAATAAAGCCACCCACTTCGCATAACCCCGAAGACTTACGAAAGGATATTGTTTTTCTGTTAGAGCGTTACACCTACTTTCTCATGGAAAAAGAAGAAACAGGACTGCTGATCATGGATGAAACAGAACACACGGACGACCGCCGCCAGATCAGCAGGCTGAACAAGTATTTCAGCCTGACGGCAGTAGGACGCGAACGTGCACGGCATATTGTTCCGACGCCGCTTTTTGTTGCCTCGGACATGACTTATCCGGTTCAAGCGGCGGATGTCTGTATTTACTGCATTAATTGGGGATTCCGCCTGCCGGAGCGCGGTATGGATGCGCCAGTTCGCAAAGAAATCGCCGAAGAGTTTGGCGCAGCTCTCTCGAGGCTTCAATGGCGCGGGCAGGGGTCAAGACAAGGCGCGGAATACACAAGCTATGGGATTGTCTGCGTTCCTGATCTGTATGCTTCGCGCTGAAATAAAAAAGGAGGCAATGCCCATCAAAATGTTTGATGCGCCGAGCCTCCATCCCTATTATGGCATAAGAAAATGAAAAACGCAATACAGCATCTGATTGAAGGCAGGCATCTGGCCGAGCTTGAAGCCGCCGAGGTCATGCGGGAGATTATGGAAGGGCGGGCGACCGACGCGCAGATTGCCGCGCTGGCGGTCGCGCTCCGCATGAAGGGCGAGACGGTCGAAGAAATTACGGGCTTTGCGCGGGTCATGCGCGAGTACGCGGTCCGAGTCCCGGTCAGCACGGACAAAATCGTGGTGGATACCTGCGGGACGGGCGGGGACACGCTGAAGACGTTTAACATCTCGACGGCGGCGGCTTTGGTGGTCGCGGCGGACGGGCGATTGGCTGTGGCGAAGCACGGCAACCGGGCGGCGACCAGTAAATGCGGCAGCGCGGATGTTCTGGAAGCCCTCGGGGTCAAGCTCGACCTGCCGCCGGAGCGGCTGGGCGCGTGCATTGACACGGTCGGCATCGGGTTCTTGTTTGCGCCTTCGATGCACCCGTCGTTTAAGTACGCCGCCGGGCCGCGCCGGGAAATCGGCATTCGGACGATCTTCAATCTGCTCGGCCCGCTGACCAATCCCGCCGGGGCACCGGTGCAGCTTATCGGCGTTTACGACGGGGCGCTGTGCGAGACGTTGGCGCATGTCCTGAACAATCTCGGCAGCCGCCGGGCGCTTTTGGTGCATGGGATGGACGGGCTGGACGAGCTGTCCACGCTCGGCGAGACCGCCGTGAGCGAGCTGAAAGACGGCCGGGTTACGTCGTACACGATTGACCCGGAATGGGATTTGGGACTGGCCCGCGCGACGATTGAGCACCTCGCGGGCGGCGAAAGCGTCGCCGAGAACGCCGATATTCTTTTGCGGCTGCTCCACGGCAAGGACCGGGGGCCGCACCGAGACATTGTGTGCCTCAACGCCGCCGGGGTGCTTCTCGTGGCCGGAGCCGAAGAGAACTTGGAAGACGGGATCGAGCGGGCGTCGGCCCTGATTGACAGCGGCGCGGCGCTGAGCGCGTTGGAGCGATTGAAAGAGTTTACGAATGAGTAGCCCCCTAGCCCCCAATCATGGGGGAACCGGATTAGAACCAGACAACGAGGGCGCAGCAAGGCAAGAGGGCGCAGCAAGGCAAGAGGGCGCAGCAAGGCAAGAGGGCGCAGCAAGGCAAGAGGGCGCAGCAAGCAGCGCCCCTACTCCGCCCCTGAAAACTAAGCCGACGATTTTAGAGGAAATAATATCCCATAAGCGCGGGGAAGTGCAGGAGCGGCAGGCAAAAGTGTCCCCGCAAGAAGTCAAGGTCCGCGCGGCGGCGGCTCCCCCGCCCCGCGACTTTCTGGCGGCCTTGCAGACGCCGCTTATCGGCCCGGTTGCGCTGATCGCCGAAGTCAAGAAAGCGTCGCCGTCGGCAGGCGTCATCCGAGCGGACTTTGATCCCGTCGCCATTGCGAAAGAGTACGAAGCCGCCGGGGCGTCGTGTCTGTCGGTGCTGACAGATGAGAAATTCTTTCAGGGCCATGACGACTACCTTGAAGCCGTCCGCGCAGCCGTCAGTCTGCCGGTGATCCGCAAAGATTTTGTTGTGGATGCTTGGCAGCTTTATGAATCGCGGGCGCTTGGGGCCGATGCCGTTCTTCTCATCGCCGCCGCGCTGACGCCGGCGCAGATTGCCGAGTTCCAGCACATCGCGCACGAACTCGGCATGGCGGCATTGGTGGAAGTGCATACGGAAGCGGAGATGGAAGTGGCGCTCAGAGCAGACGCCAAACTCATCGGCATCAACTCGCGCGACCTGAATACGTTTGTGACCGATCTCGGCACGGTGGAGCGGTTGGCGGCGCGAGTGCCAAGCGGCGTTACACTGGTGGCGGAAAGCGGGCTGAAAACGCCTGCGGACGTGCGGCGCGTGGCCGACGCCGGGGCAAAGGCGATTTTGGTGGGGGAAACGCTGATGCGCTCGGTGAACATTGGGGCGGCGATGCGGGAATTGATGAGCGGCTAACGACCGGCACGCACCGCGTCAAGCACGGCCTTCTCGGCCTCGGCCAGCGGCAGGGGAACCGTGCAGCCGGACGCCATCCGGTGGCCGCCGCCGCCGAAGCGTGCGGCGATCTCGGCGACGTTCACCGTGTCGCGGGAGCGCAGGGACACGCGCACCGCGCTGCCGTCCGGCATCTCGCGCAGCAAAATGCCGACTTCCGCCCCCTGCACCCCGCGCACATAAGAGACAATCCCCTCGGTGTCCTGGTCGGTCGCCTGCGTTTCGGCAAAGTCCCCGGCCGTGATCCGCGCCCAGACAATCCGGCCGCCGTCGGTCTTTTGCAGCGAAGCCAGCGCCCGCCCGAGAAGCTGCGTCGCGGCGAAGGTGCGGTTCTCAAAGACGTGCTCGGAGATGACCGCCGGGGGCGCTCCGGCCTCCAAAAGCGCGGCGGCAGTCTGGAGAGTATTCGGGGTGACGTTCTGGAAGCGAAACGAGCCGGTGTCGGTCAGAATGCCCGTAAACAAGCAGGTGGCGATGTCGGGCGTGAGGGGCACCCCCAGCGTTTGAAGCAGACGGTAAACGATCTCGGCGGTGGACGCCGCGCGGGCGTCTAAAACGCGGATGTCGCCGAACGCGCCGGCGGTGACATGGTGGTCAATATCCACAATGCGCCTGGCCCGCTGAATGAGCGGCTGAACCGACAGGCCGACGCGGGGGAAATCGCCGCTGTCTACGACCAGCGCGAGATCGAATTCGGCTTCGCCCGTTGCCTGCCGCACCAAATCCGCGCCGGGCAGAAAGGTCAGCATCGCCGGGACGCCGTCTTCCGACAGGCAGGTGACGGTCTTGCCGAGCGCCAGCAGGGCCAGCGCCAAACCGAGCAGGGAGCCGAGCGCGTCGCCGTCGGGGTTGACATGGCAGGCCAGCACGATGGTCCTGCTTTGACGAATAGCGGCGGCGGCGTCCCCCAGCGGCCCGGCTAAATCGGTCGGCGGGGCGCTCATTCGGCGTCTTCCTCGGCGCTTTCTTCCAAACTCGGTTTCGGGCGGGCGGCGTCTTCGCGCTTAACCTGCTCCAAGACCTCGAACATATGCGCCCCCCGGTCAATCGTGTCGTCGTATTTAAACGTCAGCGCCGGGACATTGATAAACGCTTTCGAGCGCTTCAGCTCCTCGCGCAGCACGCCGGTCGCGCCGCGCAGGAGGTTGAGCTTGTCGCGCCGGGCGTCTTCGGTGCCGAAAACGCTGATAAAAATTGTCGCGTTTTTGTAATCGGTCGTGACTTCCACGTCTGTGATGGTCAAGAGGCCGTCGGTGAAGCGCGGGTCGCGCATTTCGCGCCGAATGACTTCGGAAAGCACTTCGCGGAGCTGATCTTGCAGCCTTTGTTTTCGTGTGGCGGGCATAGGTAAATCCTGGGAAAGCCGGCGCGTCGGAGGGGCAGGAGCGAGGGAATGAATTCCTCTATGCCTTCGGCATTACTTCGTATCTGCTGAATGGCATCCTTCGGATGTAAGATTGGTGAATGTTCCGCTTCTTGCTCTTTCATCCGAAGGATGCCATTCAGCAGATACGAAGTAATGCCGAAGGCATAGAGGAATTTATTCCCTCGCTGTTCTTGAAGCAGCTCAATCAAAGCAGCTCAATCAAAGCAGCTCAATCTCGGTCTGCGTCACGTCCACGCGCGGATTGCTTTCGATATGGTCCAGCGCTTTGTCCAGCACTTCGTTGGCGTATGCGCCGCCCGTCGCGACAACCGCGATGCCGACCGTGGCGGTGCGCCAGACATCGTGGTCGCCGATTTCGGTGGCGGAGACATTGAACTCGCTGCGAAGATGGGCCAGCAGGCTTTTCAGCACTTGCCGCTTGTCTTTCAGCGAGTTCGCTTCTTCAATATGCAATGTCACGGTCAAAAGGCCGATGGTCATAAGAACCCACCCCGGTTCGTTCCTCACCGACCCTCCCGAAACGGGAAGGTGAGGAGAAAAGAACCCGATAGGGCGCGGCAAGCAGCGCCCCTACATTTCATCTAAACCTCTTCACCTTCCCGTTTCGGGAGGGTCGGTGAGGAACGAACCGGGGTAGGTTCCTACAGCGTCCGCTCGGTGCGCTTCATTTCGTAGCACTCAATCGTATCCTGCGGGCGGTCGTTGACCGGCTCCATCGGGTCGTAGCCGGGAACCAGAATGCCGCACTCGAAGCCCTGCGCCACTTCGCGGACATCGTCTTTCTCGCGCTTCAAGGTGTCTATTTTGCCCTCGGCGACCAGTTTGCCGCCGCGCTTGACGCGGACCAAGCCGCCGCGCACGACTTTGCCGGACAGAATGTACGAGCCGGCAATCGAGCCGCCCGACCGGGGCAGCTTGAAGACGGCGCGGACTTCAGCGACCCCCAGCGGGATTTCCTCGTAGATCGGGTCGAGCAGCCCGGCCATCGCCCGCTTTACATCGTCAATGAGGTCGTAGATGACCCGGTATTCGCGGATTTCCACATGCTCGGCTTCGGCCAGACGCGCCGCCGCCGGCTCGGCCCGCGTGTTGAACGCCACAATCAGCGCAGAGCTTGCCGACGCCAGCAGCACATCGGAGTCGGAAACCGCGCCGACGCCCGACGAAATAAACTTGGTCTTGACTTCCGGGTGCTGGATTTTCTCCAGCGACTGCCGGATGGCCTCGACCGACCCCTGCACGTCGCCCTTGATGATCAAGTTCAATTCTTTGGCTGCGCCGGACTTGAACTGCTGCTGCAAGTCCTCCAAAGTCACCGGGCGGCGCGTGTTCAGCTTCTCGTCGCGCGTCACCGACGCCCGGCTTTCGGCGATCTGCCGGGCGGTCTTCTCGTCTTTGACCACTTCCATCCGGTCGCCCGCCGACGGCACCGCGCCGAGGCCGAGGACGACCACCGGAGTCGCCGGGGTGGCCGCAGTCACCCGCTGGCCCCGGTCGTTGAGCATCGCTTTGATCTTGCCGAACGTCCCGCCGGCGACAATCGAGTCGCCCATTTTCAGCGTGCCCTGGTCCACCAGAATGGTCGCCACCGCCCCCCGGCCTTTGTCCAGCTCGGCTTCAATCACGGTGCCGGTCGCCGGAGCGCTCGGGTCGGCCTTCGGCTCGATTTCGGCGTCGGTGACCAGCAGTATCTGCTCTAAAAGGTCATCGAGGCCAAGCTGCTCTTTGGCGGACACTTCCACGGTCTGCACCGTGCCGCCGTAGGCTTCGGGCATCACGTCGTACTGCGTGAGCTGGGTCAGGACATTGGTCGGGTTTGCGCCTTCCTTGTCAATTTTATTGACCGCGACAATGATCGGCACATTGGCGGCTTTGGCATGGCTGATCGCTTCAATCGTCTGCGGCATGACCCCGTCGTCTGCCGCCACAACGAGGACGGCAATGTCGGTGACTTGTGCGCCCCGCGCCCGCATGGCGGTAAACGCCTCATGGCCGGGCGTGTCGAGAAACGTGATTTTGCGCTTCTGGCCCTTGTTTTCCGGGTCGTCCACCTCGACTTGGTACGCGCCGATATGCTGGGTGATGCCGCCGAACTCGCCCGACGCCACTTTGGCCGAGCGGATGGCGTCGAGCAGCGATGTTTTGCCGTGGTCTACATGGCCCATGATGGTGACGACCGGCGGGCGGGTCACCGGCCCGGCGGGCTTTTGGCGCGGCTTGGGGGCCACCACGGCCACTTTCGGCGCGGCGGGGGCGGCTTCGGGCGCAGTGCCGGGCGCGGCGGCGGGCTTCGGCGCGGCGCTGACCGTGATCGGGACTTTGTAGCTTTTAGCAAGCCGCGTGGTCACTTCCGGGCTGAGCTTTTGGTTCAGCGACGCCAGCACGCCCAGCCCCATCAGCTTTTTCTGGATGTCGGGGGCCGGAACGCCGATAAGCTGGGCAAAGTCCTTCAGCGTGATGACTTCAGGCACTTCCACCGGCGTCGCCGGAGGGGCGGGGACGGCCAGAGCCGCCGGAGCCGCTGCCCCGTTAGACGCGGCCGCCCCGTTGGAAGCCGCCGCACCATTGGAAGCCGCCGCACCGTTGGCCGAAGCCGCTTTCTGGGCGCGGACCGTCGCGACAACAGCGTCGGGAAGGGTGCTGGACGGCGTCCGGGCGGGTTCGCCCATGCCTTTCAGCAGCTCCAATATGTCGTTATTGGAAACGTTCAATTCTTTCGCGAGATCGTATATTCGCACACCTGACATAAACTCGGTTCACCTCTTGCTTCTTTGTTTCTTAAATCATTGCTCGGTCGCTCCTGTGGGTTCTGCGGCCTGAGCCGGTCCCGGTGAGTTCGTTTCGACATTTTTTGCTGCGGCTTTTGCGGCCAGCGCTTTAAGATCGTCGGCTAAAGTCGCCGGCACTGCCGCCGTGAGCGCCCGCTCGAACTTTTTCTGCTTGGCGGCTTTGTCAATGCACGCGGGAGCCGCGCAGACATACGCCCCGCGCCCGTTGGCGCGTCCGGTCGGGTCGGCGGCGACCGCCCCGCCGTCTTTTTCAGGAGCGCGGACCACTCGCAGCAGGGTTTTCTTGTCCGAAGTCTGCCGGCAGACCACGCAGCTTCGGAGGGGCACACGCCGCACTTTCACAGGTCAATTCCTCATGGACATCCCGGCGCAGTTCGGGTCGGGGCAGCGTTCCAGCTCATCCTCGTATCTGATCGCGCCGAATATTTCCCCATCGCTCGCCACGAAGTTGATCTCGTAGGCGGGCGGCGTAGTTGTATACAAACAAAATACAGTTCCGTGACTGCCTGCCGGAAGAAAATCTGTGGTGTCCTCTTTTGAGATAACAGTATCACCTTCTTGAAACTGATGTGTCATGTTGCGTCTCCTGATTGAGAGTAGCCTGTCTCGTTTGCAAAAGTCGGTGCGTTGTATGCTATCCGAGCGACCTGCCCTCGGAGAAATTTGGCACGCTCTAAGTTGTAGAGCCGAGCCAAGCCCGGCATAGTTCCTTTGACCTCGGCAGCAAAGTCATGGTACCACTGTGCCGCTTCTTCTCGTTCCTGTGCTGAAATCGCAGACAGCAAAGAATTGTTGCGAAACGCATCTTCAGCGGCCTTCTTTAATTTTGGCGGTAACGGTATCATTTACGCTTCCCTGCTTCCCCAATTTACTCCTCGTCCTCGTCGTCCAGCATCTTCAGCATGTCGGCGGTGATGGTTACTTCGTCGCCGTAGGAAACCGCCTCGTCGCCGTTTCCGGTCGGCAGAACCAGGGCATCGTCGCCGGCCAGCAAAGCGCCGGCCACCCCGCCGCGCTCCTCGGCTTCCACTTCCTCGGCGGCGCGGGTGAACGCCGCTTTGGCTTCCTGCGACTCCGAGCGGATGTCAATCCGCCAGCCTGTCAGACGCGCCGCCAATCGCACATTCTGGCCCGATTTGCCGATTGCCAAAGACAGCATGTTGTCGGGAACCAAAACAAAGCACGATTTTTTTTCTTCGTTGACTTTGACCTGCACGCTTTTGGCGGGCGACAGGCTTTCGGCGACAAACTGCTTGACATCGGCGCTCCAGCGAACAATGTCAATTTTCTCGTCGTACAGCTCGGACACGACCGCCTGCACCCGCGCCCCCCGGTGCCCCACGCACGCGCCGACCGGGTCAATTTTGTCGTCTTCCGATGCCACCGCGATTTTGGACCGCGCTCCGGCTTCGCGGGCGACGCTTTTGATGGTGACGGAGCCATCGGCGATTTCCGGCACTTCCAGCTCAAACAAGCGGCGGATCAGGCTCGGGTGCGAGCGCGAAACAATCACCTGCGGGCCGCGCGACGGCTTTTTGACTTCGAGCAAGTATACCTTAATCCGGTCGTTAAACCGATACGGCTCGGTCGGCACCTGCTCGGTCTTGGGCAGCAGCACTTCCAGCTTGCCGATTTGCAGGTAAACATTGCCCATCTCGGTCCGCTGCACAATCCCCGTCGCGACTTCGCCGATTTTGGCGTTGTACTCGTCAAAGACTTTGCCGCGCTCGGTTTCCCGGAACTCCTGCATCATCACCTGGCGGGCGGTCTGCGCGGCGATGCGCCCGAAGTTTTCAGGGGTCACGGTGACGGGAATAAGCGATCCGAGTTCGGCATTCGGGTCGAACTTGCGGGCCGTTTCCAGGGTCATCTCGGCGTGCTCGTTTTCAACCGTCTCGACGACGATTTTTTCGGCGGAAAATTTGAATGCGTTTTTGGTCGTGTCAATGTGGACCGCCACATCGCCGGCGATATTGTAATGCTTGCGATAGGCTTTGCCGAGCGCGACTTCCAGGGTCCGCAAAAGCGTCGCAAAGGGTATGTCTTTTTCTTTTTCGATCTGCCGCAGGGCCTCGATAAAATCGCCGTTCATAGGTTACTCTGCTCCCCCGTCGCCGTGTCTTAACGCTGTGTCTGAAACACATATCTTAGACAGACAGAAAGAGCGGGCGCGATGCCCGCTCTTTCAGAAGTCTGTGTTCTCTGAAACTGATACGCAATTATAGCATATTTCGCCAAAGATTCGTCTGCCCCGCCGAAATCGCCGCCGGGCGGCCTTTCCGGCAGTAACGCACGGCCCGCGAACGCCCGATACTGCTACAAGATACTGCCATGAAAACACGCGGCGGGGCCGGTGTGTTCCCAAGCCCCCCCATTATTGGGGCGGGGGACTCGGCGCTACAAGCTGCCGTCGTCGCCGAACACCAAAGTCCGGTCCGAGATGCCGGTGCCGACCGTGTCGCCGCTGTCGCCGGCGGGGGTGAGCAGGCCGTCAAAGTCGGCGTCGGTCGGGGTGCGCCCGCCGTGGCCGCGCAGGCCGTTGGCGGCGTCAATATCTTTCTCATAGGGCGTCTCGGTCAGCGCGGCGTTGCGGTCGCCGAGCGTGTGGTCTACGGGAGCGCCGGCCAGAATCGCGCGGGCGGACGCTTCGTCCGCGCCGTCCCGAAACGCCGGCTTGTCGGAAACGCCGCTAAGAGGGATCGTCGTTTCACGGGGAGTTGTCTCGATTGCCATGATTGGGGCCTGCTTTCGCTGAGTGTGACTGCTTTCAGTGTTCCCGGCCCGGCGGCGGGCATAAACTCAGACAGCCGCAATGTTTCCGTAGAAATCCCGCAGTGGTCGTTTCGTTTTCAGCCCCGCGTCAGCGGAGGGCGCATCGGGTCGAACGCCAGGTGCGGACGGTGGTAATGATAGCGCTCCAAAAACGCTTCCACGTCCTGCGTTAGCTCCGGCAGCTCTTCCACGCGGTACTTAGCCCAGCCCAAGCACTCGCTTCTGACGGTGCGGTTGAAGCTCTCGATGAAGGACTGCTCGTTCTTCTTGTACGGGCGGGCAATCCGGTGCTGGCGGCAGCACAAACGGGTCGCGGCGGCGAACTCGCCGCCAAACTCCGGGCCGCCGTCGGTCTGGATTGTCTGCACAAAGCCGCTGAACCGGCGCGGCATCGTGACCGTCAAAAACGCTTCGCCGTCGGCAGCCAGAACGCTCGGACGCAGCAGCACATCGGCTTCTCGCGTGAAGATGTCCACGGCAGTGAAGGCAAATACCGCGCCGAAATGCACCGTGTCCATCTGAACGACTTGCCGGGCGGCGTTCGCTTCGGGGACTGGTCCGCGCTTTTGGTTTTGTGTCCACTTGGAGCGCAAGACATACTTTTCGGCCAGCACCTCGTAAATCTTGGGCACGGACAAGTTGATCTGATGTTCCTGCTGCAAAAAGTAGGCGATCTTCTGGCCGCAGCAGCCGTGTTCGCGCTCACGGAGGCTCCAGATAAGCTGCTTGGTTGAGACGCGCACTTGGCGGGCGGGGCGCGGCTGCTTTTTGGCCTGTTGGTGCTGCTCCAAAAATGGCAGCAAGCCGTGTTCGGCGACGGCTTCGAGCCACAGGCGGATGGTGCCACGGTCTTTGCCGAGGCGTTCGGCGATGCGAGACTTGCTCAGTCCTTGCGTGTGCAGTTCGCAGGCCAGGGTGATCAGCGTCGTGGTTTCCATTCTCACAGTATGCCTCTTTTTCCGTAAGGCCTACTGCGGGATTACTACGGAGAATACATCGACAGCTTGACTTTGGCGAAAAAGTGACGGATAATGACAGACAGACAACACAAACGGATGCCACAGAAAGTTATGACAACCGAACAAGCGGAAACACGGCGGCAGACCGGCATTCACGCGCTGCTTCAGCAGGCGGCCGCCATCACGGCGGCGGATGCCGACGCCGCGCTGGCCCGGCTGCTGGCGCTGGCGGGCGAAGCGCTCGGCGCGGCAGCGCTGGCGCTGTACCGGCCGGGGCCGGAAGACCGGCTGTGGCTGCACCTGGGCGAAGACAGGCCCGGTTTGCGCCGGCAGGCGGAAGCGCTCGGCCCCGACGCCGCCGTGCTGCGCGGCGGCGCGGACGGCAAAGTGCTCGGGGTCTGGACCGCCGAGATGCCGGGAAACGGCGAAGCGCAGGCACGCTGGGCGGAAGTGTCGGCGCTGCTCGCGCCGTTTTTTGTGATCGCCCTGCGGCAGACCCGCTGGCAGGACGAGATCGCCGAAGCGCGGGGACAGGTGGAGCGGCGCATCCGGGAAGTGGCGACGGTCTACGAAATCGGGCAGGCGATGGACAAAGTGGAGATTGACCGGCTGCTCGACATGATCACCGAACGCGCGGCGGCGGTGATGGAAGCGCAGGCATGCTCGCTGCTGCTGCGTCTGCCCGAGACCGATGCTTTGGTCATCGCGGCGTCGTTCGGCCTGCCGAGCGACATTGTGGAAAACGCACGCATCTTCATCGGCAGCTCGGTCGCGGGCCGGGTGGTCGAGACCGGCGAGCCGCTGCTGCTGAACTCGCTTGACGACGACACCCGCTTTCTCGGCTCCGGCATCGGCAGCGTGCCCGATGTGTCGTCGTCCATCTGCATGCCGATGAAAGATGAGAACGGGGTCGTGCAGGGCGTTTTGTGTATTCGCCGCCGGGCCGCCGGGCCGCTGTTCACCGATGAGGACCTGCGGCTGTTTTCGATTTTTGCGACCCAGGCGGGGCTTGCCATCAACAACGCTCAGCTTTACGCCAAGCTGTCGCATAAATTGCAGGAGCTGTCCACGCTGGCGGCGCTGACTGAGACGATTACGTCTACTCTGGATTTGGACCAGGTCTTAAACCAAGTGGCCGACAACATTGTGGATGTGGTGCATTTCGAGCGCTGCCGGATTTATCTGCTGGACGTGGAAACAGGCCGCTTTTCGCCGCGCATCGTGCGCGGCTACCACCGGCCGTCGGCGGACCTCGATGCTGAAGTCGGCATGGGCGCGGGGGTGATCGGGCTGGTGGCCCAGCGGCAGATGCCGCTGTTTGTGGAAGACGTTGCCGAGGCTCTGCCGATGGTCCGGGAGTACGCCGAGGCTTTGGACATGGAAGCGTTTTACGCCCAGCCGATTGTCGCGCGGGGCCGCTGCATCGGGGTCGTGGTCGTGTCCAGCGCCGGGCCGCAGCGCGGCATCGCCCGCACCGACATTGAGCTGCTGTCCACGTTTGTGCATCAGGCGGGGATTGCGATTGAAAACGCCCGCATTATCGCCGGGCAGGAAAAGCGCTATGCCGAGCTGACCACGCTGTACGAAGTCTCGAAAACACTGGCGGCGACTTCCGGGGTCCAAAAAGCCGCGCAGACGGTCAACGACCTGGCGACCCAGATCACCGACAGCGATGCCGGGCTGCTTTTAATGTTCGACGATTCGCACGAGGGCCTCAGCGCCCTGCACTGGCGCGGCGTTTCCGAGGCGCTGGGCAAGCGCCTGCGGTCGTTTATTACCCCGGTCCCGGTCGCCGCCGGGGCGCGGACCCTGCGTGCGCCGCGCATTTTGACCCTGGCCGACGCCGCGCCGCTGTTCGGCCCGGACTGGCATCCCGTCTGCGACGCGTTTTTGAGCCGCCACCGGGCGGTGGCGCTGGTGCCGCTGGTGGTGGACGACGCGGCGGTCGGCTTTCTGCTGCTCGGCAAGCACGGCTCCGATTACGGCGACCAGGAATTGAAGCTGATTGCCGTGGCGTCGTCGCAGGCCGCCACCGTGCTGCAAAGCGCGTCGTCGTATGAGCGCCGGATCGGGCAGCGCGATTTGGAGCTGTCGGCGGTCTACGAGCTGATGCAGAAAGTGCGGGCGGCGACCACGCTGGAAGAAGCCCTGTCTTCGATCCTGGACATTGTGGCCAGCCTCGTCTGGAGCGATGAGTCGTCGCTTCTCACGGTAGACGAAACCGGCGAAACAATGACGGTCCGGGCCGCGCGGGGCGAGCGGGCGGAAGAGATTGTCGGCACCGAAACGCTGGCCCTGGCCGGCGACAGCGTCGCCGCCCGCGCCCTTCGCGCCCGCACGGCCTTGATCGGCCCGGACCTGCCATCGGCGGTTCCCGACCCGGCCGCCATGCACTCGCGCCTCGCCATTCCGCTGGTGGTCGCCGACGAGCTGATCGGCGTGCTGCTGATGGAAAGCCGCACCCCTGATCTTTACACCGAAGACAGCGTGATGATGCTGCATTTGGTCGCCTCGCAGGCCGCGACCATCTACCGCGAAATCACGTCGCTGCGAAATTTAACCAATTACACGAACAACATCCTGCGCTCGATTGCCGCCGGGGTGATTACGATGGACAAAAACGGCTTCATCGTCACCTGGAACCGCCGCGCGGAGGAGATCATCAACCTGCGGGCGTCGCAGTTTATCGGCCTGCATTATTCCGCCTTCGCGGACCTGCTGCAAATCAACCTGCCGGAGCGCGAAGAAACCATGAAAATGGTGGAGCTGACCGCCCAAACCGGCAAGGTGTTCACCCGCAACCAAATCTGTTATCGCAGTCCGCAGGGCGACGAGACCTATCTTAATCTGAGCGCGTCCCAGCTTATCAGCGAATCGGGCGAGTATCTCGGGGTCGTTGTGGTATTTGAGGACGTGACCAACGAAGTGCAGATGAAGGAAGAAGTCGAGCGCATCTCGAAGCTGGCCGAGACCGGCCAGCTTGCCGCCAACATCGCCCATGAGCTGCGAAACCCGCTGTCGTCCATCAAAGGCGCGGCCCAGCTTCTGCGGCGGGGGCTGCCCGAGAGCCTGGTGGCCGAGCACGGCGAGTTTTTGGATATGATCGTGCAGGAAGTCAACGGCCTGGACCGGATCGCGACCGAGTTTTTGGAGTTTTCGCGGGTCACGCCGCCCGAGATGCGCCCGGTGTCGGTGTCCGCGCTGCTCGGCCGCCTGCTGCAATTTATGAGCGCGTACCTTGCCGACCAGGACATTCAAGTGGTGCAGGTCTACGAAGACAACCTGCCGGAATTGTCGCTGGACCGTGCCCAAATGGAACAAGTCGTCAAAAACATCGTCATTAACGCCGTTCAAGCGATGCCGCACGGCGGGACGCTGACGGTCACGACGCGCTGTCAGCCGGAGCAGGACATTGTGGACATTGACTTTACAGACACCGGAGTCGGCATCTCGGCGGAGAAGATTGATAAAATCTGCACGCCGTTTTGGACCACCAAAACCAAAGGCACCGGTCTGGGGCTGGCGATTGTCCGCAAAATCGTCGAAACCCACGGCGGGCGCTTGGTCATCCAAAGCACCCCCGGCGAAGGCTCGACCTTTACGGTGCAGCTTCCGATCCAGCCGGTGCCCGCCGGCATGATGCCGGCATCCCGCGCCGAGATCACCGACGAGCGCCACGACCGCGCGGGCCGGGGCTACGATAATTGGGCCGTGTATTCGCCTTGAAACGATCCGGTTAGAACAGGATAAAACAGAACGCCAATGGCCGCAGAACGCACCCCAGACACAAGCACGGCAGGAGCGCCGAAAAAGACGCTGCAAAAGACGCTGCTGATCGCCGACGACGAGCCGAATATCCGGCGGGTCTTGCAGGCGATTTTCGTCAAAGACGGCTACGAGGTCCAAGTCGCCGAAAACGGCGTCAAAGCGCTCGAATGGGCGTCAGCGAACCCCGTGAGCCTTTTGATCACCGACCTGATCATGCCGGACATGAACGGGGTCGAGCTGATCCAGAAAGTCAAGCAGAAGCACCCGGACGCCGTCGCGATTGTGATTACGGCTTATGCGACCATTAAAACCTGTGTGGACGCCATGCGCTACGGGGCGTCGGACTATATCACCAAGCCGTTCGATATGGACGAGATTCGAGCGGTGGTCAAGCGGGCCGTCGCCCGCGCCGCTGAAGCGTCCGCCCCCGCCGCGCCCGGCAAAAACGGGGTTAAGTCCCAGCCGTCTATTCTCGCCAACGCCGTGTCCCCGGCGATGCAGGAAGTCATCACCACGATTGGCCGGGCGGCGGCGTCCCGCGCTACGGTTTTGATACGCGGCGAAAGCGGCACGGGAAAAGAACTGGTCGCCCGCGCCCTCCATGAGCAGTCCGACCGGGCGAGCGGCCCGTTTGTGGCGATTTCCTGCGCCGCGCTGTCCGAGACTTTGCTGGAAAGCGAATTGTTCGGGCACGAGAAAAATGCGTTCACAGGGGCGGTCGCCGAGCGCAAGGGCCGGTTCGAGCTGGCGCACGGCGGGACGCTGTTTCTCGACGAGATCGGGGACGTTTCCGGGGCGGTTCAAGTCAAGCTGCTGCGGGTTTTGCAGCAGCGGGAGTTTGAGCGGGTCGGCGGCACCAAAACAATCAAAGTAGACGTGCGGGTCGTCGCCGCGACCAACGCCGATTTGGAGCAGCTTTTGAAAGACGGCAAGTTCCGCGAGGATTTGTATTATCGTTTGCAGGTCATCCAAATCACCATGCCGCGTCTGCGGGAGCGTATTGAAGACATTCCCCTGCTGGCCCAGCTATTTGTGACCAAGTTCAGCGCCGAAAACGATGCGATTGCCGAAGGCTTCTCGCCGGAAGCGATGATGTATTTGCAGTCCTACGCCTGGCCCGGCAACGTCCGCGAGCTGGAAAACGTCGTCCACCGCTGCGTCGTCATGGCCGACAGCCATGTGCGCGTGATTGACGCCGACCTGCTGCCGGGCATTATCCGCGAAGGGCGGATGGGGTAACTCCCGGCCCGCGCCAGGGTACAATAGTTTCGCGGGGTACAATAGTTGCAGGAGAAAATACTGATGGCCTATCAAGTGACGCTGGAAGAAGCGGCCACCCATCTGCCGGAGCTTGTCCGAGAAGCCCGAAATGGTCAGGACATCGTCTTCACAGAAGGTCATTTTCCGGTGGCAAGACTTGTTGGCTTTGGAGAGGATACCGTTTCCATCTCGGACCTTGCTGGACTGGCGATGGCAGGCGGTGCGTTCGACTGGCTGGCAGATGAGCCTGATCTTTACGACGATACCTATGGGGAGGCAATCGGACAATGATGCTCACGCCTCCCCTGGCACGAGGAGACATTGTTCTCGCGGCATTTCCCTTTTCAGACTTGTCTTCGACAAAGCGGCGGCCTGCTGTCATCGTCGGCGCAAACGTCGCGCTCGGCGAATTCACGCTCGCTTTCGTAACAAGCCAGCACGTCGGCTCCGCGCTTCCCGATGAAGTGCTGCTCCTGCCTTCTCATTCCGAGTTTCCCCTGACCGGCTTGCTGGTTCCTTCCAAAATACGTGCCGGCAAGCTGGTCACTCTCGCGCCATCTCTGCTCACACGCCGCTTGGGACGCCTCGGTCCCTTGCTGACCGCCGAGCTGAACGCGGCCCTGCTTGCGGCGCTTGGCTTTTGTCTTGAGTTATAAAGCCACCGTTTTGCTTGGCCCGGCAGCGTTCAGGACTTCGGCGGGGTCGCGCCAGCCTAAACTTTGGCCGTCGCGCATCAGCAGCACCGAGTCGGCCCCTTGCAGCATCTCGGGGTCGTGAGTGACGACCACGACCGTGCCCCGGTCCCGGTACGCAGACAGCAAATCCACCACCAAATGCCCGTTGGCATGGTCCAAAGAGGCCGTCGGCTCGTCGGCGAAGATTACGTCGGGGTCGTTCATCATGGCCCGCGCGACGCACACCCGCTGCTTTTCGCCCCCGGAAAGCTGCGACGGCAGCTTGTCGGCCAGCCCCGCAATGCCGAGCTGCGCGAAGTACCCCAGGGCTTTTTGCCGGGCGGCATCGTCCAGGGTCGGCGCTCCCATCAAGACGTTTTCCATTGCCGTCTGCCAGACCAGTAAATAAGGCTGCTGGAAGACAAACCCGAAGCGGCGGCGGCGCAGGTCAATCAAATCCAAATCGGAGTGCGCCCCGAACTTGTAAGTGTCCAAAACAACGTCGCCGGAAGTCGGGCGCTTCAGGCCGCTGAGAATATACAGCAGCGACGATTTGCCGGACCCCGACGGCCCCATGATGCCGACAAAGCGGCGGTTCGGGATTTGAATGCTGACTTCGCGCAGCGCATGGGTGCTCCGCTGCCCGTCGGTGTAGACCAGCGAGATTTTCTCGGTCGAAAGTATGGACTCGGACAAATGAGAATCAGACACGCGTTAACGTCTTTCTATCGCCGAGGTTGTCAAAAACCCCGGCAGGGAAACGTCCTGCGGACGAAGATTGCAGGCCCGCTTTCTGCGGCTCTGCTTCTTTGTCCGAAGGACATTTGTTTGCCGGGGTTTTTGACAACCCCGGCCTTCTAGCGTCTTTCTATGATCGTCACCGGGTCCAAATGAGACAGGCGGTAAGAAATGGTCGCCACGGCGAACAGTGTGATGCAGACCGGGATCGGCAGCGTGTTCCAGTACGACAGCGGATCGCTCGGATTAATCAGCATCCCGCGCGGCTCAAAGACGCTGCCGCGCATCAGCGATAAAATGGACCAGTTGACGATGACGCCGAGTATCCAGCCGAGGGAAGTCAAAATGGCCGTCTCGGAGACCGCATGCCAGACCAGGGTGGAGCGCCGGATGCCGATGGCGGCCAAGACGGCAAACTCGGAGATGCGCTGGGTGAAGTAGATATTAGACAGCATGCCCGCCATCAGCGCGACCACAAAGATAACCGTGCCGTTGACCAGGTGCATAATCAGATACATGGACGCCAGCGAGCTTCGGAGCGTCTTGACTAAATTGTTGAACGACAGCACCTGCACTTGGAACTTGTCCAGCTTATCAAACAGCGTGTCCCCCACAGTGCCCTGCGCGGCAGGGTCGCGGGTCGTCACCAGCAGCGAGCGCGGCACCTGAGACAGACTGGCATCGGTGAATTTCTGCGACGTGAACGCCATCCAGGTCGGGCCGCGCAGAATGCCGACGAGCTTGATCTTCGCCGGAGCCGCGACAAATGTTCCGGTGTCTAAGGGGCTGGCAATGATGTCCCCGATTTTGACTTTTTTGTTCCGGGCCAGACCTTCCGAGATGACCGCTTCGGGCTGACCCGGAGTCGGCATCCGCCCGCCCGCGACCAGGCTGTCCCCCGCCCGCTTCAAGAGATAATCCCGGTCGCCGTCGGTCACGCCGAAGCAGACAAACGGAAACGGGCCGAAGACCGTGTTGATATTGAAAAAAAAGCCCGACGTTTCAATGGTCCGCTCCACCCCCGGCGTTTTTTGGATTTGCGTCTTGATGGCGGCGGGCACGCGGATCACGCTTTCCCCCGGCACGGCGGCGGCGATGCGCGGAATGACCGGCGTGAAGACTTTGGTGTAATTGTAGATCGTCAGCACGGTCAGGTCAATGGAGTTGACGATGGTGACGACCGAGGCGATGAGAAACACCGACAGGACAATGACAAACGCCAGCGGCAGGGTGCGCCCGAGGTTGCGGCGGAAGTAAGTAATCGGGTTCAAAGGGCGTGCGATAATCGTAGTTCCATTTCTAAAGCGGCCTGCGGGAGACGCGCTGCTCATAAGCGCCTTTAGTATACCCGCTCGCCGCTTGTATAATAGATGCGCCTCTAAAATCGGGTAAACTCTCGCTATGAAAACCCTCGCCGACAAGCAGGCGCAGGACACCTTGCCGCAGGACCCTCTGCCGCAGGATTTGGAAGAAACTTTGTATCTGCTGTCTATTACGGGTAGGCGCGAGTCTATTTTGGCTGGTATGCAGGCACCTGAGTCGGAGTGTTCGTCGGAATTGCCCTGGTGAGCGGGCATAACAGCAAATGCCGAGAAGATGCCACGGAATAAATTCCGAGGCTAGGATAAAACACCGTCGCGGCGACGGAAGACCTACGGTGCGGGATGTCTTATTCTTGTGTCGCTGCGACACTGTTTTGTTTCAGCCTCGGAATTTATTCCGTGGCCTGACCCGCCGGGACGTGGAGCCTTACCTCGGCAGCCAGGCGCGGGTCGCCGCCTAACTGAACCGCAAGCGCGGCTTGTCCATCGAAATGATCCGCCGCCTCCATCAAGGCTTAGGCATCTCCGCCGACATCCTCATCCAGCCGTACTCGCTGGTCAATCAACCGACAGATGGCGCAAGCAGGAAAGTGAATTAGATTTATTCAGCAATAACCTACTATGAAATTCCAATGCACATGCGGCTTTGATATCCGCGATACGCACTACGATTTTCCGTGGAAAGGTGATGTTCGCCGGGATCAAGACCTTGAACCCTATTTCGAGAAGATCACCCGCGAGCTTGCCTTGCTCGTGGACGCGGTCGCCGCAGGCCGGCGGGATGAATGGATTGATCAACACTTTCTGCCGGGATACCCACACAATGTGTCTACTGAAAGCCTGATCTCGGATTATCTTTCGGGGCTTGACGAACAGCTTACGTCTCAGGTTTTTGAATGCGAAAACTGTGGTCGTCTCTGGATACAGGAGCAGCCGTGCGTCAATGCCTACTTCTCTTACAGTCCCGACAGCGGCGGCCTGAACCGGGTACTGGCTTCAGCACGTCATCCTCAGACCAAACCACTGGACAGTTAAACAAGGTATAATTGTGGCCGCGATTAAAATCATTTCCACGCCGCCGGGCGAAGCGCCGCAGGAGATACGAGAAGCCTGGGTCGGCTTGGTGCTGCCGCTTGTCGTTCCTAGCCCAAGACAGGGTTTAATAACATCCGGCGTTCTGACCGGACCGAAAACTTTTCTGGGCCAGCAAATACACTTCATGGTCGGCAGAGGAAAGCGCTTTCTGTTTGGGTCGCCGCACGACAAAGCAGGGTATGTGGTTAATGCCCAAACCGCCGTCACACTTTTGGATATGAAAAACCCGCATGCGGCGGATTGGTGGCGAGCCAATGCGCCGCACAGTTTCGCGCCGGGACACAGTTTCGTTTTCGCCGCTGAAGTTTGTGAAGAAGCCGCAGACAGCGTTTGGCCCCCGCCGCCTGACCTGCACAGCGGTCAGTAACACCGAGTCAGCAATATCAGAAGGGAAGACTGCATGAATATCGGGGTGGTACGCGAGATCAAGAACAACGAAAACCGTGTGGCTGTGGTGCCGTCGGGGGTGGAGACGCTGACGAAGGCCGGGCACTCGGTTTTTGTGGAGACGGGCGCGGGGGTCGGGACGAGTCTGCCGGATGAGGCGTATGTCGCCGCCGGAGCGGAGATTGTCGACAGCCGGGCGGACGTGTGGGAGCGGGCGGAGATTGTCTGCAAGGTGAAAGAGCCGCAGCCGGACGAGATTGAACACATGCGGGCGGACCAGACTTTGTTCACTTACTTCCATTTTGCAGCGTCGCGGGCCTTGTCCGAAGCGGTGCAGAAGACGGGGGCGACGTGCATTGCGTATGAGACGGTCGAAGCGCCGGACCATACGCTGCCGCTCTTGACCCCGATGTCGGAGATCGCGGGCAAGATGGCGATGCAGGAAGCGGCGAAGTATCTGGAAAAGCCGCAGGGCGGGCGCGGCATCCTACTCGGCGGCATTCCGGGCGTCCCGGCCGCCCATGTGGTGATACTCGGCGGCGGCGTGGTCGGCATCAACGCGGCGAAGATTGCGGCGGGGATGGGCGCGACGGTGACGATTATGGATGTCAATTTGGAGCGCCTGCGGTATTTGGACGACGTGCTTCCCGCCAACGTGACGACTTATTTTTCCAATGCCCTGCACATCCGCGAGATTTTGCCGACCGCCGATGTGGTTATCGGCGCAGTGCTGATTAAAGGCGCTCGCGCCCCGATTTTAGTGTCCCAAGCCGACCTGAAGCGCATGAAGCCGGGTGCGGTGATTGTGGATGTGGCGGTGGACCAGGGCGGGTGCATTGAAACGATGCACCCGACGACCCATGCCGTGCCGGTGTTTACGGTGGACGAGGTCATCCATTACGGGGTCGCCAATATCCCCGGCGCGGTTCCGGCAACGTCTACCTATGGCCTGACCAATGCGACGTTTCCCTACCTGCTGGCGCTGGCGAACAAAGGCGTCAAGCAGGCTCTGCGCGATGATCCGAGCCTCGCCAAAGGCTTGAATGCGTCGGGCGGCAAGTTCTTTTTGACCGAGATTTCGGATTTGTTCGGCCTGCCGGGGGCGGCGCTCGGCGACTGGCTGGCAAGTTAGGCGGAAAAAGAGGGCGCTGCTTGCTGCGCCCTTCTTGCTTTGCCTAAGCCCGCCTCAAAGCCCCGGCCTTGCCGCCGGAGCGTTTTCCTGCGCCGGGGCCGTCTCAGACTCGGTCGCCAGCACATCCACGCGGGCCGCTTCCAGGTCTGCCCCTTTGAGGCGGCCCACGACCCGCACGGTGTCCCGGCGGCTCAGGTCGTACACCGAAATGGGGCGGCCTTCGCGGCGAACCGGAACACGGCGGGCCGAAACGATTTTGATTTCGCTGCCGCCGGGGGGCGCGAGCTTGAAATCGCGCCCGCGCAGCTTGTTCGCCGGGGAAGACACCGGGCCGAGCAGCACGCGGTTCGCCGCGCCCGGCGCGGCATGGTAATCTAAATCAGTCCGGTCGGACAGCACGGCGGCCAGCACCGTGCCGTCGGGCTGAAGCGAGCCGCCGACCGTCACCCGCCGGCCCGGCTGCACCGGAACACCGCCGGGGAACGCCGGCAGGCCGCGCGTGTCGGTGTCGGGCGTGACATACACCGTGCGGGTGTGCGTTTTGACCCGCAGCGTAAACGCTTCCCGCGCGGCTGAAACGCTTTCCACGGTTCCGCGCACGGTGTAGTCCGCCGGCTCGCCCGAAGCGGCTTGCGACGCGGGAAGCGGGGGCGCAAGCACTTGAAGGCGGCTCACGGCAATCGAGCCGTCGCTGTTGCCCAAGCCCGACACGGTGCCCCGCTGCCCCGCTTTCAGCGCCCTCACCCCGCCGGAAACGCTGAGCGTGGCCGCCGACAAATCCAGCAGGTAATCCCGGCCGTCGTCCCCCGTAAACAGCGCCGCCTGCGCGTCGGCTTCGACCCGCTTCACCGTCCCGGCCAGCAGAACATGCTGCCCGGCGACGGAAACCGCCGCCGGAGACGGGGCCGCCGCCGCGCAGACCCCGCTTCCCCAAAGCAGCAGCGCCGCCCCCCAAAAATTCGCTCGCATCGCTTTCATCTGCTTTCGTTGATTTCTCGGCCGATTTCTCGGTTGATCTCTCGGTTGATCGCGGCGGCGGCTTCGCGCGGGTCCGCCGCCGCCGTGATCGGGCGGCCCACAACAAGGTACTGCGCCCCGGCCCGGACGGCCTCGCCGGGGGTCATCACCCGCGCTTGATCGCCCAAAGCCGCGCCTGCCGGGCGGACGCCGGGAATGACCAGGGTGAACTCCGGCCCGCAGGCCGCCCGCACGGCTTCAATCTCATGCGGCGACGCCACCAAACCGTCGCAGCCGCTGTCTTGTGCGAGACGCGCCAGATGCACGACTTGTTCCGTAACGGAGCGCGACACGCCCATCTCGTACATCAAAACTTCCGGGCTGATACTCGTTAAGACAGACACGGCGATCACCAATGGCCGCGCGACCCCTGCCGCGTCGGCCCCTTCGCGTGCGCCCTGCACGGCGGCCTGCATCATCACGCGGCCGCCCGACGCGTGAATGTTCAGCATCCAGACCCCGCGCTTCGCCGCCGCCCGGCACGCCCCCAGCACCGTGTTCGGGATGTCGTGGAACTTGCAGTCGTAGAAGATTTTGGCGTCCGCCCCTGCCTGCGCCTTTAGGTCATCAAACAGGCCGAAGCCCGCCGCGTTGACTAGCTCCAAGCCGACTTTGTAGCCCGCGACTTCCCCCGCCAAAGACTTCGCCAGCGCCAGGGCTTTTTCCGCCGTGTCGGTGTCCAAAGCGACCAGCGTTCGGCTGTGTGTATTCATGCGTCTTTAGTTCGCCGGACGCCGGCGCGGTTCCTGCGTGATCGGGTGAGGCTCAATCACCTTTTCCTACTCTTGACTCATTCCAGAAAACACGCTATAATAACGCCGATGCCCGCGCCCCCCGAGACATTCCCGGACTGCACCTTCGCCGATCCTGCCCTCCCGGATGCGCTGCGACGCGCCGGCCTGCGCGTCACCGCCAGCCGGCTGGCGGTGCTCGCCGCCGTGCGCGGCGACGGGCGGCAGCACCGGGACGCGGACGCGATTGCGGCAGCCGCCCGGCGGCAGCTCGGCACGCTGTCCACCCAAGCGGTTTACGACAACCTGCATGCGCTGGAACACGCCGGGCTGGTCCGGCGCATTCAGCCGGCGGGCCACCCCGGACGCTACGAAGCGCGGGTCGGGGACAACCACCACCACCTGGTCTGCCGCCGCTGCGGCGCAACCGCCGACGCGAGCTGCGCGGTCGGCGCGGCCCCCTGCCTGGAGCCGTCGGACCCCGGCGGCTACCGCGTGGAAGAAGCCGAAGTGATTTTCTGGGGCCTGTGCCCCCAATGCCTGCAAGAAAACTCTACAAATCAAGAGAAGGACCTACTCCCATGAGCGACGCCATTTTGGACCACGAGACCCCCGACATTATCTCGGCCCTGAACCACGAAGACGGCCCCCGCACCGGCCCGACCGAGGCGAGCGGCTGCCCGTACACAAGCGGCGCTTTGAAGCAGACGGCAGGCGGCGGCACGCGGAACCGCGACTGGTGGCCGAACCAATTAAAGCTGAACATTCTGCGCCAGCATTCGGCGCTGTCCGACCCGATGGACCCGGAGTTCGACTACGCCCAAGAGTTCAGCTCGCTCGATCTCAATGCCGTCAAGCAGGACCTTTTCGCCCTGATGACCGACTCGCAGGAGTGGTGGCCCGCCGATTACGGCCACTACGGGCCGTTTTTTATCCGCATGGCCTGGCACAGCGCGGGGACGTACCGCGTCTCCGACGGGCGCGGCGGCGCGGGCTATGGGACGCAGCGGTTCGCCCCGCTCAATTCCTGGCCGGACAATGCCAACCTCGACAAAGCGCGGATGCTGCTGTGGCCGATCAAGCAAAAGTACGGCAAAAAAATCTCGTGGGCTGATTTATTGGTTTTGACCGGCAACTGCGCCCTGGAGTCGATGGGCTTCAAGACGTTCGGCTTTGCCGGGGGCCGGGCCGATGTGTGGGAGCCTGCCGAGGACATCTACTGGGGGTCCGAGCGCGAATGGCTGGCCGACAACCGCTATACCGACGACCGCGAGCTGGAAAACCCGCTGGCGGCGGTGCAGATGGGCCTGATTTATGTCAATCCCGAAGGCCCCAACGGCCGCCCCGACCCGCTGGCGTCGGCCCGCGACATCCGCGAAACGTTTGGCCGGATGGCGATGAACGACGAGGAAACGGTCGCGCTGATTGCCGGCGGGCACACGTTCGGCAAGACCCACGGCGCGGCGGACCCGAGCAAGTATGTCGGCTTTGAGCCGATGGCGGCGGGCATCGCCGAGCAGAGCCTCGGCTGGAAAAACTCGCTGGGCACGGGCAATGGGAAATACACGATCACCAGCGGCCTGGAAGGCGCATGGACCCAAGAGCCGACCCGGTGGAGCAACGGCTACTTCGCCAACTTGTTCGGCTGCGAGTGGGAGCTGACCAAAAGCCCGGCAGGGGCGAACCAGTGGACGCCGAAGGATAACGCCGGCGCAGGAACGGTGCCCGACGCCCATGACCCGAATGTCACCCATGCGCCGTTTATGCTGACCACCGACCTCGCGCTGCGGGTAGACCCGGCGTATGAGAAAATCTCGCGGCGCTTTTACGAGAACCCGGAAGAGTTCGCCGACGCATTCGCGCGGGCCTGGTTCAAGCTGACCCACCGGGATATGGGTCCCGTGGCCCGCTACCTCGGCCCGGAAATCCCTTCGGAAACGCTGATCTGGCAGGACCCGATTTCGGCTGAAACCCGCTCGCGGATGGACGACACGGACATTGCCGCGCTGAAAGGCAAAATCCTGGCCTCGGGCCTCTCCGTATCGCAGCTTGTCTCGACTGCGTGGGCGTCGGCCTCGACGTTCCGAGGCTCGGACAAGCGCGGCGGCGCGGACGGCGCACGGGTTCGCCTCGCGCCGCAAAAAGACTGGGAAGTCAACCGGCCTGCCGATTTGGACACCGTGCTGACGGCTTTGGAAAGCATCCAAGCGGAGTTCAACGGGGCGCAGACGGGCGGCAAGCAAGTCTCGCTCGCAGACCTAATCGTTCTCGGCGGCTCCGCTGCCATTGAGTCGGCAGCGGCGGCGGCAGGCAAAACGCTTGCCGTGCCGTTCACGCCCGGACGCGGCGATGCGACCGAGGAGCAGACCGACACCGTCTCGTTTGCCGCGCTTGAGCCGGCCGCCGACGGCTTCCGCAACTACTTGAAGCCGAAGCATATCGCGTCCGCCGAGGAGCTGCTGATTGACAAAGCCCAGCTTCTCAATCTGACCGCCCCGGAGCTGACCGCGCTGTACGGCGGCCTGCGGGTTTTGGAAACAAACTTCGACCATTCGGCCCACGGCGTCTTTACGGACCGGCCGGGAACGCTGACGAATGACTTCTTCGTCCATCTGCTGAGCATGGGGACCAAGTGGAGCGCCGTTTCGAAAGCCGACGACGTGTTTGAGGGCAAAGACCGGGCGACCGGCGAAGCCAAATGGACCGGCACCCGCACCGACCTGATCTTCGGCTCAAACTCGGAGCTGCGGGCCGTCGCCGAAGTGTATGCCTGCGACGACGCTTCGGACAAGTTCGGGCGCGATTTCGCCGCCGCGTGGGTCAAGGTGATGAACGCAGACCGGTTTGATTTGTAGGGACCTTACCCGGCGCAAAAGGGCCGGCAATCGAACGATTGCCGGCCCTTTTTTTGTTCCTGCGTCCTGCCTAATTACGCCGCGACCCGCCCCCGCTCAGCGACAGCAAAATCTGCACCAGGAACCAAAACAAGTTGATAAAGTCCAGATACAGCGCGACCGTCGCCAGAACATAATCGTTCGGGCCGTAGCGAAACTTGATGTTCGAGAAATCGTACAGCGTGAAGCCGCCGAAGATCACCGCGCCGACCACCGCATAGCCCAGGCTCAGGCCGGGGCTGAACGGCAGAAAAAAGCGGACCAAGCCGACCACGATCAGGCCGAGCAGAGCGAAGATCAAAAACTTGCCGAGGCCGCCGAAGTCTTTGCCGGACACCCAGACATAGGTGCCGAGGCCCGCGACGATCACCGCCGACAGCACCGCCGCTTCGCCGATCACCGCCGCGCCGTAAGGGTAGCCCCGCGCCAGCGCCCCAAGCATCGGCCCCATCAGCAGGCCCTCCAAGACGCTGAGGCCGTACAACAGGCCGAGACTCAGGCCGGGATTGTTCCGGGCAAACGACAAGCCGACAACGCAGGCAAACGTTCCCAGCATCAGCGGCAGAAACAGCGCGGGCGAAAGCTGAAGCGACGCCGCCCACCACGCCGCGCCGGCCGTCACCAAAAGCGCCGTGCAGAGCAGGTACGAGACGCGCTGAATCAGCGCATTGGAGTCCGCCGCCGATTGGTTGGCGGCGTAAGGGTTATAGGGCTGTTTCGGACTGCGCGAATAGTTGTTCATTGATTGTCTCCTACAGAAATTCAAACGAAAAAACACGGGATTTCGTTCCGGCGGCGGCAGGAAAACGGCCCCTGTCCGCCGAACACGGAACCGAAATCAAGACTTTTGCTGGGAGACACAAAAGATGACGCAGCCGCTGACGGCCGAAGAAACCGCCCAATTTCAGCGCGACGGCTATTTTGTCCTGCGCGGGTTTTACTCGGCGGCTGAAACAGCCGCCGTGCGGGACGCCTTCATGGCGGAAGCCGCCGAGGGGCCGGTGGAAGGGCTGTCGGAGATCAAGCGCGGCGCGGACGGCTACGACCCGAGCGACCCGCTGGCATTTTACCCGCGCATGATGATGCCGCACCTGCATCCCGACAAGGCCGCCGGACAGCTCGCCGCGCGTTTTCTACTCGATCCGCGCCTGGAAGCCGTTTTGACCGCGTTTTTCGGCGATGAGCCGCTGGCCGCGCAGACCATGTTTTACTTTAAGCCCGCCGGGGCGCGGGGCCAAGCGCTGCATCAAGATAATTTTTATTTACGGGTCCGCCCCGGCACCTGCATTGCGGCATGGCTGGCGGTGGACGATGCCGATGCGGAAAACGGCGGCATGGTGGTCGTGCCCGGCTCGGGACACCTCGCCATTGTCTGCCCCGAGAAAGCCGATCCGGCGCGGTTTTTCACGGCGGATTTTGTGCCCGTGCCCGGCGGACTCCGCGAAGAAGCGGTGACGCTGAACGCCGGCGACGTGCTGTTTTTCAACGGCAGCCTGCTGCACGGCTCGTATCCCAATTCCAGCCGGGACCGCTTCCGGCGGTCGCTGATCGCCCATTATGTGCCGAAACGCAGCGAGGAAGTCGGCGCGTGGTACGGCCGCACGACTTTTCGCGGCGAGGTCGTGCCGATTGCCGAAGCCGCCGACAGCGGCCCGTGCGGCGACCCGCAGGCGGCAGCGGGCCGGCATTAAGTCCGGCGCAAAAAAGCCGGGGTTGTGAAAACCCCGGCAAGGAAGCGTGCTTTGCACGAGGATGAGGCCGAGAAGCTTTGTGTGCGGAGCACATTCTCCTGCCGGGGTTTTCACAACCCCGGCTTTTTTGCGGCCTTTTTACTGCGCCGCCGGGGCCGCGCCCGCAACGGTCAGCTCATTTTTCAGCGTGTAGCCCGGATGCTTTTCGAGCGCCACTTTGGCGTCTTCTTCGGCCCGCGTCTTCATGGATGCTTCCGCGACATGGCCGGTCAGCGTGATCGTGTGGTCGCGCCCGTCCACACTGATGAGGTTGCGGCTGTCGGCCAGCACGGGATCGCGGAGAATGGCGGTCTTCACAGGCACCCGCACCGCATTCGCTTCGGCATTCTGCGGCACTTCGGCGACCGCTTTGCCGGCCTTCTGGGCGCTGTCTTTGGCAGCCTGCGTCGCATCCGCCGCCGCCTGCTGGGTTTTGGCCGTGTTGGTTTCGGCGTCCTTTTTGGCCCCGCTCAGCGTGTTGCCGCAGCCGCTCACTGCCAGCGCGGCGGCGAAAACCGAAAACGCGAGTAAAATTTTGTTCATTGCTGTCTCCTTCATCACTCTCTTCTTCATCACTCTCTTCTTCACGCGTATTATGCCCCAATGACCGATGCGCCGAACCGCTCCATTTCTTCGCGCTGCGGGCTGAATTGCAGCAGCAGCAGATGGACGCCGACCGCTTCAAACGCCGCAATGCGCTCTTTGACTATCTCAGGCGTCCCCACCAGCCCCGAGCGCAGGCCCCGGTTGGACACCGAGTAGTCTTCCAGTGAGACCTGCTGCTCGAGCTGCGTTCCTGCCAGCCACTGCTGATAGTTCGCATACCCTGCCGCGCTTTGCTTCACATCGGTGATGCGCCGCCGCTCGGCTTCGGCGGCTTCGGCGGTGTCCCGGACCACGGCGTAGCCCGCCACGCCGAATGTCATCGGCGGCAGGCCGAGCCGCTCGCGCCGGGCCGAGAGGTCTTTGATCTTCTCCTCCACCCGCTCGGGCGGGTCCCCGTGCATGACATATGCATCGCATGTCCGCGCGATCAATTCTTTGGCGGCTTCCGACTCGCCCCCGGCGTACAGCGTCGGGCGCGGCTTTCGGACAGGCTTCGGCGATAATCGGGCCTCTTTAATTTCGTACAGCGGCCCGGTGTGACTAAACTTCGGCTCGGTCCACAGGCCGTTGACGACCTTCAGCCATTCCTCGGTCCGGGCATACCGATTGTTATGCGGATCAAACGGCACCCCGTACTGCTCTGCTTCCTCGGCCCACCACGACGACACGACGTTCAGCGACAAGCGCCCGCCGCTGATGTTGTCAATGCTCGCCGCCTGCTTGGCAAGCAGCGCCGGGAGGTGGTATGCGGGCCGCACCGCGACCATCAGCTCGAGTTTGTCCGTGACTGCCGCCAATGCCGCCGCCGTGGACCACGCATCGAGGCAGGGCGCATCCACCCCCTTGATGTCGTTGAGGTTCAGCTCGGCGATCAGCGTCAAGTCAAACCCGATCTGCTCCGACCGCATTGCCAGCGTCTTGGCATACTCCCACGACGCTTCCATCCCCTCCGCGTCTACATTCCGCAGCCAGCCGCCAAACACCGGCAGCCAGTATCCATAACGCATTCAGTCAATCTCCTAAAATTCGAGACTTAAGACCATGTGTTGAAACACACGGCTAGACGGCGCGGACGCCACGAAACACCCGCTTCGCGGGGTTAAGATAAAGATACCAACAAAACATTCCCAGTGCCGCGAAGCGGTACTTCGTGGCGTCCGCGCCGTCTAGCCGTGCAATTTATTGCATGGTTCTAATGGCTTGCCCTTGCCTCCACCTCCAGATAATCCGCCAGCCGCGCGAATGGGTCAAAGCCGATGACGCGGGGGGCGTCGGCGACGAAGTTTGAGAGGGCGTTGATGTCGTAGTACAAGACCCGGCCGTCGCGGTCGTCAATCATATACTCGATGCCGCCGACCTCTATGCCTGCCGTGTGCATGATACGCTCAACAGCGGCGATGATGTCCGGCGGCGGCGTGTAGCCTTCGACCCGCAGGCCGTTTTGGGGGGCATCCGCCGCCGACGCCTCGCTGCGGGCGAGTTCTTGGCCGCCGACTGTCCGGCAGATGTCGGCGGGGCAGAGATTGAAGCTCTCGCCGGTCGTGTAGACATGGATGGCATACAAAAACTTGCCGCCGAGCGTTTCGACGCGGGTGATGCGGCCCTCGCGGGCCGGCACGAACTCCTGCACCAGCGCCGTGCCGTCAATGCCTAAATCTATCTGCCCGGCCTCGGCGGCGGCTTGCAGCGCTTCGCGGCTGTCGTAGCGCACGACCCCTGCGCCGGAGCCGCCGATGTTGGCTTTGACGACCACGGGAAACCGCAGGCCGTCGGACGCCGCCGGGGCCGCGTGGGGGTCCCCGATGACCCGTGCATTCGGGTAGCCGAGGCCGAGCGCCTGAAGCTGCGTAAGCTGCAAGGCTTTCGACGTTTCGGTGGTGAATGCCTGCACGCCGTTGATGACCCGTGTTCCCGTCCGCTCCAAATGCGCTAGGTAACTGAGCGTGTAAAAGATGCCCGGATGGGCGGAGCGCAGGTATGCCGACGGACTCATGCGGTTGAAGACGACGCTGTACTCGCGCCCCGTGCGGCCCGGATCGTAGAAGTGCCGCCGGGCGTCGAGCTTGACGTAATCGGTGCCGCGCCGGTCCAGTTCAGCAAACAGCGGCTTGAACCAATCGGGGTGCTCGTAGTAGATGGCTATGGGGAGAAGCATAGGTGACTCTTTCTGGCGGAGCGTCGGAGCCACGGATTGAAAGCCACGGATTGAAAGCCACGGATTGAAAGCCACGGATTGAAAGCCACGGATTGAAATCCGAGGCTCGGATAAACCAGTGTCGAAGCGACACAAGAATAATCTCCGAAGTCCCGCGTCGCCGCGACGCTGGTTTATTTCAGCCTCGGATTTCAATCCGTGGCTTTCAATCCGTGGCTTTTAATCCGTGGCTTTTAATCCGTGGCTTTTAATCCGTGGCTTTTAATCCGTGGCTTTCAATCCGCGCTTTTTTCGGCCCGCAGTCCCGCAGGAACCCGCCGCGCCGATGCCGAACTTAAGCGCCATGACAACGCAAGCCTCCGAAGATTTAAAAGATGCCGTCGCGGCGGCGATTGGCCGTATTTTACCCGAGATTGTCCAAACCCGCCACCACCTGCACCGGAACCCGGAGCTGAGCGGGTCGGAAGCGCAGACCGGGGCGCTGGTCGCCGAGCGCCTGCGGGCGCTGAGATTGGACGACGTGCGGACGCATCTCGCGGGGCATGGGGTGACGGGCGTGCTGCGCGGCAAAAACGACGGGCCGATGCTGGCGCTGCGGGCGGACATGGACGCGCTGCCGATCCAAGAAGCCGGCGGACTGGACTATGCCTCGCAGAACGCCGGGGTGATGCACGCCTGCGGGCACGACGGGCACACGGCGACGCTTTTGGGGACGGCGCACGTCTTGTCGCAGATGCGCGAGTTTTTGCCGCGCCCGGTGAAGTTTATTTTCCAGCCGGCCGAAGAAACCGTCGGCGGGGCCGACGGCATGATGGCGGCGGGGGCTTTGGAGGGCGTCGAGTCGATCATTGCCCTGCACGGCTGGCCGAATTTAGAGATCGGGCAGATCGGGTATCGCTCCGGCCCGATGATGGCGAGCGCCGACACGTTCGACCTCACAGTGAAAGGCGTCGGCGGCCATGCCGCCTACCCGCACACGACCGTGGACCCCATTGTCATCGGCAGCCAGATTGTGAGCGCGTGGCAGACGCTTTCAAGCCGCGAAGTCTCCCCGCTCGACTCGGTGGTCGTGTCCGTCACCCAGTTCCACGCCGGGACCGCGTACAATGTCGTTCCGGGCACAGCGGCGCTGCGCGGCACCGTGCGCTGCTTGTCGAATTCCGTCCGGGACGAGTTGCCCGGCAAGCTGGAGCGCATCGCGGCGGGTATTTGCGCGGCAGGCCGCGCCGAGTACGAGTTCTCTGTCTCCTGCGGCCCGCCGGTCGTCATCAACGACCCGGCGGTTACGTCTCTTGTCGAAGCCGTCGGCCGGGACGTGCTCGCTCCCGACGCCGTGCAGTTTTTGGAAACCCCGACGATGGGCGCGGAAGACTTTGCCTACTACCTCCGCGAAATCCCCGGCACCATGTTTCGCCTCGGCGTCGGCACCGATGTCACGGCATTGCACACGCCCACTTACAACTTTTCCGACGGCGCATTGCCCTACGGAATGACCATGCTCGCCCATTTAGCCCTGCGGTACGAGGCGTGACCGATGGCCGATGACCCTCATCCCGAAACCTGGCCGCCGCCGCCCAACTCGCCGCCAAGCCCGGAGCCAATTCTTCCAAAATCGCGGGCGGCGGCCCGCCTGCTGACCGGCTCCTCGGCCCTGGATTTCCGGCTGGGATTGGGGCTGGGGCCGCTTGTGTTTTTGCTGCTGACCAATTTCATCGGCAGCGTCTTTAAGTGGAACTCGCCGCCTTCCCCAAGACCCCTTCCGACCCCACAGGGAGAATACTGGCTCGCCTGGTCTGCCGCGACGCTCGGCGCGGCCCTGCTGTTCGGACTGTGCGTTCGCCGGTATCCCTCTTTGATGACCGGCTTTGCGGTAACGGTTTCGGTGGTCGCGCTGGTCTTTCTTTTGGTGTTCACGCGCAACTGAGGACTACTTGAAAACCTATCAAAAAACCCATCCGCCGATTTCCGGCATCTTGTTTGACCTTGACGACACACTGTACAGCCGGCGCGGGGCGTTTGCGGCCTGGCTCGATGCTTATGTTCAAGACACACTGTGCGTGACTGACCCCGCCGAGGCCGCCCGCGTTCAGGCCGCCGTCCATGAACTTGACCGGAACGGCTACGGCTCCAAGCAGGTGATTTTCGAGCATCTGCACGCGCTGTACCCAGCCCTGCCCGGCGCTCCGGCCCGGTCGCTCGAAACATTCTTCGCCGAGTTCTTGACCCATGTGCGGCCTGAACCCGAGACCGAAGCGCTTCTCGATGCCCTGGCTCGCGCCGGACTGCCGTTCGGCGTCATTACCAACGGCTCCGCGCGGCAGTGGCGCAAAATCGAGGCGCTCGGCTTGGATAAACGCACGTCCTGTCTGTTCGTCTCCGAAACCTACGGCGTCAAAAAGCCTGACCCGGCCATCTTCCACGCCGCTGCCGACTGCCTCGGCATTGCGCCCGCCGACATCTTGTTTGTCGGCGACAACCCAATCGCCGACATCGGCGGAGCGCACCGGGCCGGGATGCCCGCCGCTTGGCTCCGCCAGGACCAAGCTTGGCCCGCCGAGTGCGCCGACCCGCCCGAGTTTACTCTCAGCGCCCTCGGCGAGATTTCTGATATTTTGCGGATTTAAGCCAGCGCGTACCAAGTGGCGCGGCCCTGCCCATGACGCGCCATCTGTCCGGCCTGCACCAGCGCCGCCAGCCGGGCTTTGATTGTGCTGCGCGGCTCGCCGGTCAGCGCTTCAATCTGCGCGGTCGAGACGCGCCCGTGCTCCCGCGCCAGTTCCAAAATATGCACGGACAGCGCGGGCAAAGCGGTTCCCCACACCTGCTCGCGGGCGACTTTTTCTTCCAGCCGCGCTTTCTGCCGCTGCAAGGCCCGCAGAAAAAACAGCGTCCAGGGTTCCCAGTCCGGCACATCGCGGGTTAATGTTCCCTGCGTCCGGCGCAGGGCTAAATAGTAGCCTTCTTTGCTGGCTTCAATCACGCTTTCCAGCGAGCTGTAGGGAACATACCCGTAGCCCGCTTGCAGAAGCAGCAGGGTCGTCAGCACGCGCGACAGCCGCCCATTGCCGTCCTGAAACGGGTGGATCGCCAGAAAACAGACCGTGAACACGGCAACCACAATCAGTGGGTGCCAGAGGCCGCCTCCAAGCGCCTCGCGCGTCCACGCAATCAGCTCCTGCATCCGCCAGGGCGTTTCCAGCGGCGACGTTGTCGCAAAGACGACCCCGAGGCTGCGCTCGTCGGCGTCAAACGCTTCCACATGGTTCGGCAGCTTCTTGTAGTCGCCCCGATGCCGGACATCTTTCGAGCTGTATCGGAGCAAAATCTGATGAAGCTGCTTGACATGGTTTTCGGTCAGCGGGATCGCTTCCCAGCCCGCGAACACCGTTTCCATCACTTCGGCATATCCGGCGACTTCTTCTTCGTCGCGCGACCGAAACGCATGGGTTTTCAGCCCCGACAGCAGGCGCTCGACTTGCCGGTCGGTCAGCTTCGCACCTTCGATGCGTGTAGACGACCCGACACTTTCAATCGTCGCGACCCGCCGCAGCGCCGCCAGCCGCTCGGGGGCCAATGCCCGCAGCGCTCGCCACGCGCCTTTGAACTCGTCCAGCTCTCCAATCAGCCGCAGCATTTCCGGCGTAATCGCTAATGCCGCGACTTGCGTTCCCAGTTCCATAGCCGCAATTATAGCCGATTTGAGCCGATTATGTCCAATTCGGGCCGATTAACCGCCCCCATCAGAAGTTCCATTCGGGCGGCAGCCGGCTTTGGCAGACGCCGCATTCGTAAATGCCGTCTTTGACGATGTTTTTTGCCTCGCACGCCTCGCAGCGGCGTATGATATAGGCAGTGGTAAAGCTCGGCGGGTGCGGCAGGCCGCTTCGGCCCAGCGCTTCGGCGACAGCGGGCCAGGACGACGGCTCGGGGCAGTAGCCGAGCGACTGATTGCTGACGCCCGTGACAGAAATGTGTTTGCCATCCATCGAAAACGTCATCTCGCCGGCCGACTGCACCGGCCCGCCCGCCGCGCAGGCGACATGCTCCGAGCGCCGGTCGGCGATCCAAAGCTGCCCGGCGGCGTCAACCACAAAGGTCGCGGTGATCGCGCTGTGCTTGGGCCGCTGCCCGGTCTGCGCGATCCAGTCTTTGACATCCTGCGGACTTTGGACGCGGCGGCGCTCGGAAACCGAGCCGCGCAGCTCGGGCGGCCCGACGTAGCGGTAAAGCGTGTGCATTGTGCCGCTTTTCAGTCCCCGGTCGGGTGCCCCGTTTCCTGGGCGTTCAGCACATCTACGGCGTGCGGCAGCAGCGGGACGAGGCTTTGAGCGCCGTCGGACGCGCCGGACGGGCTGCCGGGGAGGTTGACAATCAAGGTCGCGCCGCGCACGCCGGCGACCCCGCGCGACAGGGCCGCAAACGGGGTCTGCTTCAGGCCCTCCCACAAAAGAAACTGGCTGAGGTTCGGCGCGAGCCGGTCCAAAACTTTGCCGGTCGCTTCGGGGGTCACATCGCGCGGGCTGAACCCGGTGCCGCCGGTGGTGAGGATCACGGAGCAGTCGTACTCGTCGCACCAGCGCCGCAGGGTCTCGGCGATGATCTTTTTGTCGTCGGGGACAATCGCTTCGAGCGCCACGACAAACTTATCGGGCGGCAGGGCGGCTTTAATCGCCGGCCCCGACAGGTCTTCCCGCTCGCCCCGGCTGCTCCGGTCGCTGACCGTTAAAACGCCCACTCGTATTATTCCCATTGAAATTCTCCGTTTTTCCCGCCGGTCTTTGCGACCAGATGCACGTTCTCAATCACCATGCGCTTGTCCACGGCTTTCGCCATGTCGTAGATCGTTAAAGCCGCCACTGTCGCCGCCGTCAGCGCTTCCATCTCCACGCCCGTCTGCGCGGCCGTCGTCGCTTTTGTGCTGACGACAATCCGCCCGTCGCCGAATTCAAAGTCTACCGACACATCGGACAAGGGCAGCGAGTGGCACAGCGGGATGAGTTCGTCGGTCCGCTTCGCCGCCAGTATTCCGGCGACCCGCGCGACCCCAAGGGCGTCCCCTTTGGCGAGTTCGTTTCGGCGAATTTGCTCCAGTGCCTCCGCCGACATCGTAATTGTCGCCGCCGCCGCCGCCGTCCGCCGGGTGACGGCTTTTCCCGACACATCCACCATCCGCGCCTTGCCCTGCGCGTCAATATGCGTTAAATCAGACATCTACAATTCTACATCTTTCAAGACAATAACACGTTTTTTCATGGACGGTGCTCCCATTCTCGGCGCAGTCCATTGACATAGTTTTGCGCGTCAATGAGGTTTCCCTGCTCGTCGCGCCACAGCTCCGCTCCCAGCCCTTCCAGTTCTATAATGCTGCGTTTGGGCGGCAGGGAGGCTTCTTCTTGCAACGCCTGAAGCACTGCCCTTTGGGCATATACTTTCGTTTCCAATCCCTGCCGCTTCGCTTTCTCGCGCAGCCGCCGCTCCATATCCGGCGTCAGCTCAATCTCTAGAATGCTCATAATTTGGCTCCTGCCTCTTCGCGTAAACTTGCTGTAAAAAGCGGCATTTTGTCTTGTTCGCTATTTGTCTTGCCCGCTATGCAGCCGCCATCTCCGCTTGTTTGCCTTCGGACGAAGCGCTGTCGTTAGGCTGGCCCGTGGCCGTTATAATCATCGCGCTCGGGATCATATTGCCTTCGTAGTAGAGGTTAGTGATCCGCTTGAGACTATGCTGAACCGGTCCATCCGGCAGGGCTTCCCGCACGACTTCCAGAAAAGGACCGCCTGTCGGCACGACGTCAAAACGCCCGATTTTCGGCCACCACTCTGCGTTTCCAATCGCGGCAATCACAAGGTCGGTAATCACACTCAAAGAAGCCAGGTCGTTTTTTAGCCAGGGGGCGGAGACGACGACATCGTACTTGCCGAAGATGTCGCTGCGCTCGAACAGGCCGAACAGCGTGAACGCTCCGTGCTCCCGAGAGATTTTTTCCTCGGCGTCCTGAAATTGACGTACCACGCTCATTGTGCTGATCGGGTTCATAAAATCACCTTCAAGGCTTTCTGAGCTGCATTAACCATGCTGGCAGCGTCAGCCGCTGTGTACATTCCTCTAGGGTTGTAGCGATGCTCGGGGTTCCACTGCGCTATGGCAGACCAATCGGTGCCCATCGCCGCTTTGACAGTGTCTCCGGAGGCAGAAAGGTTCAGCAGGACCTCCAGGTTATGTGTCTGGAAACTTCGATAGCTGCTGAACTCGCTGGAAGTTGATGGAAAGCCCGGCCACTTCAGCGTCCGGCAAATTCGGTCCTTCAGAGCGATCTCGACGGCATACCCGCAGAGATAAATCGCCACATCGTATTTTCGATTGCCCCGCAGGATTTCCGCCGACTGCAAATACTCCGGCGCGGTTTTTCGTAGGTCCGTCCGTGTAATCATCCGTCGCCTCCCTGCTTGTTTTTGCATCTGCGTTTATTATACCCCGCGCTTTTGCCGCAAATACGCAATTATTCACTTGACAGCATTAGTAGACATATGCTATTATCGGGCAGAACGCTAGTAGAAGGAAGTCTACTGCCCCTAATGCTTGGATGGCTGTTTCTCGATATGAACTCGTTTTTTGCCTCGGTCGAGCAGCAGGAGCGCCCTGCGCTGCGCGGCCGGCCGGTCGCGGTCGTGCCGCTGCTGTCGGACACGACAAGCTGCATTGCGGCGTCGTATGAGGCCAAAGCCTACGGCATTAAAACCGGCACGAATGTCGCCGATGCCAAGCGCCTGTGCCCGAACCTGCACATCATTGAAGCCAAGCACGAGCCGTACCGCGAGTACAGCCGGCGCATTCAAGCCGTGGTTGAGGACTGCGTGCCGGTCACCGAAGTCTGGTCGGTAGACGAGATGGTCTGTAAGCTGTGGCAAAACGAGCGGCACTTGTGGGACGCGATGCGACTGGCGGAACACATCAAAACGCAGATCAAAACCGAAGTCGGCGAGTGCATGCACTGCTCGGTCGGGCTGGGCTTGAACCCGTTTCTAGCCAAAGTCGCCGCCGAGCTGCAAAAGCCGAACGGGCTGGGGGTGATTGCCGAGGAAGACCTGCCGCACAAGCTGTTCCGGCTGGCGCTGACGGACTTTCCCGGCATCTCGCGGGGAATGGAAGCGCGGCTGCATGCGGCGGGGGTTTTTACGACCGAACAAATGTACGCCCTAAGCAGAGATCAAATGCGCCGGGTCTGGGGCGGGATCGGCGGCGAGCGCTGGTGGCATCAGCTTCGGGGGCATGAAGTCGCCCTGCCGCCGCCGGCCCGGAAAAGCGTCGGGCATTCGCACGTTCTCCCGCCCGAGCTTCGCACCCCGGCGGGAGCGGAAGCGGTCGCCGGGCGGCTGCTGGAGAAAGCGGCGGAGCGGATGCGGCATTTGGGGTATCAAGCGCGGGGCCTGTCGGTGCATGCCCGGTCGGACGACGGGCGCTCGTGGGAAGCGAAGCGGCGGATCACGGCCTGCGGGGACACCTGGACTTTGTTTTCAGCGCTGGGAGCGCTGTGGGAACATCCGTTCCCCCGCGTGAAGCAGGTCGGGGTCGTGCTGTACGATTTATTGCCGAGTTCGCTGGTCACGCTGCCGCTCTTTGAGACAGACAGCCGCCGGCTGGCAGCGTCGGTCGCTGTGGACGACATCAACCGAAAGTTCGGGCGCGGAACGCTCTCTATGGCCTCGGTCGTTCCCGTCAAGCACACGGCGGAAGACAAGATTTCGTTTGGGAAGGCGGAAGACAGGATACCCCGCTCCGCCGCTTCGCGTCGCTCCTAAATCGCCACGCAATGAATTGCGAGGCTCGGGCAAACCGGCGTCGCGGCGACGCAAAAATAGCAAAGACGCAAAAATAGCAAAGACGCAAAGATAGCCTGCGTCTCAATCCCGTGTCGCTTCGACACTGGCTGATTCCAGCCTCGCAATTCATTGCGTGGCGATTTAGGGGCGACGCGAAGCGGCGGAGCGGGGTATCCTGTCCCTATGCTTTTCCTCGGTCTTGATCTTGCGTGGGGCGGCAAAAACGCCAGCGGCGGGTGCGTCATCTCGTGCGCCGTTGACTCAGACAGCCGGGCGAGCGTTTTAGAGTATACCGAAACGCTGGGGAATGACGACGAGATTGCGGCGTGGGTTGGGCGCTGGAACGACACTGAAGAGTCTCGCCGGGACGGGCTGATTGTCGGCATTGATGCGCCGCTGCTGGTGCCGAACGAGGCGGGCAAGCGGCCCTGCGAGACGGAGCTGGGGAAGCGCTTTGCGAAGTTTCAGGCGGGGGCGCACCCGGCGAACCGGACGATCTTCGGCGGCGATGTGCGCGGGGAGCGGCTGGTCGCGCGTTTCGCCGGCATGGGCATTGTCCATGACCCGTACCTCAGCGTCCCGCGCCGAGTGGGTGTGCGACAGGCGATGGAAGTGTTTCCGCACCCGGCGCATGTGGTGCTGTTTGGGCTGGCGCGGACACTGAAATACAAGCCGAAGCCGAAGCGCACTTACGAGACCCGGTGGGCGGCGATGAACGAGTACTGCCGCCTGCTGCGCGAACTGGCGCAGTTCGACCCGCCGCTGGATTTGCCCGACGCCTGGCCGCCCGCCGACGTTTCGGGAATAATCGGCGGCAAGCTGAAAAGCCTGGAAGACGGCCTGGATGCGCTCTCGTGCGCGTATGTTGTCCTCTGGTACTGGCATCACGGCCCGGCGGGCGCGGAAGTGCTGGGCGACATGACTTCAGGCTATGTGGTTATTCCCCGCTTGATTATTCCTCGTGCATTGGTTATTCCCTGTGTGCCGGGGGTAACATAAGAGCATGCCGACGACTCGACCGACGCTGCCGACTTTGCACACGCCGCGCCTCACGCTCCGCCCGATGACGGTGAGCGATACCGATGCGGTGCTGAAGATGATCCTTGACTCCCGCGCCGAGTTCGGCTGCTGGTTCGGGTGGACTTCGAGCAGCACGCGGGCGACGGTGAAAGAATATATTCAATCGGCGGAAGATGCCATGCTTCTCGGCACGGCGTGGCATTACGTTGTTTTGCTGTGGTCGGGAAGACTGGTGGGCCGGGTCGGCTTGACTTTAATTGACCCGGTGAACGAAAGCGCGGAGCTGGGGTACATGCTTCGCACCGATGCCGAAGGGAACGGCGTGATGACCGAAGCCGCGCGGGGGCTGCTGGCGCACGCGTTCGGGCCGGGCCATTTGCACCGGATTACGGCGTTTGCGGACTGCGAGAACACGAAAAGTCAGCGGGTGCTGGCCCGGCTGGGGTTCCAACAAGAAGGCCGGGTGCGGCATATGACCCGCCACCCGGAGCGCGGCTGGCGCGACCACGACGGCTACAGCCTCTTGAACGGGGAACTGCGTGCCTAAGTTGGATTTGCTTGTCTGCGCGGCGACTTCGGGTGAGCTGGCGGCGTTCGGCCCCGGCGACGCGGGTTTTCTCACGGGCGTCGGCGTTCCCGAAGCGCTGGCGCGGACGCTGGCCGAGGCGGGGCGTCTGCGTCCGAAACGCCTGCTGAACATCGGCATCGCGGGGGCGTATCCGGGCAGCGGCCTCCAAATTGGAGACATCGTTATCGGAACGTCGGAAATCTACGGCGATGTCGGCTTCGGCCTGCCCGCGCCGCCGTACTTTCGGCCTGTCGGCGAGGCCGAATGGGGCGCATTCTACCGGATGCCCCTGCCGCTGACGCTGTTCGCCGAGTTTCCGGCGGCGCACTTGGGGGCCGGCTGCACGGTCAACTGCTGCACGGGGGCCGAAGACACGGGGCGTCTGCGGGAGTCTTTGTTCGGCGCGGCGTTTGAAACGATGGAAGGCGCGGCGGTCGCGCAGGCCGGGCAAATCCTCGGCATTCCCGTCGGCGAAATCCGCGCGGTCAGCAACTTTGCGTCTACGCGCGACATGCGCCCCGAGAATATCCGGCGGGCGCTGGCAAACTTGGCGGCGTATTTTGATGCGCTGCGCGTGTAGGAGCGAGGGAATGAGCGAGGAAGTAAACTTCACTCGCTGAATAGCGTCCTTCGGACGAAAGAACAGTACCGTCAGCGTATCCTATTCCTTCGCGCCTCCCACAAGAGAATATATTATGCCTAACTTCACCCTCGGCATCTCGCCCTGCCCGAACGACGTTTACATCTTCAGCGGCCTGTTGCTCGGCCAAGTCAAGGCCGACGGCCTCGCGTTCACCGTGGATTTCCAGGACGTAGAAACGCTGAACGCCCGCGCCCAGGCGGGGAGCTTGGATGTCGTCAAAATTAGCTACGCCAACTACGTCCAATGCCGAGCCGAGTATGATTTACTGGACTGCGGCGGTGCTTTAGGGCGCGGCGTCGGCCCGCTTTTGCTGTCGGGCGGCGGATGGGACCCGGACGCCGAAGTTTTGGTTCCCGGCGAGTACACCACGGCCAACTTCCTCTTGGATTTCTACGCCGGACGACCGCTCCGAAAGCGCTTTCTGCCGTTTGATGCCCTCTACGCCAAACTTCTGACTGTGCCGGGGTCTCAGGGCGTCGTCATCCATGAAAAGCGCTTCACCTACGCCGCCGACGGCCTGCATTTGATCCAAGACCTCGGCGACCACTGGGAACAGCAGACGGGGTTTGCCATCCCCCTCGGAGCCATCGCCGCCCGCAAGTCTCTCGATAAAAGCCATTTGGAAACCCTGGTTCAAGACAGTCTTCGCTGGGCGCAAGCTCACGACGGCGAAGCGTTCGCCCTTTGCCGCGAACATTCGCAGGACCTCAACCCCGAAGTCGTCCGCGCCCATATAAAGCTCTACGTCAACTCGTTCTCCGAGCACATCGGTCCCGAAGGCCGCGCCGCCGTCGCGTTTTTCCTGGAAAAGCAGCGCGAGTTTTCGGCGCATGCACTCTCCCAACTCTAAATTATGCTCACTTACACCGAGGCCCTGGCCCGAATTCTGGCTCACGCCGCGCCGCTTGCGCCGGTGCCGACGCCGCTGGCGGAAGCGCTCGGGCTGATCCTGGCGGAAGACCTGGCGACGGCCATTGACCTGCCGCCGTTCAGCAACAGCGGCATGGATGGGTTTGCGGTGCGGTTCGAGGATGTGGAAACCCTGCCGGTGACGCTGCCGGTGACGGGCGAGATCGCCGCCGGGGCTTTGGACAGGCCCACGCTGCGGCCCGGCACGGCCCTGCGGATTATGACCGGAGCGCCCCTGCCCGCCGGCGCGGACACGGTGGTCCCGGTGGAAGACACCGAAGCGGCGGCGGACGGCGGGGTCACGATCCGGGAAGCGGAAACGCGCGGGCAGCATGTCCGGCGGGCGGGGGAAGAAACGCGGCGCGGGGAAGTGGTCGTGCCGCAGGGAGCGCGGCTGCGGGCGGCGGAGATAGGCATGGCGGCGGCGGCGGGGCACGCCGAAGTCCGGGCGCTGCCGAGGCCGCGCGTCGCCCTGGTGTCTACCGGGGATGAATTAGCAGAGCCGGGCGCGGCGCTGCGGCACGGGCAGATTTACAATTCCAATGCGTATGCCCTGGCGGCGCAGGTGGAAGCCGCCGGCGGGGTCGTCGTCCAAAAACTCCATGCGCGGGACACGCCGGACGCGCTTCGGGCCGCGTTTGACGCCTGCGCCGGCGCGGATGTGCTGCTCACCAGCGGGGGCGTGTCGGTCGGCGAGTTCGACTACGTCAAAGCGGTGTTCGCGGAGCGCGGCACGGTGGACTTCTGGAGGGTCGCGATCCGGCCCGGCAAGCCGCTGGCGTTCGGGCAGTGGGGGCGGACGCTGTTTTTCGGCCTGCCCGGCAACCCGGCCTCGGCGATGGTCACGTTTGAATTGTTTGTCCGCCCGGCGCTTCGCAAGATGGCCGGGCAGACGCCGTGGGCGCGGCCCGAAGTTCGCGCCGTGCTGACTGAAGACGCGGCGCACACGCCGGGGCGGCAGTCGTTTCAGCGGGCGATAGTCTCGGGGCCGCCCGGCGCGTACACGGTCCGCCCGGTGAGTCGGCAGAGTTCGGGGATGCTTAGTCCGCTGGTGCAGGCCAACGCGCTTTTGGTTCTGCCGGCGGACACGGCGCTGCTCCCTGCCGGCAGGGAGGCAGGCGTGCTTTTATTGGATTAAGCGGCTCTCGGGAGCGCCGCCCCTGGATAAAACTCCTCAAACTGCCACAATGGAAGCAGAGGCTTTCCAATTATGGCGACGACAACACTGGTGGAAATGGGGGAAACGGCCCTGGAGCGGGCCGCCGGGCCGCGCCTGCAAGCGTCCGGCCTGGGCGCGTGCGTCGGGCTGTGCTTGTATGAGCCGGCGGCGCAGATCGCCGTGCTGGCCCATGTGGTTCTGCCGCAGACCCGCCCGGCAACGCCCGGACGCCCCGCCGCCCCCCTGCCGGGCAAATGCGCGGACACGGCGCTGCGGCATGCGCTCGCGGAAGTGACCCGCTGCGGGGGCCAAAGCGCCCTGGTGCGGGCCGCGCTGGTCGGCGGCGCACGGATTTTCAGCCCCGCCGGCACGGCGCTTGACCCGGAAGCGCTGTCGCGGCTGGAAATCGGGCCGCGCAATGTGCAGGCTTTGAAAGAGCAGCTTGCGCGGGTCGGCGTGCCTTTGTGCGCCGAAGACACCGGCGGGCACGGCGGGCGCACCGTGACTTTGGACGCGGACGGCTCTTTGTGGGTGCGGCCCGTCGGCCGGCCCGAGCGGCTGCTGGCGGCGCTGGGCCGGCCTGCACCCCTGGCCGGCGCTCCCGGCGCGGCGCGGGAAGGAGCCTGCTATGAAGGAGCCTGCTATGGCGGACACTGAGCGCCTGGCAGCCCTGGTGCGCCGGGTGCGCGACCTGCCGGCCCTGCCGGACACGGTGGTTCGGGTGATGCACCTGGCCGATGACCCGAAAGCCGGGATCGGCGACATCGCGAAAGCGCTGGTGTCCGATCAAGCGCTGGCCGCGCGGGTTCTGAAGCTCGCCAATTCGGCGTTCTACGGCGCATCGCGGCGCATCGCCACGGTTTCGGAAGCCGTCGTCATTCTCGGCCTGCGGACCACGCGCAACTTGGTCATGGCGTCGGGCTGCCAGGAGATTTTGGAGTCGGAAGTCGCCGGCTATGGCCTGCCGCGCGGCGCTTTGCTGCGGCACTCGCTGGCATGCGCGGCGGCGGCGCAGGCGCTGGCGAAGCGCAGCAAGTACCGGGGCACGGAAGAAGCGTTTGTCGCGGGCCTGCTCCATGACCTCGGCAAAGTGGTGATGAACCTGTATCTTGGGGACCAGTTTCTTCAAGTTTTAATGCTGGCGGCGGCGGGCGGGATCACCTATGCCGAAGCCGAGCAGGCGGTTTTCTCGTTTGACCATGCCGAAGCGGGCGCGTGTCTGCTGGAGCGCTGGAACCTGCCGCCGTCGCTGGTCGCCGCCGTGCGGTACCATCATGCTCCTCTTGATGCCCCCGGCGACTCGCCCCTGCCGTCTGTGGTGCATGTGGCCGACGCGGTGTGTTTGACCCTCGGCATCGGCCTCGGCTTGGACGGCCTGGCGTACACGCTTCAGCCGGAAGCGCTCGAGCGCCTGGGCTTGACCGCCGGCGACTTTGAAGAAGTCGCCGCCGAGACCTGCGACCTGCTGGCCGCCGCCGGCCCGGTATTTTAGCCCCCTGCCCCTCAATTTAATCCCAACGCGTCCGTTTTCTGCTTTGCTTCCTGCCGGTTGTCATCGCCGGCTCTTTGTGATATAATGCGGACATGACAAACGCTGCCGTGCCCGAGGTCGTGTTAATCGTGAACCCGACGGCGGGGCGCGGCAAGGCCGGGCGGCAGGTGCCGGAAATCAAGGCGCTGCTGGGCGACGCGGCCCGTGACTGGCAGTGGCGGTTCACCGAGAAAAGCGGCGACGCGGCGACGCTCGCGCACCTGGCGGCGGCGGCGGGGACCCGCTTGGTGGTGGCGGTCGGCGGCGACGGCACGCTGCATGAGGTGATGAACGGGGTGCTCGGCACCGGCGCGACCGTGGGGCTGATCCCTTACGGCACCGGCAACGACTTTGCGCGGGCGCTGGGCCTGTACGGCAGCTTGGAAGTCGCGTGCCGGACGCTGGTGTCCGGCCGTGTCGAGCGGGTGGATGTCGGGGTGATTGAGGGAGCCGGGACCGGCGGGCCGCGCCATTTTCTGGTGCTGGCCGGGACCGGCTACGATGCCCGGACCGCGCAGACGGTCAATTCCGGGATTCGCTTTTTGTCCGGCCCGCTGGCGTATGTCTGGGGGGCGGTGCTGACCCTGGCGAAGTTTACGCCGTTCACGCTGACGCTGACATTGGACAGCGACCCGCCGCGTGTCCTAAAATCCATGTTTGTGTCGTTCGCCAATGCCGAAACCACCGGCGGCGGCATGAAGATTGCGCCCGGCGCAGTCGTGGACGACGGCTGTTTGGACGTGTGCCTGGTCGCGGAAGTTTCGAAGCCGACGCTTTTGTACAATTTAACGCAGATTTTCTCGGGCCGGCACCTGCGCTGCTCGGCGGTCTCGCTGCACCGCGCCCGAAGCCTGACTGTAAACGCCGACCCGCCGCAGCCGCTGCTGATTGACGGCGAAGTGCTGGGCACGACCCCCGCGACGGTGCGGGTCCTGCCCGGCGCTCTGCCGTTTCTGGTGCCTGGCCCGTGACCGACATTGTTGTTCCCGCCGGCGGCGCGATTGACGCCGAATTCGCCGCACAAATCGGCAGCCCGCACCGGGCGCTGGCCCCGCTCGGGCCGGGCCGGACGCCGCTGCTGCAAGGTGTGGTCCGAACGCTTCGGGACGCGCTGCCCGAGGCCCGCATTATCTGCGTCGCGCCGGACGCCGTTCAAAGCGCCGTCACCGGCGTTGATTTGTGGCTGCCGGCGGGGGCGAGCGGCCCCGAAAACATGCGGCTCGGCCTGAGCCGCGCCCGGCAGGATGCGCCCGCGCTGCTGTGCGCGTCCGACCTGCCGCTCCTGACAGCCGCCGCCGTGCGGGAGTTTGCCGCCGCCTGCCGGCCTGACGTGCAGATCGCCGTCGGCCTGGTCCGCGCCGCCGACTACAAAGCCGCGTTTCCCGGCGCACCGCCGTCGGAATTTACCCGTGTGCGCGAGGCCGGCCCGGTGACGCTCGGCGGCCTGTTCCAAATACAGCCCGATTTGCTGACCCGGCAGCGTACCCTGTTCGACCCGCTGTTCAGCGCCCGCAAGTCGGTTTGGCGCATCGCCGGCATTGCCGGGCCGCGCCTGCTGTGGCAGCTTGCCACAAAAACGCTGACTCTCTCGGCCGTCACCCGCCGCGCCGAGGGGCTGCTCGGCGGCCCGGTGCAAGTGGTCTTAAACACTGACCCCGTGCTCGCTTACGACACCGACACCTTCGATGATTACACCTACGCCGAGACCCGTCTTGAACTCTGAGCTGCCGAAGCGGCACTTTTTGACCGAGCGCTCGATGCTGACCCGGATCGCCGCCGGATTGGTCGCCGCCGGGGCATACATCTTTGTCTGCTTTTACGGCAACGGCCTGCCGTTTGCGCTGACCGTCGCGCTGCTGTCGGTCGGCGGCACCGTCGAGATGTACCGGGCGGTCAAAAAGCAGGGCGGCGAGCCGAGCGAGTTTCTCGGCATTTTGGCGTGCATCGCGTTTCAGATCGTCGCCTGGGCGCACTACGGCAAGCAGTTCGGCCCCTACCTGCCCGCGCTGCTGCTGCTGCTGGTCATCACGACGCTTTTGACCGAGCTGTTTAAGCGCCGCCCGAAGCCGATTGTGACTATCGGCACGACTCTGCTCGGCGCGGTGTATGTCGGCTGGCTGTTTTCGTATCTCACCCTGCTCCATGGCATGCAGCCGGGGACAATACGCTTCAGCGGCGAGAACATTCCGCTGCTGATCCCGCCTATCGCGCACACGACCCCCGGCGAATGGCTGGTGATTTTCGTGTCCGCCTGCACCTGGATGTCCGACACCGGGGCTTTGTTTACGGGAAAAGCGTTCGGGCGGCACAAGCTGGCCCCGAACGTCAGCCCCGGCAAGACCTGGGAAGGGTCAATCGGCGGCGTTTTAGTCTCGGTCGCCACCGGCGCGGCGCTCGGCTGGTGGCTGCACCTGCCGATGGTGCATGCGCTCGGCCTCGCGGCCCTCTGCGCGATTGCCGGCCAAGTCGGCGACCTGTGCGAGTCTACTCTAAAGCGCGATCTCGGCGTCAAAGACTTCGGCGCGGTCCTGCCCGGCCACGGCGGCATTTTAGACCGCATTGACTCCATGCTCTTCTCCGCCCCCCTCGCCTACTACTATGTCCTGTTCTTCTTGATGCGCGTTCACTGAATAGCGTTGCTATAAGTGTCTCTATGTCTGATGAAAAGATTATCACGCCGGCAGAGCTGAGTGCTCAAAGCCGGAGAAGCGCTTGGTTTGACTGGTATGTTGACCGTCTGGATACCAAGTCTACTCAAGCACCGCGACAAGAAGGCGTTACCTATCGCTGTCCCTGCTGCGGCTGTCTCACGCTGGAAGAACGGGGTGGGTATGACATTTGTAAAGTTTGTTTTTGGGAAGATGACGGGCAAGATGATCAGGATGCGGATACCGTGCGCGGCGGGCCAAATGGGTTGGCGAGTCTAACACAAGCCCGCAAAAATTACAAAGCGTTCGGAGCTTCGCTCGAGCGCTGGAAGAAAAACGTTCGTCCGCCAAAACCGGAAGAACTTTAAGAACCATGTGTTGAAACACACGGCTATTGGGCGCAGACGCCACGAAGTACCGCTTCGCGGGCCTAAGACATTGAAGAAAACGAATGACACGGGGCTGAACCCCCGTGCTTTGAAGTGCAATTCCCCGCCTTCGCGGGCAGAAGATAAGCCGATAGGGATAAAGTCTTCGCCCGCGAAGGCGGGAACTTGCCCTTTAAAGCACGGGGGTTCAGCCCCGTGGCCCTACTTCCTAATCGCAAACTCCCCCACCACCGGCAGATGGTCCGACGCCTGACTGTCAATCACCGACACGCGCTCGCACGTCAGCGGCGGCGAGTAAAACAAGTAATCAATGCGGGCTTCCAGCGCATTTGTCGGGTAAGTCCAGCGGTTCTCGGCGGCATCGCCGTCAAGCAGGCCGGTTTGGGACAGCAGGGCGCGGACAGCGGGGGCGTCGGGGCGCTCGTTGAAGTCGCCGCAGACGATGACGGGATAGGCCGCCGATTGGACCAGGGCGGCCAGGGCGTCGGCTTGTTTAATGCGCTCCTGCGTGTTCAGGCCGAAATGGGTGCAGAAAACGACGACTGGGCCGTCCGGCGTGTCGAGGCGCACTTCCAAAACGCCGCGCTGCTCGCGGACGCTCGGCAATAAGTGGTTCTGGACCGTGCCGACCGGGTAGCGCGACGCGACCGCCACCCCATAGCCGCCGAGGCCGAGGCGCAGGTTGGCTTGAAAGGTCACCGGCAGGCCAAGATGCGCTTCAAGCTGCTTCGGCTGGTCCCCGAACCCGCTTTGCGGCAGGCGCTGATGGACTTCTTGGAGGCAGACAATGTCGGCATCGGCGGCTTCCACCACCTCAGCGATGCGCTCCGCCGAGCGCACCCCGTCCATCCCCAGGCAGCCCCGAATGTTGTAAGTCAGCACGCGCATCTGTCGCCGTTCTCCTTGCTCCCCAAATCTCCCACGCCAAAAGTAAGTAAAACGGGCCGTACTCCGCCAGCGACACCCACCAATAGGCTTGCAGCGAATAGTAGTAAGTATAAAGCAGAATAGACGTGCCGGCCAGCAGCACAAACGCATAGCGCGGCCTGCGGTCCAGCAGCGGCACGAACACCAGCGTCCACAGCAGATACCACGGAAACAGCGTCGGGATCACCAAAAGCGTCACCGACAGCACCACCAAAGACCGGCGCAAAAGCTCCGTGTACGACAGCACCGGGCGGCGCACCGACCAGTAGGTCACGCCGAGCAGGGCGGCATCCGACAGCTTTTCGGCAATCGGGTAATGCCAGCGCTTGGTGAGATAGCTAAGGCCCAGGTTGACCCAGCCGAATAGCCCCGAGTTGACATGGACATTCTCTAAATACTGGTGCATGCCGTGGAGAAACTGCGGCAGGTAGACCCACAGCGGCAGCCCCAAATACAGCAGCCCGCCCGCCGCCCAGATCGCCAGCGCCCGCCCGTGCGCCCGCACAAACAGCGGGATCAAAAGCAGCGAAAAGCCTTTGGTCATCACCGACGCCGCCAAGAGCAGCGCGACCGCCGGGACGGTTTTCCCGCCCCGCATCGCCAGCGCAAACGCCGCCAGCAGAAAAAACACCCCGACAATGTCCTGGTGCCCCGCCAGCGACACTTCGGTAATCGGCAGCGGGCACCACGCGTACCAGATGATTTGGGTCAGCGGGCGATTTAAGCGCTTCAAGATGACAAGCAGCAGGCCGATGACGCCGAAATCGAACAGCAGGTACACGCACTTGTAGCCGATGGGATTGCTGCCGAACACGGAGTACGCCAGCGCAAAGACGGCCTGCGAGACCGGCATGTAAATGGACTGGTAGCTTTTGTACTCCATCACCGTCCACACGGGGTCGCGCAGAAACCGCAGCGTTGAAGCATTCGGCGCCCAGTGGTACGGGTTGATCCCATGCGTGATCAGCCGGCCGTTCCAAAGGTACAAATAAATGTCGGTGGACAATCCCGGCGGGGCGAGCACCACCGCCAGCCGGAACAGCGCCGCGCCGCCGAGAATAATTCCCAGCGCGGCTCGGGAGCACAGCTTCGGGGCCAGCCGCCCTGCGGCATAAATGTAGACGGCGAACGCCAGCGCGTACAGCAGCCAGTAGACCCACGCCGGGTTCAGCGGATACAAGCGCTGCCCGAGCACGCCGTAGACCGCCAGCAGATCAGCCGCCGTCAGTCCCAGCGCAAGCAGCGGCAGCCGGCTATTCAGATTTCGACGTGCGGGTTCGGTCATGCTGTGCAGCGAGGGAAGAATTGCAAAGACGGTGAGGGCGAGGAAGTAAACTTCTCTATGCCTTCGGCATTACTTCGTATCTGCTGTTAAAGTCGTCCTTCGGACGAGGAAACCTTATGTGTGACAATCTTTATGTGCGATAATCTTTCGTCCGAAGGACGACCCTGCTTAGCGAGTGAAGTTTACTTCCTCGCGCTTCTTCGCCCTCCGCCCCGTCCCCACTGCTTTCATAGGCCGCAGATACGGCGTCACCGCCGCCGCGAGGCTTTGGGCGGTCTGTTCGCCGACCAGCGTTTTCACGCGCCGCCCCGCACGGTCGTAAATCAGCGTGCGCGGCAGGTCGCCCTGCCAGGCGGGGTCGAAGGCGTTGATAAACTCTTCGGGGTCGCGGCTTTGCTCCAAGTAAGCCGGCCCTTCCGCGCCGGACCTCATCAAAAACAGCCTGACTTTGGCGTCTTTGTCTTTGAGCGGGTCGGCCGAAACAGTGATGACCCGCAGGCCGGCGGCTTTGTATTTGCGGCCTGTCCCGACAATCGCCGGAAACTCGGCGACGCAGGGGCCGCACCAGGTCGCCCAGAAATTGACCAGCACGACATGGCCTTTTTCCGCCGCAATCGCCCGCTTGATCGCCGGCGCATCGGCAGGCGTCACCGTCGGCGGCGGCGCGGCGTGGGCGGGCAGAGCAAACAACAGAGCGAGGAAGAAGAGATACCTACCCCCGTCGCTACGCGCCGACCCCTCCCGCAGCGGGAAGGGTAAGAGTTTCAGTCCAGGCCCCCATCTTAAGCTCCTCGTCCTCCCTAACAGGGAGGACCCCAGCGAAGCAAGGAGGTGGGTTCTTGATGCACGAGGGGAGGTGCTCATCGCTTGATGGTGCATCCGAACGCCTTTGTGGTCGCTTTGGCGACGGTCTTTCCCGCAAGCGTTTCGTCAAGCGCGTTCGCCAGGTCGTGCGTGTGGACATTCGCCGGGTCCATGTCGTTGTCAATCCGCCCATGATACACCAAGACCCCGCTGCTGTTGACAACATAGGTTTCGGGCGTCACCCGCGCGGCATACGCATCGGCGGCCTTGTCGCCTTTGTCAACGAGGCAGGGAAACGGAAAGCCTTTGGCTTTGGCATACGCCGCAATCTCGTCTTTGGCTTCGTTCTGGTCGGAAAAGACGCCGACAAACGAGACGCCTTTCGGCGCGTACTTTTGGGCCAGCGCAATCATGCGGCTGTTGTAAGCGTTGGAATACGGGCACTGGACGGAGAGAAACATCACGACCGTGGCCTTGCTGCCCTGCATCAGCGAAGTCAGCGACCGCGCTTGCCCCGTCCCGGCGTTCGGCAGTGTGAAGCCCGGCGCAGGCTGGCCGATAGCGGCCGTGACAGCCATTGACTGCGCCCCTGCTGTTTGTGTCACTGCCGGGTGGGCTTTAATCCACGCGATCCAGTCGTCGCCGCAGGTGCTCAGATGGCTGTTGACATTGCTGTCCACATACGCGACTTTGCCGTCGGCCCCGACAATATAGGTCACGCGGTTCGCGATATTTGCGCCGGGAATGAGCACCCCGTAATCGGCGGACATGGTGTGCTTCGTGTCGGCCAGCAGCGTGTACGGAATGCCTTCTTTGGTGCAGAACGCTTGATGCGATTTGGGGTCCTGGACGCTGACGCCGTACACTTGGACGCCGAGCGCTTTCAAATCTTTGTACGACGACGACAGCGAGTGCGCTTCCAGCGTGCAGCCGCCGGTGAAGTCGGCGGGGTAGAACGCGAGCAGGGTCACTTTGCCTTTGTTTTCGGCGCTTGTCCGAACCTGGCCGGTCTGGTCCGGCAAGGAGTAGGCGGGGGCGGGAGCGCCGACCGCCGGCGCGGCGGCGTCCATTTTGGCTTTTGCCTGGGTGAAGGCGAACGCCGCCACGGCGGCGGAGCCGGCGAGGGTGAGCAGGAGAGTTTGTTTGAGGCGTTTCATAGTAGGAGCGTGTGCTTTCTAAAGATAGAACTGCCACGGATTGAAATCCGAGGCTCGAACAAACCAGCGTCGCGGCGACGCGACACGAACCGTGCGCCTTACTTTTGTATCTTTTTGATTCTTGCGTCGCCGCGACGCTGGTTTGTTCGAGCCTCGGATTTCAATCCGTGGCGGCTTTGCGTCTTTCGTGCAGAGTTCTTATACCCCGCCCGCCCCCGTTCCGTTCCCCGCCTCTGCGCTAGGCAGAACCCGCAGGGCCAGCGGCAGGTCGAAGGTCCGCGAAAACGCCGCCGCCTGGGCTTCGGCGGCCCACACTTCGAGCTGGGCGTCGGCGGACGCGAACAGCGTCAGGCGCACCCGGTCCGGCTTGGTCAGCTTGTCGCTGGCGACTTCTTTGACCAGCATCAAATGGCTGCGGTCCAGAGCCTCGGCGAAGCGCAGGGCGCAGGACAAAACCCGGATGACCCGCTGGGTGCGGGGGTCGAGCCGGGCAAACGCGGCGTGCTTGCGGCGGGGAACCGACTTGCGGTGGTACAGCGCCAAATTGGCCATAATCTCGATCTCGCGGTCATTGAAGCCCAAAAGCTCCGAGTGGCGAATCAGATAATACGAATGCTGCTGATGGTCGGTGTGCGAGACGAAAAACCCGCAGTCGTGAAGCAGCGCGGCGTATTCCAGCAATTCTTTGGCCCGCCCGTAATCGTGCAGGCCGAGCGCTTTCCATTGGTCAAACAGCATCAGCGCCAGGTGGACAATATGCGCGGCGTGGGTCTCGTCTACCCGCGTCGCCGCCATGAGCTGGCGGATCGAGCGCCGCCGGGCGCTGTCATTCACGGCTTTCGGGGCCGGGCTGCCGACGCTGTCGCTCCGGCGCAGGCGGTCCACAATGATGCCTTCGCGCAGGCCCCGGTCGCTGATGCGAATGGAGCTTGCGCCGACCGTCTCCATCACCGTCTGCAAAATCGCCGCGCCGCCGATGATGATGTCGGCCCGCTCCGGGTTGATGCCCGGAACCCGCCGCCGCTGCTCCACCGTCAGCCCGCACAGCCGGCGGGTGGCGGCCTGAATATCCGGCAGAAACAGCTCGTAGTTGCGAAGCGACGTGGGCGCGGGGGCCGACGCCCCGGCGGCGACAATCTCGGCGAGGTTCTGCGCCGTCCCCGACGACCCGTACATGACCGAAAAGCCCGCCCGGCCGACGGCCCGCGCCGCCGGCACCAGCAGCGAGCGGACATGGCGCTGCAAGCCGGCCCATGCCGCCGGGGTGATGATTTTGGACGCATCCACCACCCCCTCGGCGGTCAAGCGGATCGCGCCCATTTTCAGGCTGTCGAGAAACGAATAGCCGGCGCTGTCGCCGACAATCAGCTCGGTCGAGCCGCCGCCGATGTCCATAAACAGGGCGTTCTTTTTCGGCGGCAGGTCCACGCCGCTGACGCAGCCGAGGTAAATAAGGCGGGCTTCCTCCTGCCCGGAGATGATTCGGACATCCAGATCGGCCAGCTCGCGCACCCGCTGAACAAACGCGTCCCCGTTGCCCGCTTCCCGAACGGCGGCGGTGGCGAGCGCGACGATTTCTTCCGCCCCGAAGCCCCGCGCGACTTCGGCGAACCGGGCGCAGACCAATGCGCCCCGCGCAATCGCCGCGTCGGTCAGCCAGTGCCCCCCGCCGTCGTCCCGCTCACTGCCGGGCTTGCCCGGCGACTCTTTCGCCGCCCGCTCGAATTCGCCTTCGCCGAGCCGGACGACCTGTTTTTGGGACGCCAGCGTGGTCCAAGTGCCGTTGGCCTGGACTTCCACCACGGCCAGCCGGACCGAGTTTGTGCCGATGTCCATTGCCGCAAAGATTCGCATAGGGCATCAGCATACCCGATGCAGGGGGATGGGGTCAAGAAAAAGCCTCCGGCTCCCGCAGGGAAGCCGGAGGCCGGGGGAGACGACTACGACCCCGGCGGGATCGGCGCGAACAGCGGGTCAATCGTTTCCGAATAAATATCCGCCGTGCCGTTGCGTGTGCTGTTCCAGAACAGCCAGACCTTGTGCGAGCTGTTTGCGCCGGCCAGCGGGTCCAAAAACGCGGCGACATTGCTTTCGTTGATCCCGGTCGAGATCGGAACCGGCGTGTCAATCACCGTGTCCAGCCCCGTGACGGCCTCCCGCGCGGCGGGGTCAGTGGTGTCGTTCGCCGGCAGCTCGTCCTGCCACTGCACGGTGTTTTGGCCGAGCGGGTCAACCGGGACAGTGTGAGAAGTTCCGCCGGTGTCGGTGTAGGTCAGCGAGACTGTCTGCCCTTCCGCGCCGGTCGAGATCGGGAAGTAAAGGCGGCCTCGGGAGTAATCCACATCAATCTGGCCCGTGACATCGGTGCCGCTGCCGAGTTTGACACTGCTGATGTTTGTCGTAAAGGTCGGCGCGGAGGCCGGCGGGTTGGTTGTGACGCCGATGGCCGTCGGCAGGAAGAAAGTCAAGCGCTGCGTCTTGAAGTACAGCGTCGCCGTGCCCTTGCCGCCGGCGTCGGCCGACTTGCGCCAGATGGTCCAGCGGCGGTCAGTCACGATGGGGCTGCCGAGGTTTGTGTTGGCGCTGGGATTGGGCACGCTGTTTTCTTTCTGCGCCGTATCGAGGAACGTCACGGCCCCGACATCCGCGCGGCTGTCGGTGGTCAAGCGCCGGGCGAGCGGGCTGAATGTCGCCTGGATCGCCGTGAAGTTCTGGCGGGCGGGGTCGAGCGCAGGCGTGAACCGGACCCGGCCCGTGGCGGCGTCCACCGTGACCGTGTTGGTGGTCGCGGCTTGCCCGCCGGCGGGCGGGTTCAAGATCGGCACTTGAACGCCGGTCAGCACGAGGAAGCCGCTGGCTTTGTCGTAGACGGCCTTCGAGAACAGCGGCAGATTTGCGGCGTCATACAAGAGCCGTGTCGGCACGCCTGCGCGGAGGACGCTGACATTCAGCGCTCCGGCGCGGGACCACGCCGTGTCGCGGCTTTGATACCAGCCGCCGGCGGCCGGGCGCAGGTTTTCGGTCACCGGCGGGAACGGCACTTGGGAAAGCCGGCCTGCCGTGGCCGCCGTCGCGCCGGGCTGGTAGCGGCTGACATACAGGTCCGCGTTGCCGTCCGGCCCGGTGCCGGTATAGGTGGCTTCAATCACCGGCTGGAAAAGCGTGGTAGTGCCGTCCGGCTGCAAAACCGGCGCGAACGGCAGATACAGCGGGCTGACATCGGACACGGCGGTCAGGCCCGCCGGCACGGGAAGCAGCGTCGGCGGCGGCGCAGCGGGGTTGTTCCACGAGGAGCGCGGGCTGTAGTACAGCGCCGTCCGTCCGCGCGTCGCCGCTGTCCAAAAGGCCCACTTTTGAGTGCCGGTGTCTAAGCCTTTGACCCCGTACTTGACCTGATTGTCATCCGACGACGGCGTGACCCGGCTGAAGCTGAACAATTTGCCGGTAGACGGGTCCATCTCATACGCATACAGAATGTTAGTATACGGCGCGGCCGTGCTGACGGCGACATCAAAGGCCGTGAGCGGCCGGTATGTCTGGTCCGCCCCGGTCATAATGCTCAGGCTGCTGTTGACGCCCGGCGCAAGGCTCAGCGGTGAAATCGGCCCGTACCAGCTTGTCGTCGCGTTCCCCGTTATGCCGCCCGGATTGAAGTGTTTGCTGTTGTCGGTCTTGAACGGCACGTTGACGCCGGAAACGCTGTACGCGCCGGTGCGTCCTGAAGTCCAGTAAACCGAGATGGACTGGCGGCTGAAATCGCGGAACGCCGCCGGGGCGAAGTCCGGGGTGGCACCGCCGGTGCCACCCGCCGGGCCGGCGTCAATCATCGGCAGAGCGCCGAATGTGAAGCCGTCGGTCATGCGGTTTTCGACCACTTTGATTTGCAGCTTCACGCCGGGATTGCTGACCGGCTGAAGCGCGGCGTTTTCCGGCAAAGTTGCCGTCGCCGTCGCCGTGGGGTTCAGCGAGAGCACGGTTGAAACCTTTTGGGGGTCGCCGGGCGGGAAGTGGCCGCCGAGGCCGTTTGTCGGGGTTCCGTTGCTGACGTAGCCGTAGGTCGGCGGCTTGTACGGGTTGGCTGTGCCGCTGCCGGGCAGGTCATAGCCCTCAAACAGCCGGAGCGGGATGTTGTCGTTCGTGTGGTAAGTGCCGACCGGGGTGCCGAAGGGCACGGCGATCCCGACATACGGCGGGGCGGACGCCGCCACGGTGTTAGCGGCGGTGAGGGTCGGCACGGCGGCGGTCGGCAGGCTGTAGTCGGAGCCGCCGGTATCCGGCATATCCGGCACGGTCAGGGTCGTTTCCCCGCCGCCCGCGCGGGGCTTGTGGAATGTCGCCGCCGGGTACAGCAAGCCGAAGTTTGCAGCCACCAACGGATTGCGGCCATACGCCTGCACCATATCGGTATCCAAAGACGTGCGGTACAAGAACGCCTGCTCGCTGACCGACCCGGTGACCGGGATTGCCGCGCCGCCCGCCGTCAAGCGGTTCAAGTAGACCGCGTCTACCGGCCCGGCAGTGTAGCCCCCGATGCCCGCGTCGAAGCCTATCAAAAACGACAGCGGGTCGTTGCCGTCCGCGTAGGCATAAAGCGGCACGGGTGATCCGTTGTTCATCTGCTGGTTGAAGTGGACATTGAGCAGGTTGACGTTGCCGTCGTTGTGCACGGTCATGGGCCGGAAAAACGGCTGGAAGCTCGGCGTGTACGGGCCGAACAGGCCGAGGTTCAGCGTCGCCGCCGCCGCTTCGGTTTGAAGGCCGAGGCCGGCGGGGGCGGGGGTCGGGATGCCGATGACGCCGTCGGCAATCGTCGTTTTCATGTTGACGGGGACGCCGGCGAAGGTCTGCACGTCGCGGTACGGGTAAATGGTATTGAACTGGCCGCGCGTGCTCAGGTCCACATACAGATGCTGCGGGGTGCCGCCGCCGGTCGAGTTGCCGTAGCCGGTGCCGGAGCCTTCAATGTAGCCGTGCGGGAACGCGGCATGGCTGGTGTTCACCGTCGCCGGCGTAGTCGGGATTTTCGAATCGCTGTCCCAAAGCTGAAGGTTGGCCGGCTGGTGCTGCGGCACGGCGACCGAGACGTGAATATAATCCAGGTTCTGGTAGGTCGGGCTGCCGGCCGGTCCCGTCTGCGGGTCCAGGGTCACGGCACCGTTGGACGTGTCCAAATCAAGCTCCGGCGGCACTCCGCCGACGGTGGCGGGGAGTTTGACCAGCTTGTGCGTGATCGCCGACGCCGGAATGTCCGGGTAGTCCAGGCTGGCGTTGGCGGAGACCGACGACAGGGCGTTGAAGTCTTCCCACGGCAGCGGGTTGATTGTCGCGCCGGGACCGCCCGGCTCGTTCTGCGGCAGGCCGCCGGTGCCGTAGTTGGTGTTGTCGTTCCAGTGAGCGACCACCGGCTGCATGGCGACAGGGATGGCCGGGAACGGATTGGACGGGCTGGTCGGCGTGCCCCCCGGTGTTCGGACCAGGCTGCGGTTCTGCACGTTCAGCCCGAAGCTGCCGGGGACGCGGTTGTCGCCGGTGGTGCCGTCCACGATGTCGCCGACCGAGGTGGCGACGGCAATCGGCACCTGGGCATACTGGGATTGGTCGGACAGGTACTGGGTCACGGCCAGCGGGTTTTCGTGAGCGACATCGTAGCCGCTGGTGGGCAGCTTCGGAATGTAGTTGCTGCCGTTGACAAACGCGCTTAAATCCGACACCGTTGGGCTGGTCGGCGACGAGATCGGCCCGAACGGTCCCGCGTCGTAGATGTCCCCGACCCGCACCGCCGCCGTGGGCGGAGTGGCGCTGCCGGTGATGTTCAGCGGGACGCCGAAGCCCTGCACGGCCAGCGGGTTCAGAATGCCGAACGTCGGCTGCTCGGTCGGCGGCGTCTGCTTGATGGTCGGCGTCGGGGTCGTGCTGTCCACATACTGTGCGCCGATGCCGGTCTGCATGCTGAGGCTGACGACGCCGCTGGCCGTGTAGGTGTCAACGCTGCCCGAAGTGGTCTTGATGTACCGGGTGGCGGTCTGGTTCGCCTGGCGGACTCGGCGGAATGCGCCGGGGGTATCGCCGACCCGTGTTTGGTCGCTGCCGATAGGGTAGGAGTAAACGGCAATCCAGCCGAAGCCCGCGCCGGTGCTCCCGGCGGGGGTGACAAGCTGCGTGGACGGGTCCGTGCCCGGATCGGCTTTGGTGGTGCCCGCCGCCGGCGGGTCGGTGCGGTGGATGAGGCCCGCTTCGGGGTAGCCGCCGGTCAGGGTGGACAGCACGGTCGCGGGGACGACCACGCCGGCGTTGCCGACCGAGAAGTTGACGGTCCCGCCGCTGCCGTAGAAGGTCGTGCCGGAGGCGTCGGTCGGGTCGGCGACCAGCAGCGCCGGGTTGGGGTTGTTCGTCGGGTCAAAGCCGGGCGGGACGACGTTGCCGATGCGGATATACGAAAAGCCGCCCCATTCGAACCCGGAAATCGGGCTGTTCAGCGGCAGCGCTTTCCGCATGTCGGCGGTTGTGGCCGGGTGCGCCGCCGTGCCGTCAAAGAGATACGCCTGCAAGGGGAACTTGGCGTCCACCTGCGGCGGATTATTGGTTTCGGTGATGCCGCCGTACTGACCGGGATTGATAAACCCGGCGTAGGTCGGGTCAAACGGCGTGATGCCCCGGCAGAAGCCGAGCGCCCCGTCGCCGAAGTACACAAAATCGGTGGTGTTGGTCGTGTAGCCGAGCGTCGTCAGCGCCCCCGCCGTCGTCAGGTCGCTTGTATCAGCCGCCGCGACCGCCGGGCCGGAAATCGGGCCGCCGCCGCCGAACGAGGCGTCCACGCCGACAAACGCGAACTGCTGAACAGGGTTGACATTGCTGATCGGCGTCGCCGTGATTTGCAGCAGCGTGTTTCCCGAAGTCGCAAACACCGCGCCGCCGTTGCCGCCCGACGCCGTGGTGGACGGGTTCGTGATTAAGACCGGAGACGACTCAAACGCCGATCCGGTCGGCGACTCGAGGCGGTACACGCCGCGCTGCGCGTCATTGAGACCATCAATGTCAACCGCGTAAAAGCCGAGATCGGCGGCTCCGCGCGTGCCGATATACAGCATCGGCACAGACTGACCTTTGACATCGGTGTGGAACACATCGGCATGGGTGTAATTGGTCGTGCCTGCGTACTGAATCGTTTTCGGGAACTGAACCACGCCAATCGCCGGGGTCGCGTGCAGAAACGCGCCGATGGGCGGCGACGGCTCCGGGGTCGTGTCGGAGACCGGGTCATTCGGGTTGTTGGCCTCGGGGAAGCTCCACACGGTCGTCGTCGCGCCGACCTTTGTGGTCGCCGTCGTGCCGTCCAAATTGACTGCCCAAACGCGCCCGGTCGTGTCGGTCGCCGGACGCGGGTTCACAGTCCCGGTCGTTGTCGGGCTGGTTGCCGAGTACGGCACTTCCAGCCCCGTGTCGGCGGCAAAGTAAAGCCGCGTCCGGTACTGAGTCGGCACATAACCCGGCGTGCCGAACGTGCCCGTGCCGGCCGTGATAACGTCGTCGGTGTTGGTGAACACGACCGGCGAGCCGGTGATGTTGCCGAGCGCAGGGCGAATGCCCAGTGTGCTAACCCGGCCCGGCCCGGATGCATAAGCGTTCGGGAAGGCCCACAAGGGCCGCTGGTCAAGCGTATGGTTCACGCCGCCGGCGGGGCCGGCAAGCTTCGGGCCGTTGAAGCCGTCAATCGCATACAGCCGCCCGGCGTTTGACCCGGCCCCGAGTTCCTGCGACGAGCCGATCACGACCGTCGGGCCGGGCGGACCGTACACAAGCTGATTAAACGTCGTCGTGCTGCCGGTCGGCACGCCGGCGGGTCCGGCATAAACCGCAGTGACGATGTGCGTTCCCGGCGTCAGCGTCGTCGTGGTCGTATACGTCGCCGTGCCGGTTGCCGACACCGGCTGGGCGGGCTGGGCCGCGCCGTCAATGGTAAATGTGATCGTGCCGACAGTCAGCGGGGCAGGCACGGGGCCGCTGGAAACCGCCGTGGCCGTGAAGGTCACGGATTGGGTCGGCAGGGACGGGTCGGCGGACGACGTGACAACGATGTCGCTGCCGCCCGGAGCGCCGCTGTCTTCCTGCTCGTTAAACTGGAGCGATGTGCTGCCGGAAAAATTCGGGTCGCCGCTGTACGCCGCCGAAACCGGAAACGAGCCGGTGGCGGGCGCAATCAGCGGCGCGGCGACGGTCACGGTGGCGACGCCGTTGATGACGTTCACCGCCGCCGACGTGACGCCGTTGATCGTAAACTTGACCGTGCCGGTGATCTGCCCGCCGGTGCCGGCTTCATCGGTGACGGTGGCTTTATAGGTGACGTTCCCGCCCGGCGGCACCGGGTTCGGCGAGGCGGTGACGACCGTGGCGGTCGGAAACGGAGCGGACGCCGGCACGACGGCGGGCGTGGACTCAAAGCTGAGGCCGCTGTTCGAGGCTTGGTCGGGCGTGAACCACCAGCGCGGGTTGCAGGTCGGCACCGTGTCGGTGATGCCGGTGACAGCCGCCGTCAGGCTGGCGTTATACGCCGGCAGCGGCGTTGCCGCCGTTTTGGTGCGGTAGTTCGGCACGCCGAGGCCGTCCAAAGCGTACACGCAGTCGCGGGTGTTGCCGAGATAAATCACGGCATTAGACGCCAGCTTGCCGGCCGCGTCGGGCGTCGTCGAGATGCTGTGGTCCACATAAACATTCGGCGAGGCCAGGCCGAACGCGGCGGGGACGGGCAGAACCGTCAGCGGGTCGAAGTTGACCGACGACGTAGCGCTCGGGTTCGGCTGGGACGGATCGGGCCGGTAAATCCAGTAAACGCCGGTGGTGCCGACATGCGGCCCGGCGGTCGTGCTGGTCGTGCTCGGATACACCGGCTGTGCGCCGTAGATCGGCGTCGCGCCGTCACCGGTGGTTCGGTTCCCGCCGGTGGTCGCGTCTACATTGCTGGTGCCGTCGCCGTTGCCGGCGGCGTCCAGGCAGTACACAAACCCGTTGTTGTCGGCGACAATCACGACCGCTTTGTTGGCATAGGGGGTTGTTACTGAGTTGTTCAGCACGTTCATATACGCGACGGCGGGGGTCGAGAAGACCGACGAGTCCCGGTAATTGCCCGTCGCCGGGTCTTTCACCGACGGCGTCTCAAAGCGCCAGACGACTTCGCCGGTGAAACCGTCCACGCAGTAAACCGCCCCGCCCAGCCGGGTCGTCGTGACCGCGCCGACGGTGACTTTGACATTCTCCGACCGCCCGAAATAAACAAGCTGACGGATCAAGTAGGGCGAGCCGGCGGGGGCCGCCCCGCTGTGCTGTCCGGGAACGGTCAGGGACCCGCTCGGCAGCGTCGTGTCCGGCTGGGCCACCGTGCCCGGCGTGGTGCCGACGTACTTGACGTTCTGGATAAACGGGAACTCGGTGCTGTTGACCGCCGTGGGCGTGCTTTCCACCGTCACCAGCGGCTGTGCGCCGCTGGCGAGCGGCGCGGGCGCAACGGCATTCGGCGTGGTGAATGTCAGCGGAGCCGACCAGGGGGGGGCTGCGGTGCCGTCGCGGAAGTGGTTCGGGAAATACAGACCCGGCGACGACGGCGGCAGGGCCGGATTGTAGTTGCCCAGCAAAAAGCTCGGGATTTCCGTCGAGACCCCTGCCCCGGCGTTGGCCCCGGTGCCGGCGACTAGGCCGGTCGGCGTGCCCTGAAGCTGGCTGTACAGCGGGTCCGGGAACGGCAGCGGCGGCGGCGCGGGAAACAGCGGGGGCGTGAACGTGCCGCCGCTATGGAAAATTGGGCTGCTGTACGGAGTCGGGTTTGTCGGCGACGGGTTCGGCGCGGCGACAGGCGACTGCGCCCGCGCGGCGGTTCCAAGCCCGGCGAGAGCGGCGCACAGCAGCGCTGCGGTGCGCCGGCGCGTGAAGGTATGTTTCATTTGGTGCATAGTAGTTTGCGTGTGCATGGTGCAGGTCGTTCCTGCCCTGAACGGCAGGGCTTTAAAAGTGCAATTCCCCGCCGTCGCGGGCACCAACTTTGTTGGACTTAACTCTTTGCCCGCGCAGGCGGGAGATTGCACTTCAAAGCACGGGGGTTCAGCCCCGTGAACTGATAAACAGTGGTTCTACGGCAGGCGCAGAGCGCCGCCCGGCTGAAGCAGCGGGCCGGTGAAGCCGGGATGCGCGAGCGTCTGCCCCCCGCTGAAGCCGCCGACGCCGGAGTTCGTGCCGGTCGTGCTCGTTCCGGCGGCGTCCACTTCAAAGACTTCGCCGCCGAGGCGGCCCCCAACGGGGCTGCCCAGCTCGCCCTGGCCCGTGCCCTGCGTGATTAAGTAGCGCCGTGTCGTCGGCAAGCCCGCTCCCTGGCTGTCGGTCGAAAGCGCCTGCACGGACACCGGCACAAACGCCCGGTTTCCACGGCTGACCGTGCCGCCGACCCCGAAAGCTGTCTGAGACATGGCTTTATAGTCAGTAGATATGAAGCGCAGCCGGTCCGGGCCGGCGACAAACGCTTTCCGAGGCGTATCGTAGGTCAGGTCGAATGCCCCGTTGTCGTCGGCATATAGAAAGTCGAACGCCGCAACATTGGCGTTCGGCGCGACCGCGCCGGCGCTGACCGGCGGCGTGTAAAGCTGCAAAAAGCGCGGGTTTCGGACGCTGTAGGCTTTGTATGCCGTCCCGTCATACGTCTGGAACCCGGCGGCGACATAGGCCAGGTCAGCGGTCGGCCCGGCGCTGTACTTCTGCGGCGTCGCCGGCGGGTTGAACACGGCAATTGAGCCGCCGGGGGCGTCGCTGCTCACCGGGCCGAGCTTGCCGGGGGCGGCCAGCGGCCCGATCTGCGTGTTGGCGACGGTCGCGGCGATGCTGTACGGCGCTTTGCCGGTAAGCGGGCTGGGGTTCGGGTAATAGGCCGCGCTGCCGTAGCGGTACGCCCGCCCGTCCCGGTCGCCGGTGTGCGTCGCCCAGGTCAAAACGTGGCTTAAGGTCACTTCGGTCGCCAAGTTGCTGGTAAAGATGCCGCCGGCGGCATTCACTCGGTCGCAGATTTCCACAATCCGGTTGTTGCCGCTGTCGGCGACGAGGTAGTAGTTGTAGCTGCCTCCGGGGTTGTTGGTGTCGGTGTCGGGAACAATGCGGCTGACCACGCTGCTCGGCTGGCTGAGAGTCAGCGGCTGGCCGGACGCGAGAATGCCGTAGAGGTCGTCCGAAAAGCGGGTCAGCTCCCAGTGCGCCGCGCCGCCGGGATCAAACCGAACGCAGCGGTTTGCGCCGGGGTCGGCGGCGAGGTAATCGTTCGGCGCAAACTGAGACAGCGACGACGGATGGCTGAACGCCACTTTGGTGGTCGCGCCCGACGCCGGGTCGGTCTGGGAAGTGGCATCCACCGCCCACACCGCGCCGCCGTCGCCGTCCACGCCGATAACCCGCCCGCTGTCGGCGACAACCGTGACCTGCCGGGTCAGCGCGGCAATTCCCGCCGTGCCGCTGACGACCAGAACACTGCCGCCGGCGCTCGGCGGCGCACCGACCGCGCCGAGGCCGCTGCCGGACGTGCCCAGCGGCGCTCCGACCGGCGCGGCCGTGACCACACGGCCACTGCCGACGGCGGGATTAGCGGACAAGCGGAAGAGACTCACGCCGTCGCTGAAAAACAAGCTGGTGCCGACCCGGCTGAGGCCCGTGATTGTGCCCTGCACGCTGAACGGCTGAACGTACCACGCAAGATTGGTCCGCATCAAAAGCTGCGTCTTCGTGCCTGAGCCGAGCGTGTCGGTGGCGGTGACCGGCTGCGGCTCGGTCAGCGACCCGGCAATCTGCGAGAACGTGCTGCCGCGCTTGCCGAAGTTGTAAAACGTCAAAGTCGTCGGCGTCCCGATAAACTGCCCGTAAGTGGCGTTGGCCGCGCCGATGTTGGTGTCGGGGCCGCGAAAAATCGAGTTGTCTTCCGTGCTGCCGCCTTCATCGGGCTGCGAGACGGTGGTTGTGGTCAGGTCCACCGAAGACGGGGTCGGCAGAACTGCCGAGACCGATTGATTGCCCCGAAAGCACAGCACGGTCGCCGTGGGATTTCCCCCAACGGTGGCGGCGGGCTTTGTCGCCACGGCATACACATTGCCCTGGTCGTCCGCCACCGGCGGCCCGGAAAACGTGTAGCCGACCAACCCTGTGTAGTTGACGCTGTCGGCGTCCATGTAGTTCCAATTTGCGCCGTCGGCGGCTGTCGGCAGGCGGAACCGGAACTTCAGATGAACGTAGGAGTGCAGCGGCGCGGTCGCCACGCCGACAACGTAGCTGTTGACGTTGCTGCCGGAGCTGATGGTCTCGGTGTAATACGCATCGCCGCGCCGGTCCAGCGCCGGGGCGGACATGGCGGATGCCGGCGTCGCCGGGCCGTTGACCTCGCCGTAGGACAGGGCGCTGATGAAGTTCAAGTTCACCGGGTTCGTCATTCCGGCGTTGGTCCCGGCGGCAAAAGTGAAATTCATGTTCCAGTCGGTGAAAAAGCTGCCGACCAAGCTTGTCGTAAACAGCGGGTCCTGCGCGTTCGGCAACGGCAGGCTGAGTGGGATGTTTTGGTTGACGCCGTCGGCGTCGTAAAGCTGCGGCGCGGGAAATGCCGTCTCGGCGAACAAATTGGCGACATCGTAGCGGCCCGTGCGGTTGATGCTGTAGCCGTTCAGCGTCCCGCCCACGCTGAACGGCTTCAGCGGCTCATTGCGTGCGCCGAGCAGGACCGTGTACATGTTGTACGGCGTCGGCACCATGGCGATGAGGACATTGGCGTCGCCGCCGGAGATCAGCCCGACCGACGGCGGCCCGGTCACCGGCTCCGATGCGCCCGTCGGCGGGGTCGGGTTCAGCGGCACAAAGTACATAACGCCGGGCATCGTCAGATTATACACCGCGAGGCTGCCGTTGGCCTGGCCCGCATACAGCCGCCCGTCGTAATACGTCGGCGCAGGCGCGTTAGTGACGCCGCCTGCCGGGTACGACTGCACCGTGTAGGTCGCCGGCGGGGGGGGCACGGCCGGCGGCATCAGAGCCGGGCTGAATGCGGTCCCCGTGACGGCATTGAAGCCGACCACGCTGCCGTCGGGCTTTTCGACAAACACATAATTCGTGCCGCTGACCGCCGCCACAATCGGCGCCGATGCGCCCGCGCCGAGCGCAGGACTCGCCGAAGCCGTGTTCCAGATTTCGTCGTAGGACGTATTCGGGTACTGCGATACGCCTGTGACCTGCTCTTTGCCGTCCGTGTTAGCCGTTCCGGTCAGGTTTTCCGACGGGTAAGCATCATACGCATGCAGCGTCCCGGCGGCGTCCGTCACAAACACGAAATTGCCCCAGACCGCCGCGCCGCCCGGCGCAGACACCGTGCCCGACGACGACACGGGGGCCTGCCAGGCGGGGGAAAACGACGCCAGGCCGCGACCCGACGAATTGCCGTGGCTGGTCCGGCTGCCGTTCGGGTGCGCCTCGGCAGACGCCGCGATGTTCGCCAGCAGCTTGAGGCCCGCTGTCGGCGCGGACGCCGGGAGGTTCGTCGCACCGATGGCCGGCCCGAAGTTCAGGGCGCTGACAATCACCTGCCCCGCCCCAATCTGCGTGGTCGAAACCGCCGGCCCATTGGTCGTGACCAGCGCCGGGCTGAACACCGAAAATTCCGATTGATGCACCAGATCGGTGGTGCTCGGGCCGAGCGCCAGGGCGGCCCCGCCTAAATTCGTCAAGTCCGTCCCCGTAAACAGAAACGGCTGTGCGAGGATCGGCTGCAGCACCGCCGCTGCGCCGGTTGTCGGGAAGGCGACAGGCGCGGTCGTCTGCGACACGGCTTTGCTGCCGATGAACAAGCCCTGCACGGGAGCCGACGCCGCGCCGTACTCGACCACAAGCTGCCCGCCGCCGTCCACAAACCGCCGCAGCTTTTCGTTGATGGCCGGGCTGTACGGGGGGTGGTCGGCCAGCAGGTACAGGATGTCGTAGCGGGCCAGCTCGCTTTCCGACACATTACTGAGCGAAACTTCCCAGTAAGCCGCCGTGTCCGGCGTGGCCGCCGCCGGGGCCAGCGGGTTCACAAAGGTCAGCTCCGCCGGCCGAACGTCGGGCCGCTTGTTCAGCACATAAAACAGAAACGGCGCCGGGTCGGTGGTCAAGACCAGCACCCCGGCATTGACCGTATGCTGCTGGTAAACAACGCCGTCCGCACGGGCCGCCGGGGCGGCCGCCGTCAGGGCGAGAAAGCCGGCCCCGAGCGCCGCCGCCGTCAGCGCCGGGCGCAGAAGCCGCTTCACCGGCGAAGTGCGAGAAATTCGTTTTTGCATGGTTCGTGTCATTGAAAAAGCCTCTGCGGCGTCGGTGCGCGGGCGAAGTAAACGATACCGTCGGCGCGGTCCGGTGAATACGAGAACATCAATCTCGGGGCGTCGGTCACAAGAGCGTGGTCACGAGGGCGTCGGTGACGAGGGTATGTGTGACGAGGGCGTGAACGCCCACGCTGGGGGGCGCAGACGCCAAGCCGCCACCTGCGTGGCGGAAGAGTCCATTCGTGCCGTCCTATTCTTATTCCTGTCCCGCGAAGGCGGGACCTTAGCGTCCGCGCTCCCCAGCGAGGGCGTTCACGCCCTCGCACACATAAACGCCCTCGTCACCGACGCCCTCGCAGTCATCAACACCCCGCTCCACTCTATTGAAGCAGCGGGGACTCCCCGCTTTGGCCCGAATACAGCAGGCCCGGCGAAACCGGCAGCTTCGGGGTAAACGGCAGGGGCCGCCCGAACCGATCACTCCGCAGGTAATACGGCGACGGCGTGCCCGTCCCAGCGGGCGTCGGGTCATACGGATACCCGGCCTGCGGATCGTAAATAAGCTGCAATCCAATCGCAGGCTGCCCGGTCAGCGTATGCCCCGCGCTTTCCGACCCGCCAGGCATGTTCAGCGTCCCGTGGTACTGCGGTATCCAGCCCCAGCGCTGCATCCACGCCGTCTGCGCCGCGATGTCGGCAGGATGCGCTTCCGAAACGCTGCCGCTGATTGTGATCTTCAGGTCAATCGGCTGCCCGTACAGCGGGAACCGATTGTCCGCTACCGGACGGCTCGGCGTCGTGTTCGCCAGGCCGTAGGTTTTCAGATTGTCATTGCTGTTCGTGTTGAACCAGTCACCGGGAATGACAAAGAACGAGCGGGTCTGCGCGTACAGCACGGCTTCAATCCGAATGTCCATCGGCAAAATCGCCGCTCGCTCCAACAGCACATTCTGCCCCGCCGTCGGCACGGTTCCGACCCCGTTGGCGTCGTCCTGCCCGTTGTCTTTTTTGATTGAAAGCTGCCGCAGATCGGTAAAAACCGAACTGCTCAACAGTGCTCCGGTTGGCAGCGCGACCGTCGGGAATGTATAGCTGGACAAATCAAGCGTCGTGCGCGTAAAACTGCTCAAGTCAATTACTGGTGAGGGCGTTGTGGGTGCCGTTATTGTGAGCGGGTCAAAAATGTTTATGTCAATCCGAGCCGGGTCGGCCGACTCCGGGCCGGCGGCTAAGTAAAGAGCCAGTTTGGAATTGATTGGCGGGTCAAGATACTTGGATTTCGGCGTCAGCGGATTGTTCGTCGCGTCGGTTCCGGCGATGCCGAAATTAAACTCCTGCAACAGCGAATGCCCTTCGTCGAGGCTCAGGAAAGTGCTGTTCTGCGGCAGGTCCGGGGTCTGCGTGCCGTCGGTGTGTTCTTCCACCGTCGGGCCGGCCAGAAACTGCGTGGTGTTGACGCACACATAATCGTGAGCCAAAACGCTGATGCTGGAGTCGGGCGTGCCTTTCAAAAGATTACCTTCAATGTATGCCGTGCCGCCTGTCACAATCGTGATATGGCGCGAGGCCACCGGCGGGGTCAAACTCGCGCCTTCGTTGGGGCTGAGGATGCCGCGCACCCGGACATTGCCTTCCGCATAGATTACGATGTCATTGTCGGCAGAGGTTCCGGTTCGGTCGGTGTCGAGCGACGAATACGGCACGTCCATCTTGGGGCCGATGCTCTTGGCCCCGGCCGGGTCTACAAAGTTCCCCCCGGCACTCTGGACCAGCCGGATGCCGTAGCCGACCGCCGGGGTGGCGGTCGCGGTCGGCGTGGTCATGTACTGGCCGAGCACAATCGTGACGCCGGGCGGGTTGTAAAACAGGCCGTTCCAGCCGCCTTTGCTTCCGCCGGTCGCATTCGCCGTGGTCCGGTTCAGCCATTCGTCGGTGAGGGTCGAGCCGCCGCCGATATTCGTGCTGTCGGGCTGCACATCTTTCGGGTTGTTGATATAGATATTTTTGCCGTAGCCGAAGCGGCTGGCCGTTGCCGGATACGCCGCCTGCGGATTGGCGGTGGAAGTCGGGTCGGTGCGCGGCGCGGAGTTCATCGCAATCGCCCGGTAGCGGGGCATCTGCGACGCCGCATCTTGGGCATCGAGCAGCGGCGGCTCCAGCCGCGTGATCGAGCGCGGCAGCCCGGCGGCGTCGTTCTGCATCGAGCCGTCCCGAACCAGGCCGTTTTGCGTGCTGAAGCCGCCGTTTCCACCCGGAGTCGAGTTGCTCGGCGCGACATAAGTGCTGGTTGCCGGAGCGGTCGGCTTGACCGGGTTGGTCGGGTTCAGAATCAGCGCCGCCTGCTGACCGGGGGTCGCCGTCGCCGAAGTCGTAAACAGCGGGTTTTTATCGTTATAGCTGTCAAGCAGCAGGTCGCCGCCGAACTCTGCCGTGTCCTGAAACAGCGGCGAGTTCGTGCCGGGGTTCAGGTACAAAATGTTCATGCCGAAAAACCGCACCGGCATATTGGAATGGACCGAGCCGCCGCCGGCGACTGCGGTGTAGCCCGACGGCGCAGCAGTGCCGGTTCCGCCCGCCGGGTTCGGGTACAGCGATCCCGTCATAGTGTTTTTGAAGTACGCGTCCGCCGCCCCATAGGTTGTCAGCACCGGATATTCCTGCAAAGTCGGGGGCGTGGCAGAGCCACCGTTGCTGCTTGCGCTGCCGACAGAGTTGAAATCGAACACGCCGGGCGTCGCAATGCCGCCGTCGAGATTGTCCTGATAATACTGGCTGGCGACGCCTAAATTCGCAATGTCCGAGCGCTTGTCCGGGTTGGTCTCAAACCGGGCATAATCCGTAATGCCGATAGGCTTTAGCGCCACCAAGTACGCCTGCGTCTTATCCGAGCTGCGGTTGTTGGTGTAAGTCGTCGGATCGTTCGCATCAATCAGACCTTCGCGCCCAACCGACTCAATTTTGAGGTACTTGCCCGGCGGCACGGAAGCATTGCCGACGTTGACGGGGTCGTAGGTGACGCGAATCAAGAAACGCCCCGCGCCGGAGTTGTACCGCGCGTAGCCCGCTTGCAGGTATTCCAAGTCAGGGTCGTTGGCGTTCAGTGCCGGCAGGGAGGCAGCGGCGGCAGTGTAGCGGGCCAGCTCGCGCGACTCGGTCGGCGGGACGGCGAGGGCAAATTGCAGCGGCGGACGCCAATCGGCCCCGTCTATGCTGCTTGAAAGCTGCGAGTCGGCGTAGGTGATCCCGGCGGACGCGTAGCTGCCGGCGCTTTGAACCCGGTTGCTGTGGGCGGCGTTGATGATGTTGCGGGAAACGACAGTGACGAACAGCGCTCCGACAAGGCCGAGCAGCAGCAGCACGAGCAGGGCGATGACGATGGACTGGCCGTGCCGAAGCGCCCGGCGGGGGCAGGCCGCGCGGCGGGAACGGGTGTAAGTTGTGGCGGTCTGTGGTATGAACATCGTTGTTTTCTGCTTTAAGCCCCCCCGGCCCCCAATCATGGGGGAGCCAGAAAGCGCCCGGTAGGGGCGCTGCTTGCCGCGCCCTCTGCTTGCCGCGCCCTTTGCTGCCGCGCCCGCTGGGCTTTCTCCAACTCCGGCTCCCCAGAATTGGGGGGGGCTTCCTACCGATTGCTGTTGCCGATTTTGACTTTGGTTTCCGTCGGGATGATCTGCGCCCGGTTGGTCGTGATGTCGTAAATACGGACACCGATATTGACATCAATCAAATCGCGTGTCTGGTAGTCCACTTTGACCTGCATCGGCAGGTATGGGTTGCTCGGCAAGTCTACCAGCGGCAGCGGCGGCGAGGGCATCGCCGCCGGGTCCTTCAGCGTCAGGTTCGCCTGGTAATCATAAACCACCGACACCGGGCCGGGCGCACCGGGCTTCAGATTGACGGTGTTCTCGGCGTAGTTGACCGAGAACTGGTTGTCGCTCTCGCTGCCGCCCGCCGCCTGAATTTCCGTGTACGAGATCGGCTGCCCGCTGTTCGGCCCCGAGGTTTGATCCGGGCCGTAGACCCGGACGCTGCCGGGCACGAGGTGCGCGTGGTCCACGCCGGTCAGCGGCGTAGTCGAAGTTGTCGCGTTCTTGGCTTCATTGGAAAGCGGCGAGTCGGTCAGCGCGGCGGGCGTCGTCGCGGGTTTGGCGAGGTCTACCAACCCTGTCGGGTCGGGCGTATAAGTCCAGTACCGATTGTAGCGGTCATACGGGCCGTTCGGCAGCGACGGGGCGCTGAACATGATGGTGCCGGTGTCCGGGTTGGTGGTCATCGGCACAAAGTGCGTTCCGCCGGCGGTGTACGCGCCGCTCATCGCGTCGTAAGTCACCGGGTAGCCCTGGGTGATATTGTAAACCAATGTTCCCAGCGGCGCGTTCGTGTCGGTGCTGAGGTGCCGGTATTCCAAAATGTCGCCAGGGTTCAGGTACAGCGAGGCGGCCCCGGTCGGCGGGGTGTAGCCGCCCGGCGGGTTCACCAAAGTCCGCGGCGCGGCGTATTCCTCAGTGTTGTAGTACATGCTCAGATTGCCTGCGCCGGCAGGGTCGTAATTGCCGGGATACAGGCTGACATGGAACGGCAGGGACCACGACTGGCTGGTCGCCGTGTAGACTGTCGGAATATAGGTAAACCCGCTCTGGTCGGAAGCGACAACGCCCGACGAGTTGTAATCCGCCGTCGTCCCCGGCGTCGCGCTTCCGCTCACCGTCGCCGGGCGGAACGTCACGCTGGTATTGACAATCGGGTAGCTTCTATTCGCCACCGGGTCATGCGCGATCCCAGAGTGTGCCGCCGCCGGGCAGGATGTCGGGGTACATGGCGAAGCAGGCGGCGCTATTGCCGTGCCAGCATCATACGCCAGCGTGTTATCGGAATTGTGCGGCAGCAGCAGCAAATCCACGTTCGGGCCGGGAATGGCGACTTTGGCAATCTGCGCCCATTGGTTTACTCGATAGTTGTGTTGTTCGGGCGAACCATCTGGATAATCATGCGGCATCGAGCCGTCGGGAGCGTTTGCTGTGATAGAGGTAGGCGGCGTTTGTGCCGGGTAATTAGCATGGTTTGGGTCAAGCCAGTTGATGTCGCTTGTGCTCACATAGCGAAAAAAGTCAGGATCATCCAAATCCGGTATTAGTACATTGCTTGAATTAGGACGTGTGGCAAACAAGTGGAGGTTTGGCCCAACTGTGCTGCCACTTTTGACATACGGCTGGAACTCAGCGCGGTACAAAATGTAAGTGTTGTCGTCGTTATTGCTAGCTTTGCCTTCCAAAGAGTTATCGTAAGGTTTGCTGGGGTCCCGCAGACCGACAAAGTAGCGGACGGCGTTGGTGCCGGCGGCCAGCGGGAAGACATACGACGGGCTGCCGATCCGCGCCGAGCCGCTTTGGCCCTGCGTGTAGGCAATCGGCAGGTTCGTCGTCGGGTCAATCGTCGCCCCGGCGTCGTTCAGCTTCGGCAGGACAAAGTCAATTTTGGCATTGTACGCATGCCCGACCACGGCGGCCCCATTTTTGTCCCGCATCTGCAAGTTCAAGAAGTTGGTGTAGCGGTCGTCGCCGGGCTGATAGGCGTTCGCCGTCTGGAACGGGTGGCTGGTGCCGTCGAACACGAAGACCGCGCTGCCCAGCTCGCGGGTGATGCGCTCCCGCGTGATCCGGGCGGCGTCCTGCGCCGCCGTGACGATCTGCGCCTGCTTGGTGTAGCGCAGGGCGCTGACCAGCGGAATAATCAGCAGGGCGAACAGCACGGCGGTCAGGGCGATGACGATCAATATCTCAATGAGCGTAAAGGCCCGGTTTAGCGGTGTTCGGCGCAGTGTATTCAGTTGGGGGTCGGTGTTGTTCATTGCAAACTTGCGGCAGCGTGTTTCACGGGGCTGAACCCCCGTGCTTCAAAGGGCAATTCCCCGCCTTCGCGGGCAGAAGACAAAGCGGGCATTATAGACTCACGAAGTGAGCGCCCGCGAAGGCGGGAGATTGCCCTTTGAAGCACGGGGGTTCAGCCCCGTGTTCCATGCCGGTCCTCGTCTACGGCGTCCGGGTCAAAATCGTGTCCACGCTGTGGACTTTGTATTGATTGCGCTCTTTCCAGGCCACCACCGCCCGCGCAGACAAGCCGCGCACGGCGCTGAACGTCACGGCCGAGCCGGCAGTCGCCGTAGACGGCAGCGGGATTTGGACATCCGGCGCACCGAGCGAAACCAGCACTTGACCGGCAGCGACGGTCTGCGTGAACGCCTGCGGGGTGCCGCCGCCCGAAGGGGTCGCCGTGCCGTCCACTTCAAACGTCTTGCCGGCATTGCAGCGGGCGACATAGACGCACGGCACCGACGGGTCGTACACGAATTGGTTGGCCCCCAGCGGCGTCGTTTCCGGTGGATTGGACAGCGCCGAGACCTGGCTCAAGTACGCCGCCGGCTTCTGCACCGCCACCGTCCAGTCAAGGTCCGCCGCGTAGAAGATGCGTATCCGGTGCGCCGGCGCGGTTCCAGTGCCGTCGGCGGGTGTCGCGCTGGAATTGTCGCCAAACGCATCCGACCCGAATGTGATGCGGCCCAGCGAATAGCTGACATTGATTGTCGGCGGCGTCGCTGTCGTCCCGTTCAAATCTTCGTCGTTCAGCAGGGTCGGGTCGGCTCCCGGCGCAGCAATCCGGCCGCTGTCAAGGTCCAAAACTACGAGGCTGGCGTTGCTGCCGGCGACAAGGCCGGGATAGATCGTGTTGTCCGGGTTCGCCGACCCGGCTTTTTTCAGGTTCGGCACCGTCGTCCGCACGACAAACGTGCTCCCCGTGCCGGTCAGCGATGGAACGTCGTGGTCCTCGCGCAGAATACCCCACGAGGCCGTGATATACGAAATCTGGGCTTTCAGCACTGGAAAGCCCGTAGCCCCGCCGGCCAAAGGGTTAAACGCCACTGCGCCGGGGTTCAAGTGGCTGGTGCCGATGTTGCCGGAAGCAAGCTGGAACTCATACGGGTCCGCCGAGAAGGCCGATCCGGTAATCAGCCAGTTGTAAGGCCGGTGCAGCGACACAAACTGCCAGGGCGTCGGCAGTGTCGTGTTTCCCGTCGGCTTTTGGGCCGAGACATACGCAAGGTTTGCGTCTTCGGGATCAAACCAGCGCCCATTGTAATCGTCATGCTCGCTGATTTGGTAGTCGAGTTTGTTGTTCGTGATCGGGCCGTATAGATAATTCGAACCAACAGTCGGGTCCACGGCGTGCTGCTTCGGGACGGTCAAATATAGCGTGTGAGTGACGCTGTTTGCGTCCACTACCGTCAGCACGAAGTTTCGGGTGTAATCGGCATACGGCAGGGCGATTTGACCGTTGGCGGTATCTACCAGAAAGCCGGGCCGGGTCAGCGGCAGCAGGTCTTTGATATTGGGCGAGACGACCGAATTGTCGGACTGCGCCGCCCACGGCAGACTGTTGACGGTCATAAACGCGCCAAGCTGGGTCGGATTGGCAGCCGGGTCGGTCGGGTTCAGCGGCGCAGCGGCCGTGCCGAGGGCCAGGGGGCCGAACTGAACCGCATACAGCGAACGGCCACGCGTCGGGGTCGGCACGGTGACGGTTTCGTTGCTGATGACGCGGGCGTTGTCTAAATTGTTTGGGTTGTCCGGGTCGTAGTTGGAGTACGCAGCGGCGTTGAGGGCGGCGTAGACAAGGTCGTCCTGCTGGCCGCCGGTCTGGTTCAAGTTGTTCGGCAGGATCGCTTCCGGCAGGTTTGCCGCATTTTGACTGCTTAAATCTACGGCCGCATGACCGAGGCTGTCGGCGAGGGCGGCATTGCCGGTGCTTTGAATGGAAAAGAAGCCGCTCGGGAACAGGCGGATGATGGTCAGAATGCCGACGACGAGTATCACCAGGACGACCAGCACTTCAATTAGCGAGACGCCGCGCCGCGCCCGCCGCCGTGTTTTTGATTTTTGGCTGTCCATTAACTGCACTGTGAATGTCCTTGCGCCGAGACTGCTGAAAAGCTCAGAAACCGCCTATGGCTTCAGGTTTTCCGGGTAGTTAGCGACCTGCCAGAAAGTCGGGGTCGCCGACGGCCCTTCCAGGGCCGCAAAGTCATGGCCGGTGATTTTCTTGACCGCGCCGCTCTCAAACAGCGCCAGCACTTTGTCGGCGTTATAAACGTGGTGCGTCGTCACCGTAATCAGTGTGTTCGCCGGCGGGTTCTGCCACCGAAGCTGCTGCGTGTAAAAGGCGCTGGCGGAAGAAACGCTGGAGTCGCAGCCGACCGGGACATTGGCAGCGGAACAGGCGGTTCCCTGCTGTGCGATCTGATAGCGGACAATCGAAGCCGTGCTGACCTTGTTGGTGTCAGTGACAATCGGGCTGCTGTCGTAGGCATCGGCCAGATAGAAATAGCGCTGGGTCGGGACCGTGCTGCCGGGACCGTAAGCCGCCGTGCCGCACACCGAGTCCGTCAGCGGCATTGCGGTTGCGCTTCGCAGTAGGTTGTCGTTGACAGGGCTGCACGGGGCGATCAACCGGGCTGGCAGCGCGGGCGTGATTTTGCCCGTATCGCCGGACTCAACGGTGTTGTTCGGGTCAGTAAACACTTCCACATCTTTGATGTATGCCGGGTACAAACCGGGAAAATACGCCGCTGCTGTCCCTGCCGCCTGCGCTGCCGCAAGACCGTTCTTCATAGTCGTGCCGGGGTACGCGTAGCCAAACAGAACGTCGGGGTAGCGGTGGTTGTCGAGCTTGAACTGCTCCATCTTCTGCTGAATATCTTTGAGGTTCGAGATGGACGTGCTTTGACGCGCGTTTTCGCGGACCGACGCGAACACCGGCAGCAAAATCGCGGTGAGAATCGCGATAATGGCGATCACGACGAGCAGTTCGATCAAAGTAAAAGCATGGACAAAGCGGCGGCGCGTGGGTGTCATGGCGACTCCTAAAATGGTATTCGGCGAGAACCGACAACCGTAACTGTTACGGGACGGTCAGTTCTTTTGGATTGTTCCCAAGTTTGGGACGATTTGAAAAGTATTTTTACCGGCCCTCGCCCGGAAGCCGGCCAAAGCCGCAGGCACAGAAAGCGCCGGAGGGGGCGGAGGAGGCGGAAAAGCGGTGCGGACATACCACGACGCTAGCGCGTGCCCGTAAAAGAGCGCCAGCAACGCCCCCGCCGCCATCGCCGGGCCGAACGGAATGGGAACCCGCTCGCCCAGGCGGCGGCGCGACCGAACAATCACAATGACCCCGGCCATCGCGCCGAGAAACACCGCAAAGACCAGCGAGCCGAGGGCCAGTCCGAGGCCGAGATTGGCCCCGACCATCGCCGCGATTTTGCCGTCGCCCCCGCCCATGCCCCCGGCATCCTCGTCGCCTTCAATCTCCTCAGCGGTCGCCCCAGCCAGCGGCAGCTTTTCGCCCCAGCGCCGCTCGGTCCACCGGCGCACCGGCGGAACCACCGTGCCGAGGTAATAAAACGAGTTATACACCCAGTCTTCGGCGTTGTCTTTGAGGTACGACGCGGCGGCGACGCCTGCGCCGAGGCGCTTGTCTACAAAAGACACGATGACGACGTAAGACACCAGACCGATCAAATAGATCACGGCGGCGTAGCCGAACAAGCCGAAGACCGAGTCGCGCAGGGTGCCGTTGATGGCGGCATGGACCAGGCCCAGAACCATGCCGAGGGCGCACAGGCCGTCGTCCACGACAAAATGATCCAAATCAATGAAAAAGATGCACAGAAGAAGGGCCGTAAAGAGGCAGTAAAAAACAGCGTCGTACCACTGCCCGCCGGCGTGAAACGTGTACCACGCGACCAGGGCGAACAGCACGCCGGTCAGCAGCTCAACGCCGGGGTAGCGCCAGGAAATCGGCTGTTTACAGTACCGGCACTTTGCGCCGAGGGCAAGATAGGAAACGACGGGAAACAAGTCAAGGGAGCTGAGGCGATGCTCGCACGACGGGCAGTACGACCACGTCGGCGTGTTGACGCTTTGGCCGTGCGGCAGCCGCCAGATGACCACGTTCAAAAACGAGCCGATGGCGAGGCCGTACAGCCCCGCCACCAGCAGCCAAACTTCTACGCCGGTCATCAAGCGCTTACTCGCCCGCGCCCTTTTCGGTGCCGTCGCCGCCCGAAAGCGACTGGATCAGCACAATCATCGGCATAAACATGCCGAGAATAATCAAAAGAACCGCGACGCCCAGAAAACAAATCAAGATCGGCTCAATCGCCACGGCCAAAGCCGCCAGCGCCGCGTCCACTTCGTCCTCGTAAAAGTCCGCGATCTTGGACAGCATGGCGTCAAGCGACCCCGACTCCTCGCCGATAGAAATCATCTGCACGACCATCGGCGGGAACAGCTTGGACTTGACCAGCGGGTCGCCGATCCGGTCTCCCTCGCGAATGCGGGCGCGAGCCTCCAAAATCGCATCGGCGATGACGACATTCGCAACGGTTCCCGAGACGGTTTCAAGCGCCTGCAAGATCGGCACGCCCGAGGTCAGCAGTGTACCCAGGGTGCGCGAAAAGCGGGCCAGGGCGACTTTGTGGTTCAGTTTGCCGAACACCGGCACTTTCAGCTTGAACTTGTCCCACACATGCGACCCGAAGTTGGTCTTGATAAACGCGCCGAAGGCAAACCGCGCGGCAAAAAAGATCGCCAGGGCCAAATACCCTTTGTGCAGGAAAAAGTCGGACACGGCGACCAGGCCGAGCGTCAAAGCCGGGAAGTCCGCCCGGCCATGCGGCAGCATCGTCTCAAACAGCTTCAAAAACGTCGGCACGATAAACGTACACAGGCCGACGACAATCGCCGTCGCGGCAATTACCACAATGGTCGGGTAGGTCATCGCCGACTTGATCTTGCGCTTCATTTCCACGTCTTTTTCGAGAAACGTCGAAAGCCGCTGCAAGGTTTCTTCCAGGACGCCGCCGACTTCGCCGGCGCGGACCAGGCCGATGAACAAGTTGGAGAACGTGTTCGGGTACTTCGCCAAGGCTTTGGAAAGCGTGCTTCCCGCCTCGACTTCGCGCTGAACATCAATAATAATGCGTTTCAGCTTCGGGTTGGTCTGCTGCTGCGACAAAACATCGAGGCAGCGCACCAGCGAAACGCCGGCGTCAATCATGGTGGAGAACTGCCGGCAGAAGATAGACAGCTCGGTCAGCTTGACTTTTTGGATGTTCTCGAACCAGCTTCCGCCGAGGCCCTTTTTGGCCTTCGACGCTTTGATTTCCGAAATCACAAAGCCCTGCTCGCGCAGGCGGCGGGCGAGAACATCCGGGTTTTCCGCTTCGGAAGTCCCGCTCCGCATCGTGCCGCCGGCGTCCCGGACGGTATACGCATATGTAGCCATGGTGAATTGCTCCTTTACGAGCGTAACAACGCAGCCTAAGCCCCAAATGGTTCGGCTTGCGAGAAATTATTTTTAGCGTCAAATTATTTTTAGCGCGAGATTATTTTTAGCGCCCCGGCGGACGCGGCCCGGACCCGGACGGGCCGGTGGAGCCGTCGCCGGCCAGCATGCGCTTTAATTCTTCCACATTCTGGGCGCGGCTCATCGCGTTTTCGTGCGAAATCTTGCCTTCAATGTACAAGTTTCTCAAACACGCATCGGTTGTAATCATGCCGATATTCGCCGACGTTTGAATAATAGACGTAATTTGGTGGGCTTTGGCTTCGCGGATCAAGTTGCGGATAGCGGCGTTTGCGATCATAATCTCCTGCGCCGCCACGCGCCCGCGCCCGGAAGAAGCCAGATAATTCGGGGTCGTCGGGATAAGCTGCTGGGAAACTATCGCCTGGATATTGTTGGAAAGCTGGAGCCGCACCTGCCCCTGCTGCCCCGGCGGGAAGCCGTCAATGATCCGGTCCACCGAAGACGCCGCCGAGTTGGTGTGCAGCGTCCCGAAGACCAGGTGGCCCGTTTCGGCGGCGGACACGGCCAGCGACATGGTTTCGAGGTCGCGCATCTCGCCGACCAGGATAATATCCGGGTCTTCGCGGAGCGACGCCCGCAGCGCATTGCCGAAGCTTTTGGTGTCCATGCCCAGCTCGCGCTGATTAATCACCGACAGCTTGTGGTTATGCACAAACTCAATCGGGTCCTCAATCGTGATGATATGCTCCGAGCGGGTCAGGTTGATCTCGTTGATCATTGCCGCAAGCGTGGTAGACTTGCCCGAGCCGGTCGGCCCCGTGACCAGCACTAGGCCCCGCTTCAGGTGGGTCATCTTTTCAATGACCGGCGCCATGCCCATGTCTTCCAGGGTCGGGATTTTCGTCGGGATCAAGCGCAGGGACGCCGCGACGCTGCCTTTGTCTTTGAAGATGTTGACGCGGAAGCGGGCCTTTTTTTGCAGGGCGTAGGAAAAGTCCAGCTCCCAGGTGCTTTCGAACTTCTGAATCTGCTCGTCCGTAAGAATAGCATACATCATCTGCTGGATGTCGAGCGGCGACATGTTTTCATACGGCGTCGGCTTCAGCTCGCCGTCGGCGCGGATCACCGGCGGAATGCCCGACGCGATATGCAGGTCGGAGCCTTTCATCGCGATGATCAAATCCAAAAGCTCATCAATATGCAGCTCTTGAACAGACTTCTTCTGCATGGGCTTCGCGGTCGGGCGCGGCTGAAACTGCGGCGCGGTCTGCCCGTTTTGCCCATTGGGCGGCGGCATGACGGCAGTGCCGCTTGCGGGATTAGTCATTGGTTCGGCCATAATTGCTTGCTTCTTTCAAGTGAACCCACCTCCTTGCTTCACCCCGGTCCTCCCTGTTAGGGAGGACGAAGAGGTTGAGACGGAGCCATCCGCCTCTTTTCTCCGTCTCCTGGTCCTCCCCTTTGGGGAGGACCCCTGCGAAGCAAGGAGGTGGGTTCTAGAATCCGGCGGTGAAGACGACGCGCATGACTTCGTCCGGGGTCGTCATGCCTTCCAAAATCTTCAAGAGGCCGTCCTCGCGCAGCTCCAGCATGCCGTTCGCTTTGGCGGCGTCGCGGATGTCGGCGACCGGGGCGCGGCGGACGACTAATTCCGCAATCTCCTCGTTCATCGTCATCAGCTCGTACAAGCCGACACGGCCTTTGTACCCTTTGTAGCGGCACTCCTCGCAGCCTTTGCCCTCGTACAGCGTCACCTGGGCGTTGGCATCTTCGGGCTTGTAGCCGAACTTCGACAGGAAGTTTGCAGGGACCCGGTACGGCTCCTTGCAGTTGGTGCAGACTTTGCGGCACAGCCGCTGGGCCATGATGCCCTGCACCGTGGCGGCGATCAAGTAGGTTTCAATCCCCATGTCGGCGAGGCGCATGACCGCCGACGGCGCATCGTTGGTGTGCAGCGTGGACAGCACGAGGTGGCCGGTCAGCGACGCTTCCACAGCGATCTGGGCGGTTTCCAGGTCGCGCATCTCCCCGACCATGATGATGTCCGGGTCCTGGCGCAGAAACGACCGCAGGGCGGCGGCAAAGGTCAAGCCGGCTTTTTTGTTGATCTGCACCTGCGAGACGCCCGACAACTGGTACTCAACCGGGTCCTCGACCGTGATGATGTTCTTCTCGACCGAGTTGATTTTGTGCAGAACCGAATACAGCGTCGTCGTTTTGCCTGAACCCGTCGGCCCGGTGGTCAAAAACATGCCGTTCGGCTGCGCGACGATTTCTTCGAGCTTCGCCTGCACTTCGGGCGTGAAGCCGAGCTTGTTGAGGCCGAGCAGCACCGATGTTTTGTCGAGAATACGCATGACGATCTTTTCGCCGAACATGGTCGGCAGACACGAAACGCGCATGTCGTAGTCTTTGCCTTCGTGCCGGACCGGGATGCGTCCGTCCTGCGGCACGCGCCGCTCGGCGATGTTCAGCTCGGCCATGATCTTGAAGCGCGAAATCAGCGCGGCCTGAATATGCTTCGGCACGGTCATGGTTTCGTTTAAAACGCCGTCTATTCGATAGCGAATGCGAACGCCTTTGATGCCCGGCTCGACATGGATGTCCGACGCTTTTTCGCGGATCGCCTGCATCATAATCGCATGGGCGATACGGATAATCGGCGCTTCTTCGGAGATTTTTTCCAGGCCGCCTTCGTCGTCTTCATCTACCCCCGCGCCGCTCAGCTCGCCCAGCTCGCCTTTGATGGCGTCGGACAGGCCGCCGCCGAGGTCAGCGCCGCCGCCGCGCGTCAGGCCGCCGCCGTCCGTGCCGTTCCGGCCCGGCGTCAGGTCGGTGGTCGTGTCGCCGTCGCGGATGATCGCCGGGGTCTGCCCATTGGCGTCGCGGATCACGGCCGGGTAACTTGAGCCGCCGTCGCGCCCGCTGCCGTTCCCGAGCGGCCCGGTAACCGGCTTGGTGCCGTTTGCGCCGCTGTACGCGCGAATGATCGCTTCTTCAATCTCGGACTTGGTCGCCAGCACCGATGTGATTTTGCACCGCGATACCAGTTTCACATCGTCGAGGCCGACCGCGCCGGTTTTGACATCGCCGATGGCGACCATTAATCGGTTGGGGGTAGACGTGGAGTCGCGCTTGATGGGAAGAATGTTGTAGCGCTTGGCGAGGTGCTCGGGAACCGATTTAATCGCCGCCGGCTCGGGCGTGACTTTGCTCAGGTCCACGAATTTCAGGCCCAGCGTTTCGGCGCGGGCGGACATCACATCTTTTTCGGATGCCATTTCGAGGTCCTGAATGATTCCGCCGAGATCGCCCGGCGTAACCTTCTGCACTTCGCGGGCGTCGTTAAGCTGCGTTTCGCTCAGAACCCCGCGCTCCACCAGCACTTCGCCGATACTTTTTTTTGCCTGCATTACCATAGGAAAAACCCTGCTCCTTACGCCTTTTCCTGCATTGCCGTGACGCGTGTGTGAATGTGTGAAAAATCGTTTGAAAAAATGAGAGCGTGTCTGCGCCTGCCATGAAAAAGCGACTGCGGATGGAGCCTAAACGAGCGGAGCTTGGAACCGACAACGCCGGCTTGGAAACAGGCGCGTCCACCATTATATCATAAACGCCCAGCCCGGTCAAGAGGTTCCCTTTGCCCCGCTTGCAAGCCGCGCTCAGCCGCCGGCGAGCGCCCGCAAAACCGCCGCTTCCATCGCCGCCGCCGGCATCTCCGAAAGCGGCTGTCCGGTCCACAGCGACAGCGAGACCGCCCCCTGCTCCACCAGCATCCCGACCCCGTTCATGGCCTCGCACCCCGCCGCGCGGGCCTCGGCCAGCAGCCGCGTTTCCGCCGGCGCATAGATCAAATCACACACAAACGGCCTGGCGCTAAACATCCCCGGCGGCAACGCCGGCGTCTGCCCCCCCGTCGCCGCCATCCCCACACTGGTCGTGTTGACCACCAAATCGAACGCTTTTGTTCCCGTCTTTTGCGCTTGCTCGCCCCACCCCGCCGCAGCGGCGCGTCCGGGATACGCGGCATTGACCGCCGCCGCCAGTTCCTCTGCCCGCGCCCGCGTCCGGTTGGCAATCGTGCAGACGCTTCCGCGCGACGCCAGCGCAAACGCCAGCGCCCGCGCCGACCCGCCCGCGCCGAGCAGATAGACTTGACGATTCTCGGCGGTCTGCCCGGCTTTCTCCAGCGCCCGCACAAACCCCGCGCCGTCCGTACTGCAGCCGACCAGCCTGCCATTGTCGTTGCGGATCGTGTTCACCGACCCCACCCGCGCCGCGTCCTCGTCAATCTCATCCAAAAACGGCCCCACCAATTCTTTCAATGGGACAGTCACATTCACCCCGATCAGCCCCAGCACCCGGATCGCCGCCACCGCCGCGCCGATATTTTCCGGCGCGACTTCAAACGGCACATACACCCAGTCCAGCCCCAGCGCTGCAATCGCCGCCGCGTGCATCACCGGCGACCGCGAATGCGAGACGGGATACCCCCAGACGCCCACGACTTTGGTTGTTCCTGAGATATTTGGCACGGGTAAACTATGCCGCCACCCGGACATACGCCGATGCGCTCGCCGGTTCCGGGATCGGATAACCTTCCTCCCTCAGCCCGTCCAAATGGAACTCAATCGCCTCCTGCATATTGCGCTTGACATCTTCCCGCGTTATCCCTGTTGAAACGCAGCCGGGCAAATCGGGCGAGTACGCCGAGTACCCGGTGTTCGTTTTCTCAATCACAATCAAATAATTCATGGCTTCAATCCCGCTTGCTTCAGAATACTGTTCTCGGTTCCAATGGCTAAGTCGTCGCTCGGCTTCCCCGGCACGGTCACAAGGCCGGGCTTCGCGTCGTGCTTGAACTGCCGGTGACTGCCGCGTGTGCGGGTTAGATACCAGCCGTCCTTTTCAATCAGCACGATGACTTGCTTCACCTTCATCGTGACGGGTTCTCCAAAACGCCGACGACTCGATTTATTCCCGAAATAGAACGAGCATCTCTTCCTATTTTTGGTTGCCTTGCTCTTTCTGCCGCTTCATCTTTTGTAGCAGAGACTGACCAGCCGACGGACGCTCAAGCCATCTGGCAACAAAGCGTTCAACATCAGCAGGACGCGAACCGGGACCAGCCTCCCATTGAAAAATGGCTACGTCCCATTCGGTATCAATACGCAACCCGCGCTGTGCTAAGAACTGCAATTTATCCCACGCCTTTTTGTCGTTGCGACGCGGCGACTGGAAGCACCTGCCCATGTTTACCATTGGGCCTTTGCATTCCGGGCACGGGTAATCCTTGATCAAATTTTCTTTCACTTCGCGTGGATACAACCGGCGCTTAAGCTGAATGCCAGCCCAGCGGGACGGTTTCCGAAACTGCTTGCAGCACGCAAAGCACACGAGATGCTCAGAGGCATTGTGTCTTTTCATATAGTTTATTTTGGTAGTGGCTCAAAGGGGTCTGCGTGAGGTAAGATGAGCCTATGCTTACCCCCGCTCCGCGCTGCGCCCACTGTGGCAGCGAAGATCTTCTCAGCAACGGTCATGCCAAAAACGGCAAGCAGCGCTTCCGGTGCAAAGGCTGCCACAAATACGGGCGGCTAAACCCCGGCAGCGCTGCTTACGATGAAAAAACCAAAGCCGTCATCCTGGCCGCCTACCACGAGCGCACCTCCATTCGGGGGCTGAACCGCATCTTTGGCGTCAGCCGCAACACCGTCGCCGCCTGGCTAAAAAAAAGCGAGTGAACTGCCGCTTTTGGCAGCGACGCTGCTTCCTGCCCGTCTTGATGACGTGCTGGAACTCGATGAACTTTGGTCGTTCGTTTTGAGGCGCAAAGACAAGCGCTGGGTGTGGCTGGCGCAGTGCCGAAGAACCCGCCAGATCGTCGCCTATGTCATCGGCAGCCGGGGCGAAGCCTCCTGCCGCCTCTTATGGGAGCGCGTTCCCACCGCTTACAAAACAGGCGTGCTTTACACCGATACGCAGTAATGCCGCAGGCATACTTTTGGGCGGCTTACGCTGAGGTCTTGCCACAGGCCCAGCATCGGGCGACGGGCAAGGGCGCGGGCCAGACGTGTCACATCGAGCGCTTCAACAACATTTTGCGTCAGCGCTTGGCCCGGTTCGTGCGCCGCACGCTCTCGTTCTCGAAGACGGACGAGATGCACGACAACTGCCTGCGCTTGTTCTTAAACGAGTATAACCGACAGAAAGGCGGCCAACCGACCAAGCATCAACTTAAAAGGTGCAGACTCGTTTGAGCCATCACCTTTATTTTTAAGGTTCGCGAATTGCAGATTGCAGCGGGCGAGGACAATTAAACGGCAGCTAGGCCGAACGCCAGTCGCCGCCTGCCATCAGATTGGCGACGGACAAATCTTCATCTATCTCCGGCCAGTGCAGGCTGATCCCACCGCCGCCAATCTCGACATTGGCTCTTTGCTCCGGCGCAGCCGCAAAGAGCCTCGGAAACCAAAGGAGGGGCACAGTGAGTATGCGCCCATCCATAAGAAATACCTGCATTGCCTCGTCCGTGAACTCAACAGCATTGGCAAGGGCAGTCGTCGGCAGATACGAGCGTTTGAATTTTGACTTAGTCGTTGAAATACTCATCCCATGCCTCCTGGAGTTGTGCTTGATGCTCTTTGCTCAATCGCTCTATTTCGTTAAGCTCCCGCAAGCGAAATCCATGATTAGTTGCCAGCCGAACGGGGTCAAGCCAGAACTTAGCTTCGCTCTCACCTGCCTTGACATGAACATGAGGCGGCTCACGATTTTCATTGCTGAAAAAGAAAAACCGATAAGGCCCGATTTGCAAAACAGTCGGCATAGCAGCCTCACGACCTCCGCCGCGCACGAACAATCAAGAACACGGCCAGCCCAATCACAGCGGCGATGAGCCAGACGGAGCGGCGCTTGGCTTCGGGGGTGCGCGGGTCGGGCATGGCATCCAAAGCGGCTTCGACGGCGGCGGCGGCGGGCCACTGACCGCGCTCGCGCAGGCGGCGGATGACGCCGTTTTCGACGTAGCGCACAAGCTGGGTCGAGACAAACTCTTCTTTGGAGAGCGGCGGGCGCAAAAGTATTGTGTGCAGGCGCAGGCGGTTTCCGGCCAGCACATCGGTAAAGAGCTGGTCGCCGAAGACCGCCGTGTTGTGGATATTGGACCCCATCAGCTTCATCGCCCGCCGGAAGCCGCCGGTGCGCGGCTTCTGCACCCGGTCCACAAACGGAATGCCCATTGTTTCGGCAAGCTGCTTGAGGCGCTCGGTATGGATGGTGTTCGACGCGATGCAGATTTTAATACCCGCCACTTCGAGCTTCGCGAGCCATTCCACCACGCCCGGCATGATCTCGTAGTGCTGCCAGGGAACCAGCGTGTTGTCGAGGTCGGTAATGATCGCCTCAATGCCCTGCGCTTTGAGGGCGTCCGGGTCAAGCTCGTTGATGGTTTCAACCACGCGGCTCGGGGTCAGATTTTGCAGTGTGTAAAGCATAAAGTATGGAGCAGAGAAAGCAGAAAAAACAAGCGGCCCGTTATGTTCCCGCCCGCACCCGCGCAATGGCGGCGCTTTGTTCGGCCAAAGTCCGGCTGAAGATGTGATGCCTGCCGTCGGGACCGGCGACGTAAAACAAGAACTCCACCGAGGCCGGATGCAGCGCGGCCTCGATGCTCGGCAGGCCGGGGCAGGCAATCGGGGTCGGCGGCAGACCCGCGTGCTTGTAAGTGTTGTATGCGGAGTCTACCCGCAAATCCGAATAAAACAAGCGCGATTTATGCTGCGGCAGCGCATACTGCACGGTGGCGTCGCACTGAAGCCGCATGCCGAGCGCCAGGCGGTTGCGGTACACGGCGGCAATCAAGGGCCGGTCGGAGTCCGTTTCCGCTTCCCGCTCCACCAGCGACGCCAGGTTGATCGTCTCGGCGAGGCCGCCCGGCGCACGGGCCATCTGCGCTCCGTAGGGGACTATTACCCGCGCATGGAAACTTTGGAGCATCTGCTCGATAATCTCCCGCGCCGATGCGCCTTTGGGCACGGTATAAGTGTCGGGAAATAAATACCCTTCCAAGCTCGCGTCCGGCGGCGTCCACCTGTCCCCATGGAACGATTTTCCCTCGGTCGTCGCCAGCGTGAGAAACTCGCTTTCAGAGCACAGCCCCGCATTCCCCAGCCGTCGCGCGATCTGCTTCAGCGTGAAGCCTTCGGGCACGGTGATTGTATTGCCCGCCGTTTCCCCGAGCGCCATCAGCGCCGCGATCTGGCGCGGCGGCATCGCAGGCGACAGCAGATACCGCCCGGCGTGCATCTCGCCCGACAAATGGTCCAATCGGCTCGCAAACACAAATGCCAGCGGATTTCGGATGAGGTGTTTTTTCGCGAGTATCTCCCCAATCTGCCGGGCGCTTTTGCCCGGCGGGATGGAGACCAGCACCGCCGGTGCGTTCGGGTGGCTCGTCACCGGAGCCATCAGCGCGAGTGTTCCCAGCACCCCGCCGGCGACCGCCAGCGCCGCGACCAGCAGCAGCACCAGGAGCGACGCGCTCCGCCGCACCCGCCGGGGCGCATTCGTAAGACTGGTTTTCGGACGGGTGTTAGGCATAAAATCTATCGAAAGCGCGGCATCAATACCAGCCAGCGGCATGCGCCGCGTCTGTAAGACGCTTTAAAGCAGCGGCGTCAGGAATACGCGCTTGTCCACGAGCGGCTTGAAGAGTCCCGTCAGGCCGTCGCCAGATAAAACGAAATCCTGTCTGTGTCGTCGAGTCATCGTAGTGGTAGGTGCAGCGCTGGAAGCACAGACACCAGTCGCCCTCGCCGATTATGCCATCGGCAACCTGCTCGTGAACTTTTACGTTCGCCATTCTCTCTCCCAAAAATCAAGTTGCCGTCAAACTATCGCGCGGGGCGTTGATTTGGCGGCGGTGCTGCAAGTAGCTTTCTAAGATGAGCGCGGCGGCGGTCTGATCTATTTTCTCGCGGCGCTTGGCGCGGGAGACGCCCTGGGCGATGAGCAGTTCTTCGGCTTCGACGCTGGATAAGCTCTCGTCCCAAAAGACCAGCGGTAATGAAAGCGTATTCGCCAGCGCTTTGGCGAATCCCTGCGTCTTCATCGCCTGCGGGCCGACGGAGCCGTCCAGAGACAGCGGGAGGCCGACCACGATCCCTTCGGCTTCCTGCTCGACCGCCAGCGCGGCCACGGCGGCCACGTCGCGCTTCAGGCTGCCGACCCGGCGGACCAGGCCGACGGGGAACGCGGCGATTTCCAGCGAGTCGCAGACTGCGACCCCAATGCGAACATCGCCGATGTCAAGGCCGAGCAGGCGCATTCACTTCTCCGTACAATCCATGCAGCAGCAGCAGCGCCAAACACTGCAACATCAAAATCGCGGCGACAACCCCCGAGTCGTTGAACAGCAGGGCGACCAGGCAGCCCCACAAGCCCGCCTGCAAAACCGCTGTTTCACGCGGCTTGTCCGACAAATGCGCCGTCACTTGCCGCCAAAGCAGTCGGCGAAGCGCATACCCGAGGCCCGCAAACGCTCCCAGCCCGAGCAGCGTTCCCGGATGCCCTGCGACCCGGACGGCGAGGCCGATCTTGCGGAGGGTGACGCCCGCGATGTACCCAAACCGGCCCGACCCGAGCGCATCGGTGGCCGTCTCCAGGTGCGTCCGGCGCAGGTGCAGGAGGTGACTGAGCACGGCCCAGACAAACACCAGCGCAAAGCCGAGGGCGATGCTGCCCAGCAAATGAGTCCAGCGCACCGAGCGTAAGGCGAGAAGTCGCCAAGCGATGATAAACGTGGCGCTCGCCGTCACCGCCCCGCCCGCTTTCGCGCCGAACGCCGGAAACGACAGCACGAACGTCACCAGGGCGAACCAAAGGATGGCCCCCCCGCCCCAATTCTGGGGAGCCGGAAGAGGAAACGGAAAAGAACCCGTAGGGGCGCTGCTTGCTGCGCCCTTTGTCCTTGCTGCGCCCTTTTCTCCGTCCGGCTCTCCAGAATTGGGGCGGGGGGGCTTTTCCCCAGAATTGGGGCGGGGGGGCTTCGGCCCAAAAATGGGACTTGCCAGCAGCGCCCCGCCGATCAAAACGCCCATGTACTCGTTGCCGATGCCGTAAAACCGAATGCCGGACAGCGCGTACTCGCTGAGGGCCGAGTTTGACACCAAGCGCGTTCCCGTCACGCCGTCGCCCAGCAGCGCCAGGGCCGTCACGCTGAAAATAGCGGTCGGCGACGGCAGCAGGGCGAGCAGACAGACCAAGCCGGCAATCTCGGCCAGATACGCGGCGACGGTGCGCGGCCCGAGCAGCGGGGCCAGCAGCAGGGCCAGCGGCCAGGCCGACAAGACCCGCAGGCCGTACCGGGCAAGCGCCCCGGCGCGGCCTGTCAAGCGGCCGGCTCGGTACAAACACAGGCCGCTGAAAACAATCGCGGCGGCGGCCAGGCCGACCGCCCAGAAGATCGCGTTCTGCGCGTCCTGGTTGAGCCGAACCAGCCGGTCCAAGCGCTCCAGGGCGGCCTCGGGGACCGTCACCGGCCGCAGCGGAGCGCCGGTCATCTGGTACGGGACGGGGACGGCCAGATCGGTTAAAATCGTCGGCGCGATGTCCCGCGCGGCGGTCAGCCCCGGCGTCTGCGTCGTGTCCGAAGTCAGCGAATGGGCCGGGCCGGCGCGGCGGGTCAGCAGCGGAGTCAGCGAATTCCACCCGCCGCCGGGCAGCAGGGGCGGGGTCGGCACGACCACATAGACCGGGCCGGAGAAGCCGTCCGTCACCCGGCCCACATACGCGTCGAGCGCCGCCAGCGCGGCGTTTCTGTGCTGCGTGTACGCGCCCGGCAGCAGAAAGCCGCGCTGGTTTTCGCGCTCGATCCGGGCGAAGTCGCCGAAGTGGACAGCGGCAAGGTCCGCCTGGGCAAGCGCCGCCTGCGTCGCCGCCCACAGCCGCGCGGGGTCGTCGCGCCGGCCGCCGCAGGCCAGTGGGTCGGCCGCCGCGCCGCCGCCGCTGATAATCTCGGGCGTCGGCAAAAAAAGCTGCACGGGCCGGTAGGGGCCGGTGTCGTCGCCGTCCGCGTCCCCAATCAGTGCGGTTTTGACCCCTGCTAGCCGGAGAGCGCCGGCCATGCGTCCCTCGGATTTGTCCCCCACCCCGACGCTGTCGCCCGCGCCGAGGGCGGCGTAAACGTTCAGCACCGGACCGGGGGGGTGCGCCAGCCCCGGCGACAGTAGCGCCCGGCGCATTCCCGCGAGGTGCGGCAGGCCGGGCCGGGAAATATCAGAAAGTGTCAGGTGATCGGCAAAGATCACCAAGACTTGGGGGCGGGCGTGGGCGGGAGAGGCGAAGGCGAGAAGGAGCAGGAGAAGAAGCCCCCCCGCCCCAATTCTGGGGAGCCGGATTTCAGAGAGTCCCGGTCGGGGCGCGGCAGGCAGCGCCTTCGGTCCCATTCCGGCTCCCCAGAATTGGGGCGGGGGGGCCTCTCTCACGCCCGCGCCATCTCGCCGGCCAGCCGCGCCGCCGCCGCCAGCGCTTCCGCCAGGCCGCTCGGAGTTTTGCCGCCCGCCTGCGCGGCATCGGGCCGCCCGCCGCCGCCGCCGCCGACCAGCGGGGCGGCGGCCTTGACGATGTTCCCCGCGTGAACGCCCCGCGCGACTAAATCTTTGGAAACGCGCACGGCCAGCGAGACTTTTTCGCCGTCCACGCCGCCGAGAATCACGACCCCCGATTTCAGTCTTTGCGCCGCTTCATCGGCCAGTGTGCGGAGCGTGTCGCCGTCGGCGCTGCCTGTAACGGCGTGAGCCACCAGCGGAAAGCCGAACCCGGACTTCGCGGCGGCCAGCAGCGCGTCCACCTGCCCGCCGGCCGCCGCTTTTTGCAGGGCGGCCAGCTCGCGCTCTTTTTGTTTCAGCTCGGCTTGCAGCTTTTCGACCGATGCCGGGGCGTTTATGGGCGTGGTTTTGAGCGACGCCGCAATGTCCCCGAGCAGCCGCTCCTGGTCCAGCGTCCGCATCAGGGCCATCTTGCCGGTGACGGCTTCAATTCTGCGAACACCGGCCTGGGAGCTGCCTTCCGAGGTGATTTTGAAGAGGCCCGCCTGCGACGTGTGCGCGAGATGCGTTCCGCCGCAGAACTCGAGGCTGTAATCGCCGGCTTCAACCACGCGCACGATGTCGCCGTATTTTTCGCCGAACAGCATGGTCGCGCCCATGTCTTTGGCTTCGGCTATCGGCTTTTCGAACGTCCGTATCGCGAGGTCGTCTAAGATTTTCTCGTTGACTAAGCCCTCCACCTGGCGCGTTTCTTCGCCGGTCAGCGCTTTGTCGTGCGAGAAGTCAAAGCGCAGCTTCTCCGGGGCCACTAAAGAGCCGCGCTGCTGAACATGCGAGCCTAAGACTTGCTGCAAGGCTTTATGGAGCAGATGCGTCGTCGTGTGGTTGCGCTGTACCGAAAAGCGACGCCCGGCGTCTATCTGCGCGTCTGCCGTGTCGCCGACCGAAAGCGTTCCGGCGGTGAGTGTCGCCGAGTGGAACCAATAGCCGCTGTCTTTCTGCGTGTCGGAAACCTCCGCCGCGCCGCCGTCGCTGTGGAGAAAGCCGGTGTCGCCGACCTGCCCGCCGGCTTCGGCGTAAAACGGCGTTTGGTCCAGCACAATCTGCACCGTCTCGCCCTCGCTCGCCGTCTCGACAAGTGCGCCGTTTTTGACAATCGCCGTGATTTGTCCGCGCGATTTCGCTTCAGAGTAGCCGACAAACAGCGACTTGACGACATCTCGCTCGCGCAGGGTCGGCACGACGCTGTCGGAAAACACTTCGCGTGCCTTGCCGCCTTCGGAGACCAACAAATGCTGCTGCCACAGCGCGTCGTAGCGGGCCATGTCTACAGTCAGCCCGGCTTCCGAGGCCAGCTCGGCGGTCATCTCGACGGGAAATCCGTAAGTCGTAAACAGCGTAAACGCATCGTCGCCCGTCACCGCCCCGCCGTCCAGCAGCGACTGCAAGCGGGCCGTGCCCGATTCGAGCGTGCGCCGGAACTGCTTTTCTTCAATCCCCGCATAGCGCAGGATTGTTTCGCGCCGCGCTTCGAGTTCGGGATAATCGCCCGAGCGCTGACCGATCACGGTCGGCAGGATGTTTTCCAGCAGCGCCGCTTCGATTCCCAGCGTCCGGCGGGCGGCAAGAATGGCCCGGCGCATGAGCCGCCGCAGAACATACCCGCGCCCGACATTCGACGGCAAAACGCCGTCGGCGATGCAGAACGCGGTCGCCCGCACATGATCGGCGACCCGCCGAAACGCCACATCTTTCGGGTCGTCATCTTGACTGGTGTACTTCAGCCCCGAAAGTTCTTCGAGCTGCCGCAAAATCGGCGCAAACAAGTCCGTCTCAAACGGCCCGCGCAGGCCCGCCAGCACCGCCGCCGTGCGCTCCAGCCCCATGCCCGTGTCAATGTTGCGGCGCGGCAGCGGCGTTAAATTCCCGCCGTCGCCCCGGTCGAACTGCATAAAGACCAGGTTCCAGATTTCCAGCCACCGCTTGTCGTCCCACACCCCGTCGGGGGTCGGCGGCAGGTGCGCCTGCGTGTCGTAGAAAATCTCCGAGCACGGCCCGCACGGCCCGTTCGGGCCTTTCGTGACCGCCCCGGCGGGCCAGTAATTGTCGTCCTCGCCGAACTTAAAGATTTTCGCTTCGGGCATCCCGGCCTGCCGCCACAGATCATACGCCTCATTGTCGTCTTCAAACACCGACACCCGAATGTTTTGGATGTCGAGTTTCAGCACTTGAAACAAAAACTCCCACGCATACGCAATCGCTTCAGCTTTAAAGTAATCGCCGAACGAGAAGTTGCCCATCATCTCAAAAAACGTGCAGTGGGACGTGTCCCCAACATCTTCAATGTCGGTGGTTCGGAGGCACTTCTGCGCGGTTGTCGCTCGGGGCGCGGGCGGCGTTTGCAGCCCGAGAAAAAACGGCTTGAACTGCACCATGCCCGCCGACGTGAACAGCAGGGTCGGGTCGTTCGGCACCAGCGAGTCCGACGGCAGCCGCTTCGCCGCCTTCGCCTCAAAAAACTCCAAATACAAGCGTCTCAGTTCGCTCCCGAGCATAACTCAATCTCCACATCGAAAAAACAGATAAGCCGATTATAGCACAAAGCCCCGGCCTCTCGCGTCTGAAGTCGGGGCGGCGCAATTTCCGTTTACGGCTACTCAGGCGGGCAGACTGCTGGAAAGCAGTGCCCCCTTTTCTTCCATGATCGCAACGGCATCCGCCAGCATCCAAAGCGATTCCCCCAGGTGGAGCATTCCATAATCGCGCGGATAGCGCTCCAGCCACGCTCTCTGCATCCGGCAGGCTTCCCGGACAGACAGCGGAGCTGCGTCATCCATCAAGCGCAAAATCGCCGTGATGACTTGTTCGCGCTCTTCAGCGACCTCCGGCGAAAATTCTAATTGCCACTCAGCCATTACTGCTCCTTGTCATTGCTTCTCGTTTATCCTCGCAGAAGACCGCAGGGCGCAGCATAGACACGCTTGAAATGCTCAAAGTCGGCGGCCTGCCGTCCCCACTCAAAAGCGAACGCCGGGCGATCCGGCAAAGGCGTCCGAAGCATCTGCTCTAAAAACTCCTGCGGGGCAATTTCGGGCCGCTCGGCCATGATATGTTCCAACGCGAGCAAGGCGCGTTGAGAAGGCCATGCCGCTTCATGGGCGGTGAACCGGCTTTCCGGGATTTGCAGTCCCAACCGCACGAAAAGCCGGGGGCGGTAAAGCCGCTGCAAACTTTCCACCACGGTTTCCTCCCACAAGCGCAGCCTTTGGTAGTTCGGCTCGGTCAAACCGACCGAAACTGAATGGATTGCTTCGTGCAGCAATGTCCGCCAGCGCAGATCGTTCTGCAAAACGCTTTCCAAAACCGTGATGCCGCAACTCCACTCCTTTTTGGCAAGATACAAAGCGTGGGAAAGCATCCCCACTGTCCGCGCCTCCCCGGAAGCGTCGGCAAGAATCAGCAAGCCGCCGTTCCAGCGCGACGGCAAGCCGGTGAATTCTTCCGTCGCACCGATGATTTGCCGCACTTCCTCCATGATGGTTCGTCCGGCCCCTGCTTGGCCGCGCTCTTTCTCCGGCATTTTGCCTATCCCTCCTAGATACTGCCTGACCGAATTATGACCGGAATCCATGCGAGAAACAAGCACAAAGCCCCGGCCTCTCGCGTCTGAAGCCGGGGCGGCGCGATTTCCGTCAGCGCGACAGGGCCAGTGCGGGTTTTTCCAAACTCTCAGAGTTTGTCGTCGCTTCAATCGCGTCGGCCAGCATGGACAGCGGCTCGCCGGCATCCCAGACGACGTAATCACGCGGATACCGGGCGACCCAGTCCCAGCCGAGCGCACCGGCCTTTTGGATCGCTTCCAGCGTTCGCTCCCGCATCGCTTCACTATAGGCATCCAATACCGCCTGCCGCTCCGCCTGAACTTCCGGCGGAAATTCAAACTGCCATTCCAGCTCGGTTCCCTGATCAATATACTCTGTCATGGTCGGTTTCCTCCACTTGTTACCGCAAGAAGCCGCTTGCGGCGGCATAGATGCGTTTAAAACGGGCAAAATCGGCAGCCTGACGTCCCCAGACAAAAGCATAAGCAGGACGGTCCGGCAGGGGCGTTCGCAGTAGCTCTTCTGCAAACTTGATCACTGGTATTTCGGGCCGCGCAGCAGCAATCTGCGCGAGCGCCGCTATCGCTTGGTTGTAACGCCACTTCTCTTCAACGGCAAGAAACCGACCTTCCGGGACGACCAAACCGAGACGCTGAAGCAGCAGGGGCCGATATGCCCGTTGCAGCGTTTCAATGATCGCTTCTTCCCACGGCGCGAAGCGGTCGTAGGTATCCTGTGTTAGCCCCACAGACACCGAATGCAGCGCTTCGTGCAGCAGTGACCGCCAGCGGCCGTCGCTGCCGAGCGTCGTGTCCACAACCGTGATCCCGCAGCTCCATTCTTTTTTGGCGAAAAACGGCGTCTGCGAAGTCAAGGCGGCTGTTGCGGCGTCAATCACCCGCACCGTGCCGTTCCAGCGTGATTGCAGCCCGGTTGTTTCTTCAACCAGTGCGACCAGCCGCCGCGTTTCGTCCTCCACTAGACTTTGCGCTTGGGTTTGCGCTTGACTTTGCATGTGAGCCTCCGTTCTCGCTGCCTGCCGCCTGCGCTCAGTATGACAGAAGGGCGGCGAAAAACGCAAATTCACTCAAAAAATGGTACAGTTGAAAGATGGAACAGCTTGCAGTGCAGGAATTTTTGCGGACGGGGGGAACGCTCGACGCGCTGGCGACGCAGCATGCGATTAAAGCTGTGCGGCACCCGGCGTTTCCGAGCCTGGTCCTGCTGAAGTACAATCAAATCGCGTCGGATATGAGCGTCCCGCTGGTACAGGAATGCCGGGGAATTATTCTCGACGAGGCCGACGGCTGGCGCGTGGTCAGCCGGGCTTACGACAAATTCTTCAACTACGGCGAGCCGGGCGCGGCGGAGATTGACTGGGCGACGGCGCGGGTGCAGGAAAAAGTGGACGGCTCGCTCTGCACAGTCTATGAGTATGCGGGGACGTGGCATGTCGCCACGACCGGCAGCCCGGACGCCGGCGGGCCGGTCGGGGACAACGGCGAGCTGACATTCGCGCAGCTTTTTTGGCAGACGTTCGGGATATATCTCGGCGACGACTGGGATACGCCGCCGTGGGAATCCGCCGACTGGTGCTATTTATTTGAGCTGACGACCCCGGAAAACCGCGTCGTGGTCAATCACCTCACGGCAGGGCTGACGCTGCTCGGGGTCCGCAACCGCGTCACCGGGCAGTGGATCGCACTCGCCGACACGGTCATGGCGCGGGTCGTGCCGCCGGTCCGCGAGTACCCCCTGCAATCGTTCGCCGAGATTCAAGCGACGTTCGACGGCATGGACCCATTAGCTCAAGAAGGCTACGTCGTGGTGGACGCTCGGGGAAACCGGGTCAAAGTCAAGCATCCGGGCTATGTCGCCATTCACCACATGAAAGACGGCATGACCCCGAAGTCCATGCTGGAAGTGATCCAGCGCGGCGAAGTCCCTGAAGTCACCGCCCACTTCCCGAAGCTGGCGGGGGCGTTCGACGCCATCAAAGCCGATTACGATGCCCTGGCGTCGGCGATTGACGCCGCCTATGCGCCGATTAAGGCCATCGAAACGCAGAAAGACTTCGCCGCCGAAGCCCTGGCCTATCCCTACTCGTCCGCCCTGTTCGACATCCGCCGGGGCAAGGCGTCCGATGGCCGCGATTTTCTGTCCAAAGCCCTGCTGCCGAGCCTCCTGCGCTTGATGGGATTGAAGGAGGTCGAGCCGAAGGACGAAGGGGAGTAACGCAGGGAAATAATGCATCGCGGGCGGCGGAATTGCCCCGGATTGAAATCCGAGGCTGAAAGAAACCAGCGCCCTCCGGGTCTGCCAGTGCAGTCGCGGCGACGCAAAACAAATCGCTCGGAATTCTTGTGTCGCTTCGACACTGGTTTGTTTCAGCCTCGGATTTCAATCCGGGGCAATCTGGGGCCGTGGCAGTTCACTGCTGAGCCAATCCTGGGCACTAGCGCTGCGCCGCGTCTTTATCAAAAACGGAAGCCTTGTCGGTCCCGCCGCTCGGCTCTTTCTGGTCGGCGGAACGGTTTTTACCGCAAGGCGGCAGGCGGCGGGACGGCCGATCACGCAGCCGCGCCTTGACTTCAGCGCCCGTTTTGTGCTATTCTAAGGGCTGTTTTAAAGAGCTAATCAATGCTTGCCACGCCCGGAAGCCTCGCCTTCTCCCGGTGCCGCACCTGCGGCTAAAGGAAGACCATCGCCATGACCGACGCCCCTGAAGATAGTATCCCCGAGAATAACCCCGAGACCGTCTTGGAAGAGTCTGCGCCCGAAAAAATAAACGAAGAAGTAAGCGAAGAGACAAATACCGATCAGCGGCAGGAAGTCGCGCGGCCCGAGTATGTGCCGAAGCCGCTGGTCGCGATTGTCGGGCGGCCCAATGTCGGCAAGTCCACGCTGTTCAACCGACTGGTCGGGCGGCGCATCGCCATTGTGGACGACATGCCGGGCATTACCCGTGATAGACTCTACGCCGAAGGGGACTGGAACGGGCGTGAGTACACGCTGGTAGACACCGGCGGCATTCAGATGTTCGACCCCGACCCGCTCCGGTCCCAAATCCGCATGCAGGCCGAGATCGCGATGGAAGAAGCCGATGTGATCGTGCTGGTCGTGGACACGACGGTCGGTCTTACGTCCGACGATCAAGAGCTTGCCAATGCTCTGCGGAAGTCGCCGAAGCCGCTGATTGTGGTCGCCAACAAAGTGGACAACGGCGACATGGAAAACCGCAATGTCGCCGAAGTCTATGCGCTGGGCCTGCCGCATGTCTTTCCCGTCTCGGCCCTCGGCGGGCGCGGGGTGGCCGACGCGCTCGATGCGATTGTCGAGCGCTTTCCGCCCGCGCCGCCCCTGGCCGAAGCGCCGCCGGAAGACGACCGCATCAAAATCGCGATTATCGGCCGGCCCAATGTCGGCAAATCGTCGCTGCTGAACTCCATTCTCGGCGAGGAGCGGGCGATTGTGTCCCCGATTGCCGGCACGACCCGCGACTCGACCGACACGGCGTTTGTGTACAAATCGCCGCAGGGCGAGCGCGAGATTGTCTTGATTGACACGGCGGGAATTCGCCGTGCCGGCAAAATTCAAGGCAGCGTCGAGTATTACACAGTCCTGCGGGCCGTCCGGGCGATTGAGCGGGCCGATGTGGTCATGCTGGTGGTGGACGGCATTGACGGGGTCACCGAAGGCGACAAGCGGGTCGGCGGCTACGCCCATGAAGCGGGCCGGGCGGCGATCATCGTGGTCAACAAGTGGGACGTGGCCCGGAAAGAAGTTCTCGACGAGATGCCCGGCCAGAACCCGATGAGCGTCTTTTCCGAAGAGCTGCGGGACGGCATGCACTTTCTGGCGTATGCCCCGCTGGCGTTCACGAGCGCCGTGACCGGCAAAGGCGTCCCGGCGGCAGTGGACGCCGCTTTGGACGCCGCCGAAGCCCACTCGATGCGAATTCCGACCGGCGAGCTAAATAGGATCGTCCGCGACGCCGTAGATGCCCACCCGTATAACGAAAAAGGCCGGTCGCTGAAGATCAAATATGCGACCATGCCGACGGTGAAGCCGCCGACGATTGTGCTGTTTGTCAACGACCCGACTTTGATGCACTTTTCGTACCTGCGGTATCTAGAAAACCGCATTCGCGAGACGTATTCGTTTGAAGGCACGCCGCTCCGCATTCAGGTCAAAAAAGCCGCCAAAGATAAGGAAGAAAAGAAGTAAGAACCCCTCCCGCCTCGCTAGGGCTTCGGCTCCCTCCCCTGTTAGGGAAGGGCTTCAAAGTTCGGCCCGAGGCTTTGCGTCTTGGCGGCAGGCTCCCGCCAAAGATTATTATTGTCTTTGCCCTTCTTTAACAGGGGAGGGAGCCGAAGCCCTAGCGAGGCGGGAGGGGTTCCTGAAAACTTCCGCCTCGCAGAGATAACTTATGACCCAACTCGCCAAAATGCGCTTTGTCAGCCTGACGCGGCCCCAAGAGCGCGGGATGCTGGTGCTGCATGACGACGGGACGCTGCAAATCGCGCCGAGCGAAGAGCTGCGCGACGAGATGGCCCGGCTGGAAGACGCAGCCCTGCACCGGGCCAAAGTCTACGGCACCGGCCTCGGGCTGGCGTTTGTCGGCGTCGGCGCTTTGCTGATCGGCGCGGGCTGGCTGGCCGGGCGGGTCTTCGGCAAGCTCGGCTACACGCTGGGCCGGCCGCGCCCGGTGGACGAAGTGACGCTGACCCGCACGCCGAGCGGCGGGGTCGCGCTTTCGGTGCAGGGCGCAAACCGCTGGCAGAAAGTGGAGATGGCCTGGAACACCGACGAAGTGCTGCAAGCCGAAGCCGATGCGTTTTTCGCGAAGTTTGCGGAAGTAACGACTCAGTAAGGAGGCCGCCCCCATTCTGGGGAAGCCGTACAGACCTATTCCGGCTCCCCAGAATAGGGGGGCTATTTTCGCCCAAAACCGGCTATAATAAGGGCCATGCCCACCCACGCCGCCGCACACGATGCCCCTGCCGACGACCGGCAGGCGGAAGACCTTGCCGAGACGCTCCGCACGCTGAAAGACCGATTGACGCGCGGCGTCACGGTCACGCCGGTCTGCCTGGCGATCCTCGGCTGGCTGTGCGGCACCCCGACCGACCCGGCTGTCGCCGAACTCCAGCGCTCCGCTGAAGGCCGGGTCTGGCTGCGGCTGACCGACGAGGCCCGCATGGAGCCGCTCTGCTCGTTTTCAGAGTTTCTCGCCCAAGTGCGGATCATCGCCGCCTCCCTGAGCCTCACCGACCCGCAGACCCACGCGCTTGAAATATGGACCCGGCAGCGGTTAGGGTGAAGCGCGGGCAGGCTTATTCTTTCTCGCGCTCCGCCTGCCAATCGGCATAAGTGGGGCGGGGCAGGTCGAACAAGTCCGTGAGGCGGGCATACCAGCCGCCGCCGTGCATGCGCCCGATGAGGTCGAGCGCTTCGGCACGGACACGCGGGCTTTTTCCATCACTCGTCACAAACTCATCGGCAATCCATAAAAACACCACTTCGCCGAGCACGATTTTGTTGCTGCCGACTTCCACGACCGAATGCAGGCGGCACTCCAAGCGCACCCGCGCTTCGGCCAGCCCAGGCGCGGCGATCCGCACCGACGGGACCGCCGTAAGATGCGCCGCGTCCAGCTCGCTTTGCCCCGCCGGGAAGTCAATCGCGCAGGTGTTCATCGCCTCGGCCAGATCAAAGTGAACCAGGTTCACGACAAACTCGCCGGTTCGGGTGAGGTTGGCCCGCGTGTCTTTGGGCGTGGCCCCGTCTTTGCTGCCGATCCCCAGCGCGACGGTCGGCGGGCTGCTGCCGACCAGGTTAAAGAACGAGTACGGGGCGGCGTTGACTGTGCCGTCGGGGCCGAGGGTCGAAACCAGCGCAATCGGGCGCGGCACGACGACGCTCGCCAGCAGCGTGTAGGACGACCCGTCGTCCATTGCATCAATCGGAAATTCCATCCTCAGCGGTGTACCCGTTATTCCCGGCGGCGAACCGAAAGCCGCCTGTCTCCGAGTTGTTTGCGCGTCACCGCTTGCGTTCTTTTCCGCGTCTGTGTTATGATAGAGTCTGAAGCCGATGCGGCCGACTTTTGCTGAAATTTGTAAAGTTGTTCGGCTGAGATTTTCCGGGTTCCGTTTCCAGCGATGAGTAATTCCACAGATGACACCGCCGCGCTTGTTTTGTTTCCGCTGGCCGGGACACGCACCCGCCCCGACAAGGTGACGGCGCAGCTTGCCGAGATGGACAAGCTGCGCCGGGCGGCGGTTCTGCGGCGGGCGGCGGACACCGACCCGGCCCGGCGCTTGGAGCGCGAAACGCTGGTCGCAGTCGTGCGCGGCTTTCTGCGGGCGGGGCGCGAGGCGGACGCCGAGGCGGTGCTGGGGATGCTGCTGGACCGGGTTGACCGGGCGCTGAACAGTGTAATTTCCCGGTGGACCGGGGTGACGGCGGAAGACAGAATTGATGCGCGGCAGCAGATTGTGGAGATTATCTGCGAGAAGGTCTGCGACCTGCGCCCCGGCAGCGAGTTTTGGGAATGCAACTGGACGTGGTGTGTCAACAAAAAATTGATCTCGCTTTGGCGCAGCTTTGCCGTGAACGCGCTGCCGATGACCGGCAGCATCGCGGCGACGCCCGGCGGCGAAGAATCTGACCGTGTGGCGCAGGCGGCCGACCCGACCGACGGGTTTTTGGAGATGGAGCTTGCAGATTGGGTGAAAATCGTCAGCGGCGGCCATCCCCAAAAAAGCCGGGCGCTGCTTCTCAAAATCAGCGAGTTTTCCGATGAAGAAATCGCCAAAGACATTGGTGTCACGACCCGCACCCTGCGAAACTGGAACGCCGAGTTTGTGTCGGCGTATAAACGGATGAAGGCGGAAGAGCAAAAAGCAGCGGGAGAGAGACGCGAGGAAGACGCGAGAGGAATAAATTCCTCTCGCTAGTTCATGCAGCGCAGCGAGCGAAAAGAAATGCGAAATGAATTGACCGAGCCTGATGACAGCGACGAAATCCTGCGGGCGTTTACCTACGCCCGCGACGCCGCGCTCGCCGACAAGACGCTGCTCCGGGAATGGACCGCGCGGTATCCGGCGCTGGCGGACGAGATCATCACGGTGGACCATGCCCGGCTCGCCGCCGGGATGACCCTGACCGACCCGCTGCCCGACGGCCCGCCCGACCCGGAAATGGCGGCGGTCCGCGCCCGAGTTCTGGCCGCCCGCCGGGCCGCGCGAGCGTCCCAAGCGCAAAGTATCAAGCCGCCGTTAACGTCTTTGCTGGCCGACGCCGAAACGCGCGGCTTGGACGCCGCCGACCTGGCCGCCGCGCTGCGCTTGGACCGCTTTCTGCTGGGCCGCCTGGAAGACCGGACGCTGGACGCGGCGACCGTGCCGGTGTCGCTGGCAGCGCAGCTTGCGGCGCTTTTGGAGCGCACGACGGGCGAAATCACGCTGTTTCTGCGCGGCGGCCCGCGCCTGCCGCCATCGGCGCATTTTCTCGCCCGGCAGGCCCCCGTGGTCCGCTCCGCCCCGCCGCAGCCGTCGTTTGCCGATGCGGTCGCCCGCAGCCGCAATCTCAGCGCGGACGACAAAGCGTTCTGGCTGGCGGAAGCCGGCGCGGGGGTTCTGGGCGAGGTCCGTTCCGAACATAATTTATGAGTGAACTCCGGCGGCAGGCGCGGCGGCGGCGGCGCGAAATGGGACTAGATGTGGACATTCCCCACACCGGGGAAACGGTGGTCGGGGCGTGCCTCGCCGCGCTCGGCTTGCAGCGGGAATTCGCGCCGCCGGGCGACAGCGCCCTGGCCGGGGCGATTGCCGTGCTCAATGTCACGCTCGCGTATATCGTGCAGGACGAAACGCGGACCCCGGCGCAGCTCAGCGCCGATGCCGCCCACGAGATCGCCCACGCGTGGCTGCACGCCGGCTCGGCGCACGGCACCCGCCATGCCTGCCTGCCGGCGGAAGTCGGTCTCGGCGAAACCGGCGAAGCCCCCGGCGCGGCCCTGTCCAAAGTGGACGGCTACTCGCCGAAGCAGCGGCGCGAGCGCGAAGCCAACGAGTTTGCCGCCGAGCTGCTGCTGCCCGGCCCGCTGGCCCGGCAGTTGTTTTTCGGCGAAAAGCTCTCGTCGGAAGCGATTGCGTCCCGGCTCGGCCTGCCGCCGGGACTGGTGCAGGCGCAGCTGGCCGAAGCCCTGCTGCTGCCAGAGACTCCCGAGAAAGCCGCGTCGGCAGCGGCGTCGGCAGTCGCTTTGGACCCGTCGCAGCAGGCGGCGGCGGAAGCGGCCTGCGGGCCGCTCCTGGTCGGAGCCGGGCCGGGCACCGGCAAAACCAAGACGCTGGTGGAGCGCTGCCGGTTTTTGACGGGTACTTTGGGCGTCCCCGCTGAAAAGATACTCGCGCTGACCTTTAGCCGCAAAGCGGCGGCGGAGATGAAAGAGCGGCTGCTGGCCGCCGGGGTCGGCACCGAAAACGCCGGCCCGTGGGTCGGGACATTTCACGCGTTCGGCCTGGAAGTCCTGCGGCGCTTCGGCGAAGCGCTCGGCCTGCCGGCCTCGGGGCCGGTGCTTTTGGACCAATTAGATGCCGTGACGCTGCTGGAAAACCATCTGCCCGAGCTGCAATTAGACGCCCTGGACAACTTATACAACCCGGCGGTGCATCTCGGCGGCATTCTGCGGCAGATCGGCCGCGCCAAAGACGAACTGTGCTCGCCGGAGCGCTACGCCGCGCTGTGCGCGGCAATGGCGGCGGACGCGGAAGCCGAACGCGCCGCGCTGGCGGCGCGAAGCGGCAAAGTGCTGGTGCGTGAGCAGGACGCGGTGGACAAGGCCGTGGAGAACGCCCAAAAGGCCGCCGAAGTCGCCCGGTGCTACGCGGTCTACGAGCGGCTTCTCGCGGAGCACGGCTTTCTCGACTTCGGCGACTTGATCCGGCGGACCGTGCAGCTTTTGGAAGAGCGCCCGGACGTTCTGGCGGCTTTGCAGGCCGAATACCCGCAGGTTTTGGCCGATGAGTATCAAGACGTAAACCGGGCCTGCGCCCATCTGGTCCGGCGGCTGGCGGGCGAGTCGGCGGCTGGGCTGTGGGCGGTCGGCGACCACCGGCAAAGTATTTATCAGTTTCAAGGCGCGTCGCCCGCCAATGTCGCGGCGTTTGAGCGCGATTATCCGGCGGGAGTGCGCCGGGAGCTTGCAGTAAATTATCGGTCCCGCGCCCCGATTGTGGACTGCTTCGGGCGGGCGTCCGGCGGCGGGGACGGCTGGCATGCCCACCGGGGCCATGCGGAGGGCAGCGGCGGGTTTCCGGCGGTGACAGTGGCCGCGTCGCCCGACGATGCCGGGCAGGCGCGGGGGATCGCGGCGGCGATGCGTGCGCTGCGTGCGGCAGGCCATGCGTTTCAGGACCAGGCCGTGCTGTGCCGGACCCATTCGCAGGCCGAAGCGCTGGCGGCGGCCTTGTCCGAACTCGACATCCCCGTGCTGTATCTCGGGGCGCTGCTGGAGCGCCCGGAAGTCAAAGACCTGCTCTGCCTGCTCACGCTGCTGGCGGACCCGGCGGGGGCGGCGCTGCACCGGGTCGCCGCCTGGCCTGAATACGCGGTCCCGCTTCCCGAGTGTTTGGCGCTGCTGGCGGGCATGCGGCGCTTGGAGCTTCCCCTGCTCGATGCCCTCGCCGACGCGTCCCTGCACCCCGGCCTAATCAAGCTGGGCAGGCATCTGCGCGAGCTGGAAACGATGGACGACGACCCGGCGGCGCTGCTGCGCTTTTACCTGTTCGGCCAATCCGAGTATTTGGCCCGAATGGACGAGCGCGAGCCGAAGCCGTTCAAGCGGGTCGCGCAGCGCCTGGCCCTGCATCAGCTTTTGGGCCTCGCGGCGGGCTTTCAGGGGCGGGTCGTCACGCCGAAGTCGGCGGCCGGGCCGCCGGGAAATGTGCGGGCGTTTCTGGCCCACCTGCGGCGACTGTCGGCGGCGGGGGCCGCGCCGCGCGGCATTCTGCCGCCGGAAGCCGAAACGCTGGATGCGGTTCGTCTTTTGACCGCGCACGCCGCCAAGGGCCTCGAATTTCCCGTTGTCTTTGTGCCGAACCTGGCCGCCGGGCAGTTTCCCGCGCGGGGCCGGGCCGACGGCATCCCCGAGCCGCCGGGGCTGACCGCGCCGTGCGGGGACGCCTTAGACGAGGAAGCGTGCTTGTTCTTTGTCGCCCTGTCCCGCGCCCGCGAGCATTTGATTTTGTCCCGGTCGGAGCGCAAGGCCGGCAGCGAAAAGCCGTCGGCCCCGTCGCCGCTGCTGGCATCGCTCGGCTTGATGGACGAAACGCTTTGGCCCGCCGGCAGTCCGCCGCCCCCCGAAGACGCCGCCGCCGCGCTCCCTGAAACTCCCGACCCCCTGCCGGAGTATTCGCAGTCCGCGCTGGAAAGCTACGGGCGGTGCCCGCGCCAGTACTTTTACAGCCACGTCCTGAAGCTCCCCGGCGCATCACACCATTTATTGCTTGGCGGCGGCGGCTACCCACAGTTTTTAAGCTGCGTCCGCACCGCCTTGAACTGGCAGGAAGACCGGCAGGCGGCAGGCGAAAGCGTTTCGCCCGAAGTTTTGTCCGAAAAACTCGACGCCGTTTGGGCCGAATCGGGTCCGGTCGGCCATCTGCACGAAGAAAAGTATCTCACGGCGGCGCGTCACATGCTGGCCCACGCGGGAAACTTAAGCGCGGGCGGGCGCAAAGCCGACACGCGGACCTTGACCGCGACGCTGACAAACTGCCGGGTCTCAGTCCGGCCCGATGTTCTGCGCGTCGGCGGCCCCGAGGGGGACGGGGGCACGCTGATTGTCGCCCGGCGTCTCACGGGAAAGCCCGGCAAAGACGACCACACGGACAAAAAACTCGCCCTGTACCGCCGGGCGGCGGCGGACACCCACCCCGGCCGGACGCTGCACCTCTCGCTGCACTACCTCGCCGACGGCCTCACGGTCCCGCTTGACCCGCCGCATACGAGGCAGCAGGCCAAGTGGGAAGAAGGCCGGGTCGCCAAATACGAGCAGGCCGCCGCCGGCATCGGGCGCGGCGCGTTCCCCGCCCAGCCCGGCGACGAATGCGCCCGCTGCCCCTACAGCCTGCTCTGCCCCGAATAAGACCCCTGCACCGCCTGTTCCGGCAAAGCGGGTATAATAGCGGCACCCGAACACGCACGGCACCCGATGACACACGCAGCCGTGCCGCTTCCAAGAGGAGAACGCCATGGGACCGACCGAGATTTGGGCCGCCGCCGCCGACCGGGTTCGGCAGGAAATCGCCGACCCGACTGTTTGGCTTGCCATGCGAGCCGCCCAGCCGCTCACCGTTGACGGCAATTTTTTTGTCGCCGCCCTGCCGCCGCCGGAGCAGTACCTGGCCGCGCATCTTTTGAACCACCGAACGGCGACGGCGATTGAAGACGCCCTGCGGAACGCCGCCGGGCGCATTCTGGCGTTTCGGATCGTCATCGGCACGTCGCTTGCCGATTGGGAAGCCGAAAAGCTGCGCGAAACCGGCGGGGCCGGCGAAAACGACCCGTTTTTAGACATCCCGATTGCGGACACTCCGGCAGCTGCGGACGCGCCCGCCCCGTCTGCCGGCAACATCGCGCGGCCGGCGGAAACCGCGCGAGAAGTCGCGCCGACTTGGGAAAAGCTGACCGAGCGGCTTAACCACGGCTACAAAACCGCGCCGCTCGTGAAATACCCGCATGGTCAGGCCCAGTTTGTGCTGACCGCCGTGAAGCTGATTTCGGACACAATGGATGTGCTGATGCCCCCGCCGGGAGCGCCGCGCGACGACGCGCAGGAGCGGCAGCTCGCCAAGCTGATTGAGCGCCTCAGCGGCATTGTCAACCTGGACCCGCTGTTTATCTCGCTGGAGCTTTTGCGCTACCGCGAAGGGCGCGGCAAAAACCTCGATATTGTGATTTGATTTTGTCTCTTGACATTGCCGCCCGGCCTGTGCTAGAATTGATTTGTGCGCGGGGCTATGGCTCAGTTGGTAGAGCGGTTCGTTCGCATCGAACAGGTCAGCGGTTCGAATCCGCTTAGCTCCAGAGCAGCGTAGAAGCGGCAGAGTATCCACTCTGCCGCTTTTTTGTCGCCGGATTTCAGGACACTTATTCCAGCATCTTTTCCATCGCCGGCCGCGTCATGCGGTACAAAAACCACTCTTTCATCCGCCGCGCTCCCATCCGCGCGTAGACCGCCTGCGCGTTGGTGTTCCAATCGAGGCATGTCCATTCCATCCGCCCGCAGCCGCGCTCGTGGGCGGTTCGAACGCAGAAGCGAAGCAGGGCCGTGCCGACCCCCTGCTTGCGGTACTCCGGCAGCACAAACACGTCTTCAAGATACAGCGACGGCTGCGCGAGAAATGTCGAGTACGTTTCCAGCAGCAGCGCATAGCCGACCGGCCCCGCCGCGCCGTCCACTTCCGCCAGCATCACCTCAAATTTGGGCGCATCTCCGAAGCCGTGCTCCCTCAGCCGCGCCTGCGCCTCGGCATCCGGCGGCGGCAGGTTCTCGAACTCCGCCAGCGCGAGGATCAGCCCGATCACGGCGTCCGCATCCGCCCGCTCCGCCCGCCGCAGTGTGATATGTGTCATGGTGCAATCTCTCCGTCACTGATAATGTTTTCGTTAATCTGCCGGTCAATCTCTTCCGGGCGGGCACGAACATAACTCCAAGCGTTCGCCAAATCCGGCGCGTGCAATGCCGGGTAGGCGTGCAGCAATTCCGCTTCGCTTGTGCCGAGACGCCGCGCTTGTTCCAGCAGCCAAACCGGGATGCGGGTGCGGATAAGTCACGGCTCGCCGAGGGCAGTCACGCGATAATCCCAACCCACTTAAACCCGGATGGTCGTCGGGGCGGCGGCCGAGAGGCCAGAAAAACTTGCGGTCACTTTCAGTCATCGGCAGGTCGTTGATCGAGGCCCGGCGGGCCGTCATCAGACCGCTCGGATCGAATTCCCAGTTTTCGTTGCCGTAGGACCGATCCCAGTGCCCAGAGTCGTCGTGCCATTCATAAGCGAAGCGCACGGCAATCCGGTTCTCTGTGAACGCCCACAATTCCTTGATCAAACGATAATCCAGCTCCCGCACCCATTTGCGAGTGAGGAACGCAACAATCTGTGGACGGCCTGATAAAAACTCAGCCCGGTTGCGCCATTCGCTCTCCGGCGTGGAAGCGAGCGAAACACGCTCCGGGTCGCGGCTGTTCCAGCCGTCCTCGGCCCCACGCACTTTCTGAGTCGCGGTTTCCTGCGTAAACGGCGGCACCGGCGGCCGAGTTTCAAGCTCCGTATTCATCCGGCGGCTCCTATTCCCAACGCAGCCTGCGCCGCACGCGCGGCTTTTTCGCGCTTCCATTCCTGCATCTCTTCTCGGTCTTTCTGCGCTTCGATCCGGGCAATCGCATCGGCCAGCATCGCGACCGGCTCGCCGGCGTCCCAGATCACCAGGTCCTCCGGGTGCCGGTGCAGCCATTCCCCGGCCAAAGTCTGCGCTTCCAGACACGCTTCCGCTGTCCGCTCCGCCATCGCCCGGTCCAGAGCCGCCAGAATTGGTTCCCGCTCGGCCTGTACTTCCGGGGGGAATTCAAGCTGCCATTTAATTTTCATTGTTATTTCCTTTTTGTTGTCAGCGAAGCAGACTGCTTGCTGCCGCGTAGACCCGCTTAAAATGAACAAAGTCGGCGGCCTGCCGCCCCCAAGCAAATGCGAACGCAGGACGGTCCGGCAGCGAAGTTCTTAGCATTGCTTCCAGAAAGTCTTGGCCTGAGATTTCAGGCCGCTCGGCGGCAATGCTTTTCAGCGCTTCAACAGCAGGCCGGTAGCGCCATGCCGATTCAAAAGCTTCAAGCGGAGTTTCGTCCAAGCTCATGCCAAGCTGCTGAAACAATAACGGACGGTACAAACGCTGTAGGCTTTCGACGACCGCTTCTTCCCACGGTGCACACTGCTGATAGCGCGGCTCGGTCAAGCCGACAGACACGGAATGCAGGATTTCGTGCAGCAGTGTTCGCCAGCGCCGGTCATCCGCCAGAACGCTTTCCCGGACGGTAATGCTGCACTCCCACTCCTTTTTGGCGAGATACGAAACGCGCGGCAGGGCTTGTGCCGCCCAGGCTTCGTCTGTGCCGTCCGCCAAAATCAGCAGGCCGCCGTTCCAGCGCGACGGCAGGCCGGTCGTGCGCTCGACAAAGGTGGCAATCTGACGCAGCTCTTCCATGATAGTATGATCTTGCCCAGATTTTTCGATATTCATGTTCGCTCCCTCCGTGGGTTTTTCTGTCTTTAGTATGACACGCAGCGGCAGGAAATGCTACTTGGGTAACCCCGGTTTTTTAGCGATTGCAAAGTCAATGCGCTCCTGCAAAGGTGGATGGGTGAACAGCCAGAACTTGACGAACGGGGGCGGGTTCGGGTCGCTTAAGTTCTGCTCGGAAAGCGTCACAAACGCGCGGGCCATCGCCGGGCCGTCGCCGGTCAGCGCGAGGCCGTAGGCGTCGGCTTGGTGCTCGACTTCGCGGGACACGCCGTTGGTCAGGGGCGCAAGGAAAAACGAAAACAGCGAAACGGTCAACAGCAGGGCGGGCACGGCGGCGTAGTCATTGAGGCCGTCTACCCCCCAGCGCGGGCCGAAGCGGGTCACCAGACGCTCGGCGAACGTTTGCGCCAGCGGCAGCGCCAGCAGCAGGCCGAGCGCGGTCAGGGCAAAGCCCCAGTACAGATGCTTCAGGACGTAGTGCCCCATCTCGTGCGCGACAATCGCCTGAATTTGGTCTTCAGGCAGGCGCGGCGGCAGGATCGTGTCCCACAGCACGATCCGGGCCGACGACCCAATCCCCATGACATACGCATTGGCTTGGCGCGTCTGCCGGCTTTTGTCCGCCACATAAATCGGCGCGTTCGGGATGCCGGCTTTAGCCGACAGCGCCGCAATCCGCACCCGGAGCGGCCCCGGCGGCAGAGGGGTGAATTGGTTGAAGACGGGGTCTATGAGCAGCGGCGCGGCAAAGATGCCGAACGCGATCATCGGCAGCAGCGCCGCCCAGAACCACAGCGCCCAGCGGCGCGGAAAGCGGCGGATCAGCCAAAATAAGAGCCAGAGAACAGGCACCGCGGTGAGAATGTCCACACCCGCGCTTTTGATGAGGTCGCCGAGCCAGCTTCCGAAGCGCTGCGCCGACAAGCCGTACTGATGCGGCAGAACATAACCTCGGTAAATGGTCAGCGGGGCATGGAGCAGCAGAAGCGTCAGCGTCAGCAGCGAGTAGTACCCGAGCAGACGAAGCAGCGAAAAGCGCAGCGGCTGAACCCACCGCCGCAGCCGCGCGGACAGGCCGGAAGCCAGCACCAGCCACAGCGCCCCCAGGCTGTAGGCGGTGCCGGCAAAGTAAAGCGCGTAGCCGATCTCCGAGTAGCGCTTCATTTCCGGGGTAACGACCGGCGGGCGGACACCGGCGGGCAGCGGCGGCGCGGCGTGGGCGGCAAGGGGCAGGAGGATGAGTAGGGCGAGGAAAGACGCGAGGGAAAGTGCGAGGGAATAAATTCTTCTATGCCTTCGGCATGACTTCGTATCTGCTGAACGGCATCCTTCGGATGTAAGATCGGCAAATGGCAGCGAGTTCGTCGTCCGAAGGACGCTATTCAGCGAAAGGAATTTATTCCCTCGCTTCTTCCCTCGCGACATCCTTCGCTTCTTGCGGCATGGCATGGTACACTCTTGCTATGGACGAACCGAGAAAACTGGTCTTTGCGCCCTTCGGGGCGGACATGTTCGGCGACGATGTGCTGCTGTTCGAGCACGGGATTCTGCTGGCGCTGGAAACCGCCGCCGAAGCCGCCGGCTTTCCGTATGCCGATGTTCACGACGCCCTCGGCGGCGCGGACAAGCGCGAGCGGCCGACGCCGCCGCTGACCGAAGGCGACATCCGGGCGCTGGCGGACCGGGCCGGATGCGATGCGCTGACCGACGGCCTGCTGACCTGCGTGCGCCATCCCGAAACGGGGGCGCTGGCGCAGATCACCGTGTCCCTGCGGGTTTTTTTTCCGAACTCGGGCGAGTTCGCCGCGCCGGACAGCTTGACACTGTCTGCGTTCGACCCCCAGGCCCCGCCGGAAACGCTGACGCTGGATTATGACCTATGGATCGCTTTGCAGTATCGTTTGTGCGTGTCGTTTTTAGAAACGCTCGGGGTCAATGTGCCGTGGAGCTTCACCACCGACAGTCTGCAAACTACGCGGTCGTGGCCGGCGTATGTTGCGTTTCTGAAAGGCAAGCGGCTGGCCCGCACCCCGGAAACCAAGCTCGGGTACTACGAGCAGGCGGCCCGGCACGACCCGGACTTTTTTTTGGCGCTTTACAACAGCGCCATGCTGTACAAAACGCAGACCGATTATGCGATGGCCCGCAAGCGGCTGTCCCGCGCGGCGGCGGTCACCGACAACCCGGCGGAGCTGGCCGATGTGTATTTCGAGCTGGGCCTAGCGTCTATTTATCTCGGCGACCCGAAAACCGCCCGCAACTTCTGGCAAAAAGCCGAGGAATACACCCCCGACAGCCCGACCCTGCTGGTCAACATGGCGGGCACTTACGAGCAGGAAGAAAACTGGACCGAGGCGATCCGCCTGAACGCGCTCGCTTTGGAAAAAGACCCCGATTACCACAAAGCCCTGGTGAGCTTGGGCCGCCTCCATGCCATGTTCGGACGGCTCGACCTCGCTATTCCTCTGTATGAGCGTGCCCTGGAACTTTCGCCCGACGACCCCCTGCGCCGCTCGGTGCTCGGCGGCTGCTACCTGGCGGCTGGACGGGATGGCGACGCCCGCCGGGAGTTCGCGCAGGCTGTCGCGCTGGACCCAACCAGTGAGCCGGGCCTCTACGCCGCGCAGGAGCTGCAAAAGCTGGGGCCGCCGCCCAGCGATGCAGCGGGCGGCGATGACCCGCCGAAAAAGAAGCGCTGGGGGCTGTTTTAGCACACTTGCAGCAACAGCGTGTTTGTGTGTGCGATGGCGTTGTGTGCGTGGGCGTTTGTGTGGGCGGGCGTAGGCGGGCAGGCGTTTGCGCGGGCGTTTTGTTTGCGAGGGTGTGATTGTTACGAGGGCGTGAACGCCCTCGCTGGGGAGCGAAGCGCTAAGGTCCCGCCTTCGCGGGACAAGAATAGGACGGCATGATTGAACTCTTCCGCCACGCAGGTGGCGGCTTGGCGTCCGCGCCCCCCAGCGAGGGCGTTCACGCCGTCGTAACAATCACACCCTCGTAATCAAACACGCCCTCGTACATACAAACACGCCCGCACACACTAATCAGCCCTTTATCACCCAACACGCTTCGCAGCAACCGACCCGCCCGCGTCCTCACCCAGCTAACGCGGCTTCCGTGCCCGCTGCGCCCGCTCCCGCTGCTTGGCGCGGGACAGCGGCGAGCCGGAACCGGCCGAAGCCTCGGCGGCGGGGGTGGACAGCGACGCCCGGCGCAGGCGGCCGCCGGCTTTGCGCTCCACTTCGGCGGCATACACCGCTGAAACTTCCGCGCCGAGCAGAAAAATCATCATCGAATAGTAAATCCAAAGCACAAACGCAATCAAGTTGCCGAGATCGCCGTACAAAGTTTTGTTTTGCCGCAGCAGCAGCACCGACAGGCCCTTTTTGGCGATCTCAAACGCGACTGCCGCCGCGATCCCGCCAATCAGCGCGGACTTCCAGGTAATCTGCGCTGACGGCGACGGCAGGAATTTGTAGATGATCCCGTACATCAGAGCGCTGATTACCACTGCGCCCAGCTCGACCCCGCCGGCTTGCAGCGCACTGGAAAACGGCACGTCGCGGGCAAACTGACTGGCGGAAATCGCCGTGGACAGCCCGGTTACGACCAGCGACAGCACCAAAAGCGCTCCGGCCCCAATCAGCAGCCCCAGGGCTACCCCGCGCAGCGCCAGCCAGCTTCGCTTTTCAGTCGTCTGCCAGGCGGCGTTCATCGCAGAAGAGCCGTTGATGAAAATCTGAATAGCCGCCCAGACAATGCCGAGCAGGCCGGCCAGCCCCGCCGCGCCGTGCCCGTGGATCAAATTCAGCAGCGTCGGCCCCGCATGCCCCGCCCCGTCGGAGATTTTGGCCCGCTCCATAAAATGCACCACTTCCGTGTTGGCCGCGCCGGGCAGAATGCGGGTCGCGAGCAAAGTTTTGATCTGCGAAACGGCCTCATCGGGGTTGTGCGAGTACACCAGGCCGAGTCCCCACAAGCCGACCAGCAGCAGCGGAACCAGCGCCAGCACCAGAAAAAACGCCAGGCCCGCCGCCAGCAGGCCGCCGTTGTTTTTGCCGAAGCGCTCAAACACGTCCAATGTGAATTTCAGCACGAACACGCGCTTCGCAGCGGCAAGCAGCGCGGCGGGCAGGCCGGCCAAACGGGCAAAAAGTGATTTCATAAAGTGATGTTATCAGTGGTCTAGCCGGGCCGGAGGGTGATTGCGGCCGGGTCGGATGCCGGGGTTCCCGACGCATCTAGCTGAGTCGCCGTCACGGTAAACACCGTGTCGCGGCCGGGGCCGAGCAGGGGCGGGATTTTCAGCGACAAGTCGCCGGCTTCCCAGTCGCCGCCTTTTGAGACGCCGACATCTTTGACGCCGCTTTGGCCGCTCACCGGCAGAATGCCGCCGAAGGCGCTGCTGAGAAACGAAATCGAGACGCGGACCGTGCTGCCGGGCACGCCCCGGCCTTTCACAGTCAGCGGAGAATTCGGGTCCACCGTGTCGCTGTCTTTCGGCGTGTGGATTCTCGGCACGGGCAGCGGCCCGCCGGCAAAGTTCAGCGGGAACGGCAAATCTTTCAGCACGCTCGCCCCGTCGCGGGCGATAAACTTGGCGGTGACCGGGACGCGAGCGGCGCGGACGCCGGCCCCCACCGTGTACTCGCCGGCATACACGCCGGGGTCGGTTTCCTTCAGCGGAATTCTTCTCGCAATCGCGCCGAGGCTGGCCGACGCTTTCCCGCCGGGCGCGGCGGTCAAGGTCAGCACGACGGTCGCGCCTGCGCCGACCGGCCTGCCGGGCGGCTCGTTGGTGGTCAACGACCGCACCAGGCGGGTGCCTGAGACACGGAAGCTCCAGGTGAGCGCGGCGGTGTTGCCGGCCTTGTCGGCGACAAACAGCGAGACCGTATGCGGGCCGCTTGCCAGCGGCGCGGGCGGCTGATAAAGCAGCAGCGCAGGGGCCGCGCCGGCCTGCGCCGTGACATCCACGCCGTCCACGCGCATCCGGCTTGCCGCCGGGTCAATTCCGGTGCCTGCGCCGTCGGTCAGAGCCGCATAAATCAGCGGGCGGTCGCTTTCGGTGGCGACGCCGGACGCCGGCCCGAAGTCGGTCAGCTTCGGCGGCTGCGTGTCCAAATCCACCAGGCCGGGCGCTTGGGTCAGCGGACTCCCCACCCCGCCGGCAAGCAGCGTCCCGACCACGGCGGCGTCGCGGGCCGACACGTTTTTGCCGACAGCGTAGCGGCCCGCATACACGCCGGGCGCGGTTTCGGTCATCGGCAGATTGTCGGCGACGCCGAGAACCGAAAACGACGCTTTCCCGCCGGGGGTTCCGGTCAGCGCGGCTTGGAGGGTGTCCCCGGCGCGAAGCGGCTTTTGGCCGTTGTGCGTGAACGACGTGACTTCGACCGACGAAACGTTGCCTTTCAAAATAGCCGCATTCGGGTCGGTCGGCAGCGGCGGCTGCGCCCGGCCGGCTGCGGTCAGGGCGGCAAAAAGCAGCAGGATAAAAGCGCTTCGGTGTTTTCTGACGTTAGGTGGCATTGCGTGTTTTAGTTTATCCCGGCGCAGGTCTTCCTAAACAGGCACAGCCGAAACAGACAAGCCGAAACGGGGTACACTCTTTTCTATGTACGATTTGATCATTGTCGGGGCCGGACCCATCGGCCTCGCGGCGGCCTGCGCGGCCCAGGACAGCGGCCTGAGCTTTTTGATTTTGGACAAAGCCGGGCCGTGCCAGAGCATTGTGGAGTACGCGCCGCGCCAGAGTTTTTACTCCCCGGCGTCGGAGCTTGAAGTCGGCGGCATTCCGTTTCCGATGGCCGCCGATGACAAGCCGCGCCGGGAAGACGCGCTGGCCTACTACCGGGCAGTCATCACCAGCCGCCGCCTGCCGCTCCAAACCTGGGAGCGGGTGCAGTCGGTGGCAAAGGCCGACACGGGAGGTTTCACGGTGACAACTCAGCAGCAGCCCGACGCCGCCTGGACCAAGCGTTACGAGGCGCGGTTCGTCTTGGTCGTCAGCGGGGTTTGGGACCAGCCGCGCACTTTGGATATTCCCGGCGCGGATTTGAAAAAAGTCACGACCCATTACTTGGGCCCGACTCCCTACCTCTACAAAAACTGCCTGACCGTCGGCGGCGGCAACTCCGCCGCTGAAGTCGCCATGTCGCTGGCCCGCGCGGGGGCAAAGTCGAGCCTTGCGCTCCTTGAGCCGTCGTTTGACGCGTGCAATCTGCGGCCGTTTGTCCGGCGCGAGCTGCTTCTGCTGGTGGAAGAGCGGAAGATCGAAGTCTTTTTCGAGACCGAGGCGGCCAAGATCACCCCGACCGAGGTGCATTTGAAGTCCCGCGCCGACGGCAGCGCCCAAAGCATCGCAAACGACTTCGTCTTTATTTTGATCGGCCAGAACCCCGACATTCCGTTTTTCAAGGCTGCCGGGGTTGCGATTGACCCCGAGGACCTGCGGCCTGTTTACAACCCCGAGACGTTCGAGACCGGCGTTCCCGGTTTGTATGTCGCCGGCAGCCTGGCCCGCCGGCAGCACATCGTCAACGGCCGCCCGAACGCGGTAAAGATTGTCGAGGGCGTCACGGAAAGACTAAAGGCGCAATAAAGTCATGTCGGATGCCGAAAGAATACACAGGGAACTCAGCGGCATCGTCGCAGCACTCTCGAAAATCACCGGCCTGCCCACGCATTGGAGCGGCCGCGTTGAATTGGTTGAAGAGGCTGCCTTCAAAGGCCAAAAGCCGTTCCAATGTGATATTTTGCTGAATGCAAATTTGGTGGATGAAGGTGTTCGATGGCGCACTTTAATCCATGAAGCTTTGCATTCGTTTTCCGCAGGCTATCAGCGGGAGGACTTCGAAAAGTTTCGCGGGTGGGAAGAAGGCGTTGTTGAAAAATTACAGCGGCTGCTGCGCCAAAAAGTGCTGTCTCTGCTCGCTGTCACCGTCCCGGAGTCAGTCTTTCTTGTCTTTGACCGAAGTCATCTTTATAATACCTATCTGGATGCGTTGGCAGAATTGCAGGTTTTTTCGGGGCAGTCTGAGCATCAGTTTTACCTCGACCTGCTTGGCATTCCTATCAGAGAGCACTCCGCATCGGTGTACTCTCTCGTGCGGCAGTTGACAGGACAGGACCGCACTGATTTTTTATTTTGCTACTCGAGAGCAAACTCAACTTTGAAAGGGGAGATACGATGGAACTCACAGCCATCCAGCAGCAGCAACGGGAACGGATCGTCGGTTTGATTCTCAGCGCCAAAACTCTCGCCGAGATCAGCGAGGCGAAGCAAATACTCCAGGAGTGGATGGCAGCGCACCCGGACGATCTCGGCCTCACCGACGGTTTCGATCACCTGGCAATGTCCCGCTCTTTAGCGGAAAGGTCCGAGACGGCGCAGCAGGCGGCGTAATCTTTCTATGCCCTTTTTCCAATGGCCTACAATGTTGGCGGCGTTTCTCGCGTCGCTGGTTGAGTTTGTCGAAGCGCTGACCATTGTGCTGGCGGTCGGGGCCGTGCGCGGGTGGCGTCCGGCGCTGGCCGGGGCGGGCGCGGCGGCGGCGCTGCTGGCGATTTTGGTGGCGGCGTTCGGCCCGCACCTGGCCCGGCTGGATGCCCGCGTGTTTCAGCTTGCGGTCGGCCTTCTTCTTTTGCTGTTCGGCCTGCGCTGGCTGCGAAAGGCTATTTTACGCGCGGCGGGCGTGCTGGCGCTCCATGACGAAGCGAAAGAATACGCCAAGACCGAAGCGAGCCTGGCGGGCGGGGCGCTCCCGACGGGCTTCGACACGGGCGCGGCACTGGCGGCGTTCAACGGCGTTTTTGTGGAAGGCATCGAAGTGGTCTTTCTGGTGCTGTCGCTCGGCGCGGCCGGGCATGCGCTGGGGGCGGCGGCGCTGGGGGCCGGCGCGGCGGCGGGGGTTGTGATCGCGCTCGGCGCTCTGGCGCGGAAGCCGCTGCTGAGGATTCCTGAAAACGCGCTGAAGCTGACGGTCGGAGCGCTGGTGTCGGCGTTTGGGACGCTTTGGGCGGGCGAGGGCCTGGGAATCGAGTGGCCCGGCGGGGTTTGGGCGCCGCTGCTGCTGTCGGGCGGGTATTTCGGGGTCGCGGCGCTCGGCACCGCCTGGGCGAAGCGCACGGCAGAAAAGGCGCGGGCATGAAATTTTTGAGGACGGTTTGGGCCGAGCTGATCGGATTGTTTGTGGACGACTGGGCGTTCGCGCTGCTGACGCTGCTGTGGGTGGGCCTGTTTGCGACGCCGCTTCGCGCCCTGCTCGGCGCATGGGCCGGGCCGGCGTTTTTTGCGGGGCCGGCGGCGCTGATCCTAGCGTTCACGGTGAGGCGGGCCGGGCGCTGAGGGCGAGCGGAACAATTCCGCAGGCATTTCGGCCGGCGAGGCGTGAAACAAAGGAAAATAAGGTATCCTAAGAGGTATCGTTTACTAAAAGTTCGGTCCGGGCCGCCTGCCGCCCGAAGCCGCAAGGACAGTCTTTCGCATGCAAATTCGCACGATCCAACACGCCGTTCCCTCCAAAAAAGTCACCAACGACGACATTTTAGAAACGTTCCGCCGCGAAAGCGAGGGACGGCTTCCAAAGCCGGAGATTGACCGGCTGGAAACGCAGGTGCGCGAAACGCTTGCGACCGCCGGGACGGAAGTACGCTACAAGCTGAACACCGGCGAAAAAGCGATTGACTTTGTGCTGGCCGCCGGGCGGCAGGCGCTGGCCGACGCACAAATCGCGCCGGGCGATGTGGATTTTTTGATTTACACGGGGGTTGGGCGCGGCTGGCTGGAGCCGGCGATGGCGAATGTGGTCCAAAGCGAGCTGGGCATGCCGAATGCGACCTGCTTTGACATGCTGGATGCCTGCGCAAGCTGGCTGCGCGGCATGCAGATCGCCCACAGCCTCATCCAAAACAAAACCTATAAATGCGGCATGATCGTCAACTGCGAAAGCAGCCTGGTCCGCTCGTTTTGGTCGTCGGAAATCAAAGATTCCAACGACTTAAAGCACCGGGTCGCCCAGTTTACGATTGGGGAAGCGTCCACCGCGACGATTGTAACCGATGAGAACCCGGACGACGACTTTAAGTTTTTGTTCAAGAACTTCGGCGAGCACTATAAATTGTGCATGATTCCGCTGTCCAACATGGCGGACTTTATGCCGTCGGACCCCGACAGCCGGTACGCCTCGTTTCAGTTCTTTTCGCTGTCGCGTGATTTGGTCGTCACGACGGTGAAAAAGATCGCCGAAACGTATTCCAACGATCCGCATTTCCGCACCGGCTGTTATGACATCGCATTCGGCCATGAAGCAAGCCAAAAAGCGAGCGAAGTTTTGGTCAAGCACATCGGCCTGCCGCCGGGCGTTTACTACTCGGTCCATCCCCGCTACGGCAACTGCGTGTCGGCGTCGGTCCCCCTCGGCATGAGCCTCGCGCAGAAGGAAGGCCGCCTGCGCCGGGGCGACAAAACCCTGGTCGTCATCGGCAGCGCCGGCGTGTCGGTCGGCTTGGCGTCGTTCACTTACTGACCGCCCCAATCCAATGCCCCCGCTCCCAACAAGGGGGGCGGGGGCATTGTTACGCGGGGGCATTGTTACGCGGGGGCATTGTTACGCGGGGGCATTGTTACGCGGGGGCATTGTTACGCGGGGGCGATGGCGACGTTTCGCCATTCCGCGTGGCCTCGCTCCACCAAAAACCCGACTGCGCCGTTGACCGGCAGGCCGTCGGCGGGGGCCGTGATTGTCTCGCCGTCCACAGTGGCCGTAATCGCGCCGTCCGAAACGCTCAGGGACAGCGACATCGGCTGCTCGCGGGTCCACACCGCCCCCGACTCCGCCAGCACTGTTTCGGCGTCGTCGTGGCGGCGGACCAATCGCACCCGGCCGTCGCGGTCCAGGACCAGGGCGAGATAGCGGCGCAGGCCCCGCGCGGCGGCGACCAGGCCGGCCCGGTCGGCCAGGTGCGGCAGCACTTCGGCGGACACCGTGTAGTCCCGCCAGGCGGTCTCGCCCTGCGTAATGACCCCCGTGCCTGAGTTCTGCACGCTGCGGAAGGTCCAGCCGGGGGACGCCCAGCCGGGGTGAAACAAATCCGCGCCGATGACCCAGGTGCGGGTCCACATTTCGCCGTCGTCGGCGGGCTGCTTCCACTGCATCGCCGGGACACCGTCCCATGTCAGCCGGTCCACGGTCAGCGTGCCGCCCTCGGCGGACGCTTCGGACAGCGCGACCCCGACTTCGTGGATCGGCTGCCCGTCGGTATCCGGCACGGCGAAGGTCAGCGCGGCGCTTTCGCCCGGCGCAACGCGCACCGCCGGGCCGTGCCGAAGCACGGTTTTGTTTTCGGCGGCATACACGGCGACATACAGGCCGGCAGTGACGCCGCCGCTGCCGCCGACCGGCACGGACACCGAGGCCGTGACCGTCTGACCGGAATACAAGCGGGGCGACGCCATCAGCTCGTAGCCGGGCATGCGGATGGCGCTCGGCGGAATGTAGGTGGCCGTGCCGGCCCGTCCGCCCTCGGTCCCGGTCCAGCGCAGGGCCAATGCGCTGCCGTTGTTGGACACCGAAACCCCGTCGCCCTGCCAGCCCTGCACCGAGCCGGGCAGCGAAAAATGGAACCGAGCGCCGTTTTTCGGCAGCGCTTTCGGCTCGCCGTGCATCACCCGCGCGGTGCCGACAATCTCGTAAGCCTCGCTGAGCGCATCGGTGATGGCCCGGCCGCCCTGCGCCGCCGGCAGAAACAAGCGGTCGGCGACCGGGCCGCGCCAGTCGGTTTCCCCGGCGTCAATCCCGGCCAGGCCGTTCATTACCCCGAGAATGCAGCCGACATTGCCCGAGTTGCAGTCGGTGTCGTACCCGGCGGTGTTGGCGATCATCAGCGACCGCGAAAAATCGCCGTTGCCATGCAGCAGGGCCAGCAGCACCACGGCATGATTGGAAACCATCGGGCAGGCCGTCCCGAACCGCGAATACGGGTAATGGGCATGGATTTGGGCCAGCGTCGCCCGCCAGTCGTCGCCGTGCGCGGCTTTCCAGCGCATCATGTCCTGCACCAAGCGGAACACAAGGCTGTCCGGCGGCACAAACCCGGCGGCGATGCCCAGCATGGCCGGCAGTTCGGTCTCGGTAAACGCCAGCGCGACCAGCGCCGCGACAATCTGCGCTCCGTAGATCGCTTCGCCGTCGTGGGACACCGACGCCGCCCGCCGCGCCCAGTCGGCGGCTTTGGCGGGGTCGCCCGGCCAGATCAGCCCCCAGCCGTCAATGAAAATCTGCGCCCCGATTTCCTCGGCGACCGGCACGCCGTTGGTCGCAATCAAGCCGCTGGCCGGCGCTTTCAGCCCGTCTTTGAGGCGCAGAAACGCCGTGTGCTCGGTGGACACGCCGAACCCGCCCCACCACAAAATGGTTTTGCCTTCAATGATGGAGTTACGCCACCAGTCGCCGATCTGAGCGGGGGTCAAGTTGGGGTCGTAGTCGTTTTCGGCCAGGGCGCGGAGAAAGGTAAACGTGCCGGTGATGTCGTCATCGGTCACCACCAGCATGGTTTCGCGCTTTTCGTGGACGTAGCCGGTGATTTCGCCCAGCTCGCGCTCAATGCGCTCGTTGGTCCACTGCTCAAACGGCCGTCCGAGATAAACCCCGATCAGCTTGCCTAACACCCCGGCATAGACTTTTTCCTCGTAGCGCTGCGTCGTAACCTGCATAATAATTGTGTTGTTTCCTTTGGTTTAATTCGCGTGCGCGGGTTTGGCCGGCGGCAGGGCGATCCAGAACGCGCCGGAGCCGCCGCTGCCGGCGATCAAACGGTTCCCGGCAAAGGCAATCGGACACGCCGTTCGCGCGGGCAGGCGGTCGTCGAGCCGGGTCCAGTGCGCTCCGCTGTCCGTGCTCCAGAAAATCTCGGTGTCCGTGCTGACCGCGAGCCGCTCCGGCGTCGCCGCATCCACCGCGACATAGGCCGCGCGGCCCCCAAACACCGACGCCCACGTTTGGCCGCCGTCTGCCGACCGAAACAAGCCGGCAGGAAGGCAGACATAAAACGCGCGGCCCGCCCCGTCCGCCATGACCGCGCTCGGCGCGGCATCCGACGGAACGCGGCAGCGGGTCCAGGGCGCGTCGCCCGCCCCGCGCCGCCAGACCTGCCGCGTGTCGTGGCTGACTGCCACCAGCGAGCCGTCCGCCCCGGCGGCGATCTCGCGGCCCACACCGCCGAAGATGTCTTCCCGGAAAAAGCCGCCGGACAGCGGCAGGCCCTGCCCGATCCAGGTCCAGGTCTGCCCGCCGTCGCGGCTGCGGTACGGGCCGCCCTTGCCCCCGCCGGGGTCGCCGGACACGCCCAAATACACCGTCTGCGGGTCGCGCGGGTCGGCGGCGACCGAGCCGCACCGGGCAACGTTCATATCCGGCAGGCCGGTCATTGGGGACGCGGTCCAGTGTGCCCCGCCGTCGCGGCTCCGAAACACCTGGTTGGCATACCAGCCGCTGCTTTGCGGCCCGACCGCATAAACCGTCTGCGGGTCGGCGGGCGAAACCGCAATGTCTTTGATGTTGTTGGTGATGCCTGCCGTTCCCTGCCGGAACGCCGCGCCGCCGTCGGCGGAGCGGAAATAGCCGTTGTCGGCCATGCCCAGATGCACCCCGCCCGGATGCGCCGGGTCGGGGGTCAGCACATGAATCACCGTGGACTCAATGCCGTGGATCGAAAGCGCCCAGCGCCGGCCCCCGTTGTGTGATTGGTACAGCCCGAACCAGTCCGTGAAGTACCAGTGGGCCGGGTCGCGCGGGTCAACGACGATGCTGCCGACCGCCGCGCCGACATGCGACCATTGGCCCGGACGGTACGCGCCCCACCAGTCGCCGCTGTCCGAGTTCGGCCCCGCTTCGGCGAGGGCGGCCCATCCGGCTTGGCCGGGCCGGCGCTCAAAAAATAAGCCGTGCGCGGTCGCCAGAACGAGAAATCCCGGCCCGGCGGCGAGGGCGCAGGTGTGGGCGTTGTCGCTGTAGCTGTTGGGCGCTTTGGGGTCCAACGGCAGGCCCTGGCCGTACTCGGTCCATGTCTGCCCGCCGTCGGCGGAGCGCCGCACAGCGGCATAATCAAAAATGCCGACCAGCGCCCCGCTCGCGCCCGGCTCGGGCACAATCTCCATCGGCGACGCGCCGGCGGTTTTGCGCCAGGACCGGCCGCCGTCGTCCGACACCGAAAACGCGCTCGGCCAGGATTTGTCGGAGCCGTCGTACCAGGTGGACAGGGCCGACGCGCAGAGGTACACACGCTTCGGGTCTGCCGCGTCCCACAGCAGGCTGGTCGGGTACAAGCCCGCCGCGCCGCACGGCTTCCAGGTCGCGCCGCTGTCGGTGCTGCGGAATACGCCGGCGTTGACACTCGCCGCCAGCAGGGTGTCCGGCGCGTCCGGCTGACGCACGAGAATGATACCCGCTTCGCGCAGCGGGCCGTTGCCGAAAAACGGCGCGGTGAGGGTTTTGGTCCAGCTTTTGCCGCCGTCGGTGGACCGATACACGCCTTCCGGGCCGCTCCACTGGCTGCCGACCGCAATCACCAGGTCGTCGGCATTGCGCGGGTTGACCAACAAGCCGCGTGTTTCAGAGCATCCGGGGCGGGCAGGCAAACTGCCGTGGAGCATGCGCCAGTGCGTCCCGCCGTCGTCGGAGCGGTACACGCCCCCGACATCCACATACGCATACGCTCGGCGGGGGTTTGACGGGCACAGAACGACGTTCTGCACATACCCGCCGCCGCCGATCCGGCACGAGTGCCAGCCGCCATACGCGGGCATGGGGTCCGCCGCCGCCGCGCGTGCGGCCGGCCCCGGCCGGGCAGATTTCAGCGGAGCCGCCTGCGCGGCTATCGGCAGAAGCAGCAGGGCCGCACCGAGAACAGTATAGGATTGGAATGAAATAGTCATAAGCAGAAATCTTTGCCCCGCCCCAATAAAACCTTGATACTGATAAGACGCAGGCGCGTTTGTAACGAGGGGATATAGTAGCGGGGGCGTATAGTGACGAGGGCATAAATGCCCTCGCTGGGGAGCGCAGACGCTAAGGTCCCGCCTTCGCGGGACAAGAATAGGATAAGATTAAGAATAGGACTAATCAATCGAACTCTTCCGCCACGCAGGTGGCGGCTTGGCGTCCGCGCCCCCCAGCGAGGGCATTTATGCCCTCGTCACTATACGCCCCCGCTGCAAACGCGCCTGCGGCCCATCTTAATAAGGGCGGCGGCCTTAATCGGTGTCGTCCAGCGTCCACAGCCCGCACGGGCTGGTGGTGGTGTCGTAGGTGTAATTGTAGGTGCAGGTGCGCCCGGCGGCGTTGACGGTGCCTTCCTTGCCGACGGTTTGCTCAGGGCGCATAAATTTCGCATGCGCGTCGGCAAACAAATAATTCCAGCCGCCGTTGTGCAGCGGCGCACTGACCCCGGTGGGGTCGGTGGGTACGGTGGGCGGTCCGAAAGCCTGCTCCGCCGGGGCCGAGACGCTGGCATCTTCGTTGCTGCCGATGATGTTGTCGCTGCCGGGCTTCTCGGCAATCATGATCAAATTGGCCGGCGACGGGATTTCAGCCAGCAGCCGCCCGCTCCCGGAGAACAGGGGATGTCCCATCGCGTCATCTCCGTGGTGAACGTAAGGGCCGACAAATCCGGTGCCGCTGAACCCGGCGTCTGCGACCGTCGCAGGGTAGCTGTCAAAAATGAAGTTCAGCGCATAGGAGCGCGGCTTGTTATCGTCATACTTGCGTGCCAGGCCGTCGTCCGGGCAGGAAAAGACCAGCGGCTGGCCCTTGAACTGCTCGCTTTTGAAGCCGATGTAATTTTGTATGAAATTGTCCCAGGACAGCCCGCCGGTTTCCGGGTTGCTGAGCGGGAAATAGGTTTCGTCGAAGTCCTGCGCGTACTGGGTCATCGCTAGGCCGATTTGTTTTTCGTTGGACAAGCACTGGGTCCGGCGGGCGTTCTCGCGCACTTTTTGGAACACCGGGAAAAGAATCGCCGCAAGAATAGCGATAATGGCAATAACGACGAGCAGCTCAATCAGCGTGAAGGCCCGCGCTTGACCGGACGGGGTCCGGCGAATTTGCAAATCTTTCATATCTTTCTCTTTTCAGTCTGATGTGTGCTGCAATGGTCGCAAACACTTGGAAACGTTCACAGCGAGTTTCGGAGCGCAGCGGCTAACCCGTGTCGCCCGGCGCGAATTGAACAGTCAGCATGGTTTCCGGCGGCACCTCCTCTCCGTTGATTTGGGACACCAGCAGCGACACGGCGGTATGCGCCACAATCGCCCAGGGCATCTGCACCGAAGTGACCTGCCGGGCCAGACGGTACGTCGGCGAAATGCCGTCAAAGCCGGCTACCGCCAGCTCCTGCGGGACCCGCACCCCCTGCCGGTCGCATTCTTCCAGCAGCGTGTACGCTAAAATATCGTTCCAGCAGACAGCGGCGGTCGGTCCGCCGCTGCCGGCCGGGGTCCACCCGCCGGCGAACGGAGCCGCGCTGCCGGCGGCGGGCAGGCCGCGCCAGTCCACGGGAACCGCCTGCACCGCCAGGCCGTCCGCTTCCGCCTGCGCTTTGAAGCCCTGCCAGCGGCGCTCCGCCGAGACATGCTGCTGACTGCTGGTATAAAACACCGCCCGCCGGTGCCCCTGCGTCCGCAGGTGCCGGGCCAGCAGACCGCCCGCTTCCACATCGTCCACCACCACCGACGGCAGGCCCGCCACAGCGTCCGCCACCGACACCGTCGGCAGCTCGCTTTGCTGCAAGCGCCCGACCAGCGGATCGTCGGGCGGGGCCAGGAGGATCAGGCCGTCAATCTGCCCGCTCACCAGCTCGCCGTAAATATCGTCCACCGAGCGCCCGCGAAATGTGCCGTGCATCAGCAGGTCTTTGGCCTGGCTTTCGCAGCCGCTTTGCAGGCCGTAGGCGATTTCCGCCGTGAACGGCGACCGCAGCGGGGTGAAGCCGTAGCCGCTGTAGAACCCGACAATATCGGTGCGTCGCCGCCGCAGCGACCGGGCGACCGCGTGCGGCCGGTAGTTGAGCTGACGCGCCGCCGAAAAAATCCGTTCGCGGGTCGCCGGGGCGGCGGCCCGGCTTTTGCCGTTGAGCACGTCGGAAACGGTCATGGCGGACACGTTGCAGGCCAGGGCGATGTCTTTCAAGGTTGTCATAGCGCGTGTTTCACGGAGGCGTATCGTTAAGGTAAGTCAAGTGTACCATAGATGGCATTGCTTGTCAAGCGCAATTTTTTTTCGCCGCGCTTTTTTCTTGACAATCCCCCACCCGTGCTTTATACTAACAGAAAAGATGCCGTGCGGCGGCTTTAAAGATCAGCCCAGGCTCGGCCCAGGATTGAATTGTTGGGCCGCCGCTGCCGCCAATCAAGCTGCCGATTGAAACTTATTGCTTCTCACTTCCCATTCATCACTTCATACAAAGGACTTTTTCCCATGACCCCCACCAAAGAAGTCGTTTTGATCGCCAGCGGCGACCTGCGCTTGGCGGCCAACCAAGCCTGCGAAGCCGCGCAGGCGGCGATGGAAGCGCAGCTTTCGGCGGCGCTCGCCAAAGAAGGCTGGACCGTGAAGCGCGGGCACGCCTACGACCCCGTGAAAGAACACAGCTTTATTGACGGCCAAAAATACGGCATGGAAGTGTTTCTCGGAATTGACCCGCACGCGCCTTTGATTGTCGCCGAAGCGGTCTGGCAGTATTCGCATCACGTCCTTCCCGGCCTGATGACCCATCAAGGGCCGATTTTGACCGTCGCCAACTGGAGCGGGCAGTGGCCGGGGCTGGTCGGAATGCTGAATTTAAACGGCTCGCTGACCAAAGCCGGGGTGAAGTACTCGACCCTGTGGAGCGAAGACTTCACCGACCCGTTTTTCGTCAACGGCCTGCGGGCATGGCTGCGCGACGGCACGGTGCGGCACAACAAAAGCCATGTCCGGCCCTACGACGAAACCGAAGCGCCGGAAGGCAGCACAGCGGTCGGGCACGAGTTCGCGGCGGCGCTGCTGCACCGCAAAGCCATTCTCGGGGTGTTCGACGAAGGCTGTATGGGCATGTACAACGCGATCATCCCCGATGAGCTGCTGCACAAAACAGGGGTTTACAAAGAGCGTCTCAGCCAGTCGGCCTTGTACGCCAAAATGCAGACCGTGGCGGAAACCGACAGCCGCCGCGTCTTGGACTGGCTGAACAGCGCCGGCCTGCAATTCGCGTTCGGCCCCGACGACGCCGTAGATTTAACCGAAGCGCAGGTGCTGGCCCAGTGCCGGATGTACATTGCGGCGGTGCGGATGGCCGACGAGTTCGGCTGCGCGGCGGTCGGCATTCAGTACCAGCAAGGGCTGAAAGACCTCGCCCCGGCGTCGGACCTGGCCGAGGGCCTGCTCAACAATGTCGAGCGCCCCCCAGTGCACCGCGAAAGCGACGGCGCGGAGCTGTATGCGGGCCGGGCGCTGCCGTGCTTCAACGAAGTGGACGAATGCGCGGGGCTGGACGCGCTGGTCACGAACCGCTTGTGGCGGCGGCTCGGGTGGCCGCCGGAAACGACGCTGCACGACCTGCGCTGGGGGCGGCAGTACACCGGCGGCGGCCTGGATGCGTATGTGTGGGTGTTTGAGATTTCCGGCGCAGTTCCCCCCGCCCATTTCGCCGGCGGCTATCTCGGGGCCAGCAGCGAGCGGCAGCCGCCGATGTATTTTCGCCTCGGCGGCGGCACGATCAAAGGGGTCTCGAAGCCCGGCTGGGTGGTCTGGAGCCGCGTGTTTGTGGCCGACGGCCGGCTGAAGTGCGATCTGGGCCTTGCCGAGTCGGTGGCGCTGCCGACCGCCGAGACCGAAGATCGCTGGGCGCAGACCACCCCGCAGTGGCCGATCATGCACGCCGTGTTGCAGGGCATCTCGCGCGACCAGATGATGGCCCGCCATAAAGCCAACCATATTCAAGTCGTCTACGCCCCAAGCAGGGACGCCGCCGCGCACGGCCTGTACGCCAAAGCCGCCGCCTTTCAAGCGCTGGGATTGGAAGTCTCGCTGTGCGGCGAGATCTAGCAGCCCGAAACAGTTTTGTCTTCGAAAGGGCTGAGTCAGTTGCTGTGGCAGGCGGCGGGGTCTTCGGGGTTGGGGCAGAACCATTTGTCGGCGGGAAGCTGGGCAAGATAAAATTGGTCGAGCCGCAGGGACTTGGCATGGCCGTCCATCAGGGCGATGTTGGCGCGGCCGTCGTGCCGCGCCGACGGGCGGGCATCAAAGAGATCGTTTAAATCGGCGTCCGGCGCGGTCAGCTTGTCAGCGTTCAAACGGGGCGTCACGAGGTCATCGAGCCGCCCCAGCTCGCCGAGCATGACCGTCTGAGACGGCGCTCCGAACGCCGCCAGCGTTTGGGCCGGCGCGGGAGCATCGGTCTGATCGGCAAACACCAGCTCATTCAGGCCGTAAGAGTTTTCCGCGCCCGCGCTGTCCGACGGGCACACGCGCACGCGCGGACTCGGCACATACGCCTCGATCTTGTCCGGCCACAGCACCACCGAACCGCCCCCGTCAAGTGAGGCCGTCGGCGGCAGGCGCTCGTCGGAGTCCTGCGCGTACAGCAAAACTCCCAGCGCAAGCTGCTTTTCGTTGGACAAGCACGCCGTCCGGCGGGCATTTTCGCGGACATGCTGAAACACGGGAAACAGCAGGGCGGCCAGCAGCGCGATGACGGCGATCACGACCAGCAGCTCAATCAAAGTAAACCCGCCCTGCCGCACAAACTTTGTCATGCGGTGTCTTTCATGCCGGGTCGGGGGCGGCGTAGCGGCGCAGGGCGTCCATGTTCAGCTCAATCCCGAGGCCGGGCCGCTCGGGCAGAGGCAGAACCCCGTTTTTCAGAGTCAGGTCACTCGCCGCCAGCTCGCGGCGCAGGGGCGAGTCAGTCAGCGCGGCGGGCAGGTACTCGATAAACGGGCAGTTGACGGTTGCGGCGGCCAGGTGAGCGGACGCGGCGATGCCGATCTCGGTTTTCCAGCAGTGGGGCACAATCAAGCGGCCCCGGTCCTGAGCCATCTGGCAGACCCGGACGGCTTCGGTCAGGCCGCCGACCCGCCCGACATCCGGCTGGGCGACATCAATCTGTCCCCGGTCCAGCAGGTCCAAAAACTCAAAGCGCGTGTTGAGCCATTCCCCGGCGGCAATCCGCATCGGCGCATCCCGCGACAGCCGCGCGTAGCCGTCCAGATCGTCCGCCGGCAGCGGCGTCTCGACAAAAAACAGGTCTAAATCGGCCCACTGCCGCAGGGTCCGCAGCGCCCCTTTGGCATCCGGCCAGCGGTACTGCACATCCACCATCATCGCAAAGTCCGGCCCCGCCGCCTGCCGGCAGGCGGCGACAATCTCGGTCATCTGGTCGTCGGTCCCGCTCAGCCCGAGGTGCCGGTACGGCCCGGCCAGCGTGCATTCCATTTTGCCCGCCCGGTAGCCGTACTCGCGCACTTTTTCGGCCCACGCCACCAGCGAATCGCCGTATTCTTTGACCGTCGCGCCGTTCGGCTGGAGCGACGCATACGGGACAATATGGTCTCGGTGCGCCCCGCCGAGCAGCTTGTACACGGGCAAGTCCAAAGCCTTGCCTTTGATGTCCCACAGCGCCATGTCAATCGCGCCCAGGGCGCAGACCACCGCCCCGCGCCGCCCGCTCATGGCCGTGTAAGTGTACAGGGTTTCCCAGATCGCGCCGGTGTCCATCGGGTCCCGCCCGATGAGAAGCTCGCGCATGCCCATCGCCATCGTGTGGCTGCCGGGGGACTCAATCGCGGCTTTCGCCAGCCACGGGCCGGTATCGGTTTCGCCGACGCCGGAAATGCCGGCGTCGGTGTGGACCAATACCACCAAGTCGTCCTGCGACGACGACGTGGCATCTTCGCGCAGGCCCGGCGCGACCAGCACATGACATTCAATGTCGGTAATTTTCATGGTGCCCAGTTATAGCATAGGCGGGTTTGTTTGTCAAGAACGGGCGGACGCTTAGGAGCAGTTATGAGGTAAAATGGGAAAACGGAGGGCGGAAGCCATGTTTCGATTGGACGGGAAAACAGCCCTGGTCACCGGAAGCGGCTCGGGCATCGGCGAGGCCGTCGCCGCCGCGCTGGCCGGCGCGGGGGCGTTCGTCTGGGTCGCCGACCGGGACGAAGCGGCGGGGCGGCGGGTCGCAGACGCCGTCGGCGGGGCGTTTGTTCTGTGCGATGTGGCAAGCGAAGCGTCGTGCCGGGCGGCAGTTCAATCGCTGCTGGACGCCCACGGGCAGTGCGACATTTTGGTCAACAACGCCGGCATCGGGCATGTCGGCACGGCGCTGACCACGACCGAAGCCGATCTCGACCGCCTATACGCAGTCAATGTCAAAGGCGTCTTGTTCTGCTCGCAGGCGGTCCTGCCCGGCATGATCGCCCGGCGCAGCGGCTCGGTTGTCAATTTGGCGTCCATCGGCGGCATTGTCGGCATTCGGGATCGCCTCGCCTACTGCGCCACCAAGTTCGCCGTGGTCGGCTTGACCAAAAGCATGGCATTGGACCACGCCGAAGACGGCGTCCGGGTCAACTGCCTGTGTCCGGGCCGGGTGGAAACACCGTTTGTGTCGGCCCGATTGAAAGAGTACTCCGACCCGGCGGCGGCGTATGCCGAAATGGCAAGGACGCAGGCGGTCGGGCGCATGGCCCGCCCCGAGGAAATCGCCGCCGCCGCGCTGTACCTGGCCGCCGACGAATCGGCGTTTGTCACCGGCAGCGCATTGATTATAGACGGCGGCTGGAGCGCCGGAAAGTAGAACCCTATGAAAATTATTCGCTGCCAAGACCGCGCCGGGCGTACCTTTTATGCGTCCGAAGCCGGCCCCGAGAGATACAAAGAGATTGACGGGGATATTTTCGGACAGTTCTCGGAAACCGAGCGCGACGCCGATGTGCAGGCGCTTTTAACCCCGGTCGCGCCGCCGCTGATCATTGGGATTGGACTGAATTATCGCCGCCATGCCGAAGAGCTGGGCGCGAAAATCCCGGAGTACCCGGTCGTTTTTTATAAAAGCATCCGCGCGGCGCTGGCCCCCGGCGCTCCGATTGTGCTGCCGCGCCAAGTGGAAAAAGCCGACTACGAGTGCGAGCTGGCCGTGGTTATCGGACGCGACTGCAAAAATGTCCCGAAAGCCGAAGCATTAAGCTATGTGCTCGGCTACACGGCGGCCAACGATGTCAGCGCTCGCGACTGGCAGATCGAGCGCGGCGGCAGCCAGTGGGGCTACGGCAAAAGCTTTGACACATTCGCCCCGCTCGGCCCGTGCCTGGTCACGGCGGACCAAATCCCCGATCCCGGCCTGCTGCGCCTCCGCACGGTCCTGAACGGCGAAACCATGCAGGACTGGACCACCGACGACTTGATTTTTGATGTCCCGACGCTCATCGAGTTCTTAAGCGCCGGCGCGACCCTGCCTGCCGGGACGGTCATACTCACGGGAACCCCGCAGGGGGTCGGCATGGCCCGCACCCCGCCGCGCTGGCTTTGCCCCGGCGACACGGTGACGGTGGAGATAGACGGCATCGGCTCGCTCACAAACCCCGTGGAGGCCGCCCCATGAGCGCTCCGATCTACGCGTCGCCCGAGACCGTCACGATCCACGGCTCGGGTTTAGACCATCCCGAAGGAGTCTGCATCGGTCCCGACGGCACGCTGTACGCCGGGGGCGAAGCGGGGCAGCTTTACAAGATCGCCCCGGACGGCACGCAGTCGCAGTACGCGTGTACCGATGGCTTTCTGCTCGGGATCGCTTTAGACGGCGGCGGGGCCATCCATGCCTGCGACACCGTTCCGCCCGCCGTCGTCTGCATCACGCCGGACGGCGCGGCGCGGGTGCGGTCGCGGGGCACGGCGGACCGCCCGTTCGTCTACCCGAACTTCCCGGTCTTCGATGCCGCCGGCAATTTGTTTGTTTCCGACTCCGGCGACTACTGGAGCGACCTCGGCACCGGCGCGGTGTTTGTGATCCGGCCCGACGACACGACCGAGCTGTTTCACGCCGGCCCGTTTCGCTTTGCCAACGGCCTCGCCCTTGACCCGGCGGGCGAATGGCTGTACGTCGTGCAGAGCCGCGCCGCAAATGTCGTCCGCATCCCGCTGGCCGCGCCGAACGGCCCGATAGAAATCACCCATACTCTGCCCGAGTTTTCCGTGCCCGACGGCCTCGCGTTCGCCGCCGACGGCCGCCTGGTCATCTCGTGCTACCGCCCCGACATTGTGTATCTCGGCCACCCCGACGGCACGGTCGAAGTATTGATTGAAGACCGTACCGCCGAGTTCCTCAGCCGCCCCGCCAACGCCGCCCTGCACGGCGGGCGCTTGTACCTCTCGAACCTCGGCGGCTGGCATCTGTCGTCTATTGCGACCGATCTGCCGCCCGCACCTCTGCACCGGCCCTTGCTGTAACAAAAGCCGATTCGCCGCCCATTCAAGGAAACACTGTGCTGACTGACGATCCAAACTTCGTTTCCGGGGAGCCGCAGACCCCGGCATCGTTCGGCGTTCGCGCTTTGGCACGGCTGGCCGACCTTGCCGTGATCGGAATTGCCGAAATCCTGCTGCTGTGCTTGTTTGCACTGCTGAATGCGTCAGGGCTGCCGGCGACCCGGCTGAGCGTCGCGCTGGGAGCGCTGTTTGTGCTGCTGAACCTTGCCTATTTTACGCTGGGCACAAGCGAAGGGAGGCAAACGCTGGGGCACCGGCTGGCCCGTCTGCGGGTGGAAGCGCTGAAAGAACCCACGGTCGGCATTGCTCGCGCATTCAGGCGAAGCTGCGTGGACTTGATGTGCCTCGGGCTGACAGGCTATGGAATCGGTTATCTCGGCTACCTGCCGATTGCGGTCACCCCGGCAAAACGTGCGCTGCATGATCTCGCGGCAGGCACCCGCGTTGCTTCGGCAGGGCCGCCGCGCTATGCTGCGCTCGGCATTGGGGCGGCTGCCTCTTTGCTCGTGCCGATTGTCGGCGTTTTTTTCCTCATCCGGCCTTTTTTCCTGCAAGGCTTTTACATGCCTTCCCCAAGCATGGTCCCGACCATTACGCAAGCCGACCATTTTCTTGTCAACAAAGCGGCCTATCGGCAGCGAAGCCCGCAGCGCGGCGATATTGTCGCCTTTGATGTGCCGCCGGCAGTTGTCCGGCAGTTTCCGGAAATGGCCGGCTCTCAGTTTGTAAAGCGGATTGTCGGTCTGCCCGGCGATGAACTGCGTCTGGCGGGCGGCCATGTCTTCTTTTATGGCCGGCCCCGCCCGCTTTCCGAGCCGTATCTTGGTCGCGGCTACGCACGGGATTTGCCGCAGCCGGAGGGCGGCGAGCAGGATGACTGGGTGGAGCAACGCCGCGCCTCACTGACACGGCATGGGGGCAAGTGGTGGATTCACGTCCCGCCCGGCCAGTATTTCGTGCTGGGCGACAACCGAAACAACAGCAACGACTCGCATACTTGGGGCTTTCTGCCGCGCCGCAGCATCGCCGGGAAAGCGGTTCTGCTGTATGGTCCGAGATTCCAAAATCTTTAAGAAGCTGTCTTTGACCGGCGCAGCGCCCGCATGGCGATGAGAAACGCGAGGAAGTCCAGCGCGGCGGCGAAGAAGAACGCCATGCCGGGGATTTTGTGCGCGGCGTGGGGACGGGTGAAGTAGGAAAACAGGGCGGTCGCGCCGACCGGGCCGACTACGCCGGTCAGGCTTGCCAAAGAAGTCAGCGCCCCTTGCAGCGTTCCCTGAGCATCGTCGCCGACTTCCCGCGACAGCAGCCCCTGAGTCGCCTGCCCCGGCAGGTAGGAAAGTCCGGCGGCAAACATAATCGCGTAGATCATCCACCCCTGACCGGCAGACGCGTAGCCGACATACTCCGCCGCGCCGATCACCAGCCCGATGAGAATGGCCCGCCGCTCGCCGAGCCGGGGCAGCAGAAACCGGGCCAGGCCGACTTGGAACACCAGCGACGCAATCCCGAACGCCGCCAGCGACAGGCCGTTTTCTTTGGTGCCCCAGCCGAACCGGGCGGTCATAAACAAAACCCAGGTGCTTTGCAGGCTTTGCAGGGCGAGGTTCGACGCCAGCAGCGACCAGGCCATGCCTTTGATCAGCGGCGAGTGGCCCAGCACTTGAAACACGCCGAACGGGTTGGCTTCGCGCCAGGCAAACGGGCGTCGGTTCTCGGGCTTCAGCGACTCGGGCAGGACAAAAAACCCGTAAATCAGGTTGACGCCCGATAAAGCCGCCGCCGCCCAAAACGGCACGCGCGGGCCGTAAGCCCCGAGCAGGCCGCCGAGGGCCGGGCCGACAATGAAGCCGATGCCGAATGCCGCCCCGACCAGCCCGAAGTTCTGCGCCCGCTTGTCCGGCGGGCTGACATCGGCAATATACGCCGACGCCGTGGTGAAGCTCGCGCCGGTGATGCCGGCCAAAATGCGCCCGGCATACAGCCAGGCGAGGTTCGGGGCCAGCGCTTGTATCACATACTCAAAGCCGGTGAAGCCGAGCGCCAGCAGCAGCACGGGCCGCCGCCCGTAGCGGTCCGACAGCGCCCCGAGCAGCGGCGCAAACCCGAACTGCATCAAGCCGTACAGCCCCAGCAGCAGCCCGTAGTCCCGCGCCCCGGCGCTGACGCCCCGCCCGGATAGCTCGGCCACAAAACCGGGCAAAATCGGCACCAGCAGCCCGACCCCGAGCACGTCAATCAACAGTGTCACAAAGATAAAAGCCAGGCCGGGCGTGTGTTTCAAGAGGGGTTCACCATCGCCTCATGATACCCGGCCCGGCAGGCGTTTTCGTGCATGTAAGAACCTCACCCGTCGCTTCGCGCCACCCTCTCCTTCGAAAAGGAGAGGGTACGGATTTAGATGCGGATTTGGACGTAGGGGCGCTGCTTGCTGCGCCCTCCGCTTGTCCTGCGCCCTTCTTTGCCCTCTCCTTCGGAAAGGAGAGGGTGGCGCGAAGCGACGGGTGAGGTTCCTACGCATTCTCGTACACGTTGCCCGCCAAGTCCGCGCCCCGTGCCAGCCAGATTTTGTGGCGGAGATTTTTTTCGGGATACACCCGGCTGGAAGTCGGGAAGTAGCGCATCGTGTAGCCTGCACGGCGCTCCGGCGATGTGTTCGCCTGTGCGCCGTGGATGATCCGGGCTTCGTGCAGGCTGCACTGGTTTGGCTCCAGTTCAAAGTACACCGCCCGGCTTTCGTCCACTTGATCGGCTTTGATCTGGGAGTCGAAAATGTTCTGCGCGGTGTCTATCGCCTCGTACTCGGAAAAACCGTTGGTCTGGCTGCCGGGGATAACGCTCATGCAGCCGTTTTCCTGGGTGGCCCGGTCCAGCGCCAGCCAGACCGTGCAGATGCCGGCCATCGTTGACACCCGCCCGTTCCAGTAGGCCGAATCTTCATGCCAGGGGGTCGCTTTGCCGGTTCGCGGCGGCTTGGAAATGAAGTGGCTGCTCCACAGGCCAATGTTCGGGCCGACCAGCGGCTCCACCAGGTCCAGCACTTCGTCGGCCAGCAGGAATTCCAGCAGGCGCGGGTCGCGGGCGTGCATCAGGTCCAAATCCGCTTCGCCGTAGCGGGCCAGGTTTTCCTCGAAAATGGCTTTCAGCCGGTCGAACTTGCTTGGGGGGAACACAGGCTGCCGGAACAGCACATAGCCGTCCTGCGCGTACTGGGCGGTCTGGGCGTCGGTCAATCGGGGCGGCGTGGTCACGGTCATCGGTCTGGTCTCCATTCTGCGGGGTATGGGCCTATTTTACGCCAGGGAGCGCACCGCCGTCTTGCGCTTTTTCGGCAAAATAGTGTACTGTGATGATATGCGCCTCCAATTCGAGAAAATCGCGCCGGACATGCCGTTTCATGCCGCGCTGGTCACGACCCACCCGCGCCGCCCGGCGGGGCGGCACACGCACGATTTTTCCGAGATGATGTATGTGCTGCAAGGCACGGGAACGCACTGGATCAACGGCGCGGCGGAGCCGCTGGAGCCGGGCCGCCTGCTTTGGATTCGCCCGCGCGACTGCCACACGGTCTGCGCCCCGCCGGGAACGCTGCACTTTGTCAACCTGGCGTTTCCCGCCCCGGCCTGGCAGGCATTCGCGGCGGCTTCGGGCCTGGAAGAAGCCGCCACGCTGTGGGACTCCGCCCCGGCCCCGCCGTCGGCGCTGATCCCGGCGGAAGATCGCGCGGGGTGCGTGCGGGCGTTCCGGCAGGCGCTGTCGGACTTTCACGACAGCCCTACACGCTTTGCCTTGTGCCGGTTCTGGGCGGCGGCCCTGCCGGCGCTGCTGCCCCGCGAAGAGCGGGCGGCGGCTGAGGCCGCCGACCTGCCCGCCTGGCTGGCCGGAGCCTGCGCGGCGATGGCGTCGCCGGACAACCTGCGGGCCGGCGCGGGCCGGATGGCGCAGGCGGCCGGGGTCAGCCCGGCGCACTTGTCGCGGACCCTGAAAGCGCTGCGGGGGCAGACCCCGACGGAGTTTGTTCTGGAACTGCGGCTGCGGCGGGCGGCGGCGCTGCTTCGCACCGGCGCGGAGGAGATTGGGGACATCGCGCTGGACTGCGGCTTTGAAAACTTGTCGTACTTTTACCGCTGCTTCCGGCAGCGCTTCGGGCAGACCCCGCGTGCGTACCGCCAGGACCCGCGCCACCGGGTTCTGCCGCTCCGGTGACCAAATCTTAACGAAATCTTTACACTGCCGTTCTGCTTCTTTACAGGTTCTTTACGGCGTTTCGGATACACTAAGGGCACAAAGGAGCCGCTTTATGCAGGACATTTTGTTTCTTGCCGCCGTGCTGGCGTTTTTCGCGATTGCCGCCGGCTACACGCTCGGGTGTGACCGTCTTTAAGAGATATTAGGGGATACCGATGGAAATTTGGCTGGCGGGCGTCTCCGCCGTGGGCCTGACGGTCTATTTGATGTTTGCGCTGCTCCGCCCGGAGCGGTTTTAAGGGCGCATCGGTTCAGAAAGGAAACCGGCACTGGAAGTGCCGGTGCTTTGATCGGGAGACTATTATGACCCTACTCGGATGGTTCCAAATCATCCTCTTCCTCGGCCTGATCCTCGCGCTCACCAAGCCGTTCGGAACGTTTATGTTTCACGTCTTTGCAGGCAAAAAAACGCTGATCTCGCCGGTGGTTCGGCCGTTAGAGTCGCTGATTTATAAAATCGGCGGGGTGCGCGAAGACGAGGAGATGCCCTGGACGACCTACACGTTCGCCCTGCTGCTGTTCAGCGTGGTGACGCTGTTTATCACCTACGCCGTGCTGCGCTTTCAGGCATTCCTGCCGCTGAACCCCATGCACTTCGGGGACGCCAAAAACGCGCCATCTTATGCGACAGCGATGACGCCGGACCTTGCGTTCAACACGGCGGTCTCGTTTACGACCAACACCAACTGGCAGGCGTACTCCGGCGAGAACACGATGTCGTACTTTTCGCAGACTGTCGCGCTGGCGTCGCACAACTTCTTTTCGGCGGCGGCCGGCATTGCGATTGCGATTGCGCTGGTGCGGGGTCTGGGGCGGCGCTCGGCGGCTTCCATCGGCAATTTTTGGGTGGATTTGACCCGCGCGACCCTGTATGTCCTTCTGCCTCTGTGCCTGGTGTATGCGCTGGTGCTGTGTCAGCAGGGCGTGATTGAGAACTTCCATGCGTACCGCACCGTGACGGGGGTGGAAGGCGGGACGCAGACTATTCCCGGCGGACCGTTTGCGTCGCAGGAAGCGATCAAAATGCTCGGCACCAACGGCGGCGGGCCGCTGAACGCCAATTCCGCGCACCCGTTCGAAAACCCGACCGCGCTGACCGACTTTCTGCAAGTGCTGTCTATTTTTCTGATCGGCGCGGGCATTGTGTACACCTTCGGCCTGTCCGTCGGCAACCCCAAGCAGGGCTGGGCGCTCTGGGGCGCGATGGGCTTTTTGTTTTTGGTCGGCGTCTCGGTCGCCTACACGCAGGAAGCGCGGGGGAACCCGCTGATTGCCGCGCAGGGGGTCGAAACCCGCGCTTCCGTGCTCGGCGACTCGGGCGGCAACATGGAAGGCAAGGAAGTGCGGTTCGGGATCGCCCGCTCAGCCTTGTTTGCCACGGTGACGACCGATGCGTCGTGCGGCGCGGTCAACTCCATGCACGACTCGTACACGCCGCTCGGCGGGCTGGTCCCGATGGCGAACATTATGACCGGCGAGGTCATCTTCGGCGGGGTCGGCGCGGGCCTGTACGGCATGCTGATGTATGCGATTTTGGCGGTCTTTATCGCGGGTCTGATGGTCGGACGCACGCCGGAGTACCTCGGCAAGAAAGTGGAAGCGTTCGAGATCAAAATGGCGATGCTGGCGACCCTGCTGCTGGCCGCCGATGTGCTGCTGTTTACGGCGGCTTCAAGCGTCGCCCCTGTGCCGCACCCGGCGGCGTACTGGAACACGGTCGGCACGAGCGTCAATGCGCTGGCGTCGGCGAACACCAACAACAGCGGTCCGCACGGCTTTTCGGAGATGTTGTACGCTTACGACTCGGCCACCGGCAACAACGGCAGCGCGTTCGGCGGCTTGTCGGCCAACACGCCGTATTGGAACACGACCCTGGGGATTTCCATGCTGATTGGGCGGTTTCTGATGATCGTCCCGCTGCTGGCGATTGCCGGCAGCATGGTCAAAAAGAAGCGGGTGGAAGCGAGCGCGGGGACCTTCCCGACCGACACGCCGCTGTTTGCCGGGCTTTTGGTCGGCGTCGTGATCATTGTCGGCGCTTTAACTTACTTCCCCGCCGTCTCGCTCGGGCCGGTCGTCGAGCACTTCTTGATGGGCGGAGGAAAGACGTTTTAACCCACCTCCTTGCTTCGTTACGAAGCAAGGAGGTGGGTTCGGAAAAACATTATGGCAACTACACTCAACACTTCGCAAGCGACGCCGCCCCTGAACACCGTGCCGCCGGTGCCGCCGGCGGGCAGGCGGTCGCGGCCTTTGTTCGACCCGCCCATTGTCAAGCGGGCGGTCGGAGACGCGTTTGCGAAACTCAATCCCGTGCTGATGGCGAAAAACCCGGTGATGTTTGTCGTCTGGGTCGGCAGCATCGTCACGACGCTGATTTTCGCCAAAGACCTGTTCACGGGTGTCGGCGGCTGGGAGCGGGCGTTTACCGGGCAGATCGCCCTTTGGCTCTGGTTCACCGTGCTGTTCGCCAATTTCGCCGAGGCGATTGCCGAAGGGCGCGGCAAGGCGCAGGCGGACGAGCTTCGCAAGACGCGCACGACGACCAAAGCCAAAAAATTGGGCAGGAATGGGCAGGTGGAGATGACCGCCGCGCCCGACCTCCGCAGAGGCGATGTGGTGGTCTGCGAAGTCGGCGACATCATCCCGAGCGACGGCACGATTATTGAAGGCATCGCGAGTGTGGACGAATCGGCCATCACCGGCGAAAGCGCCCCGGTCATCCGGGAAGCGGGCGGCGACCGCTCGGCGGTGACCGGCGGCACGAAAGTGATCTCCGACGGCGTGAAAATCGAGATCACGGCCAATCCGGGCGAGACCTTTATTGACCGCATGATCGGCCTGGTCGAAGGCGCATCGCGGCAGAAGACGCCCAATGAGATTGCGCTGAACATTTTGATTGCCGGCCTGACCATCATCTTTCTGCTGGCGACCGTGACGCTGCTGCCGTTTGCCCGGTACAATGTCGGGCAGGCGTCGGGCGCGGGTCTCGGCGGGTCCGCGCCGAGCATCACGATTTTGATTGCGCTGTTGGTGTGCTTGATCCCCACCACTATCGGCGGCCTGCTGTCCGCCATCGGCATTGCGGGCATGGACCGGGTGATGCAGTACAACGTGCTTGCCATGTCCGGCAAAGCCGTGGAAGCGGCGGGCGATGTAGACGTTCTTCTTTTGGATAAAACCGGCACGATCACGCTCGGCAACCGGCAAGCCGCCGAGTTCCGGCCCCTGCCGGGCGTGGACATCGGCGAGCTGGCCGACGCCGCCCAGTTGTCGTCGCTGGCCGACGAGACCCCGGAAGGCCGCTCGATTGTGGTGCTGGCGAAAGAAAAGTACAACCTGCGCGGGCGCGAGCTGTCGGAAAAAGACGCCGAGTTTATTCCGTTCACGGCGCAGACCCGCATGTCCGGGGTCAACATGAACGGCATGCGTGTCCGCAAAGGCGCGGTGCAGGCCGTGATTGACTATATGAAAGCCGAAGGCGGCACGACCCCCGCCGAATTGCAGTCCATCGCCGACGAGATTTCCAACAAAGGCGGCACGCCGCTGGCCGTGGTGCTCAACAGCCGCCCGCTCGGGGTGATCTACCTCAAAGACATCGTGAAAGGCGGCATGCGCGAGCGCTTCGACCACCTGCGGGCAATGGGCATTAAAACCGTGATGATTACCGGCGACAACCCTCTGACCGCCGCCGCAATCGCTCAGGAAGCGGGCGTGGACGACTTTCTCGCGCAGGCGAAGCCCGAGGACAAAATGGCGCTGATCAAAAAAGAGCAGGCCGAAGGGCGCTTGGTCGCGATGACCGGCGACGGCACCAACGATGCTCCCGCGCTGGCGCAGGCGGATGTCGGCGTCGCAATGAACTCGGGGACGCAGGCTGCCAAAGAAGCGGGCAACATGGTGGATTTGGACTCCAATCCGACCAAGCTGATTGAGATTGTCGAGATCGGCAAGCAGTTATTGATGACGCGCGGGGCGCTGACGACGTTTTCCATCGCCAACGATGTCGCCAAGTATTTTGCGATCCTCCCCGCCATGTTTTCGACGCTGTATCTGGTCGCCGGAGCCGCGCACGGCCCGCTGTGGGCTTTGAATATCATGCACCTGCATTCGCCGTACTCGGCGACCCTGGCGGCGATTATCTTCAATGCCTTGATCATCATCGGCTTGATCCCGGTCGCCTTGAAAGGCGTCCCGTACCGCCCAATGGGCGCGTCGGCCCTGCTGCGCCAGAACCTCGCGTTTTGGGGCCTCGGCGGGATACTCCTGCCGTTTCCGTGCATTTACGTTCTGGACTGGATTGTGGTCGCGCTGCACTGTGCGCCGGGGAGTTAGGAAGTCCCCCCGGCCCCCAATAATGGGGGAGTCTGAAAAGATGTGCCCGTAGGGGCGCTGCTTGCCGCGCCCTCTTATCTTTGCTGCGCCCTCTGTTACCGCGCCCTTTGTCGCCGCGCCCTCTTTCCTATTCTTATCCGCTCTGCTCCCCCATTATTGGGGGCTGGGGGGCATCTCTTGGAGTGATTATGGCAAAACAACTGCTGATTTCAATACGCGTGACGCTCGCTTTGCTGCTGCTTGTCAGCGGCGTCTACCCGCTGGTCGTTTGGGGCGTGTCTCAGGCGGCGTTTAAGCACCAAGCCGACGGCAGCCTGGTCACAAACGCCTCCGGGCAGGTGGTCGGCTCCGCGCTGCTGGCGCAGAGCTTCACGAAGCCCGAATACTTCCACCCGCGCCCGTCGGCGGCGGGCAGCGGGTACGACCCGACTTCAAGCGGCGGCACCAACTTGGGGCCGACTTCGGACAAGCTGATCAACGGCGTCCATAAGCCGAAGCTCGCCACTGGGAAAGACGACCCCGCCGACTTTGACGGCGTGAAAGATTTAGCCGCCGCGTACCGCCAAGAAAACGGGCTGGCCGCCGATGCGCTGGTTCCCGTGGACGCCGTGACCCGCTCGGCGTCGGGCCTCGACCCGCAGATTACCCCGGCGAACGCTGCGCTTCAGGCTGCGCGGGTCGCCAAAGCGCGGGGCGTGAGCGCGGACGCTGTGGCGGGATTGATCCAAGAGAATACGTCGGGCCGGGGGCTTGGCTTTCTCGGGGAGCCGGCGGTGAATGTGCTGGCGCTCAATATGGCGCTGGATAAGGCTGCGCCGGTGAGGAAGTAGAGAGCAAGGGGGTGAGGAGTGAGGGGGTGAGGAGTGAGGGGGTGAGGAGCGAGGGAATAAATTCCTCTCGCTGAATTGCATCCTTCGGATGTAGGATTAGCACACGGTTAGTCTTATTCTTTCGTCCGAAGGACGTTATTCAGCGAGAGGAATTTATTCCCTCGCTCCTCACCCCTCGCTCCTCACCCCCTCGCTTTTCACTTGCTCGTTTTTTTGTGTCACTCCTCCCCCGCCGTTTCCGCCACCAGCAGAACGTCAATGCCGCGTGCCAGATGGATCAAATCGTTAATCAAAGACCCCTGCACAATTTCCTGCCACCGGGTCCGGTGCGAATGGCCGATCACAATTTGGGTGACTTGATTGGTTTTGGCGTAGTCGGCGAGCGACTGGGCGATTTTCGTGCCTTCGGTGCGCTCGATCCGAATGCCGAGGCGATTGGCAAGCGCAAAGTCGCTTTCAAGTATTTTCTGCTGCTCCAGGGTCGGCTTGCCGAGCGGGACATACACGGCCACAATGTCGGCGTGCAGGCGGCGCGAAATGCGCCAGCCCCGGCGCAGCAATCGGTCGGACGGCTTGTCGGGGGAAATGCAGACCATCACCCGCTCCTGCGTCTGCCAGGGCTTTGAAACGTCGTGCTCCTCGCGGTAGGACTGCACCGAGCGGTCCACTTCCGACGCCACTTCGCGAAGCGCAATCTCGCGCAGGGCCGACAAGTTGCCTTCGGTGAAGAAGTTTTGCAGGGCTTGGGGGACTTTTTCGACCGGGTACACATCGCCCCGCTGCAAGCGGTTGATCAGGGCGCGGGGGGTAATATCTACGGTGACAATCTCGTCGGCCTCGCCGAGCACCCAGTCGGGAACGGTTTCGCGGACTTTGACCCCGGTAATCTGGTACACCGTGTCGTTCAAGCTCTCCAAATGCTGAACATTGAGCGTGCTTTCGACATTGATGCCGGCGTTTAAGATTTCAATCACATCCTGGTAGCGCTTTTCGTTTTTCGAGCCGGGGACATTGGTGTGCGCCAGCTCGTCCACCAAAACCCACTTCGGATGCCGCGCGATTACCGCGTCGGTGTCCATCTCCTCAAAGATCGCGCCTTTGTATTCCACGGTTCGTCGCGGCACCAGCTCCAGGCCGCCGATCTGCCCTTCGGTTTCGCGGCGCTTGTGGGTCTCGACATAGCCGATCACGATGTCCTGCCCGCCGGCTTTGCGGCGGTTGGCCTCGGACAGCATTTCATATGTTTTGCCGACCCCGGCGGCGAAGCCGAGAAACAGCTTCAGGCGGCCCCGGCCCGCCGCGCGTTCTTCTTTTTGCAGCCGGGCCAGCATTTCTTCGGGGGTCGGCCGCCGCAGGGCCGAGTTGTCAGTTGCCATGCGTTTATTTTACCCGGCATTCGGCGGTTTCTCGGCCCCGTCCAGCCAGCGCCGGGCGGCGTCGCGGGCGGCGGCTTCCGGGGTCGGCCCGGTGCCCGACAGCGCAAGCGCCGAAGTCACCGCCGCCTGCGGGCCGTGCGCGGAAAGCGTGAACTCATAGCCGCTCGGGGCATGCGCGTAGTCCCCAAACGCGTCGAAGTGATGCGGCGCAATCGCAAAGCGCACGTCAAACACTTCCGCGGCCAGCGCCTGCCGCACCAGCTCCGCCCAGTCTTCGGCGGCTTCGGGCAGCACCAGCATCCGCCGCTGCGCCCGCTCTTTTTCGGTCCGACGAAACAGCGTCTCGCCCCAGACATAGTAAATGTACCAGTCGCCGCCGCCCGCCGGCAGCGGGTCGGGGATCAAAATGCCGCAGACGGGCCGGCCGTCGCGCTCCCACCCGACCCGCTGCGCCCGCAGCGAGCGCGGCAGGCGGGAGCCGAACCCGTCGGCAAAGCGGCGGCAGAGGGCATAATCGGCCTCGGCGGCTTTCGACCAAACATCAATCGCCGACTGCCCCGGCTGGGTCAAATCCGGGCTGGAAATACAGAGAAGCGGCGTTTTCATAAGGCTAAGTGCCCGAACGTAAATAAGTTAAACTATCCTAAGTCGAGCCGAGCGCATTTTACTCGGACGAAAGCCACTTGGCGCAAAGCGGATACTTCAACTTATTTCGGATTGACTACTTATTGTAGCGAAAACGGCATCAAGAAAGAATAAAGACCGCCCGGCGGCGGCGTTAAGTTTTCGTTAAGAATACCTACCCCCGGCGCAAGCGCCGGGGGTAGGTTCTCATTTCTCCCCCGCCCGAAACCGATACCCGACCCCCGGCTCGGTCACGATGAGCCGGGGACGGGCCGGGTTGTCTTCGATTTTCTGGCGCAGATGGCTGATATGCACCCGTAAATACTGGGTTTCTTCTATATCTTCGGGACCCCACACGGCGGCCAGCACCTGCCGGTGGGTCAGCACCCGCTCGGCGTTCTGGGTCATAAACCGCAAAATCTCGTACTCGTGCGGGGTCAGCTTCAGCTCGCCGCCCGCTTTGTAGGCCAGCCGCCTCGCATAGTCTACCGTCAAATCGCCCGCCGTGAAGGTCGGGGCGTCGGCGGCGCGGCCCGCCCGGCGGCGAAGCGCGGCCCGTATCCGCGCGGTCAGCTCGTCCATCCCGAACGGCTTGGTCAGGTAGTCGTCAGCCCCGAGGTCAAGCGCCCGGACTTTCTGCGTTTCTTCCGACCGGGCCGACAGCACCAAAATCGGCGCTTCGGTCCACGCCCGCAGACGGCGGCAGGTTTCCAGGCCGTCCAGGACCGGCATCATTAAATCTAGGATCACATAATCCGGCAGCGCAATCGCCGCCAATCGCAGCGCTTCCGCGCCGTCCGCCGCCGCATGGACGGTGTACCCCTGCGCCCGAAGGCCCGCCGCGACGGTGTTTCGGATGTCCGGCTCGTCATCCGCCACGAGAATCACGCCGCTGTCTTTTGCCATACGTTGAGTGTACTCGGGAAACGCAAAAAAGCGAATGCCGCTTTGCAGCATTCGCTTTTTTGTCTGTGCGCTGTGTCTACTTGCCGCGCTCTTCAAACGGCACCGGGGCGTCGGTCGGCAGGCCCAAATTGTCGTGGCTGCGGTCGGTCTTAGTGCCGGACATCTCGACAGAGACGCCGTCCTGCCGCTGATCGTTTCGCAGGGCGTCGCCGGTGACATCATTGCTCTGCGCCCCCGGCATCGGGTGGGGCTTGGCCGTGGCGTCGCTTTGGCTGTCCGTGTCCACCCGCCGCTCTTGATGACCGTCGTTTGCCGCCCGAACTTCGTCATCGCTCGGGGTCTGCCGGTCCTGCTTGCCGATTGCTTCCGCCATAAGTGTCTTGCTCCTCGCTGAATTGCTGCGGCTGTTTTCCCCGCGAAAGCGTGCGCCTGAAACCAGCGCCCTTCATCTCGCCCCATTAATCCAGCGTGACGACGATTTTGCCGAAGTGTGCGCCGCTTTGCAGGTAAGCATAGGCGTCTCGGGCGTCGGCGAACGGGAACACACGGTCAATCACAGGATGGATTTGGCTCACGGCGAATGCCCGCAGCATCCGCTCAAACATCGCGCGGGAGCCGACATAAATGCCGTTGATTTGCAGGCTTTTGCCGAGAATGGGCAGCGGGGAAATCTTTGTGCTCGGGTCGGCCAGCACGCCGATTTGGGCGATCTTTCCGCCGTGCCGTGCCGCCGCCAGCGACTTTTCCAGTGTTCCCGGCCCGCCGACTTCGACAATGTGGTCTGCGCCGCGCTTGCCGGTCAATTCCCAGACCCGCTTTTCCCAATCGGGGTGCGTTTTGTAGTTGATGGTTTCATCGGCCCCGAGCGCCTGCGCCCGCGCCAGCTTGTCGCCCGACGACGACGTTTGGATCACTTTCGCGCCCAGCCTTTTGGCGATTTGCAGGGCAAACACCGACACCCCGCCGGTGCCGAGCAGCAGCACGGTTTCGCCGGCAATTAAGCCGCCCTGTTCGACCAGGCCGTTCCAGGCGGTGACGGCGGCGCAGGGCAGGGCGGCGGCTTCTTCATAAGAAAGATAGTCGGGCAAAACCACGACGCCTTCGGCGGACAGCGTGACATATTCGGCGAACATGCCGTCCGCGGCCCCGCCGAGCGCGGACTGATGGTACGCGGCTTCCATGCCGCCGTCGAGCCAGCGTTGAAAGAAAATCGCGGCAACCCGGTCGCCCGGCCCCACCCGCGAGACGCCCGCGCCGACGGCGACGACTTCGCCCGCGCCGTCGGACAGCGGCACCCGCCCGGCGGGCGGATTGCCGCCGCCGTAGCGGCCCGTCAGGATCATCAAGTCCCGGTAGTTCAGCGAGACGGCCCGCACCCGTACCGTGATTTGCCCCGGTCCCGGCGCGGGCGGCTCCGGCAGGTCGGCGCGGGTCAGCCCGCCGAGGCCGTCGTAGGACTGGAGTTGGTAGGCTTTCATAGTGCTTTCTTGCCGAGAGTGAGAGTCCCCCCCGGCCCCCAATCATGGGGGAGCCAGAGAGTGCCCGGTAGGGGCGCTGCTTGCCGCGCCCTCTTATCTTTGCCGCGCCCTTTGTTTCTGCGCCTTCTGTCCTGCCCTTCTCCGTTCTGCTCCCCCATTATTGGGGGCCGGGGGGCCGCTTAGTTTACCAGGGCAGGGGTTCGCCGAGGTGGAAAAAGCCGCCGGTCGGGCCGTCGTCCGGCAGGGTCGCCAGCGTGACGGCGGTTTTTGCGCCTTCTTCCACTGTCAAGTCGCCGCCGGGGTTCATGTCGGTCTTGACCGAGCCGGGATGGGCGATGTTGACTTTGACCCCGGTGTCTTTAAGGTTGGCGGCCTGAATAACGCCCAGCATGTTCAGGGCGGCTTTGGACGAGTTATACGCCGGCAGCAGGTACTCGTTTGGGATTTGGCCGGATGCGTTGGTCGCCAGCGAGCCGAGAACGCTGGACTGGTGGACGATGCGGCCCGCCGGGGCGGCTTTCAGGAGCGGCAGCAGGACTTCGGCGAGGAAATACGGCGCGATGACATTCGCGTCGTAAGTGCGGGCCAGGGTTTGCGGCGTGATGCCCTCGGACTCCAGCATGACCCCGGCGTTGTTGACCAGAATATCCAGGCGTCCGAACTCACTTTGCAAAAACGCCCGCGCGGCCTCCCGGTCGGCGGCGTCGGTCACTTCGAGCTTGACGGTGCGGGCGTCAATGCCTTCGCCTTTCAGCGCGTCGGCGGCGGCCTGTCCGCGCTCAGGGTCGCGCGAGCCGAGCACGACGGTGATGCCCTGCCGGCCGAGCTGCCGGGCGATTTCCAGGCCGATGCCTTTGTTTGCGCCGGTAATCAAGGCGACTTTGTTTGCGGCTGTCATGGTTTTCTGTTACCCTTTCGCCAGCGCGGCGATCTGCTCGCGGACTTTTGCCTGCGCGGCGTCCGAAACGCCGTTCGGTCCCAGGGTGCCTTCGATGCTGATAAACTCAACGTCGGTGACGCCGAGGTATCCCAGCACATTGCGGAGGCTCGGGACAACCTGGTTGTACGACTCGCGCTCCTGGCCGGGGCCGTAGCCCGCGCCGCCATAAGCGACAACGATTATAGCCTTTTTGTTTTGGAGCAGGCCCGCATAGGTCGCCGGGTCAAACGTCTTGTACGCCCGCGCGACGTAATCAATCCAGGCTTTGAGCACGGCGGGAACGTTGAAATTATACATCGGCACACCGAGCACATAGAGGTCGGCGGCAAACAGCTCATCTACCAGTGCATCGGAAAACAACAGCAGTTCTTTCTGCTCGGGGGTGCGCTTGTCTTCCGGCGTGTACATGGCATGGATAAACGGCTCAGTGACAAAAGGGATCGTCTGGTGGCCGAGGTCGCGCTCGGTGACGGTGACATCCGGCCGGGCGGCCTTCAAGGCGGCGACCAGCTCGTCCGAGAACAAGCGGGACTGTGACTCCGCGCCGCGCGGGCTGGCGTTGACATGCAGGATATGGGTCATAAGTAATCTCCGTGGGCTGCCCTGTGATGAGTTTTGATGGCTGGGCTTCTGACGGGGGAACACGGGCGGGAAAACAAGGGTTCCCGCCGCAGGCATGCGAGAAAGCTGACATCAACAATTAAGCTACCGGCGGTAAGCCACCCGCCCGCCAATCAAAGTCGCTTCCACCGTGCCGGTGTCCGGGTCCAAAATCACCAGGTCGGCGACTTGGCCCGGCGCAATCGCGCCGCGCTCTGCGTCCATCCCCATCTGCCGCAGGGCGTTGGCGCTCGACATCAAGGCGGCGTCGGGCAGGGACACGCCCGGCGCGAACCGGCGCAGATGGGTAAACGCCGCGCTCATGGTCAAAACGCTGCCCGCTAGAGTGCCGTCGGCAAACGCCGCCGTGCCGTTTCGGACAAACACGGCCGCGCCGCCGAGCGTGTACGCGCCGTCGGGCATCGCCGCGCCTTCCATCGCATCGGTAATCAGGACAATCCCGCGCGGGCCTTTGGCGGCGACGGTCAGCCGGACCACCAGCGGGTGCAGGTGCCGGCCGTCGGCGATCACTTCGCAGACAATCTCGGGCCGGGCCAGGGCCGCCCCCGCCGCCCCCGGCTCCCGGTGATGCAGCCCGGTCATGGCATTAAACAGATGCGTCGCCGAAGAAGCTCCCCAGGCAATCGCCCGCTCGGCTTCCGCCGCCGTGGCGTTTGTATGGCCCACCGACGCCGTGATGTTCTCCCGTGCGGCGAGTTTGATCACTTCCTCGGCCCCGGCGATTTCCGGGGCCAGCGTGATCCTGCGGACCAGGCCGCCCGACCGGGCAATCCACCCGGCCAGCTCTGCGGCATCGGGCGGGCGCACAAACGCGGCGGGCTGCGCTCCGCGCTTCGCCGCGCAGATAAAAGGGCCTTCGAGGTGAATGCCGAAAATCTGCGCTTCGCCTGCGCCGGGCGCGTCCCGCACCGCCCGCACCGCGTCAATCGCCCGGTCTATGTCCGGCCCCGACGCCGTCAGCGTCGTCGCCAGCAGCCCGGTCGTGCCGTGTTCGGCATGGGTCCGGGCGACTTGGCGCACGGCGTCGGCTGTCCCGTGCATGAAGTCCGCGCCGCCGCCGCCGTGCACATGGACATCCACAAAGCCCGGCAAAATCAAACAGCCCGGCGCGTCAAAGTCGCCGCTGCGGGCCGGCGCGGTGCGCGTGGCCGAAACATCGGCAATCCGCCCGTCGTCGCTGAGTGTCAGCGCCCCGCCCCAAAGAACCCCGTCCGGGGTTACCACGTCGCCGGTAAGTGTCAGCATAAGTTACGCCTCCGGCCCTGTATTCTTTCCCGCCCGAAAGCGCTGGGCGGTCTCGCCCGTCAAGCGCTTAAACACGGCGGCGAAATGCTGGCCCGACGAAAAGCCAAGCTCCAGCGCGATTTCCGTCACCGACAAATCGCTGCCGGTCAGCATCTCCTGGGCCTGGCGCACCCGGACGCCGAGCAGGTAGCGGTGAGGCGAAACCCCGATTTCTTTGGAAAAGCACTCCACCAGGTGATGCGCCGAAAGGCCCGCCATCTGCGCGAGGTCGGCTAAGCGCCACGGGCGGCCCGGCTGATGGTCCAGCAGGTCTTTCGCCCGGCGCACCGAGGGGTGCAGCGCCAGCGGCGGGGCAGGCAGTGCGGGCGGCGGAGCGCATAGCCGCGACGCTTCGAGAACCAGGGCGTCCATCGCCAGGGTCAGCCCGGCGGCCCGGCCCGGCAGGGCCAGCGAGACTTCCCGGATCAGCTGCCGGAACGCCGGCAGCAGCGGAGCGCCGCCGGGCCGAAACACGGCCTGCGCCGGGTCCCAGGCGCTGTCCGGCCAGTCCACGCGCCGCAGGCTCGGGGCGAGGTCCAGCGCGGCATAGAAAAAATGGTGCTTGTCCGCCGGCCGCTCGTGCATCTGATGGGGCAGCCCCGGCGGCGCGGCGAAAAAGCAGCCCGGCGTGAGCGTGTACGTTTCCCCGCCGGCGTCCCACCGGGACACGCCGCTGATCTGCAAGTAAAACTCCCAAACCGTGTGCGAGTGACGGGACACAAAGAGCCGCTGCGATGCCCACTGCTCCCCGGCATGGGCCAGCGCCGGGACCGACAGCTCGGGACGCTCGGCATGAAAGCCCGCCAGCAGGTGCGGCGGGCGGGAAAACGCGGGCAGGGAAAGAATTTCGGGCATTTCCCGAACATTCCGCACGTTTAGCCGAAATTCCTGCAAGACGCGCCGGGCCGAACGCCTGTACAATAAGCGCAGACAAACCCCCACAGGAGAAGCCTGCATGGCAACGACAATCATGCTGACCGACGCGCAAAAAGCGCTGCTGCCGACCGACGACGAAGTGCGTGCTTACCGGGAGCACGGCTGGTATCATTCCAAAACCCTGTTTTCCGACGCCGAGATTGACGCCGCCCTGGCCGGCAGCGAGCGCTTTTACCGAGGCGAGTACGACGACCCCGGCATTCCGGCGCTTGCGCCGTGGCGGCCGCGCGGCAATCCCGCCCCCGGCCTGCGAAAAAACGACTTTGCTTCGTTTTACAGCCGTGAGCTGATCGCGCTGACCCGCCACCCGCTGCTGGCCGCCGTCGCCGCCCGGCTGGCGGAAACCCCCGAAATCCGGCTGTGGCACGACCAGCTTCTTTACAAACCGTCCGACGACCCGCAGAAAAAAGCCAATGTCGGCTGGCACACCGACCGGGGCTACTGGAAAACGTGCTCGTCGCCCAACATGCTCACGGCGTGGATTCCGTTCCACGACTGCGGCGACGAAATGGGCACGATTACCATGTTTGACGGCAGCCACCGCTGGCCGGACAACACCGAATCGCTGGACTTTTTCAGCAGTGATTTGGAGGGCCTGGAAAAGAAGTTCCAGACCGGCGGCCATGAATTGGTGCGGGTGCCGATGAACCTCAAAAAAGGCCAGGTCAGCTTCCATCACTGCCTGACCGTCCACGGCAGCGGGCCGAACCGCAGCTCCCAGCCGCGCCGCTCGATTGCCGTGCATCTTCAGGACGAAGCCAACCGCTGGCAGGAATACCACTTCGCCGACGGCGCCCTGGCGACGCACCCCGACGACGACCTGGTCCGCCAAGTAGACGGCCATCCCGACTACACCGACCCGGCCATCTGCCCCCGGCTGTACCCGGCAGGCTAGACCCCCGGCGCGTCGGCGGGAACAGCGCCCGCCTTGCCGTGCCGGATATACTACGGGACATTGATGACCACAATCCGGGGATCGCGCAAAAGCAGCAAGTTCGCTTTCAGCGCGGTCGCCCGGTGACGCCGAACGCAATCAAATGATGCCGCCAAACGCAATCAAAGGTTGGCGAGGAAGATGCCGACGGCGTAAACCAAGCGCCGCCCGTGCAGGGCGAAGACATGGAGCAGATTGCCGCTCAACTCAGAACGAAGAGCTAAGTCGGCAGGGCAAAAATCGCCCCTGCCCGTCGAGGCCGTGCGAAGGCACATCGGCAAAAACGCCGATTTTCTGCTCGCTTTCTTCGAATGACATCAGCGGCTGGCCGAAAGGTACGCCGTGAGTTTTATCGTGTTTCTGCGGTGTCCGCTGCCAGGGTGACGGTTCGCTTTCGCTTCCCGGAGCCTTCCACTTCGCTGGCAATTCCTAAAATCAGCACCGGGACATCAATGTCCGCCACGCCGCGATGCTGCAAGTCCCAAACAAACTGCTCAAAGTACGACACGCCGCTGGACATCTGCAAGGCGAAATTTTTACAGGGAACGACCTCAATGCCTGCGTCAATTACTCCGAGGTTGCGAAAAATCGTCATCTTTGCGGCAACGTTGTATACCATAAAAGAGTATTTTCCGAACTGCACTTCAACGCCGAGTTTGTTTTTCACAAAGTCCATGTCCCGAAAGCCGACGTTTTCGGTGACAGCGGCTTTGTATTCCGGGGTGTAGTATTCGCTTGAGTACAAGCATTTTTCTGTGTGGTCGCGCCAGCCCTGAGCAAACATCGGCTTTTTGATTGCCTTGTTGAGACTGATCGGGCTGTAAAGCATCACGCCCCGCGTGGTCTTTTCTTTGCTTTCTTTGACCCGGTGCTGCTCGGCATCTACGCCTGCCAGCGCCTGTGTCAGCTCGTCCAGAAGGTCCGGGTACTTTTCGGCGACAACTTCCGCGCCATGATTGAACGAGTACCGGGCAGCTACAATCATCCCCGCTCTCCTCCGCCGTCTTTTTTCTCACTGTCTGTTTTTTCTGTTTTCAGCCATTCGGGCGGCACTTGGGCGACTTTATCACGACTGGACGGCACATGAACCGGCTTTCCCAGCGCCCGATACCCCAGTTTCCCGGCATACAAATCGGCAATGCGCTGACGCGCAATGGCAACGAACTCCGGTTCTTTCTCGCAGCCCATCCCGCGCCGGCCATTGCCGAGTGCGGCCAGCACCGCGCTTGCCACCCCGGAAAACGGATCAAGCACCCAGTCGTCTTCATCGGTCATGGAAAGAACGCAGCGCTCGACCAGCTCAATCGGGTATTGACAGGGATGAATCGTTTTTTCGGGGTGATTGGCTTTCACATTGGGAATGTCCCACAGGCAGGTTTCCCAATCCCGAACCAGGACTTTCCAGATGTCCGAAGGGTTTTTGCCGAGCGGATTGCCTGACGGCAGACCCTTTTTGTCGCCTTTGAAGTGCCGCTTGCCCGGATATTTGGAGGGAACGCGCACCGGGTCGAGATGGAACGTGTAGCGGTCGGTTTTGGTGAACCAAAGCAGGGTTTCATAGCGCCCGGAGAACCGTTTGGACGCATGCAGGCCATGATCGAAATGCCAGACAATCCGGTTCCGAAGCTTGAGGCCGCGTGATTTGAAGAACGGATAAAACAAAATGTCAAGCGGGAAAATCTCGCCCTGCTCGACATAATTCCCGACCTGCCAGACAAGGCTTCCTTCCGGCGACAAAACCCGCACAAGCTCGTCTACAATCGGGGAAAGCGCTTCCAAATAAGCGTCGAGATGAGTGGCGGCCTCATAGTTTTTGCCGAGGTTGTACGGTGGCGACGTAATGATTAATTTTATGGCCCCGTCGGGCACGAGACGCAGGCTGTCCAGGCAGTCGCCCGGTGCGACGACTGCGCCGGCCTGGGGTGAGTAAGCGGCGGCAATGCCGAGTGGATTTTGCGGGAAATCCACGCTCGTTTGGAAATCTTTCGGGACTTCGTCTGCCGCAAAGAGGCTTTCGGTCAGCAAAAGAGACATGGCTTTGGTGTCCCCTCCGTGGCATGGCCGGCGAAATCGCTGCCGGCCGGCAGTGTTAAAAGAAAAACCGATACGCCACGTCGAGCTGCTTGATGCGCTCGTTTTGCCCGTAGTTGCCCTCGGCGTTCGCAGGGGTAAACCCGTCGCCGGGGCTGGGCACGCTCGGCGGGATCGGAAACGCCGACTGGCGGTAATCGTGGTAGGTCAGCGCGACGCTGCTTTTACGGGACGGGGAAAACACGACCGATGCCGCATAGTCGCGCGACGTGGGGGCGGGGAAGGTCTCGTCAATGCGCTTTCGGTCCCGGCCCGACAGCGAAACGGTCAGGCCGGGCTGAAGCCGCTGCGAGAGGCGCAGGAAAAACTCGCGCGAGTTCGGACCGCTCGGCAGACCAATCTCGTCGTACCGCCCCTTCTGCCACTGAGTTTCGGGGATGCGGGAGCTGTAGGTGGTCGGGTCGGCAAACGTGTACTCGGCGACAATCCCCGTGCCGGGCGACGGCTGAAACGCGACCCCGGCAAGCTGGGCGACCTTGCGCGGGGTCCGGTAGGTGCGCCGCCCCGGCGTTTGGATGTCATCAATCCCAAGCTGGCCGTAGACCCGCAGCGACGGCGAGGCTTCATACGACGCGCCGAAGTTGAGAAAGCTGTTGTATGCCTCGTCTAATCCTTGCAGCCGCAGGCCGCCGATTTTGAGATTGGCGCTCTGCCCGGAGTAAAAGTCCGGCAGCAGCGACACATACAGCGCTCGGGACGAAGTCGAAAGATACGCTTCCTGGAAGTCTGCGGTGAACCGGGGGGAAAACGCGTACTCGATGCGCCGGGCCGCAAGATACTTGCGCTGGGAATGGTCGCGAAAGGTCGCCAGAAACTGCGTAAAATGATACTCGCGCCCCAGGCGCGGGCCGAGGCTGAACGGGAACGCCACTTGGATTTGGTCCAGCGCCGGGGCATTGTCCGAGATCATGGTCGCGCCGCGCGTCCCCGGTCCCCAGCGGTTTTGGAGCCGCCCGAGGCTTACGGTGAGGCCCCGCCCGCCGTCTGCCGCGACAAACGCTTCGCTGACCGCCGGGAAATCGTGCGGCCCGATGTCGTTTTGGAACACCCGGCGATTGTCCTGCGGCCAGTTCGACACCGACACGCCGTAGCGGACATTCGGGCGCAGGCTGCCGAGCGCCGTGGCCCGGTACACGCCGATGACCCCGCTGCCCGGCCGCGTGTCCCCGCCGGTCCGAATTCTTGCTTCCGGCTGCCCATACCCGCTGACCGACACCGCCGGCCCCGGCGGCCCCGCTTCAGCCCCGTCCAGGTCCGCCCCGGCGGCTTTGAGTTCCGGCTGCAATGTTTCCAGGGCGGCGTGCAGGGCCGCCGCCGCCGGGCCGCTTTTCTGCACTCCGGCGAGGTGCGCCGGATCGCTTTCCACTAAATGCGCCAGCAGCCGCGCAAGCTGCCCGCGCGTGTAGGGCGTGCCCCCGAGAAAATCCTCGGGCGTTTCGGCGGGGCCGAACGCGTCCGCCGATGCCAGCGCGGCAAACGAATCCAGCAGCGTGCTTCCCTGCGGCACAATGTCGGTCCCGGCGGCAAGCGTCGGGCGGCAGGCCGCGCCGCCGAGGGCAAGGCTGAAAGCGAGGGGCAGCGCAAGTCGGGGGAAAAGTTGTTTCATAAGCACCCGCATTGTACCAGACGGGCGAAGGGGTGTCAACGGAGAAAGCACGGGAAACAAAAGCGCGGGGAGACCCGGCAGACTGCCACGGAGTAAATTCCGAGGCTCAGACAAACCGGCGTCGCGGCGACGCGGGACAAATCGCCCAAACTCTTGTGTCGCTTCGACACGGGTTTATTCCAGCCTCGGAATTTATTCCGTGGCAGTCTGCCGGGTCTCCCCGCGCTTCTTGCCGCTTTCTGCGCTATAATACACTAAAGGAGCCGCCCGCCATGCTTCAGCACGAACAGCCCGAGTTGCAGACACAAACGAATGCCGCCGACGCCCGCGTCACGCCCGAAGAATTGTCCGCCGCCGTGAAGGCGCTCGAAGAAAAGCAAAGCAGCACCGTCGCCATCGGCTCGGTGGTAGACGAGCTGCGGCTGAACGCCACGTCCGAGCAGATTTGGGACGAAGTGCAGCAGCAGCGGGCGCAGGACGCCGCTGCACAGACACCGTCCGCGCAAAGCTTTGCCGTAATGCCTAAAGCACGTCCGCGCCGTCGAGTGCGCTGGTGGGCGATTGCGGTGGTCGGCGTCGTCGTCTGGGGTGCGTTACATAATATCTCAATTCAGACCTCGCCGTCAGTAACTACTACGTCCCGGACGACAACTATCACTTCGCGGACTATGAACACAACTCCGCCACCAGCAGTCATACCTTCGGGTCAAGCAATTACGATCAGCGGCGACGGTCAAAGCGAGACAATTCCCGTACAGGGCAAAGATGTTGTCGTCACAGGCGACGGCAACGATCTGACGCTGCATGGTCAGGCCCGGTCGGTCACGGTCAGCGGCGACGGGAATGACTTGTCAGGCGATGCTCCAAAAGCATCCAGCATCACCGGCGACGGCAACGATGTCCAATGGACAAGCGGCAGGTAGGCCGAACTTGGCGGTTTTTGGGGTATAATAGCGTCCTATGTCTCAAACTATCACACAGGATCACCTGCGGAATATCGCGATTATCGCGCACGTTGACCACGGCAAAACAACTTTGGTGGACGGCATGCTCAAGCAGGGCGGCGTGTTTCGGACCAACCAAGTGGTCGCCGACCGCGTCATGGACAAAATGGACTTGGAGCGCGAGCGCGGCATCACCATTGTTTCCAAGCACACGGCGATCACCTACGGCGATACCAAAATCAACATCGTGGACACCCCCGGACACGCCGACTTCGGCGGCGAAGTCGAGCGGGTGATGACGCTTGTGGACGGCGTATTATTGCTGATTGACGCGGTGGAAGGTCCGATGCCGCAGACCCGGTTTGTGCTCTCGAAAGCGCTGCAAGCCGGGCACAAAGTGGTGGTGGTCGTCAACAAGATAGACCGGCCCAACTCGCGCCTCGATTATGTGGTAGACCAGACGTTCGATTTATTTGCCGCCCTCGGCGCGACCGAAGCGCAATTAGACTTCCCCGTGGTGTATGCGATTGCCTTGCAGGGGACGGCGACCCTGGACCCGAACACGCCGGGCGCGGACTTAGGCATACTGTTTCAGACGATTGTGGACCATTTAGACCCGCCGACCGGCGACCCGGAAGCGCCGCTTCAGCTTCGGGCGACAACGCTGGATTACGACGATTACAAGGGCCGGATCGCGATTGGCCGGGTCAACGCCGGGGTGGTCAAAACGGGCCAGAACATCATTGTGGTCAACCGCGAAGGGGCCAACGTCCCCGGCAAGATCGCTCAGGTGTTTATTTACCAGGGCCTTAACCGCACCGAAGTCGAGCAGGCCGAGGCGGGCGAGATTGTCGCGATTTCGGGCCTGCCGGATGTCAACATCGGCGAAACCATCGCGTCGCGCGAAAACCCCGTCGCCCTGCCGATGATGCAGGTGGACGAGCCGACCCTGCGGATGACGTTCGGCGTGAATACGTCGCCTCTCACCGGCCGCGAAGGGCAGTGGTCTACGTCGCGCAAGCTGCGCGAGCGCCTCATGAAAGAACTCCAGACCAATGTGGCCCTGCGGGTCGAGGACACCGACTCCGCCGACCAATTTGCGGTGTCGGGCCGGGGCGAGCTGCATTTGGCGGTTTTGATCGAGACCATGCGCCGGGAAGGCTACGAGCTGCAAGTGTCTCAGCCCGAGGTCATCTTCCACGAGGAAAACGGCCAAAAAATGGAGCCGCTGGAAGAAGTCGAGATTGACGTGGCCGAAGAATACTCGGGGGTCGTGATTGAGCAGCTCGGGCGGCGCAAAGGCGAGATGCTGGATATGAACTCGCCCGGCGACGGCCATGTGTACATGCGGTTCAAGGTCCCGACACGCGGCCTGCTCGGCTTCCGCAACCAGTTTTTGACGGAAACGCGCGGCACCGGGGTTTTAAACTCACTGTTCGGCGGCTACATTCCCTACACCGGCGAGATGACGATTGAGCGCAACGGGAGCCTGCTCGCCAGCGAATCGGGCATCACCACGACGTTCGGCCTGGCGGCGGCGGAAGACCGGGGCATTTTGTTTGTCCCGCACAACGTTGAAGTCTACGAAGGCATGATCATCGGCAAGAATGCCCGCGACACCGATTTGGAAGTCAACGTCTGCCGCAAAAAGCACCTGACTTCGATGCGCGAGTCGAACAAAGAAACGTTCATGCGCCTCGCCCCCCCGATGGTCATGTCGCTGGACCGCGCCATTGAATACATCGGCCCCGACGAGCTGGTGGAAGTCACCCCGAAAAACATCCGCATGCGAAAGCGCGAGCTGGACGCTAACCTGCGCCGCCGGGCGTCCAAAGCGCCCAAGTAGGGGCGAACCTTGTGTTCGCCCTGCCTCTCGTGTTCGCCCTGCCTCTTTGTTCGCCCTTTCTTGGGTATCGGCCCTTTTTTGGGTATCGGCCCTTTTTTGGGTATCGGCCCTTTTTTGGGTATCGGCCCTTTTTTGGGTATCGGCCCTTTTTTGGGTATCGGCCCTTTTTTGGGTATCGGCCCAAAAGACAAATAGAGGGCGAACATGGGAGGCAGGGCGAACATGGGAGGCAGGGCGAACATGGGAGGCAGGGCGAACACAAGGTTCGCCCCTACGGGTCAAGAACAGGATTAAGAGCAGGATTACGAATAGAATGTAGGGCGCGAACCTTGTGTTCGCCCCTCTCCTTCGGTGTTCGCCCTGCCTCCCGTGTTCGCCCTGCCTCCCGTGTTCGCCCCTCTCCTCCCGTGCTCGCCCATTTCCTCCCGTGCTCGCCCATTTCCTTCGGTGTCCGCCCATTTCCTTCGGTGTTCGCCCTGCCTCCCGTGTTTGCGCTTTATTTTGGGCAGTCGCCATCTTTTCCCGAGGTGAATCCGCTAAACTAAAAATAGCCCCCGGCATCCGCCGGGGGCTGTTTGTGGTTCTTGGCGTGCTTTGCGTCAGTGCTTGAGGACACGGCTGGCGCGAACGGCTTTCTGAACAATGCTGCCGGTCGGAGCGCCGTCGGGTGTCGGCGGGGCCAGAAGGGTCGTGCCGGCGGTTGCAGCGGCCAGGGTGAACGTCTCGGTCTGGACGACCTTGCCGGTCGGGTCGGTCTCGGTCAAAGTATGCGTGCCGGGCGTCGTGAACAGCACCACGGTTCCCTGCGCGTCGGCAAGTGTGCCGACATAGCCGGCCGGGTAAGCGCCGATACCCGCCCCGCCGTCAATCTTGACGGTGTCGCCGGCACTGATCCCGGTGTTCGTGACTTTGGCGGCCGCCGTCGCCGTTGCGGCCGTGAGCGTGTTCAGGCTTTGCAGAAACAGGGCGACGGCATTTGGGCCGACGACGGCGACGGCGAAGTCGGTTTCGGTCTTTTGACCGGCGACATCGGCGACAACGGCATGCAGGTTATGCAGGCCGCTGGTCGTCAGAGCCGCCGGCAGCGCAAAGGTCGCGGTCGTATACTGCCCCTGCCCAAGCGGGCCTTTGCCGATGCCCGCGCCGTCGAACGTCAGCGCCTGAGTGAACGCCGGAGCCTCGCTGGAAGTCAGAACCAGGCTGCTGGGGTTGATATCAATCGAGTTGCCGCCTTTCGCGCCGGAGCTGACATACACGCGAAAAACAACCGCACCGGCCTGTGTGGTCGGTAACGCCTGAGAAGATGAGCCGGTGAGGTAAGTGCCGTCGGTCGCAAATCCAAGCGGAATGCCGGTGGAAAAGTTCTTCAAGTAAACCGGAATAGGGCCGGGGCCGGCGTCAATTTTGAACGCGGTCGCGGCAGTCAACGCGCCGGTAAAAACGCCGGGCGCTGCCGGCGTGGTGCCGGAAGCGGGAGTGCCGGCGGTCGTAAATCCGAGGCCGCTGGTCTCGTTGCTGGTTCCCCCAACCGCCGCTTGGGCATTCAAGCCGTAAATGACCGGGCTGCTGTCCGGGGTGGCGACTCCGGCTGCGCCGCCGGTGGTCGCGCCGCCGCAGCCGCTCAGCACGGCGGCGAGGGCTGCGCCGAGGCCGGCCAGCGGGAGGGCTTTGGGATGAGATTTTATAACGCTCATGTGAGGGTGGTGTTCCTTTAAGTTGGGATAATCATGCCGAAGAAGCGGAGCAGGCGCTTTCGCAGCGCCTGGTCCGGCAAAGGCGGCTAGAACTTGTGGCGGAAACCAAAGCTCAAAAAGATCGGTGTGATGGAGCCGGACCCCGGTCCGTAGTGGATGGACCCCTGCGGCTGAGCCGCCGTCGGCGCATTGTAATAAATCTGACCGTTGGCATCGGTCGTCGAGATGACGGTCGCCGTCAGCCGGTCAAAGATATTATCCACGTTCAGAAACAAGTTCGTGTCTTTGGACACAAAGAAGTCCGAGTTCAGCGAGAACTTGTAGTGCCAGCTTGAATGCCCGACCACCGGGGTCAGCGGCGACAGCGTTTGGCCGTTCAGGTAAACCGGAACTTCCGTCAAGTCGGCGTTCGTGCCGACCAGCTTTTCACCGTGCTGACCATCTGCCGTTCCCAGCGTGCCGTCTGAAGCAACGCCCCGGTTGTAGGGGAAGCCGCTTCCGGCGTCCAGAACGACGCTGGTGCCGAAGAAGTGATTGAACTTTTTGGACACCACCACGGCGACCGTGTGCCGCTGATCGTAGGACGGCGAGAACTGCTGGCTGTTCAATGCCCGGTACTGCGCGTTAGTCAGTGTCGGGTCGGTCACGAAGTTCGCAAAGTACGGAGCATATCCGGTATCAAACGCGCTGCTGGTGGCCCGCGCGACTTGGTTTGTGTATGTCACAAAGCCGTTGAGATCGTAGTCGTTCCGCGCCTGCTTGCTGAAGGTGAACTCCGTGCCGGTCGCCTGCCCTTTGCCGCTGTTATCGTAGTAAACCGGGAAAGCGCTTCCGTTCGCGCCGTAGTTTGCTTGATTGAATGTCAAAAGCGAGTACTGCTTTTTGCTGAACACGGTCAACCCGGCGGCGTAGCGGTCACCGTAGGCTTTGAATGCTTTTTCGATACCAAAGTCCAGGTTTTCCGAATAATACGGCTTCAAGCGGCGCAGCGGATAGCGGGCGTCAAGCCGGGCCTGCTGGGCGGCGGCGCTGGTGGCCGTCGTCGGGAACAAGCCGCCGGTTTCCTGGGGGGACAGGTAGACGTTGTACCGGGTTTCCGGGAACTCCGTGAAGCGACCGAACGACGAGTGGAACTGCAAGTCGCGGGACGGCGCGAACGCCAGGCCGACACGCGGGTCAAGGTACTGGTCGGTGAACGGCGCATACTTCAGGATATGCCGGTAGCCGCGCGAAGCGTAGCGCAGGCCGAGGTCAAGCGTCAGCTTGTCGCCCTGCGGCTTGAACTGACCCTGGGCGTACAGCACGGTTTCCGCCAGATTGATCAAGCTGGTCCGGTCGCGGTAGCCGCGTGCCGTGTAACCCGGCGAGTTGTAGGGAGCCGTGACTTGGTCAACCACATGGTAGTTCGTCGTCGCCGGCTGGTAATACAGCCCTGTGGTCAGCCGGAACTTCGGCGTCAACTGGTTTTGGTAGTCAATCTGATGCCCCTGGCTGGTTGTGGCATTCTTGCGGTACTGGCTCGCGGTCACCAGCAGATGGCGGTCCAGGGTGTTGTACAGCGAATAAAACCGATAATTGATAAACGACTTGGGCGAGAATTTGTGCTTCAGCGCAACATAGCCCATGTCGTAGTGCTGAACATCGTGATCCTCTTCACCCCTCGGGTCCGGGTTGATGGCGGCGTTGAACGAAGGCGCTTCGATTTTCAGTGCGCCGTAGACGCCCCGGTGGTAGTCTTCCAGGCCGTGGGCGTAGAACGCGGTCACGGTGTTGTTCGAGTCCGGGTAGTAGTTGAACTTCGCGGCGGTGTCCTGCGAGTCCGGGAGCCTTGTGACGCCGAAGCCGGGCGGGAAATCGTTGCGGAAGCGAATTGTGGACAAGTAGTAGTCGAATTTGCCGTCTTTGGTCACGTTGCCGATCTGGGTGTTCGTGCCGATATAATTCCAGTTCGAGCCGGGGCCGATGGTCAGCTCGGTGATGCCGTTGAGGCCCTGCGCGTGGAGGTCTTTGCCGCTCGACGTGATTTCGTTGATGAAGCCGCCGGTGGCGTCGCCGTAGGACGCATCCGCGCCGTTGGTGTAGAAGTTCGCGCTTTTCAGGCCGACCGTGACAATGTTCGTAGCAAATTCGTTGGTGGTCGGGTTAAGGATGGAAATGCCGTCAAGCTGAAAGCCGACCTGGAACAAGTCCGAGCCGCGAATATGGACATAGCCGCCCGGATCATAGGTGATGCCCGGCTGGCCGAACAGCAGTCCAGGAAACTGGTACAAGTTGTTCGGCTGGGACTTGACCTTCTGCTCCTCAGTCGCGTTGATGACGCTCACGGTCGCGGTCTGGGTCAGCGGGATCGGCGGAACGGTAATGCGTGTTGTGCCGCCGAGGACGCGGCGCTGAAGGGTAAAGTCCAGCCGCTGCGAGTTGTCCTGGGTGATGGTCGCGTTCAGCTTTTCCGTCTGAAACGTCGCCGACGACACTTCAATCGTCACAATGCCGGGGTCCTCGCCGCTGAACGAGAAGCTGCCCGACGCATCGGTTTTGACGGTTTCGCCGGTCTGCACGATGCGGACCTGAGCGCCGACGACCGGCTGGCCGGCGGCGCTTTTCACGGTTCCGATGACGGTTCCGGTGGTGGCGGCATGGGCCGTCAGCGGGAAAAAGCTCATTGCCCCGGCAACAAGAAGCGTAAAAGCATGATACCGATTTGATAGCGCTTTCTGCATGGATAATCATCCCCCTTCTGAGATTCTGTGGAGTCTTGTTAAATGAAAACGGTGTGAAAGCGCGATGCGCCGGAAGACAAAACGATTTTCGGGAAAGCGTTCTGTCTGGAAAAACCGGCGACTCTGCCGAGGTGTGCTGCGCGGGAAGAGGTGAAGCTCTCGGGTGCGTGTTTGCATTATACAGCACTTTGGGTAAAAATGCCAGTTTTATGAAGAACCGCCAAGATTTATTTCCAGAACGGCCCGGCTCCCATTTCTGGGGCCGGGCCGTCTTGAGCCGGCCTATCCGACCGAGTATTCGTGCCGGCCCGGCGCTCGCAGCTTCAAGTGGTCCTGAATTGCCGGCTTGAACCGTGTCTCCCGTATCGCCTGCTTGCAGGCGTCGTCCAGGTCGGCGTTGCCGGAGCCTTTGGTGACATGGATACCGGACGCGTGCCCGTTTTCGTCAATCTCGAACTCCACCGTGACGCTGTTACTGCTGAGACTGCTGAGGTCAACGCCGGACACCGATACTTCGGCATAGCCGTCCACCGGTCCGGCTTCCTGCGAGTCAATCGGACTGTAGTTTCTCGGCCGCGGCTTCGGCGGCGGAGGGGGCGGCGGCGGCGGAGGAGGGGGCGGCGGCGGAGGCGGCGGGGCCGGCGGCGGCGATTTCGGGGCCGGCGGCGCAGGCGGCGGCGGACTCGGCGGGGCCGGCGGATTCGGCGGCACGGGCGGCGACGGCGGGCTTTGGAGGCCGGGGTTCGGCGGGCCTTGCTCGGGGGTCGGCGGCGAAGTCGGCATGCTGGGCACGGTCGGCGCAGACTTGTTGTTCGTGTGCGCGACATTGACCACGCGTGTCGGAGTGGGCCGGGGACGCGGCGGGGCCGGGTGCGGCTTGATCGGCGTGATTTTCGGCTTTTCCTTCGGCGGCTTGGGCGGCGGCGGGGGCGGCTTGATTTCTTTGGGTTTCGGCTTCACGGGGATCGGCTTGAAGACCTTGATCTTTTTCTCGTGCAGCAGCGGCACCGCGCCGCCCTTGCCGAACAAGTTGGAGCCGGACACCAGCGCGAACCAGCCGACGTTGATCACGATGGACGCGGCAAACGCCCAGCCGAGGATGCGGTCGGACAGAGATTTTTCCAGCTTCGCGCGGGACTTGAAATCTTCTTCGTCAATTAAATTGTCTGAGACAGGGGTTTCGTTCATTGTAGTTCTGTGGCACTACGGCGTCGCCGCCGTGCCGTTGGGGTTGACCGGGGTGGTGGCGATCATGACACCGACGGGGTCGTTCGGGCGGCCCGGAATCTGCACTTGGTTCACGGCGTCCATCACTGTGATGATGTCCTGCGTCTGCCGCGATTTGTTGACATTGACGATGAACACCGTATCGGGCTTGGCGTTTATGCGGGTTTGCAGCTCGGTCTGGAGCTGGCCGCCGTCAATTTTCTCGGTGTTTAGATAATACTGGCCGGCGGGGTCCACGGTGATGACGACCTGCGGCGGCGGCTTTTGGTTGACCGCCGTGCTGTCTTTCGGCAGGCTGATGTCCATGCCTTTCATTTTAACCATGGAAAGCGACGTGAACATAAAAAAGACCAGCAGAAAAAAGATCGTGTCAATCATCGGAATGATCTCAATCCGCGCTTTTTTCATCGGCTGCTTGCGGATATTCACCCATTTTTTCATAGAATGCTTCTTACTGGGTCTGCCCGTCTGTTTTCGGCGTGGTCGCAATCATCAGTGACGCCGGGTTGGCCCGCTGGGCGATGTCGAGCGCATACTGGAACTGCTCCACCTGCTGGGTTTTGTCGCAGTTGATTACAATGTTGATTTCCGGGTTTTCCTGGACACGCGCCTGCAATTCCGGCAAAATCTCGCTGTAGGGGATCGGGCCGCGCCGGTCCACATAGTAGTTGCCTTTGTCGTCAATCGTCAGCACCACTTTGGTCAGCGGCTTGGCGAGCGCGGTCGAGCTTTGGGGCAGGGCAACTTTTTTGGCCGACATCTGCACCTGCGAGATGCTGGTGATCATGAAAAAGACGAGCAAAAAGAAGATCGTGTCAATCATCGGAATGATTTCGATCCGCGCTTTTTTAAGCTCGGTGCGCTGCAACTTCACTGCGGATGCCCTCCGAGCCGCGCAGGCCCGCCAGAATGTTCATAAGCTGAGTGGCGCGGATTTCCATGTCGGCGATAATCTCCTTGACTTTTTCGGTCAGGTAGTTGTAGCCGATGAGGGTCACAATCGCAATCGCCAGCCCCGTCGCGGTCGCCAGCAGCGCTTCGGCGACGCCGCCGGTGATGGCGTTGGGATTGTTCAGGCCCTGCGACGAGCCGACGACGTTAAACGATTTGATCATGCCCGTGACCGTGCCTAAGAGGCCGAGCAGCGGCGCGATGGTGATGATGGTGTCGAGGACGCCTAATCTACGGTACAGCAGCGGGGTTTCGCGCAGGGCCAGCTCTTCCATCGCCCGCTCAATCGAGTCCGAGTCGAGGTTGCGGTTGCGGATGCCGTTGGCGAGCAGCCCGGCGACCGGGCCGGCATGCTGGTCGCAGACCGCCAGGGCGTCGTTGACCCGCCCGGCGACCAGGTGCTCGCGCACCTGCTCGGAAAGCTGCTCGTTGTCCGCCGACGCTTTGCCGATGGAGATAAAGCGCTCGATCATAATTGCGACCGAGAAAATCGCGCAGAACAGCAGCGGCCACATGACGGGGCCGCCGTCGTGAAGAAACTTAAGCGGGTTGAACATTTGTCTGACTTACTCCTTAGTGCCTGCAAAGGGGAATGCACGCGAAACGTGTACGGGCGAGGGTCGCCGTTGCCGTCAATTTTGATTGAAAGTTTTTGATTGAAAGTTTTTAGCTGCGAATGCGAGAGTTTTGGACGGCGAATGCTGCGGCGCACGCTTCGGACCGAAACAGGAAAAAGCCCCCAATCCTGCCGGGACTGCATTGTCCGGGTAACTGGGAGCCTTTCGCTGATTTTGTGCGCCGCCGCAGGCCGCAGCCAGCGGTTCTCGGCCAAAGCCGGGACAGCCTCGGCACTGAAGCGTCGCGCTGGAAAGCGGTAACGAGGAGTATACACCGCGCAGGCCGGGTTTGTCAACCCGGCCCGCCGAGTGGGCGAAAACTTCAGGGAAAATTATTTGGCGGAAAATTATTTGGCGGAAAATCGTGGGGAGGGTTAAGCCGCCGAAAGCGCCCGGCTCCGCCCGGCCTCGGCGGTGGCGGCCAGCGTCTTCAAGGCGCTTTCCGCCGGCGGCAGGCTCAGGGCATGGAACACGCGGTTGCGGCCTGCCGCTTTCGCCGCATACAGCGCCCCGTCCGCCGCCGACACCAGCGCGGCGTCGTCGGGCATGTCCGGCAGTAGGGTCGCCGCGCCGAGGCTTGCAGTGACGCCCCGCTCCGGCCACGCGGCCTGCTCGACCGCCCCTCGAAGCCGCTCCGCCAGAATAGTCGCGCCCGACGCATCGGTCAGCGGCAGCACGACAATAAACTCTTCGCCGCCGTAGCGGGCGAAAAAGTCGGTTTCCCGGCCCTGCCCCCGGAGCACCTGCGCGAGTCGCCGCAGCACTTCGTCGCCGGCCGGATGCCCGAAGCTGTCGTTGTATTCTTTGAACGAGTCCACGTCGAGCAGCAGCACCGACAGCGGCGTGCCGTAGCGCCGGGACTGCGCGACTTCCTGGGCCAAGCGATTCTCAAACGCCCGCCGGTTGCCGAGGCCGGTCAAGCTGTCATGGAGCGCCAGCAGCTCCAAGCGGCGATTGGCTTCTTCAAGCTGCTCTTTCTGCTCTTCCAGCACGGCGGCGTAGTCGGTAATCTGGTGCATCTGCCGGGTGATCTGGTCGGCGGACCGGCGGCGCTCGGTGATGTCGGCGAACGTGGCGACAACCGCATACGGCTCGGCCGCGCCGGACAAAAACAGCGGCTTGGCATTCACCGACACCCACAGCATTTCCGCCGGCCCGAAGCTCTGCGGCTCGCCTCGGCGCGGCAGGCCCATCACCACATCATGCTGGGCGACGCCCCGGCGCAGCGACGCCATCAGCGGGTACGACCCCTGCGGGAACCGGGTGCCGTCTTCGCGCACCGCCGCAAACTCCGGGTTCACCGGCCGCAGGCCGTGCATCTCGGTCCGGGCCATCCCTAAAATCTGCTCGGCGCTGCTGTTCCACAGGGTCACAATGCCGGCGCTGTCCATCACAATCAGCCCTTCGGAGATGGACGCGATGGCGGTCCGAAACCGCTCCTCGCTTTCCCGAATGGCGTCTTCCGCCTGCCGCCGGGCAATCTCGCCGCCGACCCACTGGGCCATCAGGCGCAGCAGCTCGCGGTCGCCCGACGTAAACAAGCGCGGGTGCGCCTGCGGCCCGGCAAAGCACAGCGTCCCCCACACCGCGCCGTTGACCCGCACCGGAGCGCCGAGGTAGGCTTCCAGGCCGTAGCGGCGGTAGGCGGACGTGTCCCGCCGGTCGGTCATTCCCGCCGCCTCGAAGCTGACCGCATCCGCCAGCGTCAGCGCTTCCGCGCAGTACATGTCGCAGGTCGCAAATGCCGTGCCGGGCGCAAGACTGTCGCCCGGCGAAACCGACTGGGCAATGCGGTAATGGTCGCCGTCCACTTCGGCCAGCACGCCGAGCGGCAGACCGAACTGCTCCGCGCCGACCGAAAGCAGCTCGTGGGTTTTTTCCTCAAACGACAATTCCTGCCGCGACGTAACATTGTACAGCGTGTGGAGCCGCTCTTCGCTGCGCCGCAGGCCGTCTTCGGCTTCGTGCTGAGCGCTGATGTCAATTTCCGCGCTGATCGCGCCGGTGATCGCGCCGTCCACCCCCCGCAGCGGGAAAATCGAGCCGTACAAATGCACCGGCGAGCCGCCGGGCCGCCGGTAAACCCGCAGGATACCTTCCTGCCGCTCGCCGTCCAAAGCCGCCGCGACCCGGCCCTCCATGTCCGCGTCGGCGTCCGCGTAGATCGTGTCCCAAATCGTGCAGTCCCAAATTCCCGAAAGCGCATACAGGGTCTCAAACGCCCGGTTCCATTCCATGATCCGCCCGTCTTGGTTGAAGCAGACGCACGCGGCGGGCAGCCCTTGAAACAGCTCTTGAAAGCGCCCCGACGCCTGCGCCAGCAGGGCGTTGGCGGCATCCATGCTCTGCACGCTGCTGTCCATCTCCCGCGCCAGCGCATCGGTTTCCCGCGCTTTGGCCGCCAGCGCCGCGGCGGCGGCGGCGGCGTCCGCCCGGCGGCGGGCGATCTCGCCGCCGGCCCACCAGCCGCCGCCGCCGAGCGCCGCCGTCAGCCCGAGCATCACGGGAAGCAGCCACGCCGGGTCGGCCCGCAGCAGCAGCCAGCCGACCAGCGGCAGCGCCGCGCCGAGCAGCGGCGGCAGCAGTCCCGCCGCGCCGCGCGTGCCGCCCCGGCCCGGCCGCAAAAGAATGGAAAAATTATTCATAGGGTTGTTGCATCTCACGATAGCTTATCCGAGTTTTCGGCAAAACCCGTAACAATCTATAGCAGTCTTCCCAGCACCGAGGTTTAGACAGAAACGCCGCGCGGTATGTGTCTTTCAGCAACTTCGGACAAACAAAAACTTCAAGCAAAGGAAAATCACCGTGAGCGACACAACCGTGACAAAAGTAGACTCGGCGCATTCGCCGCACGGCAGGATGGGCCAAACGTATCTGGCGTCGGGCAAAACCGTCGCCATGCGTTTGTGGGAGGAAGCCCCCGCCGGCGACCCCAAGCCGCCCGCCGCGCGGGACTATGAAACGGTCGGCTATGTGCTTGCCGGCCGGGCCGAGCTGCACTTGGAGCACGGCCAAATGGTCGTGCTGGAGCCGGGCAACTCGTGGGTCGTGCCCCCCGGCGCGGAGCATACCTACAAAATCTTGGAGCCATTCACAGCGGTCGAAGCAACCAGCCCGCCCGCGCAGGTGCATGGACGGGATGAATAAGCAGGGACGAAACGGCTTGCCCTGCGCCTGGGGCGACTGGTTCTTGGCCGGCACGCTGAGGATGTGATGGGCAGGCACGGCCCCGGCGTGCGGGAGAGCGAGAGGGCGGAAGATTTTCTTTTACTCCGGCGCACCAAAACTGGGGCGGGGGCCGCCTCGGCAGTCTCTCCGCTGCTCGCGCTTGCTTTTCGTAGTCGCCTGTCCCAGAAAAACCTAATCCTATAGCAGAAAGACCCAATCCCATGCCGGAAAACCCTGAGCCGCTGCTGACACGCCGGACATTCCTGAAGACCGCCGGAACAAGCGCCGCCGCCCTGGCGCTGGCAGCCGAAGCCAGCGCGGCTGTCAAAACCGGGCCGGTTTCGCCGCCGTCCGCGCCGGAAACCAGGAAAATCCCGCTCCCGCCGACAAGTGCCGCCACGGAAAAAACGCCCGAGCCGGCCCCGGCCCCGCTGGCCCCGAGCCGCCGCCTCGGGGTCGCCGTGGTCGGCCTCGGCAATCTGGCGCTGGCCCAGGTGCTGCCGGCATTCGGCGAAGCCAAATACTGCAAGCCGGCCGCGCTGGTCAGCGGCTCGCCGGCCAAAGCGCGGGAAGTCGCGGCGCAGTACGGCATTCCCGAGCGCAGCCTCTACTCGTATGCGAACTTCGACTCAATCCGAAACAACCCCGATGTAGACATTGTGTATGTTATTCTGCCGAACTCGATGCACGCGGAGTTTACGGTGCGCGGGGCGCAGGCCGGCAAGCATATTCTGTGCGAAAAGCCGATGGCGACTTCGGCGGCGGAATGCCGGACGATGATTGACGCCTGCGCCAAAGCAAACAAAAAACTGATGATCGCCTACCGCATCCAATACGAGCCGAACAATCGGTATATGCGGCAGCTTGTTCAAACGCAGCAATACGGCCCGGTGAAGATTATCGAAGCGGTCAACGGGCAGGCGCAGGGCGACCCGAGCCAGTGGCGGCAGAAAAAAGCGCTGGCCGGCGGCGGAGCGCTGCCCGATGTCGGCTTGTATTGTTTGAATACGACCCGCTTTCTGACCGGCGAAGAGCCGAGCGAAGTCATGGCAACCCTATACAGCACCCCCGGCGACCCGCGCTTCGCCGAAGTCGAAGAAAGCGTCTTGTGGCAGATGAGGTTTCCGTCGGGAATTCAATCCAACAATGTCACGTCTTACGGCTTCCACGAAGACCGGCGCTACCGGGTGCATGCCGCGCGGGGCTGGTTCGGCCTGGACCCGGCGTTTTCCTACCACGGCTTGCAGCCTGAATTGTCGTATGCGTCGGGTGAAACCGAGCATCGGGAGCGCCCGCAGATCGGCGACAAAAACCAGTTCGCATTGGAAATGGACCACCTGGCCGAGTGCATCATGCAGAACAAAACTCCGTTCACGCCCGGCGAGGAAGGCTTGCAGGACCAAGTAATCATGGAAGCGATCTACCAAAGCGCCCGCACCGGCCGGCCGGTGCCTCTGCTGCGCCTGACGACCCGCGACACATTTCGCGGCTCGCCGCCGCCGGACGATGCGGCCTGAGAGACAACCCAAAAAACGCGGGGAAGGCATTCGCCTTCCCCGCGTTTTTTCGCGCTTCCGCCCGGCGTTCTACTTGACGGCTTCAGCGCTTTGGACGATCTCGTACAGGAACCACAAGCGGCGCTCGGTGGTGTCGAGAATTTCTTCCAGCAGGTTGGCCGTCGCCAGGTCTTTGTTTTCGTCGGCCACTTCGGCGGCGGCGCGGATTTGCTGGGCGATGTGCCGGTTGTCGAGGATCAGCCGGTGGACCATTTCCTGCGGGTCCACAAACTCATCGTTGTCGTCGTGGATGGTTTGCAGCGAGCCGGCATGGGACAGCGACCGAATTGACGTGCCGCCGATCTTGCGGAGGCGCTCCACCATCGGGTCAATGCTTTCCAAAACCTGGGTCGCCTGCTTGTCGAACAGCAGGTGCAGGTCGCGGAAGCGGGGGCCGGACAAGTGCCAATGGTAGTTTTTCGTTTTGGCGTACAGGGCGAACGCATCGGCGATCAGCGGATTGACCGCTTCGGTGACGGCTTTGGCCTGCTCCGGCGAAAGGTCGGTCGGGGTGGCAAGCGGCCTCGGCGCAGGATAAACGCCCGGAAAGCCTTTCGCGCTGACCGGGGCGGGCTGACCGTGGGCGTCCTGGCCGTCGGCGGCGCTTGTCTTCTGTGCGGATGTTGTCATAATGGGTTCCTCATATTCAAGCCGTGTGTTTTCGCGCACGCGGCGGGGATTAGCAATGCGTTTTACCCAGGGACGGCCTATTGTATGCACGGGCACGCGGCTTCTTAGCATACAGATGGCTGCCGCTGTTTACAAATGCCGCAAATCATGTGTATTTGTTGGCGTTTAAAACAACGATGCGTGTGGTAACAAAAAAGCATACTTCTCCAAACGCAAAGGAACACAATGAAACAATCTCTGCTGTTTTCCGCCGCCCCGGCGCTGGCCGGGCTGGGCCTGCTCGCACTGTTCCCGCAATCCGCCGCAGCGCAGGCCAAGTCCGGGTCGGTGCAGGTCGGCAGCGCGACCATCGCCTACCGGGTCGAAGGCCACGGCCCGGCCATGCTGCTGGTCCACGGCTTTCCGCTGTCGGGCGAGCTGTTTGCGAAAAACCGGGCGGCGCTGGCCCGGCGCTACATGGTCGTGACCCCCGACCTGCGCGGGTTCGGCGCTTCCACGACCCCGGACACCAAAGGCGGGGTGGAGCTGTACGCCAAAGACATGCTGGCGGTCATGGATCACCTGAATATCAAAAAAGCCATCATCGGCGGCATGAGCATGGGCGGCCCGGTCGTGCTGGAAATGTACCGCGAGCAGCCGCAGCGGTTTCGGGGCATGGTCTTGATTGACTCCACGGCCGCGCCGGCAAACGATGTCGAAAAAGCGCAGTGGCCCGGCTTCGGCCAGCAGGCCCGCGACAAAGGCGTCGCGTCCATGATCCCGGTGCTGATGCCGAACATGCTGACCGGCGCGACCCGCGCGGCGAACCCGCATCTTGTGAATTACCTGGGCGGCATCGTCAAGAAAGGCTCGGTCAACGCCGCAGTCGCCGGCGGGGACACGCTGGCGTCGCGCCCCGACTCCCGCCCGACGCTGGCGCAGGTCAAAGTTCCGGTGCTGTTTGTGGTCGGTCAGGACGATCCGATTTATCCGGTCGAGATGAACCAAAAGATGCACCAGGACACGCCCGGCTCGCGCTTGGCTGTCGTCCCCGGCGCGGCCCATGCGGCGATTATCGAGAAGCCGGAAGCCTGCAACCGGGCGATTGCGGCCTGGGCCTCCACAGTACGCTAGAAAGCGAGAAAGAAGCGAGGGACATTCCCTCGCTTCTTTCCTGCCCTGCTGTTTGTCTTATCCTACAAAATTGTCGCCAATTAAACTTATCTCTCGGCAATTAAGCACATTTGTTGATGTTTAGAACCCGCGCGGGAACGGTAAAACCCTCCCGTACCAATTCTCCGAAAGGCGTCCCCAAAATGGCAGACGAAACCCAAAACACCACCCAGGACGGGGCGAACACCACCGACCACAGCCCCGAAGCCGCGCAGGTCGGCACAAGCGACGGCGACGGGGACAGCGAGAAAAGCGAGTAGAACGCCGCGAATAGAAAAGAGCGAAAGGCAAGACCATGAAAGCAGTTGTCTGGCACGGCATCGGAGACATCCGATTGGACGACGTGCCGAAACCCACCCTTAAAGACCCGGAAGACGCGATTGTGCGCTTGACGGCCTCCGCCATCTGCGGCACCGACCTGCATTTTGTGCGCGGGACGTTTGCCGGCATGAAGCCCGGCACGATTTTGGGCCACGAAGGGGTCGGCATTGTCGAGGAAGTGGGCCGCGATGTCCGCAACTTCCGCCCCGGCGACCGGGTGGTGATCTGCTCGACCATGGGCTGCGGGCGCTGCCCGCTCTGCCGCGAAGGCTATTACTCCCAGTGCGACAACGCCAACCCGAACGGCCCGGCGGCAGGCACGGCGTTTTTCGGCGGCCCCGCCCCGACCGGGCCGTTTGACGGCCTGCAAGCCGAGTACGCGCGAATTCCGTTCGCCCACACGACCCTGGTGAAGCTGCCCGAGGAAGTCTCCGACGCCCAGGCGATTTTGCTGTCCGACATCTTCCCGACCGCGTATTTCGGCGCGGACATCGCAAACATCAAGCCCGGCAACACCGTCGCCGTGTTCGGCTGCGGCCCGGTCGGCCAGTTTACGATTGCCAGCGCCATGCTGCTCGGCGCGGGGCGCGTGTTCGCCGTGGACGCCGTGCCGTCGCGGCTGGAAATGGCCCGGACACAGGGCGCGGAAACAGTCAACTTCAACGAAGAGCACCCGGTCGAGGCCCTGATGCGCCTGACCGGCGGGGTCGGCGTGGACATTGCGATTGATGTGGTCGGCGTGGACGCTTACCATGCCCATCAAGGCCCCGCCGCCAAGCTGGAAAAAGCGCAGGAAAGCCAGTTTCAGCAGGAGATGGCCCAAAACAACCCCGCCGGCTACAAGCCCGACGGCAGCGACTGGGTGCCCGGCGATGCGCCGTCGCAGGCGCTGCAATGGGAAGTGGAGTCGCTGGCAAAGGCCGGCACGCTGTCCATTATCGGCGTGTACCCGCTGACCATGAACTCGTTCCCTATCGGCACGGCCATGAACAAGAACCTGACTCTTCGCATGGGCAACTGCAACCACCGCAAGTATGTCCCGATGCTGGTGGATTTGGTCCGCAGCGGCGCGGTGGACCCGACCCTGGTGCTGACCGAGCAGGAGCCGATGGCGTCGGCGATTGACGCCTACAAAGCGTTCGACGAGCGCAAGCCCGGCTGGATCAAAGTCGAGCTGGAGCCGCAGGCGCAGTGATAACTCCCCGTGGATAAATCCAGGGGCTTCTACGGTCTTACACCGATGCAATGTTATCCCATTGCAATTTAACTCTTCGTCAAGGGCAAGCCCTTGCGGATGGCAACTCTTATGACAATGGACACAGGCATTAGAACTCCAGACACCCTGCTTGTTCCTCTTCAGGTTCTTCGCTCACCAAAGAAAGCAGTGGAGGCAAAAACCAGTGTGTTACCACGTTGAGGAGCAGTCGCTTTCGCATTTGCTTTCTACTGTGACGGTTGTATCTATATGCTTTGATGTACCCCAAAAGCACGAGTATAACGTCCTAAGAAGGACGTTGCGCTATCCATCCCCAGCCATAAATGGCGGGGCCTTCCGCGCATCTTGGTAAGCCTGAAAAACCCTATGTATAAAGCGATTTCACTGTTCTTTTGCCTTGCAGCGGGGTCTGCCGCCGCACAAACTCCGCAGACGGTCGCGAGCTTTCCCGGCCCGATGCCGACCGGCGTGACCGTCTCGCACACAGGCCGCATTTTCGTCAATTATCCTCACTGGGGCGACCCCGTGGCGTTCACGGTCGCTGAGATTGTCGGCGGCAAAGCGGTGGCGTACCCGAGCGCCGCCGTCAACAAGATCAACAAAGCCCATCCCGCCGCCTGCCTGTATTCGGTGCAAAGCGTAGTCGTAGACCCTGCCGACCGCTTGTGGGCTTTGGACACCGGCAGCGTCAAGCTCGGGCCGAACGTCCCCGGCGGGCCGAAGCTGGTCTGCATGGATTTGAAGACCAACACCATCACCCGCAAGATTTTCTTTCCGCGCTCGGTGGTCACGCCCGGCACTTATCTCAACGATGTCCGGTTTGACCTGCGGCGCGGCAAGGGCGGGACGGCCTACATCACCGACTCGGGGGCGAAGTCCGACAACGGCATTATTGTTGTGGATTTAGCGACCGGCACATCGTTTCGGCGGCTCGGCAAGCACCCGTCGGTGAAGCCCGATGTCAAAGTGGTCGGCCTTATCGAAGGCCAGCCGTTTTTGGAGCGCAAGCACGGCTTGTCGCCGCAGGTGCCCAAATTCGGCTCGGACGGCATCGCGATCAGCGCCGACGGCAAAACGCTTTTTTACTGCCCGGTTTCCAGCCGGCAGCTTTACAGCGTCAGTGCCGACGCGCTGGCGGACCGATCCAAGTCCGAAAGCGATGTGGAAGCGACCGTGAAAGATTTAGGCGTCAAAGGCATGTGCGACGGCATGGAAACGGACGCGCAGGGGAACATTTACTTCGGCGATGAGGAAAAAAATCAACTGAAGTCCGGCAAGCCGGGCGGCCCCTACGCCGTGCTGGCGCAGGCGCGGCGAATGGACTGGCTGGATACGCTGTCGGTCGCGACCGACGGCTATTTGTATCTGACCGCCAATCAGCTTCAGCGGCAGCCGTCGTACCACAACGGCAAAGATTTACGGGTGAAGCCGTACAAGCTGTACAAAGTCAAAATCAGCGGGACGCCCGTGTTATTGAACTAAAGCGTTGGCCCAGGATCGAAATCTTGGGCCTTTAATCCGGGGCCTCAATCCGGGGCCACCGAGCAGCTCAATTTTGGAAATAATTTATCGCTCAACCATAGGGGAAACAAGCCATGCTACCGGAAGATACGCCAAACTCAAAAGATGTCAGCCCGACCCATCTCAGCCATGACAGCGGGTCGGAAGCCGCCACCATAGACAATCACATCGGCGAAGCCAACGTCAACATCGGCAGCACCGAGCGCTGGGCGACGGCCTTTGCCGGCGGCACGCTCGCCACCTACGGCCTGATCCGCCGCTCCCCGGCCTCGCTGGCCCTCGCCGCCGCCGGGGCGTACCTGGTCGTGCGCGGCGCAACCGGCTACTGCCCGGCCTACTCCGCCGCCGGGGTCAACAACGCCGGCGGCGACACGCAGGACGCGGTCCGCAAGCGCCTCGGCGATACCGGGATCAAAGTCACCCACGCCGTCACCATTCTGAAGCCCGCCGCCGAGCTGTACCGCTACTGGCGTGATTTTACAAACCTGCCGCGCATTATGGACCATTTGGAATCGGTCACGGTCTCCGGCGACATCCATTCGCACTGGGTCGCCAAAGCGCCGCTCGGCGCGACCGTCGCGTGGGACGCCGAAATCATCAACGATGTCCCAAATGAAGTCATCGCCTGGCGCTCGCTGCCCGGCGCGGATGTGGACAACGCCGGCGCGGTGACTTTCAAGGCCGGGCCGACCGGGCGCGGCACCGAAGTCCGCGTTTCGCTGTCGTATGCCCCCCCCGCCGGCAAGCCCGGCGCGGTGGTCGCCAAGCTGCTCGGCGAAGAGCCGAAAAAGCAGCTCGACGACGACCTGCGGCACTTCAAGAACCTCATGGAAGCCGGCGAGCGCCCGACTACCGAAGGGCAGCCGTCGGGACGCGGCCCGGACAAAGATCAGGTGAAGTAGAGATACGAAAAAGAGAAGAAAGTGCGGGAAGAGCAGCGTGGGAAGCGAGGGAATGAATTCCTCTCGCTGAATGGCATCCTTCGGATGTAGGACTAGCACGCGTTCGGCTTTCTTCTCATCCGAAGGATGCCATTCAGCGAGAGGAATTCATTCCCTCGCTTCCCGCGCCCCGCCGCCTCCGCTTCTGTCCCTACGCATCGGACAATTAACAAGAAAGAATTCAAATGAAAGCACTCTGCTGGTACGGCAAAAACGACGTTCAAGTCTCGACGGTCCCGGACCCTAAAATTCTCAACCCGCGCGACGCAATCATCAAAGTTACGTCCACGGCCATCTGCGGCTCGGACCTGCATCTGTATAACGGCTTCATCCCGACAATGGAAAAAGGGGACATTCTCGGCCACGAGTTTATGGGCGAGGTGGTCGAGCTTGGCTCCGCCGTCAAAAACCTCAAGATCGGCGACCGGGTGGTTGTCCCCTTCGACATCGCCTGCGGGAACTGCCATTACTGCCAAACGTCGCGCTTTTCGCTGTGCGACAATTCCAATCCCAACGCCATGATGGCTGAAGAAATGTACGGCTATTCGCCGTCGGGCTTGTACGGCTATTCGCACATTTACGGCGGCTATGCCGGCGGGCAGGCCGAGTATGTCCGCGTCCCGTATGCCGATGTCGGCCCGGTGGTCGTGCCCGAAGGCTTGACCGACGAGCAGGTGCTGTTTTTGACCGACATTTTCCCCACGGGGTATCAGGCGGCCGAGAACTGCGGCATTCAGCCCGGCGACACGGTGGCCGTGTGGGGCTGCGGCCCGGTCGGCCAGTTTGCAATTCAAAGCGCGTACATGCTCGGCGCGGAGCGGGTGATTGCGATGGACCATATCCCCGAGCGGCTGAACATGGCGCGGGACAAGAGTAAAGCCGAGGTCGTCAACTACGAGGAGCAGGACAATCTGTTCACGACGCTGAAAGAAATGACCGGCGGACGCGGCCCCGACCACTGCATTGACGCGGTGGGCCTCGAAGCCCACGGCACGGGCCTCGGCAACATCTACGACAAAACCAAAGAACTGGCCCGGCTGTCGTCGGACCGCCCGAATGTGCTGCGCCAGGCCATTCAGTGCTGCGCCAAAGGCGGCACCGTCTCGCTGCCGGGCGTCTACGGCGGCTTTTTGGACAAAATCCCGATGGGCGCGGCGTTTGCGAAGGGCCTGACCTTTAAGATGGGCCAAACGCACACGCACCGCTACCTGCGCCCGCTGCTGGAAACGATTGTGCAGGGCAAAATTGACCCGACATTTGTAATCACGCACCGCATGAAGCTGTCGGAGGCACCGGAAGGCTACAAAATCTTCAAGGAGAAGAAGGACGACTGCATCAAAGTGGTGCTGACGCCGTAGCCGATCAAGAGCAAGGAGCGGGGGAGGGGGCGAGGGAATAAATTCCTCTCGCTGAATGGCATCCTTCGGATGACAAGAAAGCCAAATGCGTGCTAGTCCTACATCCGAAGGATGCCATTCAGCGAGAGGAATTTATTCCCTCGCTCCTTCCTCAGCCCTTGATTGACCAACAAGCCCATGACCAAAACGACCCGTAACCTTCTGCTCCTTGCCGCCGCCGGTCTCGCCGCCCGCGCTTATGCAAAGCAAAAGCGCATTGCCGACCTCGGCGGCCAAGTCGTTCTCATCACCGGCGGCTCGCGCGGCCTCGGGCTGGCGCTGGCCGGCGAGTTCGGACGGCACGGCTGCCGCCTGGCGCTTTGCGCCCGCGACGCGGGGGAGCTTTCGCGGGCGCGGGAAGACCTGGCCGCCTCGGGCTACGAAGTGTTCGCAGCGACTTGCGACCTGACCGATACGGCTGAGGTCACCAAGATGATCGCCGAAGTGACGGCGCATTACGGGCAGATTGACATTCTGGTCAACAATGCCGGGATTATTGAAGTCGGCCCGGTGCAGAACATGGGACGGCGGGACTTTGAAGACGCCATGAACACCGACTTTTGGGGCGTTTTGGACGCTATCCTGGCGGTCCTGCCGCAGATGCAGGCGCGGAAGTCAGGCCGCATTGTCAACATCACGTCCATCGGCGGCAAAGTGGCGTTTCCCCATCTGCTGCCGTATGCCGCCGCCAAGTTCGCCGCGACCGGGCTATCCGAAGGGCTGCATTCGGAGCTTGCGCGAGACGGCATCACCGTCACAACCATTGTGCCGGGCCTGCTCCGCACCGGCTCGTACTTTCATGCGCTGTTTAAGGGAAACAAGGCCGGCGAATTCGCGTGGTTTTCGATTGGCGACAATCTGCCCGGCGGCTCGATCAGCGCCGGGCGGGCCGCCCGCGAGATTGTGGCGGCGACGCGCGGCGGGGAAGCCGAGCGTATTTTGTCGGTCCCGGCAAGCCTGCTGTCGCGCCTCAACGGCCTTGCGCCGGGCGCGACGGCGCGTCTGCTGACGCTGATCAACAGCGCGATTTTGCCTGCGCCGTCGAGCGCCCCCGGCAGCGGCGCGGTCAGCCCCGGCCGCGACGCCGACCCCGAGGTCCCGCGGCACCCGGCGTTTGACGCCGTGACGACCCTGGGCCGGTCGGCGGCGGACCGGCTGAACCAGCGATAAAAAAGCCCCGCCGAGCGATTGCTTGGCGGGGCTTTCCAATCTTTGTCTGACTGTCTAGGTATTGTCGGCCAGCGTCGCGTCCTGCGCGGCGGTGGTGCTGCCCTTGACGGCGGCGCTGTCGGCATGAAACAAATAATTCGACGACTCCGGGTCCAGCGCTCCGCTCGGGGTCTGCGCGACAAGCTGGGCGAAATGGTCCAAGTCAGTTTGCAGCTTCTGCTCGAAATGCTTGCCCGCGCCGAGCTTTTCGCCGGCGTCGCCCAGAACCCCGGCAGGCGGGGTATAGGAAAGCGTCACCTGCACTTTGGTCTGACTATCGGCGACCGGCTCAAAGGTCACGACGCCGTGGTTTTGCAGGCCGTCGGTGGAGCGCCAGCCGATCTGCTTGCCGTCAATCCAGTTTTCGTTGACGGCGTCCCACTCATGGGTGCCGACCACATCGGCGACCCAGTGCGAGTTTTGGCTGTCTTGGTACGTCACTTCTTTGATGTACGACATAAACTTCGGAAAGTCGTTGAAGTGCGAAAACAACTGAAAAACCTGGGTTGTCGGCGCATTGATCGTCACTGCCGCCGTGTGCGTGTATTCTGCCATCGTTTTGCTCCTTGGTGATTCTTACTCTGTGTTTGTGTCTGATGCCGGCCTGCCCGAAAGCGACGAGGGGGCGTCCACATGAGCGCCGTCGTCCACCCCCACCCCGAGCCGGTCCACCATCTCGCCGCCGAGCCAGCCCGTGACCCCGGCCAGAGCAAACCCGGCCAGAGACAGCGCAAACGGCAGCGATGGGAGCACACCGGGCTTGCGGCGGCGCAGCGCCCAGCCTGCGCCGAAAAATCCCAAAACGGCAGCGTTGCCCAGGCCGTGCACCCGGCCCACAGCCCGCGCCCGCGTCCCTTTGGGGATAAACAGCCAGTCCCAGGTCCCGAACGGAGCGGCGATCAGGCCGCCGACAAGGCCCGCGCCGGTCATTGCCAGGCCCTGCTCCGCCAGCTTCGGCTTTTTGGTCAGCAGCGAAAGCGCATCAAAAATGACCGCAGTGGAGAGCAGGCCCAGCGGAAACGTGATCAAAATCGTGTGGGCCGGGTGGCCGAACACTTTGGAATGGCTTTCCATGCGTCTTGCTTTCTGTTGACCGCCGGCTTTTCGGCTGCTACTTCTTGGCGGGGTCGTGGCCCCAGTTCATCAGCGAGTAGCGCCAGCGGGTTTCGGTGATGTCCCCCGACGGCGTTTCGGCGAGGTGGCGGCGGACATAGCTGACTGTCCGCCGCATCTGCGCGTAGTCTCCGGTGGAATAGTCGGCCTGCTTGCGGTGCAGGATTTCGGCAATGTGCCGGCCCGACTGATGACCCGTGGACTCGCCTTCACCGTCCTGCTTTTGCCCGACTTCTTTGGAGTGGTCGGTTTCCAGCCAGCGCTCGATCTCGGAGGCGGTCATGTTGACCGCCTCCTTGAAGTCTTTCAATGTTTGCGCGTCGTCGTGCTGCTCTGCCATGGCCGTTTTCCTACTTCTTTTTCAAGTCGTCGGGCTTGTGCGCGGCTTCTTTGTGCGATTTGTCCGTTTCCACCAGGTATTCCGGGTTGTCTTTGGACGCCGCAACATGGTGGCCTTTGATGTCGGTCGGGGAAGTCAGCTTCTTTTCGACCGTGCCTTCGGTTTTGCCCTGCGACGTTTCCCATTCCACATGGTCGCCTTTTTTCAGGTCTGCCATGAAATTTCTCCTACATGTTGTGGCCGCTCATGTTGCTCGGCATCATCGCAGGCTTGAGAACAGGCATCTTGGCGGCGTGGACCCCAAGCTGGGTGCCGACTTGATAAATCATTTTGGTATGATCTTCAATGCCCGGCAGGTTCTTCGATGCAAACGCGGTCAAGCCGGCGTTTTTGCCGGTCGCGATTTCTTTCTCAAACAAGTTGACCGTGCTGGTGTGCGACTTTTCCTGCGACCCCATGTAGGCTTTGTCGAACGCCGTGCCGGACAGGCCGGACAGCTTGGCAAGAACGGCTTTGTGGGCCGGGTCGGTCTCGGTCGGCAGGGTCATTTTGTTGTTCTGCGCGACGGTTTTCAGCTCTTCGTTCGCCGCCGTGTGCTCCTGCACCATGCGCTTGGCGATAGCCAGGACACTTTTGTCGGTGCTTTTTTGCAGGGCCATCTTGCTCGACGACACCTCGAAAATGCCGCCCTGCGCGGCGGTCTTGGCGAACTTCAGGTCCATCGCATTGGTCGTGGCGAGCGCGGCGCCCGCCAGCGTCAGCAGCAGGCCGGACACGGCAGCGGCGGTCAGCGTTTTGGTGGTAGACATTGTGTTTTCTAGCTCTTCCTAATGGGAGGTTTGTATACACCCGATTTTTCCCGGTTCGCCTCAAAGATAAACCCCGAGCCTCCCCCTGAAAATCTTGGGGCCGCCTGCCGACAATCACGGCAAGAGAAGACGGAGGAACCCCCGATGCGCCTTGTGACGCGTTCCGATTTTGACGGCTTGATTTGCGCGGTTTTGCTGAAGCAGGTGGAAGCGATTGACTCGATCCAGTTTGTTCACCCGAAAGACTTGCAGGACGGCAAGTTTGAAGTGACGGCGGATGATGTGCTGACCAATGTGCCGTTTGTGCCCGGCTGCGGCTTGTGGTTCGACCACCACGCCACTGAAGTCGAGCGGATTGTCGGCCGGGTCGAGTTCGCCGGCGACTGCTGGCTGGCTCCGAGCGCCGCGCGGGTGGTGTACGATTACTACGGCGGCGCGGCCCGCTTTCCGGGCATTGAAGAAATGATGCGCGAGGTGGACAAAGCCGACTCGGCGCAGTTCACGCCGGAAGACATTCTGCATCCCGAAGGCTGGGTGCTGCTGTCGTTTTTGATGGACGCCCGCACGGGCCTGGGCCGCTTCCGCGATTACCGGATTTCCAATTATCAGCTCATGTACGAGCTGATTGACGCCTGCATGACCCTGACGATTGGGGAGATTTTGCTGCTGCCGGACGTGCAGGAGCGGGTCGTGCGCTACCAAGAGCAGGACGCGCTGTTTCGCCGCCTGCTGGCCGACCATTCGTGGACCGAAGGCAATGTCGTCGTGACCGACCTGCGCGGCGTGACGTTGATCCCCTGCGGCAACCGCTTTTTGGTGTACGCGCTGTATCCCGAAGCCAACACGTCGGTTTGGATCGTCAGCGGCTTTCAGGGCAAAAACTGCGTCTTCGCCTGCGGCCATTCCATCTTAAACAAAACGTCCCGCACCCACATCGGCACCCTGATGCGCCAATTCGGCGGCGGCGGCCATGCGGCGGCGGGCACCTGCCAAGTGCCCCATGAAGACGCCGAAGCCGTCCTGCGCGAGATCGTCTCGTCCATGCGCCGCGACGACCAAGCCGCCGCCGACACCTGGGCCTTGATGAAGGCGGCCTAACCCCCGGTTGCCCAAGCGGTCGAAGTCGTAGTACACGCTTCCCGCGCCCCGGTTCTCCGACAGCCCCGGCGTGTACTGCGTGTGCCCGTCAATCAGCACCGGAGCGCCCGGCGTCGTGCCGTCGCAGACGTAAGCATAAGTGCCCGTGCTGTCCGTTTTGCCCACGCGCAGTCCCAGGCCGTTGTAGACATAAGTGTCCAGCGGCGAGATGTAGCCCGGCGGCGAGACGCTGACCAGCCGGTCTTCGTCGTCGTAGGTATCGCGGTAGGTGCCGCCGTTGATGGTGACGCTGGTGGTGTTGCCGTTGAGGTCGTAGCCGTCGGTCTCGGACGACAGCAGGCCCCGCTGCGGAGCGCCGGTCACGGGGTCAGCGCCATTGTAGGTGTACAGTTGCGTAAAACTGCTGTTCTGTGCTACTGCCCAATGTTATGTGCCTGATTTAATGCAAGTTTTCTTGATTTCAAGGCGGTCCGAACCGCATCTAACCATTTACCAGAGTTTACTTGCGTCTGGATTAACAACGCGTAGTACTCATGGTTGGATGGGTCTATTAAAACGGCTGACTTCAACAAAGCTATTGCTTGTCGCGCATTTCCCTCAATGATTTCTATCTGTGCAAAACCATACAGAGAGCCAGTATCGTTTGGTCGGAGTTCTAACGCAAGCGAAAACATTTTTTTCGCGTTGGCATAGTCCTTCATCATAAGGTATGCTCGCCCGATACTAAATATAGTCGCTGGTTTTTTGGGGTTCATCTCTCTAGCCAGTTGATAATGGCTAAGAGCGCAGTCATAGTCTTTAAGCGTCATTGCCAAATTTCCAAAAGCGATTGCCACCCAATAATCATCAGGCGTTAGTGCTTTCGCGGAATTAAGGGACTGAGTAGCAAGATCGTATTGTTCTAGGCATTCGTAAGCTGTTGCCATTCCGAGATAGCCGTGATTTTCTGTCGGCGCAAAACGATTATACTCTTCATACTCAAATAGAGCTTTGTCGTACTCGCCTATTGCATTGTATCTACGGCCGCGGACCTCACAGAGCGCTGCTAGATTCGCTCCCGATTTGCCTGCCAGTTCGATTTGTGCTTCCGCCTCCTCCTGACGGTGCTGGCTCATGTAAACTTCCGCAAGGCTAATGTGCATATTTCCCAGCACTTCCCCTGCTTTTTCTTTTTCCAGTCTAGTAATCGCGTCGCTATAAACCTGAGCGGCTGCCGCATACTTAGATTGAAGAATCAGAACTGAGCCGAGTCGATTTACAAGATCATAATCATCCGGCTGAAGTTCGAGGGATTTGCGATAGTAAGAAGCAGCAAGGTCGAAGTTACCGTTCCGATATGCTTCCCGCCCCAATCTACTCAAACTCGTTTCGTCCATTGTTCTTTTCCTCTTGTCAGTAAGATCGCTTGTAGAATTACGAATATGTTCTCCGGAAGACACACTGTATCTACGGTGGGTGCTGACTACTCCCAAACCCATGCTCCGCCTCCCCATGTGAAAGGGGAATAACTTTGTTGTTGTTTGGCAGCCCTGTTTATGTCATACATCGCGCCATTGCCCCATATCTGAAGCCATCTCATATTGTTCTCGAAATTGTGCATAGAAAATTTGCTTCCTGCCGGCTTGTCACCGTCTTTCTCTTCAACCGTTTTTCCGGGTTTTGCCTGGCGAGGGGGAGGTTGGGGCAAATGGACTGTGACCGGCCCAACATGTACCCCCGGCTTTGCTAGCCCAATCAAAAGCCCTGCGAGCAATTGTTGTAACTTACTGGGCGACCGCATCTGAGTCACCGAACCAGTATTGCACCCAAACATAACAGGCGTAATGCTGTAAGTGTCACTGCCGACGACTTTGACGCCTGTATCAAACTCCTGCGCCGGCCCCCCGTTGATGCTGACCACATCATACCATTCCCGCCAGGTATGAGTCCCGCTGGAAACACCGAAAGCCTCGGCTTCTGCTGTTGCCCAAATCGGCTGGTCCGTTCCCTGCGGACTGCTGCCCTCCGGGAATGACATCAAAGGCATCAAGCCGCTCGGGTCAGTCTTGTTGACCGGGTTATTCCCCGCATAAGCATACCAGTTGTTCCCGTCCCCCGCCGGGTCCTGCGTCAAAAAGCGCCCGATGCGGCTGTCGTAGTACCGATGCCCCATCAGCACCAGCCCCGTGTCCGCTTCCGTCTGGCAGCCGTTCGCCCCGCCGTACCCGAACACCGTCCCGCTGCCCCCCGATGCAATCGTTCCCCCGAAGCCGCTGTAGTCCGCGTACCCAAGCTGGCTTTTGCCCGCCCCGTCCAGCGTCCACAGGTTGCCCAAGCGGTCGAAGTCGTAGTACACGCTTCCCGCGCCCCGGTTGTCGGACAGGCCCGGCGTGTGGTGCGTGTGGCCTATTTTTTTGACTGGAACCGTGCCGATTGGACAACGACCATAAAGAAAACTTCGGCACAGGCGAACAAAAAAATGCCGGCAAATGTCCCAATTCGGGTTGTCATCAAAACAAGAGAAACAGGCGACACGGCAAAAAACGCCAGGATAAAGCCGCGCAGGCCAAGCCGCATTTGCTGCTCCAACGTGTACCGCTTGGTGATCGCCGGCAGGCAGAGCCGCCACAGCAAAGCGCCCAGAATGCCGCCGGTGATGAAGCCCGCCGGGATGAGCCAGGAAGTGTCCGAACTGCTGTAAAGTGTCAGCGGCATCGGGTGCACCAGGCAGGCAGGAGGTCCCAAAAAAGCCGCCATCGCAGGATGGCGGCTTTTTTCGCGCTTCGGTTACGCGGCTCCGGCGCGGGCGTCTTTGGCGAGCATTTCCGCGCACAAAAAGTCCAGCACCGTGACGCCGAGCACGGCCAGCACGGCGGCGAAGGCCGCCGCCTGCTTGGGATTATCGGCGCGGAACGCTGTGCCGAGCGTCCCTAAATCCAGAATGTCCCCGGCGGCGCGGCTCCACACCCAGCCGGCGGGCTGCGGCTGCGACGCGAAAATGCCGACGCCTGCGCCGATCTCGCGCAGGCCGTAAAAGCGAATCAGGCCCTCTTTGCCGTCCAGCCCCAGCGCCCGGCAGAGCGTCTGCGGGGCCAGCAGCTCGTACAGGCCCAGTCCCAGGCTGAACCCGGCGAGGCCGAGCGAAAGTTGTCGTGCGTTCATTGGCGGTCTCCTCTTCACGTGCCAGAGCGGTGTCAATGCGCGTTCAGTGGGCCTTTTTCTCGGGAACGCTTTCCGACGAATGGCCGGGGTTGACTTTCGCGGTCGGGTCCACATGCGCTTTGGCATGGTTTACCGCCGTGGCCGCCTCGCCGAAACCTGTGGCGATCAGCTTTAATTTGCCGTCATACGTCACAATGTCGCCTGCGCCGTAGACGCCGGGGATGTTGGTCTCCATGCGGGTATTGACCCCAATAGAGTTGCCGACAATGTCGAAGCCCCACTGCTTGATCGGGCCGAGGTTGGTCAAAAAACCCAAATTAAGCAGCAGCTCGTCGCACTCAACGTACTCTTCTTTGTAGCGGCCCTCGGCGTCTTTCGTGCGGTTGTCGAAAATCGTCACGCCTTCGACATGCTCCTCGCCGTGCACCTGCTTGACTTCGTAGAACGGCTTAAACGTAATCGGCAGGGCCATGACTTTTTCAATCGTGTCTTCGTGCGCTTTGTACTTGTCCGACCGATGGATTTGCACGATGCTGGCCGCCGTGTCGTGCAGGTTCAGCGTCCAGTCAAACGCGCTGTCGCCGCCGCCGACAATCACCAGCCGCTTGCCGGCGAGAATGCTTTTGTCGGTGACAAAATAATGCACCCCGCGTCCTTCCAGCTCTTCCAGCCCCGCCTGCGCGATCTTGCGGGGCATAAACGCCCCTACCCCCGCCGCAATGATCGCCGATTTGGCGTAGTGCCGCTGCCCCTTCTCGGTCTCCATCGTCACCACGCCGTTGGACGTTAAGCTGACCACTTTTTCGTCCAAAGCGAGCGTCGGCCCGTACTGCATCATCTGCTCGCTTAAGTTTTCCACCAAATCCCGCGCATACACTTTGGCGTAGCCTGCCACGTCAAAGATATACTTTTCCGGGTACAGCGCCGAAAGCTGCCCGCCGAGCTGCGGCAGGCTGTCAATTACTTTAGTTTTCATGCCGCGCAGGCCCGCATAGTACGCCGCGTACTGCCCCACCGGCCCCCCGCCGATAATCGCCACATCAAAAACGTCTTTCTCAAACAATTCGTCCGGGTTCACTTCGCTCACGCTTACGCTCCGCTTCTAAAATCGCCCTAAAAAACTTAGTCGCCGAGCCTTTATTATGGGCGAAAACGAGGGTTATTGTCAAGTTACTTACTGGTATAATAGGCCCATGAACCGAGACCGACGCGCGGCGATTGCGGCGGAAACCCTCCAGATTTTAGAGCGCGGCACCTACCGCGCCCCCTCGGGCCGGACCGTATCGGTTGCCAACGCCCTCCAAGCCGCCGTCGGCGGCTCCGTGCTGCATCGGCCCGACACGTCTCTCCTATTGCCGGCCCCGCCCGGACAATTTTCAGAGGCCCGCACCGAAGTTTCGGGCGAAACCACTCTGGAAGCCGCCGCGCGGCTGGCTGCACTACGCCCGCTGTGCCTGAACTTCGCCTCGGCCAAGAACCCCAGCGGCGGTTTTTTGTCCGGCAGTTCAGCGCAGGAAGAGTCGCTCGCCCGGTCGTCGGGCCTGTACGCCGCGCTTTTGCCGATGACTGAGATGTACGACTACAACCGACAGCTCGGCACAAGTCTCTACTCCGACTACCTGGTCTACTCACCCGACGTGCCGGTCTTTCGCACCGACGACACACTTTTGGAAACTCCGTACCTTGCGTCGTTTGTCACCGCCCCCGCCGTCAATGCCGGGGCCGTCGCCCAAAACGAGCCGCAGAACGTCCGGTTTATCCTGCCGACAATGGCGACGCGCCTCCGCAAAATCTTGTCGGTCGCCCACGCCCACGGGCACGCAACGCTGATCCTCGGCGCGTGGGGGTGCGGCGTCTTCGGCAACGCCCCCCATGCCGTCGCCCAGTTATTCGCCGACACCCTCGGCCCGACCGGCCCGTTTTCCGGTGTCTTCGAGCGCGTCATCTATGCCGTTTACGACCCGTCGGCAGGCCGGGAAACATTGGCGGCGTTTGAACGAGTGTTCGGGTAAAACAAAACGGGTCGGCGTCACTGTGGCGGCTTCGTAAAACCGCCACGGCATGAATGCCGAGGCTAAGACCAACCAGCGTCGCGGCGACGCAGGATTACGCTGCACTTTTACTCTTGTGTCGCTTCGACACTGGTTTATTCGAGCCTCGGATTTCAATCCGTGGCATCATCCGGGCGGGTTCCCATGCTCATCAACGACGAATGGCGCAAGCGCAATCCCATCAACGACATTTTAGAACCCTACGAAACCCTGCTGTGGATTGGGCGACCCAACGAAGAAATCTACGTCCGGGGCAACCGCACACCACGCGGCATCATTACTCGCGTTGCTTGGACGACGCTGTTTTCTCTAATCGCTGATGTCGGTCTTGCTTTTTACATAGGCGACGACAGCACCGCCAAAAGTATCAAGGTTTTCTGCGGATTGACTCTGTTAGGTGCGCTTTTCGTCTTCAATTATGTCGCTTTTGCTCCTGTGGACTGCAAACGTGCGGAGTGGTATGCTTTTTCCGAAAAACGCATTTTTCTAGCCGCTTGGGACCCTGAAAACTCTGATTTTGCGATTTTCCAAACGGACTTCGGCAATCTCAGAACAATATCGGTTCGCAAGTCGAAAAAAGTGCCCGAAGAGGTGAAAGGGATTGGCAATTTGGTTTGCGCTTATGAGCGGTCAATTCAAATGCGTATCAGCAATCACTTTACGTTTGAGCTGATTGATAATCCCGAAGAAGTGCAGACACTTTTGTTGGACGCAAAAGCCGCAAGCGCGGTTTGACGAATTCCTCCCATTTCAGGTATACTTACGCGATTATCTTTTTGATTTGCTGACGTTTAGGCGAGGGAAGAACACGTTTTGACGACCAAAGTGGGTCTGGTGCAGCTCGGGTGCGCGAAAAATCAGGTGGACGGCGAGGAAATGCTCGGCGCTCTCGCGGGAACGCGCGGCGAGTCCGTGCAGTTTGTCGCGGACAAAGCGGACGCCGATGTTTTGATTGTCAACACCTGCGGGTTTATCGAATCGGCCAAAGAAGAAAGCATCGCGGCGATACTTGACGCCGTCCGGCGCAAGGGGCGCGGGCAGGTGGCGAAAGTCATTGTCACGGGCTGTTTGGCCCAGCGCTACGGCAGCGATTTGGCGAAAGAAATCCCGGAAGTGGATGCGTTTCTCGGCATCGAAAGCGGGCCGAGCATCGGGAGTGCCGTGTTTGGGTCCCGGCCCCGGCAGATCAACTTGGTTGAGGCCGTGGCCGACAAGTATCCCCTCATTCCCCAGGCCCGGTTACGCGCGACGGCGACGCCGTGGACGGCGTACCTGAAAATCTCCGAAGGCTGCGACCACGCGTGTACGTTCTGCGCTATTCCCGGCATTCGCGGCAAGCATCGGTCGAAGCCCATCGAGCGCCTAGTCGAAGAAGCGCGGCAGCTTGCGGCGTCGGGCGCGAAAGAATTGAACTTAGTCGCGCAGGACACGACCGCTTACGGCATGGACCTGTACGGGCGTCTTGCGCTTCCCGAGCTGCTCACGGCCTTGTCGGACGTGGGCGGCATTCAGTGGCTTCGCCTGCTGTACTGCTACCCGACGATGGTGCGCCAGCCGCTGTTAGATGTTCTGCGCGATTATCCTAAAGTCATCTCCTATATTGACATGCCCTTGCAGCACGGCGACGACGGCATGCTCAAAGCCATGAAGCGCGGCGGGTCAGTCAATCAGTACAAGCGGCTGTTTGCAAAAATGCGCGAAACGCTGCCCGAGCTGACCCTGCGGACGACATTTCTGGTCGGCTTTCCCGGCGAGACCGACGCTCAGTTTGACAACTTGCTCGGCTTTGTGCGCGAGATGCGCTTTGACCGATTGGGCGTCTTTACCTACTCCGCCGAAGAAGGCACTCCGGCGTTTGCCCTCGGCAGCCCCGTCCCCCCGAAAGTCATGCGGGCGCGGCGCGACGCCCTGATGGCGGCGCAGCAGGAAATCAGTCTCCAAAGCAACCAAAGCTGGCTCGGGCGTGATTTCACGGTGCTGATTGAAGCCCGGCGCGGCCCGGACGCCGTGGGCCGGTCGTTTCGCGATGCCCCGGAGATTGACGGCACGGTGACGGTGACGGGCTGCGACGCCGCGCCGGGGGCGTTTGTCCAGGCCCGCGTGACGGCAGCCGAGCCTTACGATTTAACGGCGACGGCGATTTGATGACAGTTGATAACACGGGCGCGAGGGCTGCCACGGAATAAATTCCGAGGCTGTAATAAACCAGCGTCGCGGCGACGCAAGACTTCAAAGTGACTCGGCTCTTGTGTCGCTTCGACACTGGTTTGTCCCAGCCTCGGAATTTATTCCGTGGCAGCCCTCGCGCCTCCGGCCTGACCACTTTACTTTACTCTTTGAGGAGACCGCATGGCGACACCCCGCACATCTGAGAAATCAGCATCTGAAAAAAAGACCACCAAGAAAGCCGTTGCGAACACGGCAGCGGCGGCAAACCCGCAGGAAGCGCTGGCGTCCGAGCTTCTCACCACGCTGCTCCACCGCGCCCTGGTCCGCCTCGGCGAGCCGGCCCGGATCGGCGACATCGCCCGCGAAGTCGGCGACGATGCCGTCACCCCCGCCCTCGCCCGGCGGCAGATGGAAACGTCGCCCCGCCGCTTCGCTCCCGTGGACCGCCGCTGGGACATCACCAGCCGGTATTTGGACAAAACCAAGCCGCTCGAGCGCACCCTGGAAGAAGTGATCGCGGTCTACGGCGCACCGATCCCCGCCGACGATGTCGCGGGCGAGCTGGCCCAGATCACCGGCCGGGTCAAAGACGCCTACACCGAAGTCGCCGCCCGGCTGCTGCGCGGGACGCCGTTCTTTCCCATCGCCGGCGGCCTTGCCTACGGCCTGCGCTCGTGGCTGCTCGATTTGACCTCCGAGCGCGAAGACGACGTGCTGTTTTACAACTACTTGAATGCCGAAAAGCTGGCCCCGTTTCAAGCGGCGTCCCAAAACCTCGACTGGGAGCTGAACCCCACCGGCGCGGCGCACACGCTGGTTTCGGCAGGCGGCGGGCAGCCGGTAGACAACCGCATCCTGCAATACTTCGCGTGGAAATCTTTAGGCGACGACTTTGACGGCGCGGCGATTTACGATGCGATTGCCACCGACCGGGAAACGTTTCTCGCGCTTTCCGACCACCGCTGGCTGCTGCGCGAGTCGCTCGGCCCGGTGCAGGCGCTGTGGCGCACCCAGGCCGAAGCCGCCGCGCTGATGGCCCCTGAGGAGCCGGCGGCGATTGCCCTCGAAGCCGCCCCGGCGATGGCCGCCGCCGCGAAGCCGCTGGAGGTGACGTCGGAGGATGCCGAAGAGCTGCGAAGCTACTTTGACGGCCGCGAGGATTATGCCCGCGCCGGCGACCTGCTGACCCAGATTTTTGAACTCCGGCCCGGCAGCCCGACATTTGCCGCCGATACCGAAACCCTCGCCTCGTATCTGCGCTCGCGCCCCGACGAGTTTCAATGGGTCGGCACCGACAGGTTCCGCGCCCCCGGCACCCTGCCGCCGTATCTCGGGCAGCTCCCGGAATCGCTGGCGTTCCCCGCCCTGCCGCGCTTTGAGACCGCCGACGGCGAGATTTTGGACCAGATGCTGGCCGACGCCGGATTTGAGCCGGGCCTGCAAACCGAGATTTTGGACCCGGTCGCCCAGGATGTCAACGATCAGGACCCCGCCGATGCGACCCTGTGGCCCGAAGGCGCGGCGGCTGACGCCCCCCGTCTGCGGCTGGTGGTCAAAGCCCATCATAAAGAGATCGGGACATTTCCGCTGGCCCAAATCCCGCCCGGATTTTTCCCCGTCGGGCCGAACATCGCCGAGCTGACCCTGCGCGACTCCGCCGGCGCGGGCTATCCGGTGTATGTGGATTACGATGTGCAATTAGTCTACGGCCTGTTTGATGTTTACGCCGAAGTCGCCGCCGAGTCCGGCGCGGTGGTGTATTTAGAGAAAACCGACACGCCCGGCGAGTACAAGTTCGCCGACGAAAACGAGACCGATGCGAATGTCTTTGTCAGCCCGGCCCGGATGGAAGAGCTGCTGGACTTCCGCAGCGAAGTGGAAGGCGGCGCGGCGATCTCGACGTATGACATCGCCCGGCGCATCTTGACCCACTACGGCAAGGGCCTGTCGTTTCTGGCCCTGCTCACCGAAGTGAACCTTGTCCGCCGCACCCCCCGCCGCCTCCTAGCCAGCATCCTCAGCGGCTATTCGGCGTTCACACGCGGCGCGAACAAGTGGAAGTTCGACGCAAAAAAAGAGCCGGAAGGCTTCGATGCCGGCAAAACGGAGTTTATCGTCAAGAAGTAAGCAACAGGCCGTGCCAGAGAAAAGCCCGGTGCAGTCTGCACCGGGCTTTTTCGCCGGGGTTGTAGAAAACCCCGGCAGGAAAATGTCCTTCGGACATGGGAACAGACCGCGCCTGCAATCTTCGTGCAAAGCACACCGCTTTGCCGGGGTTTTCTACAACCCCGGCCTTACATCTTTGCCGTCATCCGCCGGGTCGGGTCCACAATGTTTGCGTCAAACACCGCGACATTGGACTGCACCTGCGCCCCCGTGCCGACCACGCAGCACTCCAGATGCGTCCCCGCCGACACGCGGGCATTCTGCCAAGTGATCGTATCTTTCAGCGTCGCGCCCGCCTCGACCACCGTGCCGTCGCCGAGGATTACGTTCCCCAGCAGCTTCGCGCCCGCGCCGACCGTGACATGGTCGCCGAAAGCGCACGGACCGACAATCTCCGCCGACGGGTCTATCTGCACCCCATCGCCGTGCCGGATGCCCGGCGCAACTTCGCGCCCGGCAAGCTCCAGATGCACCAGGCCATTGAGCGCATCGAAGTTCGTCTGCCGGTACACCTGCAAGTTGCCGACATCTTTCCAGTACGACCGGGTCGAAAAGCCGTACAGCGGGCGGCCCTCGGCCAGAAGCTGCGGGAAAACCTCGTTGCCGAAGCCGTAAAATGTGTCCGGGGGAATGAGATCAAAGACGCCCGGCTCAAACACATAGACGCCGGTGTTCGCCATCTTGGAAAACACGTCGCCGCCCTTCGGCTTTTCGAGAAACCGCGTGATGCGCCCATCGTCATCGGTCACGACAATGCCGAACTGCGACGGGTCCTCTACCAGCGTCGTCGCAATCGTCGAGGCCGCTTTCTTTTCCCGGTGCAGCGCCATCAGCCCCGACAAGTCAATATCCGAAATATCGTCGCCGCCGACCACCAAAAACGTTTCGCCATTAAAAAAGTCCTGCGACCGCTTGACACTCCCCGCATCCCCCCACAGCTTGTCTTCATGCGCGTAGGAAATCTTCACCCCGAGCCGCGAACCGTCCCCCAGCCCGTCTTCAATCACCGAGCCGAGATAATGCACGTTGACGCGAATGTCATCAAACCCGTGCTTCTTCAAATCCAAAACAATATGCTCAATCACAGGCCGGTTGACAATCGGCACCATCGGTTTCGGAATTGCGCGGGTGAGCGGGTCAAGCCGTGAGCCGACCCCCGCCGCCAGTATCATCGCCTTCATGTGTGTCTCCTCAGATCGCTGCTTCTAACCAAAGCCTTTATTCCAGCGCGATTTCCCGAAGCTCTGTCAGAGAAAATCGGCAATAATTGACCATGCAGCAATCAGAAACTTCCGTGCCGATTGCATGTCCGTTGATGCAAAACCAATTACAGCCTACGTTACCGCCGTAACCGCAACATCCTCGGTCTTTAGTATTTTGTAACGTCGGATGCTGATCATAGAGATCATTAGCATTGAAAAGCACTTCACTCGGCGCGATAGAAAGACTTTCAACACCAATGCCCGCCGCCAGTAGTGCATCGCTGAGTGCATAGCAGCCGGCAGAAACGAGCTGAGGAGGATCATAATAATTCTCCCCAACAGCAGTTTGCAGTCGGGTCAGGTCTTCAAGAAGTTCCAGCGGCTTTGTAACCTCAGTGGCACAATGCCTACAGATAAATATGGCTCTGTTCATGGCTGTTTCTGACGCCGGGGCGAGGGTGCGCCTCGCAGTAGTCCTGCCGTGTTTAAATCCTCATCTATTTCCGGCCAGTGCAGGCCGTAGCCACCGCCGCTGATCTGCCAGTTCTGCCGCTGCGCGTCGCCCGCATCTTGCAGGCGCGGATACCAGTAGAGCGGCACGGTAATGACCCGGCTGTCCATGAGCGCAACACTGAGGGTATCTTCGGTAAACTCTACTGACGCGACCCGCTCATCGGCCTTCAGCGGCGGGTTAGGGTTGTCCAGGGCCAAAGTCGTCATTCGGAGCCTCCGTGAGACCCGCAGAGGCCACGGCATAAATGCCGAGGCTGAACAAACCACCGTCGAAGCGACGGAAGACCAACTTCGCTGGGTGTATTATTCTTGTGTCGCCGCGACACCGGTTTTTCCGAGCCTCGGCATTTATGCCGTGGCGGCTTCGCCCGCTTAACCCCTACTCAAAAAACGCCCGCACGGCGTCTGCCGCAAACTCGGCCTGTTCGTGGGACAATTCGGGGTGGACCGGCAGGGACAAAACTTCTTGGGACGCCCGTTCGCTTTCGGGCAGGTCGCCTGCTTTATACCCGAGAAACGCATACGCTTCCTGCAAATGGATCGGCAGGGGGTAGTAGATGGCCGATTGGACGCCGCGCGAGGCTAAATGCTGCTGCAAGGCGTCGCGCCGGCCGTCCAAAACGCGGGTCGTGTATTGGTGGAAGATGTGATGGTTGTTCTGCTCGGTGCAGGGCAAAATTAACCCGTCAATGCCGGACAGCGCGGTCTCGTAGAGCGCGGCGTTGGCGCGGCGCTGCGTGTTCCACTCGGGCAGGCGGCGGGCTTTGACCCGCAGCAGAGCGGCTTGGAGGCCGTCCAAACGCGAGCAGTAGCCGATCTCCTTGTGGAAGTAGCCTTTGCCGCCGCTCCCATGGAACCGCAGCAGCTTGACACGCTCGGCGAGGCCCGCGTCATCGGTCAGCACCATGCCGCCGTCGCCGCACGCGCCGAGGTTTTTGGTCGGGTAAAACGACAGCGTGTTTGCGTCACCCCACGCCCCGAGCGGCTTGCCGGCGTGCAGCGCTCCGATGGCCTGAGCGGCGTCACCCAAAATCTTGACCCCGTGCTTCTCCGAAATCTCGGCAAAGCGGGTCATGTCGGCAAGCTGCCCGAACAAATGCACCGGCAGGATGACTTTGGTTTTAGGGGTGATTTTGGCTTCGGCGTCGTCGGGGTCCAGATTAAACGTGCGCGGGTCAATGTCGGCGAACACCGGGGTCGCGCCGGCCAGGCAGATGCTTTCGCCGGTGGCGATAAACGTAAACGGCGGGGTAATCACTTCGTCGCCCGGCCCGACCCCCATGGCAAGCAGGGCCAGCAAAAGCGCATCGGTGCCGGAGTTGACCCCGAGGCCGTGCTGTGCGCCGCAAAAATCGGCAGTCTCGGCTTCAAACGCGGCGGCAGTTTTACCGAGGCCGCCGAAGTCGCACGCGGCCATGGTCTCGTCAAACGCCGCCCGCAGCTCGCCTTCCAACGCGCGGTGCTGAGAAAGTAAATCCGCCATCGGAACATTCATGGAACAACCCTAACTAAATCACGTCTTAAATCAGTCTATTTTCACTCTGTTTGACAACCGAAACGAGCGATTGTTGCAGAAAAAAGTCCCCCCTGCCCCCAATAATGGGGGAGCCGGAGTGTAATCCGTAGGGGCGCTGCTTGCTGCGCCCTCTTGCCTTGCTGCGCCCTTTTCTCCGTCCGGCTCCCCAGAATTGGGGCGGGGGCCTACAGCAGCTCGTGCCGGCCCCGCGCTTTCAGCTCGTCCACAATCTTTTTGACTTCCTCCGAGCGCGATTTGGGGCAGATCAGCGTCGCGTCGGGCGTGTCAATCACAATCAGATCGTCCAGGCCGATAGTGGCAATGAGGCGCTGAGGGCTGTAAATCAGCGAGCCGTGGGTGTCCACGCCGACATGGTGGCCGATCACGACATTTTCGGCTTCTTTGCCCTCGGCGGACAAAATCTCGGCGAGGCGCTCCCACGACCCGACATCGTTCCAGCCGATGTCGGCGGGGATGACCGCCACTTTCTCCGCTTTCTCGGCGATGCCGTAGTCCACCGAGATTTTGTCCAAAGTCGGGAAAATCTCCTGCATCAAGGCGTCAAAGCCGTCCGTGCCGTGGGCGGCGGCGAGCCGGGCAAAAGTGGGTTCCATCTGCGGCAGGTGGGCTTGGTAAAGCTCGCGCAGGGTGCGGACCGACGCGATAAACATGCCGGCGTTCCAGAAGTAGCCGCCGTCGCGCAAGTACTCTTCGGCGACTTCGCGCTTGGGCTTTTCTTTGAACTGCTTGACAGCGTACACGGGAACCCCGGCGGGGGTCTCGGCCCGCAGCGTTTCGCCGCTTTGGATATACCCGAAGCCGATGTCCGGGCCGGTCGGCGGGATGCCGAGCGTGACTAAGTAGCCGTCGGCGGCGGTCTCAGCCGCCGACTCCAAAATTTTCGCGAACTGCTCCGGGTGCAAAATCACATGGTCGGCGGGCAGGGTCGCCATGACCGCGTCGGGGCCGAGCGTTTTTTCGAGAATGGCCGCCATCAGGCCGATGGCAGGAGCCGAGTCGCGGCCTTCGGGTTCGCCGACAATGTTGCCGGGCGGCACTTCGGGAAGCTGAGCGCGGACCCCGTCGGCATGGCGGGCATTGGTGATGACAAACAGCCGCTCCGGCGGGACCAGCGACTCGACCCGGTCGGTGGTTTCCTGAAGCATGGTCCGCTCGCTGACAATGTCCAAAAACTGCTTCGGGGTCTGCTGCCGGGAGCGCGGCCACAGGCGGGTTCCGCCGCCTCCGGCGGGGACAACGACGGCAATCACGGGCTTAGGGTTGGGCTGGGTCACGGGCGGGCTTCTTTCAGGCAGATTTCTCGGCGGGCCGATGCCGGAAGTGTACCGAATTGCAGGGCAGGCTGTCAATCGGCCAGCCGACCCGTGAGCCGCCCCCTTGACCTGCCGTGCTACAATAACTCTATATTATGAGCATTTTGACTGTCACCACTCTTGGAAAAAGCTACGGGACCGACCTGCTGTTTCAGGACGTCAGCTTCTCGGTCGCCGCCGGGCAGAAGATGGGCCTGGTGGGCCGCAACGGCTGCGGCAAGACGACGCTTCTTCGCATTCTGCTGGGCCAGGAGCTGCCTGACACCGGCAAAGCGGCGCTGGCCGCCGGACGCACCCTCGGCTACTTGCGGCAGGAAGCGCCGGTGCATCCCGAGCATACCATCTGGGAAGAAATCCAAACCGTCTTTGCCCCCCTGCGCGAAACCGAGCGGGAAATGCAGCGCTGGGAAGAAGCCATGTCGGCGGCGGAGACCGACGACGCCCTCGAAACCGCCATGGAAGAATACGGCCACGCCCGCGAGGCGTTTGAAGCCGCCGGCGGCTACCGGCCCGACACCGATGTCCCGCTGACTTTGGAGCGTTTGGGCATCACCGAAGCCGACTACGGCAAGCGGGTCGGGGCGTGCTCCGGCGGCGAGCAGACCCGGCTGGCGCTCGGCAAAATTGTCCTGGCCCGGCCCGATCTTTTGGTCTTGGACGAGCCGACCAACCACCTGGACATCAGCGCGACCGAATGGCTGGAAGGGTTCCTGAAAGCCTACGAAGGCGCGGTGCTTTTGGTCTCGCACGACAGATATTTTCTCGATGCCGTCTGCGACACGATTGCCGATGTCGAGCAGCAGCGGCTCGCGGTCTATAAAGGCAACTACAGCCACTTTCGGCGGCAGAAAGAAGAGCGGCAGGCCCGGCAGCAGGACCAGTACGACAACCAGCAGGCAGAGATTGCCCGGCTGGAAGCGGTCATCAAAAAGAACATGGGCGGCGACTCGGTGCAAAGCAAGCTCCGCGCCCGCATGGAAACCCGCATCGAGCGGATGGACAAAGTCGAGCGGGTGTACAAAGACACCACCACGGTCCGCGCCCTGTTCGATGCCGACGCCGCCGGCCGGATCGGGCGTGATGTCCTGCGCTCCGAGGAGCTGACCAAGACGTTCGGCGAGCGCACGCTCTTCCACAAGCTCAGCTTTCTGGTCGAGCGCGGCGACCGGGTGGGCCTGGTCGGCCCGAACGGCGCGGGCAAAACGACTTTGGTTAAAATGATACTCGGCATGGAGCAGCCGACACGCGGCTCGGTCGGGCTGGGCCACAATGCCCGCGTGTCGTACTTTTCCCAGCACGCCGCCGACAGCCTGCGGATAGATGTGAGCGTGATTGACTCGGTCCACGCGGTCGCCGACCTGACCGAAACCGAAGCCCGCAACTACCTGGCCCGCTTTTTGTTCACCGGCGACGATGTGTTTAAAAGTGTCGGCATGCTATCCGGCGGCGAGAAAAACAAGCTGGCCTTGGCCCGCATGATCCTCGAGCCGTGCAATCTGCTTATTCTGGACGAACCCACAAACCATTTAGATATCGCAAGCTGCGAAGCCCTGACCGACATGCTCTCAAAGTACGACGGCACGCTGCTTTTGGTTTCCCACGACCGCTATCTGCTCAACGCCACGACCACCAAAACGCTCGCTTTGGACGGCCTCGGCTCCGGCACGCTGTTTGAGGGCAATTACAACGCCTGGCGGGAAAGTCAGCAGACTACCCCCAACCCCCTCCCGAAGCGGGAAGGGGCAAGACGTGAAGCCGCAAAGCAGGAAGCTGCGCCTGCCGCCAAAAACGGCTCCGACAAAAACGGCTCTGCCCCTTCCCGTCTCGGGAGGGGCGGCGAGCCTCAGCGAGCCGGGGTAGGTTCCGGCCTCAATGCCCGCGACCTCAGCAAAGCCCGCGTCCGCGCCCGCGAGCGCGTCCTGACCACCGAAAGCGCCGTCAACGCCCTCGAAACCCAGATCGCCGACACTGAAGCCCGCCTCGCCCGCCCGTCCGAAACCGTCGCCGACATGGTCGCCCTTGCCGCCGAGCACACCCGTTTGCAGGACGACCTGCTCGCCGCCCTCGCCGCCTGGGAAGCCGCCGTCGCCGAGCAGGAAGGATTAGAGGTGTAATAAAGAAGCCGATGAGGGCGTTTTGTGTACGAGGGCGTTCACGCCCTCGTATCTTACGAAGACCTGCGTTATTTGGAGATGACGGACGCACAATCTGCTGCGTTTTTCGAGAGGACAAAATAATGGAACCAATCGTCACCGCTGACTGGCTGCAATCTTTCGACAGCGACTACGAGTCGTCGGGCCTGATGACGCCCAACGACCGCCGAGCGCCCGTACAGCCTGGAAGCTGCCGCGCCGTAAAACGTAATGCTTACGTCAACAAAAGAGGCATCCCAATGGGATGCCTCTTTGCTGTTCTGCGTTGATTCATTCCGGGCGGTGGATTGCGTTGTCCGCAGTGACCGGCCTCGCAAAGCGCATCTGCCCATTGCCGGTGTACGCGGGCAAAGTCAGCGTCGCCGCGTGCCGAGCCGAGAACATAGCCGGGTCATACTGCCGAATCTGAGACGCAATGCCGCCCGGCCTGTTGAGTGCGCTGAGAAGTGTTCGCGGGCTGCCGATAGCTTTGACGATATAGGGGCCGGCCTGCGGCGTGTTGTTGATAAATACTCGCGCTCCGGCGCTGCGAACGGCGCTTGTCGCGACAAGCCGCTGTCTGTTGACTGCGACCGCCTCTGCCCCCGCCGCTTTCAGCTCATTGACCACTTGGTTGATGTCGGTGTCGTGGATCAAATTGGGCGGCGTCATGCCCGGCGGCATTTTTGGCGTGAGCGGCTCTTTGCTGTCGGTCAGCGTCACGATGACGCCGGGACCCTGCACGGGCGTCAGGCCCGCCAGGAATTGAGCTTGGCCGAGCGCACCGCTGTTTGACGCTTGGGCGGGCGTTTTGCCGAGGTATTTCGAGAGTTCGTAGGTGAGCTGCCGCAATTCTGCTGTGCGGGAGGCCAAAGCGCTTTGCTTTAAGCGAAGCATTGCTTGAGAGTACGAAGAGCGGCGGTTGATGGTTTCGTATTGCCCTTTCTTGCCGACCGTCAGCGTGTCGCCGGACAGAGCATAGTCCATGTCGTGCGTTTCCGGGCCGCAGGGGAACGGCTTGTCACCTTCCTGCCAGCATTTTGTGAGAATATAAGTCAGCTTGCCGCCATGAACGCGGTAGCGGCCGTATTGGTGAAACAGTTTGTCACCCCGCAGTGAGATGTCTTCATAACGGCCGTCGGGTCTCAAAGACATGACGATGTTTCCACCGTCGGATAATGGCCGAAGCCAGACGCCGACAACCGAAGGCGACTGCGTTTTGGCCGGAGCCGACGACACCAAAAACGCGCCGCCGGTGACGGCGGCAAGAGTCAGAGCGGCAATGGTGAGCCGCAGGCGAAGGGTGACAGGGGACATGGATTGACCTCCTAACGTGAGAATGCGGGAAATGCGGCGTCCGACCGACGAGCGGTACGGGGCGACGGCGGCGGACAAGGGACGGTGGGAGGCCCGGAGCGGCGGGCGCTCGGCGAGGGCCAGCAGGGAGGCGGCATAAGCGCGGGGCGAACAGTTTGCAGCCAGAACCGCCTGGTCACAGGCATCTTCGCTGATGTGTTCGAGCTTGCGGCAAAGCAGCCACAGCAAGGGCTGGAACCAGAGCAGGGCAGTGAGGACGCGGGCGGCGAGTGTCCAAAGCGTGTCGCGGCGGCCTAAGTGGGCCAGCTCATGCAGAAACACGGCGCGGAGGGCATCGGGCGCGAAGTCTGCTTCGAAGCTTGGCGGCAGAAAGATCGCCGGGCGGCGGACGCCCGCGAGAAACGGCGACTGCACCGACGGGTGGGTCAGGAGCGCAGGCGGGCGAGGCGTCAGCGACGCCAAAAGCGCGGCGGCGGGGCCGTCGGTGATGCGTGTCGCGGCCCGGCGCAGGCGGGTTAATTGGAGCCGGCAGGCGGCGAGCCAAAGGAGCAGTACGCCCGAAAGGAGACCGACCGCCTCCGCAGCTCTCGCCTCGGGCGCAGGGTTCTCCCTGAAGGAAAGATTAGGAGCTGACGATGGAGATGGCGTAGGGGCGCTGCTTGCTGCGCCCAATGCCGCAGGCCGGGCGTCTGACGGAATGGCAGGCGCGGCAGAAGCCAAAGGCGAGGGGACGGCAGACGGCAAAATAGGCAACGCTCTGGTGTTCTTGTCCGAACTCCGGCTCCCCAGAATTGGGGCGGGGGGGCCGACCGGCAGACGCCACATCGGGGCAATGCGCCCGGACAGCGGGAGGAGCAGCAAAAGAAGCGCGACGCCGGACAGGGCGGCCCGGCCCGCCAATGTCTGCACGGCGGGGCCGCGCCGGCGGACAGCCCAAAGCGCCCCGAGGCCGAGGGCCAGCAGCACGGAAGTCTGAAGAAGCAGCACAAGCAGAAGTGTCATTCGGGAGCCTCCATTTCGGGAGCCGTGTCAATCAATTCGCGCAGCCGGGTCAGCTCGTCATCGGTGACAGTTTCGTGCTTCAAAAGGTGAGAGACCAGGCCGTAGACCGAGCCGCCGAACACGCGGGTCAGCAGGTCGCGGGCGGCGCTTTCGCGGGTCGCGGCTTCTTCAGACAGGGGCCGGAAAACAAACACGCGGTCGCGGACGGTATGCGCGACAGCGTGCTTGGCTTCCAATTTGCGGAGCAGGGTCTGGGTAGTCGAATGCGCGACCGGCCCCTCGTGATTAAGCGCATCGGTGATCTCACGGGCGGTGGCTTCCCCGCGCTCCCATAAAATCTGCATGATTTGAAGCTGGACTTTGCCGAGCTTCGGACTGAGTGACGACATGGCGGCCCTCGTTTACCGTGGTAGATGATGCGCTAAGTTTACCACGGTAAACGCAGGCTGTCAAGGGGTACATGAAAATTGTTTTTGTGCTGAGCCGAGGATAGCATTGCTACCAAATGAGCGAGAGGGAATATGCATCGAACGCATGGTCCGCCGAGATCAGCGGCATGGTTTCGGTAGGGCTTTGTGCAATAAGAAGTCGGTCAAATGGGTCTCGGTGATGGTGAGGCAGCCGCTCGACGGCGGCGATGTGCGGCAGTGCAATCGGCAAAATCTCGAAGCGGTTGAGCTGCGGTTGGTTCTCAAAGAACGGCTCAATCGGCTGGGTCAAACTGAGCTTGCCGAGGCCGCTTTTGATGCTCATTTCCCACGCGCTGACGAGGCTGCGCTTAGCTGACTTGGCGACATGACAAACCAGATAAAAATGTGCGTGTCGAGAAGCAGGCGCATTATTCGTGCTCCTCGAACTCTTCCAGCGGCGCATCAAAATCCTCGGCGACATAAGTGATGATGCCAACCGCGCTCCCCGGCTGACGCGGCGGCAGAGCCGGGGACAGCCTGGCGAGCAGCAAGTCCCCCTGCATAATGGCGAACTCTTCGCCCTGCTTGACTTCTTCCAGCAGCTTTCCAAAGTCGGAAGCCGCCTGCTCGACTGTTACCTGCACCATAGGCATAGTATACCCGGAGCAGGCTGCTTCGGCGGCAGGAGAAACGGCGGCAGGAGAAACGGCGGCAGGAGAAACGGCGGCAGGGGGCGAATAACCGCGCATGAACCTAGAAACGATCAACTATGAAGGCTGGGACGCGGTGCGCCTGGCCAATGCCGAGGCCGAGCTGGTGGTCACGACTTCCGTGGGACCGCGCATTATCCATTACGGGCTGCTGGGCGGGCCGAACGTCTTCCATGTCCTTCCGGAAACGCGCGGGCAGAGCGGCGGCGAGGAATGGATGCCCTACGGCGGGCACCGGCTGTGGCTGGCCCCGGAAGACATGCCGCGCTCGTACTTTCCCGACACCGGGCCGTATGGAGCGCCCCAAATGGACGGCGAAACGCTGGTCGCGGCAGGCCCAGCCGAGCACACCACGGGCATTCGGAAAACTCTGCGGATCACGCTTGCGCCGACAGGACCGGGCGTGACGGTCGAGCATGTGCTGACCAACCACAACGTTTGGCCCGTCACCCTGGCGGCCTGGTCGCTTTCCATTGTCGCAAACGGCGGCAAAGCGGTGCTGCCCCACGAGCCGTTTGTCTCGCACGATGACGCGCTCCTGCCCGCCCGGCCGCTGATTTTGTGGCAGTTCACCGACATGGCCGACCCGCGCTGGCGCTGGGGCACCAAGTACCTGACGCTGACTCAGCGGGACGATTTGACGATGGCGCAGAAGGTGGGCGTGTACAATGCTCAGGGCTGGGGGGCGCATGTCACCGACACGCAGGCGTTTGTGGTTTCCATCACGCCCGCGCCCGGCGGCCCGGCGGCGCTGGCCGACATGGGATCGAACTTTGAAGCGTTCACCAAAGGCCCGTTCCAGGAACTCGAAACCCTGGGGCCGGTGACGACGCTTCAGCCCGGCGAGTCGCTGTCGCACACCGAGCGCTGGTTTGTCGGCAAGCTCAGCGGGCCGACCGACACCGACGCCACCCTCGATACCGCGCTGCTGCCGATTGTCCGCGCCGCGCAGGCGGCCTCCTAACCGAGCACAGTCGCCGTTAGCGTGATTGTCTGCGTTTGGGTGCCGACGACCAAGCCGCCGAGCGTCACGGCCTGCCCGCTGCTGACCGTGCGCTTCAGCGGCAGCGACGTGGTCTTGCCCGGCCGGGGCTTGTCCGGCCCGCCGCCGCTTCCATGTCTGCAAACGCGACACTGCAGGAAAGGCGGATGCGTCCATCGGCTTCAATCTGCGCCGTCACGCTCAAGCGCGGCCCGTAGGTTTGAAGCGCCGGCCCGCCCGGCGCGTCCCGGAACAAAAACGTTTCCGTCAACGCGGCCTCGGCGGGAATGCCTTCCACCGCTGACAGCACAATCGTCTGCGCGGTCGTCTCGCCCGGCACCGCCGGCGTTTTTTGCCGCGAAACTTCAATCCGAATGCGCTTCGGCGCAGGCTTCGGCGGGGCCGCCGCCCGCGCGGCCGCCGCGCCCCAAAGCGCAGGCAGGGAAGCAAAAAGAAACAAGCGTCGGTTCATAGCAGTCTCCATTGAAAAATCCGGCGTCCGCCGTGTCAAAATTATTTCTGCATCAGCGCTGCCAATGCCTGTGCTTGAACCTGGCCCGGCAGGGGCGCGTAGCCGCCCTCGGCGGCCTCGTGCCGGCCTGTGGTCAGTATCCAAGTCACGAGGCGGATGACTTGCGGGTTGGCCGGATGGCGATAGATGTATAAATAGGTGTAGCCGATTAGCGGGTAGCCGAGCGGGGCCGCAGAATTGACGATGCTTCCCCGAAAATCGCGCGGCAGCTTGACGGCGGCGGCAGCGGCTTCGGTCGCCGCAAGTGTCGGCAGCACGAATTTTCCTTTGGCGTTTTGAATGGCGGCGCAGGGAATATTGTTCGCCGTGGCATGCTGAGACTCAAGGTACCCGATTGTGCCCGGAGCCTGCCGGACTGCTCGGAAAACGCCGTTTCCGTCACCGCCCAGACCCACGGGCCAGTAAACAGGCGGGCCTGCGCCGACGGTGGACCGCCAGGCCGGGCTGACCGCGCTGAGGTAAGAAGTGAAAACGTAAGTCGTGCCGCTGCTGGGGGATTGATGGGTCGGGTTGATCGCAAGGTCGAAACGCGCCGCGCTTGGGTTGAGCCGGACAATCTGCGGGTCGTTCCAGCGGGTGATTTTGCCGAGATAGATGTCCGCAAGGACCAGGCCGGACAGCCGCAGGGGCGCTTGGAGGCCAGGTAGGTTATAGACGATAGAAACGGTATGGGCCGCGACGGGAATGTTTAAGAGGCCGGGCTGAGAGCGCAGCGCGTCCTCCGGCAGCGGCCGGTCGCCCGCGCCGAAATCTACCGAATGTGCCGTAATGCTTTTCACGCCGACATTGGTGCCGAAGGAGGAATAGCTGACCAGAACTCCGGTCTCGGCCCGATACTCGGTGAACCATTTTAGAAGAAGCGGCGCGGGCGTGGTGGCCCCGGCCCCAATAATCTCCTGCGCGTGCAGCGGAGCGGCGAGGCACAGCGCAAGGGCAAGGAGCAGGCAGCGCATGGGTGGCTCTCAAAAAAACGGGCAGGAGAACAACTCCTGCCCCGAAAAGACGCATGAACACGCGCAGGAAAAGTTAATGGGCCGAAGCCTGGCTGACAACCGCCGTGTGGCGGGCGGTGTTGCTGCTGTACAGGGTCGTGCCGATGACAACGGCGGCGATGACAAGCACGAGGACAATCACTAATGTGCCCCAGTTGGCGTTCTGGGTGCTGGGGTCGGCGGATGGATTGGTTTGGACGCTCATGGCAAAAAGCTCCTTTGAAGTAGCTCCGAGAAAGATGATAGGCCATTATATCACTGTTTCGGTTGCAACGCAAGCATTACTACTTGCCGAAACGAATTTTTTTTGTGCCGCGCCCGGCCCAAATCGAGTATACTAGCGGCAGGAACACAGACAGGAACAAATAAATGCCGGGAACACGCCCATCGGACTGACACTGGACCGGACGATTGTGCTGCTGCTGATTGCAGTGGTGGTGGCTCTGGCCGCCCGGCGGCTGCGGCTGCCGTACACGGTCGGGCTGGTGCTGGCCGGGGTCGCCATTCGCCTGGTCCGGGTCGGGCCGGGGGCGCTGCTGACTCCGCACCTAATCACCGAAGCGTTTCTGCCGCCGCTACTGTTTGAGGCCGCGCTGTCCCTGCGCTGGCGGGATTTGCGCCGGGACGCCCTGCCGATCTGGGTGCTGTCCACGCTCGGGGTCGGCATTTCGGCGGCGATTGTCGCCGCCGGGCTGGTTTGGGGACTGCACTGGCCGGTTTCCGCCGCCGTGCTGTTCGGGGTCTTGATCGCCGCGACCGATCCGGTCTCGGTCATTGCAACGTTTAAAGAAAACAAAATACATGGCCGGCTGCGGCTTTTGGTTGAGTCCGAAAGCTTGTTCAACGACGGGGTCGCCGCCGTGTTTTTCGCCCTGGCGCTCGCTTATGCGCTGGGGCAGCCGCTGACCCCGGTTTCGGCGCTGCTGGACTTGGGCAAAATCTCGCTCGGCGGGATCGGCTTCGGCCTGGCGTGCGGCTCGGTGGCGGTTGCGCTGGCCGGGCGCACCGAAGATTATTTGGTCGAAACCGCGCTGACCACGGTGGCCGCTTACGGCTCGTTTCTGCTGGCCGACCACTTTGGGGTTTCGGGGGTGCTGGCAACCGTCGCAGCGGGCCTGCTGCTCGGTAATGTCGGGGTCTTGGGCGGGGAAGAAGACTCTATTCTGACTCAGCGCGGGCGCGAAGTGGTGATTGCGTTTTGGGACTTCGCGGCGTTTGTCGCAAACTCGCTGATTTTCTTGCTGATTGGCCTCGATGCCGCCCGGCGGTCGTTCGCGCATCTCGGCGTGACGGCGCTGGCGCTGGCGATTGGGTTGACCCTGCTGGGCCGGGCGGCGGCGGTGTACCCGCTGTGCCTGCTGTTTTCCCGCAGCCGCCTGGCGATTTCGCGCCCGCACCAGCACCTTTTGTTTTGGGGCGGCATGCGCGGGGCGCTGGCACTTGCGCTGGCCCTGAGCCTGCCGGGCACGATTGCCTACCGAACGCAGATTGTCCTGGCATCGTTCGCCGTGGTCGCGTTTTCGGTGGTCGTGCAGGGCGTGACCATGCCGCTGCTGCTGAAGCGGCTGAAGATATAGCCCCCCCGCCCCAATTCTGGGGAGCCATACAGAGAAGAGGCCGCCGATGGGCTTTTTCCAACTCCGGCTCCCCAGAATTGGGGCGGGGGGGCTTCCTGGAGCTAAATTATGCAAAAACGAACCCTGTTATTGTTTCTTGCCGTTCTCGCCCTGCCGCTCCTGCCGAATGCTTCAAACGCCGCGCCGAAGCCGACGCCGCGCTCGGCGTCCGCCGACAGCGGCTCGTTTACGTTTGTCGCTTACGGGGACACCCGGACCAACCCGGTGGAGCACCAGATTATCATTCGGGAGATTGTCGGCCTGCGCCCCGAGTTTGTCCTGCAAAGCGGCGACCTCGTGGCCGACGGCAAAAACCCGGCCCAGTGGCAGCAGTTCGCCGAGATCACCCGGCCCTTCCGCGATGCCCATATCGCTTATTATCCGGCGCGGGGCAACCACGATGTCGGGCCGTATTACCCGAACTACGTCACCGAGCCGTTTGACTCGGGCGACACAAGCCACAAGCTGTTTTATGCGTTCACCCGCCACCGGAATCGGTTCGTTATCGTAGACAGCATGGAAGATTACGACCCGAGCAGCCGCCAGTACGCGTGGCTTGCGGCAGAGCTGGCGCGGGCGCAGAAAACCGCCGCGCATACGTTTGTGATGTTCCACGAAGGGCCGTTTTCGGTCGGCCCGCACGGCCCGACCCCCGAAGCCCAGCGGTATCTGCACCCGCTGTTCGTCAAATACAAGCCCACGGCGGTTTTCTGCGGGCACGACCATCTGTACTACCGCACCGTCCGCGACGGCGTCCCTTACCTTGTCACCGGCGGCGGCGGCGCTCCGCCCTACCGGCCCGAAAACCGGCAGATCGCGATCCCCGGCGACGTGTATGTCCCGGACACGGACAGTGCAGGCAAAGAAATCCCCGAAGAGCAGTACAAAGCCTCCATTTACCATGCCATCAAGTGCGAAGTCAGCGGCCCGCGCGTGACTATGACAGTGATCCGTCCCGACGGCAGTGTGATTGACCGTTTCACGCTGGGAGCGAACAAGCCGTGAGCGAAAACAACAGCGACACGCTGCCGGACCATGTCAGCCAGCAGGTAGACACCATCGCGGCGCTCCATGCGCGGGGCGAAAGCGAAGTCAGCATCCATCAGCGGACCATTGAAAAAGTCACGGCTTTTCTTGGCCGGCCGCTGTTTCTGAACCTCACCATTGCGCTGGTTGCCGTCTGGATTGTGCTGAACGTGTTTTCCCGCCGCCTTCACTTTCCCGAGTTCGACCCGTTTCCGTTTCCCCTGCTGGTCGGCGTGGTGGGCGTCGGAGCGCTGCTTTTAACGATTGTGGTGCTGATTACCCAGAACCGGCAGGCGCGGCTGGCCGAGCGCCGCGCCCAGCTTGATTTGCAGGTCAGCCTGCTGTCCGAGCAGAAGATCGCCAAAGTGATTGCGCTGATGGAAGAATTGCGCCGGGACATCCCCAGCGTCAAAAACCGCCACGACCCCGAAGCCGAAGCGATGTCCGAATCCGCCGACCCCCATGCGGTCCTCGACGCTTTGGAAGAAAAGCTGGACGAAGCCCAGGAGATTATCGAAAACGCCCAGGGCGCGTAGAAGGCGAGCGAAATGCGTTTTCGGGTAAGATAGCCTGCATGCGCCCTCCCTTCCAACCCCCCGAATTTCTGCGCGGCCTCGGCCTGCTGCCCGTTTTAGCCGCAACGCTCCTTCTCGCCCAGATTGTCCCCGTTTCGCTCGGCAGCCGTCAGTGGCACGGAGCGCAGACGCTGGCTGTGGAAACCGGCGTCGTGATTCTGCTGGCCGCCCTGCTGCTGCGGGCCGAGCCGGGCGGCTTCGGGCGACGGCTTTTGATTTTCAAATTTGCGCCTTTTTCTTTTCTTTGTCTTTTGGTGGCTTGGGGAGCAGTCTCGGGGGCCGCTTCCCCGGATAAACCGTTTGCGCTGCAAGGATTGTTTCAGCTTTTTGCCGGCGTCTTCGTCGCCGTTTTCATGCAGGCGCAAGTACGCACGCAGGCCCGGCTTTCTTTTGTTCTGGATACATTTTCGGCCGCCGCTCTTTTGGTCGCGCTGTCGGGATTTGCGCTGTTCGGGGGTGAGGGGCTGACAATCGCGACAGGTCTTCTCCATGATCACATGCTGTTCGGCGCATTTTTGATGCTGCTTTTGCCGCTTTGCCTGGCCGCCGCCGTCTCGCCGCTGCCGTTCGGCAAACGGCTGCTTGCTCAGGCGGCAGGCGTGGCCGCTTTCGCGGCACTGCTGGCTTCGCAAACGCGTTCCGCCTGGATCGGCGCAGGCGTGTCGCTTGCGGTGTTCGCGGCGCTTGCTTGGCTCTGTCGTCCGAGAGCGGTCTCACGCTTCGCTTCGCCCGGCGGGCATCGAAACGCGCTCCGGCAGAGCCTCGGCGGCGCGGTGGTTTTGCTTGCCTGCGCCGGGGCGTTGTTTTGGGCGCTCCCGGACCGCGACAGGTTCCTGGCACGCGCGTCTACATTGACAACCACTGTCGCGCAGGGCAAAGACGTATCAACCCGGTGGCGCATTTCAGCCTGGTCCGGCGCGGAAACCATGATCCGCCAAAAGCCGCTGCAAGGCTGGGGCATCGGCGGCTATGCGCGGCATCAATTTCCCTACACGCAGCTTGGCCGGACGCCTGAGCAGGTTGAACGGCAGGGTCCGACAATTCTGGACGAAACGCACAATTCCTACTTGCAGCTTTGGGCGGAGCTGGGCGGGGTCGGCTTGGCGCTCTGGCTGGCGGCGCTGGCGGGGCTTTTGGTCGCCGGGGCGCGGGCGCTGACGCAGTACCCGGCCCGCAGCCCGGCGCAGTGGGCGCTGATCGGCTGCTTGTCGGCGCTGACGGGGCAAATGACCGACGCGCTGGCAAACCCGGCATGGCAGTTCGCCAATATCGCCCTGCCGCTGTGGATGGTGCTGGGCCTGCTTGCCGCGCTGGCCCGTCCGGCCGTCCCGGCGGCGGACGGGCCGAAGCGCAGGGGGGCAGCGCCGCCGTTGCATCTCGGCCGGGCGGCGCTGGCGGCGGGGGTCGGCGGGGGTCTGCTGTGGGCGGTTTATCGAACGGCGTTTGCCCTGCCCGCGCCGCATCTTTAAGCAGTGTCGGGAGATTGTCTGAAAAGCCGCCCCGAAAGGATTGGAACCTTCCGCGCTTGCCGGCGTTGAACAAGCATGGCATTGACGAACGTTTTGGCAGCGCTTTTCGGGCTGTTTTTGATTGCGCTGATTGTCTGGGAAGGCTTCGAGACAATCATCCTACCCCGGTCGGTGACCCGGTCGCTGCGGGTGACGCGCGGCTTTTACAAGCTGCTGTGGCCGATCACGGGGCGGGCGGCCCGGCTGGTGCCCGCCGGCAAGCGCGACCTGTTTTTGTCGTACTTCGGGCCGCTGTCCCTGCCGGTCCTGCTGGTGCTGTGGGCGTTCGGCCTGGTTTCGGGCTATGCGCTGCTGCAATGGGCCATTCCCGAGGGCCTGCCGCGCGTGCCCGGCATGAGCCGGCTCGGGACCGACTTGTACCAAAGCGGGGTCACGTTTTTCACGCTCGGCTACGGGGATGTGACGCCGCGCACCAATTTCGCCCGGTTTCTGGCGGTCTCGGAAGCGGGCCTCGGCTTCGGCTTTCTCGCGGTCGTGATCGGCTACCTGCCGGTGCTGTACCAGGCGTTCTCAAAGCGCGAAGCGATCATTTCGCTGCTGGACTCCAGGGCCGGCTCGCCGCCGTCGGCGGCGGGACTGCTGCGCCGGCATGCCGACGCGCGGCAGATGGACGCCCTGCGCCCCTTGATGCAGGACTGGGAGCTTTGGGCGTCGGAGCAGCTTGAAAGCCATTTGTCGTACCCGGTGCTGACGTACTATCGGTCGCAGCATGACCACCAATCATGGCTCGGGGCGCTGACCGCGATCATGGACACCTGCACGCTGATTGTGGTCGGCGTGGCGGGCGACCCCGACTGGCAGCCGGCGCTGCAATGGCAGGCCCGGCTGACGTTTGCGATGTGCCGCCACATGATTGTGGATTTGGCGTACATCTTCAACCTGCCCCCAAAGCCGCTGGACCCCGACCGCCTGCCGCCGGACGCGCTGGCGGCCCTGCGCGGAACACTGGCGTCGGCGGGCCTGCCGCTGTGCGACGGCCCGGCCGACGACCGAAAGCTGGCCGAGATGCGCGAGTCTTACGAGCCGTATGTCCACGCCCTGTCCGACTTTCTGCTGTTTTCGCTTCCAAGCTGGCTGCCCGACCCGAATACCCCCGACAACTGGCAGACCTCGGCGTGGGACCACGACACAAAGCATTTTTAGGATGCGGGCGTTTGTGTTGACGAGGGCGTAAACGCCCTCGCTGGGGGGCGAAGCGCCAAGCCGCCACCTGCGTGGCGGAAGATGTAAATAGGATTGTTTCTTGTCCTAATCTTATCCTAATCTTGTCCCGCGCAGGCGGGACCTTAGCGTCCGCGCTCCCCAGCGAGGGCGTTCACGCCCTCGTAACCATCGCGCCCTCGTACACATAAACGCCCTCGTCACAATCAACACGCCCTCGTCACAATCAACACGCCCTCGTCAACACAATCAATGCCCGCGCTCCTCCCTTTCGCGATGTGCTATAATCTTCCCAATGCAAGCCAATCCGACAATCGCTCGACCGAAAATCGCGGTGGTCGCCGTGCAGGGCGACTTCCAAAAACACATTGACATGCTTCAAGCGCTCGGCGCGGAAGCGTTCCCTGCCCGCCTGCCGGGCGACATCGTGCGGGCTGACGGCGTGATCCTGCCGGGCGGGGAAAGCACGGCCATCGGACGGCTGCTGGCGCGGTACGGGGTGGACGATGCCCTTCAGGCCGCCCATGCGGCGGGCAAGCCGATTTATGGGACGTGTGCGGGGCTGATTTTGCTGGCACGGGCCGTCACGGCGGACACCGGCGAGCGCGGCGGGCAGCCGACGCTGGGGCTGCTGGACGTGGTCGTCGCCCGGAACGCGTTCGGGCGGCAGGTAGACTCATTTGAAGCGGCGCTCGATGTTCCCGCGCTTGGGCCGGAGCCGCTTGGGGCAGTCTTTATCCGAGCGCCGTATGTGGTCGAAGCCGGGCCGGGCGTAGATGTGCTGGCGCGGCACGGCAGCAAAATCGTCTTTGTGCGGCAGGGAACGCTGCTCGGCAGCGCATTTCACCCTGAGATTACGGGCGATACGCGGGTCCATGAAATGTTTCTGTCGCTGGTGACCCAATGACCCGGCAGCAGCGCCGCCACTGGCTCGCACTGGGGGCCGCGCTGGGCTTGACCGGGCTGGCCGTTTGGGGCCTGCGCCTGGCGGTCCGCCATGCCGCCGCCCGGCTTGCGCCGCCGGGGCAGGCGCTGACCCTGCTGTGGAGCCGCCCGGTGACGGCGTTCCGGGGCGCGGCCCTGTCCCCGCAGGGCGAGCTGGTCGCCGTTTCCAGCGGCGCGAAAGGCAGCGTCTCGCTGTGGCACTGGCGGACGCAGCCGAGCCGTCCGCTGTGGACCCACGCGGCGGCCAACGCGTCCAATGTCGCAGTCGGCGCGGCGGGCGCTTCGGTGCTGGCCTGGGCCGCGCTGGACCCGAACCAGCCGGAAATCACGATCCTGCGCGGCAGCGACGGCGCAACATTGGCGCACCAATCGCTCGGCGGGGCGGTTTGGGACGCCGAAATCTCGGCGGACGGGGCGTATGCGGGGATTGCGACCGGAGGCAAGGCGCTGTATTTGTACACGCTGAGCGATCAGCCATATGTGTCGGGGGACAAGCGTATTCAGCGCTGGCCGCTCGGCGGGGCAGGCAACTCGGTGGCGTTTCCGACTTTGGGATCGTTTCTCGTCACCGGCACTTGGAACGACAGCGGGGTGGCCTGCTACACCCCGCGCGGGGTGTGCCTCTGGCAGTACCCGGAGGATGCCGCCGGGCGGCATGCGCTGGCATCGCGCCTGTTCACCGCGCAGATTTCCGGCAATGGCCGCTATGTGCTGGGGCTGTCATCGGGGAATGTTCGGGGCAGCGACCCGGCGCTGTATCTGTGGCGCAGCGACGGCGGCGGGAACCCGCTGTGGAAATCGTCTTTAGGGGAAGACGCGTTTTATCCGACCGCCCAGATCACCCAAAACGGCGACTTTGTGGCGGTCTCGTACCTGCGGCAGATTGTGCGGGGCAATCAAAGCTTGTCCGAGCACCACCTGCGGCTTTTAGACCGCTCCGGCCGGATTGTCTGGGAGCGCGGCGGCCTCTTGTTCCCGCCGGACCTCATTGCGCTGTCTCCCGACGGCCGGCGAATTATCGTGTCCGACGGCAAGCGGGCGCTGTTTGCCCTGCGCCACGACGGTCATATTCTGCGCCGCTACCGCCTGCCCGGCCTGCTGCGCCAAACCGTCGTCTCCGCCGACGGCCGCGTTCTCTTAGTTTACACCGGCGACGGCACGCTCAGCTTATTCGGACTGGGATAAAGCCGCTTATCCCAGCAAGGGCGCGTCCACATGGGTGGCGTCTTCGGCGTTTGCCAGATGCTCGTGCTCGCCGCCCATGCCGCCGACATTGATCTTGATGTCGGCCCGGTTTTCAATCTTCTCCACTTTGCCGTCTTTGATCCAGATCACCCGGTCGGAAACGTCCACCATTTTGTAGTCGTGCGTCGCCGTGATAATCGTCACGCCCTGTTCTTTGTTCAGCCGGCGCAGCAGCGCGATAATCTCCTCGCCGGTCCGGGAGTCCAGGTTCCCGGTCGGCTCGTCGGCCAAAATAATGCTCGGGTTGTTGGCGAGAGACCGGGCAATCGCGACGCGCTGCTGCTGACCGCCGGAAAGCTGCGACGGCTTGTGGTGATACCGATGGCCGAGGCCGACGATGTCCAGCAGCTCCATGCCGCGCTTTTGGCCGTCTTCCGACGGCGTGCCGGCAAAGATGGTCGGTAGGCTGACATTTTCGAGCGCCGTCATGACCGTGATGAGGTTGAACGTCTGAAAGATATAGCCGATGGTGTGGCAGCGCAGGTACGCCAGCTCCCCGGCGTCAAGCTGCGCCATGTCCACATCGTTGATGAACACGCTGCCGCTGTCGGGCTTGTCCAGGCCGCCGATGGCATTGAACAGCGTGGACTTGCCGGACCCCGACGGTCCCATGATGGAGATATATTCCCCACGGCGGATGTCTACATTGACGCCGTCCAGCGCCCGCAGCTTTTCTTCCCCCAGCGTAAAAACTTTGACCACGTCTTTGGTCCGAACAATGTATTCTGTGGCTGACACGATAATTTCTCCGTAACCTTAAGCTAAACTTCCGTCCGCAGCGCGGCGGCGGGGGGCATCTGCGCGGCCCGCTGCGCGGGCAGCAGGGCGGCAATCAGCGTCAGCAGGCCGCCGATCACCAGGCAGCCGAACAGCGAGCCGAGCACCAGCCCGAAAGGCAGATGCCCCACCCCGTTGATCCAGCCGAACGCCGCCCAGCGGACCACGACAATGCCCACAAAGCCCAGCATCCAGCCGGCAAGCGATGCCACAAAGCCCATAAACAGCGCTTCAATCAAAAACAAGCGCACAATCAGCGAGTTCAGCGCCCCGAGGCACTTCATCGTGCCGATCTCCCGGAAGCGCTCCGACACCGACATCAGCATCGAATTGGTAATCCCGACCGTGCAGACCAGCAGCGCCATGATGCACAGCCAAATCTGCCGGTTCAGCGCCGCTTGGTTGCCTGTTTTCAGCTCCAGCAGCGCGGTGACGCCCGAGTAGCACAAAAACGCGATGCCGAGAAAAATACCTGCGCCGGTAATCATGGAGCGCCAAAAGCGAATCTTCAGCGAGTTCATCGCAATCGAGACCGCTTTGCTCCACGGCAGGTTGATTTGTGTTCTAATGCCGCCGCCGTCCGCGCTTGGGCGCGGGCCGGGGCCGCTCGCTTCGAGTGACATGATTGTTTCTTTCTTCCAGCCCGATCAAGCGCCGCTGGGCCAGCATCCGCATAAACGACACGACGCTGACTTCGGCCTGCCGCCGGTTGAGCTTGTACGCGCCCGCCGTGAAATTCACGAGCTGCTCGACCGAGTGCCTGCCGTCGCACTTTTCCCACACTGCCGCGCCGAACTCATCCAGCTCAATCGTTTTGGTCGGCGGCATTTGAAACACGCGTCCTAAAATCCGTGCCAGCTTGTCGTCGCGGCGCGGCACCGTAATCTGCACCCCCGCCGCCGCGCCGTCCTCGCCCCCCGGCTTCGGCGTCCACGCCACGGCGGCGCTCCGCAGAGGCCGCAGAGCCAGCATCTCGCCGCGCGGCAGGGCGTTTTTGTTCCGGTTCAGAAACGGAAAGTATTGCGTTAAGTACTGCGTGAGATCGAGATTAGGCATAAGTTACAGCGGAACCGAAAGAAAGCCCCCCGCCCTCAATAATGGGGGAGCCGGATTGTTCCATATTGCTCCCCCATTATTGGGGGCGGGGGGGAGACTTTACCCCGCATGGCACCGGGTCCGCGCGACAATCGCCTCCACCGCCTCGGGCTGCGGGCGGCGGCTGACGCTCTGCACCAAAAAGATTTTGTTGGTCTCAGGGCACTCCCACACCCGCGCCTCAAAATAGGTCGCCGGCTTTTGCAGGCGCGTGATCTGCGGGATCGCCTGCCCCGCCCAGTACGAAAGGCCCGTTTTGCGCCCCGTCAAGGCCAGCGCAGGATGGCCCGCCGCGCTCGACTCGCGGCCTTCGTACCGCAGCATCCCCTCCTGGGCACGGTTCTTTTCCCGGAACCACTGGTCCAAATACGCATTGCGAAGCTGGACATTGGCGACGCCCCACTGCTCCACCGTAATCGTGTCCAGCGTGTTCGCCCGGCTGAACGGAAGCTGGACATAGATGTTCATAAGCTGTACTTTTCCCGACAGCGTGTAGTCGCCCGGCAAGGCGGTGTGCAGGTCATACAGCGACCACGTCCGCCAGTCGGGGTCTTCCGGGTGGCAGCGGAGCGTCTGCAACACGTCGGCGGCCGTCGCCGCAAAATCGCCGCGCGTCCCGCCGAGCACCTGCGCGATCACCACCCGCCGGCATTCTTCGCAGTGCCAGATGCGCCCGGCCGCCCGCTTGTCCGCTTTCCAGGTGAACCCGCGCAGCCCGAGGCGCTCGGGGTGCGCGTCATCGGAGAGCGATTTAATCTGCACCGCCGCCGAGATTTTCTGCCGCTTGGCGCTTTTCTCGATAGTGTCTAAATACTGCCGCAGGCGCTTTTCTAAATCTGCATCGGACACTTTGCCCTTGACGGGAATCCAGCGCAGGTCCATGCCGAGAACGCCCTGCGCCTGAAGCTCGCCGTTGTCCAGCCGCAGATTGCCCGCTTTGGCATCGCCGCCGTAGGCGACCAGGTTCCACGCCGGCGGGGCCTGCACGGTCAGCCCCTGCCAGCCGACCGTCTTCCAGCCGGCGCGGCCTGCCCCGTGGCTTATTTCTTGTCGGACGAGTGTTTTCACGGTTTTATGATACGCGAAGTAGAGTAGGAAAATTGCCGGTTACAAAGGGCGCAGCAAGCAGCGCCCCTACGGGGCAGATTTGGACGATGGATTCGGACAATGTAGGGGCGCTGCTTGCTGCGCCCTTCTGGTTCTACCATGTGCCGCGCCCTAAAACGGCAGATAATTCACCGTCTTGGCAATCAAGGCCAGCGCAATCGCGGCCATGCCGATCAGGCCCGTGCCGCAGGCAAAGCCCGCCAGCAGGACCGGGGTGTAAAGCTGCCAGCGCTCCAAACCGAACCGCTTGGCGAAATAGTAGCGCCCCAGCAGCGCCCCGATCATGGTCGGGATCGTGTTGTGCGGCAAGTTTCCAATGCCGCCGACAAAGCCGTAAAAGAACAAGAGCGGCCACTTAAACAGCAGGGTCGCGCCGTACAGCGCCATCGCCGCGCCGGCACCGACCCCGATGATTGGAGGCTTAATCGCATGCAAAGCCCAGGTCGCGCCGTTGCCGGTATTGATCTGTGTCCAAATAGACAACTGAATAACCGACAGCGGCCAGAACTTTTGTGCGTAGGGGAACTGCGACGACGGAATATCGTTGGTGTGCCACAAAAAGCCCCAATACAAAAACGAAAACAGCAAAATCAGCGGCAGCATAAACAGCTCGAGCTTGATAATGCTCGTGAACTTGGTTCCCGTCAGCTCAATCTCGCGGAACTTCTGCGCCTGCGGGCCATAGTCGTTCAGCGGCAGCGGCGCAAACCAGATGTCCGGCTGATGGTAGCCGCTGCGAAGAACCACGGCTTGGTTGAGAAACGGAAACGTCACGCCCTGCCCGGTGAGGCCGATCAGCCGCGCCGAGACATACGAGTTCAGCGGAGTCCAGACCAGGCCGTAAAAGATGATAATCGCAATCGGGAACGCCGGCACCAGGCTGTGGTTCAGGAACACATAGCCGACGGTCGCCGCCAGCCACACGCCGAGCGCAAGCTGCCACGGGAAGTCGCCGCGCCCTTCCGGCAGCTTGCCGAGGCTGCCGCGCTGCGCTTTCTGCTCCGCGCCCCGGCCTTTCAGTACCATCAGCGCCACCGAAGTCAGGCCGATGACGGCAATGGCAAGCTGCGTCCCGATGCCGAACGACATCCAGAAATCAAAGTCAATCGAGGCTTTGGTTTGAATAGTCGGCGACCCCGGAACCCAGTGCGGAAACAGGCCGGCCCCCTGCAAAAACGGGTTCGCGACAATCTGCGCCCCGACCGAGGACAAAAAGCCGCCCAGAACAATCGAGTACGGCAGGATAAAGCCGAACAGCACCAAGCCCAAATCCGGGTTGTAGCCGGTCAGCGCGGTCGGCAAAACCCGCTCGGTGTTGGGCGTGAGATCAAAAAACGGGATCGGCAGGATAGACAGCGGCTTGCCCAGGGTCACGCCCGTGAAGATCGGCACGGCTAAATAGAAAAAGCCGAAGATGAGGCCGACAATCGTGCCGGTCGAAAAGACCTGCCAGCGCCACGAGTCTTCTTTGGTGGACGCCTCTGCCAGCGCGGTCGCGCCCGATGCCGCAATCGGCGCAAACGGAAACGGCAGCCGCTCTACATCCGATGTGATCCGAAACAGCAGGTAGCCCAGTCCCATCCATTTCATGCGGTCCAGCACCTGCTGGGCCAGCAGCACTAAAATCGGAATGAGCCACGCGCTGTCGAGAAAGGTCCGGTGAGCATAGGCCGGCGACCCCGGCTGCGGCGCAATCCATGCCGGCAGCGAGTGAGACACATTGACCATGGCCGGCGACTGCATGATATATTGCAGCGCAATAAACGCTCCGAACGGGCCACCGGAAATGCCGGGCAGCTGCCCAAAGCCCGTAAATGTCAGCGCCCCCGCCATGTAAAACAGGCAGTAAATTTCCTGCCGCTTCAGGGGCAGAAACGAGCGCCGGGCGATCTCGGAAAACAAAACAATCGTGACCCACTGCGCCGCCGCGCCGAGGCCCTGCCCGGCCAACAGGCCGAGATAAATAGACCCCGGCAGCATGATCATGCACACAAACAGCGTGCCGATCATGACTTTGCCGGTGAAGCCCTCTTCAAATTGTATCTGCTGCCCGGTCTCGTCGCCGGACGTATCGGCGGACCGCTCCCGCGCCGCTTCGACGCTGTCGGGGACTCGTCCGCGCTTCGGTTTTTGCTCAACTGCCACGGGGGCAAATTCTCCTTACGGTATAAAAAACATGACGCTGAAACACCCCCCGGCCCCCAATCAAGGGAAGCCGAATTGTTCCATATTGCTCCCCCATTATTGGGGGCCGGGGGGACTTCCTCTCACAGCGCCGCCGCGACCGCTTCCGTTCCTGCCGGGACGCCGCCCGTCGGCAGCGCGGCGGCTTCGGCGTCGGCCAGATACCGCTCGCGCTGAAGCTCGGTCAGGGTGCGCCAGATCAAGAACTGCTTGCGAAGGACGTTCAGGAAGCGGCGGTTGACCCGCTTCCAGTTGGACACATCGCCAGACACGCGGGTCAGGGTCAAGCGGACTTCGTACACGTCTTCCAAATCGGTCGGCACGGTGTCCAAACTAATCATCTGGGAGACGCCGAGGTCGAACGGCGCAAGCCACACCCGGCCCGACAAGCGGTAGGCGGGGACGCCCTCCACGGTTTCCGCGCTGGTCGCGATGCCCTGGGTCAAAAAGTCGCCGACCGACTGTTCTTCATACGCCCGGAACCACTCGGCCAAAAACTGGTTGATGCCGTTCGCCTGCGCCCCGGCCACCGCAAACGGCAGCGACAGCTTCCACACGTCGCCGTCCGGCTCCGGCACTTTCCATGTCCGGTCCACGGCAGGCGTCGCCACTTCCGACGCTTTGCGGGCCGGGAAAATCGTGGACAGCAGCACCACCGCGACGACCAGGCCGATGGCAAGCTCGGCGGATGTGGACGAGAAATTCAGGTACAAGCCGGGCAGGATATGTAAATGAGCGATGGCATAGGCCAGCGCCTGCCCAATCAAATAGCCGGAAACCGCGCCGATGATCCCATAGACCAGCGCTTCGGCGATAAACAGCATGGCGATGTTGGTCGGCGACAGGCCGATACTCGAAAAAATCGCGATTTCTTTCACCCGCTCAAAGACCGACCCGAGCATGGTGTTTAACACAATCAGCGCGGCGATGAGAATCGGGATCAGAATGTTGACCAGGCCCTCCGACGAAGTCGCGCCGATAGCGGAGAACCGATGGTTTGCGCCGTTTTCCCCGGCATACAAGTTGAGGTCCAAACGCGGCATCAGGCTTTGCAGCTCGGTGGCTGTGGTCTGCGCCGTGCCCATGTTGATCGCCACCGAGCGCAGGTCGCCCCCGAGATTGATCAAAGTCGAGTACGGCACATACAGGACGTTGTCGGGGTCGAGGTGCAGGTACTCTTGAAAGCCCTGCCCGGCGGCGGCCGCCCCGCCTCCGGCCGCGCCGCCGCTGCCCTGGTTCTGCTGGGCCTGGTAGTCCACCGGGGTCAGCGCCTCGTTGTCCAGGTCTTTGATGGCCTTGATCTTGGCGGCGTCCGCAATGCCGATCACCAAATACGGCACGCCGCTGAAATTGATGGTCACTTTGCCGACATCCGCCGGGGTGATTTGCAGGCTCGTCGCCACCCCCTGCGGGATCACCGCCGTGTAGGTATCCGAGCGGTTGAACCACCGGCCGGCAGTCAGCGCCTTGTCAATGCCCGTCACCTGCGACTCCTGCGGGGTCAGGCCGTTGACGCCTTTGACATCGGTGGCGAAGTGGGCGCGGGTCAGGTGCAGAAACGACTGCTGACCCTGCTGGGTGCCGAAAAACCAGGCACGCGGCGCGACCGGGAACCGCGAGCCGTATTCATCGTTTAAGAGCCGGTACGCCGGCTGCTGGAGCGAATTCCAAGTCGGCAGGCGCAGCAAAATACCGTTGTACAGCGCCGTGCCCGGTGCGCCGACATCGTTGTAGCGGATGGTGTTGACGATGGACGTAAACGACAGCACGGTAAATGTCAAAAGAACCAAAGTCAGGCACGTTAAAAGCGTCCGCTCTTTCCGGCGGCGCATGTTGGAAATGCCGAGCGCAAACGCCGCAAAGGCAATGGACGCGCGGCCGACATCAGCTTTATGGACCCCCGACACCGATTTATTGAGCTGCTTGAGCTGCTCCTCAAATTTGCCCCACACCAGCAGCGAGACAATCACCGACAAGGCCAGCATCACAAACGCAATCAAAATAATCAGCGGGTTGACCGCGCCGATGGAGAACGCCGGATGGATCAGCGAAAACACGAAAAAGATCACCAAAAAGATGCCGAACGCCGCCGTGAGCTGCCGCTTCAGGTCGGAATAACCGAACAGCAGACGCTCCAAAAAGTAGGCGAACGGGATCAGGAGAAACAAGTAAAAGATAACGCCGGAAACCACGTCATTTGCGATCTGCTGCGCCTGCGGGTAGACCCGCGCTTCGTTGGCCCACGCCTGCCGGCTGTAAGCGTCGAACGCTTCATAGTCCTGGGCGCTGTACGCGGCAAGCGCATGGTCAATGTCGTCTTTGGCGAGGTCGTGCAGGTGAGTCAGCGGGTTCTGCGGGTCGTGGAGCTGGACAATCCGAAACTTCGCCAGGTTGGAAATACGGAACTCATCCAGGTTCCACATGTCTTTGGCGACCCGCAGCGCCGTGTTGGTGATCGCGCCGTTGCGGACAATGTCATTGGGGCTATTCGGGTCCGGCGGCCGGTTGTCCGACGAGCCGTAGCGGGCCGACGCGACGCCGACGGCGTAGCCGACGCCCTGGGCATTGCGCTGGTTTTCGGCGGCGGTCTTTTTCGGGTCGGCCGGGAGCGAGTTAATCAGCAGAAAGCGGGGCGGGGACCCCGGACCGGAGGTCATAACCACTTTAAGCCGGGTGTCCGCGCCGGGGGTCGAAAACAGCACGGCGACATCTTCCACATAGGAAACGCCCGGCTCGCCGCCCGACAAAATAAAGCCGTACTGGCGCGGCTCGCCGTCGGACGCGCCGTCGTAGATGTTTACCGTCGTCAGCGAAGTCAGCGCCTGCTGGTCAATCAAGTCATAAATGGAAGTCGCGACGCACGGAAAAACAATCACCTGGGTTTGCTTGGCGTCGCCGGTCAGGTCGAACTGGGTCGGATAGTTCGCCGCGCCGTTGACCCCCTGATCGGGCGCAAAGTCAATGTCGCCGCGCGTGCCCGAATCATCATCGGCCGCGTGAACATGGTACGCGCCGACATGCAGCTTGCCGTCCGGGGCGAAGCGCAGGCCGGAGCCGCCGGAAATCACCAGCGGCAGCCCTTCAAACTTAAACTCCGCCTGCCCTGCACCGCCGGCAGTCGCCTGGATCAAGTTGCCCCGGACGCCCATCATGGTTTTGGACGGGCTGTTGACCACTGCAAGCGAGTCGGCGACCGGCTCATCGGGCACAAAGTTCTTTTTCGGGTCGAACAGCAGAACACGCCCAGTGAGGGTGCTGAAGCCCAGCCGCAGCCCCTGCCGGGTCCATGCCTGCCCCGACGGCACCGGCATCAGCGACGCCGTAGACTGCGCCGTGACGGCGTTGGGATCGTTGGTATCGTTGAGGATATGCCAGTACTGGCAGGCCAGCAGGCGGGTCTGGGCGGCCAGATGGACAATGTTGACTTTGTCGGGCGTGTCCAGCGGCGTGTCGGCTTCCTGCCGGGCGTCGTCGGTGGTAGCGAAAGTCACGCCCTTGCCGCCGGCCATTGTCGCCGCTTCGGCGTCAAACGCGAACCGGCCCGGCAGGTAATTGCGCCACGATTTGCCGCCCGCGCCATTGACCCCGTCGGCAAACGCCGTCGCCGGGTCGAAGCCGAGCGTCTGCCCGATCTTTTCGGCGTTTTCGCGAAACGTTCGGCCGATGTCCGAAAAATCGCTTTGGATATCTTCGCGGTAGTCGTAAAAATAGCCTTTGTAAAAGACCCCGACACTGCCGGTCTGCGAGGTTAAGTCAAGGCCCGAAAACAGCAGCACATTGGCCCGGTCCGGCAGCGGCGCATGGAACACGGAGTGACGCAGCGAGTCCAGGCCGGAAACCGGACGCCAGCCGTCCACATGCCGGTCCACATAGGTCCGTGCGCCTTGAATGCCCAAGAAATGCGCCCCGCAGGCGACAAACAGCACGGTCCGCTTCGGCGGGTGGGATTTAAACGCCCGCGCGAGTTCCAGCAGCGCCGCCAGTCCGTCGGCGGACTCCGCGCCGGGGGCCTGGGTCGGCACAATGGACATCGAGTCGTAGTACGATTCAATCACCACGGTCTGGTCGGCCATCGGCCCGGTGCCTTGAATTTTTCCGACAATGTTTGCCGTGATCGCCGTTCGCCACGGGTTGTCGCAGGCCAGATGCACCTGGAAATTGGGAGTGGTGAGCACCGCCGACTGCAAGGCCGCCGCATCGGCCCGCGAAATCAAAAACCGGGGCACGGCGACGGGGATGCCGATAAACTTGGCTTCGCCTTCGCCGCGCATGGTCTCGTTCGGCTCGGTAAACACAATCGCTTTTGCGCCGAGCCGGGCGGCATTGAGCCAGTCCGTGCCGCAGTTGAAGTCGAGAAGAACAATGCTGCCCTGGACCGATTTGCCGCGAAAATTCGACAGCTCGCCGCGCCCGGCATAAATCAGCGGCCCGGAAATGCCGGCCGCCGGCAGGGTCGAGGTCCGCACCAGATTGGGCCACAGGGGCTGAAGGGCAAACGGCTTCGGCAGGCCCGCGCCCTGGATAAACGCGCCGTTGTCCACCGGAGTCGTCACCGTGAACGGCTCTTCGGAGACATTGCCCGGCCCGAACACGCTGTTGAACTGCCGGCGGACATACGCCCGCGCCTGGTCGCCGCCGGGGGTTCCCGCGACCCGTGAGTGAGCGGTCACGGGGGCGGCGGCTGGCTGGTTCGGCACCGCATAGTGGATACCCGACAGGTCGGAAATGGTCTGCGACAGCCGGGCCGGGCTGACCCCGCCGGCCAGGGACACATAGTTTTTGGCGGCGTCGGAGTCTACCTTGATTTTGGTGGTCTGCGCGTTTCCGGGGGTCAGCGCCGACAGCAGCAGGCAGAGCGCAAGCAGAACGCGGGTCGGAAAAATCGCGCCGTCGCTGCGGCGGGAGGTCTTCATGCAGTACGATCCTTCGGGCTAAGAGATAAGCGCAAAAAACGCGCAGATAAACAATGCAGGAGGGCGAATGGATTTTGTTATCATATCACATCGGCCCGAAAAAGGCAAGAGGAAGGCCGCTAATCGGCGGGGGCGAAGGAATTATATTTCGGGGCGGGCAAATTATATTTGCCGAAACGGCTCAAGACCGTGAATTTGCGCGATTTAGGGGTATAATACGCTTGCACCGGGTTTCCCCCGGCAATCTTCCTGCTTTGCATCGGCTTGATGCCTTCCTCTGCGATTTCCCCGGCTTCTTCGGCTTGCTTCTCGGCTCCGTCGCGTCTTCGAATGCACCAGTGAGGCTTCTCCTCTTGCGAATTGGGGCTTTTCATTCGAAAGGAGCCATTCCCTATTATGGCAACCAAACTTTATGTCGGCAATCTGAGCTATCAGACCACCGACCAGCAGCTCCACGAGCTGTTCTCCGAAGCCGGCAATGTCGCAAGCGCCCAGGTCGTCACCGACCGCTACACCGGCGAAGCACGCGGCTTCGGGTTTGTCGAAATGGCATCCGAAGACGAAGCGCAGCAGGCCATCGCGGCCATCAACGGCCGCAATGTCGGCGGACGCGCCCTGGTCGTCAACGAATCCCGCCCGCGTGAAGGCGGAGGCGGCGGCGGCAGCCGTGGCGGCTCCGGCGGCGGCGGCTCTTACGGCGGCGGAGGCGGCGGCAGCCGCTCCGGCGGCGGGGGCGGCTACGGCGGCGGGGGCGGCGGCCGCTCGGGCGGCTCCGGAGGCGGCAGCCGCTACTAAGCGCTGGCCGACAAAGCGCTAACCGACAAAGCCCGGCAGAGATTTCGGTCTCTGCCGGGCTTTTTTGCGCCGTCTCCGCCGCCGTTGCCCGGCGTCTAAACCTGCGCCATGCCGCCGTCCACAAACAGTTCAATGCCGGCGACATAACTGCTGTCGTCCGACGCCAAGTACACAACCGCTTTTGCGATCTCCTCGGCCTCCCCAATCCGTCCCATCGGCACCATCGCGCCGAAGGCCGCGCGGCGCGCGGCTCCCGCGTCGTCGTGCCCCGTCACATCCCGCATTCCGGGGGTGTCAACCGGGCCGGGGCTGACGACATTCACGCGGATTTTGCGCTCTTTCAAATCCGCAGTCCAGTTGCGGGCAAACGACCGCACGGCGGCTTTCGTCGCCCCGTACACACTGCCCGCCGCCATGCCTTTGCTGCCGGAGACCGACCCGTTCAGCACAATCGCCCCGCCGCCGGGCATCAGCGGCAGCGCCTTTTGAACCGTAAACAGCAGGCCCTTGACATTGGCAGCGAACTGCCGGTCAAAATGGTCGTCCGTGATCTGCCCAAGAGGCGCAAACTCGAAAATGGCGGCGTTGGCGAAGACAATGTCCAGCCGGCCTTTCTCCTGCTGTATGATCTGAAATAAATTGTCAAGGTCGGCGGCGACGGCAACGTCGCCCCGGATGCCCCGGCTGCTGCCGCCGAGATGCTGCACGGCGGCGTCCAGCTCCGCCTGCCGCCGCCCGGTGATGAAGACGTAAGCGCCTTCTTCGATAAAGCGCTGGGCGGTCGCCAGACCGATCCCGCTGGTTCCCCCGGTGATAAGGGCAATTTTTCCGTCAAGCTTGGGCATGGTGTGATCTTCCGTTTCTGCCGCCCGGCTATTATTTACCGTTCGGTATGTATTTATAGCCGATAGGTGCGCCGAATGTCAAGAGTTTTTCTACCGAGCGGTAAATAATTGAGTGGATATATTCGGTTTTGCTGTATACTAGGGTTATGGAAGACGAAAAGCAAGTCAAAAAAGCGGGCAGGCCGCGCGAGTTTGATTTGGACCTGGCGCTCGACACGGCCCTGCACGTGTTTTGGCGCAAAGGGTACGAAGGCACATCGCTTTCCGACCTGACCGACGCCGTCGGGGTCAGCCGCCCGAGCTTGTATGCCGCGTTCGGCAGCAAAGAAGACTTGTTTCGCCGCGTGCTGGACCGCTACACGGCCCGCTACGACCCGGTGATGAGCGCGGCGCTGGCCGCGCCGACCGCGCGGCGCTGCGCTGAAGTCCTGCTGACCGCCTACGCGCAGCCGCGCTCCGACGCCGCAGTCGCCGGATGCCTGCTGGTGCAGGGAGCGCTGGCGTGCAGCGACGACGCCGCGCCGGTCCGCGCGGAGCTTGCCGCCCGCCGCGAAGCGGTTGTGACCGCCCTGCGGGCGCGGTTTGAGTCGGCCCAAGCCGGCGGCGACCTGCCGCCGGACGCCCGGCCTGCCGACCTCGCCCGGTATGTGGTGACCGTGATGAATGGCCTGTCGGTGCAGGCGGCGGGCGGCGCGAGCGCCGAGGATTTACGGCGGGTTGCGGAGATTGCGCTGGCGGCGTGGCCTGAATAAAAGCCATGCCGTAAAGGAGCCATGCCATGAATGGCACAGCTACACGGCCTTCGGCCAGAAAACACCCGCTTCGCGGGGTTAAGAACAGACAATCTTGAGTCCCGCGAAGCGGTACTTCCCAGCGTCCTCGCTGCGTAGCCGTGCCATTCATGGCATGGCTCCTTTACGGCACGGTTCCCTGTGCTTTGCCTGACCAGCTTTGCGCGAATTGTGCTATAATACCCTCGTGACTACCCCCCTACCGACTATCGCCCAAGAACGCCGTATTGAGACCAAGCCCTGGGAACCCGACGGCAACGGGCTTTTGCTGGTCGTCTCCGGGCCGTCGGCAGTCGGCAAAGACACCGTGCTCGACGCGCTTTTGGCCGTGCCTGACGGCACCCTGCCGGCGGCAGTGCAGAAGTGCGTCACGACCACCACCCGCGAGCCGCGCCTCATGGAAACCGACGGCGTGGATTATCGGTTTGTCAGCGCCGCGAAGTTCAATGATTTGGTGGCCCGCGACGAGCTTTTAGAATACGCCGAAGTGCATAACAATTACTACGGCACCCCGCGCGACGAAGTGGCGGCGTCCCGCGCCAAAGGCGTGGACGTGATTTTGAAGATTGACGTGCAGGGCGGGCGGGCGGTCAAGCAAAAGATGCCCGACGCCGTGCTGATTTTTTTGCAGCCGCCGTCTTTGGAAGAGCTGGAGCGCCGCCTGCGCGGGCGGGCGACCGAGAACGAGGAAGACATCGCCCGGCGGCTGCTGAACGCCCGCAAAGAAATGGCCCAGCGGCCCCACTACGACTACGCAGTCACCAATGACGCCGTGGAAGACGCCGTGGATACCATCGTGGCGATTTTGCGGGCGGAGCACTGCCGTATCCGTGTCGGGGGTCCTGATGCCTGAGCCGAAACGGGTTGTTTTGGGCGTTTCCGGGTCCATCGCCGCCTACAAAGCCGCCGACCTGGCGTCGCAGCTTGTCAAAAGCGGCGTCGAAGTGTTTCCCGTCATCACCGCCGGGGCCGCGCGTTTCGTGCAGCCGGCGACGTTTCGCGCCTTGACCCATCACCCCTGCCCCATTGATTTGTTTGAAGAGCCGTTTCCCGGCGAGATCGCCCATATCTGGCTGGCACGGAACTGCGATTTGATGGCGATTGTCCCGGCCTCGATGAATGTCATCGCACGGCTCGCCAATGGCCTGGCCGAAGACATGCTGACGGCGGCGGCGCTGGCCTGCACCGCGCCCATTCTGCTGGCCCCCGGCATGAATACCGGCATGTGGAACCACCCGGCGACGCAGAAGAATTTGGACGCGTTGCGCGACTACGGCTGTTATTTTATCGAGCCGGTTTCAGGCCGGCTGGCCTGCCGGACCGAAGGGGTCGGACGCATGGCGGACGTGCCGACGATCTTTGCCGCAATCCAGGAGCTGCTGGCGCGGAAATCGTCGTGGGCAGGGAAACGGGTTTTGGTCACGGCAGGCCCGACCCGCGAGCCGATTGACCCAGTGCGCTTTTTGTCCAATCGGTCGTCAGGCAAAATGGGCTACGCGCTGGCCGAGGCGGCGCGAATGCGCGGCGCGGACGTGACACTGATTACCGGCCCGACAGCGCTGTCCGTGCCCGGCGGGATGGAAGTCGTGCCGGTCGAAACGGCGGCGCAGATGCGCGACGCCGCCCTGGCGCACTTTGAAGCCGCCGACATGGTCATTGCCGCCGCCGCCGTCGCCGATTACGCCCCTGCCGAGTATAACAATCAAAAGCTGAAAAAGACCGGCGCAGCGCCGGGCCTGACGCTGACTCCCACCGCCGATATTCTCGCCGAAATGGGCCGCCGCAAGCGCCCCGGCCAAGTGCTCATCGGCTTCGCCGCCGAGACCGAAGACCTGCTCGCCCAAGCCCGCGCCAAGCTGGCGGCCAAAAACCTAGATTGGATCGCCGCCAACGATGTCACTCAAGACGGCGCGGGCTTCGACGGCGACACCAACATCCTCACACTGCTGGGCAAAGAAGGGCAGGAGATTGCCCTGCCCCTCCTTTCCAAGCGCGAAGCCGCCGAACAGATGCTCGACGCGATGACAGCCTGAAAGAACATAAAACGCCCGGCGCAGGCCGCGCCGGGCGTTTTGTGTTATTGGCCTGTGTCGCTGAGGCGGGTCATGGTGAACTTCATCTGCATCTGCATTTTCATGGCTGACGGCATGCCGGCGGGCGGGGCCTGGCCGCCGGCGGCCTTGCCGAAGGTCATGGTCATGTCCATGTCGGTGGTGCCGGCCGCGCTTTGGATCGCCCCGGCGGCGGTATCGAAGACCTGCGTGCCTGCGCCGGTGATCGTGCCGGCCATTTTCATAGCCGCCGGCATGCCTTCCGTCATGGATTTGTTCATCGTTCCGGTGGTTTTGTTTTCAATGGTCGCCAGAGTCGCCCCGCTCGGGCCGGCGCTGAGGCCGGTCAAAGTCGCCGTGTAGGCCGCCTGCACTCCGGCCATCGCCGAGTCCACCGCGCCGTTCCATGTGTCGCCGGACTTCACCGGGCCGTCCGGCAGGAACCCGGTGCCGTTGAACATGCTTTTGCCGAAGTCCATGCCGGGGGCGCTCAGGCCGCTCATGCCGGGCGCATCCATCGAAAGCATTTTGCCGTTGGGCAGCATAACCAGCGTGGTCGGCTTGGTCATTTTGGCTTTGGCGGCGGCGGGCAGCGCCACTTCCTTGCCGTTTTGGAGCATGTGCATGCCTTCCAGCACCGTCACCAGAGTCGCCGCGCCGTCGGCGGCCCGGACGGATTTGACCCGCTGGCGCATGACCATGTTCATGGTCATGTTCATCGGCACTGCCGCGCCGCTTTGCCCGGTCAGCATGTGCATGTCCATGTTCATGGTGTACGCGTAGCGGCGCACCTGGCCCGGCACAAACTTGTACCGCAGGGTGACCGGGGCCGAGGCGGCGGCTGCCGGCGGGACGGGAGCGGTCTGCGCGTGGAGCGCCGGGCACACAGCGAGCAGGGCCGAGGCTGTCATCAAGAGTTTGGTGTTCATGGGTTTTCTTTCGCCGCCTGAAAGCGGAAATAATTGTCGCCGATTTTGATTTCGTCGCCGGACGCGAGAATGGCCCGCTGGACACGGGTTCCATTGAGATATACCCCGTTTGCGCTGCCGAGGTCGGACACGGTGAACTGGCCTCGGCCGTCCCGCACAATCCGCGCGTGGCGGCGGGACACGGTGTTTTCCGCCAGCACGACTTCGTTGTCGCCGTCGCGCCCGATGGTCACATCGCCGCCGGTCAGGGCGAAGGTGCTGCCCGCCGCGAGGCCCTGCACGCCGAGCAGCGCCGGAATGTCCGACAGCGGCAGAGCCGGGCCGCGTCCGAGGCTCGACGACGACAGCGGCAGGTCGGGCGGGCGGCCGGCGGAGTCCGGGACCGCTTCCGGCGCACGCCGAGCGGGCGAGTAAACCGGCGGCTCCTGCTCCGCGCCCGTGCCGCCGTCCGGGTCGGCCACTTCGATCCCTGCCCGGCGGGCCAGCCGCCGCAGCGACTCGCCGCGCGTTCGAACCAGGTGCAGCACCAGCCAGCCGACCCCGCCGGCCAGCGCCAAGCTGACCAGGCCGGTCGCCAGGCGCTCGAAGCCGCTCGGCGCAGGAGGGGCCGGCGGCGTAGCGGCCGCCGGCAGGGGGGCGGTCGGGGCGGGGGGGGGCGGCGGGGCGGCGATTAGAAAGCGAAAATCGGCCAGGGTAAACGCCGCCGGCAGGGGCGCTCCGCTGAGGCCGATCGAAACCCGGCGCTGCGCCACAGCGCCGTTGTGGCCGTCCATCACAAACAGGGTGTCGCCGGTGGTCACGGGCGCGGCGATCTGCACGACTTTTTTATGCACCGCCGCCGGGGGAACGGACACCGGGCCGTCTTTGGACTGCACCCAGTAGAAATACGTGTCCGCGCTCGGCAGGGTCACGGTCATGGGGTCGGCGGCGGCGCGGAGTGCAGGCAGCAGCAGGCAGAACACGGCAGCGAGCTTGGCGGTCAAAACACGCGTGGTCATCGGTGGGCAGCCTCGGTTTGGCAGCGGGCAATCGCCGCCGGCAGAAAGTCAACTAAGTCCGTGGCGAGGAGGCCCGCCGGGCCGCCTTGACACGCCGCCGCGAGGTCGCCCGCGAGGCCGTGCAGAAACGCGCCGACCGCAGCGGCTTCCCACGCGGGAATGTCCGACCCGAGCAGCGCGGCCAGATGCCCGGTCAGCACATCCCCCGCCCCGCCGGTCGCCATGCCGGGGTTGGAAGTCGTGTTGACCGCCAGCCGCCCGTCGGGCGACGCCGTCAGTGTCCTCGCTCCCTTTAATAATACCACACAGCCGAAAGTTTGCGCCGCCGACTCCACCGCCGCCCGCCGGTCGTTTTGCACGGCGGGCGTGCCGGTTTCTAAGAGCCGGCCCATTTCGCCGGGATGCGGGGTGAGCACCGTCGCCGTCGTCCGGGCTTTGAGGGCCGAGACGCCCCGGTCCGGCTCGAGCGCCAGGCAGTTGAGCGCATCGGCGTCTATCACCAGCGGCACCGGGCAGCGGGCCGTGAACTCGCGCACAAACGCCCGCGTTTCGGGGTTGTCCGCCCCGCCGAGGCCCGGCCCGAGCGCCGCCGCCGTGCCTTTTGCGGCAATCTGAAGCGCGGCGTCCAGCGCGTCCAAACCGAACGTCCCAGCGTCGGTTTCTGAAAGCCCCCGTGTCATCACGACGGGGCTGACCCGCGCCATCAGCGCGTTTTGGATGCCCTTCGGGACGGCGAGTGTCACCAATCCCGCCCCGGTCCGCGCCGCCGCTTCGGCGCTCAGGGTCGGCGCTCCGGCGAAGCCCGCTGACCCCGCAAAGACCGACACATGCCCGAACTTGCCCTTGTTGCTGTCTCGCCCGTTGACCCGCGCCGGCAGCCAGCCGGCCGCGTCCGACGCCTCGGTCGCAAAGACTTGAACATCGTTATCGCGCAGCACTTCACGCGGCATGCCGATGTCGGCAACGACCAACTCGCCGACATACTCTGCGCCGGGATACACCATCAGCCCGATTTTGGGCAGCGCAAATGTCACGGTCAGCGTCGCTTTGACGCACGCGCCGCCGACTTCGCCGGTGTCTGCGTTCAGGCCCGACGGAACATCTACTGCAATAATCGGGCAGAGATTAAGGTTCATCGCCAAAATGATGTCGGCTAGATGCCCCGTCACCTCGCTTTTAAGGCCAGTGCCGAGCAGCGCGTCTACGATCAAATATGCCCCCCCGCCCCCAATGGAGTCGGAATTGTGAAACAGCAGGCCAAAGGACTGCGCCAGCTTGTAGTTGACGGCGGCGTCACCGATGTAGCTGGATGGGTCTGCCGCCAGATGAACCGTCACAGACGCCCCAAAGCGCGTATGAAGGTGCCGGGCAATCGCAAGGCCGTCGCCGCCGTTGTTTCCCTTGCCGCAGACAACCGCGATGCGCTTGCCCGTTAATGGCCCGTAGCGCTCGGCAATCACGTCCACGACGCGCAGGGCGGCGTTTTCCATCAGCACGATGCTGGGAACGCCGTAATCTTGGGTGGTGCGCCGGTCCAGCTCACGCATCTGGGCGGCGGTGACGAGTTTTTGCATAGACAAGTCTCCAGGAAAAGCGAGGGAGAGCGAGTGAAGTTTACTTCCTCGCTTTCCTCCTAATCCTCAAACACCCCCATCACACGCGCCCGCTCCGCAGCGTCAATCGGCGGCACATCCGCCGCGCGGGCGTTTTCCTCGGCCTGCGCCGGAGTCTTCGCGCCGGCGACGACCGACGCGATGCGCGGGTCGTCCAGCACAAACCGCAGGGCGGCCTGCGCGAACGTGCGCTCGCCGCCGCGCCGCAGAAAGTCGAGACGCGCGGCGGTTTCGGTCATGGCGGCGATGTACGCACGGGGCAGGTCCGCCCGGATGTCGCCGGGGCCGAACGTCGAGTCGGGGGCGTATTTTCCCGATAAAAAGCCGTTTGCCAGCGGCTCGCGGGCCAGCACCCCGACCCCGCGCTTCTGCGCCAGCGGCAGCAAGTCAGCGCCTGCGCCTTGAAAAAACACGCTGTAGGCGACTTGCAGCACGTCCACCGGGCAGCGCTGACGAAGAAGCCAAACGCCGTCGGCGGGGTCGGCGACCGAGACGCCTGCGTGCTTGATTTTGCCGGCGCGTTTCAGGGCGTCGAGCGTGTCCCATACCCGAAAGCGCTCCAAGTCTTCGACCGGCGGACTCATCAAGAGAAACACGTCCAACGTGTCCCGGCGCAGGCGGATCAAGCTCTGCTGAACGGCGTGGGCCAGCCCGAGCGGGGTCCAGTCGGGGTCCAGCGTGCCGTCCCGGCGGTAAAAGTTCAGGCCGCCCAGCGTCACCACGGTCGGCGCGGGGCCAGACCATTCGCGAAAGACTTCGCCGAGCAGCGCTTCGGCGTGGCCGTGGCCGTGGGCATCGGCGGCCTCAAACAGCGTGACGCCGAGTTCCAGGGCGCGTCTGAGAGCCGCGCGGGAAACGGCGTCGTCGGCCGGGCCATACGCGGGAGCGAACGCGCTGCCGCCGACCGCCCAGCCGCCGAAGCCGATCTCGGAGACCCGCAGGCCCGTTCGTCCGAGAAGGCGAGTATTCACGCGGAGGCCGCGCCGAACGGCTTGGTTTTCGCTTTGTCTTCCCGCCGCTTCGCTTCGGCCCGCTCGCTGAGGTACGCTTTGGCGTCAAACCCCGGAACTTTTGCGCCGAGGGCCAGCGCCACATCGTCGGGCAGAGCCAGCGCCGTGATTTGATCTAAAAACTCGGGGGTTTCGGCAAGCACCGCCGGCAGATATAAAAAGCCGGCGTCAAACAGCGTTTTGGTGTTCTGCGGGGCGTTCGGGGTCTGCGCCCGGAGGCTGACTCCGTGCCGGAAGGCGTAAAGGCACAGCGTTCGGTAGCGGTTCAAGGGCATAAAAAGCGCCTGCTTTCGTGAGGTTAGCGCTAGTATACCCCCTGCGGCAGAATTCGAGGGCGGCGGGGGCTGAGACGGCGGCGGGGGCTAAGAGGGGGGGCTAGAGGGCCGGCTCCAGCCGGGAGTCCGGCTCCGCCGCCGCGCCCAGCCGGGCTTTGCGGGCGCGTTTGTTGCGGTACATTTCATGGTCGGCGATCTCGACCAAGTCCGCTTCGGATTGGGAATCCTGCGGGTACAGCGCCAGGCCGATGCTGGCGCCGGCGGCGGCGGCGGCGAAATCGGGCCGGGCGGCCAGCTCGTCTTCAATGCCGCGCTGAAGCCGGGCCACGACCGCTTCGGCCTGCGGACGGTCGAGGCCCTCCAAAGCCAGCAGGAACTCGTCGCCGGAGCGCCGCCCGACAATGTCGCCTTTGCGGGCATGCAGGCGGCAGGCTTCGCCGACCACCCGCAGCAGGTCGTCGCCCGCCGCGTGCCCGAAGCGGTCGTTGACCCGCTTGAGGCCGTCTACGTCGAGAAACAGCAGCGCGAACGGCTGCTGCTTTTGGATATGCCGGTGCAGGTAATGGCTGGTTTTGCGCCACGACGCCAGGCCGGTGAGCGTGTCGGACTCGGCATGGCGCGACGACTCCAGATTTTCAAAGTAATTGTTGCCGCTCATCAGCAGCGCTTCGTAGATCAAAAACGTCAGCGGCAGCGTCGCCCACCCCCACTGCGTCCAGAACAGCAGCATGACCAGGCCGCCCAAGTTTTCCACATAATCGAAAAACGAGAACATCGGGTCGGTCAGTGTCTGCTTGATCGGGACATCGTTGCGCGTGTACATGATCAGCGCCAGATACGGCCGGTTGATGAATTCCGTGGTGATCACCAAAATCGCGCACAGCGGCAGCAGGATCGCGGTCGGGTGCAGGAAAAACGCCGCGCAGTCGGCAGGCGTGACTACCGACTCCCCGCCGAGCCGGCCGTACAGCCAGCCGCCGATCCAGTACAGCGCAGGCAAGTAAAAGAAGTTCGCCAGCGACGGCAGGTAGTTGCTGCGGTAAATACGCCAATGGACCGGCACCATGACGATGCTTGACACCAGACTGACTGCCAGCACAACCGTCGGCCCGCCATGCAGCAGGGCGATCAAAATCAGGGCGTCGCCCGACGCCTGGTGCATCGCCGGCTTGCCGTCCGCCGCCCGCTGCATCACCACCGCGTGCAGGTTCAGCAGGGCGATCAGGCCGCTGAGCAGGATCGTCTCTTGCCAGGGAATTTCGCCGAAGTGCCGCCAAAGCACGGACGCGCAGGCATAAATCCCGCCGAGCAGCGCTGCCCAGCGCAGCAGCAAGTATCCGTGATATTTTGTGAAGCGCGGTGCCATGTGGCTTCCATTGTCGGCAGAAAGCGCAAAACTCTCTACCAGGTTTTGTGGCAAAGCCCGCCGGCAAAACTCCGGCACTTTATCCAGTGAACCGTGCGGCCCGAAGCGGCATAATGGAAGCTGCCGAACATCTCTTCGGCACCATCCTTCGCATCCGAGAAACGCAAACCCGGCGAAAGCCGGCGACGCAAAGCCACGGGCCTTCGTCCCTAATCCAACGGGACATGGCCGCCGGGCTGCCGAACTGCGGCGATCACTGAAGGAAAACACTATGAACACTCGCATTTCCGTCACGCACGCACGGCCTAAGTTTGTCGTCATCGTCGGCGCCGCCGCCGCCTTTCTCGCCGGCGCACCGCTGGCCGCCTTTGCCGATGCGCCAAGCGTCAAGCCGGCAGCAAAAACCGACGCCGCACTCACCCAAAAGCTCGCCGCCAAGCACCCGCACGGCGCCTGCGCGGTCATCGCTCAGATTGACGGCACGCTGACCCCCGACAAAGAAGCACGCTTGACCCGCCTGGGCGCAGACATCACCCGGCACCTCGGACTGATTGACTCGGTCGCGCTCACCCTGCCGGCCCGCAACCTGGGCAAGCTCGCCGCCCTGCCGTTTGTCGCGCACCTGTCGTTTGACGGCGAAGTCAAAAAAAGCGATGAGTTCACGGTCGCGTCCAGCGGCGCGGGAGATGCCTACCTCAGCTACGGCCTCACCGGCGTCGGCGTCGGCGTCGCCGTCCTCGACAGCGGCATCCAGCCGGTGGATGATTTGGTTGATCCGGTGACCGGGCAGCCCAAAATTGTCGCCCAGAAAAGCTTTGTGGCGGGAACCGCTGATCCCTCCGACTTCTGCGGCCACGGGACACATGTGACCGGAATTATCGGCGGCTCGGGGCACGACTCAGGCGGCGCAAGCTTCACGCATACGTTCTACGGTATCGCGGATCGCGCGAAGCTGATCAATGTCCGCGTGCTGGATGCCGACGGCAAAGGCACCGTCAGCAGCATGGTCGCGGCCCTGCAATGGGTGATTGACAACAAAGCCGCCTACAATATCAAAGTCGTCAATCTCTCGCTCGGCCACCCGGTCGGCGACTCCTACAAAAAAGACCCGCTCTGCCAGATGGTCGAGCAGGCGTGGAACGCCGGCATCACTGTGGTTTGCGCCGCCGGCAACGACGGCCGGGCCAACGCTGCAAACAAGCCGGGGCTAGACAACGAAGGCTGGGGCACGGCCTACGGCTCGATCCAAAGCCCGGCCAACGACCCGTATGTCATCACGGTCGGCGCTTCCAAAAGCACCGACGGCAATCGAAGCAACGACAAGATCGCGACTTATTCGGGACGCGGGCCATCGCGCTTGGATTTCGTCCTGAAGCCCGACATCATCGCGCCGGGCAACAAAGTGATCTCGCTGTTTGCCTGGGGGTCGGCTCTGTACCAGGCCAGCAACGCCAGCACAATCGGCCTACCGCTATCACTGTACAAAGCTGGAAATTTCGCCGGCTACTCCAGCGACTACTGCGTGCTGTCGGGCACTTCGATGGCCGCGCCGGTCGTCGCCGGGGCCGTCGCCCTGATGCTGGAAAAAGACCCGACTTTGACGCCGGACATGATCAAAGCCCGCCTCATGGTCTCCGCCGACAAATGCACCGCGCCCGACGGCACCCCCGACGCGCTGACTTACGGCGCGGGCTACCTCAACATCCCGGCAGCCCTGGCCAGCGCCGTCACGCCGACGCACTCGGCCCTCAGCCCGCGTCTTTCCCTTCAAAACGGGGGCGTTTACATGGACACCAGCCTGCTGGGTTCTATCGGCGTTTGGGGCAGCAAGGCGATGTCGGGCAGCAAGGCGATGTCGGGGGCCGAGGCTCTTTACGGCAGCAAGGCGATGTCGGGAGCCAGCACGACCGCCGCCAGCAAGGCGATGTCCGGCAGCAAGGCCCTCAGCGGCAGCTCGGTCTGGGCCGACAAAGCTCTCAGCGGCGCATCCACCGACTCCGTGGACTTGTCGAGCGTCACCCTGCGCGGCGAGTAATTCCGTCCGCAAGACGCGAAAACATATAAGAGGCAGGCCGCGCGGCCTGCCTCTTTTTGCTGTTTCTTGGCGTGAAACTCCGGCACTTTATTCAGTGAAGCGAGCGGCCTGCGGCGGCATAATTAGAACTGTCGAAAATACAATTCGGCACCATCCTTTGCATCCGAAAACGCAAACCCGGCGAAAGCCGGCGACGCAAAGCTGCGGGCCTTCCACTTGATTGCAAGTGATGGCAGCCGGGCCACCGAACTGCGGCGACTATCAAGGAGATACCGCACATGAACACTCGTTGTCTGACCACTCGCTCTCGCACTGCCGTCGCGCACGAACGACCTAAGTTTGTCGTCATCGTCGGCGCCGCCGCCGCCTTTCTCGCCGGCGCACCGCTGGCCGCCTTTGCCGATGCGCCAAGCGTCAAGCCGGCAGCAAAAACCGACGCCGCACTCACCCAAAAGCTCGCCGCCAAGCACCCGCACGGCGCCTGCGCGGTCATCGCTCAGATTGACGGCACGCTGACCCCCGACAAAGAAGCACGCTTGACCCGCCTGGGCGCAGACATCACCCGGCACCTCGGACTGATTGACTCGGTCGCGCTCACCCTGCCGGCCCGCAACCTGGGCAAGCTCGCCGCCCTGCCGTTTGTCGCGCACCTGTCGTTTGACGGCGAAGTCAAAAAAAGCGACGGCTTCACCGATGCTTCCACCGGCGCGGCCTATGCCCGCCAGACTTACAACATGACCGGCAAAGGAGTCACCGTCGCCGTGGTGGACAGCGGGGTCCAGACATACCACGGCGACTTGCAGGAAACCGACCTCAGCCGGACCCGCGTGATCGCTAGCCCCTGCTTTTCCGAGGCGGACTCGACCCAAGCCTGGGACGACCGCTGCGGCCACGGCAGCCATGTCGCCGGCATCATCGCCGGCAACGGCATGATGTCTACCGGGCCGACCTGCACGCAGACCTTTTACGGGGTCGCCCCGCAGGCGAAGCTGGTCAGCGTGCGCGTCCTGAACCCGAGCGGCTCCAGCACCGTCGCGGCAGCCGTCGCCGGCCTGCAATGGATCGTGGACAACAAAAACACCTACAACATCAAAGTCGTCAACTTGTCGCTCGGCCACCCGGTCGGCGACTCCTACCTCAATGACCCGCTCTGCAAGGCCGTCGAAAAAGTCTGGAAAAGCGGCATTGTCGTCGTCTGCGCCGCCGGCAACGACGGCCGCGCCGGCAGCGTCAGCACGTCCGGCAAAGACAACGAAGGCTGGGGCACGGCTTACGGCTCGATCCAGTCACCGGCCAACGACCCGTATGTCATCACGGTCGGGGCGACCAAAAACACCGACGGCAACCGGGCCGACGACAAAATCGCCACTTATTCCAGCCGGGGACCGTCGCGCCTGGACCTCGTGCTCAAGCCCGACATTGTCGCCCCCGGCAACAAAGTCGTCTCGCTGGACATTGACTACAGCAAACTAAATAAAGACTACGCGGCGACCAACCTGGAGCCGCTCAGCGCCTACACCACGTCCAGCAGCGATGACAGTCAGTTCGGCGACAACCAGGACGGCGCTGGATATTCCAAGTCTTACTTTGTTTTGTCCGGGACTTCCATGGCCGCCCCCGTGGTCGCCGGCGCGGCGGCGCTGATGCTTCAGCAAGACCCGACTTTGACCCCTGACACGATCAAAGCCCGCCTCATGGTCTCCGCCGACAAGTGGTACGCGCCGCTCGGCACCTACCAAGCCGAGGACTCGGCGAACACGCTGGCCGGCGGCGCGTCCCGCTCTTCCGGGAGCATGTATTCCGGCGGGACCGATGTGCATAACATCGGCCGGGGCGGGACGCTTCAGTTCAACAAAATCGCTGCGGCCGCCGACGGGTCCTACCTGCTGACCGTGGCGTATGTCAACGGCGACCCTGCCGCGCGGACCGCTTCGATGTCCGTCAACGGCGCGGCCCCGCAGACCGTTTCGTTCCCTTCCACCTGCACCTGGGCCAGCCAGGCGGTCGGCACCGTGCAGGTTCCCATTACGCTGAAAGCGGGCGCGAACACGATCAAGTTCTCCAATCCATCCGCCTGGACTCCCGACATTGACCGCGTGGCGATTTCGCAGGCCGACCCGCTGACATTCGGCGCGGGCTACCTCAACATCCCGGCGGCGCTCGCCAGCAGCCTGACTGTCACCCAGCCCGCGCTCAGCCCGGCGCTGAAGCAGGACAGCTCGGGCACCGTCACGATTGACACCACAGTCATCGCCAGCAAGGCCCTGAGCGGCGTGTCCACAATTTGGGGCAGCAAAGCGCTCAGCGGCGTATCCACCATCTACGGCAGCAAAGCCCTCAGCGGGGTCAGCACGGTCAACAGCAGCAAAGCCCTCAGCGGCAGCTCCGTTTGGGGCGACACCACCGTGAAGACGTTCAGCACGTCCACAGTGGACCTGTCCAGCGTTGCAATCCACGGCGAGTAGCCCGCCCCGTCTGCGACGGCCCCCGCCCCGCCTGGTGTAAGTCCAAGCGAGGCGGGGGCCGTTTCATGTTCGGCGCGTCTTCCAAGTCCGGCACTTTTCGCAGTGAGTGGAAGCCCCCGAAGCGGCATAATTGAAAGTGTCGAAGATCAAAACTGTCGAAGATCAAAACCGTCGAAGCCAATCCTTCGCATCCGAGAAACGCAAACCCGGCGAAAGCCGGCGACGCAAAGCTGCGGGCCTTCCACTTGATTGCAAGTGATGGCAGCCGGGCTGCCGAACTGCGGCGATTATTGAAGGAAACCGCCCATGAAAACCCGTTCTCTCACGACGACGCCGCGCACGCGGCCCAAGTTCGTTGTTATCGTCGGCGCGGCCGCCGCTTTTCTCGCCGGCGCACCGCTGGCCGCCTTTGCCGACGCGCCAAGCGCCAAAGCCGCAGGAAAAACCGACGCTGCGCTGACCCAGCAGCTTGCCGACAAGCATCCGCACGGCGCGTGCGCCGTCATCGCTCAGATTGACGGCGACCTGACCCCCGCCAAGCAGGCACAGATGACCCGCCTCGGCGCGGACATCACCCGGCATCTCGGCATGATCCGGTCGGTTGCCCTCACGCTGCCGGCCCGCAATCTGGGCAGGCTGGCCGCTCTGCCGTTTGTCGCGCACCTCTCGTATGACGGCGAAGTCAAGAAGTGCGACGAGTTCACCACGGCGTCCAGCGGCGCGGGGACTGCTTACGCCAATTACGGCCTCACCGGGGCGGGCGTCGGCGTCGCCGTCCTGGACAGCGGCATTCAAAACTCCGCCGACGATCTCGGAGACCCCAAGACCGGGCAGTACCGCGCGTCGGTCTGGAAAGACTTCACCGCCGGCAAAGGCTCCGGCACCGATGAGTGCGGCCACGGCACCCATGTCGCCGGCATCATCGCCGGGTCGGGGCAGGACTCGACCGGCGCGTCTTACACGCACACGTTTTACGGCATCGCCCGCCGGGCCAATCTGATCAATGTCCGCGTGCTCGACGCCAACGGCAAAGGCACCGTCAGCAGCATGGTCGCCGCCCTGCAATGGGTGATTGACAACAAAGCCGCGTACAACATCAAAGTCGTCAACCTCTCGCTCGGCCACCCCGTCGGTGACAGCTACAAAAAAGACCCGCTCTGCCAGATGGTCGAGCAGGCGTGGAACGCCGGCATCACTGTGGTTTGCGCCGCCGGCAACGACGGGCGGGCCAACGCCGCAAACAAGCCGGGGCTAGACAACGAAGGCTGGGGCACGGCCTACGGCTCGATCCAAAGCCCGGCTAACGACCCGTATGTCATCACGGTCGGCGCTTCCAAAAGCACCGACGGCAGCCGGAGCAACGACAAGATCGCGACTTACTCGGGACGCGGGCCGTCGCGCTTTGACTTTGTGGTCAAGCCCGACCTTGTTGCGCCCGGCAACAAAGTCGTCTCGCTGTACGTCTTCGGGTCCACTTTGTACCAATGGAACGCAACCAGCGACGCGGGCCTGCCGCTGTCGGCCTATATGGGCAGCAACTACAGCGGCATTTCCGGCAAGTATTTTGTGCTGTCGGGCACCTCGATGGCCGCCCCGGTGGTTTCGGGCGCGGCGGCGCTGATGCTGGAAAAAGACCCGACGCTCACGCCCGACACGATCAAGGCTCGCTTGATGGTCTCCGCCGACAAGTGGGCGGCCCCTAACGGCACTGCCGATATGATGACCTACGGCGCGGGCTACCTCAACATCCCCGCCGCCCTAGCCAGCGCCGTCACGCCGACGCACTCGGCCCTCAGCCCCGTGGTGCTGCCCGTCCTCGGCGGCGTCCAGCTTAACAATGCATTGATCGGCAGCACCGGCGTTTGGGGCAGCAAAGCGCTGTCCGGCAGCAAAGCGCTGTCGGGGGCGACGGCCCTCTACGGCAGCAAAGCACTGTCGGGAGTCAGCACGATAGACGGCAGCAAAGCGGTCTCGGGGGCCACCGCGACCGCCGCCAGCAAAGCGGTCTCGGGAGCCGCCATCGCCGGTGCTTCCGCAGTGGCCGCCAGCAAAGCCCTCAGCGGCGCGTCCGGCAAGGTGGACCCGCCCGCCGCCGGCGTGGACTTGACTTCGGTAGCCTTGAAAGGCGAGTAACCCCCGCTTTCGCCCGATAGGACCATCAAAACGCCGCAAGCCGAATGGCTTGCGGCGTTTTTGCGTGCGGCTGTTCTGCGCCGCTTCGGCCCCAGCGCCAGGGAACTGGACAAAACCGGACGAGCCTGTTTTTCATCCAGCTCCCTGGTTACTGGGGGGCTAAGTCGTTGTGCCTGAGTAACTGATGTTACGCAGCGGTGACGCTGAATACGCTCAAGAGAGCGCAGAAATGACAGTGCAGAAACGAGAGCGTGTTTGGTTGCGAGGGCGTGTTTGGTTGCGAGGGCGTGTTTGGTTGCGAGGGCGTGTTTGGTTGCGAGGGCGTTGATTGTGGCGAGGGCATAGGTGCGAGGGCGTGAACGCCCTCGCTGGGGAGCGCAGACGCTAAGGTCCCGCCTGCGCGGGACAGGAATAAGAATAGGACGGCACGAATGGACTCTTCCGCCACGCAGGTGGCGGCTTGGCGCTTCGCCCCCCAGCGAGGGCGTTCACGCCCTCGTAACCAAACACGCCCTCGTAACCAAACACGCCCTCGCAACACCAAACGCCCAGGCAACAACCAAACACCCTTGCGTAACCTCAGCAAGTCACCTGGGATTTTCCTGAGTCACGCAGCGACTCTTCTCCCATTAGCCTGGCGAGGCCAATGCCGGGTCAAAAGACCGAAGGACAGAGGCACAACGACTTAGGGGACATGCGCTCGGAGCTTCGGAGCAGGCTCCTACGCCGCCTGAAGCAGCCGCACCGGGGACGACGGCGGCTGCGAGGACGACGGCGGCTCCGAGGGCGACAGCAGCGCCGGGGGCGCGGCGCGGCGGGCGCGGAGGAATGCTTCCACGCAGGCCGGGTCCCATTGGGTTCCGGCGCCGTCTTCCAGGATCGCCTGCGCTTTTCCTTCCGCCATACCTTTACGATAAGGCCGGTCGGTGGTCAAAGCGCTGTACGCATCCGCCACCGCCATCAGCCGCGCCATCGGCGGGATTTCCTCGCCGCGCAGGCCGTAAGGATAGCCTTTGCCGTCCCACCGCTCGTGGTGGTGCCGGATCGCATCCAGCGTGTTTTCCAGGCCCGCCACCGCGCCGACAATCACCGCGCCCATCATCGGGTGCTGCTTGACCGCTTTGTATTCCTCGTCGGTCAGCTTGCCGGGCTTTCGCAGAATATAGTTCGGCACACCGATCTTGCCGACATCGTGGAGCAGCGCCGCCGTCAAAACCAAATTGCACTCGTCCTCGGGCAGCCCCAGGGCGCAGGCGATTTGATGCGAGTAAAACATCACATCTTCGGAATGGCGGCGCGTGTAGCGGTCTTTGGTGTCCACCGCCGTCACCAGCGCGTTCAGCATGGAAAAGTTCGCCATTGAGCAGTTCAGGTGCGAGCGCATCTGGGCAGTCAGAGCGTCGGACAGTCCGCCGCCGTATTTCGTCCGCAGCAAGCGGGCGTCCGCCGTTTCCAAAGCGTCCAGCCGGCCCGGCCCGTCTTCGGGGAACACGGAAACGCCGAGCGACAGCGACAAGGGGATCGCGCCGCCTTCGCCCGCCGGCCGGTATTCCAGGCTTTCAAACGCCTTGTCCAGCCGCGCCGTGATCGCTTCAACCGTTTCGTCGCCGACTCCCGGCAGCAGCAGCGCAAACTCGTCGCCGCCGTAGCGGGCCGCCGTGTCATACGAGCGGCACGAGCGGGCAATCGCCTGCCCGACCTGCGCCAGAACTTCGTCCCCAACCAGATGGCCGTAAGCATCGTTGAAGAATTTGAAGTTGTCGAGGTCAATCACCGCCAGCGCCACCCGCTCGCCGGTGCGATGCGCCCGGTCGGCTTCTTCTTCCAGTTTTTTGTGGAACGCCCGGTGGTTTAGGAGGCCGGTCAGCGGGTCGCGGTCCGCCTGCTCCCGCGCTTCGGCCAGCAGATGCTCTTTGTGCGCCAGCAGCTCCTGCTTCGCTTCAAACTCGGCGGCATGGCTCATGGCGGCCGCGATCAAGCCGGCCATGAGGTGCAGCGTGTGCTCGTCCATCGGCCCGAACGCATACAATTCCGGCGAGGTCACTTGCAGCACGCCGACCACCGCCCGGTCGTAATGCAGCGGCACCGCGACCGTGGACCGGGTTCCCATGCGCCGGCAGTGCTCCAAATCCACCCGTCCGTCCCGCTCGGCGTCATCGCAGCGCAAAGTCGTTCCGGTGCGGACACATTCGCCGCACAAGCCCGCGTCGCGCGGGGTTCGCGTGCCGAGAAACGGCTTCGCCCGCCCGCTGGCCGCCCGGTACACCAGCTCGTCGCCTTCCACGCGCTGCAAAATCGCGCCGGACGCCCCGGTCAACGTCTGCGTCCGGGCGACAATCAGGTCCATCACGGCCAGCGAATCGCGGTCCGCCGTGGCGATGTCATACTGGGTGGCAATGATCGCGGAAAACCGCTCGCCGTCCTGCCGCAGCGCGTCTTCGGCCCGTGTGCGCTCGGCGACTTCGGTTTCCAGGTCTGCGACCCGCCGGTCTACCAGCATGGACAAGCGCCGCTTTTCGCGCTCCAGCGCTTCTTCCGATTGGAGCCGCTCGCGGAACAAGCCGTCCACCCCGCCGAGGCCGACCGCCAGCGCCAGCGACAAGGTCATCGCCGACAGCTCCGCCGGCAGTCCGGCCCGGCCCGAATGCACCAGCAGGCCCGGATGCAGCAGCAGGGCGACGCTGTGCGCCGCCGCCGCCAGCGACGCGGCGGTGAGCAGCAGCCACAGGGGCCGGCGGCCGTAGGTGCGGAACATCCGCAGCGACAGCAGCGTCGCGGCGGACTGGGCAAGCAGCGCGGCGCCTAAAATCACGAATGAGGGTATTGAAAACATTCTGTGCTGATTGTCGGCAAATCGCCGGTAGTTTTGCAGTTCTCATTAAAAAGCGCAGGATTCCGGCGCGTTTCTGCCGAACTTTTCCCTATGACACTCCCCCCGACAAAGCACTTGATCACGCGCCGCGATTGGGCGCGGCAGACCGTCGCCGGCGCTGCCGGCGTCCTGCTGGCTTCGGCCCTTCCCGCCCCCGCCGCCCCGCCGCCGGTTGTGGACCCGGCCCCGGCTTTTCCGCCCCCGCTTCCGGCCCCGGCGGCAGCGGCCCCGACCACCGAAGGCGACATTTTGATCCGGCTGGTGCCCGCCGCCGCCGGCTACGCGCTGTCGGACACGCAGGCCAAAGAAGCCGCGCTTCAGCTTCGGGATTATCCCGGCGGCTTTGCCAAAGCCCGCGCTTACCCGCTGCCCGACTCGGTCGGGCCGGCCTTTGCCGCCGCTGCGCCGGTCCGAAAGGAGCGCGTCAAATGAGCGACACGGATTTGCTGTTCAGCACGGCGGCACAGCTCGGCCTGGCAATGAAAAAAAAGCAGGTGTCGTCGGCGGAGCTGACGACCCTGTATTTAAGCCGATTGGAGACGCTCGGGCCGGAGCTTGGCGCACTGGCGCATTTGACCCGCCCGCTGGCGCTGGTGCAGGCCGCGCAGGCGGACCGCGAGCGCAAAGCGGGCATTGTCCGCTCCCCGCTGCACGGGGTCCCGTTCGGGGTCAAAGACCTGCTGGCGACCGCAAACGACCCGACCGAATGGGGCAGCCCGGCGCACCGGGGCCAGAAGTTCGATTATGACGCGTTTGTCGTGTCCCGCCTGCGCGACGCCGGCGCGGTGCTGCTCGGCAAGCTGTCCATGATCGAGCTGGCCGGCGGCGGCGGCTACCGCTATGGCAGCGCGTCGTCCACCGGTCCGGGCCGGACCCCGTGGAACCCCGCGCACTGGGCCGGGGGGTCGTCGTCGGGACCGGGCGCGGCGACAGCGGCGGGCTTGGTCGGCTTTGCGCTAGGCTCCGAGACTTGGGGCAGCATCGTCTGCCCGTCGTCGTTTTGCGGCGTTTCCGGCCTGCGTCCGACGTTCGGCCGGGTCAGCCGCCACGGCGCGATGGCCTTGTCATACACCCTGGACAAGATCGGCCCGATGGCCCGGTCCGCCGAAGACTGCGGGTTGATTTTGGCGGCGATTGCCGGAGAAGACCGCGCCGACGGCACAACTTCCGGCCAAAGCCGGTTTAAGCCCGGCAAGCCGCGCCCGATCAAGGGCCTGCGCTTGGGCGTGGTCCGGCCCGATTACCACGAAGGCGACAAGCACGGCCGCGCCCAGCCGGCGACGGAAACGGCCTTTGAAGGCGCTCTCGGCGTGCTGACCGGCCTCGGCGCGACCTTGTCCGATGCGTCCCTGCCCGATATTCCGATGAGCGAAGCCGCCGGAACCATTGTCAGCGTCGAAGGGTCGGCGGCGTTTGAGACGCTGATCAAAGACCGGGAGCGGCTGGCACTGCTTCAAGACGACGAGCAGCAGGGGGGATTGCTGGCGGGCCTGGTGATCCCCGGCGTGGATTACCTGCGGAGCTTACGCATTCGCACGGCGGCGCAGGCGGCGATGGCGGACTTTATGACTCATTACGATGCCCTGGTCGCCCCCGGCATGCTGCAAGTCTCCCTGCCGCTTTCCGAAAGCCTGGACACCTATTTTGTCGGCAGCGACAAAGGCCTCAGCGGCATGGGGAACTTGTGCGGCCTGCCGGCCTTGTGCGTCCCGATGGGCTTCGGTCCCGGCCGGCTGCCGCTCGGCCTTCAGTTTGTCGGCGCGGCGTTTGACGAAGCGACTTTGCTGTCGCTCGGCACGGCCTACCAAAAGCTGACCGACTGGCACCGTCAGCACCCGCCGGGGAAGTTCGGGGAGTAGGAAACCTCACCCGGCGCTCCGCGCCACCTTCTCCTTTCTTAAGGAGAGAGCCGGGGTGAGGTTCGTTCCGTAATCACCCTCACAAGCTCCGCCGCATCGTCCACCGTCATCTCAATCCGCAGAGCATAAATCGGCAGAGCATAACTCGGCAGGGCATAACTCGGCAGGCCGGGCAGGGACGGGGCGAACGGCCACTTGACCGCGTCTTTTTCGGTCATCACCAGCGCGTCGGCTCCTGACTTTGCGGCGTCGGCCAGAACCGCCTGCGCTTCGAGGGGCGAGACGGCCCGGTGGTCGGCCCATGCGCGTTCGTACACGACGCTTGCGCCGAGCCGCGCCAGCGCTCCCGTGAACGACTGCGGCTGGGCAATCGCCGACACCGCCGCGACCCGTGCGCCGGCCAGCAGCGACAAGGGCAGCAAAGGCGACGAGAGAGCCTCAGCGCGTACCCATCCGGCGGGCCGGTGGTCGGCGAAAAACAGCCGGGCAGCCGGGGCCAGTGCAGACACTTGACCCGTCAAACTGCGGCGCTCGGCGCCGGTCAGCCCCCCGGCGCGGGTGGCGACCACCACGCCTGCCCGCGCCAGATGCCGCTTCGGCTCGCGCAGCAGTCCGCGCGGCAGCGGAAAGCCGTTGCCGAACGGCCGCTTGGCGTCGAGCAGCACAATGTCCAGGTCACGCGCGAGCTGCCAGAATTGAAAGCCGTCGTCGAGAATCAACGCGTCCAGGTCAAACCGGCGCAGGGCTTCGCGGCCCGACACGCGCCGGTCTTTGCCGACCAAGACCGGCACGCCCGGCAAAGTCTGCGCCAGCAGGGTCGGCTCGTCGCCGGCGTCGGCGGCCGGCCGCAAAACAGTCCCCGCCGCGTCCGACACCACCCGGACGCTTTGGCTGGCCCCGCCGTGCCCCCGGCTCAGTACCGCGACCCGCCTGCCCTCTTGGGCCAACTGCCGGCAGACCCACTGGGTCATCGGCGTTTTGCCGGTCCCGCCTACCGACAGGTTGCCGATGCTGACCACCGGCACCGGCAGCCGCGCCCGCTTCCGCAGGCCGGCCTTCTCCGCCGCCAGGTACGCTTCCAGCCCGCCGTCGTACAGCCCCGCCAGCCCGCCGAGCATTCCGCGCGTCAGGCTCGCCCCCACCCCGGCCCGCCCCGGCTCCCCAATGGCGTCCAATATGTACTCTTGTAAATACTCTTGCAGCCTGCCGATAGCTCGCTCCTCTGGATGACTGTGCCGCCCCCCCTGCCCCAATTCTGGGAGGCCCCCCTGCCCCAATTCTGGGGAGCCGGATATGAAGAAAAGGGCGCGTCTAGGACAGAGAGCGCGGCAAGCAGCGACCCTGCGATTGAATTCTATATAGCTCCCCAGAATTGGGGCGGGGGGGCCTCCCAGAATTGGGGCATGCACTTTCTCTCCTTCACCTGCCTGCTACCAGAGCGCCAGCCGCCGGTGGGTCAGCAAGGCCCAAAGCTGCTCGGCAAATACAATGCCCCAAAAAAGCGTCACATAAGGCGGCTTGGCCCAGCAGCGCCAGTCTTTGACCCCGCGCAGCGCCGCCAGCACATAAAACACGGTCGCCAGGCCCGAGAGGATCAAAAGCGCGTACTGCCCGAACAGCAGCACCAAAAACGCCGCTTTGCAGAACGTAAACGCCCAGCCTTCATATTTTTTCCCGGACACCTGCCGGTCGTATTCGCTCATTGATGTTGCCCGTGCCGAAAGCCGGAAGCGCCCTTTAAGCCAGCATTCGCAGCGGCACGACCGCTTCGCGGCTTTTGCGGCCCCGGTGAAAAACGTTGAACTCGCAGAACGACACGGCGTTCCCCTCGGCGTCCAAAATCTTGGTGCAGCACTGCTCGATCCGCTTGCGGTCAAACGTGTGCGCGTCCATGAACGGCTTGACGACTACGCGGAACACGCGCCGCCCGAACGCGTCGGGATCGCGCATCAAGGGGACGACTTCTTTGAGGCCGCCCCGCGCAAACAAAACCGCGAGGTCCCGCAAAGTCTGCCGCCCGCGCAGGTGCGCCGTGTCCGACCAGACCCGGCGGGCCGCGCCGCCGACCAGGCCCGAAAAGCTGATCCGGTCGGTGAACAAGTCCAAGTAGCGGGAAACATCGAGGTGCCGGGGCAGCGGCGTGATCCGCGACCGCCCGGCATCGAGAAAACCGTAAGTCAGGGCGCAGCAGTCCGGGTGCGAGCACGGCAGGCCGACAAAATCCGAGCGCAGCAGCTCGCCGCCGGTCTGCGCTTCCAGCGCGGCGATTACATTGGTCAGCGTCATCCGGTCCGACGCCGAATAGCCGTGCTGATACCGCCCGGTGTCCATCACCGGCTGGTAAGTGAGGCCGTTGACCGTCGGCAGACTCAAACCGAAGCGATACAGCGCCCCAATCTCGTCGTCGTTGACCCCACGCTCCACCGCCGGCACCAGCGTCACAAATAAGCCCGCCGCACACGCTTTTTCCAGCGCGTCGGTTTTTTCCCGCCGCAGGTCGCGCCCGTAAAAGTGCTCGTGCGCCGACGCCCGAAAGCTGGAAAACGAGAAATACAGCTCAACCCGCGCTTTGCGGGCGGCCAGCGTCTCGATCAGACTTTGACTCTGCCCGAGCCGCAGGCCGTTGGTGTTGATGATGACGCGCCCGACCGGGTACGCCAGCGCGGCATCTAAAATCTCGGCGAACTGCGGGTGAATGGTCGGCTCGCCGCCGGACAGCATCAGCACATCCAGGCGCGGCTGGGCGGCAAAAAACGTATCCAACCGCCGCCGGGCTTCGGCGACAGTCATGAAGTCATGCCCCTGTGCATCGGCATAGCAGGTCGGGCAGCGCAGGTTGCACGCCTGCGTGATTTCCAGCAGCAGCACGCACACCGGCGGCCCGCTTTGGCCTTCAGATTGTTCGCCGGGGCCGCAGACCTCGCCCGGTCCGCAGCAACAATTCGCGCCGCTTCGGTCGGGGACATACCGGCGCAGCCGCAGGTACTCGGCGGAGTCCGATGCCAGCAGCGCCCGGTGCGCCCCGTGCCGCCCGCACGTCTGCGTGATCCAAATTTGCCCGCCGTCGTCAAAGAGCGTCGCCGGCACATCCCGCAGGCAGACCGGGCACAAGCCGCGCGTTTGTTCGGTCCAGTTTGACATAAAAGCCTCAGAGAAAAGCCACAAGAGCCGTGCGATAAGAACCATGTGTTAAAACACACGGCTATTGGGCGCGGACGCCGAGAACTACCGCTTCGCGGCACTCAGAATTCGGACTCCTAGCCCCGCGAAGCGGCGGGTTTACGGCGTCCGCGCCCAATAGCCGTGCCGTTCATGGCATGGTCTTTTACGGCCCAGCTCTTTCTAGCCGTCATCCTACAATCCCCCGCCGTTCGGGCCTCTGAAGGCAGTGAAGAAACAAACAGCCAGCGCTCCCAGCAGCAGGGCGGTCCCGGCCAGCCAGCCGAAGCCGAGGCCCCGCGCGAAAGTCGGGGTTTGACGCTTCAAGACAAAATACAAAACCGGCAGCAGGAGAAACCCGATCCCGGCCAGCAGCGCCGCCGCGCTCACGCCCAGCCCCAGCAGGATGTCCCCGGTCTCGCTGCGCGTCACCAGGCGCGTCGCCGGCGGAGCGGCCGCCGCCGGACTGCCGGCAGGCGCGGGGGGCCAAACCGCCGGCCGCAGCCGGCCGCAGTTCGGACACGCGGGCGCGTTCTCGGGCCACGGCGTCCCGCAGTTTGGGCACGGGGCGGACGGTTCGGCAAGCTCAAGCGGCGGGTCAGACATCGGTTACCTCGCGGGGACAGCGCCGAGCGGGGGCGCGGCAGGACGCAGCAGGCGGCGCAGGCGCACGGCGAAAAAGACAAACCCGGCGGCGCAGGCCCACTGCGCGGCGGTCAGCCCCCACACCGGCGGCGGGCCGTCCCGGAAAAACTCAGCCGCAAAACGGGCCGGGCAGTACAGCGTGCCCTGCAAGTAAAACAAGGCATTCTCGGGCGGCCGGGTCCGGTCGAAGCGCCACAGCGCAAGCAAAATCAGCGCGTTCGCTGCCGACAAGTAAAGCTGCGCCGGGTGCCGCCAGGCTCCGTGCTGATAGACGGCCCAGGGCACCGCGCAGGCTTTGCCGTAGCAGCAGCCGCCGAAGTAGCAGCCCCAGCGGCCGACCGCCTCGCCTGCGCTGATCGCGACGGCAAACAAATCTCCGGTCGGACGGGTAATCCCCAAACGGCGCTTGTACAAAAAAACGCAGGCATAGCCCACGGCAATGCCGCCGAGAACACTTTTGCCCGCCGCGCCGCCGATCAGCCATTGGGCCAGGTTCGCCCCGACCAGGCCGCCGAGCAGGCCCGCGCCCATGATCGCCAGAATGCCCGCCGTCGCCATGCCGCGCCGCCGGGCCATCAGCGCAAACGCCGCCAGACCCGTCAGGTAGCCGAGCGCATAACAGGCAGCCGAAAGTGTCATGGCCTATTATACGCCGCTTTGGGAGAAGATGCAAGAAAGAAAACCGACACCGGCGCATGTCTCGCGCACGGCTTTCATTTGGAGAAAGCGCTCGGGCGCTATCGCTCCGAATTGACCGGGTCGGCGCTGCTCGGCTCGGGGCGCGGGGCGGCCGGGGCCGCGCCGGCTTCGCGCTCGGCCTGCGCTTCGAGGGCATCAATCGCCGCGCCGATGCGGGCGGCCCACAGCGCTTGCTCGGCCTCGCTTTTGGCATCGGCGGGAACATAAATCGGGTCGCCGTAAAGCCAGACGACGCGCGAAAACGGGCGGGGGATCAAATAATGGTCCCATGAGCGGCGGGACAGCTTGCGGGGAAACGCGCTGATGCCGGCGGGCACAATCGGCGACCCCGACTTTTGGGCCAAAAAGATCGCCCCCGGCTGCACCACCCGGCTCGGGCCGCGCGGGCCGTCGGGGGTAAACGCCAGGGTCGCGCCGCGCCGAAGCTGCTTGGTCACGGTCAGCGCCGCCTGCACCGCGCCCCGCGCCGAGGTGGACCCCCGGACAGTCTGCCAGCCGAAGCGCTTGAAGATTTGGTTTTGGTACTCGCCGTCGCGCGACGTGGAAATAATGGCCCAGTAGCCGCGCCGGCGAAAGCGCGAAATCGGCAGCATGGTCCGCCCGTGCCAGGTCACCAAAATCACGCCGTTTCCCGTATCCTGCAATGCCTTGACACGCTCTTCGCCGACCACGCGCACCCGCAGGGTCAGGGTCAGCAGGCGGACAAACCAGTAAACCAGAAATGAAACGACGCGGTATTTCATGGTGTGGGCTTACCCCGGCACGGGGACGGCGGGGACCAGCTCAGAGCTTGCGGCGTCGGCGTCCGGCCCGCCGGGCGTCTCCCACGGGTACTTTTTCTCGTGGAACCGCTCGTACAGGTGCCGGTACAAACCGTCCGGCAGGCGCATCAGCGCATCGTGCGTGCCGCTTTCAACAATCTCGCCGGCCTGCATGACCAAAATCTTATGCGCGTTGCGGATGGTGGACAAGCGGTGCGCGATGACCAGCGTGGTCCGCCCGCGCATCAGCGTTTCCAGCGCTTCCTGCACAATTTTTTCCGACTCGGCATCAAGCGACGACGTAGCCTCGTCGAGAATCAAAATGCGCGGGTCTTTGAGGAGGGCGCGGGCGATGGAGATGCGCTGCCGCTGCCCGCCGGACAGCTTCACCCCGCGCTGCCCGACCAGGGTTTGGTAGCCGTCGGGCAGGGTCGCCGGGTCGGAAATAAACGAATGCGCATTGGCGGCGCGGGCGGCGGCCTCAATCATGGCCTCGGTCGCCAGCGGGTTGCCGTAAGCGATGTTGTCCCGAATGGTACCGCCGAACAAAATCGTTTCCTGCGGCACAATCCCGATCTGCCGCCGCAGCGACGCCAAAGTCACCTCCCGGACATCGTGGCCGTCCACCGTGATGCTGCCGGCCGACGGGTCGTAAAAGCGCGGGATCAAATCTGCCAGCGTGCTTTTGCCCGCCCCCGACAGCCCGACCACGGCGACCACTTCGCCGGGGTTCATCGTAAACGAAACATCGCGCAGCACCGGCGTTTCCGGGTTGTAAGCAAACGCCACATGCGCGAACTCGACGCGGCCCGAAACTTCGTGCAGCGTTTTCGCCCCCGGCGCGTCTTTGATTTCCGATTCGACTGACAGCACGCGGTCGAAAATGCGCCCGGAGCCGGCCTGCATCTGCTCCCAGATCACTTTGACATTGCCGAGCGAGCTGACCCCGGTGGCGATTTTGTTCAGCAGAAAAATAAACGAGCTGAGCTTGCCGATAGTCATCGCCCCGGTGATGACCTCGTGGCCGGCGACCCACAAGGCCAGCGCGATCCCGACCGCGCCGAGCAGGTCGGTCATCGGCTTGATTTTCGCGCCTTGCCGGGTCACCAGCATCGCCCGGCTTTTCGCTTCCTGGTTTTCGGCGGCAAAGCGGCGAATTTCCTGCGGCTCCGCTGAGAACGACTGAATAATGCGGATGCCGCCGAATGTTTCTTCCATCAAGGAGTTAACATCCGCCAGCTTGTCCTGCGTGTGCGTGGTCATGCTCCGAATCAGCCGGGTCAGCCGCGCAACGGTCAGCACCATCAGCGGCACCACGATCAGCGCAGCCAGCGACAGCTTCCAGTCAATGACAAAGATGCCGATGACCCCGCCCAGCACGACCAGCGGCGACGCGGCGACATCTTTGAGACCTGCTAAGATTCCCTGCAACAGCGGCACGTCGTTGTTGATGGTAGACATCAGCGCCCCGGTGCGCTGTTCATGGAAAAAACGCAGCGACAAGCCCTGCAAGTGGCGGTACACGGCGTCGCGGAGGCGCACCCCGAGGCGCTGCCCGGCTTCGGCGAACCAGACCGTGTCGGCGTAGTTAAACACGGCGCGGACGGCATACAAGCCCACAAGCAACAGGCAGATGGAATAGAGGGTGCGGACTTCCCCGGCGGTCGCCGACGCTTGATGCCCCGACGCGGCGGTTAAATCCACAAAAGATTTCAGCAGAAACGCGACTTTGAGGTCAATCGCCCCGGCGACCTGCGCGGCGATGAACGCCCCCCACAGATACCGCTGATCCGGCTTGATATAAGCCCAAAGCCGTCCAAAAACAGCACGCGAATTGCTCATAGTAGTCGGGGTCTCAATGATAGATGACAAAGCGCAGGCTTAACAGTAAAACAAAGATCAGCGCGAACAGGGCCGAGGTCTGCTCGCGGTTCTTTAAGGACTGCGCCCAGGTAAACTGCCCCGCGCCGGTCGTGCGCGGCCAGGGCGACGGCAAGAGGCGCGGAACACGCTGTTTATAGTCCAGATACGGCGTGCCGAACTTGCTTGTCAAGAACTTTTCCTCGTAAAAAATGGCGGCCAGATGAAACACCAAAAACAGCGCGACGGTGAGCAGCACGCCCCAAACACCGAGGCCGGACACCAGCCCGTAGCCGACCGCCAGCAGCAGCGAGCCGAAGTACAGCGGGTTCCGCACGTGGGCATACGGCCCGCCGGTCGCAATCACGGCGTCTTTGGAGATATACCCCGCCGACCAGAACCGGACGATTTCGCCTAAAACCACCAGGCCGATCCCGGCCCCATACGCCGCCCAGCCGCCGTCGGTTTTGTGGAACACCAGCGACAGCGCCAGCAGCAGCAGCGGGACCAGCCAGGTAAAAACGGTCCGGCGGCGCACCAGAAACGGCGGCGGGCCGACCGGCGGCGTGTCCGCAGCGGAGTCTGAAATTGAGTTGTTGTCGGTGTCTCGCATAAGTCGGTCGTGTCGCTCGGGATTAAGAACCCCTCCCGCTCGCTTAGGCTCGCTCCCTCCCCTGCTAGGGAAGGGCTTCAGACCACTTTCGGCGGCCCTGCGTTCTGGCGAAAGGGATGCAAGAGAACAAGCGCTTTTCGCCCTTCCCTAGCAGGGGAGGGAGCGAGCCTAAGCGAGCGGGAGGGGTTCTTAATCCCCCTCCATCAAATCCAGCAGCAGCGCCGCCGCGCGGGCGATGCCGCCCGGCTCGCCCAGGCTTTCCGGGACCAGCGCGGCCAGCCGCGCTTTCACGGCCAAAATCCGGGCCGGCTCGATCAGCAGCTCCACCGACAAGTCCGCAATCGCCTCGGCGCTTGCGTCTTCGCCGATCAGCTCGGAAAACACGCGCTCCCCGGCCAGAATGTTCGGCATGCCGATATGGGCGATCTGGAGGCTGCGCTTTCGCAGAAACCACTCCACGGCCATGGTCTTCGGGCCGTTGTAGACAATAATCATCGGCTTCCGCAGAATCATCGCTTCCAGGGTCGCCGTGCCGGCTTTGGTCAGCACCAGGTCGGCGCGGGCCAGCACGTCCCACGTCAGCCCTTCGCAGAGCGCCAGCGGGGCCGGCGGCACGGATTGCGGGCGCGGCGGGGCGGTCTCCTCCCGGTCCGGCGAAACCACAAAGCCTTCATTGGTCGCAAGCTGCGGCCCGGCCGCCGGCAGGGCCGACTGCGCGATCTGCGACAGCGCCGTGCCCGCCGATGCCAAAAACGGCTGCAAGCCGGCCGCCGGGCCGCGCTTTTGCTCCGCCCGGATGATGTTCTCGGCCTGAGCGCGGGCGCGGGGCGACCCCAGCGCCGCCACAAACTGCACGCCGGGGATGCGCCGGGAGATCGCCCCGGCAGCGCCGGCCAGGCGCGGCAGAATATGCGCGATTTCTCCGGTCCGGCTCCCCGGCAGCAGGGCGACCAGAGGGCGGTGCGGGTCCAGGCCGAGCCGGGCGTAGAAGTCGCTGTCCGAAAGCGCGGGCTTCACTAAATCCAGCAGCGGATGGCCGACAAAATGGGCGTCCATCCCGCGCTCCCGCAGCAGCGTTTCCGACCACGGAAACGGGGTCACGACCCGGTCCGCCCAGTCGCCGGGCTTCGGGGGACGCGGCTCGGCATCGCCCAGGGCCTGAGTCTTGGCGGGCCGCCGCCATGACCCCGGCGGGAAGTAGTAAAAAACCGGGCAGACCCCTTCGGCTTTGACAAAGCGGCCGATGGGCACGCTGAACGCCCCGGAGTCTATCAAGACCAGCGCATCGGGCTTTTCGCGCTCCGCCAGCCGCTTCATGGCCGCCTGCACCCGCAGCAGCATCGGGATATTCCACAGCGTCTGCGCGATCCCGATGCTGGCCCACGGCTCGGAGTTATACAGCAGCCGCACCCCGGCGGCGGCCATCTCCTGCCCGCCGATGCCGAACGCTTCCACGGGCCGGGGCGCGGCCAGCGCCCGCAGCGCGGCCAGCAGCGCCGCCCCCTGCCGGTCGCCCGACGGCTCCCCGGCCAGCATCATCACTCGAAGCGCTGTTTGTATGATAAAACTCCAGAACCCCTCCCGCTCGTTCCTCGCTCCCTCCCCTGTTAGGGAAGGGCCATACAGAAAGGGTGGAAGGCGCGGGCATTCGCGGTCATCCTTCCTGGCTTTTCTTGCCCTTCCCTAACAGGGGAGGGAGCGAGGAACGAGCGGGAGGGGTTTTAATGCCGGGAGCCGTCAATCCCCCGCCCCATCGAGCCGAAGCGGATAGAGCGGATAAAGTCCAGAATGTAGTCGCGCTCCGGGCTGGCGTCCACCTCGTTTTCAATCGCTTCAATCGCCTGAGACATGTTCATCTGCGACCGATACAGCAGCTTATAGGCTTGCTTCAGGTCAGCCCGAACCGGCGACGAGACCCCCGAGCGGCGCAGGCCGATGACATTCAGGTCAATCACTTTGCACGGGCGGCCGTCGCCCATCATAAACGGCGGGATGTCCTGAACCACTTTGGAGTAGCCGCCGATCATCGCCAGCCGCCCGATCCGCACAAACTGATGGACGCCGACAAAGCCGCCGATGTTCACCCGCTCTTCCACCAGGCAGTGCCCGGAGATGCCCGCCGAGTTCGCCATAGTAATGCCGCTGCTGATCTGGCAGTTGTGCCCGATATGGCAGTACGCCATCAGCAGATTGTTGTCGCCGACACGGGTTTCGCTGCCCGCCCCCGCCGCCCGGTGGATCGTCACATGCTCGCGGATGATGTTGTTGTCGCCGATAATCAGAAAGCTTTTTTCGCCCTTGAACTTGCGGTCCTGCGGAATGCCGCCGAGCACCGCGCCGGAAAACACGTCGCAGTTCGCGCCCAGGGTGACATACGCTTCAACAACCGCGTGGGCACGCAGGCGGGTGCCTGCGCCGATGACGGCTTCCGCGCCGATCACGACATACGGCCCGATTTCGGCATCGGCGGCGACCTGGGCGCTGGGGTCAATACAAGCGGTGGGATGAATGCTCATGCAGAATAGGTATCTTTTCGTAAAAGAGTCGCAGCGGATTAAAGCGCAGCGGCCGGCGGCAGGGGCAGAACCAGCGCAAACATGATCTCGGCTTCGGCGGCTTCCTCGCCGCCGACCCGCGCGACGCACTTCACTTTGCCCATGTTGCCGCGCAGCCGCAGCAGCTCCACTTCCACGTCCAGCGTGTCGCCCGGCACCACCGGACGCCGAAACTTCGCATTATCCACCGTGCCGATATACGCCAGCTTGCCTTGATGCTCTTCCACCGATAAAATCATCACGCCGCCGACCTGCGCCATGATTTCAATGATCAAAACGCCGGGCATGATGGCTCTTTGGGGAAAATGCCCTTGAAAAAACGGCTCGTTGACGGTGACGTTTTTGCGCCCGACCGCCCGCCGTCCCGGCTCCAGCGTCAGAATTCGGTCCACCAGCAGAAACGGATACCGATGCGGCAGGATTTGTTTGATCGCTTCAATGTCCAGTTCAGGCAAAATTCTCTCCTCAAATCGCGAAACTCTACAGCGCAGACAGCAGGCGGGCCAGGCGGACATTCAGCGTGTGGCCGGGACGCACGGCGACAATCTCGGCGCAGACCGGGCGGCCCGCCAGCGCTAAGTCGCCGACCAGGTCTAAAATCTTGTGCCGGGCCAGCTCGTTGACAAACCGCAGGGGGGTCTCGTACCCCGCCGCGCCGAGCACGACGGCATTGTCGCGCGACGCGCCGAGGCCGAGTCCGGCGGCCTTCAGGGCGTGAATCTCAGCCAAAAACCCGTAAGTCCGCGCCGGCGCGATTTGGCTTGCGTAATCGTCCGCGCCGGCAAACACAGCGGCCTGCGTCCCTAAATACGCGTGGCGCGGGTAGTCCAAAACGACTGCAAGCGAAAAGCGCTCGGACGGCAGAGCAATCAGCGTGGAGCCGCCTTCGGACACATAAATCGGCTGAGTCAGTGTGATCGCTTGGACCGTTTCAACCTGCCCGCGCAGCCCGGCCTCCGAAATCGCGCGGGCAAACGGCGCGGCGCTGCCGTCCAGGGCGGGCACTTCCGAGCCGCCGGACAGCTCAATCACGGCATCGTCCACCCCCAGCCCGGCCAGCGCCGACAAGACATGCTCGACCGTCTGCACTTCCCAGCCGCCCGACCGGAGGCGCGTGCAGCGGGACGTGTCACAGACGTTCGACGCCAGGGCCGCGATTTCCTGCCTGGTCTCCGCCTGCCGAAACACGCGGCCCGCGCCGGACGGGGCGGGGAGCAGACGAACAGAAGCGCCGGCCCCCGAATGCAGGCCGACGCCGGAAAGAGCCGCGCCGGCTGAAGCCGGCGTTTGACGCGCCCGCCCGCTCATTCCTGCGCCTTCTTTTGGGCGTTTTTCTCGGCTTCCGATTTTTCGGCTTCCGATTTTTCGGCTTCCAGCGCCGCCAGGCGGTCTTCCAGGTCCTTGATCTGCTTGTGCATCTCCGGCAGCTTGCCGTACAAAACCTGCGAGCGCATTTCATTGCCGTGCGGCCGGCCATACATGCCCGACACAAACGAATGCGGCGCTAGGTCGCCGATCACCGCCGATTTCGCCGCGACAATCGTGCCGTCGCCGATACTCACATGGTCCTTGATGCCGACTTGACCCGCCAAAATCACGCCGTCGCCGATGTCTACCGAGCCGGACACGCCGACCTGTGCGACAATGACGCAGTTTCGGCCCACCGTGACATTGTGCCCGATATGCACCAGGTTGTCAATTTTCGTGCCCGCTCCGATACGCGTCGAGCCGGTCCGCGCCTTGTCAATCGTGACATTCGCGCCGATTTCAACATCGTCTTCGACAATCACGCGCCCGATCTGCGGGATTTTGTAATGCTTGTTTTCAATAAACAAATACCCGAAGCCGTCGGTGCCGAGCACTGAGCCGCTGTGAATAACCACGGCATTGCCGATCTCGGTGTTGTCGTGCAGAACGACATGCGGGTAGATGACGCAGTTGTCGCCGACCGAAACATTGTCGCCGACATACACAAACGGGTACACGACGCAGTTTCGGCCGAGCGTCACGTTGTCGCCGAGCACGGCCAGGGCATGCACCGACGCGTTATGCCCGAGCGAAGCGTTTTCGCCGATGACTGCTGTGGGATGGATGCCCTGATAGACTTTCGGCTCGGGCGCAAAAATTCGCAGGGCCTGAGCAAACGCAAAGCGGGGGTTTTTGACACGGATCAGCGGCTTGGCGGCCAGCGCCCCTTCGGGCTTCGGACTGTTCGCCGGGGCGATCACCGCCGATGCCCGCGAGCGCCCGGCGCTCGACAGCAGCTTGTCGGTCTCGGCAAACGTGATGTCGCCGTCCTGGGCGTCTTCAATGCTGGAAATGCCGCGAATGGCGATGTCGGCGTCGCCTTCCACGGCCCCTTCCAGAAGCGCCGCCAGTTGTCCCACAGTCGTCTGCATGTCGTGTCCTCTTTACCCTTGTGACAGTGCTTGCTTCAAATCGGCGGTCAAGTCGCGCAGGCCGGGCCGGGCCGGGCCGAAGGTCAGCGCCCAGTGGTTTTTCGCGGCGGCGTCGAGCGCCGCCGCCCGCGTGTCGTCGTACAAATACTGCGCCCAGCGTCCGCGCTGCGCGAGCAGGCCAGCACGGGCCGCCCGCAGACTGCCTGCCGACAAAGCTGCCGCCGCGCCCGGCCCGCGCGGCAGGGCAATCAGTCCGGCTTCCCCTGCCGGCGGAACCGCCACCGGCTCCGGCGCGGCCAGCGCCCGCAGCAGCGCCCGGCGCTCGCCGTCAAGACGCTCGGCCCGCAGTCCGAGCGCCCGGCGGTCCTCAGCTTCCAGCCGGGCCGACAGCGCCGCGCCCTGCGCGGCGGCATAATCTATGCGGGCCTGCCGGGCCTCCCGCAGCGCGGCGGCGTAAGCGGCGCGGGCGGCTTCGCGCGTTCCAGTTCGCTCGGCTCGCAGCGCTTCCAGCCGCGCCCGGTCCCGCGCTACTGTCTGCCGCAGCGCGGTCAGCTTGGGCGACGGCGGCGCGGAGTTGTCCCAATGCGCCAGCGTCCGCGACAGGGCGGCGATGTTGGCTTCTAAAAGCTGCACATCCAAATCCATGCCGATTTCGGCGGCGCGGGCCGGCAGCGGAAACAAGCGCCGGGCGTCGCGCCGCCACAATTCCTGCTGCCGCCGGACCTGCTCGGCCCGCGCCATGCGCCGCCGGTCGGCCAGGCTGCCGACCAGCGACGCCTCGGTGGCGCTGAGGCCGGCCCCGCTCTGCCCGCCGCCCCCCGGCAGACTGCTCGGCCCGCCCGCACGGAGCGCGGGCAGGAAAGCCGGCGCGGCATCGGCCCGGCCCGCCGCCGGCAGGCTGCGGGCGGCGGCATCAAGCCGGGCGAGCGCGTCGTCGTAGCGCGTCAGCCCCGCCCAGCCGGGCCGGGAGCGCACCAGCGCATCAATGTCGGCGTATCCGCTGACGATTTTGGGCGGCGCGGGCTTGGCGGTTTCCGCGCAGCCGCCGCAGAGCGCCAAGAGGCACAAGCACGCCAGCATGAGAGCTGCTGCCGGCCTGCCCCGCCGCCCCAATTCTGGGGAGCCGGAAGGGGAAAGGGCGCGGCAGGCAGTCCTCCCTCGTTGTATTGCTCCCCAGAATTGGGGCGGGGGGGTTCCCCTACTTGTTGAGCCGCTTGATAACGTCATCGGTGATGTCGCTGGTCGTGTACACAGCGATGTCGGATGTAAACACGACCGTGAGGCCGCGCTGCTGGGCCACGGCATTGATGGCGTCTTTGACGGCCTGCGTGAACGCCGCCGTGTCGTCGTCGTTGAGTTTTTTCAAGCGGGCCTGGTAGCCGGCCCCAATGTCGGTGACGAGCTTCTGCCCGGCGGCGTTCATGTCGTTGAGCTGCCCGAGCCGGGCGGTGTCAGTAGGGGTCGGCTCTTTTTTCTGCTGCAAGTCTATCAGCTGCTGGGCGTTCGCGGCGGCTTTGGCTTCCAGCGCCGTGATTCGCGCCCGGTTGGCATCGGTGAGGCGCGGGCTGCCGAGCAGCGTTCCCAGCTCGTTCTGGTCGGCAGCTTCCAGCATCAAGTTCTGCGCCTGGGTTTTGAAGGCCGTGTCCAGCCGCTCGGCCAGGGCGCGAAGCTCGGTGTCGTACTGGGCTTTGCGGGTGGACTTGGTTTGCAGCCTGCCGATGTCCACACTGCCGATGGAAAGCGTGCCGGGAGCCGGCGCAGCGGCGGCGGGCTTGGCGGCGGCCAGCGCCGTCAAGGAAAGCGCGGCAACGCCGAGCGCCGTCCAGCGAGTTGTTTGTTTCATAATCCGAGTGAGTGTCATAAGGTCCTTCTGTGATAAAAATGTCTTAACTGCAATGATTTTGGTCAATGAACAAAGGCGTTTGTCGCCGCGCGAGCGTTGTGTGTGCGAGGGCGTAATTAACGAGGGCGTGAACGCCCTCGCTGGGGGGCGCGGACGCCAACGCCTTCGCTCCCGTCCATCCGCTTTTCTAAAACGACTGCCCGATGCTGAACTGGGTGCGCCCGCTGCCGCCGCCGCTCGGAATGGCGTAATCCAAACGAATGGGGCCAATCGGCGTCACCAGGCGAATGCCGACCCCGTAGTCGGTCCGCAGCTTGAACTTGGTATCCTGCGACAAGCCCTGCACCTGGTAGATCGAGTTCCACGCATCGCCGCCGTCAAACAGCAAAACCCCCTGGAAGTTGTTGTCCTTGCCGACCGGAATTCGCAGCTCAGCCTGCACCAGCGCCAGGTTGTTGCCCCAAAAGCGGTCCTGGTCGAAGCCGCGCAGCGAGTCCGCGCCGCCGAGGAAGTACTGCTCAAAGAACGGGATATTCTTGGAAGTCGTTCCAATCAAAACGCGTGTCGCCAGCACCCGCTTCGGCTGGTTGAAGCTGCCCGGCTTGCGCGGCCCTTGCAGGCTCATGTAGCGGCGCAGGTCCACCCCGAGCTTGCCGAAATAAAAGCGGCCCGGCGCAAGCGGGCTGACCGCAAGCGAGGCGACCGGCTGGGTGCTGGCCGAAACAAACTCATACGACACCGAAGTCAGGCCGCCCGATGCCGGCGCGAACTCGTTGTCCCGGTTGCTTAAAATCCCGCGCAGGCCGAGGCCGGTGACATTGCCTTTTTGGCGGATGTACTGGTCGGCCGCCGAGTTGTTGAAGTCGTTGGTGCTGACCGTTTCGGTCCGCCCCGTCACGCCCACGGTTAAAAAGTCGCCGAGCGGCCGGTTGACCCCGAGCGTGCCGCCCCGGTGGTTTTCCACATACGCGCTGGTATTGCCGCTGTTGAGGGCGCTGCTGTTGCTGGTCAGGCCGCTGGAATTGAAGCGGTAGACGGCTTTGTTGTACAAATCAACGTCCAGCGACGTGTGGTGCTTGTCCAAATACGGCTCGAAGAAGCCCAGCTCGACGCTGCTTTGGCTGTTGACCCCGCCGACCGTCCACTGGAGGCTGACCCGCTCGCCCAGCCCCCGGAAGTTGTTTTCCGCCAGCTCGGCCTGTCCGACCAGCTTCTGAGTGGACGAATACCCGACCCCGACCGAGACCTGCCCGCTGCGCTTTTCGGTGACGGGAATGGCGATGTCCACTTTGCCGACATCGGTGGACGACGGGTCGAACGGCCCGACTTCATCGAATAAGCCCAAGTTGTACACGCGGGTCAAGTCTTTTTGCAGCTTTTTTTCGTCGAGCACGTCCCCGACCTGCGTGTGAAGCTCGCGGGTGATGACTGCCGGCTTGGTTTTTTTGAGTCCCGTGATTTTCAGGGAGTTGATATGCGCTTCCACCAGGGGAATGTTCAGAACGCCGGTCAGCGGGTCAATGTTGATTTCCGACGACACGTCAAAAATAAATCCCTGCTGGTACACATAGCTGTTGGTGTGGTTGAACAAGCTGTCCAAATCGCGCACCAGAATGTTGGTGTTGAGCACCTGGCCTTCTTTGGTCGTCATGCGTGACTTCAGCGTGGCCGACGCGATAGTCGGCTCGCCGGTCGGGGTGTTCGCGGTGAATTTAATGGTCTTGATGACCGGGTTTTCTTTCACGGTGAACGTGATGTCCGCGCCGCCCGCCGGGTCCTGCGTGCCCGACAGCACCACATCGCCGTTGAAATAGCCCATGGCTTTGACGGCGTCGCGGGCCGAAACGGCATTGGCGGGGGCGTAGGTGTCCCCGAGCTTCAGCCCGGCATTGGTGATGACCCCGCGAATGGCGGCGTCGTTGATGTTTTTATTGCCGGCGATGAGAATGCGCGAAATGCGCCCTGAAAGCTGCGGCGCGTCGGGGGCCGTCTCGGTCCCTGCCCCGGCATCGGGGGCCGCCGGGGCGGGCGGCAGGGTGAAGCTGGGAACGGCCGGGGCCGGCGACGGCGCTTGCGGGGGGATAACCCCGCCGTTAGCCGCATCGGGGCTGTTCGGGGACGACGCCGCGCTGTTTTCCGGGGCGGGATTGGCCGACGGCGGGGCCGCCGGGGAGGACGGGGTGACGGGGCTGACCGGGGCCGTTCCCGGAGTCGCGCCGCCGCCCTGCGCCCGCGCCGGCAGGGACGGCAGAGCCGCACAGGACACGGACAGCGCAAGGGCGCAAGCCTGCGTCACTTGCGCCCGATTTTTTTTATGATGAGTGGTCAAACAATCGCTCCTCAGCCTTAACTCCGTAGTTTTTACGTCAAATCTTCAGATACGGCTCCACTTTTTGCCGAACCATTGCTCGCGCCCGGTTCAGCCGCGTTTTCACGGCTTCCAAAGTCAGCCCGGTCACTTCGGCGATCTCAGTGTATGCCAGCCCGTCCACTTCGCGCAGCACCAGCACGACCCGGTATTCAGGGGCCAGGGCGTTGACCGCCCGGTTGATCTGCGCTCCGAGTTCTTTCTGCTCGAGAAGCTGGGAGGGCGACGCGCTCCAGTCGGCGATTTCGCGCGGCGCGGCATCTTCCTCGCCGCCCCCGAAGCCGGCATCCAGCGACACCCCTTCCATTTCGCGCTGCCGCCCGCGCTGCTTGAAGCGGTTTTTGCAGTGGTTGTGGGCGATCCGGTACAGCCAGGTCGAGACTTTGGCGTCGCCCCGAAACTGCTCCCGCGCTTTGTGGGCCGACAGAAATGTTTCCTGAGTCAAGTCGGCGGCTTCGTCGTGGTCCCCGATCCACTGAAAAATGGTGTTGTAAATCTGTTTGCCGTAGCGGGCATACAGAGCGTCGAAGTCCCGCACCAGCGCCACATCGTCGCGCCTCTGCCGGGTCTCCGCCCGCGTGTCCGCCGGGACCGGCACGGGCGGCGCGGGCCGGTCGCGCGGCATCAGCGCCGGGGTGCTACGAGTTTGGACAAAGCTGAGGGCGAAATGTTTCACGATTTTTTGGCGCGGGTTTACACGCGGGACGCAGCAAAAGAAACCGGAACGGGATAAGAGCCATGTGTTGAAACACACGGCTACACGGCGCGGACGCCAGGAAGTGCCGCTTCGCGGGACTTAAGATAAGTCCGGGTAGGGGCGGCGCTTGCCCCCACCCTCTTCATCTTGCTCCGCTTTTCTGAACACTCCCCGCGTTCTGCGGGTAGGGATGCAAAGGGTAGGGTAAGCCTTACGCCCTACATGGGATCGTTCCTAACCCCGCGAAGCGGTGCGTTTTTTAGCGTCTTCGCTGTGTAGCCGTGTGTTTCAACACAGGGTTTCTAAAATTTAGGCTTGGGCGGCCTCCAAAAACGACTATCTTCCCCATTCGCCCTTGCCATCAGATGGCAGATGCAGGCAAGAAGGAACAAGCAAATCATGTACACAAGGAAGCCACCCAAAGCTCCCGCTGCCGCGCCCAGAAAACCGCCGAGAATGCCGTGTTTTCCGCCGACCGCTCCCCCAGCGACAAGACCCACAACTGGAAAAGCGACGGACATCAGCTCAAAAGGTTCATTGGTGCCGCCTCACCCCGGCCCTAAAACCGCAGAAACGTCTGCAAAGTCACGGTTTTGTTTTTCTGGTCGTCCGTGCCGATCCCGAGGCGCAGCCGGCGGGCCAGCTCATACCCGAGCTGCACCGTATACTGCGGCGTGCGGAACGTCGCTTCCGCCGGGCCGCGTGCGCCGAACGACCGGGCGTAAGTGACGCTCAGGCGCGGGCCGATGTCTACCGTGCCCGTCACCAAAACCGGCTGGTTCGGGTTATACGCCACGTTTAAATCCGTCAAGCCGAGCGCGTCGCCGAGCGTCGAAGTCAGCGGCGACAACGCCGCCGACACCAGCGCCTGCTTGAAGCCTGACTCCAAATCACTGCCGCCGCCGGCCAGCAAAGCGCTCGCCGGCACCAGGGCCGCCAGCATCTGCTGACGCGACAAGCCGCCGGGCGACGACGTTAAATCCAGCGCAAGCTGGTCCGGCGAGTTCAAAACCCCATGAATATGCGCCGTGATCGTGTACCGCTGCCGCGACCCGCCGAACGGGGTCGGGCCGAGGTCCGAAACCCCCGGCGCGGACTCGCCGACCGTGCCGATCACCGAGCGGGACTGAGCCAGCGACGACGACGACGGGGTCACGGTCGCCTGCGCGTATAAATCCACTTTTGTCCGCAGGCCCGGCACGCCGTCGGGACCGAGCACAGGATAGCTGGCGCTGACCGTGTTGGCATCGCCCGCGCCCGATTTGACGATTTTCAGCACGGTGGACGGCGGCAGGGTAAACTGGCCTTTGGCGACGGCCAGATCGGCCCGAAGCTGCGGTGCGGACAAGCGCCCCCCGAGATGCACCAGCCCGCCGGCATCGGCCCGCAGCAGGGCGTTTGTCACCGTGACGGTCTTGGTCCGCCCGCCGCCGAGCCGGACGGTGACGGCAAAAGTCGGATCAAACGCCGACGGCGCACCCGCCGGGGCCGCCGCGCCGGTCGGCGACGGCAGGGTGCCGACCGCGTCGCTGACCACAATCGGCGCGTTCGGCGGGGTCGCAATGCGCGGGGTCAGCCACGGCCCGACCGCCGACACCGTGCCGCTGACTTTGGCTTGCAGCGCCGCGCTGAACTTTTGATACAGCAGGCTTTTTTTGCCGCGCTCATCCACGGTGAGGTTCGCCGCCGCCAGCCTCAAATTCAGCGTTTTGGCGTCGGTCAAATCCGCGCCGCCGGACAGGGCAAAGGTGCCGCCTTTGCTGGACCGGCCTTCAAACGACTGAATGGACGCCTTGTTTTCTGCGAGAACAACAATTCCGTTGATTTTGTTCGCGTAGGTGTCGAAGCCCGTCAGCCCGACCGAAGCGTCTTTGAGACTGACCAAGCCTGAAAGCCGGCCGCCGCCGAAGTTTGCCGTGGCGGAAAGCGACCCGCCGGTCTTTTTGGCATCAAGCACGCCCGCGCTGAAGCCCGCCAGCGCCGACAAGTCCTGCACCGACAGCTCGGCATGCAGGTCGTCGGCATCCGGCACAGTGGTCGGCACGGCGTCGGGCGTCGTCAGCACGGACAGCGACAGCGGCAGCGTCCCCGACAGCGTCGCCACCAGCCGCCCGTCTTTGAACGCCGACAGCGACGAAACCGTGACAATTTTCGGCGCTCCGAGGCTGGGCGACGCCACCGTAATCAGGCCGCTCCGCACCCGGTCCAGCGCCAGCGACGACGCACCGAGAGCCTTCGGCCCTTCGCGCTCCGGGTTCGCCAGCGAAATCGAGCCGACATAATTCGGCGAGCGGGTCGGCCCCGTTGCATTCACCGACAGCGCGGAAATCTCGCGCGGCAGCAAATTCAAATACGGGCCGGCGCTCGGGAACGCCGAGCGCACCAGCGCGAGCGGGATGTTCGACGCATCCACGCCGGCGCTGAGGCCGCCGTCCAAATCCGCCGTGCCCGACGCGCTGAGAAACGCCCGTGCGCTGGTCGCTTTGAGGGCGCGGACGGTTACAACGCGGTTTAAAAGAGACGCATCGAGCGACGCCGCCCCGACAGGCACGCCGGCGGCCAGCAGGTCGTGCGCCGACGCGGTGACTTTGGCCGACGGCCGAGGGCCGCCGCCGTACTCGGCATGCGCGGTCAGGCCGGCCAATCTCGACTCGCCGAACACAAGATTGTCCGCGCCCAAATCCGCCGACGCCGACAGCGCCGACAGCGGGCCGGAAACAGCGACGCGCGGCAGGGAAAATGTCCCCGACAGCGGCTGCGGCAGCCGGGCAAGCTGCGCTTGGAACGCCTGCCCGGCGGGGGTTTTGGCCCAGGCCGTCTGCCGGATCGTCCGAAAGACGTGCGACAGCCGCTCCGGGGCCGCGCTCGGGATGGCGGCAGCCAGCGCCACCGAAAGCGGCCGCTTTCGGTGAATGCCGACCGGCAGCAGCAGCCGCAAACGGCTGACATCGTACTCGACCGTCCCGCCCGGCTCGGCGGCATAGTCGGGCGGCACGGCAACGGCGAACCGCCACGGTGCGCCGGTCAGCGTGAACGTCCCGTCGTCGTAGCGCCCCGCCAGGGTCAGCGGTGCGAACTTTTGGGAGTTGACGACAAGGTCGGGGAGGGTCAGCGCCCGAACAGCCAGGTGCGGCGCGTCCGGCGTGCCCGCAAAACTGCCGGCCAGCGCCGCCGTGCCCTGCACATCGGCGTAAGGGTCGGCAAGCTGATAAAACCGGGTCAAGTCCAAACCCGACACCGCAAAGCCCGCCCGGATAAAGCCCGAGGCCGTGCGCGTGCCGTGGGCGGTCAGGGTCGCCGTCCCCGACGTGACCTGCCCATTGCCCACCGACAGCGTGCCGTTGTTGAACCGCAGGTCGGCGGCAAGCCGGTCAATCCGGTACGCGCCGACCGTCGCATCGGACACCAGCGCGTGCCCATACGCGCTCGGCGAACGCACTGTTCCGCCGAGATGGAATGTCCCCTGCGCCGTGCCGGTCAAGTTCGGCAGGCTCGCTTTGAGCGCCCGCGCGGTCTGTTTCGACGGGGCCGACGCCTGCTCGGCCAGATTCAAGAAGTCGCTGACATCGCCCTCGGACAAGCGCACGTTGAGGGCCAGCTTGGGATTGCCCGACGCCAGCCCGGACACGCGGCCGTCGAGGCCCGCCAGGGTCGGAAAGCGGCGCACCGTCACGTCCCGTAATTGCAGCGTGTTCAAGTCGGCACGGATGTTTCCCGTCACCAGGTTTGCGGAAAAGCGCCCGAGCTGCGGCCCGACCAGCCGGACCGCCCCCGCCGCTTCCGGCGAGCCGAACGGCCCGGTGATGGCACCGTCAAACGCCGCCCGGCCCGCAAGCGCCGAAGCCGTGTAGGGCCTCAGCAGCGTCCCTAAATCCAGGCCCGCCGTGCGGACCCGCAGGTTCCACCGGCCCTGGGGAGCGCCGACCGGCACGGTGCCGCTGAGGGCCAGCCGGCCTCCGCCCGCCGAGGCCGCCGCATGCACCACCGTCAGCGGCCCGCCCAGCGTCCACAAAACGCGCCCACCCAGCGCATGGAGCGCCGTTTTCGCCACGCGCGGCTGCTGCACCTGAACATCGGCGGCGACCGAAAACGGCCGCCCGGCATTGTCGGCGACAAACTGCGTGCTTGCCGTCCCGCCCAGTGCCATCCGCGCTGAATTGGCCGCCCCCGGCAGCCTCAGCCCCGCGAGATTGACGTTCGCCAGCGTCCCCGCCAGCAAAAATACGGGCGTCTTGGCGCGGGTGTCCACCGTCGCCCGGACCGCCCCCGCCCCGCCGCCCAGCGTGAACGTCGCTGACGGCACGGTCAAAACTTTGTTTGCGTAAGTCGCCGAGACCGTTAAATGCTCGGCGTAGTTGTTCAAATAGCCGACACGCGGCAGCGAGGCGTTGATCGTAATCGCCGGGTTTGCGGCAGACCCCGTGAAGCTCGCCGCGACCGGCCCCGGCGCGGCGGACAAGCCCGCCGGCAGGGCAAGCACGGGGACCGACCGGGCTAGGCGCACCGGGTCGAGCGCCGGCGACTTGACCGTAAACGCGACTTGGGGATGCTTGAAATCAAACACCGTGCCCGACGCCGCCAGCGGCTGCCCGTCCAGGGCCACCGAAGCATCGAGCGATGCCCCCGCGCCGGTGAAAACCGCCGTGCCGTTTAAATTTTCCAGGGGCGCTCGGAGCAGCTTTTTGTCGGCGACGAGCACAGTCGTCCCGCGCAGGCGGATTTTCCCGGACAAATCCAGCGGCAGGCCCGGCGGCGGCTTTGCCCCGAGCTTTGCGACCGACACATCGGCATCGGCCCGGCCCCGGACAATCCGCGCTTGCGGGAACGCCTTGAAGTAGTCGGTCCAGTACGCCGCATCGGCGTTCGCCGCTGCGACCCGTCCTTGAAACCGGCCCGAGACCTGCCGCGAAACGCTGCCGCTGACCGCCAGCGTGTTGAACCGGCCTTCGGTGTTGACCCCGCGCACGTCAAAGTAGACATTGCGCTCCGGCTGAAAGTCCACGGTCGCTTCAACGCTCGCCAGCGTGTTCAGCGCCGGCCGCAGCCCCCGGTCGGGCGCTTGAAAGTCGCGAAATCGGAGAAAGCCACGGTGAACCAAGAGCCGCCCGCTGAACGGCTTGGTTTTCTTTTTGGGGGTCGGCTTGAAGAAGTCGGAGAAGTTGAATTTCGATCCCGACAGCCGCTCGACCAAAAGCGCCGGCTGCTCCACCGTGATGTCGCCGAGCGCATGGGCCGCATTGCCGCTGTCAAACAGCAGCGCGTGGAGATTGTACGCGACCGTGACCCGCTTCGCCGTCAGCGCCGCTTCTCCGCCGCCGGCGGCGAATGTCGCTTTGTTGGACACGGCGAGATTGCCGACCACCAGCGCCCCCGGCTTCAAGTCCGCGCTGCCGAGATGGACTTCGTGCCCGTACTGCCGGGTCAGCTCGGCTTCGGCGATGGGGATGAGGTGCGCGTGGAGGAGCGTGTAAACCGAGTGGAGGTAAACCGAGGCGGAGACGGAGAGGCACAGCAGCGGCAGGGCGGCGAGGCCGCGCACCGCCCACCGCTGCCCGGCAGGCAGCCGGGCCGCCGCCGGGCGCGGGAGCCGCCGCTGCCGCCGCTGTCGTGTTCGTCGCTCATTCATGCAGATTGGTCATGCAGAGTCCGGGCACGGGCACTTCAGTGCCGGTTCCTAGTTCCAGTGCCGAGCTATTTCTTCGCCGCCTGCTTCGCGAGAAACAAGTCGCTGAACTCTTTGGCGTTGTACGACGACCGCACAAACGGCCCCGAGGCGACAAACAAAAAACCCATCGCTTCGCCGATGGCTTTGTATTCGGCGAACACGTCCGGGTGAACATACTCGGCCACGTCCAGGTAGTTTTTGCCCGGCTTCAAATACTGCCCGATAGTGACGGCGTCCACGTCGTGCGCTTTCAAGTCTTCCAGCAGCGCCCGCACTTCGTCTTTGGTCTCGCCGAGGCCGACCATGAACCCGCTTTTGGTGTAAATCTCGGGGTCCGACGCTTTCACATACTGCAAGAATTGCAGCGAGCGGGCGTAACGCGCCTGCGGACGGACCTGCCGGTACAGTCTCGGGACGGTCTCGATATTGTGGTTGAAGACATGCGGCTTGGCATCCACGACGATTTGGATATTCGTCTTGTTCCCCAAAAAGTCCGGGGTCAGGACTTCCACAATCGTGTCCGGCAGGAGCTGTTTCAGCCAGCCGATAGTCTCCGCAAAGTGCCGCGAACCGCCGTCGGGCAGCTCGTCGCGGTTGACGCTTGTGACGACCGTGTGCTTTAAGCCCAGTGCCGCCGCGCTTTCGGCGACTTTCCGGGGTTCGTCGGGATCGAGCGGCCCGCCCTTGCCGGTTTTGACCGCGCAGAAGCGGCAGGCGCGGGTGCACGTATCGCCGAGGATCATAAACGTCGCGGTCTTTTTCGACCAGCATTCGCCGAGGTTCGGGCAGCGAGCCTCCTCGCACACCGTCACCAGCCCTGCCGACCGCATCAGCCCTTCGACTTCTTCAATCCCCTGGCGCTTCGGCAGCTTAATCGTCAGCCATTCGGGAATGCGCCGGTTGACGACGCGCGGCCCGGAAGGGGTGGCGGGGGCCGCCGGCAGCGGCGTCAGCACTTGGAGTTGGATCAATTCAGCCATAATTAAGTTACTTTCCGCCCTTGATTATACTGTTTTGCGGGCAGCAAAGTCAATAAACGCCCATTCGGCGCACCGGCAGGGTATAATAAGCCGCAGCTTATCGCGATACAATAAAACGATAAGCGGCAGCTTATAAAAAACAGAGAATGCAAAATGCGACACAAAGACGCCCAAACCGCGCGGCGGCATCTCGACAGCCGCCTCAGCAGCACAGCGGTTCTTAGCCTTCAGCGCCCGCCGCAGGGCTGGATCAAAGCGGTTCGGGAAGCGCTCGGCATGACCACGGCCCAGCTTGCCCGGCGGCTCGGGGTCAGCCAGCCGGCAGTGGTTCTGCTGGAGCAGTCGGAAGCCCTCGGGCATATGAAGCTCGAAACGCTTGCGCGGGCTGCCGCCGCGCTGGACTGCCGGCTTGTCTACGCCCTGGTGCCGAACGAGCCGCTGGAACAGCGAGTACAGTCCCGGCGGCGCGAGATCGCCGAACAGCAGCTTGAAGCCGTCGAGCACTCGATGGCCCTGGAAAATCAGTCGGTCGAAGGGCAGTCGGCGGCAGACTGGGAAACGCGCGAGCGGCTGCTGTCGGCGCTGGCGGAACAGGTTAGTTCGCGGGCGCTATGGGGTGAGGAGTGAGCGAATTGCATCCATTTCAGCCCGAAGACGATGCGGCGACGCCGCTGACCAATGACGAGCGACGCGGGCTGATCCCATCGTGGGTCACATTTCGCGCGGAGCTGAACGAAGTCGAGCAGGCTAACATTGCAGCAGGCCGGATTTGGGCGTTTCAGCAGCGCCGGCGCGATCTGCTGGACGAGCGCTTTCTCAAAGACCTGCACAAGCGAATGCTCGGCGGCGTTTGGACCTGGGCGGGGAAATACCGAACGACGGAGCGCAACATCGGGGTTCCGGCCTGGCAGATTGCGTCGAACCTGCGCGGCCTGCTCGACGACGCCCGGCTCTGGACCGAGCAGGCTGTTTTCGCGCCTGACGAGCTTGCTGTGCGCTTCCACCACCGCCTGGTCTCGATCCACCCGTTCCCAAACGGCAACGGACGCCACGCCCGGCTGATGGCCGACCTGCTGGTCACGCGGTCAGGCGGCGAACACTTCACTTGGGGCGGCAGGCTGCTTGCTCCCGCAGGCGAGATGCGAACACGGTATATCAAAGCCCTGCAAGAAGCCGACGCTCACGACCTCACACGATTAATTAAGTTTGCTCGTTCTTAACCGATGCTGTCGGTATTATATCCTGCTTGATTACGTCCTGCCTGAGACAGCGCAGACAGGCCGTAATATCCTCCGGCGTCAGACCTTCGTACTCCGACAATATCTCCTCATGCGTCGCGCCGTGCGCCAAAAGGTTCAGGATGTACTCGACACTCAGGCGTGTTCCGCGAACAGTCGGCTTTCCGGCCAGCACGCCGGGCTGTGAGACAATGCGGGCCAGTATAGCTTGATCCATCATATTGGTGTTCCCATTTTGTAGGCTCGTCGGGCTGTCGGCTCGTTGTGGCGAAAGCGCCCCGGATTGAAATCCGAGGCTCGGAGAAACCAGTGTCGAAGCGACATGGGATTGATACGGGAACTTTCCTGCTCTTGCGTCGCCGCGACGCTGGTGTATTTCAGCCTCGGATTTCAATCCGGGGCAATTCACGGGGCGATTCATTCCGGGGCGCTCAGCCGCTCCCCAATCCCCGCCACATCCAGCGCCATCTGGGCGACTAGGGCGTCGAGGCTGCTGAACTTCTGCTCGCCCCGGACTTTTTCGCGGAAGTCGAGGGCGAACTTTTGGCCGTAGAGGTCGCCGGAAAAGCCGTCCATCAGAAACGCTTCGACTTTGCGGTTATTGTCCGTGTCGGTGGTCGGGTTGGTGCCGACGCTCACCGCAGCGCGGACGGTTTGGCCGGACTGCAAACGGGCGTAGGCGGCATACACGCCGTTTCCCGGCAGAAGCTGGCTCGGCTGGGTCGGGCGGAGATTGGCGGTCGGGTAGCCGAGCGTGCGCCCGAGCTGCTTGCCGTGGGTCACCACTCCTTCGACGACAAACGGGTGGCCGAGGAGGTCACGGGCGGCGGGCAGGTTTCCCTCGGCGACGAGGCCGCGTATTTGGGTGGACGAGACGCGGTCGCCGTAGATCAAAATGGGCGGGACGACCGTGACGGTGAAGCCGCAGCGAGCACCGGCTTCCAGCAGCGTCGTGACACTGCCCGCGCGGTGGCGGCCGTAGCGGAAGTCCGCGCCGACCAGCACATGCCAGGCCCCGAGGCGGGTTTCGAGAATGTCGGTGACAAACGCTTCCGGCGACAGCGAAGCATACGCGCGGTCGAAGCGGGCGACGGCGACAGCGCTCAGCCCGCCGCCGTACTCCGCCATCAGCGCGGTTCTTTGGGACAGCGACGCGATATACGGCGGGGACTTTTCGGGCGCAAACAGCTCGCCGGGGTGAATATCAAAAGTCAGCGCGACAGGAGCAAGGCCCTGCGACCGGGCTTCCCGGACGGTCTGCTTCAATATCTCTTGATGGCCCCGGTGGACGCCGTCGAAAACGCCGATGGCGACCACGGTGCGGCCTAGAGTTTCGGCGGTCTCTTGCAGAGGATAAAGTACACGCATAGCGTCACACCAACACGTCAGACAAAGACTTTAAACGGGCGCAGCCATTCGCCGTCGGCCCGGCCCAGGGCGATCAGCTCGCCCGCCGGGTCCAAAATCCGGGCTTCGGTTCCCGGCGGCAAGTCCGAGCGCAGGGCGCGGCCCGCCCCGATGTCGCGCCGGGCGTCTTCAGTCGCGGCGGCCTGCGCGGGCCACGCGCCGAGAGCATCCGCCGAGCGTACCAGCAGCCTCGGCAGGCTTTCCTCGGTCACGGCGTCCAAAGGCGCGGCGGAGTCCGCCGTGAATGTCCCGACACGGGTGCGGCGCAGCGACTGCATATGCCCCCCCACCCCGAGCGCCGCGCCGAGGTCCGCGCAGAGCGTTCGAATATATGTCCCCTTGCCGCAGGCAATGTCCAGCGTCGCGGTCGCCAAACGGCCCGGCGTGAAGCTCAAAAGCGCAATCGAGTCAATCTGAATGGTCCGGGCCGTCCGCTCCACCGTGATGCCCGCGCGGGCCAGCGCATACAAACGCTTGCCTTCGTGATGCACCGCCGAGACCATCGGCGGGATTTGCGAGATTTCCCCAACAAAGCGCGGCAGCAGCGCGGCCAGCGCGGCTTCGGTGACCGCGCCCGCGTCGGCTTCGGTCAGCACGTCGCCCGAGGCGTCTTCGGTGGTCGTCGTGCGCCCGAGCGCCAGCACGGCCCGGTAGGCTTTGCCTTCGGCGGCCAGGTAGTCGGACAGCCGGGTCGCCTGCCCCAGACAGACCAGCAAGACCCCGGTGGCATCGGGGTCCAAAGTCCCGGCATGGCCGACCCGCTTTTGGCGGCCAACCCGCCGGACCCGGCCCACCACGTCGTGCGAGGTCATCCCGGCGGGCTTGTCAATGCTGAGTATTCCGTTCATAAAGTGAGGGTGAGAAAGGGAAGTGCGAGGAAGTAAACTTCACTATGCCTTCGGCATTACTGCGTATCTGCTGAATAGCGTCCTTCGGACGAGAAGATAAGCATACGCTCGGCTTTCTTGTTCTTTCGTCCGAAGGACGCTATTCAGCAGATACGCAGTAATGCCGAAGGCATAGTGAAGTTTACTTCCTCGCTGCTGATGCTCTCTGCCGAATAAACCCCGTCCCGCCGCCGAACTTGGACCGGCTCGCCGAACAGCGCGGACAGATTGGCCGAAGTCAGCACGTCTTCGGTTCGCCCGTCGCGAAACACTTTGCCGCTTTGCAGCAAAATCACGCGCCCGATCTCCGGCAGGACTTCCTCGGCGTGGTGCGTCACCAAAATCAGTGTCCGGCCCGCCCGCGCGATCTCCCGCAGCGTGTCCAAAAACCGCCGCCGGGCCGCAAGGTCCAGCCCGGCGGTCGGCTCATCCAAAAGCAGCGCTTTGGGGCCGGGGGCCAGGGCGCGGGCGATGAGTATCCGCCGGGCTTCCCCGGTAGACATCTGCGCCGCCGGCTTCTGCGCCAGATGCCCGGCCTGCGCGAGATGCAGCGCGGCGTCGGCCAAGCGCTCCATTTCGGGCGACACTGCGTGGTGCGCGGCCAGCCCATGCCCGGCGAAAAAGCCTGACAGGACAATCTCCCGCCCAAGCAAGTCCGGGTCTTCGACAAAGCCCTGCTGCACCTCGGCGGACACAATGCCGAGGAGCTTGCGGAGCGAAAAGATGTCCCAGCGTGCCCGGCCGAAGACTGAAACGCTCGGCTCGCCGCCCGGCCGCGCCAGCGGGTAATGCTGCCGGGTGATCAGCTTGATCAGCGACGATTTCCCCGACCCGTTCGGCCCAAAAATTGCCGTGTGCTCCCCCGCCGCGATTTCCAGCGAAAGGTCGTCCAAAACCCGCGTCCCGTTTTTCGTCACAGTCGCATGAGAAAGCCGCAGCAGCGGCTCAGAACTAGGCATAAGCGCAGTTTACCCGAGGCGGGGAAGAGCCGGGGTTGTGGAAACCCCGGCAGGGAAGCGTCCTGCGGACGAAGACCGATGCTTTGAGCAGCGCTTCTTTGTGCAAAGCACATTTCCTGCCGGGGTTTTCACAACCCCGGCTCCGCTACGGCAGCAGGTCGGCGACGCGCACCGGCGCGTCGGGGGCGGCCAGAGGCCGCACTTCGTCGCCGGTGGTCAGCACGGTCTCGCGGGCGTAGCCGTCGGCGGCCGGCTCCCGGAACACATGCAGCCGGCGGTTCGGGATGTCTACCACCCAGTATTCGGGAATGCCGCTTTGGGCATACATGACCTGCTTGATGACCAAGTCGGCGCAAAGCGATGTGTTTGCAGCTTCCACGACAAGCAGCGTGTCCGCCGGGGCCGGGTCTACTTCAATGTACTGTTCCAGGCTTTGCCCTAAAACGGCAAGGTCCGGCTCCGGGTCGCTGTCTTCGCTCAGCGGCAACGAAGACTGCGATTGCAGGCGGTCGAAGCCGAAAACAGGCGTGAGGGCGGACAGCACCCACATCACTGTCGCGATATGCCGGCGGCCCTGCGGGGTTTTGTTCCAAATCTCTCCGTTGATCAGCTCGACTTTGCCGTCCTGCAAATACCCGTCTTCCGTCAGCCGCCGGTATTCGGCCCGTGTCCATCGCTTGCGCGGGTCAACGGCGATTTGTTCCGGCGCGGATGCCGGGGTTTCCAAAACGGCGGCCATCGCTTATTGCTCCTTTATCAGCGCACGCCCCAGCCGAGCGCGGTGCCGATTTGATACACGAGAAACGTCACGACCCACGCCAGCGCGGTCATGTAGCCGGTCATAAACAAAGGCCACTTCCAGCCGTTGGTTTCGCGCTTGACGACCGCAACCGTGGACAAGCACTGCATCGCCAGGACGTAGTACACCATGACGCAGACCGCGACCAGCGGGGACAGCGCCGAATCGGCCCGCAGGCGGGTCATGAGGCTTGCATGGTCGGTTTCTTTCACATCGTGCAGCTCGGCATACGATGCCACAAACACTTCGCGGGCGACAAACGACGATACCAGGCTGATGCCGATCTTCCAGTCGAAGCCGAGCGGCTTAATCACCGGCTCAAGCGCCCGCCCGGCATGGCCCGCGTAAGTCGCCGCCATCCGCTGCGCGTGCGGCACGCTCGGCGGCGACTTCGGATAGGTGGACAAAAACCACAAGACAATCGAGACCGACAAAATCACCGTGCCGGCTTTTTGGACAAACAGCCACGCCCGCTCCAGCATGGTCATCAAGACCGTGCGCGGACTCGGCGCATGGTACGGCGGCATCTCTAAAAAAAAGACCGGCGCGGTGCCCTTCAAAAGCGTCTTCTTGAACACCCAGGCCATGCCGAACGCGGCGGCGGTCCCGAGAAAGTACATCGCCAGCATGGTCAGCCCCGGCAGGGTAAAAACGCCGAGCACATGGCGGTTGGGGATAAACGCCGCAATCATCAGCGTGTAGACCGGGATACGCGCCGAGCAGGACATCAGCGGGGCGACCAGAATAGTCACCAGGCGCGACTTTTTATCGTCAATCGTCCGGGTCGCGAGAATGCCGGGAATGGCGCAGGCAAACGACGACAGCAGGGGAATAAACGACTTGCCGTGCAGGCCGACTTTGGACATGATGCGGTCCATCAGAAACGCCGCGCGGGCCATGTACCCGGTGTCTTCCAGCAGGGCAATGACAAAAAACAAAAGCAGGATTTGAGGCAGAAAAGTCAGGGTCGTGCCGACCCCGGCCAAAATGCCGTTGACGACCAAATCCTGCAAGTCGCCGGGCGGCAGGTGCGCCGCCGCAAACCCCTGCAAGTCGCCGATCCGGCTGCCGATCCAGGTCATCGGCCCCTGCGCCCAGGTGAAGATGCCTTGAAACACGACCGCCATCACCCCGAAAAACAGCACATAGCCCCACAGCGGGTGCATGACCACTGTGTCTATTTTGTCGGTCAAAGTCTCGGCGGCGCGGCGCGGCTTTTGAACGGTTTTGGCGGCGACCCGGCCCGCCCACGCATACCGGGCCTCGACCACCGCCGCCGAGAAGTCAATTCCGAGCGCCGCCGATTTGTTTTTGCCGGCCTCAATCTGCCGCCAAATTGCCGGGGACCAGCGGGACGCTTCTTCGGGGCGCGGCCCGTCGGCCATCAGCAGGCCGACCGCTTCTTCATAGCTCTGGGCAGGCGGGGTGCCGTGCGCCCGCAGCGTCTCCGACAGGGCGGCGACGGCAGCTTCGGCTTCCGCCGGCAAGGCCCAGTCGCGGCGCGGCGGCAGCGGCGTTTCGGGCAGGCGGGCAATCGCGTCCAGCGCATCGGCCAGGCCCTGTTTTTTGGAGACATGGACGGCGCAAACGGGCACGCCCAGCGTCTGCGCCAGCGCATCGGCATCAATCGTTTGGCCCGTCTTGGCCGCCACATCGGTCATGGTCAGCAAAATCAGCGTCGGCAGGCCGAGGTCCAAAACCTGAGCCGTGAGATACAGGTTGCGCTCGAGATTAGCGGCGTCCACCACATGCACAATGCCGTCGGGCTGCGGCGCGTCGGCGCGGTGCCCCAGCAGAACATCGCGGGAAATGGCTTCATCGGGCGAGCGCGGCGTGAGGGAATACAGACCCGGCAGGTCAATCAAAGACGCCGCGCCGCCCGGCAGGCGGACGCGGCCTTCTTTGGTTTCAACGGTGACGCCGGGATAGTTGCCGACTTTTTGGCGCAGGCCGGTGAGGGCGTTGAAGAGGGTGGTCTTGCCGCAGTTCGGGTTGCCGACCAGGGCATACAGGGGCACACGCGCAGGGGCGCTTTGGAGGGACGGCTTAGGGGCCGAAGCCGCAGTCATGGCTCAGGGTCCGCTTCTTCAGAGTGGTCCAAACCAAGCTCGGGCGGGCAGCGGCGCATGAAAATCGCGTCGGCTTCGCGGCGGCGCAGAGACAACTGATAGCCGCGCAGGCGCACCGTGATCGGGTCGCCGAGCGGGGCGACCCGCACCACCGTGATCTCCGTACCGGGCGTAAAGCCCAGCTCCAGCAAATGCGCCCGCACCTCGCAGCCGTCGCACAAGGACAGCACATGGCCGTACTCGCCGGGCGCCATGCGGCTCAGCGGCATTTCCCGATGCCCGGTGGCATCCGGCGCGAACTCAGCCAGAGCGCCCACGCGGGCGGCGTCCCGGCTCTGCGTCCGGCTGTCGCGCCAGCGGCAAAACGCCGCTTGAAGCGGGCCTGCCTCGGGATGAAGTTCGGTCTTGCGTGTTTTGGCTGCCATTGGTTTAGGTTACTGCACAAAGCCTGCCAAGTTGCGTTCTTGCCGGCTTTTTGTTGTGCGCTATCCCCGACTAAATTAGTCGGAGATGTCTTATTCGTATTATGGCATAGGACGCACGGATTGTCAACGGGTTCACTCGGGGGCCGAAAACTATTTTTCCGGGTCCTGCCCTTGACACGCCGCTTCCGATTAGGTATACTTCTTTTCGCCGCCACAACAGCGGCAACCCAAAATGCGCTCGTAGCTCAGTGGATTAGAGCACTTGGTTGCGGACCAAGAGGTCGCAGGTTCGAGCCCCGCCGGGCGCAGGGTCACAGTCAAAAAGACGCTTTTCTTAACGAAAAGCGTCTTTTTTGCGTGGTCCCCGCTTCTTGTAACCCGGCGTCAACCTTGCAGGGATTAAGACTGGGCAGGATGTGTGTATCCTAAGAAGGCAGCGCTTTGCTTCCCCAAGCAGCCTGCCCAATTAGAAACGAGAACACAGACCCATGAACACAAATTTATTTCGCGCGGCGGCAGTGATGACTGTCGGCCTCGCCGCTTTGTCCGCCCCGGCGGCGGTGCAGGCGAAATCGGTGATGGTCGGCGGCGCGGCGATGCTGCCCACCAAGAACATTGTCGAGAACGCCGTCAATTCCAAAGACCACACCACCCTGGTCGCCGCCGTGAAGGCCGCCGGCCTTGTGCCGACTTTATCCGGCCCCGGCCCGTTCACAGTCTTCGCGCCGACCAACGAAGCGTTCGCCAAGCTGCCCGTCGGCACGGTCACGACCCTGCTGAAAGCCGAAAACAAGCCGACTCTGACCAAAGTGCTGACTTACCATGTGGTCGCCGGCCGCTTCACGGCGGCTCAGCTTGCCGCGCTGGTCAAAAAAGGCGGCGGCAAAGCGACGGTCAAGACCGTGCAGGGCGAAGCGCTGACAGTGAAGCCTTACGGCAAGGGCCTGGAGATTGTGGACGCCAAAGGCGGCGTGTCGCATGTCACCATTGCCGATGTGTTGCAGTCCAACGGCGTGATCCATGTCGTGGACACAGTGCTGATGCCGTAGTCCCCGAATTGACCTATGAAAACGCCCCCGGCACAGCCTGTGCCGGGGGCGTTTTTGCGTCTACAGAATCGTCGCCACATACTGCCGCGACGCCGCATCGAGCGCCTCGGTGTTTGTGATCTCAAACCGATTGCCGTCTACGTCCAGCAGCAGCAGGTGGGTCGGCGACAGCCAGACGGCGTTTTCCTGCAAATTCTGGGTCACAAAATCACGGTCGCCCCGGTCGGTCTGCACGCTCCAATAGGTCGCGCCGAACTCCTGCTTGGCATGGGTGATCGCCCGCACCGCCGCCGTCAGATACCGCCGCCGCAGCTCCTCGGTCGCCGCCGCCAGCGACTCCGGCGGCAGAACACTCGGGTCGGGCAGGGTCGCAATCGCGCTGCCTTTGCCGTCAAGCAGGGCCAGGTAGCGGCCGGGCCGGGACAGGGGCGCGGCCCATGCCGGCTTGACCGTGTGGTAGGATCGGTCCCCATCAATAGTCAAGCGCAGCCGGTCTTTCGGCTCATAAAACAATCGCAGCGTTTTCGGATCGGGTTCGGGTATTTCGGGCATAATGGCTCCTGCGGGAAAGAGCGAGGGAATAAATTCCTCTCGCTGAATGGCGTCCTTCGGACGGAAGAAACCGAGCGTAAGCCAATCTTACATCCGAAGGATGCTATTCAGCGAGAGGAATTTATTCCCTCGCTTCGCGGCGCTCGCTGTCAATCGGCTTCGGCGGCCAAACGTTTTCCGGCTCGGCTTCGAACGTCGAGTCCAGCACTTCCGCGGTCGGGTAGGCCGCCGGCGGCTGCCGCTCGGCCAGCCGCTTTGCGCCGAAGAGCTACCGCCTCTGCCCGTGGCGCGGGCCGTAGGCTTTCTGGAAGCGGCGGATAAACTCTTCGCTGGCGCGGGCATGGTCCACCAGCGGCTTCGGATACGCCGCCGTGTCCAGCTCGGGAACCCAGCGGCGGCAGTAAGTCAAATTCGGGTCGTAGCGGCGCTGCTGGGCGACCGGATTGAACACGCGGAAGTTGCCGTTCGGGTCGGGCGCAGTGCCCGCGACCCACTGCCAGCCGCCGTAATTGGATGCCCAGTCGCCGTCCACCAGCTCCTGCATATAATACTCGGCCCCGGCCCGCCAGTCAAGAAGTAAATCTTTGCACAGAAACGACGCCGCGATCTGCCGGGTCCGGTTGTGCATCCAGCCGGTCGCCAGCATCTGCCGAATGCCGGCGTCCACATACGGGTAACCCGTCTGCCCCGCCTTCCAGCGGGCGAGATACTCGGGATTGGTGTCAAAGCGCATCGCCGCCAATGCAGGCTGAATGGCTTTCGTGAGCATCTGTGGGTGGTGCCACAAAAGCGTGTTGAAGAAGTCCCGCCACGCCAGCTCGTCCTGCCACTTCGCCGCGCCGCGCCCGCCGAGTTTTTCGGCTTCGCGCCAGCAGTCGCGCACCGACAGCGTGCCGTATTTCAGATGCACGGACAGCGCCGACGTGCTGCTTTCGTCGCCGGTGTTGTCCCGGTTGTCCGCGTACTCGTGCAGCTTCAGCCGGGCGAACTCGCGCAGACTGGCCTGCGCCGCCGCTTCGCCCGCCGCAAAAATCGTTTGCGTCAAATGCAGCCCAAAGTCTCCTAAAGCCGGCAGCGGGGCCGAGCTTATGGCCGTGCCGAGCTTCAGTTTCGGCAGCAGCGGGGTCAAATTCGGGCGCGGGCCGACCCGGACACGGGTTTCCCAGACCCGCTTGAACGGCGTAAACGTCACAAACGGCCGGCCGTCGCGCGGGTCCACGATGTTCTGCGGCGGGGCGAGCAGGGCATCGTCATAAGAAGCAGCGTCAATCCCCGCACTGTCCAGCCGGGCCGTGACTTCGGCGTCCCGCGCGGTGCTGTAGGGCGTGTAATCGCGGTTGAAATACACGGCCGCCGCGCCGGTGTCCGCCGCCAGCGCCGCCAGCTCGCGCTCCGGCGACTGCCCATAGCGAAGAACGAGCTGTCCGCCGTGCGCGGCGAAGTCGGCAGCGAGCAGGCGCAGGGCGTCAAACAAAAACGCGGTCCGGGCCGCGCCGATGTCGCGGGCGCGTAAGATCGCATCGTCGAGCACAAACACGCCGATCACTCGGTCGTTTTCGCGCAGCGCGTGAGAAAGCGCGGTGTTGTCGGTGAGCCGCAGGTCCCGCCGGAACCACATCAAAGCCGTTTTCATGGCTGTCTTCGCCGTTGTCATCAAAGCCGTCAATTCTAATTATCTACTCTAATTATCTACTCTGATTGTCTGCTGATGCGAGGCAGAAAGAAAGTCGCCTCGGCATTCATGCCGTGGCGCTTATTCATGCCGTGGCGACTCCTGCCGCGTCTTTATTCTGCACCGCCAAAACCGCCGCCGTTTCGCGGGCGATCTGCCGCTCTTCGTCGGTCGGGATGACCCAGACTTGAACCGCGCTGTCCGGCGTGCTGATGCAGGCCGCCGATTTGCCGTCAGCCAGAGCGTTGGCATCGGCGTCAAAGCGCACGCCGAGAAACTCCAAGCCGGTGCCAATACGCCCGCGCATGTTCGCCGACCGCTCGCCGATGCCGCCGGTGAGCGCAACCGCGTCCAGGCCGCCGAGCACGGCGGCATACGCGCCGAGGTACTTGCGGACCCGGTAGGCAAACAGCGCCAAAGCCAGCGCCGCCGCCGGGTCTTCTTCTGCCGCCGCTTCCAAATCGCGCAGGTCGCTGCTGGTCCCCGACACCCCCCGCAGGCCGCTTTGCTTGTTTAAAGTGTCGTCCAGCGCCGCCGGGGTCATGCCCTGCTCGCGCAGCAAATACAACAGCAGGCCGGGGTCCACGTCGCCCGAGCGCGTGCCCATGACCAAGCCTTCCAGCGGGGTCAAGCCCATGCTGGTGTCTATGCTTTGACCGTCCAAAAGGGCGCACACGCTGGCCCCGCTGCCGAGGTGACAGGTGACAAGCCGCGTCCCGGCAGCCTCGCGCCCGAGGCAGCCGAGCAGCCGCCCGGAAACATACCCATGCGACAAGCCGTGGAACCCGTACCGGCGCAGCGGCTGCGGCGACGGCAGGTCGCGCGGCAGGGCATAAGTGTAGGCGACTTCGGGCAGAGTCTTGTGGAACGCCGTATCAAAGCACGCCACATTCGGCGCTCCCGGCAGAAGGCGCTGCGCGGCTTCGATCAGCCCCACTTCGCCGGGGTTGTGCAGCGGGTCCAGGCCGCGCAGAGTTTTCAGCTCGCCGAGCATCTCCGGCGACACCAAAGTCGCCGCCGTGAACTTCGCCCCGCCGTGAACCACCCGGTGCCCGACCGCATCAATCCCAAACACCCGGCACTGCGCGACAGCTTGGTCGGCGGCGGCGGCCAAATCGTCCCCGCCCACCCGCTCGGCGACGCCTGCGGCGAGAACGGTTTCCGCGTCTCCCTCCATCGCAAACAAGCGAAACTTGAGGCTGGACGAGCCGGCATTCAGCGCAAGAATGTTCATACTGTCAGTGTACCCCGAACCGGGTACACTCTCCCCGTGACACTGGTGAAAATCTGCGGGATAACGACGGCGCGGGATGCCGACGCGGCGGTGGACGCGGGGGCCGATCTTTTGGGCTTTCACTGCGACGAAAACAGCCTGCGGGTGATTGACCCGCTGGACTTCTGCTTGATCGCCGCCCGGCTGCCGGCGCATGTCGGCACGGTCGGCGTGTTTGATCAAACCACCGATTTCCGCTGGCGCAGCGAGGGCCGCACCGTCATCCGCACGTTCGGGCAGGTGCAGTACTATCAAAGCAGCGTGTGGACCGATATTATTCGCGAGAACTGGCCGATGGAGCGCAAAATCAAAGCGTTCCATGTCGGCAGCGACCGGGACCTGCGAGCAGTCGCCAATTTCAGCGGCACGGTGCAGGCGTATTTGATCAATGTTCACACGCCCGCGCCGGGCGGCTACTCCGACCCCGAAGCGTATGGGTGGGAGCTGGTCCGCGAAACCCGGCAGTACGGCAAAAAAATCTTTCTGGCGGGCGGCCTCTCCCCCGAGACGGTCGGCCCGGCGATTGCCCGCGCCCTGCCCTATGCGGTGGATGTAACGGTCGGGGTCGAGTCGGAGCCGGGGGTGAAAGACCCGGTCAAGATGCGCGACTTCGTGCAGGCCGTCCGCGCCGCCGGAGGCTGAGAGCGGCGGCAGGTGTTTCTTGACCTCCCGCCCGCCTGTCGGGTACACTTGCCCCACTTTCAACGAAGAACCCAAGATGGAAACCGAGAAAATCACCATGAGCCACCGTATTTACAACTTCAGCGCCGGCCCCGCCGTTCTGCCCGAAGCCGTGCTGGAAGAAGCCGCCGCCGGCGTCCGCGAAATCAACGGGTCGGGAATGTCCCTGCTGGAAGTCAGCCACCGAGGCAAAGACTACGAAGCGATCCACGCCGATGCCGAAGCCCGCCTGCTGCGGGTTTTGGGACTCGACCCCGCCGAGTACGCCACCCTGTTTTTGCAGGGCGGCGCAAGCCAGCAGTTTGCGATGGTGCCGCAGAACTTCCTGAAGCCGGGCCTGACCGCCGACTACGTTGTCAGCGGCGACTGGGGCGCAAAAGCACTGGGCGAAGCCAAGTTCTACGGCGATGCCCGCGAAGCGGCCTCGTCGAGGAGCGCCAAGTACTCGCATCTCCCGAGAGAGTTCACCGTCAGCCCCGGCTCGCGCTACGTTCATATCACGACCAACAACACGATTGAAGGCACCGAGTATTTCGACCTGCCCGCCAATATCGGCGACACGCCATTGGTCGCCGACACGTCGTCGGATTTTTTGGCTTTAGAGCGCGATTATTCCAAGTTTTCGTTTTTGTACGGCGGCGCACAAAAGAACGTCGGCCCGGCGGGGGTCGTGCTGGCGGTCGCGAGAAAATCGTTCCTGGCGACCGCCAACACCGACCTGCCCAAAATCTATTCCTACAGCACATTCTTAGAAAATCGGTCGCTGTTCAACACGCCGCCGACGTTCGCCATCTACGTCGTCGGCTTAGTATTAAAATGGATCGAAGCCGAGGGGGGACTCAGCGCAATCGAGGCCCGCAACAAGCGCAAAGCCGCCGCGCTGTACGACACGCTCGACTCGCTGACCCCGTTTTACCAGCCGACGGTCTCCGACAAAGCGGATCGGTCGCTGATGAATGTCACCTGGCGTCTGGCCGACGAGTCTTTGGAGCCGGAGCTTCTCGCCGAAGCCAAAAAAGCCGGCATGGACGGCCTCAAAGGCCACCGCAGCGTCGGCGGCTTCCGCGCATCCATTTACAATGCATTTCCCGAGAAAGGAGTTCAGGCGCTTGCCGATTTGCTGAAAGACTTCGCCGGGCGCAAAAGCTAGCTTAAACGTCTTTGCCTGAGATTTGAAGAACTCGAAAAGGAAAAACCTATGTTTATTCAATCTTCCCGCCGCCGGCGCACGGCGGCCCGAGTGCTGAGCGCCGCGCTGCTGCTTCTGGCCGGACGAGCCGGGGCTGCAACTTATTATGTCAGCGCGTCGGGCCGCGACAGCGACACCGGCCTGTCCGCCGCGCATGCCTGGCGCACGCTTTCGCGGGTCAACGCGGGCCGGTACGCCGGGGGCGACCGCATTCTGCTTCAAGGCGGCCGGACGTTCGCGGGCAGCTTGAAGTTCAGCCCGGCCAACACCGCCGCCGGCTCGATTTTCGTCGGCTCCTCCGGTACCGGCCGGGCCGTGATCCAGGCAGGAAACGGCGCGGGCCTGACCGTGGTGGACCGGGGCGGCTTCACCGTGCAGAACTTGACACTGACCGGGTCCGGGGTGGGCAAAAACTCGGCCGACGGCATTTTGTTTTTGTGCGACCTGCCCGGCGGGGCCAAGCTGGACGGCGTTTCGGTGTCCGGCGTTGAAGTAAGCGGGTTCGGCGGGGCAGGCGTGTCCCTGTCTTCGGGTCCGGCCGACGGCAGCCGCAGCGGGTTTCGGCATGTCCGGCTGTCGCAGATTTTCGCGCACGACAACAGCGACGGCATCAGCAGCGACGGGGCGTTCAGCGCGACTTTGCCCGGTTATGCCCATTCCGACATTGTTGTGTCCGACTGCCGCGCGTTTCGCAACTTCGGGCAGCCCGGACAGGGCGTGTCCGGCAACGGCATTGTTTTGAGCGATGTGGACGGGGCGACAATCGAGCGCTGCATCGCCTGGGCCAACGGCAAATACAACGGCAGCGTCGGCATCTGGGCCTGGGAATCAAACCGGGTCACGATCCAGTACAACGAATCGTATGCCAACCGGACGCAGGCCGCGACCGACGCCGACGGCTTCGACCTTGACGGCGGGGTGACGAACTCGGTGATGCAGTACAACTACAGCCACGACAACGACGGCGACGGCTACCTCGTGTACGAGTTCAACGGAGCGCGGCCTCACGCCCACAACATCGTGCGCTACAATATCAGCCAAAACGACTGCCGCCGCAACGGGTTCGGGGCGCTGTCTACCGGCAATGGCGTGTCGGACTGTCAGGTATACAACAACACGGTGTTTCTCAGCCCGACCGCCCCGTCCGAGCCGCCCCCGGCGGCGATCAAGATACTGGCCGGCACGAGCGGCTTTGCGTTCCGCAACAACATTCTGCAAACCACCGGCGGCCTGTCTTTGGTGGAAGTGGACGATGCGGCGGACACGCGCACCAATGCGTTTCAAGGCAACGATTACTGGGCCGGCGGGCAGGCATTTACTGTTTCCTGGGCCGGCACCCGCTATGCGTCCCTGGCTTCGTGGCGGACGGCAACCGGCCAGGAGCGGGTCGGGCAGAAGGCGACCGGCCTGACGGTCAGCCCCGGCCTGGTCAGTGCCGGCGGGGGCGGCATCCTCGGCGACCCGGCCCACCCGGAAAAGCTGACGGCGTACCGATTGAAGCCTAGCTCGCCGCTGATCAACGCCGGCTTGAACCTGCCGACCTTGTTCGGCTTGTCCGTCGGCGCTCAGGACTTTTACGGCACGGGAATCCCCCAGGGCGGCGCGTATGACATCGGCGCGGCCGAAGCGGCCCGTTAAGCCGACTCGACAGCCGAGGAAATGAGCCGGACGCTGAAAGCGCACGCTGCCGGCATCCGCGCGAGATAGCGCAGGAACAGCGTCGGAATAGGCGTCCCCCCGACCCCCAATAATGGGGGAGCCAGAAGGGAAAACGGCAAAGACCGCTTTTGTCCTAATCCTGCTCCCTCATTATTGGGGGCTGGGGGGACTCTGGAAATTTTGATAGGAACAAGGGAGTTTAAGTGTATGCCGAAGGTATTAGTCTCAGACCCGATTGCGCCGGAAGGCATCGAGATTTTAAGAAAAGTCGCCGACGTGGATGTCAAAACCGGGCTGTCGAAGGACGAACTCGCGGCGATCATCGGCGAGTATGACGCGCTGGCCGTGCGGTCGGAAACCAAAGTCACCGGGGAGATTATCGCCCGCGCGGACAAGCTGAAGATTATCGGACGCGCCGGGGTCGGCGTGGACAACATTGATGTGGAAGCGGCAACTAATCGCGGGATTTTGGTGGTCAACAGCCCCGAAGGCAACACGCTGGCGGCCGCCGAGCTGACGGTCGCGATGCTGCTGGCGCTGGCCCGCAATATCCCGCAGGCCGACGGCGCAATGCGGGCGGGGCGCTGGGACCGCAAGATTTACATGGGCACGGAAGTCTACGGCAAAACTCTCGGCGTGATTGGGCTGGGCAAAATCGGCCGAGAAGTGGTCTCGCGGATGCAGGCGTTCGGCATGAGCGTGCTGGGGTACGACCCGTACTTGAAGCCTGAGCAGGCCGACGCGCTTGGAATCACATTGGCGGATTTGGACACGCTCTACAAAGAGTCCGATTATGTCTCGGTGCATGTGCCGAAGACCAAAGAAACGACCGGCATGATCAATGCTGAAAAGCTGGCGCTGATGAAACCGACGGTACGCCTCATCAACTGCGCCCGAGGCGGCATCATTGACGAAGCGGCGCTAGCCGAGGCCGCCAAAGCGGGGCGCATCGGCGGCGCGGCGATTGATGTGTATACGACCGAGCCGGCTCCCGCTGACAACCCTCTTTTGAATATCCCGAACATCATCACCACCCCGCATCTCGGCGCAAGCACCGAGGAAGCGCAGGTCAATGTCGCGATTGACATTGCCGAGCAGATTGTCGAAGTGCTGGCCGGGAAGCCGGCCCGCGCGGCGGTGAATATGCCGTCGGTGTCCGCCGATTTATTGGTCCGCTTGCAGCCGTATCTGACACTGGCCGAGAAGATCGGCAGCCTGCATGCCCAGCTCACGTCCAGCCCGATTTCCGAAGTGGAAGTGGTGTACGCCGGCGACTTTGACACCTTGCCGACCGTGCATTTGACCCGCGCGGTGCTGAAAGGACTGCTCGAACCCGTGGTCGCCGAAAGCGTCAATTATGTCAACGCCCCGGCGATTGCGGCCGGGCGTGGCATCAAGATCACCGAAAGCCGGACCCCGGAAACCGGCGAAAGCGCCGGGCCGGTCTTGACCGTCCGCAAAATCGGCGGCAGCGCCGAGCGGGAAATCAGCGGGGTCGTGCTGGGCCGCGACAACCTGCGAATACTCACGATTGACGGCTACCGGGTGGATGTCCGCCCGTCCGGCCCGATGCTGGTGACGCAGCACACCGACCGGCCCGGAGTGATCGGCAAAGTCGGGACGCTGCTCGGCGACAGCGGCATCAACATCGCCGGAATGCACGTCGGGCGCGAAAGCGAAGGCAACCGGGCGGTGATGGTGCTGAAGCTGGACGCGCCGACCCCCGACACGCTGCTGGACGGCATCCGCAAAATTGACGGCATGGAAACCGCCCGGCTGGTGCAGCTATGAAACGTTTCCTCTGCTTCGCCCTGCCGCTGCTCGCGGCGGGCGGGTCTGCCGACGCGCAGTCGGCCTCGCCGCCGGTCAGCGTCAGCCTCGGCGTGTTCGCGCCGGCAGTCACAGACACCCGGCACCGGGCAGGGAACGCGCTTTTGCTCGGCTCGCTGCGATACGCCCTGCCGGCGGGCACGGCGTCGCCCGCCCGGACAGTCGTGGAAGGCACGGCGGCTTACGGCAAGCGCGGCTCGGAAGCGTCCACCCTGCTGTCGTTGACCGGCGGCCGGGTGTTCAGCCTCACGCCGGGCAGATCGCCGCTGGCCGCGCAGACCGTCTACGCCGGGGCCGGCGCGGGCGTGTATGCGCTCGACCTCAGCGGCCGGCATGCGTTCGGCCGGCTCGGCGTTTACGGCGAAGCGGGGTATAACCTCACGGGCGCAGTGTTTGCCCAGGCGTCGTACCGCCTGGTCGAGCGCGGCAGCGGCGCAAGCCTCGCCGTCGGTGCCCGTTTTTAAGACTAGCTTTTCAGCCGACCAAATCTCAGGAGAATTTCATGAAACCTAATCTTACCATCACAGCGGCCTTTGCGGCGATTGCGCTGTGCGCCGGCCTCACCCGGCCCGCGACGGCCGCGCCCGGCCCGGCGCTGCCACTGCTCGGCGGGCCGAACGCCGTCTCGGCGGGCGTCTTTTTGCCGTCGAGCGGCGCGGCCAAGTCCGCCGGCGGCTCGACCCAGCTTGACATTGAGTTTCATTACGGCCTGCCGGTGCCGAACCCGACCCCGCTGCGGGTCGTGCTCGGGGTCGGGGTCGAAACCGGCTCCAAGTCCGGCGGTCATTCCACCATTGTCCCCGTGACCGCCGGCGGCCAGATCGCCCTCGGCGGCGGGGTCTATGCCGGGGCGGGGGTCGGCTACTACTTTCTGAACCAGCACCGCAATTCGTCGTTCGCCGACCAGTTGTCCACGTCCACCCGCTTCGGCGGCTACGGCGAGCTGGGCTACAGCGCCGCCGGCGGCTTGGTGACGGTCAGCGCCAAGTACCAAGCCGTCCAGCGCGGCGATGGCGTCGCGCTGGCCGTGGGCCTGCATTTCTAACCGGCAGCGTGCGGTGACGATGCCGGAGGCAGCTTATGTTCTGGCAAAAACTTTGGCTTTTCGTGCGTGGCGGGGCGAAGTTTTCTCTGATGGCCGGAGAAGGCCGAAGTCGGCAAAGTCGAGCCGACTCTGAGAGCGCTGAACCGGAAACTGCTTGGTGCGTTGCTGCCAATGTGGTGATGGAGCGCGAGTACGGACCCGGCGGCGCAGAAAAGCGAAGCGGGACAAAGCATTTTCCGGCGGGGTCCAAAGTGTATCTTTTGTCTCACTTTTGGGGCATGGGCGGCGAGCGAGTTACGGTCGTCGGACGGCATCGAGGGTCGCATCGGTACGTTGCGATGACGATTTCTTCAAAGCTGCTGGCAAATCGGCGGGCGGAACTCGTTTACAGCCCACACATCGTCAACCTTCTCAAAACGCGCGGCGAGTATTGCAAGTATTCTGAGGGGAAGCCCGGTGGAAACGCGGCGAAACTTCGTGCCGAGGAGATCGTTGCGATGTGGAAGTTAGGCGGGAAGGAGCAGCCTTTCCTTACACGAGATTCAAGCTCGAAGCCGGAGCAAACGACTTCGTAGAAAGCAGTAAGGCCCAACAAAAAACGCCGCCCGCGTCCAAATAGGAGGCGGGCGGCGTTTGTGTTTGCAGGGGGTTAGTTCGCGACTTCGGACTCTTTGGCGAGGGTGACGCTTTCGCCGTCAAGCCAGAAATGGGAGAACGGGCTGCGATCCAGCGTTGTGGTGGCAAGGTCTACATGCTCCTGAAGGCCGAGCAGGGCGCGGAACTCAAGGGCGCTGTCGCCGTCGGAGAAGCACGCCAGATAGTCGGTGCCTTCTTGAAGCAGGCAGATGAACTCGCCGGAGTCGAGGTGCTGAAGCGCGAACACGCGCTGGGCGGGGTCGAGAACAGCGCTCGACGGCGCTTCGTTTAAATTCAGATCGTTGATTTTCACTGGGGTTCGGCCTTCCTTGCCTTTCGCCGCGCACGGAAACCGGCGGCAGCGAAAGCAGTATGTCAATAGGTTTGTATTTTGTCTTGCTGTAGTACTGTCTTGCTCTTCGGCTTGCTTGCTGAGTGTGACGCCGACCGGCGCACATTTGTTTCCGCTTTCGGCGGGAATTCGAAAAGTGTTTTTTCCCGGAGGCCACGCCCCCTAGCCTGTCATACCCGGCGGCCTGCGCGGTCAACCGCCGGGCGGAAAATTCGTTTGCCGCGCGGCGTTTGACAATGCAGCCGCGATAGGGTACACTGCCGCGTGAATTCTTCTATTCCCTCGGTCCGCGCTGCGGCCCGGTCCGTGTATGTGTTTGACCTAGACGGCGTTTTGTATCTCGGCGACACCGCCATCCCTTATGCGGCCGAGGCAGTGCGGCGGCTGCAAAGCGCCGGAAAAAACGTGTATTTTCTGACCAACAACTCCGGCAAAACGCGGGCCGATTACCGAAAAAAACTGGCCGAGGTCAACGGCCTGGATGTTGCCGAAAACGCCGTGTTTACGTCGGCATATGCCACGGCGCTGTACCTGAAACAGCGCGGGGCCGCCGGGCGTTCCGTGTTCGTGATCGGCGAGCCGGGCCTGGCCGCCGAGTTGTCGGCGACGGGCGGCCTGCTTCCGATTACCGAGCCGGACAGCGCAGACGTGCACGACATTGACTACGTCGTCGTCGGCATTGACCGAAACTTCACCTACGACAAGCTGCGCTTCGCCCATGCGGCGATCATGCGCGGGCACGCGCAGTTCGTCGCGACCAACCGGGACACGACCTTTCCGACCGAAACCGGCGAAATCCCCGGCGGCGGGTCGCTGGTCGCCGCGCTGGCGGCGGCGACAGGCCGCGAGCCGGTGACAATCGGCAAGCCGGAAACGCATGCCTACGAGGCCATTTTGGCGGCGGCGGGCGCGGCGGCGGCGGACAGCGTCATGGTCGGCGACCGCCTGGACACGGACATCGCTGTGGGCCGGCGGGCCGGCGCGGGCACGGTGCTGGTCTTGACCGGCGTGACAAGCGCGGACGCCGCGCAGGCTGCCCCGCCGGAGTGGACTCCTGACCGGATTATCGGCGACCTGCGGGAGTTAGATTAGGCTGTTTTGCGTGAGGTGATCATCCGGGATGGAAGCCGCAGAGGGAGCGTCTTAGCCGCGAGAAGCTGACGGCGTTTGATGCTGCCGTTATCCCGAGGCGATTCTTGTTCCAAACCCGCAAGTTTCGGAACATGTCTTTCTTGAAGACAAGCGAGCGTACCCATGCAGTCCGAGGCCGCGACGGAAACGGAAGACGCTTTGCGGCGCAGCGAAGCCCGGCTGACCGAAGCGCAGACGGTCGCCCGCGTCGGAAGCTGGGAGCTGAACGCCGAGACGTGGGAAGTTTCCTGGTCGGCGGAGATGTTTCACCTGCTCGGGCTGGACCCCAAGCACGGAGTGCCCGATTACCCCGGCAACCTGGCGCTGTTCTGCCCGGAAACGGCGGCCCCGCTTGACGCACTTGTCCGCCGGGCGCTGAACAGCGGGCAGCACTACGCGCTGGACCTCTGCCGGGTATCCCCGAAAGGGGCGGTGCAGTGGTTTCAGGCCGCCGGACAGGCCGTCCGGGATGCGGGCGGGCGAGTCCTGCGGCTGGTCGGGACGCTGCTGGACATCACGGACCGCAAAGCCGCCGAAGACAGCCTGCGCCGCCGCGAGGCCGATTTGAGCCTCGCGCTCGGCGCGGCCCGCCTCGGAACATTCTCCTGCGAGTGGCCGTTCGGGCGGGTCGCGCTGAACGACCTGGGCCGGCAGCACTGGGGACTGCCGCCCGACGGCGAAACCGACTTGACCGGGCTGTACGCGCGGCTTCATCCCGAAGACCGCCGGCCCGCGCGGGAAGCGTTCGCCCGCGCCCTCGAAACGCAGACCGAGTACGCCGCCGAATACCGGGTGCCGACGCCCGCCGGGGAAGCACGCTGGATCAGCGCGATTGGGCGCGGCGTGTACGGCCCCGGCGGGGTTCCGCTGCGCTTTGACGGCGTGACGATGGACATCACCGCCCGCAGGCAGGCGGACGCCGCGCAGGCGGAAGCCGCCGCCCGCGATGCCCTTCTCCACACCTTCAGCGCCGAAACCCGCCGGGCGCTGTCGCCGGATGCCGTGCTGGACGCGGCGGTCACCGCGCTCGGCCCGGCCCTCGGCGCGGACCGCTGCTACTGGGTCGCCTACGACATGGAAGCGCAGCAAGCGCTGATCGGCCCGGACTGGCATCGCCCTGGGCTTTCAGCGATTTCAGGGGCGTATGCCATGCACGACTTTCCCGGCAACCGGGACCCCGCGTACCTCGCCGGCGGGACACAGGCCATTGCAGACTCGCTCCGGCTGACCCCGACCGGCGCGGACCCCTGCCTGGATTTGCGGGCGCTGCTGCGGGTGCCGGTGTCCCCCGCTCCCCGGTTGTTTGTTTTGGCGGCGGTGATGACCGCCGCCCCCCGGTCCTGGACCCCGGCGGAACTCCGGCTGGCGGAACAAGTCGCTGCCGAGGCGCAGGCGGCGCTGGAAGCGCTGGGGGCCGGGGAAGCGCGGCAGCGGCTGGTGTCGGCGTGGGAGAAATCGGTGCAGCCGCCGCTGCCGGGGCGTCTGCCGGGCCTCAGCCTCGGCGCGGCGCTGCGCCCGGCGCTGGAAGGCGGCGCCCTGGGCGGGGACTTTTGCGACGTGTTCGCGCTCGGCGGAGGACGCTGGGCGATTGTGCTGGGCGATGTTTCCGGCAAAGGAGTATTGGCGGCGTCCCAAGTGGTCCCGGTCCGCAGCATGGCCCGGTTCAGCTTGTACAAAACTCCGGCGCTTGCGGAAGCCGTGTCGGATTTAAATGCCGTGCTGACCGAGCACGCGGTGCTGGCCGGGTTTGCGACTTTATGGGCGGGGGTGTACGCGCCGGAAACCGGCGAGATTGTGTGCGTTTCCTGCGGCCATGAGCCGGCCCTGCACCGGCAGGCGGCCACCGGCGGCACGGCGCTTTTGGCGGCTACCGGCCCGCCGCTGGGCGTGGACCGAAACGCCGTGTTTGCCGAAACCCGCCTTGTGCTGGCTCCCGGCGACAACTTTCTCGTTTACACCGACGGCCTGGCGGAAGCCGGCCCGAGCTACCAAAGCATGCTCGGCACCGAAGGGGTGGTCGGGCTGCTGCGCGACGCCGCTTCGGCGGCGGGCACGCAGGCCGCCGCCGCGCAGATCGTTCACGCCGCCGCCGCCTACAACGGCGGCCCGTTCAGCGACGATGTCAGCGTTCTGCTGCTGCGCCGGGAATAACTATTGCCGCGCTATTTCGCCCCTGCCGGGACGGCGGCGTCGGCTTCTTTGGCTTCCAGCGACGTTTGAATGCACTCGGCGACCAGCTTTTCGACCATGCGCGTGGACTCGCCCATGGAGTTTGAGGCGCCTTCGATGCGCTTTTCGGAAACCGGGCAGATGGCCCAGGCTTTGACTTTCGCGGGCTTTTTGACCCCGATTTGATTGGTGCCGCCCTGCTGATAGTTGATTGTCACCGTGTAGCCGCTGATTTTCGCATCGTAGGATGCCATGCGCGTAATCCCCCCAAGTAGTTCTCTCAAGTAGTTCTCTCGGGGAAACGGTTCGGCATCGGCGGCGGAAATTCCTGCACGACTTTCACGAATTTTTCATTCCGGCGCTTCGTTATGTCACCGGCGGCGGCGGGCCGCTGCGCTCCCACAGATGGAGCATCACCGCTTCGGGGTCCGCCGCCGGCAGGGGAGAAACCCGCACCAAATACTCCTTTCCGTACCGCCGGTCCATCACCACTATTTTCTTCACTATTTTCTTCTGTGCAATCCCCTCAGCCATCGCGCTCCACTCGGCGGCCCACGGCGCGAGCCGGCGTCGCGGCAGGGCTTTTTCCTGAAGCGCCCCGCTGCGGCGGCTGCGGACCCAAAGCGTATCGCCGCTCGGCTCCAAGCTCAGCTCGCTCACCCCAGCCAAAAGCGCCCCCAAAAGAAGCGCCGGCGCGGAAAGCTGTTCCGGCGCAGGCGCCCCGGCCGGCCGGCTTGGGAACGCCTGCGCCGGATCGAAAAAAGCCCAGGCGGTTTCGGCATCCTCAAGCAGCACAGACACCCGCTCCGCGCCCAAACGCAGCGGAACAATGTCGTCCTCCCCGCAGCGCAGCACCCAGCTTTGGACAAACCGCCACTGCCCGTCCAGCCGCAGGGCCAACAGTTTTTTGCGCCCCAGCAGCCGGTACAGCAGCGGCAGGCCGACGCCGAGATAAGCCGCCGCTTCGTCCGGGGTCATCAGCTCCTGCGGCGGCGGGGCCTGCCCCTCGGGCCAGTAGACTGTCAGGAAGCGCAGCGCGTGATGCGCGGAAGCCAGGGAAACGCCGAACTGATTCAGCACGGCAGCTTCAATGCTGTCGGCCCTTCGCAGCAAGCCGAGCAGCAGATGCTCCGTGCCGACCCGGCTGCTCCCCAGCCGCGCCGCTTCCTCGGACGCCAAAACAAGCGTTTCCTGCGCCGCTTGGGTCAGCGTCAATTTCTGTCCCGCGCGGCGTCCGCCCCGCACGCAGGACGCCGTGGTTTCGGCCCGCAGCGCCGGCACCGAAACACCGCTTTGTTCCAGCAGAATTCGCGCCCCGCTCGGCGCAGCGGTCTCCGCATCGAATTCTTGGAGCAGCCCAAGCAGCAAATGCTCCGGCCCGGCCCGGCTCGACCCAAAGCGCTCGGCTTCTTTTTGCGCGAAAAGCACCGCCCTGCGGGCGTCTTCACTGAATTTCTCGAACATCAGCGGCCTTTCAAGATTATGCCGCTTTCGGCAACGCCTCCGGGTTGCCTTTGTCGGACAGCATGCGGTACAGCGCTCCGCGCGTCACTTTATAGTAACCTCTCGGCCGCTCGCCTGTCAAGCGCACGGAAAAACGCCTTGCCAAACGCTTCGGCAATGTGCCATAATAACCGGGCGCGAGGGTTCTTCCGAGCTTCTTTTGACCTTCGCCGCATCCCCGCGCCCCCAATGTATCCAACTCGGCTTTTTGTCAGGAGCTTCATGTCTACTCAGACCCATCATCAGATTCACACAAAGTATATTTTCGTCACCGGCGGCGTCGTGTCGTCCATCGGCAAGGGGATCACGACCGCGAGCTTAGGCCGTTTACTCAGAAACCGAGGGTTCGGAGTCACGATGACCAAGCTCGACCCGTACATCAACGTAGATGCCGGGACGATGAACCCGTACCAGCATGGGGAAGTGTTTGTGACCGACGACGGCGCGGAAACCGATTTGGACTTAGGCCACTATGAGCGCTTTGTAGACATCAATCTGACCCGCGATTCGACCGTGACCACCGGCGGCGTGTATTCCACGGTGATCGCTAAAGAGCGGCGCGGGGATTATCTCGGCGGGACCGTGCAGATGATTCCCCACATCACCAACGAAATCAAAGAGCGGGTAATTTCTCTCGGCAAAAAGTCGGAAGCCGACGTGGTGATCGCCGAAATCGGCGGAACGGTCGGAGACATCGAAGGGCTGCCGTTTTTGGAAGCCATTCGCCAATTACGCAAAGATGTCGGGCACGAAAACGTGCTGTACGTTCATGTCACGCTCATCCCGTATGTCGGGCCGTGGGGCGAAGTCAAAACCAAGCCGACCCAGCATTCGGTGATTAAGCTGCGCGAGATCGGCATCCAGCCCGACGTTCTCATCTGCCGCACCAAGCTCGACATTGACGACGAGATGAAAGAAAAAATCAGCCTCTTTTGCGACGTGGACAAAGACGCCGTGATTGAAGCCAAAGACTCCGAGACGATCTACGAAATCCCGATGGTCTTTGAGCAGGAAGGGCTGGCCGATCTCGTCGTCAAGCGGCTCGGCCTCCATGACGGCCCCGCCAACATGGCTGAGTGGCATGATCTGGTGCGCCGGGTCAAGCAGCCCCGGCACGAAGTCCAAGTCGCCGTGGTCGGCAAGTACACCGGCAACGGCGACGCTTACATCTCCATCGCCGAAGCCTTGAAGCACGGCGGCATTGCGGGCGACGCCCGCGTTTCGATTGAATGGATCGAAAGCGACGACCTGGAAGAACCCAATCTCGACATGGCCGCGCGTTTCGCCGGCACTGATGCCCTCGTCGTCGCGCCGGGCTTCGGCGCACGCGGGGTCGAAGGCAAAATCGCCGCCATTCGCTATGCCCGCGAGTCCGGCCTGCCGTTTTTCGGCATCTGCTACGGTTTGCAGATGGCCGTGATCGAGTTCGCCCGCCACGCCTGCGGCCTTTTGGACGCCAACACCGAGGAAGTGGACCCCGCGACCCCCCACCCGGTCGTCCATATCCTGCCCGAGCAGAAGCACGTGGTCGACAAAGGCGCGTCCATGCGCCTCGGCGCGTACCCCTGCCGCCTCACGCAAGATTCGATGGCGGCCAAGCTGTACGGCGCGGGCAGCATTTCCGAGCGCCACCGCCACCGCTACGAAGTCAACAACGAGTACCGCGAGCAGATGGCCGCCGCCGGCATGGCCTTCAGCGGCGTCTCGCCCGATTACCGTTTGGTCGAGATCGTCGAGCTGCCCCAGAGTGTCCACCCCTATTTCATCGCCACCCAGTTCCACCCGGAGTTCAAGTCCCGCCCCAACCGCGCCCACCCGCTGTTTGCGGGACTCATCGCCGCCGCCCTGACCCGCAAGACGGACAGCCAAGTGAACGGCGGCGCGGAACAAGAGATCGAAGTCGCGGCGGAGATGCTGGCATGATAGAACGAGAGGAACTCACTGACGCGGAGGCGGAACTGCTGCCGCCGGGCGAGTACCCTTTCTGGACGCCCTACGATTCTTACGAAGCGGCTGCAATTTTACTGCGGGCTTTTGACGAAGACAAGACCATGTGTTAAAACACACGGCTATACGGCGCGGACGCCAGGAAACACCCGCTTCGCGAGGTTCAGAATAGAATACTTTCTAGTGCCGCGAAGCGGTACTTCGTGGCGTCCGCGCCGAGTAGCCGTGCAATTTATTGCATGGTCTTAATAAGGGTCAGGCCAATGTCCGTCACCATCCGTGAAGTCACCGAAGCCGAACTCCCGGCGCTGCTGCATCTCTACACGCAGTTGAACCCGAACGACCCGCCTCTGCCACTCGGCGAAGCGGCTGAAATTTGGAAGACAATGGCGCAGCCAAACCAATGCGTGTACGGCGCTTATCGGGAGAATGAGCTTGTCGCGGCTTGTACGCTCATTGTGATCCCCAACCTGACACGGGGCGGGCGGCCTTACGCGCTGGTTGAAAACGTCGTGACCCACCCGGACCACCGCCGGCGCGGCTACGCGACGGCCCTGCTGAAACACGCTCTGGTGTCTGCTTGGGAGCGTAACTGCTACAAAGCCATGCTGCTGACGGGCAGCAAAAACGAAGCGACGCTGCGGTTTTACGAGAACGCCGGCTTCCGGCGCGGCGTCAAAACCGGCTTCGTCGCCCGGCCCGGCGGCTAACTTCCTTTGCTACTCTACACCGCCATCCTCACCGCCCTTGCGCCGCCGTTTCTGCTGATTTTGCTTGGCGCGGGACTGCGTCGTCTTGGGACGCTGCTGCCGGGCCATGTGCCGATCTTGAACGGCCTGGTGCTCAATGTCACCCTGCCGGCATTGGTCGTTGCGGGGCTGCTGCATGCGCCGCCGCTGTCGCTGCGCTTTGCCCTGCCGGTTTTGGCGCTGATCGGCGCGGAGATTGGGACGGCGGCGGCGCTGTATGCGCTCGGACGGGGGCTGCGCCTGCCGAACCCCCTGCTCGGGGCGCTGCTTTTGGTGGGCGTCTTCGGCAACACCGGGTTTATCGGCTACCCGCTGACCCTGGCGCTGTTTCCCCGGCAATTCCCCACGGCAATCTTGATGGACCAGTTCGGCATGTCGCTGCCGATGTATTTCTTTGCCGCCGCACTCGGCGGGCGGCTCGGCGGCGGGGGCGGGCACGGAGCGGCCTTCAGGCGGCTGCTGCGGTCGCCGATCTTTTGGGCGGCGATCCTCGGGCTGGCCCTGCATGCAATCATCCTGCCGCCGGACCTTGCGCATTCGGCGGTTCTTCGCAGGCTCGGCGGGGTGGCAATGCAGTGCCTGGGGTATTTGGGGCAGGGCACGACCCCGCTGGTGCTGCTGGCGCTCGGCGTTTCGCTGCGGCCCGGCGCGGCGCTGAAGCACCCGGCGGCGCTGTGCCTGGCGTGCGTCGCAAAGCTCGCGCTCGGCCCGCTGCTGGCCTGGGGCCTGTGCCGGGCGCTGGGGCTGACGGGGGAAGAGCGGGCCGAGACGCTTTTGCAGGCCGCCATGCCCCCGGCGGTGGTGGCGTCGGTGCTGGCCGGTCAGAACAAGCTGGAGGGCGACTTTGCAGTCGGGGTTGTGTTTGCCGCAACAGTTCTCTGCGCCGCTTCCGTGCCGCTGCTGCTGACGGCGCTGCGATGACTAAAGCAGCCACAGGGCGACCAGCATGGCGGCGGTGACGCAGAGCAACAGCAGCAGCACATAGCTGACCAAAATCACCTGCATCTTGAAAAATGTCTTGCTCCAGCTTTGCTTGTACACGGCCCGCAGGGCGGCCAAGAGATAGACCCAGAGGGCCAGGGCGACGGTGCCGATCAGCCAGTCGGGATGAAGCAACAGCAGCGGGGTCAGCACAAGAAACGCCAGCGCGTGGACGTGGAGCAGAAAGATTAAATGCTCGGCGTAAAAGCGCTTTGTCCGCAGATACAGCAGCTTCAAGGTAACGGCGAACAGCGGCAGCAGGAAAAACATCATCTTCGGGATGTCGTCAATCAAAGCCGCGACAAACATGGCCGGGCTTTGGTTGGCTTTCCTTGCGCCGCGCTCCATCGCCCGCTCGAACACGGAGCGGGCCGAAGCGGGCTGCGCCGCCGGCTTTGCCGCCGAAGACTTTTCCCCCCCGGTGCCGAACGTGACGGAGCCGGGCTTGATATGGATAAAGCGGGCGCTCGGGTGCGCCCACGACAGCAGCAGAAAAAACAGGACGCTGAGGGTCAAGTACAGCTTCAGCGGGGACAAATACGGGACGCGGCGGCCTGCGTTGTACTCGTTGGTCAAAAAGCCGGGCCGGATCAGCAGCGGAACCAGGGTGCGGAGCAGCTTGGAGTCCCACGACGCCAGCTCGGCCAGGCCGTCGGCCAGCAGCGGGCCGAGCGAAACCGAATGGTCTTTGATTTCCTGCCCGCACTCGGCGCAGAACCGTCCCGTAGCCGGGGCCGCGCAGTTCAGGCAGCAGTCCGGGCGCGGCCTGGGCGGCATCCGAAAGCCAAGCCTCGGCGCAGGCGGCGCGGCGCGTGATACAGACGGCGCGGCGTCCGAGGTCTCAAAGTCCGTAGTCATTCAAGATGCCCTGCACAAACACGCGGGCGGCCCGCATCTCGTCAAGCGTCGCGACATTTTCAATCACCACCGGCACTTCCGGCAGAAACTGGGCAATCGCGCGAAGCTGCATGCCGAAGTCTAAAACGCCCCGCCCCGGCGGCAGAAAGACCCGCTGCCCGGCGGCGTCCAGCGCAAAGTCTTTAAGATGCACCAAGCCGACCGCCGGGGCCATCCGGGCGACGACATCGGGGATCAGCGCTTTTTGGGCCGCGAAGCCGCGCACGGTCAGCAGATTGGGCGCGTCCAGCACCACCTGAACATCGCCGCCGGGAAAGCGCTTGGCCATGCGGACGCACGCGTCGGCGTGGTCCAGCACATGCGCGACAAATGGCTCCAGCAAAATCCGCACCGGCAGGCCGCGCACCTGCTCGCGCAGGCCGCTGAGGGCGATAAACAAGCTGTTGAACGTTTCTTCTTCGGCGTTCAGCAGGTTCGGCGCGGTCAAGGTCTTGCCGTGCGTGCCGCTCCAGCAGACAATTCGCTCGCAGCCGTTCAGCATGCCCATGTTCTCAGCCAGAGTCCGCCAGTCCAGGCCGTCCACCCCGTGCATGCTGGGGTCCTCAAGCCGCAGCGGATTGATGTAGCAGCCGACGGCGTCCACTTGAAAGCCGGCGTCGCGGGCCGCCACTCCCATCTGCCGCACTTCGCCGGGAGTGATGCCGTGGATAAACGACGTGACTTGTCCCCGGCGGAAGCCCGCTTCGGTGGCACACCAGAACGCCGCCGGGATGTCGGTCTCCTCGTAAATGCTGACCATGACGCCGAGTTCCATTGCACCGCTTTTCTCGCCCTCTCGGGAGGGGCCGCCGGAGCGAGGGAATAAATTCCTCTCGCTAGTTAGGGTCGTCCTTCGGACGAAGGAACAGAAATTATTTAGTTTCTTTCGTCCGAAGGACGACCATTTGCAGCGAGTGAAGTTCACTTCCTCGCTCGCCCTCGCTTCCGCTCTCCCAGGCCCTACCGCGCCGGCGTTTCGCTGAAAAAGTCCACCACCGTGTCGAGCCGCGCTTCTTCGGTTCGGCAGTTGTCGGACAAGTGCGCGTACTGCGTCTTGGCCGCCTCCATCGTCGCCGTGCTTTTTTCGATTTCCCGCTGAAGCTCGGCAATTCGCGCTTCCGCCGCCGTGGTCAGGTCCGCAAGCTGCTCGCCGCGCGTCTGCCGGAACGCCTGCAAGGCGGCCTGCTTGCGGACGGCGTCGGCGACAATCGCTTCCGGGGTCCCGCCGACCGATTTCCCCAAAGCCGCCAGGGTGACATTGATGATCTGCTGCCGGGCGTCTTCCGAGACCCCCGCCGGCATGTTGCGAAGCATATCGAGCGCCTGCTCGGCGGTGAACGGCACGACGGCGACCCGCGCCTGGGCGTACAGCGCGGCAAAATCTACGAGGCCGTCGGCATCCACCGGGCTGCTTTCGTCGGGGGTGCCCGGCGGGGCGGGCGGCGCGGACAAGTTCTGCCGCTGCCGCGCTTCGCGCCGCTCCTGGATTTTCAGCGCCCCGTCCAGCTCATCATACGCCGACTGCGGGATCGGCTCCGGCGGCGGCGGGGGCGGCGGGTCCTTGATGTCTACCAGCGCCCCCAGAGCGCGTTTCCAAATCGGATCAAGTGGCATGATAATTACGGAACATGACTTAGGGAAAAAGACCAAGCCGCATCCATTGGCGGCGGGCCGTGCGCTGGGCATCGCTGTTCAAGCTTAGGCACACAACCGTTGCCCGGCCCATCGGCGTCAGCCCATAAATCAATGCCGTCTCGCTATCGGCGTAAAAATGCTGCTCCCAAAAATCTCGCCGTGGGTGGAACAGCCTCGTCAGCGCTCCATCTTCTGGGTCTGAGCCGTCCACGCGAGTGGATTTATAGGCATTGCAGGCACGGCAGGACAAAGCCAGATTTGCTTCTGCGTTTTCTCCTTCGCGCACACGAGGCGTGATATGATCGACTTCAAACGAAAAGTTGGATAGCACTTCCGGGGCATGACAATACTCACAGCGATATTCAGCCCGTGCGGCGATTCGCGCGTGCTGTGGGTTCATAGCCCGGCTTCATCCGCCAGTCGCGCGGCGCGGCTGGCAGACGCATACAGCTCGGTTTCAATCAAGGCGTCCAACTCTTTTTGTTCTTCAGAAGGAAAAGCCGTTCCTGAGTCTCTGGCTTGACGCCAGGCAGTCATCAGCTCTCCGAGACGCTGCTGCTGCGCGGCGTTGAAAAACTGGTCGGGGCGTAGACTCTGAACAATAACCAGCATTCCTGCTTCGGCATCGGGAAGCTGCGGCGTAAGCGCATCAAGCGCCTCGCCCAGTGTCCGGCCTTGCGAGTGCTTATCGCCTGCCGCTCCTTGATATGCTATTCCTTTTTCTGTCGGCACCGGCAGGATCGCTACAGTTGTCATTGGATTTACCTCAATGCTGCTATTTTACCACGGTTTGTCTACTGCGTTGTCTCGTTTACTGCTTGGTCTGCAAGCGCCACTGGGCGGCGGCTTCATTGAGGGCGTCATAGGGCGGCAGGTCAATGGACGCATACGACGACTGGAACTGGGCGGCGGCGGCGGGACTGAGGCGGGCGGCGAGGGCCGTGCCGCCGTTCTGCGCCGGGCGGAAATTGTACTGCACGCCGTCGTCGAGCGCTTGCGGCTTGGTGAGGAAGTCCAAAAAGGCCGTCGCGGTCGTTTTTTGGGCGTCGGTAACCCACGCCCCCGAAAGCTGATAAATCGTCTGGTCGGCGTTGGCCGTGGGGTTCGGGTAGATCATGACCAAATCCGGGTTTTGGGCGACGGCGGCCAGCGCGGCGCTTTCGTAAGCCGTGATGAAGTCGCGCGAGCCGGGATTGGCGGTGAACGCTTTTTCCAGATCGCTGGAGCCGACCGCCGACGGGTCGCGGACGAACGCCCGGTTGATTTGGGACAGATACGCGGCAAACTCCGGGGTGGCGGCGGCCTGGACCGGGTCGCTGAGACGGTGCGACGAAGTGTAATTCGTCAAAATCAGCGACATGGTCAGCATGCCTGAAGACGCGTTCAGCGGGTCGGCGTAGGCGAAGTGAAATTGTCCCCACGGCGCTTTTTTCTGGCCGAGCGAAAGCTGCCGGACGGCATCGAAGGGCTGCGGGCCGGACAACAGCGGCTTGAGATACGCGGCTTTTTCTTTGGTGGTCAAAAAAACAAGCGGGCTTTTGAAGAGCGTGCGGTACGTCTGCGAATTGTTGATGTCGGCGATCTGCGCTCCGCCGTGGGCGCGGGGCCAGACAGCGGCAAGCTGAAACACCCAGACCGGACTCGACGGACTCCACAAAACCGGCTGCATTTTGCCGTCTAAAATGCCGTGAAGGGCATCGCGCGACTCGGTGAGCTGCAAGCTGACTTTGCCGCCCTGGCTTTGACTGTTGAACTTGTCTATCTCGGTCTGCATCCAAAGCTGCTTGGTTTTGGTGGTGGAAACGAGGATGTCCCCGTTGGCCGCTTCGGCGGGAGCCGTGCCGCCGGTGGTGACGACCGGGGCCGTGCCGCCGCCCGCCGCCGACCCGCCGGGATGCAGCAGACGGCCGCACGAGCGGACGCCGTAGATAACTGCGGCCAGCAGCAGCAAAAGAATAATCCAGCCGCCGGGCTTGATGCGGGTAATCTGCACAGTGGTCTCCTTGCGAGGGTCTGATGCCTTATTCCCCGCTTCCCTCTTGTTTTCCTTCCTGCGCCGGCAGGGGCAGGCGCAGCGTGAAGACCGCGCCCGGCGGCTCGCCGGGCGGGGCGCTTGCCGCCCAAATGCGCCCGCCGTGGGCTTCGGCGACCGCCCGGCAAAGGGCCAGGCCGAGGCCGGTGCCGTGAACCGCACTGTTTCGGTGGACTCCGCCCCGGTAAAACCGCTCAAACAGCCGCGCTTCCTCGCCGCCGGTCAGGCCGGAGCCGTAGTCGCGGACAGTCAGGGTCAGGCCGCCGGGCGCGGCGTCGGCGCACACCGCAATCGGCGTGCCCGGCGGGGTGTACTTGACCGCGTTTTCGAGCAGGTTGGTAATCAAAAGCGCAATCTGCGTGTAGTCGGCTTGCAGCAGCGGCAGGCCGGGCGCGGCGAGCACTTCGACGCGGGCGGCTTCGGGGTCGGGCAGGCGGTCCAAAGCGGTGCCGACAATCTCCCGCACATCGCACCAGTCTTTGCGCGGCTGCCACCTCCCCGCTTCCAGCCGGGACAAGTCCAGCAGGTTCGTGACGAGGGCGCTCAGGCGGTCGGCTTCGGTGTTGATTGCGCCGAGGGCGGCCCACGACGCTTTCGGGTCCCACTCGGAGTCGGTCTGCAAAAGTCCGGTGGCCGACGCTTTGATTGCCGCCAGCGGGGTCCGCAGCTCGTGCGAGACCAGCGACAGCAGCGAGTCTTTCAGGGCATCGGCTTCGCGCAGGGCGTCGGCCTGCGCCGCTTGGGCGGCCAGGGCATCGCGGGCGATCACCACGGCGGCATGGTTGGCAAGCGTGCGGATGAGGCGCTCGTCGGCAGGGGAAAACGGGCGGCGGTCTTCGCGCGGGCCGACATACAGCACGCCGACCCGGCTGCCGTCGGCATGCAGCGGCAGGTAAACCCCCAGCGTGTCCGCCGCCCCTGCCGCCCCCGCCGACCCAGTGCGCCGGGACTGACGCACGGCCTGGTCCCACAAGCGCCGCCCGCCGAAGCCGCCGAAGCCGACCGCTTGGTCCTGCGCGGCGGCGTCTTCGGCCATCTGCCGGACGGCGTCCGGCACGGCGTCGCTCGGCGCGTCCACGCTTGGAGCCGGCCGCAGCGCTCCCGTGTCCGGGTCGCGCCGGAACACCACGCACCGCTCAGCGCGGCACAGCCCGGTCATCTGCGCCGACAGCGCCCGCAGCAGGCGGTCCGCCCGCACTTCGCGGCTCAGGGCCTCGCTGGCCTCAAACAGCGTCGCGATCTCGGCTTCCCGCGCCTGGGCTTCGGCGGTCTGCGCCCGCGCCTGCGCCGCCAGCCGGGCGGTGGAAACGGCGGCCAGCAGAAACACGCCGAGCGACAGCCAGTCGCGCGGGTCGGCCACCGTAAGCGTGCCGAACGGCGGCAGAAAAAAGAAGTCCCAGCAGGCAAACGACAGAATCGCCCCGAAGACCGCCGGGGCGAAGCCGTACCGCACGGCAAGCGCAATCACCACCGGCAGGTACAGCAGCGACGCCTGCCCTTTGTCGAGCGTCTGCCGCAGCGCCCAAAACCCGCCGGTACACAGCAGCACCCCGGCGGCCGCCCACCCGAAGCCGGCCCCGCGCAGAAAGGGGAAACGTGTCGCCATGCCTTCAGTATACTGCCCCGGCCCCGTTTTCGGAAAGACGGAACGGCAAAAACGCTGCAAGCCGGGGGCTTGCAGCGTTTTCGGACGCAGAGGCGAGTGACTCACGAATTACTCGCCGTTCAAGGCTACCGAGGTCAAGTCCACGCCGGCGGCGGATGCGCCGCTGACGGCTTTGCTGGTCCAGACCGAGCTGCCCGACAGCGCTTTGCTGCCCGACAGCGCCTTGCTGCCCGACAGCGCTTTGCTGCCGGCCGTAGTGCTGACCCCCGACAGCGCCTTGCTGCCGTAGAGCGCCTCAGCCCCCGACAGCGCCTTGCTGCCGGACATGGCTTTGCTGCCCCAGACCCCGATGCTGCCCAGCAGGCCCGTATCCAGCATCACGGTTCCGCCGGCAAGCGAAAGCTGCGGGCTGAGGGCCGAGCGCGTCGGCGTGACGGTGGACGACAGGGCGGCGGGGATGTTCAGGTAGCCCGCCCCGTAAGTCAGCGGGTCGGCAGCGCCGTTAGGGGCCGCCCACTTGTCGGCGGAGACCATCAAGCGAGCCTTGATCGTGTCGGGCGTGAGCGTCGGGTCTTTTTCCAGCATCAGCGCCGCCGCGCCCGAAACCACCGGGGCGGCCATCGAGGTGCCCGACAGCACGAAATAGTTGCCGGAAATGCCGCTGCTGCTGGCCGTGTAGGCCGACAGCGGCAGGCCCGCGTCGCTGGTCGCGTTCCATCGGTAGAGGGTCGTGTTCCAGGCATACAGCGAGACGACTTTGTTGCCGGGGGCAACTAAGTCCGGCTTGAGCACGAGGTCCAGGCGCGACGGCCCGCGCCCCGAGTAAGTCGCGATCTTGTCGTTGCTCCGGCTGCCGTCGGTGCTTTTGGTCGCCCCGACCGTGATGACATACGGGTCGTTAGCCGGAGACTGAATGGAGCCGTAAGCCGTGCCCCACCCTTCGTTGTCTGCGCCAGGCTTGCTGGCCGCGTTGGCCCGTCCGTCGTTGCCGGCGGCGCAAACCACAGTGATGCCGGCGTTCCACGCCTGCTCGACCATCTGGCACAGCGGGTCTTTTTTGTAGCTGTCGCCGACCGGGTGGCCGAGCGAGAGATTGACGACTTTGATGTTGTACGCGGCTTTGTTGTCAATCACCCATTGCAGGGCGGAAACCATGCTGCTGACGGTGCCTTTGCCGTTGGCGTCGAGCACGCGGACATTGATCAGATTGGCCCGGCGGGCAATGCCGTAAAACGTGTGCGTGTAAGACGCGCCGGTAGAGGCCCGGCCCGACCCGGCGATGATGCCGGCGACATGGGTGCCGTGGCCGCACTCATCGGTGTAGTTGGCGGTTTCGGGCACGAAATTTTGCTGGTAGATCACACGGTTCTGGCCGGTGGTCGAGTCAATCATGTCGTCTTCGATTTGAATGCCGCTGTCCAGGACGGCGACGCCGACGCCCGCCCCGGTGAGGCCGTAATCGGCGTAAGCAGTCCCCGCGCCGCTGGACGCCGTGGTGAACTCGTCGCACTTCTTGACTTCGCCGTCATACGAGAGGTGCGCGACAAACGGCAGGGCGGCCAGCCTGCCCAGATTGCGGGCCGGCAGCGTCAAAGCAACCGACCGGATCATGCCGAGATGGCGGGTGATGTCCGCGCCGAGGCGGGTCATCTGTGCCTGCTTGGCGGGGGTCAGGTCGCCGTCAATCTGAGCGATGACGGCGCACGCGCCGTGCGGGTGCTTGCCGGCAAGCTGCTGGGTCAGCGCAGCATCGGTTTTAGAGGCAGTGCTTGGCGTGCCGGCAAAGGCAGCCAGCGGTGCGCCGGCGAGAAAGGCGGCGGCCGCGCCGACGATAACAACGAACTTGGGCCGTGCGTCAGTGACGGCAATGCGAGAGCGAGTGGTCATTTGCGGTATCTCCTTGATAATCGCCGCAGTTCGGCAGCCCGGCTGCCATCACTTGCAATCAAGTGGAAGGCCCGCAGCTTTGCGTCGCCGGCTTTCGCCGGGTTTGCGTTTTCGGATGCAAAGGATTGTGCCGAGAATAGCCTCGGCAGTTTAGATTGTGCCGCTTTGCGGGCTTCCACTCACTGCGAAAAGTGCCGGACTTGAACCTGTACTTTCTCAGCCGGGCGTTTTCGGCAGGAAAACTCGGCCTGCGCCCCGAATAGACTTCCGCTATGAAGCTGCTGCGTTATGAATGGAACTTGTTTTGGTTTCGCCCGACTTCCCCTGTCCCTTTGGGGCTGTTTCGGCTGGTTTACGGGTGCGTCGCGTTTGCTTACGGCGCACTGCTGTTTCCCGAGCGCTGGACCTGGTTTTCCAATCGGGGCGTGCTGACGGCGGCGGAAGCGGCGGCGTATATCGGCGGGGCGGGGACTTATGTGCATCAGTTCGGCCTGCTGCTGCTGCCGGGCGCGGACCGCTGGCTGACCGTGTTTTTTCTCGCGTACCTGCTGGCGGCGTTTTCTTTGATTGTCGGCTTTTGGAGCCGGACTTCCGCCGCACTGGTGTACCTGGGCATCGCCGCGCTGCATGCGCGGAATGCGCCGATCCACCACAGCGGGGACACGGTGGTGATTATCATGGCCGCGTACCTGGCGCTCAGTCCGTGCGGCGCGGCCTGCTCGGTGGACCGGCTCATTCGAATTTTTCGGCGAGCCGAAGACGCGGCCCCGGTGGTCGCGTGGGCACAGCGGCTGATGCAGATTCAGATCGCCGTGCTGTACTTCTGCGCGGCGATGAGCAAGGCGACCGGGCCGTCGTGGCAGGACGGCACGGCGGTGTATTATCCGATGCACCTGCCGGAGTCGGTCCGGTTTCCGGTGTGGGGCCAGGATAACATCTACGTCGTCAATTTGGTGACCTGGGGCACGGTGGGGATTGAAATGGCGCTGGGCACGCTGATCTGGGTGCCCCGGCTGCGCTTGTATGTCCTGGCCGGCGGCGTTTTGCTCCATCTCGGCATTGAGTACTCGATGAACATTCCGCTGTTCTCGGCGGTGATGATCGCGACTTACATCAATTTTCTTTCGGCGTCCGACCTCCAGAATTTCTTGAATTGGGCCAAGCGCCCGCTTGGCCTCACCCCGCTGCGGCTGGTCTACGACGGCGAGTGCGATTTCTGCAAATCGTCGCTCTTGGTTGTGCGCTTTTTGGATGCGTTTGGGCAGATCACGTTTGTGGACTCGCACGACCCCGACGCATTGGCGTCCACCGGCGTTTCTTTCGAGCATGCCGAGTCCGCTGCCTACGCCGTCCGGCCCGACGGCCGGCAGTTTGCCGGCTTTGACGCCTTCCGGCAGGTCGCTTGGCAGCTCCCCGCCACCGCGCTGCTGGCCCCGCTGCTGTACCTTCCCGGGATCCCGCAGGCAGGCCGCCGCGCTTACGAATGGATCAAAAACAACCGCCACCGCCTGCCCGTCGCCCCCCGCTACCGGGTCAAGGCCGGCAAAAAGCCGCGTGAAATGGCGGGGGTATGACGAAGGGGGGAGGACGAAGCCCCTCGCCTCGTGACGCGGGCGCTTGCGCGTGTCCGAAGGCGTGTTGCGCGTGTCCGAGGGCGTGTTTGTATGTACGCGGGCGTGTTAATGGTGACGAGGGCGTAAACGCCCTCGCTGGGGAGCGAAGCGCTAAGGTCCCGCCTGCGCGGGACAAGAACAGGACAAGAGTAAGATTAGGATAGAAGTTATTTACATCTTCCGCCACGCAGGTGGCGGCTCGGCGTCTGCGCCCCCCAGCGAGGGCGTTCACGCCCTCGTTACTTACACAAACACGCTTTTGTTACTCATAACACGCCCGCGTACAGACATAAGTGCCCGTGTCACTCTTACGGCTCTTTCCCCGCCCGCTCACTCAATCCCATACCACAGCGTCTTGAACTGCGGGCCGACGCTGAAGGTCAGCGTTCCGTGCGCGTAAGCCGCCGGGACGCGCTCCCGGTGCGCTCCGGTGCCGCCCAAAGCCCACACGGCGCGGGGGCCGTCGGTGTTGAGCGCGACCGTCGCCGGGATGCCTTCGGCGACGGTCGGGCCGTGGCCCCAGCGGTCGCCGACACTAGTGCGGGCGGCGTTCCAGCCCATGTCCTGATTTTCCACTTTTCCGGCCAGTGTCAGCAGCAGCCGCCGCGACGTGTTTATCGGCTTTCGGTCCATCGCGGTCAGGGTCAGCGCGGCGAAGTTGTTGCCGAACTTGGGGAATGTCACCGTGGCCGTGCCGAGCGTCACGGTCTGCCCGCCGACGAAGCCCGTCACGGCCTGTGCCCGGCGGCCGGAAGCAAGGTACTGGCCGCCGCCGGCTTTGCTGACGACAAGCGGCGGCCCGCCCGGCGCGGCGTCATAGCGGCACATGGCTTCCACTCCCGGCTTGCTTCGCGGATCGTCCGGCAGCAGAGACAGGGAAAGGTCAGTGGAAAAGAGGCCCAGCAGACCGGCCTTCTCCCAGGCGGGTTTCGCTTCGGTCAAGCCGGCATCGGCGGGCCGGCTCAGGAACAGGATTTCGCCTTCGGGCGGCGGCAGGATTTCCCCGGCGCGGAAAATCAGCGCGGCGGCGGGCAGAAATGCGGTCTTGGCCGGGTCGCTGCCGATGCCGAAAAAGCCGTTGATTTTGTCGTTGGCCGCGCCCGCCCCGTAAGCGCCGTAGTCGTACAAGTAAACGGCGTCCCAGTCCTGAAACGCGGCAAACGTGGCAATCTCCGGCAGGGCTTCGGCGCGAAAATCGCTCGGGGCCGGATGGTTATACTCGGAGACGGTGTACGGCTTGCCGGCGACCCGGTATTCGGCGAGGTCGCGCAAAGTGCCGCCGCCGCCGCTTGCCAAATCGGCGGCCATCGGCGTGTTGTCAACCGTCCAGTCTTGGCCGTCCCACGGCTTATGTGGAAAGCTCGGGTGCTGCCAGTAGGCATGGTTGTCGGCGAAATCGCTGCCGTCCTCGCGGCCCAGGCTGGTCAAGCCGCCGTAGCCCATCTGCGAGCAGGTGAGATTTGCATGGACATGGAGCGTTTTTCGCAGATAGCCGCGCATTTGGTCGGCGTAGGAGCGCTCGGTGTCCGCGAGAAACGCGAGCCAGTCACTCTGCTGCGCTTTCAGGGCCGTCGCGGGGATGTCCATGTTTCGGCGGGCGAGCGATTGGCCCGGTTCCCGGCTGTCCGCGCCGGGGTGGATTTGGAGGCCCTCAATCCAGACTGTCCCGATTTGGCCGCCCAGGGTGAAGGCCAGGCGGCTGTGGCCCGGCACAGCGCTATGAGCGGTAAAAACATAGGTGAACGGCTTCCAGTCGGGGGTCAGGGCGGCGCTTGCGCTGAGGCCGACGTTGTGCCAGTCGGCTTGGTCCACGCTGGCGGCGACCGGCAGGGCGCGTGCGGGGTCGGCTTTGGCGCGGAATGTCACCGTGTACGCCGCGCCGTCATGCAGGTCCAGCCCCGTTTGGTGCGCCTGCACATGCCAGTCCGTGCCGTCGGTCTGCGCGACGCTGACTTTGATGCCCGCGCCGTCCGCTGAAAGCGCCGTCTGCGACGGGGTTTGTCGCTCCAGGCTCCACGGCGACGCCGGGGACAGCAGGCCGGGGCCGGTCGGGGTGACCCCGGCAGTCCACGCCGACAGCAGGGCGGCGTCCGTGCCGTACTTTTTCACAAGCCAGGCGTTCCACTGCCGGACCAGCTCGGCGCGAAACGGCTCCGGCAGAGTGTCCAGGCCCGCGCCGAGGGTTGCCCACGGGTCGCCGACCAGCGAGTTTTCGTTGTTGATTTCCACCATCGCCACGGCCGGGTCGGACGCATAGGGCAGATGGGTGTACGGGTTGACATGGGTTAATAAATCACGCGCGTACTTTTTTTGCAGGGCGATCATGCGCGGGTCGAATTCGTCCACGCGCTTGTTGAACAGGGTCGGAATCTGCGCGACACTGGCCGGGAAGCCGTCGGCGGCGGTGAATGTCCGGCCCACATGCAGGTTGAAATTGACATACACGCCGTTTTTCTTGAATTGGGCGACCAGGTAATCCAGCTTGTCGAATTGGGCCGCGCTCAGGCGCTGCCGGCCCGGCTGCGACAGGTCCAGCAGGCTGCCGGGGGCGCTCCAGCCGTTGTCGAGGTGATGCAGGCGGACCAGGTTGATGCCGAGCTTGGCGATCCGGGCCGCGACTTTTTCGGCGTCGGCATGCGAGGGAAACGCGGCTTCGGCGGCAAAATTCGTGCCGAGGAACCGAATGCGCCTGCCGGTCTTCGCTTCAATGAAATGCCCGTTTTTCGCGGCGATAAAGCCGTGGCTCCCGGCCGGCTTGGCATTGAGAAACGACACGTCGGAAAGGGTGCCGCGCGACGCATCGTCCCACGGCAGGACAAACGGAAACAGCGGCGCGGCTCCCGCCGCCGTGGGGCCGGCGGCAAGCAGGGCGGCAAGGGCGAGCAGAGTGTAGGTTTTCATAGGGTTGCCGGTATCACAAGACAGGAAAACGGCGGCTGCGGAATTGTAGCACATCGCGCCCCACTTCGGCGGCGTCTCGGGTACAATAGCGGCATCCCAGGGCAAGATTGAAAGTTGTTTTGTATGTCTATTCCCGTTCTGCCGTCGCCGACTTCCGGCCCGTCGCCGCAGCCGGCCGAGCCGACCGCGCTGCCGCCGCCCCACAAATACGACAGCGCCCTCGGGCGCATCCGCCACTTGATCTTCGGACGCGCCCTGCCGACTTCGGGGCTGGGGCACGGCAAGCTGCCGAACTTTTTAGCCCTGCCGATTTTCTCGTCGGACGCGCTGTCGTCCAACGCCTACGCCACCGAGTCTATTCTCGGCATTCTCATATTGGCCGGCACCGGGGCGCTGCACTTCGCGTGGGCCATTGCGCTCGGGATTGCCGCGCTTTTGATCACTGTCGTGCTGTCCTACCGGCAGATCATCTTTGCGTACCCGGAAGGCGGCGGCGCGTACCCTGTGTCGCGGGACAATCTGGGCACGCTGCCGTCGCTGATCGCCGCCGCGTCGCTCCTGATTGACTATATTTTGACCGTCGCCGTGTCGGTCGCGGCGGGGGTGGCGGCGATGATTACGGCCTACCCGGTGCTTCAGCCGAACCTGGTGCCGATGTGCGTTGTCGCCATTCTGCTGGTGACGATGCTGAACTTACGCGGCGTCAAAGAAGCCGGCTGGGCATTCGCCGGGCCGGCGTACTTGTTTATCTTTGCGATTTTGTCCACCATCGCCGCCGGCTTGATCACGCTGGCCGCCCACCCCGCGCACACCGCCCCGGCGATTGCGGCCGGCGCAGCGCTCAACAATGCCAAGATGGGCCTGCAAGGAGTCGGCCTGTATTTGGTGCTGCAAGCATTCTCGCAGGGATGCACGGCGCTGACCGGCGTGGAAGCGATTTCCAATACGACGCCGGTGTTCAAAGCGCCGCAGGACAAAAACGCCGCGCTGACGATGGCGTGGATGGGCGGGCTGGCGACGGCGATGTTTCTGGGATTGACGTTTCTCGCCAACCGCTACGGCATCTACCAAAACATTGACCAAAGCAAAGCGGGGTATCAAAGCGTCGTCGGCCAAGTCGCGCATACGGCCTGGCCGCACGCCCTCGGGTTTATGTTTTATGTGGTGCAGTACGCCACCGCGCTGGTTTTGGTCATCGCCGCCAATGCCGCGTTTGCGGGCTTTCCGCAGCTTGCCTCAATGCTGGCCCGCGACGGCTTTTTGCCCCGGCAGCTTGCCAATATCGGGGACCGCTTGTCGTATTCCAACGGGATTTTGCTGCTGTCGGTCGCCGCGATTGCCTTGATTTTGGTGTTTCACGGCATTGTGTCCAACCTGCTGAACTTATACGCCATCGGAGTGTTCACATCGTTTACCATTGCCCAATTCGGCATGGTCCGGCGGTGGCTTCGCACCCGCGAAAAAGGCTGGCAGCACTCGCTGTTCTTTAACGCGCTCGGGGCGGCGGCGACGGGGATTGTGACGGCGATCATTGCGGTCTCGAAGTTTGACGACGGCGACAAGATTGTGCCGTTTCTGCCGCTCCGGTACGGCACCTGGCTGGTGCTGGTGCTGATGCCGCTGATGGTGATGTTTTTTGGGCGGATCAGCCGGCACTACAAAGAAATCGCCGAAGAACTGTCGCTGGACGAAAAAACGCTGACCGTGCCGAAGCACAACACAGTGCTGGTGCTGGTGCCGCGCATGCACCGGGGCATTTTGGAAGCCCTCAACTATGCCCGGCTGACATCCGACGATGTCCGGGCGGTGTACATTGAAACCGAGCCGGCCCGGACCCCGGCGCTGAAAAAAGACTGGTCGGCCCATGTCGCCGCCGACATTCCGCTGGTGATCATGGAGTCGCCGTATCGGTCGCTGGTCGGCCCGCTGCTGCGCTACATTGACGCCGTGCAGAAGGAGCGTGCCGACGATGTGGTCACGATTGTGCTGCCCGAGCTGGTCTCCCGCAAGCTGTGGCACGCGCTGCTGCATAACCAGGCCGGCCCGCTGCTCAAGCTCGCCCTGCTGAGCCGCCGGGACGTAATCGTCACCAACGTCCGCTACTTTTTGGCGCATTGATTTTCGGCGCATGGACAAATCCGTGCGTCTTTTTGTATACTGAGCGTTCCTCCGGCGCTGAAGGTTTCTTTCGCGCACGACTTTACGAAAGGGCCTTTTGATGACGCTGACCACGCACTTTTCGGAGGCGGCAGGCGGGCGGCGCACGCTTTGGCGCACGGCGCTGCTGCTGGCGTCGGCGGCCGCGCTTGGCGGGGTGCTCGGCGCGATTACGACCAACAAGCAGTTGTTTTTGTACAAAGACGTGCTTGGCCTGAGCGCCGGGGCGGTCGGCACCTTGTCGCTTCTCATCAACATCCCTGCGTACTTGCAGCCGTTTATGGGCGGCGTCTCCGATTTGTTTCCGCTCTTGGGTTGGCACCGACGGACGTATTTCGCGCTGGCGGCGGCCGTGCAGGCGCTCGGCTACTTCGGGCTGGCGGCGCTGCACTCGTACCACTACGCCGCAGTGGTCTGTCTTCTGATAGTCGCCGGGTCGGGCAGCGCACTGGCCGGGGTGCTGATCAACGCCGCCCTGGTGTCGGTCGGCAATCGCACCGATACGTTCGGGCCGCTGCAAACGCTGTACCAATTTACGCCGCTGGTGCTGGCGCTGGTCTACACAGGAAAGCTCGACGGCGAAGTGACCCAGCACTGGAGCTTCGCGCATGCGTTCACAGCCGCCGGCCTGGTCTCGCTGGCTGCCCTGCCGCTGACGTTTTTTCTGGACGACACGCCGGCGGCGGCGGGGCAGGCGACCCGCGAGCAGACCGCCGCGCGTCGAGCCGCCAAAGCGCGGGAAAAAGCGCAGACCGCCGCCGCGCTTCGGGACGCCGCCCGGACACCGGGGCTGTGGGTGATGACGGCGTTTTTGTTTTACTTGTATGTGACGCCGCTGCTGCTGACGGCGGCGGTGTACTACGAGACCGATGTGCTGCACCTTTCGAAAGGCTTTATCGGGCGGCTGGATTCGTGGAGCGCCGCCGGCGCGATTGCCGGCCTGTTGGCATTCGGCACGCTGTCCCGCGCTTTGCCGGTCCGGGCGGTGGTCTGGGGGGCGATTGGGTCCGACTGCGCGATTTATCTGGCGGCGATGACGATGCACGATGCGCTGTCGGTGAAGATTGCTCAGTTTTCGTGGAGCTTTCTGGCGATCTTTCTGGCGGTGTGCCTCAACACCCTGGCGGCGCGGGCGTGCCCGCCGAAGATCGAGGGCACGGTGTACGGCTTGATGCAGGCGGCGATGGCGCTCAGCCTCGTGCTGTGCGACAAGTTCGGCAGCACGCTGTACGATTATTTCGGCCCGGCCGGCGGTCACTCCATCGCCCACGGCTGGTTCTGCGCTTTGTGGTTCGGCTTCGGCTTTACCCTGCTGGCGGTCTTTTTCGTGCCGTTCCTGCCGGCGTGGGCCAAAGAAGGAAACCCGAAAAATAACGGGAATGATTTCGCGTCAAACGTGGTATAATACGTTATCTCAACATAGAAGGAGGGTTTTTATATTGGATCATAGTTTACAGGGCGGTGGCGAAGGTTAGCTTTTTTAACCTTCGGGGCGGCTTATCACCTACGGGTAAATTAGTTACCTGCGGGTCATGACTGGCAACCTTTGTCACCAGCCCACCCCAGAAGTCTCGTTTCGTCGTTTCCGGCCCTCGGGCCGCATTCTTCGGACCCAGCAAAAAGCAGCGAGGTGTTTCGCAGACATGCCGTGAGGTAGTCTGCGTACAGCCTCGCTGCTTTTCTTTCAAATTTGTGAGGCAAAATCCTATGCAAATCGAAACCGAGCAAGAAGAAGACGGCCGCTGGCTCGGCGAAGTCTGCGAGCTGCCCGGCGTTCTCGCTTACGGCCAGACCCGCGCGGAAGCGGTTGCCAACGTCCAAATTCTCGCCCTACGGGTCCTTGCCGACGGGCTTGAACACCGGCCCGGTGATGCTGTCCCGTATCGCCAAACAGACAGGACTGACTCCGCGCGACCTGTGAGATGAGCGCTGCAATGTTCTCTGAGTATCTCGCCCGCTGGAGCCTTACGCCCGACGGCGAGGCGACGGCGACGGCGACCAGTCATCTGCTGCCGGTGCGCTTTCAAGACCAGCCGGCGATGCTGAAAATCGCCGTCATTGAGGAAGAAAAGCGCGGCGGCGAATTGATGGCCTGGTGGAACGGCGGCGGCGCAGCGCAGGTCTACGCGCACGAAGGGGACGCGCTGCTGCTGGCGCGGGCCGAGGGGACGCGCTCACTGACCGAAATGTCCCGGTCGGGGGGCGACACCGATGCCTGCCGTGTGCTCTGCGAAGTCGTGTTCCGGTTGCATGCCCCCCGGCTGTCCTCTGCCCCGCCGACCATTCCCCTCACCGACTGGTTCCGGGCGCTGTGGCCGGCGGCGGACACGCACGGCGGGATTTTCGCCCTCAGCGCGGACACGGCGCGGCGTCTGTTGGCCGCGCCGCAGGACGAAGTGATTCTGCACGGGGACATCCATCACGGCAACGTCCTCGACTTCGAAGGGCGCGGCTGGCTCGCGATTGACCCGAAAGCCCTGCGCGGCGAGCGCGGCTTCGATTACGCCAACATCTTCTGCAATCCCGATCCCGAAACGGCGGCTGCGCCCGGCGCGGTGGCCCGGCGGGCCGGCATTGTCGCCGAGGCGGCAGGGCTGGACCGAACCCGGCTGCTGCAATGGGTCCTGGCCTACGCCGGGCTGTCGGCGGCGTGGCTGCGCGAAGACGGCGAAGCGCCGGCACACGCCCTGCAAATCGCCGAGCAGGCGGCGGCGGAGTTGAGGCGGTGAGGCGAACCCGCAAGGAGGCCCCCTAACCCCCAATAATGGGGGAACAGAAAATGGGGGAACAAAGAAACGCCTGCCCTAAACTCCGGCTCCCCCCTTATTGGGGTGGCTTTTCGAGACAGACTGCAAGGCGGTTTGACAATGCCCCGCCCATGCCGTACAATGCGTCATGTCTTATGCCACGTTTCTTTGCCCCATTGACGAATTCCAAATCGCCTATACTGTAATCTGCGGCCAGACCTTCCGCTGGCGGCTCGACAAAGACGGCTGGTGGGCTTGCCTACTGCCGGTCACCGACCCCGAGACCGGCAAAACCCGGCAGCAGCTCGTCCGGCTGTGGCAGGACGACGAGCAGGTGTTTTATGAAACGTCGCCCAAGCCGCGCGACCTCGGGCTGGTCCGGGACTACTTTCGGCTGGGCGTTGACCTGCCGCTGCTCGTGCGCGACTTTGTCGCCGCCGACTTCCATATCCGCACGGCAATGGACGAATTCGCCGGGCTGCGGGTAATCCGGCAGGACCCCGCCGAGTGCTTGTTTTCGTTCCTCTGCACGTCCGCCGCCCCGCTGTACCGCATCCGACGGACCGTCGCCGCGCTGTGCCGCGAATACGGCGACCCTTACCCCGGCGAAGTCGCCGGACTGACCCATGCGGCATTTCCGCCTGTGCATCGGTTAGCGGACGCGTCGCTGCCGCACCTAACCTCGCTCGGCCTCGGCTACCGGGCGGGGTATGTCAAAGACACCGCGCAGGCCGTGATGGCGCACGGCGGCGCGTCGTGGCTGATGGGTCTGCGCCGCCGCTCCTACCCCGAAGCCAAAGCCGCGCTGATGGCCCTGCCGGGGGTCGGCGCAAAGATCGCCGACTGCGTCTGCTTGTTCTCGCTCGACAAGGACGGCGCGGTTCCTGTGGATACGCATATCCGCCAGATCGCCCAGCGCTCTTATCTGTCCGATGCGCCCCTGACCAAGTCGCTGACCCCGGCGACGTACAACAAAATCGGCGACGACCTCCGCGCCCGCTTCGGCCCGATGGCCGGCTGGGCGCAGCAGTACTTATTCCTCCATGACATTTACGAGAAAGGAGCCTGGGACAGCTACACAGCCTTGTACCAGCCGCTGACCGAGCCGATCCGCCCGCTGAAAAAGTAACCACTGAAAAATTAGCAGGCAACAAAGGAAATTTTCCATGAACACCGACGACGCCCTGGTCGGCAGCCTCGACGGCTACGCCGACTTTCTGGCCGACATCAAGAGCCGTATCCAAACGGCGCAAGTCAAAGCAGCGTTATCGCTCAGTCGCGAAGTGGTCTGGCTTTACTGGCAGATCGGCCATGAAGTTTTGGCGCGTCAGGCTCGGCACGGCTGGGGCGCGAAGATAGCCGACCGTCTGGCGGCTGACCTCAAAGCGGCATTCCCCGGCATAGAGGGGTTCTCGCCGCGCAACATCAAGTACATGCGGGCCTTTGCGGAGGCTAACCCTGATCTTGAAATTGTGCAACAGCTGTTGCACAATTCGCCCCTGCCCTGGGGACACCACCTGCGGATTTTGGACAAAGCGAAAAACGCCGACCAGCGCCTTTGGTATATTCAGGCCGCGCACACGCACGGCTGGAGCCGCTCGATTTTGGAGATGCAGATCGAAAGCCGCCTGCATGAGCGGCAGGGCAAGGCGCAGGCGCTTTTGAAGAAGCCATGTGCTTTAGCACACGGCTTTGATTACGGTTTTGCTTCATGCCGCAACATTCAGAAACTTCACGAGAGGCTTGACAGTGCCGTTTTTTTGTGCGATAATACTTCAACACTTATAGAAATGTTATTATGAGCGAAATCGAAACAACGCAGTACGCCGCTATGTTCAAGGCGCTCGGGGACCCGACCCGGCTCCGCATCTTTGCGTTTCTAGCTGAGTGCTCCGGCCCGGTCGCCGTGGAAGACACCGGCGAAGTGCGCCCGGTGGCGGGGCCGACGGTCGGCGAAGTCTGCTGCCGGGTCACCGGCGTGGACAAAATCACGTCGTCGGTCTCGTTTCACCTCAAAGAGCTGCGCCTGGCCGGGCTGATCACAGTCGAGCGGCGCGGCAAGAACAGGATTTGCAGCATCAACCGGGAAGCGGCGGCGCGGCTGGCCGGGTATCTCGCCGGCTCGCTTGCGGGCGCAACGCGCAGCGACTGCTGCGACTGAATTACTGCTGTTACGCCGGCGTGCCGGGGCTGTGAAAAGCCCCGGCAGGGAGCTGTGCTTCGCACAAAGAGTGTCTAAGTTCAGAGCATCTAAGTTCAGAGCATCTAAGTTCAGAGCATCTAAGTTTACAGTGCCGAGTTCTTTGTCCGAAGGACACGGCCTTGCCGGGGTTTTCTACAACCCCGGTACGCCGGCGTAACAGCAGTGAACTACATACACAGAAAGAGAAATATGCTATGACACTCAGCCAGTTTACCGCTCTGTTGCAGACGCACCCCGAAAAGCAGTTTCGCCTGCGGCTGCCGGGCGACCGCGAAGTCCCGCGCTCGTTCCATATCACCGAAGTCGCCCATGTCGCCAAAAAGTTTATGGACTGCGGCGGCAAGCGGCACACGCGCGAGACCTGCCAGCTTCAAGCCTGGCTCGGCCCGGATACCGACCATCGCCTGGAAGCCGGCAAAATGGCAAAAGTGCTGGCGCTGGCCGGGGACATCCTGCCCGCGCATGATCTGGAGGTCGAGATTGAGTACGAGGACGCCGCGATTTCGCAGTATCCGGTCGCCGGGTTTGCCGTCACCGACACAGCAGTCACGCTTCAGCTTGCGGTTAAGCACACCGACTGCTTGGCGAAAGAATCGTGCCTGCCGAGCCTGCCGATGGCAGCAGGGGCAGACGCAGGCTGCGGCTGCGGGCCATCGGGGTGCTGCTAAGTGAGGCAGAATGCCATGACGCAGAACGCAATGATGCGGCGTTATGTGGCGGAGTGTGTCGGGACGTTCGGCATTGTCTTTGCGCCGGTCGCGCTGTCCGGGTCGGGACACCTGGCGGGCGGCGACGGGTCGCTGATGGCGGCGGCGTGGGTTTCGGGGCTTGCCGTTCTTTCCATGATTTACGCGCTCGGGCATATTTCGGCGGCCCACTTCAACCCGGCCGTGACGCTCGGCTTTGCCGCCGCCGGGCGGTTTCCCCGGCGGTATGTGCTGCCGTACTGGCTGGCGCAATTCGCCGGCGCGGTTCTGGCGGCCGGGGCCGCCGCGCTGCTGTTCGGGCCGGGGCACGGGACGCACGCGCCGCAGGTCGGCTGGCCCCACGCGGTCGGGACCGAAGCCGCGCTGACATTTCTCTTGATGCTGGTGATCATCGCCGTCGCGACGGACCGGCGGGCAAACGGCGCAATCCCCGGCCTCGCCATCGGCCTCACGGTCGTGTTTGACGTGCTGATCGGCGGCCCGGCGACGGGCGGCTCGATGAACCCGGCCCGGTCGCTCGGCCCCGCGCTGTTCGCGGGCGGTGCGGCTCTTACGCACTTTTGGATTTACGTTGTTGGCCCTGCGCTGGGCGCAGCAGCGGCGGCAAAGTTATACGAAGCGATCCGGGGCGGCGAAGAGCACGCGCAGGGTGCGCCGAACGACCTCTACGAAGCGCTGGCTGAGATTGAAGCGGAAGACGACGCAGAAAGCAGGCAGGAAAAACAATGACACGTTTGGCGATCTTTTCGGACATCCATGCAAACTTTCCCGCGATGGGCGAAGTCGCAAGCCATATTCGCGGCAACGACTTTGACGGCGTTTACTGCCTCGGCGACCTCGGCGGGTATGCGTCGGAGCCGAACGAGACGCAGGAATTGGTCATGTTTTTAGGCTGCCCGACGGTTCTGGGCAACTACGACGACGGGGTTGGCTTTGAGCGCGACTCCTGCGGCTGCAATTATGTCACGCCGTTCGACATCCAAATGAGCGATGTGTCATTCTTTTGGACCCGCGAGCACACCACCGACGCCAACAAAGCCTGGCTGCGGACACTGCCGCGCGAGATTCGCCTGGACATTGAAGGCCGGCGGGTGCTGCTCTGCCACGGCTCCCCGGCGTCCACCACCGAGTATTTGTTTGAGACACGCTCCGAAGCGTACCTGCAAAAGTTCACGGCGGGCGGGCGCAATGACGCCCGCGCGGACATTGTCGTCTTCGGCCACACGCATGTCCCGTACCACCGGGTCGTCGGCGAGGTCCATTTCGTCAACACCGGCAGTGTGGGCCGCCCTAAAGACGGCGACCCCCGCGCGGGCTACTGTGTCCTGACCATTGACGGCGACCAGGTGACAACTGAGCAGGTGCGTGTGGAATACGATGTCGAGCTTGCCTGCTCGCGCCTCCTCGCCGCCGGCCTGCCCCCCTACTTCGCCGACTACCTGCGGACCGGCGGCACGGTTTCCGCCCCGGCGTGACGATGTGCTATAATAAGTCTATGACACCCTTGATGCTGCACAATACGATGACCCGGACGAAGGAAGTGTTCGCGCCTGCCGACGGACAGACGGTGCGGATGTACTGCTGCGGGCCGACTGTGTACAACTTCGCGCATATCGGCAACCTGCGGACGTATATTTTTGAGGATTTGCTTCATAGAGCGGTTCAGATGCACGGCTGGGCGATTGAGCATGTGATGAACATCACCGATGTCGGGCACATGACCTCAGACTCGGATGCCGGGGAAGACAAAATGGCGACCGCCGCCGAGCGCGAGAAAAAGTCGCCCTGGGAGATCGCTCAAGTCTACGAAGACGCGTTTTTCGCCGACGCCGCCAAGCTCAACATCCTGCGGCCCGCCGTCACCCCCCGCGCCACGGGTCATATTCCCGAGATGATCGCGCTGATTGAGCGGCTCGAGGCGCAGGGCTATACCTACGAGACGACCGAAGGGGTGTACTTCGACACGGCAAAAAACGCCGATTACGGGAAATTAGCCGGGCTGAACTTGGGCGGGCAGATGGCCGGGGCGCGGGAAGAAGTGAACGTGGATGCCGGCAAGCGTCACCCCGCCGACTTTATCCTATGGTTCACCAACAAGCCCGCGCATATCATGAAATGGCCGTCGCCGTGGGGCGAAGGCTATCCCGGCTGGCATATCGAGTGCTCGGCGATGAGCATGAAGTATCTCGGGCAGACTTTGGACATCCACTGCGGCGGGATTGACCATGTGCCGGTGCATCACACCAACGAGATCGCGCAAAGCGAGTGCGCGACCCGGCAGCCGTTTGCCCGGTTCTGGGTCCACGGCGCATTTTTGACCGAGCAGGGCGGCAAGATGTCCAAGTCCAAAGGGGACTTTTTGACCGTTCAAAGATTGATCCGCGAAGGCTTCGACCCGCTGGCGTATCGGTATTTGTGCCTCACCGCGCATTATCGCTCGGAGCTGGCGTTTAATGTCAAAACGTGGGACTCGCTTCATGCCGCCACCAAAGCGCTCGGCAAGATTTACGAGATGAAAGCGCGGATCGGGGAAAACGACGGGCTGACCGATGCCCAATACGCGGCGGCGCGTCAGACGGTTTTCGACGCGATCTCCGACGACCTGAACCTGCCCCGCGCGGTCGCCGAGCTGCACCGGGCGAACTCGTACCGCTTGTGGCGCGAGTTCGACCCTGTGCTGGGCCTGGACATTGAGAGCCGATCGCGGGCCGCCGTGCCGACGGCGGACGCTGCCGACGATGCTCTGCCCCCGGCGATTTTGGAACTCAAAACGGCCCGCGACGACGCCCGCCGCGCCAAAGACTTCGCCCGCTCCGATGCCCTCCGGGCCGAGATCGAATCGCACGGCTACACGGTCGGCGATTCGCCGCTGGGAACCGTGGTCAAGAAAAACCTGCTTTAGAGCCGCTGCCGGGTACAATCGGGGCAAGGTTCCGGCCGGGTTAGGAACGAGCCGACATCAGGTGTCTCTGCCGCCCCTTCCACACGCGGTTGAGCGATACTATCTGAACGCTCGTCTTTCACATCAGCCCGGCTTCGGTGCCGTAACCCGAGGTCCTGCCCCGACAGCTTCTGCCGGGGCGGGGCACTCATCCTCTATGACTTCTGCTGTATGACTTTTGCTTGCTGTAAACACTATGATTATCAAAGACACGCACCGGGGATTGTGGTACGAGGACGGAGTTTTGACCCGCATTCTCGAAGCGGGGCGGTACGAGATGCCGCGCCCGCGCTTTTGGGGCCGGACGCCGACTGTGGAGATTGTGCTGGTGGATGTCCGCGAGCGGGATTTGACCATTAAAGGCCAGGAGATCCTCACGGCGGACAAAGTCGCCATCCGGGTCAGCATCATTGTGCAGTTCCGGGTGACCGACCCCCGCGCGGCCCTGCATCAAGTGGAAAAATACGAAGACCGGCTCTACAGCGATGTGCAGCTTGCCGCCCGCCGCTCACTGGCTTCGATGCCGCTGGAAGAAATCCTGACCAACCGCAATCAGTTGTCCGAAGACATTCTGCGGGATGTCAAAGAAGTCGCGGCGACTTACGGAGTGGCGATTTTCCGGGCCGATGTCAAAGACTTGATTTTCCCCGGCAACTTGCAGGAAATCATGAACAAAGTGCTGGCCGCCGAGCGCATGAGCGAAGCGCAGCTTGTGGAAGCCCGGACCAAAGCCGATGTGCAGCGGATTGAAGCTCAGTCCAAGCTGGACAGCCAGCGGCTCCAAGCCGAGTCGCTTGCCGACGCCCAGCGCCTTGCGGCGACAGTGGAGGCCGAAGTGCAGCGCACCCGCACCCAGTCCGAAGTGGACGCCCTGCGTGCCCAGGATGAGGCCGCCTCGGCGTACACGACCCACCCCGCCCTGCTGCGCCTGCGCGAGCTGGATACCCTGCGCGAGCTGGCAAAATCCGCTCAGGCCCGCATCTTCATCGGCTTCGACAAACACGGCCTCCCCTCATTGGGCCGCGAAGAATAACGCAAAAAAGCCGCCGGCCCTGCCGGCGGCTTTTTCGTGCCTCAGTGTCAATACGCCCCGTGTCCGGTCAAAACCGCAGGAACGGTTTTGAGCAGCAGCACCACGTTCAGGCCCACCGACTGACGACGCACATACTCCAAGTCCAGCGCCACCGACTGCTCAAACGACAAGGTCGCACGACCCGACACCTGCCACAACCCCGTCAAACCCGGCGTCACCGACAAGCGCCCCCGCTGCAACGGCGTGTACAACGCCACCTCGCGCGGCAGGGCCGGACGCGGACCCACCAAAGACATCTCCCCCCGCAGAACGTTCAGAAGCTGCGGCAGCTCGTCAAGCGAGCACCGGCGCAGCGGACGGCCGACGCGGGTGACGCGCGGGTCCTGCTTCATCTTGAAGACGGGGCCGGTGCGCTCGTTTGCGGCGAGCACCGAGTGGAGGCGGGCTTCGGCATCGGTGAACATGGAGCGGAACTTGAAGACGGGGAACTCGCGGCCGTGCTTGCCGACGCGGGTTTGGACAAACAAGACGGGTCCGGGGCTGTCAAGGCGGATGAGCAGGGCGATGAGGGCCAGCAGAGGCAGCAAAAGCAGCAGGGCCACAAGCGACACCGATACGTCCAGGGCGCGGCGCAGAAACGCATCGGCGGCGGAAGCGTGCGGGCGAGATGCAAGCTCTGCCGGCGATACGGTAAACTCTGCCGGCAGCTCGGCGGGGCCGGCAGAATGGGTTTTCGTGTGAGTTTTTGTGACGGTCGAGACGCTCATAGTTTTTTTCCTCGGCGGACGCTCCGGCTTTGCGGTATTCCCGTAGTCATACTGTGCAGAAACCATGCCAAGCCGAGAAAATAAACGCCCAATTTTGGAAATTATTCAGGGTTCTTTGCCACGCTTGCCGTCTTCGCCCAAGCCTTGAAATCCCGCACGGTCGCCTCCTCCATGGCTTCCGCCGCGTCCGCCAGCCAGTTTTTCGCGCAGCGCTCCAGATGATGCCGCACGGCCGGGACTGCCGCCGGGGTGCCCAGATGGATGTTGGCGGCTTCCCAGCCCATCGCCCGCATCAGCCGGGTCTCGTCTTTGGTGTCCGCCAGCGAGGCCGGCGCGATCCGAACACAGTCCGGGGCCAGCCGCCGCACAATCCAGCCGCCGCGCACGGCCGCATACGGGTCGCGGCACCGAACCGCCTGCGACAAGGCAGCCTGGTACAAACTCTCCAGCGGCCCCGATTTTTCCTCCGCCCAAAGCCAGGCCGACGGCACCAGGGCTTTGGCTTCGCGGGCGACCGCGCCGCCGTTCCAGTCCGCCAGCCCGACAAAGCGCGGGTGCCCGAGGCTTCCCAGGCCGGCCCGGCGGCGCACCGCCCGAAACGGCGGCTGCGGGCGCGGCAGCATGTGTTCGATCCCTTCGCGGGCGCTTAGGGGAACATCTTTCTCGGCGTCCGGCAGCGCCGCCATTTTCTCCCAAAACGCGCCGGGATCAGCCCGGCTTTTCTCGGCGACCTCGCGCAGCCAGGCATGGTCTTCCGCCAGCACAAACGGCCGCCCGCCGGCTTTCAGGCCCGCCGCGTAGCCGGCCAGAATCGCCGTGCAAGCCGCGCCGCGCCGTGTTTGCAGCTCGTCTGCAAGCGAGACGCTGACAGCCAGCCGGACCAAATCTATCGTGTACGGCATCACAGCGGCTTCGTCGAAATCGTTGACTCCCCAAACAAGCCGCCCTTCGGTGTCCCGCCAGGTGCCGAAATTGGCGGCATGCAGGTCGCCGGCCGCCAGCACCCTCGGCGCGTCGGCTTCTTTCGGGCAGATGGCCGGAAACACCTGCGCCCAGCGGTAGAACGTCCCCCGCAGAAACGCAAACGCCCCTGTCGTCATTTGCTGATGCTTGAAGTCCAGGTCGGCCGGCACCAGCGCGGTTTGCTCGCCGAGCCAGGCTTCATACTTCTGAGTCGCGGTTTGGATATTCATGGGGTGTGGAAAAAAGCGCAGGCGGGGAATTCTGCGGCCTTTTCAGCCCGCTTACCGCAGCAGGTCGGCATACACGCCCGGCACGCTGCCGGGGATGACGATTGCGCCGACGGCTTTTCGGTAAAACTCGACCGGCCCCGCCGCGCCGATGATGGCATACGCATAGCCGAGGTCGTGCAGGCCCCACAGCGATTCAATCAAAAGCGCTTTGCCGATGCCGCGTCCCCGAAAGGCCGGGTCCACGCCGGTCGGGCCGAAGAACGCTTTGCGGGTGGCGTCAAACGCCGCAAAGCCGACAATGGTTTTCCCCGACAGCGCCAGAAAGCTTGACACCGGCTGCCGTGCAAGGGTGACAGCCATTTCGTCGGCCCAGCTTACGGAGAATTTGCTTTCGACAAACGCCCGCACGGGGGTCAGCTCAAACGAGTTCGGGCGGCGCAGCAGAATGCCGGCGGCGGCGACGCCGGCCGCGCCGTGGGCGCGGGGCGGCAGGGAATACAAAGGTACGAGAAGGTCGGGCATAGGCGGCAGTTCAACGCGGGGCGTCGAAAATCCTGCCGGGGCGGTTTACTCGCCGAAGCCACGGATTGAAAGCTACGGATTAGGAGCCACAGATTAGGAGCCACGGATTGAAATCCGAGGCTGGAACAAACCAGTGTCGAAGCGACACAAGAAAGAGGGTACAGGCAATTCCCGCGTCGCGGCGACTGCACGGGCAGACCCGGAGGGCGCTGGTTTATCCGAGCCTCGGATTTCAATCCGTGGCTTCTAATCCATGGCTTTTGTTTTGCCTCCGTAGCTTTCGTCATTTACTCCGCAACCGCGTTCAGTGTTTTCAGCAGCTCCGTCGCCAGCGTGAACGCGGCGGGGTCCTGCGCGAACAAGTCCGGGTGCAGGGCGCGGGCCAGCAGGCGGCGGGCGCGGCGGCGCTCTTCCGGGGCCAGGCGGGCGGCGACCGCATCCAAAGCGCCGCCGGCGGTGCTGCGTCCGTGGGCGGCCTGCCGCGCGAGCTTCTGCTCCGCCGCCGCCAGCTTCGCTTCAGCGCTTTTGGCCCGCTCCCGCATCTCGTCCCAGCTTGCTTCCAGCTCGGCAAGCTGCCGGCGCAGGTCGCGCACTTTGGCCTTCTGCGCGGTGTGCCGGGCGCAGATTTTCTCGTGCAGGGCGGCGTCTACCGTGCGCGGGCCGTCGCCTTTGGCCCCGATCAATTCCCGCAGGTCTTGGGAGCGGTAAATGGTGGCCCGCGAAACGCCCGCCCGCGCGGCGATGTCGGCGACGGAAAATGCGGCCCCGATTTTTTCCAGTTCTTTCAATGCGGTTTTGACCCGCAGGCGGCGGGCATCGGGGTCCTGCGGCTTGGCCCCCCGCGCCCGCACTTCGTTCAGTTTGCTCACACGGTCTATTCTGACACAATCGCGCCCTGAATTCTACCGACCGCTGCTTTCCAGCCGTTACTTTCCGCCCAGCACGGTCATCAGGCGAATCAAACTCGGGCCGAGCAGAACCACGAAAACCGCCGGAAAGATAAAGAAAATCAGCGGAAACAGCAGCGTCACCGGCAGACGCGCGGCCTGCTCGCGGACGGTCTGAAGCTTAGCGGCGCGGGCCAGGCCGCTTTGCGCCCGCAGCACCCGCCCGATGGGTATCCCAAAGCGGTCGGCCTGCGCCAGCGCCGCCGTGAATGTCTTGACTTCGCGCATCTCAAGCCGCGCCGCCATGTCCCTTAAAGCCGCCGTGCGGGTCTTGCCGAGCATCGTTTCTTCCCGCGCCCGTGTCAGCTCGGCCGGCAGCGGCCCGGTCATCTTTTCGGAAACTTTCCCCAGCGCGGCATCGAGGCTCAGGCCGGCTTCGACGCTGACGACGAGTAAATCTATCACTTCCGGCAGCGCCCGGCGAATAAGCGCTTCCCGCCGCCGGACCGCCGACTGCACCAGCGACTCGGGCAGCGCCAGGCCGAGCGCCAGACCGATCACGACGGCAAGCACGCGCAGATTCGGCGGCAGGCCGGCGCACGCCGCCAAAGCCAGCGAAACGCCGGCCGCCGCGCCGGCCACGCGCAGGGCGGCAAACTCGCCGACCCCGAGCTTCGGCAGACCCGCCCGCGCGAGCAGGCCGCGCAGCCGGTCCGACGCCCCCGCCGGGGTCAGGCGCAGGCCCCACGCCGCCAGCCGCGCCCGCACCGGCAGCCAAAACCGCTCCTGCCAGCCGCCGTCAAGCTGCTCTTCCGCCAGCGACCGCCGGGCCGAGCTTTCGCCGTCGCCGCGCCGCCCCACTGCCGCCAGCCGGGCGGCCAGCGCCCGCCGCTCGTGTCCGGTGTGTCCGGCCACAGCCCGCGCCAGCCCGGCCCCGCACGCAAAAGCTAAAAGTAAAAGTAAAAGCATAGCAGATCAGATTTCCAGCGCGGTCATGCGGCGGATCAGCAGGGCACCGACCCCCTGCCCGGCGACTGCGCCGCCGATCAGCCAATGCCCAAACGGACTTTGCAGCAGCGGCCCGAAATACTCCGGGCTTTTCAGGGTCAAAATCAGCGCCAGCGCCGGGGCCAGCACAATCAAAATCACCGCCGACAAGCGCCCTTCGGCAGTCAGCGTCTGCACTTCGCCCGTGACCCGCACCCGCTCGCGGATGGTGTCGGCGATGGCGTCCAAGACTTCCGCCAGGTTGCCGCCGAGCGGAAGCTGAATCAAAATCGCCGTCCCGACTAAATCAAGGTCGGGCGACGGCACCCGCGCCAGGACCCGGCGCAGCGCGGTTTCCAGCGGGACGCCGAGCGCGGCTTCGCCCGACGCCCACGCAAACTCGGCCGCCAGCGGCGGCGGCAGCTCGTCGGCGGCGGTCTGCATCGCCGCTGAAAACGAAAGCCCGGCCCGCAGCGCCGACGACAGAAGCATCAAAGCATCGGGAAGCTGCGTTTCGCACCGCCGAAGCCGTGCCTGCCGCCGCCCCTGCAGCGCCAGCGACGCGCCCAGCGGCCCAAGCGCGGCCAGGCCGAGCGCGGGAACAAGGCGGCCGGACACGAGCAGCCCGCACAGAAAGCCCGCCACGGTCAGCCCGGCGCACAGCGCCAGCCATTCGGCGGGGCGCAGGCGCAGATCGGCTTGCAGCATCGCCAGCCGCAGGCGCGGCTCGAACTCCTGCGCGGACAGCCAGCGGGTCACGGTCGGCAAAGGGTCGGGCCGCAGGCCGCGCTCGGTTTCCGGCAGGGGCGGCGCGGCGGCGGCGGGCCTGCCGGCGAGGCGGTCCAGCCGCGCTTGCAACCCGGTCCGGCGGCGGCTGTGGAGGAGCGCAAAAACCCCGCCGAAGGCCGCGACAAAGCTGAGAAGGGCAATAAATAACGGGTTCATAAGAGTTTATCAAAAGCGCGTTTAGGCCGGCGTCAGCCTGTCCTGAGTTTCATCCCAGCGAAAAATGTCCGTGACGCGCAGGCTGCCGTGGGCGTCCAGGCCGGCCACCTCGGACACCTGAGTCACCCGGCGGCGGCCGTCGGGCAGCCGCTGCTGCTGCACCACCCGCTGCACCGCCGACGCGACCTGCTCGCGGACGGCCCGCAGCGGCAGGTCCGCGCCGGACAGCAGGGTCAGCGTTTCCAGCCGCGACAGGGCATCGCGCGGGCTGTTGGCGTGGATCGTAGACAGCGAGCCGTCGTGCCCGGTGTTCAGCGCTTGCAGCAGGTCCAAAGCCTCGCCGCCGCGCACTTCGCCGAGCAGCAGCCGGTCGGGCCGCATCCGCAGGGCATTGCGGACAAGCTGCCGGATGGACACTTCGCCCCGGCCTTCCAAATTCGGCGGGCGGCTTTCCAAAGAAACCACATGCGCCTGCTGGAGCTGCAATTCGGCGGCGTCTTCAATCGTGATGATCCGCTCGGCTTCCGGGATAAACGACGACAGGGCATTGAGCGTCGTGGTCTTGCCGCTGCCGGTGCCGCCGGACACCAGGATATTCAGGCGGCTTTCGACGCTTCGGCGCAGAAACTCGGCGGCGGCTTCGGTCAGCGTCCCCAGGCGGATCAAGTCGGCGACGCGCAGCGGCGACCGGGAAAACTTGCGGATCGTCAAGATCGGCCCGCGCACCGACAGCGGCGGCAGGCAGATGTTGACCCGGCTGCCGTCGGCCAGCCTCGCATCGGCCATTGGCGACGATTCATCGGCGCGGCGGCCCAACGGGGCGAGAATGCGCTCGATAATGCGCCGCAGGTGCGCTTCGTCGTCAAACGCGGTCTCGGTCAAAGTCAAGCGACCGCCGCGCTCGGCGTACACCTGCGCCGGGCCGTTGACCAGGATTTCGGAAACATCGTCGTCGGCCAGCAGCGGCTCCAGCGGCCCGAGGCCGGTCAGCTCATGCAGGACCGACTGCACCAATGTGTCCCGCTGCCGCCCGGTCAGCGCGGCGTTTTCCTCGGCCACCAGCCGCGACGCCGCCGCCGCGACCTGCGCGGCAAGCGCTTCGCGGGGCAGGCGGCCCAGGCGCGGGGCATCGGTCTCGGCCAGCAGCCGGGCATGCACCCGGCGCTTCCACCGCGAAAGCTCCAATGAAATCTCAGCGGCGGGCGGCATAAAGGCTCCTCCCCAGCGCGGACACGGCGCACGCGGCGCGGCTGCTCGGATGCGACAGCACAAACGGAATGCCGCTGTTGACCGATGCCGGGACAATTTTGCCGTCGTTCGGGATTTGCCAGTCGGCGGGCCGCCCCAGCGCCCGCGCGGCGTCGGCGGGCTGCAATTTATTGGACGGCGCGGCGCGGTTCAAGCCCACCTGCACGGTGTTCAGCGGGACGGCATCCAGCCACAGCCGGGTCGCCGCCAGCGTCGCCAGGTCAAACAAATTGGCCGTCAGCAGCACGCAGTCGGCTTCTTCGAGCACGCGGCGGGACGCTTCGCTCAGCGCCGCCGGCAGGTCCACGACAATGTGGGCGTATTCGCCGCGCAGCAGCGCCAGCAGCCGGTCCAAAAGCGCAAGCGTCAGGCCGTCGGCGTCCATCGGGGCCGCCGCGCCGGCCAGCAGCGCGAGGCCGCACGCATGCCGCTCGGCGTGGTCTTCCACCAGCGCGGCGTCCCAGTCCGCCGGGTCTGCCAGCGCCCAGTCCGCGAGAGTTCGGCGCGGAAAAAGGTTCAGCAGCAGGGCGGCGTCCGCAAACTGCGTGTGCAGGTCCAAAAGCACGGTCCGCTCGCCGGTTTCCGCCGCCAGCGCCGCCGCGAGGTTCACGGCCAGGGTGGTGGTGCCGACCCCGCCTTTCGCGCTCGTGACGGCGACAATCCGGCCCGGCGGCCGGGCGTCGGCGGCGGGCGTGCTGCGCCGGTGCAGGTCGGCATACACCGACTGCACGGCGGCTTGCAGCGCGGCCGCCCCGGCGGTGCGGCAGACGACTTCCCGCGCTCCCGCCCGCATCGCCCGCCGCAGGGCGGCGTCGGAGTCGTCGGCGCAGACCAAAATCGTTTCCAGCGGCAGGCCCGCCGCCGAAAGCGCCGCCGCCGCCGCAAAGCCGCCGTCCGGCGGCAGGTCGTCGGCAATCAAGACCACTTCTGGCCGCAGCACACGCGCCAGCCGCAGGCACTCGCCGCCGTCGCGGGCCGCGCCGAGGATTTCGATCTGCGCGTCCGAAGACAGCGCGGCTTGAAGCTGATCGCGGCGCTCGGGATGAGGGTCGGCGAGAAGTGTATGGATTGGCATGGCGGTGTCCCACTATTCTACGGCTCCGGCAGATTAACCGGCGGGCCGGGCTTGCCCGTGTCCCCGCCGCCGTGCTGAAGCTCAGGAAAATCTTTGTCGAAATCGGTGCGCCCGTCGCCGGGCCGGGCAATCGGCGGGTTTTCGAGGCTGCCGGGCGGCGGCGGAAACGCCTCGGTCGTCGCCGGGGTGACAATCTCGGGCTGGATCAAAATCAGCAGCTCGCTTTCTTCTTTGCGGGTCTGGGTGTTCTTGAAAAACTCGCCAAGCACCGGGATTTGGCTGAGCAGCGGAATTCGGCTTACCTGACGCGAGGCCGTGCTGCTGTACAGGCCGCCGATGACCAGTGTTTCGCCGTCGGCCATTTGCAGCGTGGAAGTCGCCCGGCGAACGGTCAGCGCGGGCACCGAAAAGCCGGAAAGCTGGAGGCCCGCGCCGTAGTTCAGCTCGCTGACTTCCGGCGTCACGGTCATCTGGACAATTTTGTCGCCGATCAGCGACGCGTTGACCAGCAGGCGGACGCCGTAAGGCTTGTATTCAATCGCTACCGAGGCGCTTGCGCCGAGGGTGCCGCTGCTGGACTGGGCGACAGGAATAGGAATCTCGCCGCCGACCAGAATGCTGCCGTCGCAGCCGTCCAGCACCATCAGTCGCGGCTCGCTCAGCACCCGCGCTTTGTTTTCGGCGATTAAAGCGTTGAGCTGGGCCGCAAACGGCGAAATTCGGTTGAGGCTGCCGCCGCCGAGCAGGCTGGAATACGCCGAATTGACTGCGCCGGATTGGCCGAACAAAATCGGCTGCGGCTGAAACGTGTAAGTGCTGCCGCCGCGCCCTGCCGACAATCCGCCGGTGCCCCACTCCACGCCGAGGCTTTTTGTCGCGCTGCGGTTGATGTCTATGATCTTGGCTCGGACAAGTATCTGCCGGGTCGGGCCGCCGCCCAGATTCAGTAAATTGATGACTTTGAGGTCGGGCGGCAGGGAATGAATCAGCGTGTCGAGCGGGTCCGACGGCGCGGCATCGGACGCCAATCTCCCGCCGCTCGGCTTGCGCGGGTCTTTGGCCGGGTCCGCGTCGTCGGCCGGCTCCGTGCCGGCGCTGTCGCCCTCGGCTTTGCGCTTGCTGCGGCGGCGCGGCTGCGGCGCGGGCCACTCGGCGGCTTCGGCGGACACGCCCGGCGCGGCGGGGCGGCGTCGGTACTGCCCGGACAGGGCCAGGGTCTTGTCGCCCACAATTTGCACGGAAATCCCGAGCGGCGCAAGCGGCGGGGTCAGCAGCGCGGCGTAGGTCTCGGCCAGGGTCGGCGCGGGGACGGACGCGGGCACGACGGCAATCAGATTTTTGATTTTGGGCGCATACACCCCGGCAATCGCGGCGGCCCGCTGGGCGGCGACGGCAGTGGGGACGCTGCCTTCCAAAAAAACCGTGTCGCCGTAGGCACGCACGCGGACGCCGGGCAGGCCGACGGCGGCCTGCACGGCGGCGGCGACCGGGGCGAGGCTGACGGCGGGCGGGCCGACCACTGTGAGGCGCAGGCGGTGAGCGCCGGCATGGTCGCAGACAAACAGCATGGTCTGTCCCAAGCTCTTGGCATTGACCAGCAGCCGCCGCGATGACAGCGGGACAATATCGGCGACCGCCGGGCTGCCGACAGCGGCGGTGGTCATGCGGTCGAACGTGTAAACCTCGGACTGCCCAACGACCAGTGTTTTCCGGGCGGTCTGCGTCCGGCCCGGCAGGGCCGTTGACAGAAAGCACAGCAGCAGGCAAAGCGTGATTATGGATTTCATGGGGCCACCGTCACCGTCTGGCTGGCCGTGCCCTTGATCACTGTGATTGAGACCGGCGCAGGCGGGCGGGCCGGGGACATCGGCTTGACGACCGGCAGCGGCGGCTGGGGCAGACGGGGGGCGGGGCGGCGTGCCGGGGACGGCGTTTTGGGTGCCGGGTCCGCTTCGGCGGGGTCCGGCGGCGGAGCGGGCAGGGCCGGCACCGGGGCTTCCGCGCCGTCGCCGATGGCCCGCAGGGACAAGTGCAGCCGGCCCCGCGCGGCGGCCAGCACCAGCGCCTGGGCCTGCTTGGGAGAAACGGCGACCGTGACATGGGCCGCGCCGCCGGCGCTTCCCGCCGGGGCCGGCGGGGGATCGGGGGACGTGCTTCCGCCGACCGCCAGCAGGCGGACATTTTGCAGCACGGTCCGCGCCTGCATCGGGCCGCGCCCCGGCTCGTCGGTCGCAAGCACGTCCACATGGTCTTCGGGCCGAACAAACAGCTCCGTGCCGTCGGCCGGGTCGGTCGCGACCGTGACCGCCCGCAGGGCCGGCGGCAGGGCAAACGCCATGCCGAGCGCGGCGCTCGGCGCGGCCACAGCGCTTTCCGTAATCGCGCTGCCGGCGGCAATCGGCGCGAGGGTGATTTTGCCGGCAAACACGCCCGGCGTTTTGGCCGCGCCTTCGGGGATGTCCCGCACGGCGACGGCCCGCACGGTCAAAAGCGCGGCGCACAGCCGGGTCCGGGCAGGCAGGTCGCGGGCGGCGACCACGATCCCCACTGTGTCCGGCGTCCCGGCGGCGGCAGGGGTCCGGTCCCGCACCAGCAGAAACGCCAGCGCGGCGGCGGCCAGTCCGGCAGCGAGGGCAGGCAGGTATGTCCCCCACGGCGGCTTGGGCCGCAGCGTGTAGGGCCGGGTTGGTGCGGGGCGAAGCGGCGCAATTTGCATGTCAGGTCTTCCGTGATTTTTCTTCCGTGACTTTTCTTCAGTGACTTTTCTTCCGTGACTTTGGAACTGTCTTAACGGCAGCTACTTGGTCAAATGGGCCGGGGCCTGCGCTCCGGCCTCGGCGCACGCGCCCTGAGTTGCCGACGGCACGACCAGGCTGAGAAAGCGGCCGTAAACAATGGCGTTGCTCGGCGCGGGATCGGTGGCCGGCTGGCTGATGAAAAATGTTGCAAAGGCAATAATCGAGACGTTTCCGGGCCGGTTTTTGACGGCCTGACTGATCACGGGAAGCAGCAGCAGGTGGCCGTCGGAAAGCGGCCGGCCGCCATTGAACCAGGCATCGTAGGTCGCGAAGCCGTGCGTAAACTGCGTGCTGCTCGGCGCAAGCCGGGCCGCAATCCCGGCGCGTGTCAGCGCCGTGCTGTCATAAGCCAGCGCCGTCGTCGCCAGCGTCTGGCCCGCCGACAGCGGCTGGTCCGAAAGATGCCCGATGGTGCTTTGGTAGCCCGCTCCCATGCCGCTGGTCATCAGCGGATCAAAGCTGCCTTTGGTCGCCAGATTGCCGTTTTGGTCCCACAGATTAAGCCGCAGCATGACCTGGCTGCCGGCCGGCTGGTACGCGCCCGGCGTCAGCGTTTTCGTTCCATTCAAAAGCGCGGCGACAAGCGCCACGGCAGGGTCGGCGCTGGCCGGGTCGTCGCCGATCAGCCCGAACGGCGCGACCGGCAGGCCCGGCGGCAGGCCGCAGGCGGCGGGAGCCGACGCAGTGGCGGACGCCGAGACCGTCACAGTGTTCGCGGAGCCGTCCGCGCCGTGCGGCGTGAACCCGACGGCCGGGGCAAACGACAGCGGGGCGTTGACGGTGCCGCTGACGGTGACGGCTCCGCTCGGGTCGGCGCTGACGGCGGTGGTTGTGAACGCCGTTCCGGCGGCGTTGTTGGCGGCGGCGTTGTTGGCGGCGACCACGCCGGCGGCCGCCGCGCTCGGGGCGGCGGCTCCACCTGCGCCGGCCAGCGCGGCGGCATCGGCGACCGCCTGCGCCCGCTGCCGGGCCAGCCCCATCAAATTCAGGTCAATCGCCAGCGCGGCGGCGGCCAGCAGGCCGGCCAGCAAGAAAGCGACCAGCGGCAGGGCCGCCCCGGTGCGCGGCGAATGTCGGAAGTGTGGGCGATAGAAGCATGGAATTGAAATCCCACGCCTAAAATTGTCGTCCATCGTTTTGCTTTCTTGCCCCTCACTCCCGCTGCATGACCAGCTTGGAAGTCAGCAGCCGCGTGCTGCCCGAGAAAACCAGCGTCGTCACCAGCGGGTGATTATATGCCGCCGTCGCCCGGACCAAGTTCCCGGCGGCGGCATCGTTGCCGCCGCCTGTGTCCCCGAGCGCTGTCCACGTCGCGCCGCCGTCGGCGCTTTTTTCCAGCACAATCGCGGCCGGCGATAAATGCAGGCCGGCGGCGGCATTCGCGCCGCGTATCGCGGCGTCTCCGGTCGTGCTGCCGGCGGCGGCCGCACGGGCGGCTTCCCGCGCGGCGGCCCCGACCTGCGCCCCGTCGCCGAGCAGCAGGCCGACTTCGACAATGCCGAACAGCAGCAGAAACAGCAGCGTGCTGATCAGCGCGAATTCGACCAGGGCCGCCCCTCGCTGCTGTTTTCGGGTGCGTTTCATTACTCGCCCCTTCAATGCAGATGCCAGAACGCATACAGCGCCCCGGCAGCGACCGCCGGGGCGAACGGCAGCCGGGCGGCCTGGGCACGGGGCGGCAGCGAGAAGCGGCCCCGGCGGATCACAAAGATCAGCGCGAGCAGGCCGGCGGCCGGCAGCGCCGCGAGCAGGGTCCAAGCTAAAAAAAGCGGCCCGGCCAGCGCTCCGACCGCCGCCAGCAGCTTGACATCGCCCGCGCCGAACACGCGGGCGGCATACAGCCCGAGCAGCGGCAGGGCGGCGGCGATCCCGAGCAGCGACTGCTCCAGGCCGGGCAGGCCGCCGAGCCGCGCCTGGCCCGCCAGGCCCGCCAGCATCCCGGCGGCGGCCAGCGCGTTCGGAATGCGGCGGGTGCGGAGGTCATATGCCGAGGCCCCCAGCAGGAGCACGGCCAGCAGGGCAGATAAAACGCTCATCGGCTTGATTTGTCGGCGTTATTTGAGCGAAGTGGCGGCGGTGTTCAGCTTGGTGTTCGCCGACGTGCCGAGCAGGGTGACCGCGCCGACGCAGACTGCCCCGATAAGGGCCACGAGCAGGACATACTCGACCAACGTGGCCCCCTCTTCGTCCGCCCAAAAGCGGCGAACAGACGAGCATACAGAAAACGACGCGGAAGCAAGCGCAGTAGTGAAAGCAGCAGTCATGGATGGTTCCCTCCCTGGGAAGCGAGCTGGGTGAATTGGGTGAACGAAGTTACTGAAGCGACGCAGCGGCCGAATTCAGCTTGGCGCTGGCGCCGGTGCCGAGAACGGCAATCGCGCCGACGCAGACGGCGGCTACAAGCGCCACGAGGAGGATGTATTCGGCAAGGGTTGCGCCGTCTTCGTTCCGCCAAAAGCGGGCGACAGACAGAAGAAGCGTGAAGTGTGCTGAGGACAGCATGGCGAAGTTCCTTCCCTGGTTCGTGGGCACTCGGTCCGTGAGATTTGTCTTGCGCGGCTATTATACAGCAGAAATGCGCGGGAGTCCAGTGTTTTCGCGCCCGCGAAAAAATAATTTTTTATTTTTGGAGCAGCGCCAGCCCGATCAATGTCAGCAAACTCAAAACCGCCATCAAGCCGCCGGGCATTGAGGAAAGCGAGAAGCGTAACTGTCCCGTTCCCCCAATGGTTTGCTTATTCTTCCGTCGCTCGGCGGCGCAGTTCTTCCTGAACCCATTCCAGCGCTTCGTAGGGCGTCATTACCCGGCAGCGTGTCGCCGGCGGTCCGATCAAAGGATTGCCTAAAAAATGCTGTTTGTCGGTGGTCACAAAAATGTCGGCATCACAATCAATCGCGCAGGCCAAAACACGCGCGTCAGGACGGTAAGCCGTCATCGCCATGCAAACTTTAACCGTCTTCGGGGCAGGCTGTGCGGCTTCGCCGACAAAATCGGCCCGGTCCAAAGTCAGCGCAAGCTCCGGCATCAGTTCGGGTCGGCTTTTTTGGACCAGAAACTCAATGTCCCGCACCACATCGCGGCAGTAGCGCATCTCGACAAACCCAAGATCGCCAAGCTGTAAAAGCTGACGTGCCGCTGAGTCCGATTTCTTCGCGTAGATCGCTGTGATGATCCCGCTGCTGTCCCAAAAGACGCGCGGCTTGGCAGGGCGAAGGTCACTCGGCATCGTCGGTTTCACGCTTCCGGCGCAAATCTCCCAGCATGTCTTCAAGTGTCACGCCGGCGGCCAGCAAGCCGTCACGGAGCGCGTCGGCGTGTGCATCTACCCGGATTTGGCGAGGGCTGACAAGAAACACGCCGCCGATGTCCACAACGGTCATTTTTTGCCCCTCCGTGAGCTGATATAAATCGCGCAAAGGTTTCGGAATGGTAAGCTGCCCGCGCTGGGCAAGCTCAACAGCTGCAATCGTCATGGGCGTCTCCTGATTTCAGAAAAATACTGCTTTCTGATTTCTGAAATTATTATGCCAAGATGCAGGGCAAAAGTCAACTGTGCGGGAAGGTTATGCGGCCAGCAGCAGGGGGAGCAGGCCGCCGTCTTCGGGTTCGGGGCGCGGAGGGCGCAGCGGGCCGGTCATCAGCGAAAGAAACGCGGCGACAACCTCGGGGTCGAAATGGGTGCCGGACAGGGAGCGGATATGGTCCAAAACGCGCCCTTCGGGCCAGGCCGCGCGGTACGGGCGGTCGGAGCGCAGGGCGTCCCACACATCCACCACGGCGAACAAGCGGGCGGCCAGCGGGATTTCCTCGCCGCGCAGGCCGCGCGGGTAGCCGGTGCCATCCCATTTTTCATGGTGGCAGTAGGGAATATCGAGCGCGGGGCGCAGAAACGCAATCGGGGACAGCATCTCGTAGGCGTCCTGCGGGTGACGGCGCATGACCCGCCACTCGGTCGGGGTCAGGTTGTCGGTTTTCAGGAGAATGCGGTCAGGGACGCCCATTTTGCCGATGTCGTGCAGCAGCGCCCCGCGCCGGACCGGCACCAGCTCCGCTTCGCTGAAGCCCAGGGTGCGGGCCAGCCGCACGGCGAGGTCGGTAACCCGGCGGGAATGGCCTTCGGTTTCCTGGTCGCGCAGGTCCAGGGCGCGGCCCCAGCCTTCAATGGTGGCATCGTAGGCTTCCATCAGCTCGCGGTTGGAGCGCTGGATATCCTGAAACATCGCGGCGCTGTCCAGGGCGATGGCGGCTTGACCGGCAAGAATGTCTAAGCGCTCGTGCCAGGACGCGTCAGGACAAAGCGGCGAGCGGTGAAACACTTCCAGCACCCCTTTCAGCGTGCCTTTGGCAATCAGCGGCACGGCCCAGTAGGATGCGACGCCTTCGGCGGCCAGCAGGGGCACATCGGCGAGCAGCTCCGGGGTCCAGCTCAGGTTCGACAGGGACACGGCGCTGCGCTGCCGGGCCGCGCCGCCGGCCGGCCCGGCCCCGAGGGCCTGCGGCGGCAGCGCGTCCACCGCCCGGCGCAGGCCGGCCCCGGCGGCGTAGCACAGCTCTTCGCGCTCCGGGGCATACGTCAGCACCGCCGCGCCGTCCACCCCGAGCTGCGCCCGAAGCTGCTCCAGCACCAGAGCGAGCGTTTCCACGATGTCCGGGCCGGCGATGATCGCCAGGTCAATTTGATGCAGGGCGGCGATCTCCTGAAGCCGCTGCTGCAAATGCTCGTTCAGCGCGAGAATTTTCTGCTGGGCCTGCCGGCTTTGGGTCACGTCTTCCACCACGGCGATAGAAAACAGCGGCCGTCCGGCGGAGTCCCGCACCAGCGACATGGTCAGGTCCGCCCACAGCAGCGTGCCGTCGGCGCAGCAATAGCGCTTTTCGGCTTGGTAGCTGTCGCGCAGCCCTTCCTGAAGCTCCCATTGAAGCTGAAGGTTCGCCGGCGCATCGTCCGGGTGGGTCAGCCGGGCCAGCGCCGTGCCGTGCAGCTCGTCCGCCGTGCAGCCGAGCATGTTTTGAAACGCCGAGTTGGTCCGGGACAGCCGTCCGTTCATTTCGACCCGCGCGATGCCGACCGCCGCCGCATCGAAGATCATTTGAAGCTGGTCTTCGCTTTCCCGCAGGGCGTCTTCGGTGACCCGCCGGGCGGAGATGTCCCGCACCGTCCCTTCGTAGTGGAGCAGACGGCCATCTTCGGCGCGAACCGCGCGGGCATCTTCCGAAATCCACAGCCGGGTGCCGTCGCACCGCCGAACCTGCGACTCAAACCCGGTCACCGTGTCGGCCAGATGCAGGCAGCGCTGAAACTCGGCCCGCCGCAGCGGGTCCACATACAGGTCGCGGCCGGTTTCCACCTGCTGCGCGATCAGCGCTTCGGGGGTTTCGTAGCCGTAAATCTGCGCCAGCGCGGCATTGGCCCGCAGGAAATACCCGTCGGGCGACGTTTGAAACATGCCGATCAGCGCCCGCTCGAACCAGCCCCGGTGGTCGGCCTCGGAGCGGCGCAGCTTTTCTTCCTCGGGCTGATGGCGGCTGCACACCAGCAAAAGGCCGCTCCACACCGCGTCGCCGCCGGCCGAGACGCGCGAAAGCGCGAGGTCTACGGCAACACGCGAGCCGTCGCGCGGGCAGGCGTCGAGCCGCAGCAGCCGGCCGCCGCGCTCGTCGAGCAGCCGGCGCGGAAATTCCGGCAGCAGCGACCAGACTTCTTCGCCGAGAACATCACCCGCCCGGCAGTGAAACAAGCGCTCGGCTTCGGCATCAAACGACAGGATGCGGCCTGTCGGGCCGAACGTCAGCGTCGGCGCGGAAAGCGTCGGCGCGGGGGCGGACGGGGCGGTGATGGAGGAAATAGCAGGCATTAATTTCACGGCTAATGTTGTATCGGCAGTTTCGGGTTTTGTCTTCACCTGAGCGTCTGCTCAGGGCCAGTGTCGAAACACGGCGGAAAGTGGGTAAAATGAGGCTCAATGAGCCAAAAAGTGAGAACACTGCGGGAGGCCGACTTTGGATGATGCCGCTCCGCGCCCGGCCCGGCCCCGCGCAACCGTTTCCGCCGAAGAGCGGGCGCTGATCGAGCGCTGCAAGCGCGGCGACATCGGGGCGTTCAACGACCTTGTCCGCAGGTACGAAAAGCAGGTGTACAACTTCGCGTACCGCTTGACGGGCAACTACGACGACGCCAATGATGTCGCGCAGGACGCGTTTCTGCGCGTCTTCAACGCCATCGGGACCTTTCGCGGCGACTCGTCGTTTTCCACCTGGCTGTTTCGGATCACCACCAATGTCTTTCTGGACGAGCGCAAAAAAGCCAAAGCGCATCCGCAGACTTCGCTGGACGAGTACCTGGAGCTGGGCGAGTCGAGTGTCGCCCGGCAGATTGAAGACCCGTCGCCGTCGCCGGAAGCCGTGCTGGAAGAATCCGAGCGGGCGCAGATTTTGCGTCAAGCCGTCGGCGGCCTGCCCGAGTACCAGCGGGCGATGGTGACGCTGTACCACACGCAGCAAAAGTCGTATGAAGAAATCGCCGAGATCATGGACCTGCCCATCGGCACGGTGAAAAGCCGGCTGAACCGGGCGCGGCTGGCTTTGAAAGAGAAACTTTCCGGCATCCGGGAACTTTTCAACTCGTAGCGTCGTCGCACACGCAGACAGGCTTGCGCCTGCGGGAAATTTCCGAACATCACCTGTGTTTCAGACGGTGATTTTTTATAGCGTCACTGCCGGCGGGTGACGAGGACGACTGCCATGAAGCTTGAACGCGCCCAAGAATTGTATTCCGATTATGCCGAAGAAACGCTGACTCCCGCTTTGCGGCAGGCGCTGGAGCAGCACTTCGACGCCGACCCGGCGGCGCGGGCCGATTACGCCCGATTTTCGTCGGTCTATGCCCTGCTGAGTTTGCCGGCGGGCGATGAGGCCGAAGTGCCGCACGGCTTCCGGGCCAAAGTCTTGGAGCGGGCATCCGCCGAAGCCGACCGGCGCAGCGCGGCGAAAAGCGCCGGCTGGCTGGCCCGGCTGGTGCCGCCCGCGTACCGCCGGGCCGCCGGCGGCGCTCTCGCCGCGCTGGCCGCCGTCACAGTGGCCGCCGTGCTGACCGTGCCGCCGAGCCGGCCGGGAGCGTCCCAAAGCGGCGTTCTGCCGTCGCTTGCCGCCCCGCCGCCGACGCCGGCGACGCTGGTTCAGGGCGTGGACATGCAGGCCGGCACCAGCTACCGTCAGTTTCATCTGCACCTGCCGCCGAGCGTTCCCGCCGCCACGGTGACGGCGTATGTGATCACGGCCACCGAGCAGATCACCGACCCGGCGCATCTGGCCGACGCCACGCCGGCCGTTTCGGGGCAGCACTTGACCAACCATCAGGGCCTGCAAATCCCGATTGCGCCGGTCGCCGCGCCGCCGGCGGGGAGCACGCTGACACTGCTGGCGGCTTACAAGCCCGATGCGGCGGGGCAGCCCGCCGGGGCCGAAGCGGTCTTTACGCCGTTTGGGGCCGCCGACCCCGCCACCGCCGCGCCGGTGAACACGAGTTTTCTGGACGGCATGCAGGCGGTCGCCGCGCACTACGGCACCACGGTGATTGTGGACGTTTCGGCGGCTCCGACCCAGGCCGTCACCGCAAGCTTTGCCGCCGCCGACCCGGCGGTTCCGCTGGCGGACATGGCAAGCGCCGCCGGCTGCACGGTGCGTAAAGTGTCCGACAACACCTATTATGTCGGGCGGAATCAACCGTAGAAAAACACAGCAAAAAAGCCCGGCACTTTCCGTGCCGGGCTTTTTTTGCGTGTGCTGAAACTTTTCCCCATTCCGGCACTCCAAACACACCGGAGGCCCGGTTTATGCGCGTCTGCGCCGCACTCACAACCCAGTTTTTCGCCGCCCTTTTTCTGCTTTTGACGCTTACCGCGCTTTGCCGCGCCGCGCCGCCGGTGCAGGACATCTTTGTCGGCGGCGGCACGCCCGGCCCGTTTGCCCTGCGCTGGAGCGCCGTGGAAGTCGGCACCGAGCAGGTCTCGGTCAACGGGCAGGCGCAGCTTCGCGGAATTGACTACACGCTCGACAGCGCGGCGGGAACCGTGACATTTACCCGTGCCGTTCCCGTGAGTTCCGCCGTGTCGGTCGCGTACACGCTTGTCCCCGGACGCTCTCAGCGCAGCGGCGGCGGGCAGACGATCCCGCTGTCGCTGGATTTGCTCCGCACCGGGCACGGGTATTTTTCGCTGGACGCGCTCGGCAGGCAGGCCGCCGATGCGCCGAGCAGCCTCACGCTCGGCTTCGGGCTGGGCTGGCAGAACGGGTCCCGCAGCCAGTTTTCGTCCCGCTTCGTTTTTGCGCCGTCCGCCGCCGGCAGCGGCGCGGACGGACGGACCGACCGAACAGGGCTGCGGCTCGGCGGGTCGGCGTCGGCCGGAAGCTGGGGCCGGTTTTCGCTCGGCTTTTCCCGCGCCGGGGCGGGGCTTGACCCCGGCGCAGGCGACGGCCTGGAAGCCGGGCGGCAGGTGCTCTCGCTTGGCGGCAGTCTCACGCCTGCAAACTCCGTCCAAGCCCAAATTTCGGTGTCGCGCACCGACCCTCTGCCTCATGCCGACGCGGAAGCGGGCGTCACCCGCGCCGCCCTGTCGCTGTCGGCGACGCCGGGTCAGGCCACCAAGCTGGCGGCGAATTTCTCGGAAACGGACACGGACGGACGCGGCGCGACCCAAACCGTCGCGCTGTCGGCGGACACGCAGCCGACAAAAACGCTCGGGGTCAGCGCGGCGTTTCGCGCCCGAAACGCGCCCGGCGCTGCCGGGGACACGTCTGTCATCAGCCTCAAAACCGTGCTGACGCCGAGCCGAGCTTACACCGTGCAGGCCGGGGCGGAGCAGGCCCAAAGCGGGCCGGCCACGGTCAGCCGCGAGTCGGTGACGGTGTCGCTGACTCCCGAGCCGCGCGTTTCGCTGCAAGCCGGGATCGCCCTGCGCCAAACGGCGGGGCCGCCGGCGGCAGGCGGCGCGGGCGTCCCGCTCGGCACGTCCACCGCCACGGTCGGCGGGACCCTGCGGCCTGCGCCGATGCTGGAGCTGTCGGGAACCTACAAAAGCCGCACGGCCTCGGGTGCCGAGACCAACTCCAGTGCTCTGCTTGACACCAGCGCCGCGCGGATCGCGTTCGCGCCGGTCGGCACGCTGAAGCTGGTCGGCACCTACGCGCAGAACCCCGACGACGGCGGGGACACCGTGCAGCGGGTCGCCCGGCGCGGCCTCAGCCTGGAAACCCGTGTCGGCGCACTCGGCCTGTCCGGCGGCTGCGACTGGTCCCGCGCGTTCGGGGACACCGCCGATGCCCAGACCCTTCGCGCCGACCTCGGCCTGCGCTTTTCCGCCGCCACTCGTCTTTCGCTCGGCTACGCCGCCCAGCAGGCCGCCCGCGACCCGTCGGCCCCGCCCGCGACGGTCTACACGGTCGGCTTCACGCACACCCTCGGCGACCGCTTTTCCCTTAGCCTCACCGGCAAGCGCCGCCAGGACGCCGCCTCGTCCGCCACCCCCGACTACAACGCCGCAGCCAGCCTCGGCATGAAGTTCTAGCCCTGCCCCAAGACACAAAAACGCCCGGCCCTGCGCTTACGCGTAAGGCCGGACGTACCGCCGCGCGTGGGCTTTAGTGCCGACGATGGGGAAAGCTGCCGTCGAGCCGGACGGAGACATCGTTCGGGATGGAAGGGCGACAATCTTTGCAGGGAGCGGGCTTGCCGTTATCCGTGACGCTGCCGCCGATGTTTGTGATGCGGCAGGAGCCGGCGCGGTCGCTCGGCAGCGAGTGCTGCATTCATTGCAGCACCGCCTGCGCTCGGTGTCAAGGGATGTTTTTGCTGTTTTTCGAATCCGCCGCTTTGGCGGCGCGGCGGACGGCCATCACGGCGACATCGTCGGAGAAGCGGCCTCGGCAGAAGGCGGACACTTGACGCAGGAGGCTTTGGATCAGGCGGCGGGGGGGCAGCGCGGCGAGACGGGCGAAGAGGGCTTTGAGGCGGGGCAGGCCGAGCCAGTCGAGGCGCGACTGCGGCGGGCGGGCATCGGACACGCCGTCGGTGTAAAGCAGCAGCGTGCCGCCGGGCGGCAGGGTGGCCGAGTGCTCCTCAAAGCGGGTCATGGCGGGCGGGAACGCCCCGACCGGCGGGCCGGTGCCTTCCAGCTCCTGCACGGCGTCGGGGCTTTGGGCATCGGCGGGGGCGATCAAGGCCGGCTCGTGGCCGCCGCTGGCGTAGACCAATCGGCCGGTGCCGGACTCAAGGGTCCCGACAAACACGGTGCCGAAGCCCTCAAAGTTCGGGTCCGGCTCGATCATGGCATTGACGGCGGACAGGGTTTGGGCGGGGGAAAAGCCGACCGAAAGGCAGTCGGACAGCAGCTCGCGCATGTGCTCGGCCTGCAATGCCTGCTCGGGGCCGTGCCCGGCCACGTCGCCGATGACTACGGCGACCTCGCTGCTCGCCCCGGCGTCCAGCAGAAACGCCGCGTGGAAGTCGCCGCCCGACGGCGGGGTGGCGGGGATGTCGGCATACGCCGCGCTGTATTCGGGGGTTAAAGTCTGCGCTCCCGGAGTCAGCGGTATATCGGTCGTGGGAGGCGTGTCCATGTCTTTGATTATAACACAGGTTCGGTGATTGTGCCAGCGGCGAACAAAACGCGCGTCAGGGCGGCCCCGGAGCCAAGCTCGGCTTGAGCGCCTTCCAGATACCGGACATTGTAAATCACCGACAGCGCGGCAAAGGCCGGGCCGGCCCGGCGCAGGCGGTAGGCGGCGCGGGCGGCCGGCAGCAGCAGCGCCCGCAGCGGTGCGCCGAGGCGCGGGGCGGCCAGAACGACGCGGGCCAGCAGGCGGGTGGCGCGATTGCGGGCGGCGTAGCCGTGCCGCACGGTGTCCCACGACGTGTCCCCGCGCTGCGCCCGGACCACATCCAGGCGGCCATACGCAAACGGCACGGCGAGCCACGACGCAAACTTCCGGCGGGGCCGGTGGATGCCCCGCGCGTCGGGCGCGTACACAAACTCGACGCCGCGCTGTTTTTCGAGCCGCACGGCCAGCTCGACATCTTCCTGACGCGGGAACTGCTCGTCGAAGCCCCCGACGGCGACCAGGTGCCGGCGGCGCACGGACGCATTTCCCGAGTAAAAGTGATGCGGCCCGCAGCCGTCCCACTCGCCGGTGCGCCAGGCCGTGTACTGCTTTTCCAGCATCGCGTGCTCCCACGCAATCCACACCGGCTCCTGCCACAAAAGCGCCGGGTCGGGCACCATCGGCGCAATCACGACTGCCGTGTCGCGGCCGGCATGCCGGGCGGCATGGACCGCTAGAAACTCGGGGGCCGGCTCCACATCGTCGTCGAGAAACACGACAATCTCGCCCTGCGCTTCTTCAATGCCGTGGTTGCGGGCGCGGGCCGGACCGGCGTTCGCTTGGAACACGGGTCGCAGCGCAAACGGCGCGGCGCGGGCGTACTCGGCCAGAAACGCGTCGGTGCCGTCCGTGCTGCCGTCGGAAACCACCACCGCCTCAAACTGCGCGGCGGGAAACGTCTGCCGGGCCAGGCCGTCCAGCGTTTTTTGCAGGCTGTCCCGGCGGTTGAAAGTCGGGATGACGACGGACAGGAGCGGCCCCCCCGCCCCAATTCTGGGGAGCCGGAGAGGAAACGAGGCTTCCACTGACTCTGTATTGCTCCCCAGAATTGGGGTTTTATTGGGGTGGGCGGGGGGGCTATCTCCAAAAACAGGGAAGTTTGGGTCGCTCATGGGGTATCCAGGGTCCGAATAAACTTTGCGGGAATGCCGCCGACCAGGGTATGCGGGGCCACGTCTTTGGTGACCACCGCGCCCGCCGCCACCACTGCGCCCGCGCCGATTGTCACGCCCGGCAGGATCGTCACCGACGCCGCAATCCACGCGCCGTCTTCAATCCGCACCGGGGCGGTTTCAACATCGCCCGCCCGAAACAGCGCCGGGCCGAGCGCATGGCCGGTCGTCACGATCACCACATGGTGCCCGACCGCGACCCCGCTGCCGAGCGTCACCGGCCCGGCGGCGTCCAAAAACAGCGGGCTGTTGAGAAAGCAGCCTTCGCCGATTTGCAGCGTCCGGCGTGGGTCGCCGGACAAGCCGAATTGCAGCGGCCCGGCGATCAAAGTCCGCGCTCCGATCTGAAACCCCGCCAGCCGGTACAAGCGAGTCCGCAGCCGGCAGCCGACGCCGAGCGGCAGGGCATGAATGATCCCGTCCATCACGCGCAGCGTCAAAGGCCGGGTGCCGAGTTCCGAGCGCAGAACGCGCAGCAGTTTGGAAAGCCGGGTGCGGCTCATGGCTTGTCTTTCACGGCTTGTCTTTCACGGCTTGTCTAAAACCCGGATCAGCCGCGCCGGGACGCCCCCGACCAGAGTGTTCGGGGCTACGTCTTTGGTCACCACCGCGCCGGCCGCCACCACCGCGCCGCGCCCGACAGTGACGCCTTTCAGAACCGTCACCCGCGCCGCCAGCCAGACATCGTCTTCAATAATCACCGGCCGGGCTTCCGGCGGAACCGTGTGGTCATGGGTGGAGTGAAAATCCGTGTCCATAATCAGCGTCATGTTGCCGACCGCGCAGCGAGCGCCGATCTTGACATGCTTGGCGGCGCACAGCGACGCCCCGCTGTTGATATACGTCCCGTCGCCGATTTCCAGCACGCCGCCGGGCATCGCCGCCAGCTCCACCGGCAGGTGGGTGGCGCGAATTCGCACTTTGCTGCCGAGGCGGATGGTGCCGGCGTTTTCCACCAATAATTTGCCCTGCACGCGCGGCCAGCGGCCCACCGATGAGCACCGGCGGGTTTTCCAGCGGCTCGACACCAGCAGCACAACGAGAGACACGGCGGCGGCAGGGGTCATCGGGTCCCTTCCGGCAGCCGGTACAAGCGGGTGCGGCGGTCCACGCCGTGCCGCAGGCTCAGGGCCAGGCCCGCGCAGACGCCGCGCAGCAGGGTCAGGTCGGTGTTGGTCCGGCGCAGGGCCGCCTTCGCCCCGGCCCGCGCGGACAAATGCACCAGGGTTTGAAGGAGCCGGCGCAGCGCCCAGCCGTCGCCGCAGCGGGCATGCTTGGCAAAAAACGCCGCTTCCCCCACCCCGTAGCCGTGCAGCACCGCCAGCCAGCGGGCGGGGGTCCGCCAGGCCCGGTGGTACAATCGCAGAGACGGGCGCAGCACCGCCCGCGCCCCGGCGAGGCGCAGCCGGTACACAAAGTCCCCTTCCTCGCCTGCCGGAAACGACGCCCCCGGCCCCATCGCCGGGTCGAACAACCGCGCCCCGGCCGGCAGGCGGGCCAGCGCCGACCGGCGCAGAGCCATGTTCGCGCCCATGCCGCAGACTTCGCCGGGCCGCAGGTCGCGGGCCTCGGTGAACGACCACGCGGGGACGCACACGCTGTCGAGGTCGGGAATGGCCGGCGACGGCAGCACCGGGCCGAACAAAATGTCGGCGTCGGGGGCGGCGGCAAACGCGGCGGCGATCTGCTCCAGCCAGTCCGGCGGCGCTTCGCAGTCGTCGTCGGTGAACGCCAGCAGGGGAGCGTCGGTCTCGGCGATGCCGAGGTCGAGGGCGCGGGACTTGCCGACGGTCGTGGTCGGCAGGTAGCGCAGCGCGGGCCGGTCCGCCGCAAGGCGCTCGGCGACCTGCCGGGTCTCGTCGTTGTCGCTTTGGTCCACCAGCACCAGGTCCCAGTCGCCGCGCAGGCAGGCCAGCACGGTCGGCAGGCACAGCGCCACATCTTCGGGCCGGTTTCGGGTGCAGATGATCACGGAAAGTTTCGGCGTCGTCATGCCCCGGCCTTTCTTTTGAGTATCTGCTGCACCATCTGGACATCCGACGGGTGCAGGCAGCGCAGCAGCCAGCACAGCGGCACATACGCAAGCAGGCCGGGCGTTAAAAACACCAGGTCGCTGCGGGAATGAACAAAATAAAACAAGCCGACCAGCGGCAGCGCCGCCGCCGACGCCTTGCCGAGCGTGCCGAGGTTTTGCAGCGTCACAAAGCCCGGCGGCAGGGCACGCAGGTATGCCGCCACCATGTACGCTTCAATCAGCGCGTCGCCCAAAATCGCCCCGAGAGCGCCGTTGTGCAGCCAGCGCTGGGACGCATAAATCAGCGCCCCGGTCAGCGGAATGCAGATCACCGCCGAGATCGCCGTCACGCGGCTCAGGGCCGCCTGCCGGTCGCTGGCGATCAGCGCAGTTCCGACCGCCTGGCTCAGAAACCACAAAATAATCGCCGCGCCGAGGATCATCAGCACCGGCGCGGCGGGCGCAAACCCGGCCATGTCGTGCGTCACCAGCGCAATGATCCGGCCCGGCGCCATCACCAGCACGGCGGCGAACGGCACGGCGCAGATCACGATAAAATTGAACATCCGCTGGGTTGCGCCCTCAAACGCCGCCCGGTCTTCGTGGTACGCCCGCGACAAGGCCGGCAGCATCGCCCCGGTCAGCGCCACCGGCAAAAACAGCGTGGTCCCGCCCAGCCGCTTCGCCAGCCCGTACCAGCCGATGGCGTCCAAAGAGCTGAGCTGCTTCAAAAGCAACGCGTCGCAGTTGCCGTACACCGCAATAAACACGGCGGTCGTTAAAAACGGCAGTCCTTGACGCGTCAGCGACATCAGCGCCGCCCGCGTCGGCCAGGCGACGGATTTCCAGTACGGGCCGAACGCCGACGCATTCACGGCCAGCGCGACCAGGGCGCTGACCCCGGCGGCCCCGGCAAAGGCCCACAGCGGGGCGTGCCGGTAGACCAAAAAGACGCTCAGCGCCGACAGCACCGCTTTGTCCGCCAGCGCGGCGGCGTTCTGACGCGGCACTTCCTGAAGGCCGCGCAGGGCTGACGCCAGGGCGTCGCTGAGCAGTCCGACCAAGAGCGCGGCCAGCGCGACCGTGATCAGCAAGCGCAGCGAGGCGGAGTAGCCGAGCGCCCGCGCCGCCGCCCAGCCGAGGCCGATGCAGGCCAGCCCGAGCGGCAGCCGCAGGGCCAGCGCCGCCAGGGTCAGCTCGGCAGTGCGCGACGTGTCCCGCGCAATGTCGCGGGTCAGCACCGTGGAAGTCCCGAGCGCCATGCCGATCCCGAACACGCCGGCAAACGACGCCGCCAGGGTCAGCGCTCCCAGCCCGGCGGCCCCGACGTAGCGGGTGACGACAATCATCACGCCGAAGCTCATGGCCCACGACAGCACCTGCGCCGCCAGGGTCGTGAGCACGTTCCGCGCCACCCGCCCCGACCGGGTCATTCCGGCATTTTCGGCGCCGGCACTGCGAATTTCTGCGCTCAACGCCGGGCCTCCCGCGCCGGCGGCGCGGCAGGAGTCGGCAGGGCCGGAAGGCTCGGCAGGACAGCGACAATGCCGGACCACAGCCCGGCGAACAGCATGTCGCGGAAATTCGAGAACTGCAAGTCCAGCAGGCCGAAGATCATCAGCGCCCCGACAATCAGCATGCCGCCGAGGGCCAGCGCCTTGATCTCCGGGTCCGCCCGCTCGCTGCGGACGGTGCGGGCGGCGCAGATCAAAATCGCCGACACCATCATCCAGAACGCCAAAAAGCCGAATGTTCCGACCCGCATCCAGACCCACAGCACTTGGTTGTGGGTCATAATGTCCCACCATTCGTACTTGGTGCTGATGTCGGCAATCGGCACGGCATGAATCATCCGCTTGCCGTAGCCGTAGCCGAGCGGCGCGGAATGGATGGTCGCCATCAGGTCGGCGTTTTCCGCATCCCGGTAAGCGTTCGAGGACGCATCGCGCGGGTCCGGCGAGAACTGCGACTTGATGGCGCGGGCCGGCTGGGCATAGATCGCCTCGCTGTTTTTGAACGCTGAATAATAGCCGATAAACAAGGCGACCCCGAGCGCGGACAGCCAGGCAATCATTCGCCGCCGCTTCGGCAGGGCCTGGTAGGCGGCCAGCACCAGCACCGGCACAATAATGATAAACGCCGCCGTGCCCGCCCGGCGGTTGCAGGCCAGGCTGCCCAGGATCACAAACGGCAGCAGAAACAGCATCACGCGCCGCAGTTTGGGAAACACGCCGCAAACGGCGAACGCCAGCAGCAGGGCGACAAACGCATCGAAAAAGTACACTTCCTCGTGCGCCCCGACCCCCTGGTCGGGCAAAGGAAGGCCGTGCAGGGTGACATAGCGGCGCACGGTCAGCAGCACGCCTTTGAGGCCGATGCAGACCACGGAAATCCACAGCAGGCCGACAAGCTGCCGGCGCTCGCGGATCATGTTGTACGCAATCAGATACGCCAGCGCGAAGTAAAGCTGCGACCGTATCTCCTGCAAAGAAATCTTGAAATCGCCGCCGGTCGCCATGCCGGCGATCCAGCCGGCCAGCACAAACCCGGTGTAAATCCCGACCGGCCAGATCAAGGGTCCCAGCCGCACGCCCCCGGCTTTGGTGTATGCCGCCCGGAGCAGGGCGCAGACCCCGGCGATCAGCAGCACCACTTCCAGCAGGTTCAGCGGGACGGCCTTGAAATCGTTGTGCGTGTACACTTGAAAGATCGTGTTGACATTCCAAAACACCGGAATGCTGTCGGTCAGCGCGTCGGCATACGGCTTGCCGTGCGGCCCGCTCATCTGCACCAGCTCCACCGAGCAGACGGACGCCAGCACAAAGTACAGCACCAAGCGCGGAAAGCGCCACAGCAGGATCGGCAGCAGCAGCAGGACCAGCACGATCACCGGCACGGAAATATCGTCCAGGGTCGCAAATGCCGTCGCCGCCAGCGCCGCCAGGGTGACGCCGCCGATCAGGTATTTGCGCCGCCGCTGCCGTCCGGCAGCGGCAAACTCGTCCGCCGTCGGCAGGCGCGACAGCGGAGCGCCCGCGTCCACCGCGTCGGGGATCGGCTCCCGGTCCGGCGGCGGCGCGGCAGGTTGATCGGAAAGTGTTGAGTTCATAAAGTTGAGTTCATAAAAGCGTTTCTACTGTTTCGCCGCAATCCGCACCAGGGTCACCGACTGCGGGGGCAGGGCCAGCGAGCGCTTCAGCGGGGACGGCGGCAGCGCCGACACGCGGGCGGGGGCATTCTCACCGGGATTGTCGGCGGTCAAGCGCCACATCTTTACCGGGCCGGACGGCGAAAAGCCCTGCACGGTCAGCGGCGCGGTGATGGTCGCTTTTGCGGTTTTGTTGACCAAAATCAGCGTCAAGTCGCCCGTGCGGCTGTCGGTGGCGGCGTAGCACGACAGCTTGCCGGGGTCGGCGCTTGCCGCCGCGCAGGCGACATCGCCGAAGCCGGCCCCCTGCCCGTCGGCATTGCGGTACAGCTTAAACACTAAATAGGCCGGCGAGTTTTTGGGCGGGTACGCCCAGTAGTTCGCCAAAAAGATGTTTTCGCGCCCGAACACGCCCAGCGCGTCGGCGGCGGCGAGGCCGCCGCTGATGTCTTTTTCGCCGCCGAAGCTCCATTCGGTCAGCCCGATCCGTGTGCCGGGGTAGCCTGCCGCGATCCAGGTTTTGAGCCGGGGGATCAGCATGACCGGCTCGCCGATCCAGCTTTCATCGGGGTACGCCGGGTCGAACAAAGCGCGGGTGGAGCGCTCCCGCAAGGCCCGCGTCGCTTTGTCCGCCTGCCCGCCGTAGACCCCGCTGCCCTGCGGGTAGAAATGGACATCCAAAACATCGAGCGTGCGGGTCTTGGCGCGAAGGTCGTGGGCATGGACTTGTTTCAGAAACCACAGCAGAAACGGGTCGCCGCCGTGGGCTTTGCGGTCGGCAAACGAATGGAAATTGTCGTCGCCCCGGTCGAGCGCCGAATAATTGTACCCGGTCCAGCCCCACGACACCGGCCCGGTGACCAATGCCGCCGGGTCCACGGCTTTGGTCGCCGAAGCATAGTCCAAGTAATTATGCAGGACATCGCCGTAGCCCATGCGGGCGGGGTGAACATCGGTGTGGGTCACATCCCACAAATCCGGCTCGTTGTCCATGGCGTAAAACTGCACGCCGCCGCTGCCCGCCGGGCCGAACGTCTTTTTCAGGTGCGCGATCCATTCGTCCTGGTAAACAATCTCGCCGGCCGCCGGGGGGGCGTCCGAAAACGGCGCGTTTTTGCGGGCGACGGACTGTACACTGGTGCGGCGGCGGTTTTCGGACGGATTGTACCCGGCGGTTTTGTCGGACGGCGGCACCCCGGCGGACTGGTGGCTGTTGTCGCTGTCGCGGGCCACCCAGCCCAGGGTCGGCACGGTCAGCAGCGTCGCCGCGCCCCGCGCCTTGTTGCCCTGCACAAACCTGTCGGCGGCGGACGACGGCCCCGGCGGGACGGACGCGTCGGACGCGTACCGATTGCGGAATTCCCAGTCCCGCGCGGCGTTGTCGGCGTTGCCCTGCACCCAGTTGTAGCGCGACTTGTCGTTGCCGCCCCAGCGGTTCACGGTGAGCTTCAGGTCGGCCAGGTAATCATCGGGCGCAAACGCCATGCCGTAAATATAGGGCGAGATCGGGTGCCGGCCCGCGCCGGCATTGACCGTGACGGCCACAGTCGCCGCCGTCGGCGCAGGCGGAATGGAGAAATCGGGCAGCAGCGAAATCTCGTCGAGAACCACCGGCTCGGACGCATCCTGCCGGGGCTGAAAAACAAGGCCGGTGATGGCCTCGCCGCCGCGCGGAGCGCCGAGGTCGGCCAGCGGCACCCGGAGCCGGTGCCAGCCGGGCAGATGATTGGGGTCCGGGGACAGATACCGGCTCATCGGCACGGCGTCGCCGAACTTGCCGCTGCTGTCTACCAAACACACTTTCGCGGTCGTGTCGCCCGCAACAAACGCCGTCAGGGCCGCGTACCCGCCGGTGCTGTACGGGTCATGGTGCAGGTACACCCCCCGGTTGCCGCCGGGCGAGAGCGAAATCGCAAACTGCCCCGTGTGGACAGGCGAAGTGGATTTCAGCGTGCGCGTTCCCCACGACCAGTCCTGCCAACCGTCGCCAAGCGCATCGGTGTAAACGGTCAGCGGCCCGTCGGCCCGCTCCGCCGGCAGCGCCGCCGCCATCGCCCCCTGCCCCTTGACCGCGTGATACAGCTGCGCCGCCGCCTGGTGCCAGCGCCCGTGCCCGCCGACCGCCCGCCGCCCCACCTCGGCCCCGGTTCCCAGCACCAGCACGCCGAGACCCAAACCCACCGCTACCGAAAACCGTTTTGCTGCCATACAGGCATTTTACCACGACTCGCGCCGAAGTCGCACACGCTAAAAGACAGACTACGGCGTTTTTGGAGGCGGAAAGAGGCGTGTCTGCGCGGCAGCGACCGGGTATCGGCCAGCGATTTGCAAAGCGCGGCGCTCCAACAGCCGGTCCGGGGCATTCAAGCCGAGGAGGCGAGAGGTCACTTCACCGATTTCGGTCAGCGGCACAATGACCATGCCGTTCGGCTCGTCCAAGTGAAAAGCTGATGCCATAAATCGCGGCGCGGCGAGTAAAAGCGCGTTAATGTGCTGGTTTGCACCGCCAAAGAGCCGAGGTCACTGCCTTTGCTGCGATTACAGGGAAGACAGGTGTACGCAAGATTGTCTTTTTGCGTCAAGCCGCCATGCTTTTCGCTGACGATGTGGTCAACTTCGCTGCTGAACAGCATGTCGTCTTCGTGGAGAAGGCAGTATTCGCAGAGAAAGTCCGCCCGCGCGATGACAAGGCGGCGCAATTCCGCCCGGATATAAGAAGTGCTCATTTGCCGGCCAAAAATTGCCGTGCCCGGTACGGGAATTATAGGCCACAAGACACACAGACACAATACGATACGGTTCTGATCACTTTTAAGCCGAGGCACTACTCGCAGCCATACCCACAGGTACATTCCGCCGACAGCCATGACACAGGCGGCGACAAGCGGCGAAAACCGAGAGAAATACCACAAACAAAAGACGGTTAGCAGCAGGCAAACGATTAGGTCAATGATCTGCGGTTGGCGGCGGGCTGTGAGCAGCAGTTGCTCTGCCTCCTCAGAAACGAGCCACGAGCCTTTGCGGGCGGACAGCGGCATCATTATCTCGGCTCCATCAAGCTGCTTTGTCCTTAACAGGCGTTCCGTCCAGCGGCCTAACGGCCAAGCTCACCTGCGACACCGCAAGCAACCGAAACGGCTGACGACGAAACAACGGCGCGGTGGCGTCGGCTGCAGCGCATTGTTAGGCCGCAGACAGGTCAGCGCCGGTTACGCTGACGAGCGGTGGCATAACAGCCCGCGCAAAGATAGGTGATCTGTGCAAATGCTTCTGTCTCATCATCCCATTCTCCTCCTGCCGCAAGCAAACGTCTGTCGCATTCCCCACACCAGGCATCCGGGCAGGGATCATCACCTGTATCGTCTGCGTGGAAGAAGCCTAGCCCAACACCCCGGACTAGATGCTTACAGACAAAGGTAACATAGCTTTCCCCATGAACGGGGCAGATTACTAGCTTGGTTTTGTCACTCATCTTTGCAACGTTCCGCCGACTGCGATGGCTATGTTCTGCGGCCTAACGGCAGCGCTCACCGGCGACACCTGACTGCACAGCCTTCCGACCTTGCAGAGCAAAGAGACAGGTGGCGTCGGCTGCAACGCATTGTTAGGCCGCACCATGTTCGGCGAACGCCAATAATACCTCTTGATGAAGTAAACCGCGCGTCAAATCTTGTGCTAATTCCTGCGCTAACTCTTGTGCTGTTTTACCAAAAAGATCTCGTGCTGTCGTGTCCGCCCCAAACTCAAGCAATAAACGTACTAAGTTAGCCTGTCCCGTGTAAGCTGCTGCCATTAAAGGAGTAGAACCAAGAGGGTCTTTGCCGTTGACATCTGCTCCCTGTTCCAGTAGCTGACGTACAATCTCTAGGTGGCCCATGTTGACTTCGTCATGGAGTTTAGATATAAGCCACTTTTCATTTGCTTCCATTTTTTGTTCCGGCTACGCGGTGCGGCCTAACGGCAAAGCTCAGCCGCGCTACCGCCTGCACAGCCACCCAATCTCGCTGAGGCAATGGCGGCGGTGGCGTCGGCTGCAGCGCATTGTTGGGCCGTGACGGTTCCGCTCTCGAACGCTAGAAGTCCACCGACAAACGCTAGAAGTCAACCGACAGATGAAACTGAGCCTGATGTTCTTGGGCCAAGACCAGCACACGTTCTAAGTCTGATAAGTCAGCCCTTAGCCCCTCGAAAAACTCTGCCCTCTCCCAACCACTCGGTGCGCTGACAAGAGAATTCGGATGAGAACGCACCCGCTCCAAAAGCGGACGTATAACCTCTAGCCCCTCTTCTGGGGCAAACCATTCTTCGGCGGGCACGACAATTTCGTCTGGGTCTTGTCCCGTCTGGTCGGAGATGAAGCCTCTCAATTCGTCTGCATTGGTGCTGTTGAAACGGAGCAAAGGCTCGAAGAGGCTGCCTTCCTCAAAAAGAACGTCTGCCAATGCCTTTCCCGAAACCTCTGTGACATCAAATCCGGCTACTTCTTTATTAAAAACGGGATAGACACTGACACCCATGATTTCCTCCTCGCGTTTCCGACGACTGTGCGGCACTTTTTCATCGGCCCAACAAGTATTTTACCGCGTTATGCCGTTGGACGTTTGACGTAAAATACGCGCATTTGGCGGCAATTACCGCACTTTTTTCGCGGCTTGCGGCATAACACCGCACAGAGCGCATTTTTACCGCACCGCAATGTGTCAGCCTCGATTAATTGCTTCACTGCTGTTGTATCACAATTCTTTTCTTTCCTACCCATCCTCATTTTTTGCCCACGCCCCCGAGTCACTTCGTTCCGCAGCAGAAAGGCGGCCACTCTGCCTGCGGCATTGCTGCGTCTCTGACGCTTCGCCCCAGGGCGTAGACCTTTAGTTCCACGCTCTGGGGTGCCCTCCAATGTGCCCCCTATTTCTTGTCGGCGACTGCCGCCAAGGGATAGGCGGCTGCGCCGGCGGGCGGGGCGGCGGTCGGCTCGGTTTCGGCGAGGGCGTCGGCGATGGCTTGGAGGGCCTGCGGGTTCGACGCCAGGGCGTTGGCGATGGCGTCGGCCTGCGCGGGGCTGGTGCCGCTTTGGCCGGTCATCTTTTCAATCGCGGGCGTCAGAAGCCGCCCGAGATTGCCCAAGAGCGTGTCCACTTGGGACGCCCCGCTTGGAGAATGGCCGTTGCCGTTGCTGCCATCGGCGGGCGACGATGCGCCGCCGAGAAAGCCTTCGGCCATGGCGCGGATGCCGAAGCCTTTGGCCATGTTGTCCATCATCTTTTGCGCGGTTTCCGGCGTGCCGTACAGGGTCATGTTGCCTTTCGATAAAAACAGGCCGAGGGCGCGGGCGAATTCCTGCTGGACTTCCTTGTCGGCCTGAATTCTCAGTTTTTCGATTTCGAGGCGGATGCCCGCTTCGGCGAACTCCTGGCGGTTCGCGAGCTGGTTGCGCTCGACATCCACCCGCGCCTGCTCGACCCCGACATTCTCGCGGGCCACTTCCACCGGGACAAGCTGCTGCGCCCGCTCGCCCCGCGCGACCAGCTCGCGCGACTGGGCTTCCGCCTGGGCAAGCTGAAGGCGAGCCTCGGCCTGCTTGGCGGCGGCTTCCTGCTCGCCCTGGGCATTGGTGACGCGGGTAAACGCCGACACCTGCGCTTCGGTCTGCTGGCGGATTTTGTCGCGCTCGATTTCCTGACGCGCCGCGATCAGCTTTTTGTTGGCGTCGCGCTCGGCTTCGGCGATCTGGGTCACGGTGATGACCTCTTGAGTCGCTTTCTCCTGCGCGGCCTGGGCGATGAGGGCTTTTTCTTCGGCCCGCGCCCGCTCGGCTTCCTGGTTGGCGACAGCGATCTGCTTGAGGCGCTCGGCCAGCGCCACGGCCTGGTCGCGCCCGACGGCTGCCGTTTGGAGTTCCTGCTCACGGGCGATGGTGGCGGTCCGCACGGCTTTTTCCTGACCGACGCGGGCGACTTCGACGGCCTGCTGGCGGCCGATTTCGGCGGTCTCGACCGCCTGCTGCTTTTCAATCTGCGACGTTTCCACGGCCCGCTGCTGGGCGATCACCGCCTGCTGCGATTCTTGGTCTTTGCCGGCCCGGATTTTGGCAATTTCGGTGCTTTGGTTCGCTTCTGCCTCAGCCTGGTTGCGCTCCAAGTTCAGAATATACTGACGCGTGGTCACGTCCTGGTTTTTGCGGGCCTGCTCCGCCGCCCGCTCCAAGTTGTTGCGCTCGACCATCGCCGCTGCCGTGATTTCGGTGATTTTGCGCTTGCCCTGGGCATCGAACACGTTGTTGTCGGACAGCTCCGACGGGTCGGTCTGGTCCAGCTCGGAGATCGTAACGCTTTCCAAAAGCAGGCCGTTTGCTTCGAGGTCCGACTTGACATGCTCTTTGACCCGCTCGGCAAACTCGTCGCGCTTGGTGTGAATCTCAAACAAGTACATCTGCGACGCAATGGCCCGCAGCGCGGACACCAGTTTCTCGCTGACCAGGTTCTCGACATTTTCGGCGTTGACCGAGTTGTCGCCGAGCGACCGGGCGGCGTTCAGAATATGCTCCCGATCCGCTTGGACGCGAATATAAAACTGAGCCAGAATATCCGACCGCAAATTGTCGTGGGTAATCAGCGCATTCGGCCCGTGCGGGTTGACTCCGAGCTTCATCGTCCGCAGATTGACTTCGGTAATCCGGTGGAAGATCGGAATGACGAGCGCCCCGCCGTCGAGCACGACCCGCGAGCCGCCCTGCCCGGTCATCACAAACGCCTGGTCCGCCGACGTTTTCTTATACAGCGAAGTCCAGACCGTGATGACCAGCCCCAGCAGAAACAAAATCAGGCCGGCGACGCCGAGCACGGCCTTGCCGGCGAACCCAATCACCGGCAGAAACAGCGGGCCGACCATCAAGGCCGCACCGGCGATCAGCAAAGCAGCTCCCATGTGTTTTCTCCTCTACAGTGAACTTCTTACACAATGCTTTCAACAATCAGCTGGTCGCGGGACGCATCATAGTCCGCGATCAGCACGCTTCGGCCCCGGCCAATCGCTGCCTGCCCCGGCCCGGTCCGGGCGGACACATCGTGCAGCGACCCGTGGGCATCGTAGACATGCACCCGCCCCCGCGCATCGTTTATGGGAAACACGACGGTTCCGGTCAGCCCGCAGAGGTCCACGGCGCTGACCGCAAACGACTCGTCGCCCGGCAGAAAGCGCGACACGGCCTCGACGGTCAGCTTTTCGGTCAGAAACGCCCCCAAAACCGCTGTCGCCAGCGCCGCCGCAAATGCCGCGCCGGGCGCAGGCAGCAGCTCGCGCCAAAGCGGCGTCCCCCAGAACCCGAAGACGCCCCAGCCGAGCAGAGCGCTCCCCCAGACCAGCGGCCCCGGCGCTCGCCCCAGCCCAAAAAACGCCGCGATTCCCGGCGCTCTCGCCGCCGACCCCGCGTGCTTCTGCCCGCCGCCGTGCTTGACGCCCCCGCCGTGCCGCATCCCGCCGCCATGATGCCCGCCCGTGCCGTGGTGCCCTGCGCTGTGGTGCCCTCGGTGCATCCCGCCGCCGAGCGCCGACAGCAGCAGCACGAGCAGCGCGGCCCCGCCCGGCAGCGCGTACATCAGTTCATCCCAGCGCCCGATTCCCGTCCAGTCCGTCATCTTTGCGCCCCTGTAGTTTCTCTGACCCGGCGGCCCGCGAAAAGTTGCACGGCTGTTAAAAAAAGCGAGGGAGTGAACTCCTCTCGCTAGTTATAGTCGTCCTTCGGACGAAAGACTGCAACCGTTTGGCTGCTTCTCGTCCGCAGGGCGACATTTTACAGCGAGAGGAGTTCACTTCCTCGCTTGCTCCCTCTTGCCCCGTGGTTGTGTTTCCCTACGACCTGCCGCGCCGCCCGGAGCCGAATCGATTCGTCGCTGCGTTTCCCGGCGAGACTGTGCTGCAATTCCGCCACCATGTTGTCCAGCTTAACCGCCTGCCGTGGCGTAGATTTATCCGCCAGGAAAACCCGGTGGCAAGCGCACTCATGGCGAAGATGAAGCAGTACGAACGCGCCATTGAGCAGTTTATGCCGACAGAAAGAACATCGTGGAAATCCTGACCGACTGGGAATGTAAGGGTATCGCACAAGGCATCGTGGAGGGCATCTCCCAGGGTTTGACGCAGGGCAAAGAAGCGCTGGTCGTTCCCCTGCTCCGCCGCCGCCTCGGCCCCGACACTCTCACCGCCCGCCTCGACACCCTCACCGCCGCCCATCTCGACGACCTCGGCGAAGCGTTGTTGGACTTCCGCACCGCCGCCGATTTACAGCAGTGGCTTGACCGGAATTAGCGCAGCAGCGGCCTGTTAGACTTGATCATAAGCCGCCAAGAACTCGTCCCGCGAAATCCCGCTCTGGGTCAAAACCGTTCGCAGCGTAGACCCCTTAATCACTTTGTGGTTCGGCAATGTCAGTGGAGTCCTACTCCCATCGGCGTTCTCCCGCAGAAGCGCCAGATGATTGCCTTCCCGCACCAGCCGAAACCCCAGAAGCGCCAGCGCTTTGATCACCTTCTCACGCGGCGCATCCACCGGAAAGCGCGGCATCAGGCCGCCACCGCAAGCTCGGCGACAAAGGCTTCCAGCACCGGCGTTTCGGTTTCAATTACGTCCGGCCCGAACGTCTCCAAATGAAACGCAATCGCCGACTTCACATCCGCCAGCGCCTCCTCATACGTCTCGCCTTCCCCCACCACACCCCCCGCAATGCCGAGCGGATACGCCACATACCCGTCGCTGTGCCGCTCCACCACAATCTTAAACTGCCTCACGTTTCGCCTCCTCCAAGTGGCCCTTTCCTGCCCCGTAGGGCGTAGGGCATGCCCCTACCCTCCTCTCCGGGTCAAGAAGCTGCGTCAAGCCTGCCCGATACTCCGTAAGCACTTCCTCCGCCAGCCGGACCAGAGCCGGTGACGACTGCGTAAAAGATCGCTGCCAGCGCTGCTCGTCTTCCAGTTCTTCTAAAATCAGAGCCGCAATCGCATCTTGATCGGGTTCCGCCAGTTGCTGCACCTGAGCATAAGCGCGTTCTAATAATTGGGTCATCTCAAAGCCTCACAATATCTCATCTGCGGCAGGTTCCCCTATTCAATCCGGTCTGCCGGCACCCGCAGGGCAAGCACCTGGGCGCGAACCACGGACTCCGACCGCCTCTGACCATAGGCAAGCCCCCTCGGCAATTCAGGAACTTCACTCAGCCACCGGCCATCTTCTTCTTGTTCGACTTCAATGGAAAGCGGCACAATTTCACCTCACAGACAAGATAACGACATGATACCCGGTCTCTTCTTGGTCTTGATGACAAGAAAGCGAATGCCAGACGCCCCAGTGCCATCGCTCACCGCCCTTCTCGACTTCCGCACCATTGCCGATTTAGAACAGTGGCTTGACCAGCATTAGCGGGGAGTAATCGAGAGGCTTTGGTTAAGCTGGCCCACCCGTGTCGGTGTAGCGCATTGTTCGACCGCAAATAGCGCTCGCAGCGTGTTTAGAGAGTTACTCTGGTTGCCTCTGTGTTATGAGAAAGTCATCGGTAAGCTCTTCAATGGGTAGATAGGCTCTTATGATAGCAAAAGCGTCTGGTATAGTAATCTGCCCATCTATACGAAAATGCTTCGTGTAACCTGTTCCCTTAATTTTGTTCCCGTCTGCAAACAGACGCAGTTTGTCTTCGGGGCTAAAAGATATAGTAGCCCCGTCCAGATGAATAAATGTAGTCGCGTCAGGTGTCAATCGACCATGTACATAAAAAACCTCTGGCGATTGTGCAATATCTTCCCAAGCTTCTAATTCAACTGCGCTATCTTTCCGGTCTACTGCGATGTGAACGAGGAGATCTGCAACAAAACCAGTAGCGCTAAATCGCTCAGGCATAGGAACCTGAAACCTAGCCTTTATCAGTTTTTGCAGGCGTACCTCTTGTAGAGCACGCTCAAAAGGCACTCCATACAATGTCGCACGGCCCATGATTGGAGGAAAAGCCTTTACGCTTATAGCTGCCGCTTCCCATAGGTCAAGCTTTTGGACAAGAATATCTACGACTCTGTTGATATACGGGACAGGGTAGACCTGAAAATCGCTTCGATGCTTTAAGTGTAGCGAATAATCTGCGGCCTGCTGCTGATGCACAATCCTTAGATCATTGGCCTGGACAAGTCCATCGTGATTTAGAAGTTCTGAAAGTGTGACAGCATTTTGTCTTCGCATTCTTTGTTGCTCTATCTTATTCATATCGATTAGGATTTACACGGTTGAAGCCAAACCAAGAGATTTTAATGCCTTGTTCTCGCGATTCTACTCAAAGATCGCATGGAAACATCCAGCGAAGCAAGCATTGGAGTATTAGACCCAGAAGAATAACTTTATGATAAGATCACAGAAGGCCTGTTTACGAGCCAGCTTGTCGGCTTCGATTTTTCTTAGGCGCTGACTTTCCTCTTCCGCAATGCGAGATTCTTCTCTAACCGCGTCTTTGTACGCCCGGTAAGCAGGATCGGCTGCTTCCCGTTCCTCCTCTTTTCTTATCTCAGCTTCCCGGTAGGCTATTTCACTTGCTCTCACGCTGTCGCGGATAGCGTTTTCAGTTAATGAAACGGCTTTCTTAATTGCCCATTTTGCAATAGGTCCTATCATTAGCAGGTCTCGCTTTCTATTGAAGCGTTAAGGTAGTGTCTGAGGTATGAGCAGAAATATATTTGCAGCCTGCCCTTTAGGGGCATTTTTAGGCCGAAGTTGTTGCCACTCGTTTAGGCTGATGCCTGTTTGTTGAAGTGCCGCAACTTCGTCCCGGTATGCTTCAAACCGCCTCATGTCCTCAATAACGCCTTCTGCCTTCGTGAGCAACTCCGGCAAAGTTTGGGCGTAATACTCTTGCTTCTTCACTCTATATTCTTTTATTTTCTTTCTTGTCCTGTTCACTGCATCCTTATTGGACGCTACTTCAATGTTCCAGTATGTAACCTTGGCAAAGGCGGAAAAGCCTGTCTGGGCCTGGGCCTGAGCTTGATTATTTTTGCTTGAGATAAGTATATTCTCAACCCTCTCCAATTCCGCTTGTTGTTTCTTGCAGATATCTGAGTCGGATGCCTTCACAGATGACATTTCAAGTCTTCGGACATCTTTTTCCAAAGAATCTTCAAGCCGCCATATCCTAGCCACGAGGTCTGTGCATTGAGATAAGTCTATACACCATAGATGATTTGTATCGAAAGCTGTATATTTCTTCTTCAAGTAGGCATGCACAAGTGTTCTCATGGTTTCAGAATACTGCTCTAGCTTTGATGTAGCAAGAACCATTTCGCCTAGTTCTATATGGCATCTAATTTCGGCAGTATAAGCGAGGAACAATGTCGAAATCAGCTTGTCTGCAATCTCACTGCCGGCAGCGATCTGGGCATCGCATTCTGCCTCGAAATAATGCTGTGCCTCCAACATACGATTGACCGCGTGAGTTGCAGTAATTCGCTTTGTGTCCGGGCTTTGCGTCATCATTGCATCGTTCGCTTGCCGAATTGCGGCCACAAAGTTTCCATAGAAACTCAAATCAAGTTTTCGATCTATCTGGGTTAAGAGAGCATTTTGTTCGGAGATGGACGTTTCCAAAAGCTTGATGCGGTTGAGAATGATTGTAAAGCCCGTCACAGAAACACCAAGATTAAGCACACCTACGACATCGCCAAACTTCAACAATCGCGAGGCTGAACTAAGCATCTGTCCTGGTGAGACCTGAGTAAAGTCAGTTTCGCGTAGCCAGGCAACAACTGATTTAGAGTCAACTTCACGAATGACACCGCCAACTCTCTCATAGTTGCCATTGTCTAAGCCATTCGCAATCCAATCGGGTATCTGAAAAACTGCTTCAACTGTATTCATCTTATTCTCCTTGATCTACCTTACACCATTAACACTACTGCCGCAGAATGAAAAGCGGAAACTCAAACCCGTTTTTCTGCCTTGATCTTCGCATACCGTTTCGCCGCCCGCTTGCTATTTTCCTGCAAACATTTTCGCCACAAATCCTAAATCCTTGCCCGCGAAGGCGGCCACTCGGCGCTTCGCCCCACAGCGTAGAACTTCAGTTCCACGCCCCATTGACAACCCTATCGCTTCTTTGCGATAATGCCCCATGCCGCACACTACCAGCGACGCCGCCGAAATCATGGACATTGAGTTCGGCGCTGACCCCAACTATCAGAAGATTCGCGCCGAGCAGCGGATCAAGTCTCAGGCGGCGCAGGCGATCTATGACGCCCGCACTGCCGCCGGGCTGTCCCAAACCCAGCTTGCTAAGATTGCCGGGACGACGCAATCCGTAATCTCGCGCTTGGAAGACGGCGACTATGACCGGCATTCGCTGGCGACACTGGGACGGATCGCCGCCGCGCTGGGTCGCCGGGTGGAAGTGCTTTTTGTTCCCATCTTGCCGTGACGCCGACTGCGTGGTACAATAAATATTATTGTGAGTGCTTCTTTCGCGATAAAAAGCTTGCCAGAGAATAGGAGATGAACAAGAGTGGTTTACGAATGCGAAAAATGCAATGTGCCGCTACCGCCAGGAGTAAGAGCTTGCCCAAATTGCGGGGAAGCTTTTGATGATGTAGTGCCGGCTGATGCTGAAGTTCCTCAGCGTGGTTTTCGTCCCAGCAATGCTTCGGCAGGTTCAACACAATATCAAGCGCCAACGCCGCCGATGCCTCAGCCTCCAAATCCTATTCCGGTTTATGCCGCCCCCGCAACCACTACCCCTGCTCTGGCACGGGGATGGGTGATGGTCCTTACATTCCTCTTCTGCTTCCCGCTGTTTATTATCGGTGTTTGGCAACGGCCCGATTGGTCGCGTGGCGCAAAGGCTTTGGCGACTGTTGCTTTCGTTATCATGCTATGTATAATTGCCGGCATCAACAATGCTACAAGCAATAATACTTCTCCATCCTCATCTTCAGCGCCGTTGATGCCAACGCAACACAGCCCAAGTTCAGCTAAGTACAGTCCACCTGCGGCACCGGACACAGCACCGTCTCCTGCACCTGACGCCAGTGATACAGAATCAAAGCCGGATTTAGAAGTAATAGATCACAAGTCGGTCTCAGAGGAATATGGGCGCTCAGTTGTTGGCACAGTTCGCAACAACACGGACCATAATTACGGTTACGCCCAAGTAGAGATCAATCTCTATGACAAAAGCGGAAGTCAAGTCGGGTCTACGGTCGCCAACATTAACAACTTAGCACCCCATAGCCTCTGGAAATTCAAAGCTCCTATCTTAGAAGATAGTGCAGTTCGCTTTGAGATTAAAGATGTAACAGGGTTTTAGAAGCGTCTTCGAGACCGGCAGCGGTATAAATGCCGCCTTGCCGTGAGCCGCGCGATATGGTACAATGGTGATTATCGTGAGCAGTTTCCTTTCGCGGAAAGAGTGACGCAACCTATGGCAGACGACAAACAGACTTCACACGCACAGACGCCGTACCGGGTGAAAGTCCCGGATATTGATTACTGGCGCGGCAAGATCGGCTGCCAGACCGGGTGCCCGGTCAAGACCGACGCGCGGGGCTATGTGATCGCTATCGCCGAAGGGCGCTACGACGATGCGTATGCCATCGCCCGCGCTCCGAACCCGTTTGCTTCGATGTGCGGGCGCATCTGCGGCGCTCCCTGTGAGGTCAAGTGCACACGCGGCAATATCGGGTCGGACACGTCCGGGCCGGTCTCCATCCGGGCGTTGAAGCGGTTCGCGACCGAGCAGTACGGGGTCGAGAACTTGAAGAACCTGCACAAGTCTTTGGAGTATTCCAATGCGCGGGGGTCGGCGTACCCGGTGCAGGACAAGGAAAAGATTGCGGTGGTCGGCGCGGGCGTTGCCGGCATGACGGCGGCGCACGATTTGGCGCGGCTCGGCTACCAGGTCACGGTCTTTGAGGAGCTGGAAGTCCCCGGCGGGCAGATGGCGACGGGGGTTCCCATTTACCGTTTGTCGCGCGAGCTGATGAACTTAGAGATCGCGGCCATCTGCGAGCTGGGCGTGGATTTGAAACTCGGCGTCTCGGTCGGCAAAGACGTGACCATCCCCGAGCTGCGCGAGCAAGGGTACAAGGCGTTTATTGTCGCGGCGGGCTACATGCAGGGGCGGCCGCTCACGATCCCCGGCTCGGACAAAAAAGGCGTCCATATCGGCATCAATCTGCTGCGAGAAGTGAATTTAGGCAAGCCGTACACGGTCGGCGAGAAGTGCGTGGTCATCGGCGGCGGCAATGTCGCGATGGATGTGGTCCGAATGACGGTGCGTACTCCCGTCGTGGCGGGATTGTCCAACTTGGGCAAGCCGAAAAACTACGCGATGACCGATATTGCCCGGACTTTGGCGCTGACGGCCAAGTCCATTGACTGCATCTTCGGCGAGTCCCGCGCCCAGATGAACGCCGACGAGTACGAGATCGAAGAAGCGGTCTTGGAAGGGGTCAAGCTCTGGCCCCAGCGGCTGCCGATTGAAATACTCGGCGACGAGCATGTCACCGGCATACAAACGAAGAAAGTCAAGTCGCTGATTGACGCCCAGGGGCGCTTCAACCCGCAGTATATTGACGGCTCCGAAGAAGTCTTCCCGTGCGACTCGGTGATTGTTTCCATCGGCCAGATGGTGAACTGGAACTTTGTGACGGGCATTGAAGACCTGAAGCGCACGCCCCGAGGCACGATTGAAGTGGACCCCGAAACTTTGCAGTCTACGAGCCACCCGGACGTGTTCGCGGTCGGCGATATTGCGCTCGGGGCGCGATTGTTTATTGACGGCATCGCGTCGGCGCAGAAATGCGCGGTTGGGGTAGACGAGCACCTCTCGGGCGTGACCCAAAAGCTGATCAAGCGCGGCTACATGCGGGCGCTGCCGATTGTCAACTACGCCATGCCGCAGAAGTACGACAACTTCATTCGCCAGGAGCCGCCGGAGCGGGACATCGCCAACCGCTCGGCGGGCTTTGATTTGGTGGAATTCAATTACACCGAAAAAGCCGCGCGGGAACAAGGCATGCGCTGTTTGCGTTGTCATGTTAACGTGGTCTTCGATGCCGAGAAGTGCATTCTCTGCGGCCTCTGCATCAATATCTGCCCGGAAAGCATCCTGAAGATGGTCCCGGTCACCGATGTGGTCGGCGACGAGGAAGTGGCCCGGCTGATTGAAGCCAAGTACGGCGTCCCGCAGGACGAATTAAAGCCCGACGACGGGACTATCATGCTGATGGACGGCACCAAGTGCATCCGCTGCGCCCTGTGCGCCAAAATCTGCCCGATGGACTGCATTTCGATGGAAGCGTTTGAATACGAGGAAGAATTGGTCCCCATTTCGACCCGCACGCGAACGTCCCGCCCGCCGGAGCCGTCGCTCATCGGATACAAGGGTGTTGGGGTATAATAAGCTAGGACACAATGCACGCAGGGAGCGAGGGAATAAATTCCTCTCGCTGAATGGCATCCTTCGGATGTAGGACTAGCACGCGTTTGGCTTTCTTCTCATCCGAAGGATGCCATTCAGCGAGAGAAGTTTACTTCCCCGCTTCTCGCTCCTAATATCGCTCTCGCACGACCAGCGGGCTTTGAACCCGCCTAGAAGGAAACAAACATGCCCGCAACTTTAGAAATGCCGACCTCGGCACCGACTTTTATGCCTGAAACCCTGCCCGCGCCGCTGAGCCTCACCGACGCCGCGGCGGCGGAAGTGACCGCGCTGATCGCCCAGCAGGACCGCACCGACCTCGCCCTGCGCGTGTATGTCGCCGGCGGCGGCTGCTCCGGCCTGCAATACGGCATGGCTTTGGACGAGAATATCGAGCCGGGCGACGAGACCTTCGCCTTCGGCCCGATTACTCTGGTCGTGGACTCGACCTCGCTGCGCTACCTGACCGGCGCGGTTGTGGACTACATCCACACCGACATGGGCGGCGGGTTTAAGATCGAGAACCCCAATGCCACCAAGTCCTGCGGCTGCGGCTCGAGCTTCAGTGCCGGCGACGACGAGGCCGCCGGCCTCGACACCAAAGCCGGCGGCGGCTGCGGCTCCTGCGGCTGCCACTAAGCCGAAGCGATACGCGCACACAGACAGGGGCGGGCCAAACGGCCCGCCCCTGTTTTCTTTTTAGGAGATCATTGTGTCTGTTACTCTATGGGAGCCAGGCCCGAATTATGTTTGGGTCGAGCCGGAAAACGTAGACAAAGTGACGGAAGACGACTACCGCTACGGCGTCATCTGGGCAAACCCGCCGCGTGTGAGCGGAACCCCGTGTTTCACTGGACCCGCGTCCCCATCCGCAATCTTTGGAATTATTTGGAGAGCGGAGAAACCACGGCCGCCTTCTTGGACGACTTCGAGGGCGTCACGCAGGAGCAGGGGTTGGCGGTTCTTCTGCTGGCCCGTACCAAGCTGCTCGAAGGGTTGCCGCCGGATACCTGCCACGAGTAAAGCAGACAAAAATTTTATTTTGATTGTTTTCCGGTTTGTGAGCGGCGGCGAGAGTATAAAGACGTAGACCTCACTTTCACCGTGAGCATTCTAAAATCGCCGACAGGAGACTTTTATGCTGCTGAAAGAAACATTGCTAGACTCTGGCTGGAACCTTGCTCACACCGTGACGTTGCCGTCGCGTGAGAAACAAACCTTTGAGAGCAGCGGGCTGGCTTTATCCGAAGTGACCCACCGCTTTTTGGCAGCATCAAAGACTGGGCTTTACCTGCACCAGCGGGAGGCTGTGAGCAGGTTTCTTGACGGGTCGAATGTCTGCATGACAACCGGCACGGCTTCGGGGAAAAGTCTGCCGTTTTATCTTGCCGGCATTGATCAACTGGCGCGAAATCCCAGTTCCAAAATTATCGCTGTTTATCCGATGAAGGCGCTCGGCTATGAGCAGGAAGAGCGCTGGAAGCAGGCGCTGGCGCAAGCCGGACTGACCGCACACGTCGGGCGCATTGACGGTCAAGTCTCGACAAAAGCACGGCCGGAGATTTTACGCCGCTCGAGCGTTGTGATTTTGACGCCGGATGTCATTCACGCATGGCTCTTGAACAATCTCGGCGACAAAGCGGTCTTGACGTTTCTGAGGCAGGTCGCGCTGATGATTGTTGATGAAGTCCACAGCTACACCGGCGTATTCGGCTCCAATTCCGCATTTTTGTTCCGTCGGCTTCAGCACGCGATGACTATGCTGCGAAGCAAGCCGAGCTATATCTGCGCGTCGGCGACAATCGCAAATCCGCAGGCGCATTTGGCAAAGCTGTTCGGCGCGGAGTTCGCGCTGATCGGCTCTGATTCGGATACCTCGCCTCGCCATGCCGTTGAAGTTCAGCTCGCTACTCCTCGCCCAGAGGCTGATATGCTGTCGCAAGTGACCGATCTCCTACAGCAGATTGCCGAAAAATCAGATTCCAAGTTTATTGCGTTTGTAGACAGCCGCAAGCAGGCGGAGCATATTTCTTCAATCCTGGCGCGAAGTCAGGACCAGTCACAGGACGAGGAGCAGGAGACGGAAGCGCATTTCGACTTTGACTTTCTGCGACGGCTGAACGTGTTGCCGTTCCGCTCGGGCTTTGAGGAACATGACCGCTCTATTATCCAGGAGCGGCTGAAAAGCGGCAGCCTGCGCGGCGTGGTCAGCACAAGCGCTTTGGAACTCGGCATGGACATTTCCCAACTTGGGACGGGAATTCTTGTCGGCGTTCCACGCTCCTCGACCAGCCTGTTTCAGCGAATCGGACGCATCGGGCGTCATGGCTCCGGCACGGTGGTCATTGTCAACACCGGAACCATCTATGATGAAGCTATTTTCAGAAACCCGCAGGAGCTGTTAAACCGGCCGATGGCGGAAAGCTCGCTGTACCTAGAAAACACGCGAATTCAATATATTCATGCGCTCTGTCTTGCCCGTCAGGGCGGCGAACATGATAAAGTACGAAGCGCGGTCAGCGGGGAAGAAACGACGGAGATGGAAACAGAAGTCGCCTGGCCGGCCGGCTTTCTCGACATCTGCCGCCGTGAGCGGCTCGGCGAAGTGCCTGCCGATTTGCAGAATATGAAAGCAGAAGCCGGCGAGGAGCCAAACCATACCTTTCCGCTTCGGGATGTTGAGAGTCAATTTAAGATTGAGTTCAAGCAAGGCCCGGAACAGCGTCAGCTCGGCGCGGTTTCGCACGGCCAAATGATGCGCGAAGCCTATCCCGGCGCAATTTATTACTACATCACTAAGCCTTACCGTATCTATAGTGTTGACATGCGAAGCCGCGTGATCCGCGCTCGCGCCGAAAAGCACTACACGACAAACCCTCAGAACTTGCCTACCTGTGTCTTCCCGAACTTATCTGAAGGAAACATACACCGCGCCAAAAGCCATGATACACTTTCAGCGGTCGAGTGCAACTTGCAAATTCGTGAAGCCGTCTGCGGATACAAAGAGCGGCGTGGGCCGAACAAGGCTTTCCACGGATACCCCATACTATCAACGACTTCGGGAATTTCGTTCGGGCTAGATCGGTTTGTTCGTAACTATTTCACGACCGGCATTATCGTGACGCATCCTGCACTGAATTGGGACGGGGTTGACTGCAATTTGATGGCAAGCCTGATTTATGAAGGGTTTTTGATGCTTGTTCCGTTTGAGCGTCAAGATATGGGCGTCGCTGTAGATAAACATCGAACCCCGCGCGAGGGAATCGAGCAAGGCAGCAAATTTATTGCTCTGCACGATCAGACCTACGGCAGCCTGCGCCTTTCGGGAAGGCTTTTGGAAGAGCAGTGGCTTAGGGGGACACTGGCGAAGGCAGTGGAGCTTTGCCGAGAACAAGAAGTCACGTCGGAACACCCAAACACGCTGGCAGCGCTTGAAGCAGTGTCCGCGTCGGCAAACCAAGCGGAAACCGCTTCTGTGTTCGGCACAGATAGTGCATCGGCGTCCGCACCGGAAGATTGTGCGCTGGTCATTTTGCCCGGCAGCCGGGGGCTAAAGATAGATACCGGTGCCGTGGAAGAGTTTGAGGTAGAAGATGTGTTTTATCATCCTTCGTTCAACGGATTGAGCTACCGGGGCAGACGACATTCCTTGAAGGGAGAAACGAGCAAAAATGTCGTTCCTATCTCTGCGCTAAAAGAAATCCCTGGAGAGAGCCTGATGGGCTACTACGATTTCAACACTGGAGAAATCGCGCCTATATAGAACGGCAGCGACTATTTCCTCTCGCCGGGCTTTTTCTCGTCTTTCTTCTCGTCGTCGGTCTTGTCCGCCGCCGGGACCTCGAGGGTGATTGGGGGGAAGCCGAATGCCGTGAACTGGTAGGTTCCGCCCGTAGAAGGCAGGCGGAAGGTGAGGGCGAACGGGGCGGCGAGGGCGCGGTCGTCTTTGCCGGGGACGTAGGGGACGGACCAGCTTGCGGTCTCGGCCAGCGCTTTTTGGCCCAAAACGCTGACCGGCAGGCCGGCGGGGCGTATCGGGCGGCTGGGCGGGACGGTGCGGGTCAAGCGGAAGTCGGCGGGCTTTAGCGTCAAGGGGCGGCGGGTTTCCGCCGTGTCGCGCAGAACAAACGCGATCTCGACATACCGTGGGCCATTATCGGGGCGGCCGGCGTAGGTTTCGAGAGTCGCCGATGTGACAGTCAGCTCCCAGCCGTTTTGGACTAATTTATCGCCGGTGCGGTGAACGGTATTCGCCCCGTGGTTCAGGTGCTTGTCGAACCAGGACACGCAGCGGCGCAGCTCGTCGAGCCGGTGCTCCGGCTCGCCGAGTCCGTGGCCTTCGCGGGGGTAGTGGACAAACTCGGCGGGCTTGCCTAAGAGGTGCAGGGCCTGGTACATCTCCTGGGAATTGGCGATAAACGTGTTCGGGTCCTGGTCGCCGTGCATGATCAAGACGGGCGTCTCGATGTCTGTGACGTAAGACGACGGCGAGCGGTCGGCGTACAGCGCGGGCTGCTCCCAGGGAAAGCCACCGAGATACTCGGTTTCCCAGCGCGGGGCCTGCGAATTGGAAAAATCGGTGGTGAGCGAGAAGATGCCGAACTGCGACACCGCCGCGCGGAACCGCTTGGTCCGGGCAATCAGCCAGTTCACTAAATAGCCGCCGTAGGACGAGCCGATGACGGCCAAACGGTCCGGGTCGGCAATTTTTTCGGCGACAGCCTGGTCAATGCCGGCCAGAATGTCGGACACGTCCCCGCCGCCGAGGTCGCCGCGATTGGCGGTGCTGAACGCGTTCCCGTAGCCTTCGCTGCCCCGGTAATTGGGGGACAAAACCGCGTACCCGGCGGCGGCCCACGTCTGCCACGCGGTGTAGGGCGACAGGGCCTGCACGCTGCGGCCATGCGGGCCGCCGTGCAGGTTGACAATCAGCGGCAGTTGTCCGCCGCCGCCGTCGGGCGTGCCCGGCGGCAGGGTCAGCAGGCCCTCGATTTCCAGGCCGTCGGGGGCTTTCCAGGTCACCAATTGGGTCGGGGCGAGGGCGTACTTGTCGGCCCAGTCTTGGTTCAGATCGGTCAGCGTTTCCGGGCGTTTTTTCCCCGGAGCCAGCCAGCACAATTCGGGGGCGTCCACTGTCGAGCTGGACACATACGCCAGCCCGCCGCTCGGGGCGACCGCATAGTCGTGCAGATGCTCGTCGTTTTCGACCATGCTTTCCCACACGGTGCCGTCATAACGAAAAATCGCCGTGGTCGTGCCGAGGGCGGCGAGCGCGTAGATGTTACCGGCGGCGTCGGTGCGAACCCCGCGCCACCCGGTCAGGTCGTGCGGAAAGCCGGCGGTGAGACAGACGGGGTCAGCTTTTTCCCCTGTCGCCGCCGCCGCGTACAAATTGGGCTGGGAATACGACAGCGCGGGGTCGAGCGGGGCGACATACAAAACTTTTGAGCCGTCCAGGGTCCAGACGGGATGGAGCTTGCCGCCGGGGCCGCCCGCAATCGCCCGTGCGTCCCCGCCGTCCATCCCGACCACCCAGACATCGCACTTGTGGTAATCGTTGACTTCGCCGGTGTAGTTGGTCGTAAATGCGACGCTTTGGCCGTCCGGCGAGGCCGCGATCTCGCCTAATCCGAAATCGCCGGGATAAATCAATTTCGGCTTTTTGCCTTCGCGGTCAATCCGCCAAATCTGCTGCCGGAACTTTTCCTCGCGCTCGACCACGGCATCGTCTTTGCGCTCGTGTTTGTCTTCGCGGTATTCTTCCAGCGGCTTCGGGCGCGGCTCGGGGGCCAGATAAACCACGCCCGACGAATCGGGCAGCCAGTCGTAGGCGCTTACGCCCTCGGGCGCATCGGTCAATCGCTCCGCTTCGCCGCCCATGCCATCGGTCGGCAGCAGCCAGACTTGAGCCTTCGGCTCGTCGTCCTCCGCGCCGTCGCTTTCGTCGTCGCGGTCCGACAAAAACGCCAGCCAAAGGCCGTCGGGGGACCAGCGCGGCTCGGTTTCATTGCCCCGCCCGCGCGTGATTTGGCGCGGGTCGGCGTCGGACCCGACTTTGAGCAGCCACAGGTGCTGCGTGACACTGTTTTCGTCCCAATTCGTTTCGCTGACCGCGTAGGCGATGCGCTCGCTGTCCGGGGCAATCTGCACTTCGCCCGGCATTTTCAGCTCCAGCAGAGCGCGGGGAGTAATCTTCTCGGTCTTCTTCTGCGTCCGTCTTGCCATAGACGCAGATTGTACCCGATAGGAACAAGCATCCGCCGCCGAACCGTCCCGGCACAAAAACACCCGGCCCCTGATGATTGGGGCCGGGTGTTTCTATGGCACAAGCCGGGAACGACTAAGCGGCAGCGCTGCGCTTGCGGCGAGCCGAGACAGCCCCGCCGAGGCCGAGGGCCAGCAGGAGGGCGAACGAGACGGTGGTGGAGGCTTCGGGCACGGGGTCAATCGCCGGGCCGACGGTGCCGGAAACGCCGGAAACGCGCAGGCCGGTGGAGCTTTGGCCGTCGTCGAGCACCACAAAGTCCAGCGTGTTGAGGCCGGCGTGGAACCCGGAGCCGATAGAAAACGCGCTGTAGGCGTTGTTGGCGTTCGACACGTTGCCGGTCGAAAGGCCGTTGATCAAGATGTCGGTGCCGAAGTTGTCGGTGGCCCAGAAGCCCGACAGCGACGCGGCGGCGGGGTCCAGGCCGGTCAGGTCGAACGTTGTCTGGTAGTCATAATAGCCGGCCACGCCGGCGGTTTGCAGGAACGGGTCGTTGGTCGGGGCGATCCACGCCGAATCGGGCGCGTCGGCCAGCCAGCCGTTGGAAACCAGCGGAAAGCCGTAGGCGGAGGTCAGCACTTGCAGGCTGCCGGACGTGCCGGCGGGATGCTGGGTCAGGGTGTAATGCGGGTCGCCGAGCGTACCGCTGGGCAGGGACGCCCCGGCGGAGTCAACGCCGGTGCTGTAGACCGTAAAGGTCTGCGCCGAGGCGGCGTGGGCGCTCAGCAGGCCGAGAGCGGCGAAAGCGAGCAGGGTCGGGCGATAAGTATTATTCATAACGGCATGTCCTTTGTATGCGAAAGCCCGGCAGAGTTTGTGCGAACGTCACCGTATTATACTGCACAAACCATGCCGAAGGCAAGAGCAGGCAGGCGGCGGAGCGAATAACCCGGTATCTTTACCGGAGAAAAGAGCGTTTCGGGCGGTTCCGGCGCAGAAAAGCCGGTATTTGTCGGGGTAACTGTTTAGCGCCCCCTGCCGATAATCTTGAATGTCTGACACGCCAATCGCTGCTCGACAAAGGCAAACCTGGGGAAACGCAGGGACGCAAAGCACAGGGCCTTCGCATGTAAACAATCACCGTGCATGGCAGCCTGGCCTCCGAAAGTGCGACAGCATGAATATACACGCAACGCGCCCGGTCCCCTTCTAGAAAGGACCGGGCGTTTTGGCGTCCGCGTCCGCATCGCCCTACAGCCCGGTAATCGCCGTGCCGATAACAACGGCATGAAAGTTCTCCGGCACCCGCGTCATGCCGACAAAATCATGCGGATTGAAGGAACGCTGGCGGTCGGCGGGGTCGGCGGCGGCGTTTTGCTGTGGACCCAGGCCGCCCATTTCGGCGGCTACGCGTTCGCTGCCGCTGCATTCTTAAGCCTCGGCGGGGTGCAGGCCGGAGTCCGCGCCCTCAGAAACCACAACCGCTGGCACCGGGGCACGAGCGGGGAAGACGCGGTGCTCCAGACCCTGCGCGGCCTGCCGGACGGCTACACGGCGGTCGCCAATTTTGTCGCGCCGGGCACCCGGCAGGGCGACATGGACCTGCTGGTGCTCGGCCCCGCCGGGGTGCTCGTGATTGAAGTCAAATCGTACACAGGCCGCTTCGCCTGCGCGGGCGACCTGTGGTTCACGGTGGAGGCAGACGGCGTCCGCCGCCCCTTGAAAGGCAGCGTCTCGCGCCAGCTTAAACGCGCCGGCAAGACCGCCGGGCATTATTTGGTGGACTGCGACGTAAGCATCCCTGTCCACACCGCCGCCGTGTTCCGCGCCGGAGCCGAGCTGGAGCTGACCCGCCCGACGGTTCCCATCGTCCGCGAAGACGCCCTCCTCGCCCATATTTTGGCGCTGCCCCCCGCCCCCGTCCCCTGCGCCCTCTCCGAAATCGAGCCGCTGTTCGCCCCTGACCCGCCCGCCCGCCGCCTCGCCCTGCCCCTGCTGCCGTCGCGCTAGAAGCGCAGGGCGGTCTCGGGTACAATCGCGTTATGCCGATGACAACGTATTCCGATTTGACGCCGGACGCGCTGGCGGGGCTGGGCTTTGACGACCCCGCGCATGCCTGCCGGACGCTGCAAGGCATGGCGGGGCAGGGAGTCCCCGACCGCGCGTTTGAGGCGCTTTTGGCGGTGATCGTGCCGGCGCTCGGGCGCAGCGCGGACCCGGACCGAGCAGTCGCCAATCTCGGACGCTGGATGGACGCCGCCGGCAGCCGGACCGCCGCTTACGGGACGCTTTCGGCCTACCCGGCCGCCGCCGAGATGCTGCTGACATTGTTTGCGGCGTCGCAGTTTTTCGCCGAGCTGCTCCTTGCCAACCCGGAGTATTTGGAGATTTTGACCAACCCGGCCATCCGCGACCGGGGCCGGACGCCGGACGATTTATGGCGCGATCTTGCGCGGCGGGTCGGGATCGGAAAGACGCCCAACGCGCGGCGGGACGCCCTGCGGCGGTTCAAGCCGCCCGAAATACTGAGGATCGGGGCGCGGGACCTGCTCGGCTTTGCGGACGTGCCCGAGACCATCGCCGCGATCAGCGACTTCGCCGATGCCTGCGTTCAAATGGCCCTGCAAATCTGCGCGGACGAGCGCGGACTGGCCGATGCGCCGTTTGCCGTGTTTGCGCTCGGCAAGCTCGGCGGGCGGGAGCTGAATTATGCGTCGGACATTGACCTGGTGTTTGTTCACGGCGACCACATGCCGGCGGCGGCCGCCGTGAAGCTCGGCGAGGCGGTGCGGGACACGCTGGCGAAGCCGACCGACGCCGGGTTTGTGTTTCGGGTGGACCTGCGCCTGCGGCCCGAAGGCCGGTTCGGGCCGGTCTCGCGGTCGCTGGCCGCCTGCCGGGCGTACTACGAATCGTGGGCGGAACCCTGGGAGCGGCAGGCGCTGCTGAAAGCCCGGTTTGTGGCCGGCGACCCGGCCGTCGGCGCGGCGTGGACGGCGCTGGCGGAAGCGTTTGCCTACCGGGGACGGGTGGAAGAGTCGTTTGTCGAAAGCATCCAAGCGGGCAAGCGGCGCATCGAGCAAAAAATCGCGCGGGCGGGCGAAGCCGAGATCAATGTCAAAGAGGGCGTGGGCGGCATCCGGGATGTCGAGTTCGCGGTGCAGCTTTTGCAGCTTCTCGCCGGCGGGGCAACCCCGGAGCTGCGGACCGGCCGCACGCTGCGGGCGCTGGACGCACTGTCCGGCGCGAGCCTGCTGACGCCCGCCGAGCGGGACACTCTGCGCGAGTCGTATTTGTTTCTGCGGAACGCCGAGCACCGGCTTCAGCTTCGCGACGAGCTGCCGGTCCGCACCCTGCCGCGCGACCCCGCCGAGATGGACAAGTTCGGCCGGCGACTCGGCTACGCGGGCGGAGCGGCGTTTTTGTCGGAGTACACGGGGCACACGGCCCGCACCCATGCGCTGTTCACCCGGCTTTTTTACGGCGCGGCCCCGGCCCGCCCGCCTTCGCCGGCCGTTTCCCCCCTGGCAGACTGGGCGCTGGCCCCTGAAGACGACCCCGTCGCTTCAGCGGCGCTGCGCCGGGCGCTGGCCGAGCGCGGCTTTTCGGACCCCGATTCGGCGGGGCAAACACTGCGGCGGTCGGTCTCGGGCACCGACTACGGCGCGGTGTCCCCTGCCGACCGGGCGGCGTTTGCCGCGCTGATGCCCGCCCTGCTGGACGCCGCCGAACAGACCGAAAATCCCGATGCCGCCCTGCACGGCCTGGACCGGCTCGCCGACGCCGTGCCGTCCCGCGCGGCCTTGTTCGGGTCGCTGGCGGACAGCAAGACTTTTCTGCCGCGCCTGGCCGCGCTCGCCGCCGGCAGCCCGCATTTGTGGCAGATGCTTCTCGGGCATTTGGAGCTGCTGGATTTGCTGGCTGACGACGGCGCGATGGACACGCCGCCGCGCTTCCGGCCCGCCCCCACCCTCCTCGAGATCGCCGCGCTGGTCCGCCGCGCCCGGCTGCACACCGGCGCACGCGATCTTTGGGGCCTGGCGGATACGGCGGCGGTTTTGGCCGAAACAACGCAGGCCGCCGAAGCCGCGCTGTCGTCGGCCCTGGCGCTGACGCGTTCCGAGCTGGGCTTCGGGGGAGAGTTCGCCGTCATCGGCCTGGGCAAGCTCGGCGGCGCGGAGCTGGGATACGGCTCGGATTTAGACGTGGTTTATGTCGCCGGCCCCGACCAATTGGCCGACGCCGCCCGGCTGGCCGAGCGGACTCAGCGGCTTTTGAAGGACGATTTAGGCCGCTTCGGGGTGCGCCTGGAAACCGACCCCCGCCTGCGCCCTGAAGGCCGCAAGGGTCAGCTTGTCCTGGACCTGGCTTCCTATGCGGCGTACTATGCCCGGTCGGCGCAGACGTGGGAGCGGCAGATGCTCGTGAAAGCCCGCTTTGTCGCCGGCGATCCCGCCCTCGGCGCGGCCTGGGAGCGTCTTGCGGCGGAAACCGTCTACGGCCTGCCGTGGACCGAAGCCGCTTTGGCCGAAGTGCAGGCGATGAAGCGGCGGATCGAAGCCGAGCGTGTCCACGACCCGCGCGACATAAAGCTCGGCCCCGGCGGCCTCTCGGACATCGAGTGGACCGCCCAAATGCTTCAGCTCCGCTTCGGCCCCCAGCGCCCGCGCCTGCGGACGGCAAGCACCCTGGACGCCCTGCGCCGCCTGCGCGACGACGCCCGGCTGACTCAGGCCGATTGGGAAACTTTGTCTGAGACTTATCTGGCCCTCGCGCAGTTTCGCAACCGGCAGTTTCTGCGCTCGGGCCGGGCATCAAGCGCCCCTGCCGACGTGCCGGACACGCTCTCGGCGCAGCGGGCGGCAGCGCGGGACATCTGCCTGCGCGTGTTTTATGAACTCACTCCGGCACCGGGCGCAGGGCCGTGATTTTGTGGTCTTTGTCCACCGCAATCAGCCAGACAACTGCGGTTGTCCCGTACAGCGCCCGGTACTTGGCAAGGCCGGAAGCCGGGTCCCGGCGCAGCAGGGAAAGCGAAGTCAGCGGGCCGAGCGGAGCCAAAAGGGCGTGAGCGGGACCCACCGCCGCCGGCGTCAGCGCGTCCCGGAGCGCCGGGGCGAACAGCGCATGGTCGAGCGTGCCCGACGCGATCTGCGCGGAGACGGTTTTGAGCAGCGCGGCGGTCTGCGGGTCGGTGTTAAGGACGGCGGCTTCGGCAGGCGGCGCGGGCAAAAATTGTTTGGCGACTCCGAGCGCCAGCGGCTGAGTTAGCTCCGGATCGGCCTGGTCAAACAGATTGCACAAGACAACGACAGCCAGGCGGCTGTCCATAAAATAAGCAATCGTGGCGGCGTAGCCGGGAGTCGCGCCGGTGTGGGTCACCAGCGCCTGCCCCCGGTAAGGGGCGACGACAAAGCCGAAGCCGTAAGAAGTCGGGGTGCTGTCCGGCAGCCGCCCCGGCGTAATCATCTGCTTCAAGGTCGCGGCGCTGACAAGCCGCCCGGCGGAAAGCGCCGTGGTCCATTTGGCCAGGTCGCCGGCGGTAGACATCAGGCCGTCGTCGCCGAAGTCCAGGGCGCGAGGCAGAAAAGTTTTGTTGACGACGCGCTCCGTGCCGTTCCAGTTGTATCCGGCCGCCTGACCGGGCAGCGGTGCCGGCCCTGTCGCCAGGCCGGTCGCGGTCATCCCGGCGGCGTGGAATTGATGCGTCGCCAGGTACGCCTCGTAACTCTGCCCGGAAACTTTTTCGATAATCTGCCCGAGCAGGTGGTAGTTCGTGTTGCTGTACTCGAACTTGGTCCCCGGCGCAAAATGAAGCGTTTTGCCCGCCAGCAGCGCGGTGACGCTGTTCGGCCTGACATAATTCGGGTCGGCCAGCGTGTTGTAATCCAGAAACTCCCGGTAATTCGGCAGGCCCGACGTGTGCGTCAAAAGCTGCCGCACAGTGATCCGGATCCACGCCGCCGGCAGGCCGGGCAGGTAGCGCGAGGCTGAGGCGTCGAGGTCCACTTTGCCTGCTTCCTGAAGCTGAAGCACGGCGACGGCAGTAAACGGCTTGGTACAGGAGCCGAGAATAAACCGCGTGCTTAAAGTCGCCGGTGTCTTTGCGGCAACATCGCTGACTCCGTAAGCCGCCGCTTTGACCACCGCGCCGTCCTGCACGACCGCGACCGACAGGCCCGGAATATGCCGCGCGGCCATCTGCGCTTTGAGAAAGTCGTCCGTGCTGTCCGCACGGGCCGGCAGAACAGGCGCAAGGAGCGCAGCGGTAACAAGCAGAATTCGGCGTAGGTATCTCATGCTGCCATGATACCCCCAGACATCGGAATTTGCACTCGTCACACCGCTTCTTCGCGGCCGCTCCCGCCCTGCCTGAACAGTCGGTACGAGTAGGCGATGGGAACAGCGAGCAGCACCGCGAAGACGACGGGAAGCAGAAGAGCGGGCGAGAGGCCGAGCCAGAGCAGCGCTGCGCCGAGCAGGGACACGCCGACCCAGAGGCGTCCGGCGAACCGATGGGTCGCGATCCAGTTGGCATCCGACGCCAGCGTCCACGGGAGTCGAATTCCGGTCCACGGGTTACGGCGCGTTTTGCCCAGCACGTTGCCGAGCAGCACAAACAACAGCAGCATTCCCGTGAGGATCAGCTTTGAGATCGGCAGGCCGGGATGCAGCACGATTTGGAGGGTGACGACGTTGACATACGCCATCAAAATTGCGGTCACAACGGAGATATAATTTCCGATGGCAGTTGATGGGTTCATCCCAGTGGGCACGCGCAGGCGCGGCAGGAGAGTGATAAGAAGTGCAATAATGAGCAGCGGGAGCAGGCTGAGAAAATACACAGTCCCTTTGGGGCTGAAGCCGTCGGCCTGCCCGTAGATGTTCCAGTGGCTTGGAATGACGGCGGGCAGGTGCGGATTAAGCAGGTAATCGTACACAAGCGTCGCGGCGATCAGCGCGAAGAGGGTCAAGTTTGCGTGCCGGGTTTCCATTGGGGTTCCTCTTGTGCTTTTATCTCTGCTGTCGGCAGCAGCTCCATCACGGCGGCGACGACTTCCTGAAAAACCGTCGTGTTAAGCGAGTAATAAATCTGCTGGCCGCCGCGCCGGGACGCGATGAGATCGGCCTGCTTCAAGACGCTGAAATGGTGGGACATGGACGGGGCCGAGATGTCGAACTGCTCCGCCAGTTCCCCCGCCGTCAGTTCCCGGCCTTCGAGAAGCTGCAAGATGCGCCGCCGTGTCGGGTCCGCCAGCGCCTTGAAGACGCTGTCACTCTTCATTGGGAGACGCCCATTTTCCAGGTCACGCGCAGCCAGCCGCACAGCGCAGAAAGCGCTTCCGGCGCGACCGGACCGGCCATTCCTAGATCGGCTTCATTGGTGACGGACTTCAAGTTGTGGCTTGCATTTGGAATCAGCGACACTTGATAGGTGCCATGCGTCCGGCTGCTCAGCGCAGCTTTTAGCACGGGCAGATCACGCTCGGCGGAGACTTGGACATCTTTTTGGCCTTGAATGACAAGCACCGGGCCGGAAAACTGGGCGGCAAGCTTTGCGGGGTCTGCCAACTGGACACTGCGGTAGAATTTGCCGATATAAGCAGGATAAAGGGCAGCAAGGCCGGCTGGCACATCGTCCGGCACGACGCCGGTGCGCTCGATAGCGGCGGCAATCTCGCGGTTCTTGGAGAGAAAATAGTTTGTCTGCGCCGGGGTTGCCCCCTGAAGCCTCAGAATACGGACAAGCTGGTCGTTGACAACGACATCGTAGGTTCGGCCTGCGGTAGACACGAGCACCAGAAGGCTCGGCGGCTGAGAGCCGCTGATCTGCTGCGTGGCCTGCAAAGCGATCAGACCGCCCTCGCTGTGGCCGAGAAAGCCGGTGCGCCGGGCATCTATACCGGGCTGCTGCTGCAAGTCGCGCAGGGCGGCAGTAGCGTCACCGACAAAGTTCTCCCAGGCGGCGTAGTCTGCTAAGTTTGCCTGGTCGGCAGGGGACATGACGCTGCCGCCGACCCCGCGCTTATCGTAGCGCAGACTGGCAATGCTTTTCGACGCCAGCCGCTGGGCGATCTGCTTCAGCAGGTCTGTCTGCACCGGCCCGGAGTTGCCGTCCCGGTCGGTCGGTCCGCTCCCGGCAATTAAGACTAGCCCCGGCACGGCAGACTGACCGGAATGAACCGGCAGGGTGAGCGTTCCCGTCAGTACAGCGCCGCCGACGCCCGTGAAAGTCACCGGCTTCTCCGTGTACGGCGGTTGGTTTGTCTGGGAACAGCCGGGCAGAGAAGCCAGCAGCAGTAACAGCGGGAGGCTTAAGAAAGCATGCCGCTTCATTTTCGTTCTCTCCTGTTTTGTATATTTAGCCAATTATCTAATTATAATAGTTTAGGCTGGGTTTGTCAAGAGGCAAAAAGCAGGGCGAACACAAGGTTCGCCCCTACGGGGTACAGAATAGGATTAGGAACGGGATGTAGGGCGCGAACCTTGTGTTCGCCCTTCTGGTTTATGTTCGCCCTTCGGGGCTGTTATTTACGCCCTTCTGGTTTATGTTCGCCCTGCTTATTGTGTTCGCCCTCCCTTTCCTATCTGGTGCGGGCCTGCTCGCTGCTCTGCCTCACGTCCAGTACAAAATCCGGCCCTGCGGGAAGCGGCGGGCGATCTCGGACTCGAAAAAGCGGCGCAGGGTCTTCATCATGTCTTTTTTGTAGACGTACTTGACGCCGCCGAACTTGTTGCGCTTTTCGTCGCGCGTGTCTTCAATCATATCCAGCGTCGTCTTCGGATACCATGACTGCAAGACTTCTTTCGAGCCGGGGGTGAACCGATGCGTGATCAGCTCAAATGTAATGTCAGGCGCAAAGCCCACGGCGGCTTCAGCGTCGTCGAGAAGCTGCGTGTACTGCGCTTCCCAGTCGTCTACGGGGATAATCGGCGCGATGACGACCCCGATGGGATAGCCGCCGCCGCCTTCGGACCGAGGCAGCGCCAGGCGGCGCAGGGCATGAAGACGCGCAGACACCGGCGCGACCCCGCCTTCGAGGCGACGCGCAACCGTGTCGGCATTGACCGAGGCGCGGGGGCGTGTGTGGCCGTTGTGCGGCAGGTCCAGCAGCGGCTCAACGGCGTCAAACTTGGTGGTGTACCGCAGGTACGCGTTCTCACGCGTGCCGAACCAGCGGATCGTCTCGGCCAGCGACCCCGTCAGGTGCTCCAAAGACAGCGGATCGGTATAGCACGATGCTTCAAACGTCGTCCCTAAGTCTTCGTTGCGGCCCGCGCCGGGCTTTTCGTAGTGCGCTAGATTGTCCAGGATAAACGGCAGATTGGCAAAGGCTCGGATAACCGGCGGGCCGGCGAGGCTGCCTGCCAAATAACAATACTGACAGTGCGCGGGGCAGCCCTCAGCGAGGTGAAACTGCCAGTCGGCGCTCGGCGGGATCGGCTGAAGCTTGGCCGCGCCGGGGGCGGCATTGACCACGGCCAGGGTGCGCTTGGCTTTGTTGTACGTCGCCCGCGCATCGTCCCCGCGCAGATTAGTCAAACGATTGCTTTTCAGGACTTCGACGGGAACGCCGAGCGCTTCGACGCGGCTGCGTATCTGCCGCCCCCACGCCCCTTCCAGGGCGGCGGGCGTAAACTGGGCCGTCTGCGGCATCCACAAGCGCGGCTTCGGCGGCGCGGCCGGGGCCGCTGAGATCGGAGCCATTAAAACCGGGGACACAATCGGGAGTTCTTGTGTGCTGTTCATACTTATTGAACAGCCGCGTGCCCTTCGGCGTTCCTCAGTTCGCTCCAAAATTGCCTGATTGTCCGAAAAGCGCTCATGTTTGGCGGCAGGCAGGCGATGGATATAATGAGACGAATATGCTGAAACCGGCAGAGCTTTTCTGCTGCTGACAAATACAAGGAAAAATCAATGATTGCCTCAATACTGATGTGGCTGGTGGTCGGCTTTCTTGCCGGCCTGCTTGCCAAAGCAATTGTGCCCGGCGGCGCGGCCAAGCCGAGCGGCTTTCTCGGGACGGCCCTTCTCGGCATTGTCGGCGCGATTGTCGGGGGCGCGATTTATTATCTCGTGTCCGGCGGCAACACCGGCTTCCGCACCCATTTCGACCTTGCCAGCATTTTGTGGGCGACACTCGGCGCGATTGTCGTGGTTGCGATTGAGCGGGCCGTCGCCGGCCGCCGCGCGATTTAGTTTTCTCGCGCAGACGAAAAGCGCCGGGAGCCTTGATTGGCTCCCGGCGTTTTTTTGGGACTGCTACTCCATCCGCCACAGAAAATAGACGCCGAGGCCCATAAACAGCAGGGCCGGGGACCAGGCGGCCAGGGCGGGCGGCATCCGGCCCGCCACCCCCAAAATCTTGGTCAGCAGCAGCGTGTTCCAGGCCACCCAGACCATGATGATGCTTAAAAAGATGCCCATGTACGCCCCCGCGCGAGCGAACCGCAAAGCCAGCGGCGGGGCGCACAGCGCAAAGCCGAGGCACAGCAGCGGCAGGCCGAGCTTGGCGTAGTAGTTGAATGCCACACGGGTCGTGTCCTGCCCGGTGCGCTCTAAAGCGGCCATCTGCTCCCCAAGCTGGGCCATCGACAGGGTGTCGGGGGTATCCGCCGCCGCGCCCGCCATGCTGCCGAGCGGCACCTGCAAGTTCAGCGTGATTGTCTTCGCCTGCGTTTCGGTCGCGACAAAGCCGGTCTTGTCGAACGTGATCAAATGCGCGGCGTGGAGGGTCCAGACATCGTGCTCGTAATCGGCGCTTTGGGCGGTCATCAAGGTCGCCAGGGAATCGGGACCGACGGGGTTCTCATAGATAATCAGGCCCGAGAGCTGCAATTTATCGGCGCGTCCGCTGGGGTCTTTTTGGATTTGCCGGATATGAAACGAGTAGTCCTGGAACGTAAACACTTTGTTGGCGGCCACGGTCGGCGACGCTTGCAGGGCGTAGGCGAACAATTGGCCCTGAGTTTTCTGGAACTCGCGCCAGGCGGCGGGGACCACCCGGTCGCCGACAAAAAACGACGCCGCGCTGGCGAGGACGCCGACGCAGACAATCGGGAAAAACAGGCGGCGCAAGGACACGCCCGCCATGCGGATGGCCGTGATTTCCGAGTCCCGCGCCAGGCGGTTGACGGCCCACGCCGAGGCCAGCGCGACCCCCGGCGGCAGGGTCAGGGGAACAAGAATGGGCAGGTTGAAGACAATCAGCCGCAGGACGATCATCGGCGGGATGCCGTTTTTGACGATGTCCTCAATCAGCGGAAACAAGGTGTTGCCGACCAGCATGACGACAATCAGCAGAATGCCCCCGACAAACGGCAGCACCATCTCCCCCAGCAGATAACGGTCCAAGCGTTTCATGGCATCAGCTCTTCATAGCGTAATCCCGGTGGCCTCGGGTATAATCCGCTTACTGCGCCGTAAGCTGAATGCTCCAGCCGGTGATGTCGAGATCGGGGGTCGTGATGCCCTCGGCGGTCGTGCCGCCGACAATGATGGGGACGCCGTTGACATACTGCGCCACATCCCCGGCGCTTTCGCCGACCCCCGACGTGGAATTGTTGAATGTGTTCGCGAGCAGCGTCCCGCCGGCATCGCGGATGATCAAAGTAACATAGCTGTTGCCGGCCTGCTGCGGCGGGTAGAGCGCATCAAAATACTTCGGGACCGTGATGTTCTGCCCGTTCGGCGGGACGACATTGGTGGCGATGAAATTGACCTCGAGGCTGTTGATCTGCGCGGCGGTAGTCGCGGTCGTGGTCGTCAGATAGGCCAGCGGAAGCTGAAAGGTCAGCGTGTTTCCGACCGCCTGCTTTTGGACCAGCCGGTCCTGCCCGAGCACCTGCGAGTTGAACAGGGTCGAGTCCACGGCGAAATAATTGAAACTGGTTCCGCCGGGCAAAGCGCCGTTGTATTCCACATAATTGGTGAACGCCCCCGCTGCGTAGCCGTTGCCGTAAGGCGCGGCGACCACGGGGATCGGCCCGGTGATGCTGGAATTGTTCGGCCCCGGCGTGTTGTTCACATTGAACAGCACATAATAATAATAATTCGGGTTGATGTTCCCGGCGACCGTCATGGTCACGAGAAGCTGCGGCCCGGACACCGGGCTGGTCCCGCCGCCGCTCGGCGACTTGGCGCATCCGGCGGGCAGAAGCAGCAGCGCGGTCAGCAGCGGCCAAAGACGAAGGCGTAGGGCGTGGTGCATACGCGTAGTATAGCAGGATTGAGCGTGTCTTGACAAGCAGAAGCGGCCCCCCCGCCCCCAATAATGGGGGAGTCCGAAAAGACATATCTGTGAGGGCGCGGCTTGCCGCGCCCTCTGTTCCTCGTCTGACTCCCCCATTATTGGGGGCGGGGGGGCCGCTTCTGCGGACGGCCCTCTCCGGCCTGCTGCTGGCGGGGGCGCTGCCGCACCTGGACTGGGGCTGGCTGGCGTGGGTCGGCCTTGCGCCGTTTCTCGCGCTGTTTCCGTTTCGCAGCAAGCGGGCGGCGTTTGGGCATGGGTTTCTGCTCGGCGTGTGTTACCTGGGCGGAATGGCCTACTGGGTCGCCGTTTTTGCCGCGCCCATTCTCGGCCCGGCCCTGGGCGTGCTCGGCTGGGCATTGGTGACGGCGTATCAGGCGTTTTACCTTGCCGTCTGGGCGCTCGGGGCGCAGTGGCTGGCGGGGCGCGGGGTCTGGGCGTGGCGACTAGGCGTGCCGGCGCTGTGGGCGGTGGTGGAATGGTGGCGGCAGTCGGGCGACCTCGGCTTCGGCTGGGGGGACCTCGCGTACACGCAGCACCTGGCCCTGCCGGTGCTTCAGCTCACGAAGCTCTCGGGCATTTGGGGCCTGGCGTTTTTGATTGTTCTGGTGAATGTCGCGCTGGCGGAAGTGGTGAAGGCCCCCCCGCCCCAATTCTGGGGAAAAGCCCCCCCGCCCCAATTCTGGGGAGCCATATGGATAAGAAGGGCGCAGCAAGCAGCGCCCCTACGGGTTCTTTTCCGGCTCCCCAGAATTGGGGCGGGGGGGCAATTTCCCCTGGCCGTGGCCGCGCTGCTTGTCACTGTTCTAGCCTGCGGCGGCGTCAGCCTGCGGACCGAGCATCTTGCGCCGACTTTTACAGCGGCGGCTTTGCAGGGCAACATCTCGCAGAATGTCGAGCAGGACGCGGCGTACAAAGCGCGGGTGACTGCGACGTTCGGTGCCCAAACGCGAAGCGCGGCAGCGCGGGGGGCGACTTTGGTGGTCTGGCCGGAAACAGCGTATCCGGGCTATTTGCAGAGGGCGGACACAAGCCGCGCCCAAGTCGCGGGGGTTCTCGGCGAAACAGGGCAGACGGCGCTGATTGGGGGGGTGGACTTCGACCCGGCGGAGCGCAAAAACGCCAATGCGCTGTTTGCGCTTTCCCCAAGCGGGGCCGTCACAGGCGTCTACCGCAAGCAGCACTTGGTGCCGTTCGGCGAGTTTGTGCCGGGGCGGAAATGGCTGCCGTTTCTCGCGGCGCTGCATGTCACAAACTTCGACATGGCGGCCGGCACAGGGGAGCAGGGGCTGCTGGGCGGCGGGCCGGGCATCGGCAAGATCGGCGCGGCAATCTGCTTTGAGTCGTCGTACCCGCGCGTCCTGCGCGAGCAGGTGCGGCAGGGGGCGGGGCTGCTGGCGATTTCGACCGACGACGCTTGGTTCGGGCGGACGGCGGCGGCGCGGCAGCATGCGGCGATTGCGGCGGTGCGGGCGGCGGAAACCGACCGTTATTTAGTCCGCAGCGCGGCGACCGGCGTGTCGCAGATTGTTGATCCGACCGGGCGGGTGCTGGCCGAAGCGGACTTGTTTCAAGCGTCGGTCGTCAGCGCCCCGGTGCAGTCCCGGTCCACCGTGACGCCGTATGTCCGCTGGGGCGACTGGTTTATCGGCGTCTGCGTCGTTTTAATTCTCGCCGTTAGTGCTCGTGCTCGCCGCGCAGGAACCGCTCGTAGTTCGGGCCGCTGACCCCGCAGTCGTAGCGGGCATCGCCCCGGTAGATTTCCAGCCCCGCGCGGAGGCCGCCGGGCGGGTAAAACGAGACAAACCGGAACATTCCCGACTTGCCGGGCAGGAGCGTTCCCGATGACACCAAATACGTCGGCGATTCGGCTTCGTCAAGCGCCACCTGCCAGCGCAGGCGGGACCAGCCGGGCGGGACCGACTTGTGCATCCAAAAGGCGTTTTCGGGGCCGCCGCGTGTCAGCCCGAGCGCCAGCGGCTTCGGCTGATACTCGGGCGTGAAATAATACGGGCCGAGCCGGATTTGCGTGACTGCCGCCTGGCCTTCGCCGGCCCGCAGCAGCAGCTCGTACAAAAAGCCGTCGTTGCCTGCGGTGCAGGTCAGCATCGGCGCGGTTTCAGGAATAATCATTGGGTGCGGCCTATCGGAGTGTAAAGTTGAAAGCCTGGGAAAATCCGGGGCACCTAACCCTGGGCAGCGGCGGTGCGCCATATCACAGCAATTGCTATTATAACAACCTCTATCATAACACACTTTCCGGGAATTTGCGCCGGGACACACGGGAATTCTCAGCGAGGCGGCACGCAAAAAAAGGCCGGCCCCTGGCGGGGGCCGGCCTCGGCGATTAGCCTTCCCAAGTGATCCGGCGGACGGACCGGACCGGGCGCGGTGCGTTAGTCATGCGCGTTATTCTCCTGTCAGCACCGTCGAGGTCAGGTCCACGGCGGACGATGCGCTGCCCCACATGGCCCGGTCGGCCCAAACGGAGCTGCCCCACATGGCGCGGCTGGCCGACGGGTCATTGCTGCCCCACATGGCGCGGCTGAAAGTCAGTGCGCTGGACCCCCACATCGCGCGGTCGGCGCTGACCGACGCGCTGCCCCACATGGCGCGGCTGCCCCACATGGCCCGCAGGTCGGTCACTCCCGTGCCCCACAGGCTCGATCCCCACATCGCGCGGCCCATCACCACCGAAACGCTGCCGTCGGTGTTCAGCGCAAGCGCCGGGGACACCGCCGGTCCCAGCGCGGTCGCTTTGGACGACAGGGCGGCGGGAATGTTCAGGTAGCCCGCGCCGTAGGTCAGCGGGTCCTCGGTGCCGTCGGGCGCATACCACTTGTCGGCGGACAGCATCAAGCGGGCCTTGATCGTGTCGGGGGTCAGCGACGGGTCGGCTTGCAGCATCAGCGCCGCTGCGCCGGAAACGACGGGAGCGGCCATGGAAGTCCCCGACAGCCGGAAGTAGTCGGCGGAGTTGCCGTTTAGAAGGCTTTGGGAGGTCGGCGACGGGATCACATAGCAGCTATACGGAATATCGTTCGCCCCGCCGGCATAGTTGTCCAAAGTCGAGCCGTGGGCATCCAGCGAGATCACTTTGTTGCCCGGCGCGATGATGTCGGGCTTCATCACCAGGTCCAGACGGCTCGGCCCCCGGCTGGAATAAGTGGCGATTTTGTCGTTGCTGCGATTGCCGTCGGTGCTTTTGGTCGCGCCGACCGTGATCACAAACGGATCGTTGCCGGGGCTTTGGATGGAGCCGTAAGCCGTGCCCCAGCCTTCGTTGTCTTTGCCCGGCGTGTTGGTGCAGCCGCTGGTCCGTCCCTGATTGCCGGCGGCGCAGACGACGACGATTTTGGCCTGCCACAACGCTTCGGCGGCCTGGCAGATCGGGTCGGTGGTGTAGGACTCGCTGACCGGGTGGCCGAGCGAAAGATTGACGACCCGGATCGGTGCTTTTTTGTCGTCATTTTGGTGACGCAGCACCCATTGCAGGCCGCTGACGACGGTGGAAACCGTGGAGCCGCCGTCCTGGTCGAGCACCCGGACATCCACCAGGCCGGCATCCGGCGCGATGCCCATAAACGTGTGCGTGCAGACAGGAATGGAGAACAGGGGGGACAGCGGGAACGCCTGCGGCGAGCGGCTGCCGTTGCCGCCGATGATTCCGGCGACGTGGGTGCCGTGCCCGCAGGGGTCGGCGGCGTTGCTGCTGGATACTCCGAGCGGCAGGCCGCTGAGGGCAACGTTTTTATCGTTTTTGTCGTTTCCTTTGCCGCTGTTCTTTTTGCCGAACAGCGAGCCGCTCACCGAGCCGCTCGGCAGCGGCGTTGAAAGGTTGACGCTTTGGGAAACGCGCGATTTGGCGAGGTTGAAATAATCGTCATGGCCGGTGCTGAGGTCTGCGACCGGCGAGACGCCGCTGTCAACCACCGCCACGGTGATGCCGGCTCCGGTGAGCTTGTAGGTCTGCGGATTTTTGCCTTTTTTGTCGTAGGTGGTGACGAATGCCTGGGAAGCTCCGCTGGAGCCGACCGTGAACTCGTCGGTTTTCTGCACCGCGCCGTCCAGCGACAAGTGCGCGGCGAACGGCAGGGCGGCCAGGGCGGCAAGGCGGTCCTGGGGCAGACGCACGGCGACCGACTGGATAATCGGCAGGCGGCAGACAATCTGGGCGCCGAGCGCGGTGAGCTGCGCTTCCTGCGCCGGGGTCAGCGGCGCGGCGGTGCGGACAATCACGCCGACGGCGGCGCTGCGGGCGGCGGCGGGGGATTTCGCCGCCAGCAGGGCGGCCAGGGCCGAGTCGGTGGTCGCGGCGGCGGAAGCCGGCGCGAGGCCGGCGGTCAGCGCGGTCAGGGACAGGCCGGCGAGAAACAGGCCGGTCAGGGCCGCCGGAAAGCGGCGGGCGGCGGGGCGCGTGTGAGCGGTCAGGTGAGCGGGCAGGGTGTGTCGGACAGTGTTCATGATATAATCTCCTTCGAAGTGGCCGCAGTTCGGCGGCTCGGCTGCCATGCCTCGTTGGAGTGGAGGCGAAGGCCCGCAGCTTTGCGTCGCCGGCTTTCGCCGGGTTTGCGTTTATCGGATGCGAAGGATAGCCCCGAGGGCTGCGTGATCGCGCGTTTTGCTCGCCGCAAGGCATTTGTCTTGCGGCCCGGCGGGCGTGTGCGCGGACTGGATTTGCACATTCCGCTCGGCGCTGCGGCGTTCCGGCTTCGCAGCCGGGTTGCGCGGACAGTGCGAACAAAACTCTCTTTCCTCATTATGCCGATTGCAGGGGGGAGGCTTACTGCAAAAGTTACCGTTTTCGCTTTTCGTTTCAGCCGGCCTGTCCGCCGGGCATAACCGCTTTATGCCTTCTCCTACTCCGCTTCCTTCTCCCGCTCCGCTTCCCTCGTCGCCTGCGCCGCTCAGCCGGGCCATCGGGCGCAGCCGCTACATTGTGCTGCTGTCGGTGCTGGCGGTGCTGCTGGTCTCGATTTCGCTGTTTTTGCAGGGCACGGTGCTGGCGGTCCAAAGTGTGTGGACCTCGTGGGCGGACTTGCTGGCGGGCCACTCGCAGCACTCGCACCTGACCCTGGCGTTTCTCGAGATCGTCTCGATCATGCTGGAAGCCGTCGTGTTTTACTTGATCGGGGTGGGCCTGTACAGCTTGTTCATTTCGCCGATGAACGTCACCGTGGCGCTGGGGGTGGAAACGCTGAACGATTTGGAGGAGCGAGTGGTCAGCGTCATTATTGCCATTCTCGCGATCAACTTTTTGGAGCACTTTATCCAGTGGGAGCAGCCGCTGGCGACCCTCGAGTTCGGCCTCGCGCTGGCCGTGGTCGTCGCCGCGCTGGTGGCGTTCCAGGCGTTCAGCCACCGGGCGACCGAGGACCAGAAAGCGCACAATCCCGAAGTGCAGACCCGCGCCCAGCGCGACCTTTTCCACGAAGACAACGAGCAGCATGTGATCGCGGTGGACGGCGGCGGCGCGGCGGCCACGGAGCCGGACTAACCAGCCGGGGCCGAACAAAAAAAAGCGCAAAGGTGAAAACCCTTGCGCTTCCTGCCTGATTGAGAGACATCAAAGCCGCGATACCCCAGCAGATACCGCCCCGTGCAGTCGTAGCAGTACCCGAACTGACCCCCGAAGCCCATCGAGTCGCGCACGCCCTCGGCCCCGCCCGTGAACGCATCGGTGTCCCCAAGCTTCACCCCGTACCCGTCGAACATCGCCGTGTCCAAAGCATAGTAACTGGTGTTGCCGCCTGCGCCGCCCGTCTGCCGCTGCACCAAAGAGCCTTGTGAGTCCCACTGGAACAGGTAGTACAAATAACGCTACTGCTTAATGGCTTCTTGTACCAAAAAAATTATGATAAGTGTTACCAATCCCATCAAACAACTCGCCGCTATATTTTTTGCATGTTGAGACTTGGCGAAAACCGCAACAGGCAAACCAACCAATATCAGCGGAATTGCCAGCCAGAAGAAAGTGGCGAGAAGCCCTGCTACCGTTAGGCAGAAGCAAACAATGTTCAAACAAACAGAAAGCAGTTTTGGCATCTTGTCGTCAAAACTTTTTATGTTTGTATTCCCCCCATGTCAGGTTGACAACCCCAGGGCCATGCTGAACAAATCCCGAAGGCTGATACCCAAACAAAAACTGATGTCCATTTTGATACGTGCTGTTGTAGGCATAACTTTCAATGGACGGAAATTGACGGAAATGAGCGGAACCGCCAACTTTTCTTCCATCGATATTAAAGCGCACTGTACAGCTAGCATTTGGAGCCTGGAGCGGACCAAAAACGTAAAATGGATCAGCTCCCTGAGCATGTATACTCACAATCCAGCCTGTTTTGCTTTTTCGTGACGTAACCCAGCCTAACATGCTGGCATTGTCCTTCGCGACAAGTCCATTGTATGTTGTCATTGTCGAGCCTGCTGTATGAGCAGGATATGTAATTAGTTGACCAGTCCTGACATTCAATGCAAAATCAACGCGGACACGGTCTCTGTCAGTGTTGTAATCAAAACTACGTCCATCTCCGGCGTTGGTGACAATGCCTCCGTCGGGGTGAGCAGAAACAAATTCAGGCATTGGAATGAAGAGGGATGTAGACACACGGACCCAATCCGGTCCTGCTCCTGGCATCGGGTCATTTGATGTCCCATCAGGATCGCTCCCATTGACAGGATTGCCCCCGCAGAACCCGTACAAGTTCGCCCCGCCCGCGTACCCAATCGGGTCGCGGTTGAGGAACTTGCCCGTGCCTGGATCATAATACCGATGCGTTAAGCACAGCAGGCCCGTCTCGGTGTCCGTATAGTACCCGAACTGCCCCCCGAAGCCTGCGGGGTCGTGCTGGCCGACAATCGCGCCTGTCGAGCCTTTGTTGGCCTGGCGCAAGGCTCCGTACCCCTCGAACGTCGAGCGATCATAGGCCGCAAAGCCCCCTGTGTACGAGCCGTCCGTGTGCCGCTGCTGCACGGAGCCTTGCGGGTCGTAGACGAACTGGTAGACGATGCCGCCCTGCTTGCGTGCCCGCCAGCCATCGGCGGTCACGGCGTTCAATGCGGCGAAGGTCGCTGCCGTGCCGTTGAAGGTTTCTTCGGCGATGGGCGTTGAGCCGTCGTAGACGAAGTAGGTTGTAACGCCTGCCGCCGTCTTTTTGGCTCGCAGGCCGTCGCCATCGTAAGCCGCGCTGAAGGCGGGGCTGCTGATGGCGGTCAGGCGGTCTTCGGGGTCGAAAGAGAAGGTCGCGGCTTTGTAGGTGGTCGGGTTGCCGTTGCCGTCGAAGGTGATGCCCGTGATGGCGACCTGGTTGTCGGCGTTCACGGTGACGCTGCTGCCCTGAAGATGGTTAGATTATAGGATAGATCGTAGCCGAAGGCACTATTGTGGACATTTGCGATGCCGATACCTTGCAAAAATCAGCTAATCGAAATGATCCTTGCATATCATTGTTAAAACGTTGCATCCAGCATCATGCAAAGGACAAACAATTCGCTGTACGAGCCAGCTAAAATCCGTAAATCGCCCACACCCTTCAATTTCTGGCGGGCGAGCAAAAAATGTGAAGTAACAATTGTCTTTAGAGTAGAAAGTGCAGTACCCTTGAACAATCTCAAGCCACAACAACAACACCGTAGAATCCTTGCCCTGCTTTGAAGCCTCATCAAACAGTTTTGTGAGTGTGGTCATTTCAGACATGGGAACTGCCCCAGACACAACAACGTCACCGTCAACACGAATATCGTACTGAATTGCATTGTCGCCAAAGTGCCAGCCAGCCATTTGTAGTGTGGTTAATACCAGCAAAGGGCTTTGCTCTTCAGTAAAAACAAGATCGATGCTTGAAATCATAGTGACAACCCTTAAGAAACTGCTCAGAAACCGCTGAATCTTAACGTACCCATCCTCAGCAGCTCTTGATGATTAGCTAACTTTCTACTTTAGCGTTGTATATCTAATGCCTCTCCTAGCCAATCCTTTGGCATAAACGGAAGGAACACCGCCTTTAATAAACACTCGGTAGTTCATGCCACGCAACTTTGCATATGCAGATTGATTTTCAACCTGCCGCCAGAATGCATCGATTGATTTTTGGTCAGTGTTTAGTTTGCTCTTCACTTCGTAGAGTAACTTTCCAATTTGACCGTCAAATATCCCTTTCTCCTTGCCTAGCGTAAAACTGAGATTTTTCGCGTCAGTTATGACCACAGCACCTTTGCGAGAAAACCAGGTTGCAAGGTCTCTCTCAAGTGCTACTCCCATTTGGCCTGAAGCAAACTTGCCAAGAAAACCGAAGCGGTGAACAACTGTACCAAAGATGGGTACGAATACTATGGCTCTTTGGCCCCAGCTTAAGCGACCTCCTAACGAATCTTTTCCGACTAGTCCCTCGGCGTAGCCAACTCCTGGTAAGGAGTCGGCTACCATTCCTGCTCCAGCCTTAGCAACACCTGCTCCTCTGTTGATACTGCTCAAAACATTGCGCTTATTCGCATTATAAGCATTAATGCTATCATCGTCAGGATCAAACCCATCAGGATCGCTTTCATTAACAGGGTTCCCGTCTGCGAACCCATACAGGTTCGCCCCGCCCTGGTACCCAATCGGGTCGCGGTTGATGAACTTGCCCGTGCCGGGATCGTAGTAGCGATGCGTCAGGCACAGCAGACCCGTCTCGGTGTCCGTGTAGTACCCGAACTGACCCCCGAAGCCTGCGGGGTCGTGCTGGCCTACGCCTGCGCCCGTCGAGCCTTTGTATGCAGCCCGCAAGGCCCCGTAGCCCTGGAACGTGAAGCGGTCGTCACACGCCGCCTAACCGGATGGTACATTGTCGCCGGGGCCGTGAGCGCCGCAGTCGTGCCGGCCCGTGCCGGTCAGCCGGGCTGCGGCAAACGCGAAAAGCAGAAGAGCAAGGCGGAAACGAAAAGGCGGAAACGCAGGAAAGCGGGGCGGGCCAAAACTGACCGGGAGCCGGGACGCAGTGCTGTTATAGCACACTTGGACCGGGTTTGCGCTCAGCCGGGAGCGTGGGTTTTTGCAGGCTACGCGGCGCGGGGCAGGGTGAACTCCGCGCCGAGGCAGTGCAGGTCGGAGGCGTCCAGGGCGGAGGCGTCTAAGCCGGACGAGTACAGGCCGGGCGGGGTGCGGCCTTCGCCGGCGAGGCGGCCCAGCTTGCGCTCGGTCTTTTCGCGGTACATGTGGGCGTCGGCGTCGGCCATCAGCGAGGCAAAGTCCGCGCCGTCGGCGGGGAAGCAGGCATAGCCGACCGACGCGCCCAGATGCAGAGCGCCGAGGCGCGGGTGGTCAAGGCCCGGCTCGTAGCGCTCCACGGCGGACTGCAAGCGGTCGGCCAGCCCCGCGGCCTGCGCGGCGGTCGCGCCGTCCAGATAAATCAAAAACTCGTCGCCGCCGTACCGCGCGGCGATGTCGCCGGGGCGCAGCGCGGCCCGAAACAGCGCCGACAGGTCGCGCAGCACCTGGTCGCCTTTTTGGTGCCCGAAGTTGTCGTTGATCGGCTTAAACGAGTCGAGGTCCAAACACAGCAGGGCGAACGGCACCGCGCCCCGGCAGCGCTCCTCGACATGCTCGGTGATATGCCGGATGTTGTGCAGGCCGGTCAGCGGATCGGTGAACGCATGCGAGCGGGTGCGGTCGAACAAGACGCCGTTGTACAGCGCGGCCGCCGCCCGGTCGGCGATGGTTTCGAGAAGCTGCCGGTCGTGGGCGCTGAACGCCTGGGACTGGGGATGATACAAGTTGATGGTGCCGAGCACTTCGCCTTGATGAGACACCGGCACGATCAGCGCGGACAGCAGCGGCGTCCACTGGGTCGTCTGCGACGAAATCAGCAGCAGGTCGTCGGGGTCATACCCGCCGAGAAACGTGGTGCGGGTGCGGGCGACCGCCGCCGAGGTTCCCCCGAGCGTTTTGGCGCCGCTGAAAAACTCGCGGTTCAGTCCGACCGCCGCTCGGACCTGCATTTCGTCGCCGCCGGCTGCGCCGGCGGTCTTGGCCGGACTGAGCAGGCCCGGACGCAGCAAAAACAGCGCGGCGGTGCCCGGCAGCAGCGTTTCCAGCTTGCGGCTTAACACTTCCAGGGTTTCTTCGAGGCCGACGCTCGACGACAGCGTTTGCACGACTTCGTACAAGGCCCACAGCTCCGACGACGCCCGGTGGATGGCCTGGGCGGCCTGGTCCGACGGGCGGGCGGGCGCGGCGGCGGCCGGGGCGGCGACAAACAAGGGGCCTTCGCCGTCCCGCGCCATTTCCTCAACCACGCCGTTGATGATCTCCAAAAACGCATCGGCAATGACCGGATCGAAGTGCGTTCCCCGGTCTTTTTTGATCACTTCGCACGCCCGCTCGTGGGTCCAGGCGCTGCGGTACGACCGCGACGAGGTCAAGGCATCGTAGACATCCGCGACCGCGAGGATGCGGGCGGTGCGCGGGATGTTTTCGCCCGCCAGGCCGTCCGGGTAGCCGGTGCCGTCCCACTTTTCGTGGTGGGAGCGCACCACAGGCAGGACCGGCCAGGGAAACTCGACCGGGTCGAGAATGGCCGCGCCGATTTCCGGGTGCTGCTTGATCTTGGCGAATTCTTCGTCGGTCAGCCGTCCGGGCTTCAAGAGCACATATTCGGGGACGCCGAGCTTGCCGATGTCATGCAGCAGAGCGCCGGTGTTGATGGCTTCCAGCTCGCTGCCGTCGAGGCCCAGGTGCTTCGCCGCCGCGACCGCATAGCGCTGCACCCGCAGAATATGCTGGTGCGTGTACTGGTCTTTGGCGTCAATCGCCAGCGCCAGGCTTTTAATCGTGGCGAGGTACAAATCGGCCAGATGCTCCTGACTGAGCTGCAATTCTTCGATATGCTGCTGCTTTTCCTCGGTCCGGGCGGTCGTGGTGGCGAAGTTCTGGTAGATGACCCAGCCGAGCGGCGACAGCAAAATCAGCACATAAGTCAGGTGATTGCTGAACAGCAGCAAGGCCAGCGTCGCCAGCCCCGCGCCGGCGAAAAACGACGACGCGGTCCACAAAAACGTCCGGTGCCAGACCCGAAACGGGTTTTGCCGGGTACAAAGCGCGGTGATGCACGCGACGCCGCCGGTGTTGACCAGAAAAAATACCAGGCTGGCCGCCGCGACCGCCGGGTAGCTGCCGGGGTTCCGTAAAAGCAGCACATGCCCGTTCAAGCCGACAAACACCAGGCTGGCGGCCAGCGTCTCCACCATGGTCAGCGCCACATTGAACAAAAGCTGATACAGCGCCTGCCGCTTCGGATACAAGCAGTTGGACAAGCTGCCGACAGCCCCAACCAGCAGCGCCGCCGCCGGCCCGAAGCGCAGCATAGCGGTGAAAGTCAGCACATAGCCCAGCGACATGGAAACATGGTCTTCCGCGCTGCGCCGCTGCATCAAGCGTATCTTCGTTCGCGCAATCAGCGCGGCCAGCACCAGATAAATGCCCAGCTCCCACGGGCCGACACTGGAGCGCACCGACGGCAGAAACGCGGCCAGCGCCGCCGCCCCGCCGCCGAGCAGGTCAATCAGCAGCAAATACAGAAGTGCAGTTTTCGGAAGGTGTTTCATAGTCGAGCGAAAAAAGCGAAAACGAAAAAGCGAAGCCGAATTCAAACGGGCCACCGGACACGATATTGTTATCATTGGCGTTCCGCCCGGCAAACTAGAGGAGAAAAGCAGCCGCGCGGCGGCAAAGCCGGGTGCGGCGAGCAGCCGGACCGCGGAAAAAATTGAAACAACCGGCGGAAGTATGGTAAGATGCACTCAGGCGCGAGGAGCCTTTCCGGTCCCCAATCAGGGGCCTTGCGGAGCTTCCACGCCCTGCCGAAGCCTCGCCGGCGGCTTGGTTGTTTTTGGGTTGTTTTCAAGAGAAGCCTCCGTTGTGACTCCTCCCGGCAACTTTTCCAAGACCCGTGCCGAGATTTGAATGTCAGAAAGTCGTACCCAGGATGCAGGATAAGAACGCCGCACTGATCGCGCATCCGCCGACACGCGCCGACGAGCCGCCGACACAGGCTTCCGAGCCGCCGACAAACGTTTCCGAGCCGCCCCCGCCGTCTGAAGCTGAAAAAGAACGGCTGGCCGGGCTGCGGCGCGGCGGCCTGCTCGATACCCCGCCGGACGCCGGTCTGGACCGGATCACGGCGCTGGCCGCCCGCTTGTTCAGGGTTCCGGCGGCGATTATCACGCTGGTGGATGAAAACCGTTTGTGGTTTAAGTCGCGCGGCGGTTCCGCCAAAGACCGGCTGCCGGCGGAAATCAGCCGCAAAGACACCCCCTGCCCCTCCGCGCTGCTGTCACCCGACGTTTTTGTGGTGCAGGACCTGCGGCTTGACCCGCGCTTTCGGGACACCCCGGCGCTTGGGCCGCTCGGCGTCCGCTTTTATGCCGGAGCGCCGCTGGTCCTGAGCGACGGCACGGCAATCGGGACACTCTGCTTGATGGACTGGGCGCCGCGCTCGTTTTCCGGCCGCGAGCAGGAAGCGCTGCGGGACCTGGCGGCGGGCGCGGTCACCGAAATCGAGCTGCGGGCGGCCCTGAACGCGGCGACCGAAAACACGGCGCTGTACCGGCAGATGTTCACCGACAACCCCTACCCGATGTGGGTGCTGGATGTCGAAACACTGGATTTTCTGGATGTCAACAATGCCATGCGGGACTTGTACGATTATTCCCGCGAAGAGCTGCTGACAATGAGCGTGCTGGACATCCGGCCGGAATCCGAGCGGGCCGGCATGAAAGCGTTTCTGCTCAGCACCGCCGACAGCCCGCCGCGCGGACGGCGCGGCGTTTGGCGGCACCAAACCAAGAGCGGGACGCCCCTGTGGGTGGAAACGGCGGCGCAGCCGGTGATGTTCGGGGGCCGACGCGCTTTGTTGGCGATTGCTCAGGATGTCACCGAGCGGTGCCGGGTGGAGGACGCCCTGCGGCGCTCCGAGCGCCGGTTTGCGGCGCATGTCCGGCAGATGCCGCTGGCGGCGATTGAAATGGACACAGCGCTGACGGTGACGCGCTGGAACCCGGCGGCGGAGCGGATGTTCGGCTACACGGCGGCGGAAGCGGTCGGGCACAGCGTGGTCACGCTGATTGTCCCGGAAGATGAGCAGGCGCATGTGGAAGGAGTGCGGCTCGGCATTCTCAGCGGCCGCGGCGGCGGCCGCTCCACCAACTTCAACTGCACCAAGTCCGGCGAGCGGATTTTGTGTGATTGGTACAACTCGCCGCTGACCGATGACGCCGGCCTGCCGATCGGGTGCGCGTCCCTGGTCCGCGACATCACCGAGGAAGCCGGCGCTCAGGAGCGCCTGCGCCGCAGCGAGGCGCATAAAGCCGCGATTCTCGGCTCCGCGCTCGACTGCATCATCACGATTGATGCGGCAGGCCGGGTCACCGACTGGAACCCCGCCGCCGAGCGCACGTTCGGCATCACGGCGGCGGACGCCGAAGGCCGGCCTATCTCCGAGCTGATTTTGCCGCCGCCGCTGCGCGAGGCGTATCAAGACGGCCTGCTGTTTTATCTCGGGTCCGGCGACTGGCCGGCGTTTCACCGCCGGATCGAGCTGACCGCCCAGCGCGGGGACGGCACGCCGTTTTTCGCCGAGATGGCAGCGACAACGCTCGGGTCCGACCGGCCCCTGTACACGATTTACCTGCGGGACATCACCGAGCGCAAAGCGATGGAGCAGGAGCGCGAAGCGCTGCTGACCCAGACCGAGGCGCTGCTGACGGACGCCCTGGAGCGGGCGGACCATGATCCTCTGACGGGCCTGCTGAACCACCGGGCGTTCCACAAGCGCTTAAACGAAGCGGTGAACACGGCGCAGGCGACCGGGCGCAGCGGGGCGCTGCTGCTGATTGATTTGGACAATTTCAAGTTTTTCAACGACGCTTACGGGCATCTGGCCGGGGACGATGTTTTGCGGCGGATGTCGCAGGCGTTTGCGTCGGCCTGCGCCCTCGGCGGCGTGCTCGCCCGGTTCGGCGGCGACGAGTTCGCCCTGCTGCTGCCGAGCGCGGAAGCCGAAGACGCCTTCGATCAGGCGGCGGCGCTCAGGGACGCGGCCGCCGGGGTCGGCTACCGGCCGCCGGGCTATGAAACCGCCATTCCGTTCACGCTGTCGGTCGGCCTGGCTTGCTTTTCCGCCGGCGGCGACGCCGACGACGGCGGCAGCCCGGCGGCGCTGCTGGAAATCGCCGCCGCCCGGCTGCGAGTCGCAAAATCGGGCGGCGACGGCGACGGCGCGGCGATGGGGCGGCGGCGGGCGCTGGCCGAATCGGTCGGCGGCTTTACCATGCTGGACGCGCTGGTGACAGCCGTAGACAACAAAGACCGCTACACCCGCCGGCACTCCGAAGATGTGATGCGCTACAGCCTGCAAATCGCCCGTGCGCTGGGCCTGGACGCCGAAACCCGGCATACTCTGGAAATCGCCGCCCTGCTCCATGATGTCGGCAAAATCGGCGTCCCTGATGCCATCCTCCGCAAGCCCGGTGCGCTGACCGACGACGATTATGAAGCCGTCAAGCAGCACCCGCTGATGGGGGCGGCGATTGTCGGGGCAGTGCCGGGGTTTGAGGAAGTGCTCGATGCAGTGCGTCACCACCACGAGCGGTGGGACGGCGGGGGGTATCCGGGCGGCTTAACGGGAGAAAAAACCCCGCTGACGGCGCGGCTGATGGCGGTGGCGGATGCGTATTCGGCGATGACGACGGACCGCCCATACCGTCAGGGAATGCCGGCGGAAAAAGCGCAGGCGATTCTGGCCGCCGGGGCCGGGACCCAGTGGGACCCCGAATGCGTCCGGGCGTTTCTGCAAACGTTGTAAGCGAACTCTGCCGCGCGGTCTTACCGCTGCCGCTCGGGACGGCAGCGGTCAATTTTCAATCGGCCGTCTTCGCGGACCAGCAGAAACAGCGCCCGAACTTTTGCGCCGTCCGCTTCTTGCAGCAGAAACGCCGTCCGGCAGCGCTGCCCGTCGCTGTCGGTCTCCACGGGGCCGGGCGCGGCCCGCCGCCACGCGGACAATTCCGGGAAGCGCCCACGCGCCGCCGCCAAAAACTCCGCCGGGGTGCGGAACCGCTCGCGCAGCCACGCGCTGCGGCAGCCCGCCGCCGCCGGGGCGTCCCCGCCGCGCAGGGCGGCGAGATATGCGGTCACGACCCGCTGCGCTTGGCGGCGGTCCGCCGGCGTCGCCGCCTGCCAGCGCTCCTCGTCCGAAAAGCCCGGCCCGGCGGGCCGGGCGGCTTCCGGCGGCAGCGGATGGGCGGCGATTTGGCGGCGCAAAATCAGCCCGCAAAGCAGCAGGCAGCAGGCGACAAACAGCGCGGCGAGGGCGGGGCGGGTGTTCATAGGCAGGTCTCCCGTCGGCAGCTAAAAGCGCAGGGCGAGGCCGCCGCCGTAAAACCGCGCCGGGGCTGCGCCGCCCAGCCCGCGCCCGGTTTCCAGGTCAAGCTGGGCGTTCGGCGCGATCCGGTACGTTAGCCCGGCGTCGGCAATCGGGGTCGGCCCGCTGCCCGAAACGCCGTTGTCGTACACATCCCCAAAGACCGCCAGCGGCCCGCTCAGGGCATACGTCACCTGCGCGGTCGCCGTGTAGCTCGCCAGCCGCGAGCCGCCGAGGGTCGGGTACGACAAGATCAGATTGGACGAAATACCCCAGCGCGGCCCGGACTGAGTTTCCCCGCTCAAAAGAAACACCGGGTCAACGTGCCCGCTGGTCGTCACGGCGGTTTTCAGCGGCACCGACACGCTCGGCGTGAACGCAAATTTGGTGCTGCCGTCTTTGCTTTGATGAAACTTCCAGCGCACTCCAATCGCGCCGTCGCCGAAGCCGCTTTTGTTGTCGCCCGCCGGCCAAACGTAGTCCGGCAGGGTGACTCGCAGCTCCACGGTGTCGCTGAGGCCGGTGCGGAGCAGGATGGCGGGGGCATCGGTCTGGCTGCCCTGCCCGCTGCCGGCCGAAAAGACGGTTCGGGTCACGCCGCCTTCTACTTGAATTCGCCCGCGCGGCACGACATCGCTGCCGTTGGTAAAGCCGGGCCGGTCCGGGGTCACGGCATTGTCCGATTGTCCTGCGCCGGCGGCAAAGGCCGGGATCGCCGGCAGCAGCAGGGCTGCGCCGAGCGCCAGTAAAATCTTCATTTCGTCTCCGTAAAAACAAGAGTGCCGAGCACCAGGCGGCGCTCGGCGCGGTCCACCCGCCAGGACCAGGCGGGGCGGCTGAAAATCGCGATCAGCGTTTCGGAAACCGTGCCGCCGCCGGGCGCGGGGGTCAGCGCCAGCGCCAGCGTACCGTCGGGGTTCCGCGCCCAGCGCAGCGGGGTCTGCCCGGCGCGGGCCTGCGGTCCGCCTTCCTGCCAGGAAAAGCGGCCGCCGCCGCCGGAGTCGAACTCAAATTCCAGCCGGGCGTCGGCGGCCGCTTTGCCGTGCAGCGCGGTTTCCCAGACCCCCACCGGGGAAGCGGCGGACGGCACCGCCGCCGGGCCGCTTGGCCGCAGCCGAGCCGCCGCGAAAAAAGCCGCCGCGAAAAAAACGGCGGCGGTCAGCAGAAGCGCAAGCAGCCGGCGGCCACGGCTGGCGGCAGGGGGAGCGGCAGCAGCGGGAGCGGCGGCGTCGCTTTCGGCCTGGCGGCGCGGCAGCGGCGGCAGGACAAACTGCATGGTTCGGTGGAGGGGGTCCGGGCCGGGCGTCTCGGGCGGCGTGTCCGCGCCGGTGCGGAAGCGGTGTCCGCAGTGGCGGCACAGCGGCTCTTCGCGCCGGGCCATCGTGCGGCAGCGCGGACAGTATTTTCCGGTACGAGGCATCTGCGGCGCTGCGCTCATGCCGACAGTGTACCAATCTCCGCGCGGAAAAGCAAGAGTAAACTTATTTTTCTTATATTCTTGCACTGATAACATTATCTGTGCTATAATATATCCGTGAGCAAACCGTTGACACACGCCGATCTGATCATGCACCCGATCCGGGCGCGGATTCTTGATGTGCTGGCCCGGCGCGAGCTGACCACCCGGCAGATCGCCGCCGAGCTGCCCGATATTTCGCAGGCGTCGGTCTACCGCCACGCCCGCCTGCTGGCGGACGCGGGCCTGCTGCGGGTTGTCCGCGAAGTCCCCGTGCGCGGCCTCATGGAGCGCGTGTATGCGTTCGAGCTGGAAGCCGCTTATCTGCTGGCAGATGAGATGGCGGCCCAAACGCCTGCCGATTTCCTGCGCTACTTCCAGGTGTTCGTCAATGCCCTGCTCGACCAGTACCGGCTGTACTCAAACCGCCCCGACGCCGACCCGCTGGCCGACGGCGTTTCTTTCCGGGGAACGGTGCAGTATCTGACAAAGCCGGAGCGGGACGCACTGGTCGCCGAGCTTCAGGAAGTCCTCCAAAAGCGGTCAAACAACGGCCCCGCCGAAGGCCGCCTGCGCTACCACATCTCCCGCATCCTCATTCCCGATAAAGGCGTTCCCGAAGACGCCGACGATTAACGTCAATCATTCAAGCCACCGACATGAAGGAAAGACCTATGCCTCATTTTTCGACAACAAAATCGTCCGCAAAAAACGCGCTTCTCGCGCTTCTTCTGCCTGCCGCGCTTCTCGCGCCCAGTCCGGCTTTTGCCGCCCCGGCGGCGTCCGCACCCGGACACGGCCTGGATTTGACGGCGATGGAAACCAGCGTCAAGCCCTGCGAGGACTTTTACCAGTACGCCAACGGCAGGTGGCTGGCCCGGACGGCAATCCCCGCAGAGTATCCCGAATGGAACAGCTTCGCGATTGTCACCGAGCGAAATCTGGCGCTCGAGCGCACGCTGGCTGAACGGGCCGCCGCCGACACGCACGCCGACCCGAGCAGCCCGCGAGGGAAAGTCGGGGCGTTTTACCGCTCGGCGACCGACGAGAAGCGTATTGAAGCCGACGGCCTCACGCCGCTGGCCCCGGAGTTTGCCCGGATTGACGCCGTCAAAGATGTCCCGGACCTGCTCTCGGAAATCGGGCATCTGCACCAAATCGGGATCGGCGCGGGCTGGAGCTTTGGGGTCGGGCCGGATTTGAAAAACAGCAAGGCGCAGATTGCGTTTCTCCAGCAGGGCGGGATTTCCCTGCCCGAGCGCGGCTACTACGAGCGCCCCGACAAAGACACGGAGGCCGTTCGGGCCGCGTTTCTCGCGCATATCACCAAAATGCTGACCCTGAGCGGCGAAGCGCCGGACAAAGCGGCTGCCGATGCCAAAACCGCTTTGAGCCTGGAAACCCGGCTGGCACTGGCGTCCAAAACGCCGGATGCTCTGCGCGACGTGCCCGGCAACTATCACAAGATGACCCTGGCGGAGCTGAACACGCTGACCCCCGGCGTTGACTGGCAGCCCTATTTCACCGCGCTGGGCTTGACGAACCCCGGCGGCATGGATGTCGGGCAGCCCGAATTCTTTTCGGCAGCCGCCAAGCTGTTGCAAACCGTGCCGCCGGCCGACTGGAAAGTTTATCTGCGCTGGCAGCTTGTGGATTCGTCGGCATTTTACCTCAGCACGCCGTTTGAAGCGGAAACGTTTGCGTTTTACAGCGGGACTTTAAGCGGCATCAAGCAGCAGCAGCCACGCTGGAAGCGGGCGCTGGGAGTCACCGACGCCGTTCTTGGGGAAGCGCTGGGCCGGCTGTATGTCGCCGAAGCATTCCCGCCGCCCGCCCGCGCCCGCGCCCTGTCCCTGGTGCAGAACTTAAAGTCCGTCCTGCGCGGCGATCTGGCGCAGGTCGCCTGGATGAGTCCAGCCACGCGGGCGCAGGCGCTGGCGAAGCTTGATGCCATGACCATTAAAATCGGCTACCCGGACCACTGGCGCGATTATTCCAAGCTCGACGTTTCCAGCCCGTCGTATGCCGTCAACATGCAGCACGCGGTCGCGTTCGGCTTTGAGCGCCAGATTCATAAAATCGGCAAGCCCGTAGACAAAAGCGAATGGCTGATGTCCGCGCCGTCGGTGAATGCGTACTATGACCCGACCACGAACACGATCAACTTCCCGGCAGGGATTTTGCAGCCGCCGTTTTTCGACGCCGACGCCGACGATGCGGTCAACTACGGGGCCATCGGAGTCGTGATCGGCCATGAAATGACGCACGGGTTCGACGACCAGGGGCGGCAGTTCGATGCCGACGGCAACCTGCGCGATTGGTGGACGGCGGCCGACGCCAAAAACTTCACCGCCCTTGCCCAGGGCCTTATCACGCAGTACAGCGCGTATGAGCCGCTGCCGAACCAGCGCCTCAGCGGCTCGCTGACCCAGGGCGAGAACATTGCCGACATCGGCGGCCTGAAAATCGCGTATCTTGCCCTTGAACACTCGATTCAAGGCAAGCCGCGCGTGAAGATTGACGGCTACACTCCCGAGCAGCGCTTTTTCCTCGCGTTTGCCCAGGCGTGGCACGACAAGCGGCAGACGGCCTACGCAAAAATCGCGCTGGCGACCGATCCGCACTCGCCGCCCCGGTTCCGGGTCCTCGGCACTTTGGCCGACACGCCCGAGTTTCGGCAGGCGTTCGGCTGTCCGCCTGCTCCGAAGGTTCCCGGAGCAGCGATATGGTAGGGAAAAAGGGGGAACCCAGCGGCGAATTTTCGGGGTAATTGGTGTATAGTATCCCCAAAGATTTCCCAGAAAAGAGAACCCAGCGACAGTGACTTATTCCAAAACAGCACGGTACTTTAATGCCCTTGCGGCGGCCGCCGCGTGTTTCGCCGCCGGCGGGGCGGTCCACGCCGCCCCGCCGGCGAAAAACGGCGCGGTTGTCTCGCAATCCTACGACAAAGCGCAGAATGTCACCGAAACGCATCTGGCGAACGGGCTGACGATTTTGTCCAAAGAAGCGCACGCCGCGCCGGTGGTTTATTTTTCGGTGTGGTACAAAGTCGGCTCGCGCAACGAAATCAGCGGGCAGACGGGCTTGTCGCACATCCTAGAGCACATGATGTTCAAGGGCACGACCGACCTGCCGCCCGGCGCGATTGACCATCTGTTTGCCAGCAACGGCGGCGAGATCAATGCGTCCACCGGCGAGGACCGGACCGAGTACCATGAGCTGATCGCGTCGGACCGCCTCGAGCTGGCCGCGCGGATTGAAGCCGACCGGATGGAGAATTCCAAGTTCGACCCCGCCGAGCTGGCCCACGAAATGACCGTCGTGCGCTCCGAGCTGGAAGGCGACGCCAACTCGCCCGGCTACGACCTGTACGCCAATTTATTTCTGCCGGCGGCGTTTACCGCCCACCCGTACCACTGGCCGGTGATCGGCTGGCGCACCGATGTGGAAGCCGTTTCGGGCCGGCGCGACGTGATCTATGATTACTACCGGCGGCATTACATGCCGAACAATGCCGTGGTGGTCATGGTCGGCGACTTCGACACCAAAAAAGCGGTCGGCATTGTCCAAAAGTACTTTGGGGTCTACCCGGCGGGCGCTCTCGACACGCATAATATCACCCCCGAGCCGCCCCAGCGCGGCGAGCGGCGGGTGACTTTGAAGCGGCCCGGCACGACCGGCTCGGTGCTGATCGGCTACCATGTCCCCGAAACCGGGCACCCGGACCATTATGTGCTCGATGTCCTGTCGCAGATTTTGTCGGGCGGCCGCTCGGCCCGGCTGTATCAAGCGCTGGTCGAAAAAGGCATCGCCCAGTCGGCGTCGGGCAGCGACCAGGACAACCGCGACCCGTATTTGATGCTGTTTGATGCCGCCCCGAGCGCAGGCGTTTCCAACGCCGCCGTCGAGACCGCCCTGGAAGCCGAGGTCGCCAAATTGCAGGCCGCGCCGGTGACTCCCGCAGAGCTGGCGCGGGCGATCAAGCAGACCGAAGCATCGTTTATCTACCAAAACGACAGTGTTTCCGGCCAGGCCAATGATCTCGGCTACTACGCCGCCCTCGGCCTGCCGCATTACCGGGCGACCTACTTGGAGAAAATTCGGGCCGTCACCGCAGCCGACATTCAGCGGGCCGCCAAGCAGTACTTCGCGGCCGACAACCGCACCGTGGCGTTTTTCGACCCGCAGCCGGTGCCGGCGGGCGCTCCCCCGCCCCCGCCGCCGGTCACCGACAATTTCGGCTCCGCCAAGCCGGTCACCGACCCGCGCCAAAAAGCGCTGCTGGCCCGGCTCGACAAAGAATTCAATTCGGTCAGCCCCGCTTCGGCCAAGCCGGCGTCCGCGCCGAAGCCGACCCGCGTGGTGCTTCCGAACGGCATGGTCTTGATTGTGCAGGAAAACCACGCCAATAAAACCGTCGCCCTCAGCGGCTTCCTTCGGGCCGGGTCGGCATTCGACCCCGAAGGCAAGTACGGCGAAGCGCAAATGACCGCCGCGATGCTCGGGCGCGGCACGACCACCAAGACCGCCTTGCAGCTCGCCTTGTCGCTGGAGTCGGTCGGCGCGAATGCCGGGATCGGCGCAGGCAATGAATCGGCAGTTCTCAGCGGGGCCAGCTTGTCGTCGGACTTCGGCTTGACTTTAAACACGCTGGCCGACGAATTGCAGCGCCCGTCGTTCCCGCCGGACCAGCTCGAGCGCTTGCGGGCGCAGCTTTTGTCGGGGATTGAAGACGCCCGGCAGGACACCGGCGGCACCGGCGGCGCGGGAGCGCAGGCCGAGATCGCATTCGCCCAGGCCATCTACCCGAAAGGCCACCCTTACTGGCAGCCGACCCTGGACCAAAGCGCGGCGGCGATTAAATCGCTCACGCGGGCCGATCTCACGTCGTTTTATAATACTTACTACCGGCCCGACACGGCGGCTTTGGTGGTGGTCGGCGATGTGAACACCCCCGATGTCGTCAAGCAGGTCACGGCGGCGTTCGGCGGCTGGAACAAGCCGTCCGCGCCTGCGCCGGCGCTGGCGATCCCGAACATTGCCGTGCCTGCCAAAGCGCCTGCGCCGCTGGTTATCCCGCTGGCCGACGCCCCGCAGACATCCGTCTTGTTCGGCTACAGCGGCGGCCTGACCCAGACCAGCCCGGACTACTACGCCGCCCAGATTCTCAACTACACGCTCGGCGGGGACTTGTTCGGCTCGCGGCTCGGCAAAAGCATCCGCGACGAAAACGGCCTGGCGTACTCGGTGGACTCGGGCTTTTCCGCCCAGCACGGGGCCGGTCCGTTTCAGGTGTTTGTGGGCGCAAACCCGAAAAACGCCACCCGCGCCATTACTCTGCTGCGCCAGATTTTGACCCAGGCGGAGCAGTACGGGGTCACGCCCGACGAAGTGCAGTCCGCAAAGCTTGCGATCACCGGCTCGTACCCGCTGCGGCTCGAAACCAACGCCGGGGTCGCCGCCGCCCTCACCCGCGCCGAAGACTTCGGGTTGGGATTGGACTTCCCGCAGCGCCGCAACGCCCTGTACAACGCCGTCACGGTCGAGCAGGTCAACGCCGCCGCGAAAAAGTACCTGCACCCCGAAAACGGCGTTTTAGTCATCGCCGGCGCGACCCCGCAGTAGCGCCCCAGCCAAGTCTCATTTAGCCCCGCCTTACGTTGATTCGGATGCGGGGCTTATTTTTGTGCTTGGTTTCGGTAAAATAGCGGTCATGGAGACGACTATTGAAAATCTTTCTTTGTTTATGATGGGCGATTTGGAGCCGGAGTCGGAAACGGCGGAGCGCAAGCAGTCGTGGAACGAGGAAGGCTTGAAGGCTTTGGCGGCATTTGCCAACACGCGCGGCGGGACGCTCTGGATCGGCATTGCCGACGATGGCAAAACGGTCGGCTGGCAGGGGGATGGGCGTGACCAAGAAACGATCTCTAACCAGATTTCGGATACCCTGCAATGTCTGCCGATTGCTATGACGGTTCAAACCCGCGACGATTTCCCAATTCTGGTCATTCGAATGGCCCGCGCCGCTTCTCCCGTTTCGGTGCGCGGCCGCTATTACCGCCGGGTCGGCAATTCAACCCGCGAAGTCCCTGAAGGCGAGCTGCCCCGATTTCTTTTGGAGCGAACCGGCCAGAACTGGGATGAGCTTCCGACGGATTTCGGGTCGGAAGCCGTTTCGGAACGGACTGTGGCCGACTTCCGTATTTTGGCCCGCGAGCGCCTGCCTGACTTGTCGCTTTCGGATACAACGGCGATGGTTTTGTCTAAGCTCCAATTAACGCTTCTCGAAAATCGCCTCAACCGCGCCGGCTTGCTGCTGTTCGGTCAGAACCCGCAGCAGCTCATCCGAACCGCCTATGTGCAGATTGGTCGGTTCGGCGATGAAGCCACGATCTTGGATGAAAAAACAACGACCAGCAATCTTTTTGTCCAACTGGAACAAACGATGCAGGCCATCCGAGGGTATGTTTTCGTCCGCTACGACATTCCGAAGATGGCGGCAGGCCGCTCACCTTTGGAAGATTTACAGCGGCATGAGGTCTGGGAGTTTCCCTATGATGCGGTGCGCGAAGCGGTTTTGAACGCACTGGTACACCGGGACTACACCAGTGTCGGGCGCATCCAAATCCGCGTTTATGATGACCGGCTTGTCATCAGCAACCCCGGCAGCCTGCCGGAAGCGCTGACCGTCAGCGATCTGTTCAAGGAACACAATTCGTTTCCGCGCAACCCGGCCATCGCACAGACAATCTACTACACTCAGCTTATCGAAAAATGGGGAACCGGCACGATACGCATGCGGAATGCCTGCCGTGCGGAAGGCGCACCTGACCCTGAGTTCGAGGCGCGACCCAGCGAGTTTATCGTAACACTGAGAAAAAGTGTCTCGCCACAATCTAATCCGGCTCTCTCTGAAGAAGAGCGAATTTTGGAATGGGCTGCCGGTCGCGCAGAGTTTACGGTGAGTGACTGTATGAATGCACTTCAAATGACACGCCGTCATACCCGCTATTTGATACAGCGGCTTGTGCAAAAAGGAATGCTTACACCGCAAGGGGAAAACCGGCGGCGACGGTATCACACTTGACACTGTATTGACACTGTATTGACATCATATTGACACTGTTTTGTCAATAGGCTGGACAGTGCTTCTATTTTGCAGTGTGTGTTGTGTGGAATCGATGGCGCTGAGGCTTTGGAATGATAACAAAGATGACACTCAAAGATACGAGCGAGCTGTTCGCCGCTGACTTGCGCGATCCCGCCTGTTGCGGCGGTCCATTTGTATATCGCGCTGGAAGAAGACGGGTGGAGGGGTTTTTGTATGTCCTGCAAAAAGTTGCGCGGGCGCATGGCATGAGCCAAGTCGCGGAGCGCAGCGCCTGGCCGCGCGAGTCGCTGTACCGCTCGCTGTCCGAAAAAGGCAATCCCGGCATCAAGCCGCTGACACGGGTGCTGGAGTCGCTCGGATTAAGCTTGAGCATCACACCGGCCGCGCCGGGCGGCGTCCCCAATGCCTCAAGATAAGCAGCGCCATGAACATTCCAGTCAACCCGGAGCATGTCCGCAGGCGGCGGAAATACGCCCCCCCCGAAAACGGCGTGCTGGTCACCGCCGGCGCAATTCCGCAGCAGGAAAGACGCAAACTAAGAAGCATTTCTCTGATGGGAAGCTGGATAACGCTATGGTGGAGATGCTGAAAATCTGGACGCTGCCGGGTTGTGCCGACGTGGAGCTTATTCATGCCGGCAGCTTGAGAAGCCAACTGCCGCCGCAGGTCTCGCTCGCCTGCAAGCTCGTCTACCTGGAACAGGGCGCGAGGCGGTTTCAGTACGGACGCCGCCGGCAGATCGCCTGCACAGGCGATCTGCTGCTGATCCCGCCGGGCGAAGTGCATGGGGTGGAATTCCCCGTGGAGCCTTGTGCCGTCGTCCGGGTGCTGAGTGTTGGGGCGGCGGTTTCCCAAGCCGCCGACGAACTGCGGCTGCCGTGCGACGAACTGCGGCTGCCGTATCCCCTGCCGCATTATCGGCAAGACCCCTTCATAGCCGATGGAGGCGCAGTCGCGGCCTTTCTGCGGCTGCACCATGACCCCTCTGCATTGAAAACGCCTATGGAAGCGCAGTCGCTTTTGCTCACGCTGCTGGAACGCCTCAGCACGCCCGGCGGACCGGAGCCGCCCCGCAGCGAGCCGGCGGCGGTCCGCCGGGCAAAGCAATTCTTGGAAGACCGGCACGCGGAGAACATCTCGCTGGCTCATCTTGCCCAGGCCGTGGACCTCGCCCCTTCGTATCTGTGCCGCGTCTTCAAACGGTCTGTCGGAATGCCGCCGCACGCGTATCTCGTTGCGGTCCGTATCGCCCGTGCCCGCATGCTGCTCAGGCGGGGGGTTACGGCAGGCCAAGCCGCGCAGGAGACAGGGTTTTATGATCAGGCCCACTTCACCCGCGCTTTCACCCGTTCTCTTCAAATACCGCCGATGGAGTACGCCCGCCAGGTCCGCCGCTGACGCCGCGCAGGGCATGTCAATTTTATCCAAGACAGCAGCGGCGTTTTCAAGTAAACTCGGAAAGAACCCTTTGTTCTGCGTTGAACCTATTCTGCGTTGAACCTATTCTGCGTCAGAGGAGAAGCCCATGTCCAGTGAACCCCTTTACGAAAGTCCCGTTCAGATTTTGGAGCCGCCGCATCTTGTCCGCCTCACCGGGTTCCGCGCTCAAAACGCCCCAGTGACGAGCGAAGCCGCCGAAGCATTCTCAGCCGCCTGGCGTGCCCAAGCCGAGACTGTGCCAGCCGGCGTTCTGTACCGGGAGCTTTGCCGGCAAGTGCCGGAGTGGAGCCGCAAAGCGGCTGCGGAGATGGATGCGCCGATCCTCTTTGATTTTCTGGAGTATACGGTGCTGACCCCGGAGACGGCCCTCGCGGCTCTGCCGCAACTACCCGCCGAGATTGCTTCCGGGTACGAGATGTCCGAAGCGCTGTACCATGTTGATTTCCGTTTGGTGAGCGACGCCGCAGGGTCGCCCGAATGTTTGATGTTCAATCTGTTTGAGCTGAGCGGTCCGCCCGGACTGCAGCAGGGATTTTTAATGAGCTGGCCGCCGCGCGGCGAGTTCAAGACCCATGAGCCGGGCTTTTTCTCGTCACTGCTGCATGAGGCCCTCCTGCCGAACGCCCAGTTTGCTGTTTTCAATCGGGCGGAGTGGCGTGATGCCGATGCTTATGCGGCAGGAATCGGCCGGTTCACGGCCGCCTTCCCGCGTGAGGAGCGAAAAAGCCCCGGCGGCGGCGAGGCGGCGGGGAAACCGCCGGTGATCAGCCATCTTGGGCTATTTCAAGTCGTCGCGTCCGTGCGCGGGGAAGCCGCGCCCCGGCAGGCGCCAGCGACGGCCCCGGTCATGGTGGCCGTCCGCGTCCATGAGTTCGGCGGCCCGGATGTCTTGAAAGTGGAAAAAGTGCCTCGGCCGAAACCCGGTCCCGGCGAGATAGCGGTGCGGGTTCAGGCAGCCGCCATCAATCCGCTGGATGTTAAGATGCGCTCCGGCGAAGTCGGCGACATTTATCCGCCCTGGTTCCCGGACACGCTGGGCTATTCGGTTTCCGGCATCATCGAGGCGGTGGGGCCGGGGGTGACGACACGGCGGGTTGGGGAGGAAGTTTACGGCATCAACAACCCGATCATGCGGCACGGCTACGCCGAGTGTGTTGTCGGACCGGAAAGTTTTTATTATCCGAAGCCGACGGCATTGGATTGGGCCGCCGCCGCCGCCGCGCCGTCGGTGTTTGCGACCGCTTACGGCGCCTTGTTCGGGCGGGCCGAGCTGAAGCCGGGGCAGCGCCTTTTGATCCACGGCGCTTCGGGAGTGATTGGAAGCTGCGCGGTGCAGCTTGCCAAACAAGCCGGCGCTTACGTCATCGCCACGGCTTCCGGGGCGAACCGGGACGCGGTCAAGGCGCTGGGGGCGGATGAAGTCATAGACTACCGGACGGAGCGTTTTGAGGACAGCGCAAAAGACCTGGATATGGTGCTGGACACTCAAGGAGGAGAAACGCGCGAGCGCTCCTGGGGGCTGCTGAAGCGCGGCGGCACCCTGGTGACTCTGGTGCCGCCGCAGCCGGACGACGCGAAAGCCGCTGCGCTGGGCGTCCAGGCGTTTATGTCTCACGGGCATCCCAGTATCGGCGAGATCATGCCGGATATGTCGCAGCGCTTGGAAAGCGGCCTTCTTAAATCGCCGGAAGTCGCGGCCGTGTATCCGCTCAGTCAAGCCGCCGAAGCTCACGCTTTTTATGAAAGCAAGCCGCCTCGCGGACGCATCGTGCTTTCGGTTCCCGGCTAAATGTCTCGACGCCGCAGCCGAGGACCCTCCGCGCGGTGCGAGGCCCGCAGGGCGCGGGCCGCGCGGGGGGGGGGGCAGCGGTCAGGGCGGCGGCGAGCAGCCCGGCCGCATAGGCTTCATTTCATGGTTATCCTCCGCGCAGGCCGGTGAGGCCGGTCGCCCGGTCGCCGGTGGGGTCGGCTGTGGAAGTCGGCTGAGCCAGGTCGGTCGCATCCAAATCGCCGCCTGCGTCGCGCCCGATGTCTTCGGCATCGCTTCCCGGCGGCATTTCAGGAACGGCGTCGCCTGCGCTGATGCCGCCGCCGGGCAGGGTCTCGGTGTCGCCCAGCCCCGGAATGTGGATTTTCTCGCTGTTCTGCATCATCTTTTCCTCACTTCAAAACGCTTCTTTGAAACAGAATACCGCGAAATCGGGTAAACCTAACGCAGACCCACCGCGCTGGGAACAGAAACAAGGAACTTCACTCATGGAAAGCCGCACCGACCCGATGGCCCCCAATACAATCGGCGATGATTCCGCCGACGCCGAGATCGCCGGCGAGCGCGAGCCGCTGAAGATGCACGAGGACGGTGCCGCACCGCCCCCCGGCGCACTCGACACGGTGTTCCCCAATACGGCGTTCCCTGGCATGTCGCCGGACCCAAGCGCCGAAAGCGATCCCGGACAGCTTGCGGGCAGCCGGGACCCGAGCCTTGCCGGCAGCGCCGAAAACGACGACCGGCCCGGCCCGAAAGAAGGCGGAACGCCGTATGACGCCGAAGGCACGAGCGGGTCGGAAGGGGGATAACCAACCCCCGGAACTGCGTTCCGAGTGTAGGTTCCGAAATTCGTATGCCTTTTTTCCATTTCTCTGTCTCGCCGCTGCATCTGGCGCTGCTGCTGCTGGCCGCGTTTGCCGCCGGGGCGATCAACTCGGTCGCCGGGGGCGGAACGCTGCTGACTTTTCCGGCGCTGCTGGCGGCCCTCGGCGGAGCGCCGAACGGCCCGATCCTGGCCAACGGCACCAGCACGGTCGCGCTGGTGCCGGGGTCACTGTCGGCGTTTTGGGGCTACCGGGGGGCGCTCGCGGGGCAAAAGCGCGGCCTCTGGGAGATGGCCGTGCCGAGCCTGCTCGGCGGGGCGCTGGGGGCGTTTCTCGCCAACCGCGTGTCTTCGGCCTTGTTCAGCACGCTGGTTCCCTGGCTGATTTTCGGAGCGACGTTTTTGTTTTTGGTTCAAGACCCCGTCCGCCGGTGGATTGGGCGGGGCGGGGCGGACACAGGCAGCGGGCCGAAGGCGCTGGGCATCGGCGGCATGGTTTTCCAATTTTTTGTCGCCGTCTACGGCGGCTTTTTCGGCGCGGGGATCGGGATTTTGATGCTGGCCGCGCTGGGATTTCTCGGGCAGACCGACATTCACCGGATGAACGGCCTCAAAAACTTTGCGGCGGTGTGCATCAACGGCGTGGCGGCGCTGACCTTTATTTTCGCCCGGCATGTGGACTGGACCCTGGCGCTCTTGATGATGGCGCTGGCGGTCGCGGGCGGGTACGCCGGGGCGGGCCTGGCGCAGCGGGCCGGGCAGGCGAATGTCCGCCGCCTGGTGATTGCCATCGGCCTGGTGTTCGGCGCGTACACGCTGTACGGCCGGCTGCCTCACGGCTAATTCGACGAGATGTTTTTATGACGCTCAAAACACACTTGCCTTTCGGCAATCGGGACGAGTTCAGTCCTGATGCCGGCGACTTGGACGATCTGGAAGACCCGGAGCCGCGCTGGCCGGCGGTGATTGCGCTCGGCGGCGCGGCGGGCTTATTTGCGGTGCTGCCGCAGTACCTGTCGTTCGGCCCGCGCTGGCTGCCGGCGGCGATTGTCGGCGTTCTGCTGATTCCGACCCTGCTGTCGCATGCGCGGGGCCATCATCACCTCAACCGCGTGCTCGGCATGATGGTCGCGGGCGTGGAAACGTTCTTTTTGATCGCCTCGCTGCTGAAGCTGATCCACTCGCTGCTGCATTCGCACGCCGGGGCGAGCGCCGAGACCCCCGAGCGGCTTTTGATTTCGGCGGGGGCGCTTTGGTTTACCAATGTGCTGGTGTTTGCGCTGTGGTACTGGCACCTCGACGCCGGCGGGCCGAACAAGCGGGACACGACGCCGGGCCACTGCCACGGCTCGTTTTTGTTTCCGCAGATGACCATGAGCGACGACAAATTAGCCTCGGCGGGTCAGCTTGGGTGGACGCCGGGCTTTATAGATTACTTGTTTCTGGCGTTCAACACCAGCACCGCCCTGTCGCCGGCCGATACCGCTGTTTTGTCCCGCTGGGCCAAGCTGCTGATGATGGTGCAGGCAACAATCTCGCTGACCGTGATCGCTGTTCTTGCCGCCCGCGCCATCAACACGCTGAGTTAGGAAGTGTCATGCCGGAAGAAATCGAAGTGCCGACCGAGCACCTGCACGAGCATGTTGCCGAAGCGCACGCGGAAGCTCGCGAAGAAGCCCGCGAAGGACAAAAAGCCGGGGAAAAAGACGAGCATGCGGGCTGGCTGCGATTTGTCGCCGTCCTGACCGCCCTGCTGGCCGTGGTCGCCGCTGTCGGCTCGCTCCGAGGCGGGCTGCTGGTCAACGAAGCCCTGCTCGCCAAAAACAACGAAGTCAGCCTGCGGACCCAGGCGACCGACCAGTGGAATTACTACCAGGCGAAAAGCATCAAAGGGGTCGTGTACGCCACCACCGCCGAGCTTTTGCCGCCCGGCTCGCCTGCGCTGCTGAAAAGCCGCGCGGAAGCCGCCCGCTACGCCCGTGAGCAGGAAGGCATCCGGGCCAAAGCCGAGGGCCTCGAAACCAAAGCCGAAGCGCAGAACAAAGCGTCGGAGCACGACATGGAAGCGCACCATATCTTTGCCTTGTCCGTGTCGCTCTGCCAGATCGCGATTGCCCTGTCCGCCATCGCCGCGCTCACCCGCAGCCGCCGGGTGTGGGTCTTCTCGCTGGGTGCCGGCCTCGCCGGAACCGCCTCCCTCGTCGCCGGCTTCCTCGGCTACCACCCGGCCCTTGGGGTTTGAGGGCAAGACACTGATGACTGAAACAGAACTGCTTTCTTTGCTGACCTCGCTGCGTTTAGAAAAGCACGAGACGGAGTGGCTTGAGTTCAAGCACAACAACGAAGATCCGGAAACGATCGGCAGGGACATCTCTGCGCTTGCAAATGCCGCCGCGCTTTTGGGCAAAGATCACTCTTTTTTCGTTTGGGGCATTCAAGACAAAACCCACGAGGTTCTCGGCACGACGTTTCAGCCTCGGCAAGCGAAAGTCGGCAATGAAGAGCTTGAGTCTTGGCTGTCGCATCATCTGTCCCCACGCCTGGATTTTCGGTTTCATGGATTTTCAGCCGAAGACAAGGCCGTCGTGCTGCTGATCAATCCCCCGGCACAGCACACGCCGGTCCGCTGGAAAGAAACCGCCTATATTCGGGTCGGCAGTTACACAAAGAAACTGAACGATTATCCTGAGAAAGAGCGTTCTCTCTGGCTGCAGCTTTCGGAGAAAAGATTCGAGTCGCAGATTGCTGTTCAAAGCGTGTCTGACGACGAAGTTCTCTCGCTGCTGGACTACGACCTTTACTATCGCTTGACTCAGCAGCCCCTGCCGACAGCGAAAACCGGCATTTTGGAGCGGCTTGCAAAAGAAAAAATGGTCGTTCCGCGCCAAGAGCATTTTGACATCACAAACTTTGGAGCGATCCTTTTTGCCCGGCGTTTCTCGGATTTTGAGACCCTGGGGCGGAAGGCCGTGCGGGTGGTTGATTATACCGGCAGCAGCCGAATCAAGGGAGGGAAAGAGTTTGTTGCAGACTCAGGCTATGCCGCTGGGTTTGAAGCGCTGATTACTTACATTAAAAGCCGGCTGCCGAATAATACATACATTGCAGAAGCCTTGCGCGTAGAATCGGAAGTCTATCCAGGCATTGCGATTCGCGAGCTGATCGCCAATGCAATTATTCACCAAGATTTTTCGATGGTCGGCGACAGCCCAATGGTTCAGATTTTCGACGACCGTTTGGAGATCACCAACCCAGGCAAGCCGCTGATCAGCACACTGCGCTTTATTGATGAGCCGCCGCAGTCCCGTAATGAAAACCTAGCGAGGTTTATGCGCCGTGTGAAAATTTGCGAAGAGCAGGGAAGTGGAATTGACAAAGTCATTGCGGCGGTCGAGTTTTGGCAGCTGCCCGCACCGGATTTTTCAGTGACGGAGAGGCACACTCGGGTCTATCTGTATGCCTATCGTCCATTCCGGGAAATGAGCAGCCTTGACCGTACCCGCGCCTGCTATCAGCATGTCGCCTTGATGCGCGAGTTCAACCAGCCTGCAACCAATGCCAGCCTTCGGAAGAGATTTGGATTTGAAGAGGAGGGGACTAAAACTGTCTCTAAAATTATTTCGGACGCAATCAAAGAAGGCTTGATCAAGCCTTACGACCCCGACAACAAGTCCCCGCGCTACGCCCGCTACATTCCCTGGTGGGCATAGCGCTTCTTATATCCCTTTCATATCCCTTTCAGGGAAAAATTTCATCAATTTTCGGTTAATAACTTTCGGGATAGCGTTTTTAACTGTTTATAATTAGCAGCAATGTAAAATTGTGCCGGAGTGAAAAGCGCTTCTTATATCCTGTTCATATCCCCTTTAGGCCGTTTTTGCGCTGATTGAGCACACAAAGCTGTCAGTCGTGCTTCGGGCCGATGTCGCCGGCAACGTCCGCGCCGAGGTCGCTGCTGTTGGTGCCGCCTTCGTCGAGGGCGTCGCTGCCGGTCGTGAGCTGCCGGTCGCCGTCGGGCTGGCCGTCCAGCGCGTCTTGGTCCCGCGTATTTTCGTTCTGCGCGTCGTCTAATGGGTCGGTCATGGCATGGTCTCCTGAGCGCACTGTACCCGCCGGGGCGGGGGCGGGAAACGAAGGCGAACAAAACGGAACAAATGTTCGCTTTTTCGGGTATTCTCTTTCGCGGGAGGGCGGAAAGCGGGCGGACCATGTGGCGGACAAAACGAGAGCGCAGGGCAAGCGCCGACGCGCGGCTGGCGCTGGCGAAGCAGTGGTGGGGATGGCAGCCGCATGACGCGCAAAAACGGCTGTTCTGCGCGGCGGCATCGGTGCGGGTCGCCGCCTGCGGGCGGCGCTGGGGCAAAACCGAAAGCCTCAGCGTGGATATGGCGTCGCTGGCGCTCACCGAGCGCGGGGCGCAGCAGCTTGTGGTGGCTCCGACCGACGCGCAGGCGCGGCTGCTCGGCGAGGCGGTTTGGGAGAAGCTGGAAAAGGCATTCGGGTCGGGCGACGCGCAGTTGGCGGACCGGACACTGGTGGTCAAGTCGCGCCCGCATTTGACGCTGACGGTGAAGCCGCTTGCGCCCGGCGAAGCGCCGTCGGTGGTGCTGTGCCGGACGGCGGGGCGGGACGGGCGCAATCTGCGCGGGCTGTGGGCGCACCGGATTGTGGTGGATGAGGCCGCGCAGGTGCCCGACCGGGTGCTTCGGGAAGTGCTGCCGCCGATGCTGGCGGATCGGGGCGGCGAGCTGACCCTGGCGTCGTCGCCCAATGGCCGCCGGTCGGCGTTTTATGCGCTGTTTGCGCGGGGCTTAGTGGCGCAGAATGCCCAAAGCGGGGTGACGTATCAGTCGTTTCAGTGCCCGACCAGCGACAACAAAGCGCATCTGGACGCCGCCTGGCTGGCATCGCAGCGCGACGACATGGGCGAAGCGCTGTACGCGCAGGAGTTCGAGGCGCAGTTTCTCGACGATTTCGGCATGGTCTTTCGGGAAGACGAAATCGCGGCAGCCATCACGGACATTCCCGGTGTCCGATTGGAGCGCACCGAAGTGTTGTCCGACCCGGTGCCGGGCCGGTATTATGTCGCCGGGATTGACTGGGGCCGCAAGTGGGATTACACGGTGCTGACGGTGCTGGACGCCGACCAATCGCCCGCGAAATTGGTCCATCTGAGCCGGTGGCGCGGGACAGGGTGGGAAACGCAGGCGGCGGACGCGGCGGCGATTTTGGCCCGGTTTCTGCCCCGGCGGGTGCTGGCCGACGGCAATTCCATCGGCGACCCGATTGCCGAGATGCTGACCGCCCAGCTTCGCAGAGCCATCCCCCCGGCGTCGTACCGCCCGCACGTCGAGCGGTTCACGTTCAGCGCCGAAAGCAAGCAGCAATTAGTGGACCGCCTCAATGTCGGCCTTGCCGCCCGCGCGGTGCAGTTTCCGCCGCACAAAGCGCTCTTAAACGAGCTGCGCTGCTTTGAGTACGCGCCGGGCGGCCCCGGACGGCTCAAAATGGCCGCGCAGTCCGGCGGTCACGACGACTGCGTCATTTCGCTGGCCCTGGCGTACTTTGCCGCCCCCGACCCGTGCGCCGCGCCTCGCCTCGGTCACGGCATTCTGCTGGGGTCGGCAGGCGGCCTGAGGGGGCGCGAGCAGAAGCCCTTGACAGAGCCTTGACAGAGCCTTGACAGTGCCCTCGGCGGGTGCCATAATCACGCCATGTCAGCCCAAGAAACAGCGCCGGGGAAGGGCAAGCCTTCCCAAGTCGTCAAAGTGACGGGGATGTCCGAGGAGCTGCTGCGCCTGCTGGATGCGCGGGTCAAGCAGCAGCAGGCGACAGGCCGAGCGGAGTACATCCGCGAGCTGATCCGCCGCGACACGCTTGCCGCCGGCCCTCGGCCCCGTCACGCCCGGCGGCCTAAAACACGCCGCCGCGCCGAAACGGAGGCCGAGCAAAGCCTGCCGGCGGGATCGGGGAGGGAAGGACAAAAGAGGGAGAAACAAAATCTGCTGACCCGGTTTATGGAGTTTGTCGGGCAAGACGTTTTGCAGCAGGGTGTTGCGGCAAGCCGAATTGAAGTGCGCGACTCATTTGACCCGGAAGACGACACGACTCAAAGTGTGGTGCACCTCTGGGTGCGCGGGATGACCGACACCGAAATTCGCCGGTATCATCAGGAGTTGGGAGCGCGGGCCGACCACTGGGCGGCGCGTCTTTCGGAAACGAGCGGCAGGAATTTGCTTCACGCTTGAGTTTCCAAGTGCGGCGGGCCGCTGATGCCTGACTCTCTGCCGGCACCGTTCCGCCCGCCGCAGGCCGGGCCTATCACCGAGTGGTATTATGACTCTTTGCTGCAATTTGTCAATCAGTGGCCGTGAACGCGCCGAAATTACGAGCAGCCTATGAGCAGCAGCGGGGTCAGCCGGGTTTATTTTATCGAAATCCGCGCGACGACGGCGTGGATGGTGGACGGCGAGCTGTGGCGGTTCCGGGACGGCGCGGAGATCGCGGTTGGGGATGTGAACGACCTCGAAGCGCGGGAGCCGATGGTGACGGCGGCGGTTGCGCTCGGCCTCATCAACGCCGGCAAGGCCGAAGCAATGGCCGTCGCCGAGCTGGACACGGCAGACGATTTCGATGATACGTTTTAAGCCGCGTCTTTTGAAGCCGCGTCTGTGTGAGCCGCGTCTTTGGGTATATCATCTCCAGCCGAAGATGAAAAGGACACGACGCGATGAGCCAAGATTTTACCGAAGCTGTCAAAGACCGGCTGCTCCATGAGCTGACCGATGCGCCGCAGGGGGTCAATGACAGCGACATGCCCCTGCCGGGCAACCCGAACCCGACCGGCGAAACGGGGCCGTCGCCCGGCCCGAACTCGATCCCTGAAAGCTATGCCGCGCTTGACGGCGACTTCGCACCGAATGAAACCGGCGAGGAAGAAGACCCCGGCACGGCGCGGGCCGGCGGCGTGAGCGAGGAAAACAGCGAGGCCGGATAACAAACGCGACGTTGCGGCCGGCGGCAGCAGGGGCCGTTCGTGGCGGCATCCAGTCCGGCGTCCGGCGTGTTTGTTGTGGCGAGGGCGTGAACGCCCTCGCTGGGGAGCGCGGACGCTAAGGTCCCGAGGGTAAGGGACAAGAATAGGACCAATCAATCGAACTCTTCCGCCACGCAGGTGGCGGCTTGGCGCTTCGCCCCCCAGCGAGGGCGTTTACGCCCTCGCAACCATTAACGCCCGCGTACCTATCACGCCCTCGCCATAACAAACACTCTCACAGCCGTCAACGCTCTACACCTACGAAATTTCCTCCGCATCGTGTATAATAAGGGGCATGGCCGCCCCGTCCCCCACCCCGCCGACACCCAATCTGACTGCCGAGCAGGCGGCGATTGTCGCCCACACCCACGGCCCCGCGCTGGTGTTTGCGGTCGCCGGCGCAGGCAAGACCACGGCGATGACGCACCGAATTGAGCGGCTGGTGCGCGAAGAGATTTTCCCGGCGTCGGCCATTCTCGCGACCTCGTTTTCCAAAGCCTCCGTGTCGGACATCAAAGCGGCGCTGGGCCGGTGGCCGCACTGCGGGCCGGTGTCGGTGCAGACCCTGCATGCGGTCGGCTGGGGCATTCTGCGGCTGGCGCAGCGGCGGGGACTGGGACGCGAGCTTCAGCTCGGCACGGACGACGAGGGCAGCGATTCGCGGCTGCTCGGCATGGTGCTGGGGCAGGCGTGGCGCGAGAAAGTCTCGTATGCCGCTGAATTGGATGCTTTGGACCGGCCTGATTTTCTGAATTATGTCGGGGTGATGAAGGCTAATTTGTGGTATCCCGACCTGTCCAAAGCGGACCTGCCGGCGGCGGCGCGGGCGCTGGCGGCGTCGGCCCCCGCCCCGCCCGGCTTTTCGTGGTATCCGGCGCTGTACGGCTTGTACGAGCGGGTGCGGGTGTCCGAAGGCATTCTGACATTCGACGATATGCTGCTGTCGGCGTGGGAATGCCTTCACAAATATCCTGAAGTGCTGGCCGATGCCCGGCAGCGCTTCGGGTGCGTTTTGGTGGACGAATTCCAGGATGTCAACAAAGTCCAGTCGGAGATTTTGGACCTGCTGACAGTTCCGCATCGCAACTACATGGCAATCGGCGACGACGATCAGACCATCTACGAATGGCGCGGGGCCGATCCGAGCTATATTTTGAGCTTTGCCGGGCGCTACGGGGCGGCGAAGTATTTCATCCACGACAATTTTCGGTCCCATGCCGCCCCGCTGGCGCTGGCGAACGGGGTGATCGCCCGGAACCGGCGGCGGGAGCCGAAAAAGCTGTCCTTGACACGCGGCTTCGGCGGCCATTTAGAAGTTTACGAAGAGTCGTCGCCGGAAAGCCAGGGCCGCAATCTGGCGAAACTGGTCGGAGCCGCGCTGAAGTCGGGCCGCAGGCCGGGCGAGATCGCCGTGCTGGTGCGCCTCTACGCGCAGACCCCGCCGATTGAACAGGGGCTTTTAGAAGCGGGGATTGCATACAAAGTGGTCGGGTCGCCGCCGTTTTATGCCCGGCCCGAGGTCAAGACGCTGCTGGATTATGTCCGGCTGGCGCGGGGGGACAGCGGCTGGGAAGGGTGCTGGGGATCGGTTGCCAACAAGCCTGCCCGGTATCTCTCGCGCGTGTTTCAGGAAGAAATCGTCCGGGCCGTCCGGCGCGGCGGGTCGCTGCCGAACGCGCTGATGGCGGCGGCCAAAGACGCCCCCGCGCATCAGGCCGCCCGGCTCGGCGACCTCGCGGACACCCTGCACTGGCTCGGCGGCGCGGCGGACACGCTGCCCGCCGGGGCGGCGCTGGCGCTGCTGGACAAGCGCCTCGGGTATGTGGAATTTCTCCGCAAGTCGAGCGGTTTTCCCGAAACGGGGCAGGCGCGGGCGGCCAATGTCGAAGCGTTTGGGCGCTACGCCCACAGCCTGCCGACGCTGTCCGCGCTTTTGGCTCATTTGGACGCCCTGGACGCCGCCGGGGTCGGCAAAAGCCATCAAGCCGGCGCGGTCGCGCTTTTAACTGTTTTCCGGGCTAAGGGCCTTCAGTGGCCGACCGTGTTTGTGCCGGACTGCAACCAGGGCATTTTCCCTTACGGCGGCCCGGACGCGCTGGAAGAAGAGCGGCGCTTGTTTTATGTCGCGCTGACCCGGACCCAGTGCGACCTGCACCTGCATATGGTGAAAACCGAGCTGCCGTCGCAGTTTTTGATCGAAGCCGACTGGAAACAAACGCTCGAATCGGTCAAGGCGCTCGGCGCGGCGCTGGCCCGCCCGCCTGCCGAGTGGCGCACGGCCGAAACCCTGTCGGTGCTGCGCCTGGCCTCTCAATTAGACATGACCCGCTACCTCGCGGCCTGGCACCCCGCGCTGCACGGCGAAGCCGCCGCCGGGCGTGTTCACGGATTATACGCCGCCGCCGCCGCGCAGCAGCTTGCCGCCGCGCTCGGCTTGTCTCCCGTCCACCTAGCGCCCTGGGCGCAGTTCGCCCCGGCTTCGCCCGCCGACCCCGCAGACGCGTTTGCCGATTTGTCCGAGTACGTCCCCGTGATTGCGGAGCCTGCCGCGCCGCAGCCGCTGAACGTCAAAACACTGAAGATCGGCGGGCGGGTACAGCACTCGCAGCACGGCCTCGGGACAATTCTCGCCATTCGCGGCGACCGTCTGTCCCCGCGCCTGGAAATCCAGTTCGCCCACGGCAAGCCGGTCGTCCTCCCCGCCAAGTTCGTCGAACTGTCGGCGTATTGACGATCACCCGCCGGCCTGCGCGGCTTTTTGCGCGTGCTGCGCCCCGATTTGGTCCAGCGGGTCGGCGCTGCTTAAATACGGCGCGACGGCAGGCAGAATTTTGGCTTTCTGTGCGGCGGACATCGGGCGGATGGCCGCCAGCGTATTGAAAGCGCGGGCGCGGGCAACAGAATTCTTTTCAGCAGTCAATTCGCCCAGTATCCAAGTCAAATCGGTGTCCGAAATGGTGTGAGTCTGCGAGACGGTGCGGGCAAGCTGGTTCTGGCGCAGATAATCGCTTTGCGTCATGGTCCCGCTTTTTTCCATTTCGGTCCCAAGCTGTGCCGGTGTTTTTTCCGTCGCCGGTCCCGCGCTGTTTTGCGTGTGGCTCGCGCAGCCGGTCGAGCCGGCGCACAGCAGAACAGCAAGTCCTATTCCCTGAGTGATGCTTATTGTCTTCATGGTGTTTATCCTCTGCTCCTTTGACACTTGCTGTCAAAAAAAGTTGCGGAGGCCGTGACAGCAAAAAAGCGGCAGCCCAGATGGCCTGCCGCTTTTGACTTTAGCGGCGGCGCGTGTTCTCGGCCGCGTGTGAATAGTGCGGAAAAATCGCTTATAAACCGAAATTTACAGGTATACTGCGCGGTATGAAAACCTACTTTTTCCCGCTTCTTGCCGGGCTGATTGCCTGCGCTTCCCTCGCGCCCGCCGCCGCCGATACCGTGACCAAGCAGCCGTTCGGCGCAACCAAAGACGGCCAGGCCGTCGCGCTGTACACGCTTACTAACTCGCGCGGCATGTCGGTCAAAATCATGACCTACGGCGCGACGGTGCAGTCGCTGACGGTGCCGGACAAGGCCGGCACACCCGGCGATGTCGTGCTCGGCTTCGACGCAGTCGCCGACTACGAGAAAAGCAGTCCGTACTTCGGCGCGACGGTCGGGCGCTACGCCAACCGCATCGCCGGCGGCAAGTTCACGCTGGACGGCAAGAAGTATCAGCTGGCGGTCAACAACGGCCCGAACACGCTGCATGGCGGCAAAGTCGGCTTCGACAAAGTGGTCTGGTCGGCCACTCCGGTCACCCGCCCCACCCTGGCCCGTTTGATCCTGCGCCACCTCAGCCCCGACGGCGACGAGAATTATCCCGGCGCTTTGTCGGTTCAAGTCGTGTACACACTCTCCGACGAGAACGCCCTGCAAATTGACTACACGGCGACAGCCACCAAAGACACCGTCGTCAATCTGACCAACCACAGCTACTTTAATCTGGCCGGGCAGGGCGAAGGCACCGTGCTCGACCATTCGCTCACGCTGAATGCCGACAAATTTACGCCGATTGACAAAACGCTGATCCCGACCGGGCAGCTCACGCCGGTCGCCGGCACGGCGCTGGACTTCCGCACCCCGCACCCCCTCGGCGCACGAATCGGCGCTCAGGACTCGCAGATTGTAAACGGCGGCGGCTACGACCATAACTTTGTCTTGAACAAGCCCGCCGCCGGCCGCAAGGCCCTGCCCGCCTTCGCCGCCCGCGTGTCGTGCCCGCGCTCGGGCCGGGTGCTGACCGTTTATACCGACCAGCCCGGCATTCAGCTTTACACGGGAAACTTTCTCGACGGCACCCTGCCGGGAAAAGCCGGAAAGACCTATCCGAAACACGGCGCATTCTGCCTGGAAACCCAGCATTTCCCGGATTCGCCGAACCACCCGCGCTTTCCCAGCACCGAGCTGAAGCCGGGGCAGACCCTGCGCTCGACCACGGTGTATCAGTTCAGCGTCACCCGGTAGACAGTCAGTTTATGCAGATTGCGCTGTTTATTCCCTGTTATGTGGACGCGTTTTACCCCCGCGCCGGAATCGCCGTGGTGCAAGTGCTGGAGCGGCTCGGCCACACCGTTTCCTACCCGCCGGCGGTGACCTGCTGCGGGCAGCCGGCCTTTAACTCAGGCTTCTGGCCGGAAGCCCGCGCGGTCGCCGGCAGGGTGCTGGACGGCTACAAAGACGCCGAAGTGGTTGTGGCGGCGTCGGGGTCGTGCGCGGCGATGCTGAAAGTGTTTTACCGGCAGATTTTCGCGGAGACGCCGCGCCGGGCGGAAGCCGATGCGCTGGCGGCGAAAGTCTGGGAGTTTTCGGATTTTCTCGTCACCAAGCTCGGCGTCAGCGATGTCGGCGCGGCGTTTCCCGCCCGCGTGACCTTTCACGACGGCTGCCACGGGCTGCGCGAGCTGGGCGTTCAAAGTCAGCCGCGCCTGCTGCTGTCGCAGGTGCGGGGCTTGTCGCTGGTGGAGATGCCCGACACGCAGACCTGCTGCGGCTTCGGCGGGGCGTTTGCCGTCAAGTTCGCCCCGATCTCGGCGGCGATGGGCGAAGCCAAGTGCGCGTCGGCTTTGGAGACCGGCGCGGACTACCTAGTCTCCAGCGACACAAGCTGCCTGATGCACCTTCAGGGCCTGCTGGACCGCCGCCGTCAGCCGATGAAAAGCCTGCACCTTGCCGAAGTGCTGGCCCGGACAAAGTAGAAAAGCAGACTGATGACCGTCAAAACGCCGATCAAGCCCGCCCACAAATTCCACGGCGACAGCCGCCGGATGTCCCGCGACCTCGGCCACCGGGCGCGGGTCGGGACCGCGATGGGCAAATACGACAGCGTGCGGCAGGGCACGCAGGGCAAATTCCAAGACTGGCAGGCCGCCCGGCAGGCGGCGTCGGACACCAAATACGACGCCGTCAATTATCTCGACCAGTATTTAGAAGAGTTCGCCCGGAACACCGAAGCGCGGGGCACGCAGGTCTTTTGGGCCGCCACCGCCGAAGACGCCTGCGAATATATTCTGGACCTTTGCCGGCGTGTTCAGGCCAAAGAGCTGATCAAGTCCAAAACCATGACTTCGGAGGAGATACACCTGAACCGCGCCCTGGAAGCCGCCGGGTACGGGGTAGTCGAGTCGGATTTAGGCGAGTATATTGTTCAGCTTCGCGGCGAAGCGCCGTACCACCTGGTGTTTCCCGCCATGCACCTGTCGCGCGGGGAGATCAGCGAAACATTCACCAAAGAGCTGGGCACGCCGCCGTCGGACAGCCCGGAAGCGCTGACCATGATCGCGCGGGGGGTCATGCGCGAAAAGTATTTAAGCGCCGACATCGGCATCAGCGGCGCAAACTTCGCAGTGGCCGAGACCGGCATGATCTCCATTACCGAAAACGAAGGCAACGCCCGGCTGACAACCTCGGTGCCGCGCATCCACATTGCCCTGCTCGGGATTGAAAAAATCCTGCCGAAGCTTTCGGACCTGGCCTTGTTTCTGCCGATGCTGGCGACCGCCGGGACCGGGCAGGCGCTGACCTGCTACAACTCGCTGATTGGCGGGCCGCGTGCGGCCGGCGAGGCGGACGGCCCCGACGAGTTCCATGTGGTTCTGCTGGACAACGGGCGCACCGCGCTTCTCGCGGACCCGGAGCAGCGGGACGCCCTGCACTGCATTCGGTGCGGCGCGTGCCTCAATGTCTGCCCGGTGTTTAAGAACATCGGCGGGCATTCCTACGGCACGACTTATCAAGGCCCCATCGGGTCGGTGATCACCCCGCATTTGAGCGGCCTGCACGAATGGAAGCACTTGTCGGCGGCGTCCACCCTCTGCGGCGCGTGTACCGAAACCTGCCCGGTGGGGATTGACCTGCATCACCATTTGCTGCACAACCGCCGCAACGCCGCCGCCGCCGCGCCGGACCCGTTGGAACAAAAAGCCTTCCGCGCGTTTGCGTTTCTGATGACCCATCCCACGCTGTACCGCCTGGCCCTGCGGCTCGCCCCGTTTGTTCAGCCTCTGCACCGCCTGGTCAGCGGCCGAAAAGGGGACCCGCTTTACGGCTGGACCCAGTCGCGCGACTTTCCCGACGTGCAGCCCCGGACATTCAAGGATTACTGGGCGGCACGGACGGCTTCGGCAAACGGCAAATAAGAGCAAAAGCCAAGCGGAGAGCCGAAGCGGCTGCCGAGCGGGAAGACACTCCGGCCGGGCGGCCTGCGCGGGAGCGACCTCGACTGGGACAAAAACCGGGAAACACTGCTGCCGTTCCCGTGGCCGCTTTTCACGGAAGCCGACGATGCAGGAAAGTAGATTTCTTGGCGATAAACCGGCGCGAGCAAATTCTAAGCCGAGTCCGGCGGGCCTTGCAGGTGCCCGCGCCGCCCCGGCATGCTCCGTCTCCTGCGCCGACGACTGAAAAGTACGCGCGGGGGCTGCCGATGGCCCGGCCCGATGCGCGGGCGTGGCTGCCGCCGGTCGGCGACACTTGGGACGACCAAATGGCGCTGTTTGCGGCCCACTGCGCCGACCTGCGGGCGGAGCTGTTTTTGTGCGACGGCGAAGCCGAGGCGCACGCGCAGCTTCGGCGGCTGGCGGCGGAGTGCGGGTGGAGCAAAATCGCCGCGCATCCGGGCGAGCTGACCGACCCCGCCGTGGCCGCGCTCGGCCTGCCGACTCTGCTGACCTGTCCCGGCTACGACCTGGCGGCGCTGGAGCGGTGCGACGCCGCCCTGACGGAGTGCGATGCGCTGGTCGCGCAGACCGGCAGCGTTCTTCTCACGAGCCGCAGCGCGGGCGGGCGGACACTTTCGGCGCTGGCCCCGCACCATGTGGTGCTGGCGCGTCGCCGTCAGCTTGTGCCGGATTTGACGGCCGCGTTTGCTTTTCTCACTGAACTCTACGGCGCGGACTACCCGAGCCTGGTGTCGTTTGTCACCGGCCCGAGCCGGACCGGCGACATTGAGCGGATTTTGGTGCTCGGCGCTCACGGCCCGAAGCGCCTTTCGATTGTTTGCAGATAACTCCAATGACCGGCACTCACTCCTACATCGCCTGCGACCTCGGCGCGGAAAGCGGGCGGGTCATCCTCGGCACGCTGGCCGGGGGACGGCTGACGCTGGAAGAAATCCATCGGTTCCCGAACGGCCCGGTGCAGACGGAAGGCGGCGGGCTGCGCTGGGACATTCACCGGATTTTCGACGAGATCAAGAGCGGGCTGACGCGGATTGGGAGCCGGCCCGCGTCGCCCGAAAGCGTCAGCGTGGACTCCTGGGGCGTGGATTATGTGCTGGTGGACGAACACGGCGACGCGCTTGCCCTGCCGTACCATTACCGGGACCCGCGCACCGAGTTGGCTTACCCCGCCGCCCTGCAAGCCGTGCCGCCGGGCGTGATTTTCGCCGAAACCGGCATTCAGCTCATGCCGATCAACACGCTGTATCAAGTGCTGGCGCACAAAAACGCGGACCCGGCCGTGCTGGAAGCAAGCACCCAGATTTTACTGATTGCCGACTATGTCGCGGCGCGATTGTCGGGGGTCGGGCGGGCCGAGCGCAGCGGGGCGAGCACGACGCAGCTTTACAATCCCGTCACCCGAAACTGGTCGGAAACGCTGCTGTCGGCGTTTAATCTGCCCGCCCGCCTGCTGCCGCCGCTGGCGGATTCAGGCACCGTGCTGGGGCCATTGCAGCCGGAGATCGCCGCTGAAACGGGACTCCGCGCCGTTCAAGTGATTGCGACCTGCTCGCACGACACCGGGGCCGCCGTCGCCGCCGTGCCGGAAGACGGCGACGACTGGGCGTTTTTGTCATCGGGGACATGGTCGCTGCTCGGGGCCGAGCTGCCTGCGCCGCTGATCAACCCGGAGGTTCAAAGGGCCAATTTCACCAACGAAATCGGGTACGGCGGCACGGTGCGGTTTTTGAAAAACATCGCCGGGCTGTGGCTTGTTCAAGAGTGCCGCCGCGCCTGGCAGGCGGAAGGCGAAAATTATTCTTACGATGCGCTGATTCAAATGGCAGAAGCCGCCCCGCCGCGCCAAAGCCTGCTTGATCCCGCCGACCCGCGCTTTTTGTCGCCCGGCGAAATGCCGGCCAAAGTCCGCGCGTTCTGCCGGGCGACAGGGCAGCCCGCGCCGGACACGCCCGGCGAGATTGTCCGCTGCGCGTTGGAGAGCCTCGCGCTGTCGTACCGGGCGGCGCTGACCCAAATCGAAGCCCTGACGGGCCGGACAGTGACCCGCCTGCACATTGTCGGCGGCGGCAGCCGCAATGCGCTGCTCAATCAGCTCGCCGCCGACGCCACCGGCCGGACAGTCCTCGCCGGGCCGGTCGAAGCGACCGCCGCCGGCAATGTGCTTTTGCAGGCGGTCGCGCTCGGCCACCTGGACGGCCCTGCCGCGCTCCGGCGCACGGTAAGAGATTCGTTCCCAATTCAGTCCTATACGCCGGGCCGGGCCGACGCCTGGCAGGACGCTTATGCCCGCTTTCAGCAGCTGGAGATTACCCGATGAGCGATCCTCGCACTTATCACTTTGTTTCGGATTTATGGGACGATGCCGCCGCCGAGACGCTCGACCCGGTCGGGCGGCTGGTGTACCGCTCCAACATTCTCGGGGCCGACGGCCGCATCACCAACACCGGCGGCGGGAACACGTCGGCCAAGCTCACCGAACCCGACCCGCTGTCGCTGGAGCCGGCCGAAGTGCTGTGGGTCAAAGGCTCCGGCGGCGATCTGCGAACCGCAAAGCGCGAGAATTTTTCGTCGCTGTACCAGCACAAGCTGCTGGAATTGCAAAAGATTTACGCGCGGGCCGAGACGCGCGGGCCGAAGACCGAGGCGGAAGACAAAATGGTCGCGATGTATCCGCACTGCACGTTTAACCTGAACCCGCGCCCGTCGTCCATTGACACGCCCCTGCACGCGTTTGTTTCGCGCCGCCATGTGGACCACACCCACCCGAACGCCGCCATTTCGGTTGCCGCGTCCAAAAATTCAGACAAATTGACCCGCGAGATTTACGGCAGCGACGTGATCCACACCGCGTGGCTGCGCCCCGGCTTCGAGCTGGGCTTGGTGCTTCAAGAGATTTATCAAAAGAACCCGAGCGCTCAGGGGGTGATTTTGGGTCAGCACGGCTTGATCAACTGGGCCGACAGCGACAAAGAGTGCTACTACCTGTCGCTTGATTTAATTGAAAAAGCCGGGGCGTATATCGCCGCCCGCGACAAGGGCGAAAACACATTCGGCGGGGCCAAGTGCCGAAGCCTGAGCGAAGCGAAGCGCAAAGAAGTCTTTGCCGAGATTTTGCCCTGGCTGCGCGGCCAAGTCTCGCAAAAAAAGCGCTTGATCGGGACGGTGCAGGACGACGAGAAAATTCTGCGCTTTGTCAACAGCGCCGACGCCCCCCGGCTGGCGGAACTGGGGACAAGCTGCCCGGACCATTTCCTGCGGACCAAGATCAAGCCGCTGTATGTCCATTGGGACCCGCAGGCTGAAGACGCAGCGGCGCTCAAAGCCAAGCTCTCCGAGGGATTAACGTCGTACCGGGCCGACTATGCGGCGTATTACGACGCGTGCCGGCGGCTCGATTCGCCCGCCATGCGCGACCCGAACCCGACCGTGATTTTGGTGCCGGGGCTGGGCCTGATCGCCTGGGGCAAAGATAAAAGCGAGTCGCGGGTGACGGCCGAGTTTTACAACTGCGCGGTGGAAGTGATGCGCGGCGCGGAAGCGATTGACGAGTATGTCGCCCTGCCGGCGCAGGAAGCGTTCGATATTGAATACTGGCTGCTGGAAGAAGCGAAGCTTCAGCGGATGCCGGCGGAAAAAGAATTGGCCCGGCAGGTGGTCGCCGTGGTCGGCGCGGGCAGCGGCATCGGGCGCGAGCTGGCGCACCGCCTGGTGAAAGACGGCGCTCATGTGGCGTGTTTGGATGTCAATTCCGAAGCCGCCGAGGCCACAGCCAAAGAAATCACCGACAAAGTCGGCCGGGGGATCGGGGTGGCCGGCAGCGGCATTTCCGGCTGCGGTCTGGCGGTCGGGATCGGGGTGAACATCACCGACCGCGCGAGTATCAAAGCGGCGCTGGCCGCCGTGACGCTGGCTTACGGCGGCTTTGATTCGATTGCCGTCACGGCCGGCATTTTTGTCGCGCCGGACACGGGCGGGCACATTCCCGACGACCAATGGGCGCTGACATTTGCGATCAATGTCACGGGGTCCTATTTAGTGGCCGACGAAGCCGCGCCGCTTTGGAGAAGCCAAAACCTGCCGGGCAAACTGGTCCTGACCACGTCGGCCAACGCCGTCGTTTCCAAAAAAGGCAGCGCCGCGTATGACACATCGAAAGCCGCCGCGAACCATCTGGTCCGCACCCTGGCTGTCGAGCTGGCCCCGCTGGTCCGGGTCAACGGGGTCGCCCCCGCCACGGTGGTTCAGGGCAGCGCCATGTTCCCGCGCGACCGGGTGATCGCGAGCCTTGCCAAATATAACTTGCCGTACAGCGAGAGCGAGGCCGACGACGCGCTTCAGGGCCGATTGGCGGCGTTTTATGCCGACCGAACTTTGACCAAGACGGCGATCACGCCGGCGGATCAGGCCGAAGCGCTGTTTCTGCTTTTGTCGGACCGCCTGAGCAAGACCACCGGCCAGGTGCTTGCGGTAGACGGCGGGCTGCACGAGGCGTTTTTGCGCTAACCCGCCGTCTCGGAACCCGTCAGCCCCAGCGCTTTTTGGCGGAAGTGCTCGGCGGGCCAGGTGTAAATCCGGTCCGCCTGCGCGTCCGTGAGCGCGGTCGGCTCGCCGACCGTCAGCGCCGCCGTGAGGATTTGGGCGGCTTTGTCGGCCATCTGGTGAATGGCTTCCACTTCCGAGGCCGATCTGCCGAGCGCGATGAAGCCGTGGTTTTGCAGATAAATCGCCTTCGGCGGGACGCCGTATGTGTCCAGGTAGGCTGAAACGCTTTGCTTGACGGCCCGCGCCAGCGGAACGCCGGGGTCGGTGTACGGGACGCAGCACGGGGCGATGCCGCAGACGACAATCTCGTCGGGAAACAAGCGCCGGCCTGCCGCAAGAAACGCCCAGCCCCGATCCGAGCAGCCGAGGCCGTTGATGCTCGTGACATGCGTGTGCCCGGCGAACTCGATCCTCGGCAGCGTTAATAAATACGCGTGCATCAGCGTTTCGGTAGACGGCAGGACGCCTTCCGGGCTGACCGTGGATTCTTGGAGCAGCGCCTGGACTTCGGCGTCGCTCCGCGCCGCGTCCGACTCCAGCGCGGCTAAGATCGGCGCAAATCGCACGGCGGCGACCTGGCCGGCGGTCAGGCTGCCGAGGCGGGAGCCGCTGGCTTTGACGAAAAACATTTCCCCGTCGCGCCGGGCCGATGTGTTCCCCTCCCCCAAAATCGCCCATTGCCGGGCCGGATCGCCCAGCCGGCGCGACAGCGCCAGCAGCGCGTCCAGCCGGGCTTTCGTGTCGAGTGGTGCATTCATACGCCCAGTTTACCCCGGCCCCAGGCAGTTTCGCGCTTCGGCGGCTTTGAGCCGGGCGTAGCGCTCCTGCACCGGCTTGTCGGCGGGCTGCTCCGAGGCGGTCAGCGTGTGGGCCAAATACACGGTGTTGGCGAGCCGGACAAACCGGATCAGCCGGACGCTCGGCAGGTCTTCGGTGTCGGTTTTGACCTGCCGGAACCGCGCGTAGGCCGCGCGGACGCGCCCTTCGCCGCGCAGATTTAGGCCGGCGGACAGGGCATCCAGCGCGGCCCGCTGCGGCGGGTCCGCCCACACGCGCAGGGCGGCCCAGGGCGCGGCGGCGAACTCCGCGCCGCGCGTCGGCACAAAGCGCCGCAGAAACAGGTCCGATGTGCAGACAGGCGTGTCAATCGAATCGTCGTGGATCAGCGCATACGCAAACGCTTCATCCATGCCGATTTTCCCGTCGCCGTTGTAATCCGCGCCCGTCACCGCGTCCCCCCGGCGCGACCGGCCGCTGAGGGCCGCGAAAAAGTACCCGGTAAAGTCTCGGTACTCGGCTTCGTTGATTTCCGGCGTGCACCCGGCGGCGGGCCGGGCGGCGACCGCTGCGAAAAAGCCGCAAAAGACGCGCGGCGTTTGCGGGGCGCTCGGGTCGCCCCCTTCAAACAGCAGATTGCCGAAGGCTCCCGAAAAGCATTGAACCATGACGGCGGTGACGGGCACCGACGGCGGCAGGGTCTTAAGCTGGGCCGCCAGCCGCGTCACAGTCATCTCGCCGCCGCGCCAGAGATCAAAGCTGTTTTCAGCGTCGGTCTCGCCCGGACTGCCGTGGCCGGTGACATAAATCAGCACCGGCGACGGCGGGCCGGACGCCAGCCTGCGGAACTCGGCGCGGATCGCCGGCAGCGTGCTCGGGCCGTCGAGCCGGGGCAAATGGGCTGCCCGGTAGTATTCTTTGCCGGCGCTGTCCTCGCAAAGCACGTTTTTCGTCTGCGCCCGCCCGTCGGCAAACAGCACCCGCCGGGCGGCGCTCGGCGGCAGCAGGCGGCTCACATACCGCACATTGCTTTCAATCGCGGCTTGGTTGTGGGCGAGGTCGGGGCCGCCGCCGAGAATGAGAACGCGCAGCGGCGGGGCCGGGGGCGGGTCGGCGCGGACACCTTCGGGAGCGGCTCCGGTCGGCAGCACGCCGGTCAGGAGCAGGGCGGCGAGAAAGGCGGCGAAGGGATAGGGCTTGCTCATTGTCTTGCGGATGTTTCGTGGAAAGATGCGGGCGTTGGTGTCGGCGCGGGCATATAGATGGCAGGTAACGAGGGCGTTGATTGTTGCGAGGGCGTTGATTGTTGCGAGGGCGTTGATTGTTGCGAGGGCATGTGTGCGAGGGCATGTGTGCGAGGGCGTTGGTACGAGGGCATGTGTGCGAGGGCGTGTTGATGGTGACGAGGGCGTGAACGCCCTCGCTGGGGGGCGCGGACGCCGAGCCGCCACCTGCGTGGCGGAAGATGTAAATAATCTGTCTCTTGTCCCGCGCAGGCGGGACCTTAGCGCTTCGCTCCCCAGCGAGGGCGTTCACGCCCTCGTACCAACGCCCTCGCACACACGCCCTCGCACACACGCCCTCACACCTATGCCCCCGCAACAATAAACACCCTGCACACAAACGCCCGCGTCAACACAAACCCCTACGGCCTTTCGGCTCCTCACGCTTTGCCGTTTACGCTTTGCGGCTCACGCTTTGCGGCGCTGCTTCAAAAGCTGATCGGTGATCACGCCGAGCAAAATCACTGCGCCGACCACGGCGTCGTTCAGCGAAGTGGGAACGTTCAGCAAATTCACCAAGTTTTCGAGCACTTGCAGCAGCGCCGCGCCGATGAGTATGCCGGCAATCGAGCCTTCGCCGCCGCGCAGGCTGCACCCGCCGAGAACCGCCGCCGCGATGCCGTACAGCTCATACGACTGGCCCTGCGACGACGGCTGCACGGAGTTGGTATAAAATGCAAACAAAATCGCGGCCAGCCCGGCCAGCAGGCCCGAAATCACATACGCCCCGGCCGTGACGCCCCGCGTGTTGACCCCCGAATACCGCGCCGCTTCCTCGCTGCGCCCGACCGCGTACAAGTAGCGCCCGTAGACGGACCGATGCAGGACCACCCCTACCACCGCCGCCACCAGCAGCAGCAGCAAAAACGGCACGGGAATGCCGAGCACATGCCCGGTCGCGGCCGCTTGCAGCGCTTCAAAGCCTTTGGCGCTGCTGAAGCCGACCGTGGTGTCGCCGGACACAAACCGGGCGATGCCCCGGTACGACAGCAGGCCGCACAGGGTCACGATAAACGGCTGCAAGCCGACCCGCGTGATCAGCAGCCCGTGAAAAGTCCCGAGCAGCGCCCCGCCGGACAGCGTCGCCGCCACCGCCAGCGGCCAGGGCCAATGCCAGACCGTCAGCATCATGGCAAGCAGGACCCCAAGCAGCGCCACCACCGACCCGACCGACAGGTCAATGCCGCCGGTGATAATGACAATACCCATGCCGACCGAGAAAATCCCGTACAAACCGATCTGCTGAGAGATATTTTGCAGGTTGTCGCCATGCAGAAATGTTCCGTGCGACCTGAAAGTGACAAACGCGCACAAAACCACCAGCAGAACGAAAATGCCGAGTTCTTTGGACGGGCCGAAAGCCACCGGGGCCGGGCGCGGCGGGGGCGCACCGCGCCCAAGCTGCGGCGCAGCAGGCGAGTTCATCATAGAAAAGTCCTTTAGTCGGGCAAAGGCCCGAGATTGGCCCGGAATTGTAATTTTGGGCCGTTGTGCCACCGCAAACCGAGATCACAGCAGACTCAATATCAGAGCAAACCGGAAGTCTGACCCACCGCAAGCTGCATCACGGCTTCTTCCGACGCTTCGGCGCGGCTGAGAGTCCCCGCGATACGGCCCTCGTGCATCACCGCAACCCGGTCGCTCAGGCCGAGCACTTCTTCCATGTCGCTGGAAATCATCAAAATCGAGACGCCGTCTTGGGCCAAGCCGCGCATCAGCGCGTAAATCTCCGCTTTCGCCCCGACATCAATGCCGCGTGTCGGCTCGTCGAAAATCATCACTTTCGGCGCCAGCGGCAGCCACTTCGCGAGCACCACTTTCTGCTGGTTCCCGCCGGAGAGGTTGCGGACCGGAGTGCGAACCGACGGCGTCTTAACCCCGAGGGCCGCCGACGCCGCCGATGCGGCGGCGGCTTCGCGGGCCGCTTGGATCAAGCCGCCGGGCGCAGAGCGCCTCAGCGACGGCAGGGTGATGTTCTGCTGCACCGACATCTCGACAATCACCCCGGAGCGCTTGCGGTCTTCCGGCGCAAGGTAAATGCCGTGGGCGATGGCCTCCTGCGGCGAGCGCACGGTGAGGGTCTTGCCGTCCAGAGTCAGAGTCCCCGCCGCCGCCGGCGGGTCCACGCCGAAAATCGCCTGCGCGGCTTCCGACCGGCCCGCGCCGACCAGGCCCGCCAGGCCGAGTATCTCGCCCCGCCCGATCTCAAATGAAACGTCGCGCTCCGGGTAGCGCCGGGTCCGCAGGCCCCGCACCGAAAACCGCACAGGCTTCGGGGCTGCGTCCGCCGGGGCCGCGTCCTTTTCCAAATCGCGCCCGACCATCAGCGAGACCATGCGGTCGTGGGTAATCTCGGACTTGGCCAGCTCCCCGGCGTTGCGCCCGTCGCGCAGGCCGACCACCCGGTCGGCCAGCTCCACCACTTCGCCGAGCCGGTGCGAAATATAAACAATCGCCACCCCCTGCGCCCGCAGTTCTTTGACAACCCGGATGAGGCTCTGGGTTTCGGTAAGCGTCAGCGACGAGGTCGGCTCGTCCATGATGAGAATTTTGGCTTCCAGCGACAGGGCTTTGGCGATCTCGACCATCTGCTGCCGGGCCAGCGACAAGCGGCTCAGCGGCGTCCGGCTGGAAAGAGAAAGGCCGAGCCGGTCCAAAAACGGCTGGGTATCCCGCTCCATTTTGGCCCGGTCGAGCAGGCGCAGCGGCCCGCCGACCGTCGGCTCGCGTCCGAGAAAGACGTTGCCGGCGATGTCAATGTTGTCGAGAACGTTCAGCTCTTGATGAATAAAGCTGATGCCGGCCCGCGCCGAATCTTTCACCGAAGAAATCACGGTCGGGACCCCGCCGACCGTGACCGTGCCGGCGTCGGGCTGATGCACCCCGCCGAGAATCTTCATCAGCGTGGACTTGCCTGCGCCGTTTTCGCCGATCAAGGCCAGCACTTCGCCGGGAAACGCCGCGAGGCTCACATCTTGAAGCGCTTGAACGCCGGCAAAGCGCTTCGAGATGCCCTGCATTTCCAGCGCCGGCCGCTGCGGCGACGGTGTTTTCGGCGTCGGCAGGGACGCCATTACCCGCCCCCCGTCAGCTTGGCCTGCGACGCGAGATACGCGTCAATGTTGTCTTTTTTGATCGCCTGGGTCGGCACGATGATCAGCTTGGACGCCGGCAGGCCGCTTTTGTCGCCTTTGGCGAGCTGGGCCAGCATTTTAATAGATTGGTAGCCGAACTGGTACGGCTGCTGCACCACGGCGCCGTAGATGGTGCCGTCTTTGACCCCGGCCATGGTGTCGTCTTCCTGGTCAAACGCCACAATTTTGACTTTGCCCTGCTTGCCGCCGTCTTTCACCGCGCTGTAGATGGCGGGGCCGTTGTAGCTCCAGATGCCCACTTCGGCGGCAAGGTCGGGAATGGCGACCAGCGCATCGGCGGCGTTCTTTTTGGCGCGGGCATGGTCGGTATCGTCGGTGCGGACCCCGAGGATTTGGATTTGCGTGCCTTTCACGGCGTCTTCAATGCCGGCGATCCGGTCGTGGGCGTTTTGGGCGTCGGCGGCACCGACAAACAGCAGCACTTTGCCGCCCTGCGGCAGCGCTTCTTTGAGCAGGCCGCCCGCCATGACCCCGGCGGCATGGTTGTCGGTGCCGATGTAGCACAAGCGGTTGCTCCCGGCGGCATCGCTGTCGGAAGTCAGCAGGTTGGTTTTGGCGGCGACGGTGTTGAGGTACTGGGTCTGGTTGGCGGGGTCTTTGGGGCTGATGGCGATGCCCTGGATGCCTTTTGCGAGCAGGTCGTCCACGTCTTTTTTCTGTGTCAGCGCGGAGCCGTCGGCCGGCTCGACAAACTGCACATCCACCGTGCCCAGTTCTGTCGCGGCGGCGTCGGCGCCTTTCGAGCAGAGCTTCCAGTAATCGGACGCATTGTTGGTCACAAACGCCAGCTTGATTTTGCCGCCGGCCGGGGCCGCGCCGCCGCCGGGGCCGGACGATGCGCCGCCGGTGCCGCTGTGGCAGCCGGCCAGCAGGGCGCAGGCGGCGGCAGCGGCCAAAACGCGCACGGCCCCGGCGCGGGGGGATTTGCCGGCGCAGGGGGATTTACCGGCGCGGGTGGAAATGCCGGCGCGAGTGAATGGGGATGTTTGCATGGATCGAATTCTCCTGTGTCCAAGTTTCGACGCGCCGAGGCGAAACTCCTTTTCCCCAAACGACAGCGCCAAGCCGCTAGGGCGGGGAGCGGCGCAGGGTGCGGCGGTACGCGGCCAGGTTGCAGCCCATCTGCTCGCAGAAGACCCGGTGAAACTGCGGGTACGAGCCGAAGCCGGTTTCCAGCGCCGCTTCCAGCGCAGACATGGTGCGCCCGCTGCCGTACAGCCGCAAAAAGCGGCTGATCCGCTGGCGGTTGCGGAACGCGGCCAAAGTCACCCCCGTCTGCGCGTGAAACAAGCGGGACAAGTACGACGCGCTCAGGCCCACCCGCTCGGCAAGCTCGTCCAAAGACAGCCCCTCCGGCTCGTCGCGCAGCAGCCGGGCGGCCTGGTCCACCGCCGGATGCACATCCGGCCCCGCCGCCGCCTCGTCGGCGGCCCGGTAGGCGCACCACGCCGATAAAAGCGCGTAACCCAGGCCGGCGTTGAAATGCGCCGTGTCTTCGCGCCGGGTGAATACTTCGCCGAGCAGCGCAGCCAGGCGGACGCCGTCGTGTTCCGAGACCCGGCGGCAGAAATGGCCGGCCGGGGCGGCTTCCCCCAGCACCGCCCGGTCGGCGGCCCCGCCGGGCGCGTGCAGGCCCAGCCCGCCCAGCAGGCTCGGCTTAAACAAGCCGATCCACATTTGATAGTCTGCCGAGCGGTCCAGCAGAATATGGTCCTGCTCGGGAAACAGCCAGACCAGCGTGTTGCGGGCCAGGTCGTACCGCCGCTCGCCCAGCAGGTACGCGGCCCGTCCGGCAGTCACCAGGTTCAGCTCCAGCTCGTCGTGCCGGTGCGCCGAGTTCATCGGCATTTCCGGCGTGTGCAGAGAAACGCTGCCGTCCCACGCCGGCGGCAGGCCGAGGTTTTGTTTGGACATAAAATAATAACTTTTTCGTAATTTATGAGAAGACACAAGGCAGCGGCGTCTTCTATAATGATAACACCAAATGGCGAGAAACGCAAGGGGACTTTGCGTAAGAGGATTTTTTGATGGAGCCACGCATACCGACCGCGAGCGACGATTTTTTCTTTGACCTCAACGGCTTTTTGATCCTGAAAAACGCCGTCGAGCCGGAGCTTTTGGACCAGCTTAACACGGCGTTCGATAATTTTCCGCCGCTTCAGCAGTGGGAGTGGATGGGCAATGCCCAGCGGCGCGATTACACCGGCGACACCGGCTTTGAGCTGCACAACTGCGTCGAAGCCGGAGCGCCGTTTGAAGCGCTGATTGACCATCCCGGCTGGATCAATTATGTCCGGCGCTTTTGCGGCGAGCCGGACTCTTATTTGCAAGGCTTGTTTATTGACGAGTGCATGGCGTCCATCCGGCGCTCGGGCGGGCACCATCCGGTGCACTCGGGCGGCTACAAAGTGCCGCTGCGCTGCACCTATCAGTATTACCACGGCGTTTTCCGGGCGGGCCAGTGCAACGTCATTCTGGCGCTCGATGACATCGGCGAAGGCGACGGGCCGACGATGATTGTTCCGGGCAGCCACAAAGCGAACTTCCCGCACCCGAGCGCCGGGGATTACCTGCGCGGCGACCGGATGGACGCATTGGAAGGGGCGGTGCCGGTGTATTTAAACAAAGGCGACGCCGTGCTGTTTGTGGATGCGCTGATGCACGGCGGTTCTTCGCGGACCAACACCGGCGGCGAGCGGCGGGTGACGATCTACCGCTACGGGCCGCAGTGGGGGGCCACCCGCTTCGGCTACGAGTATTCCCCCGCGCTTTTGGACCGCGTCACCCCGGCCCGCCGGAAAATCTTGCAGCCGGTCGGGCCGAGCCGCCCGCCGCAGGGAAACCATTAGCCCCGGAAGCGTTGGTCTCGGAAGCGTTAGTCTCGGAAGCGTTCTTGGAGAATACGATGCAGCTTGATTTGACCCAAGTGGCCTGGAGCCGGGCCGGGGCGTACTTTGCGCTTTCGCTCCGCGATACCAACAGTGCCGATCCCTGGCAGCAGCGGCCCGGCAGCGCTTTGTATCTGCGGACAGTCCACGGCGACACGGAAACCGACCGCGTGTTCCGCTTGGAGCTGCTCCGGCGCACCGGCGGCGACGCATGGGAGCCGTCGGAGTTTACTGTAGACGCGTCGCCGGGGCAGGTCCGCTTGACCGACGGAACGGGCCGGGTGGACCTCTGCTTTTCCGGCCTCCGCGCCCTGCGCCTGCGCGGCGAAGGCGGGGCGGGGCTGCGGCTGACCCTGGTGCATCCGGGCGCTTACGGCAACGCGCAGCCGTTCGATACCGAAAATCGCTGGCTGGTCAATGCCTGGCCGAACCGGATGACCTGGCTGCTGTCACCCCGGCAGGGGCAGATGATTGTCACCGCCCCGGCCGCCACCCTGCGGGCGGCGGGCGTTTCCGCCGACCTGCTGCCGCAGCAGAGCGGCGCAGATTGGGAGGACCGCTTTGAATCCGTGGTGGAAGAATTTCTGGTGTACCGGAAGCCCGAGCTTCCTCAGTCCTCGTTTGATGACGACGCCGAGGCAGTGCAGCGGGAGTTTGAAGCGTTTCGGGCCGGCTTCCCGCCGGTCCCGGCGGACGCGGCGCTGACGGCCGACTTGATGGCCTATGTGCAGTGGTCGTCGCTGGTCGCGCCGCAGGGCTATTTGAAGCGCCCGGCGATGCTGATGAGCAAAAACCACATGGCGAATGTGTGGAGCTGGGACCACTGCTTCAACGCCCTGGCGCTGATGCCCCATGCCCCGGCGCTGGCCTGGGACCAGTTTTGCCTGCCGTTTGACCATCAGGACGAGGCCGGAGCGCTGCCGGATGCGGTCAATGATCGGTCCCTGAACCGCTCGTTCACCAAGCCCCCGATCCACGGCTGGACCCTGCGCGGCCTGCTGGAAGCCGACCGGACCGGCTATTTAACCGACGCCCGGCTGGAAGAGATTTATGCGCCGCTGGGGGCATGGACCCGGTGGTGGACCACGGCGCGGGACCAGGACGGCGACGGCATGCCGCAGTATAATCACGGCAACGATTCCGGCTGGGACAATGCCACGTCGTTTGATGTCGGCTTTCCGCTGGAAGGTCCCGAGCTGGCGGCGTACCTGGTGCTGCAAATGGACACGCTGGCCCTGGTCGCCGGACGGCTCGGCAGGGCTGCCGACGCCGCCCGGTGGAGCGCCGAGGCCGACACGCTTTTGGAGCGCTTGATGGCCCACTCGTGGCGCGGCGACCGCTTTGTCGCCCCGCATTCGGGCGACCACGCGACAGTCCCCGAAAGCGCCGGCGACAGCTTGTTTCCATTTCTGCCGCTTGTGCTCGGCGACCGCCTGCCCGCCCAGGCGAGGCGGCCATTGATTGACGGCCTGCTGCGTCCGGGCCGCTTTTTGACCCCCTACGGCCTGGCGACCGAGTCGGTGTCCAGCCCGAGCTATGAACGCGACGGCTACTGGCGCGGCCCGATTTGGGCGCCGCCGATGATGCTGATCGCCGACGGCCTGCGCCGGATGGGCGAAGCGGGCGCCGCCCAGGACATCGCCGCCCGCTTCTGCCGGGCCGTGATCCAAAGCGGGGCCGCCGAGAACTTCAACGCCGAAACCGGCGCGGGCCTGCGGGACCGCGCTTACACCTGGACCGCCAGCGTGTTTTTGGTGCTGGCGCGTGACTATATTTAAGCGGTTTTGCGGTATGCTACGAATAGACTGCGCCCAACCTAACTTTAAAGGACAATCCCTATGACTGATGCCATCAAAGACAAAAAACAGCAGCTTCGCCAAGACGGCTTTTGCTTGTTCGAAGGAGCGCTGACACCGGAAAAAGTGCAGTCGCTGCGGGCGGCGTCCGACCGGATGCTGGATGCGTTTCCCAAAGAAGAAGCCGAAAAGCTCCGCGCACAAGGCAGCCTGCTGCCGACCACCGGCGACCCCGAATTCGCCGACCTGGTCGCCTGGCCCGCCGCTCTGGACGCCATGAAATCGCTCGGCTTTGAGCAGCCGGCGTTTTCCGACGGCTATGTGATCGCCAAGCCCGGCCACAGCCCGCGCTTGTTTTGGCACTACGACTGGTTCGCGTGGCAGGACGCCTACAGCTTCAGCACGGCTTCGCCGCAGCTTTTCGCCATGTACTACCTGTCGGACACGTCCCGCCGCAACGGCTGCCTGCGGGTCATTCCCGGCTCGCACATCGCCCGCAACCCCCTACACGATCTGCTGCAGGAGCCGCACTCGCCTGCCCTCAGCACGGCGCGGGACATGAGCCTGCCGGACTTTTCCGACCGGCCCGATGAAGTGGATGTTGCCGTCCGCGCCGGCGATTTGATCCTCGGCGACGCCCGCCTGCTCCATGCCGCCCACGCCAACGAGACCGACGAGCGCCGGACCTTGATCACGCTGTGGTATCAGCCGGAGATGGCCGCCATGCCGGAGCGCATTCAAGCCCAAATGGCGGCGAAAGTGCAGCACGCGCCCGCCTGGTGGCCCGCCGACGCGGCGGACAAGTACAATTCCCTGCTCGCCCGCTACGAGGGCGACGCCCAGCCGTATGAGCGGGCGCTTTACCCGCGCCTTGAAGCCGTATCGTAACCGCAGCTTAGCTGCAACCGCAAAAAGGAGAATCCCATGACCGCAGTTCTTGACCGACCAGCCGCCTCCCCCATCACCGAGGCCCATCTGAAAGAGTTCCAGGAAAAAGGCTTTTTTGTCCTGGAGCGCGTGATCCCTCCCGACATGCTGGAACTGATGCGGGCCGCCTGCGGCACGCTGATTGACCAGGTGGATGCCAAAGCCGACGCCGAAGGCAAGCCGCGCACGACCAAGTATTTCTTTTCGGTTTGGGACGAAGCGCCGGGCGCAAACCCGGTCAAAGACCAGGCCCGCGACCAGATCAAGCAGTTCGTTTTCAGCGACCTGATGGCCCAGATCACCCGGTCGCTGCTCGGCGACGACGTGTTTTTGTCGTTTGAGCAGTTTGTCGTCAAAGCCGCCGAAAAAGGCGGGACATTCGCCTGGCACCAGGATTCGGCGTATGTCAAAACCGAGCATGCCCCGTACCTGACCTGCTGGTGCACGCTGGACGATGTGTCCGAGGAAAACGGCACGGTGTACATGCTGCCGTATGACCGGGCCGGCACCCGCGACATCACCCCGCACACCAAGCTGGAAGAAGACTTCGACCTGGTCGGCTACCGGGGCGACGACCCCGGCGACGCCGTGATCGCCCCAGCGGGCAGCATCGCCCTGTTTTCGAGCCATGTGCTGCACCGCAGCGGCCCGAACACGACCCCGAAGCAGCGCCGCATCTACCTGCCCCAGTATTCGTCGGCCCCGCTGCTGAAAGCCGACGGCAAGCCGTACTACATCGCCGAGCCGTTCCTCCGAAACGGCGAGAAAGTCGCTTGACTCCAATGACGGCGAGCCATGCGCTTTTGGAGTTCCCCGGCTTGCCGGACTGCTTGTGGCGGCTGGCCGCCGGCGGGGCGGCGCTGGCCGTCGCCCCGCCGACCCTTGAACTTGACGGCGCGGCCGTCACGCTGGCGGCGACCCTGACCCCGTTCGGGCCGCCCGTGTCGCGGCCCGGCGGGGTTGCCGAGCAGCGCCGGCGCGGGCCGGTCGCCGGGCAGCCGGGGCTGACGCTGGAGATGGTCGCCCGGACCGCCCCCGGCTCCCCGGTGGTCCGGTTCCGTTATGTGCTGCACAGCGAAACGCCCCGGCGGCTGACCAAAGCGTCGGGCCGGGACAATCTCACCTATCTTGCGGCGTCGCTTGCGGGTTTTCCGTCGGTCACCGAAGTCTGCTTTTCGGAGTTCAACGAGCAGGCGCACTCGTTCTGCCCGGCCGAGCGTCCCCTGCTGTCGCCCGCGTTCGACAATGCCCTCGCGCCCGCCGGGCCGCTGCTGGCAGCGACCGACGGGACGCACTCTGCGCTGCTGGCTTACGAGCACGGGGCGCAGCTTCCCGACACGTTTCTGCATTTTGCGCTGTCCCCGGACCGCACGGCCGCTCTGCGGGCCGCCAAAGGCAACTACCGGCACGGACAGGTTTTAGACGCCGAGCACCCCTACGAAACGCTGTGGCTGCATGCCGCCGTGACGGAAGGCGATGATCGCGCTTTGGCGGCGGCCTACCGCGATTTTGTGCTGCGCTTTCAATCGGACAACCCGGAAAGCCGCAAGCCGTACTTGTTTTACAACACGTGGAACTATCAGGAGCGGGTGAAAGCGCACCAGGGCCGGCCGTACCTGGCCGACATGAACCAGGCGCGGATGCTGGCGGAGATTGACGCGGCGCACGCGATGGGCCTGGAAGTTTTTGTGGTGGACACCGGCTGGTACGAAAAGACCGGCGACTGGCAGGTCAATCTTTCGCGCTTTCCCGACGGGTTAAAGTCGGTCAAAGCCAGGCTTGACGGATACGGCATGAAGCTCGGCTTGTGGTTCAACCCGACAGTCGCCGCGCTGTCGAGCCGAATGCACCAAGACCACGCCGACTGCGTGATGACCCGGCAGGGGCGGCCCGACCCGCCCCGCGAGATTTGGGAAACCGAAGCCAGCGTCAATCTATGCCTGGTGTCCCGCTACGCCGATGCGTTCGCCGCCGAAATGATCCGCCTGGTCCGCGAAGTCGGGGTCACTTACTTCAAGTGGGACGCCATCGGGCAGTACGGCTGCGACGATCCCGGTCACAGCCACGGCACGGCGGAAAACTCGGCGGAGGAGCGCGGCGACTGTTATGCGTTTGAGCAGGTCCGGGCGATGACCCGGATTATTGACACGCTCGGCGCGGCCTGCCCGGAAGCGATTGTGGACTTCGACATCACCGAAGGCGGGCGCAGTGTCGGGCTGGCGTTTTTGTCGGCGGGCAAGTATTTTCTCATCAACAACGGCCCGTACAGCTTCAATTACGACCTGCCGTTTCCTGCCGACGGCAATGTCAACTTGTTTTTCTCGCCCGGCCCCGCCCGCGCCTGGATCTGCCGGACGCCTTTGCTGTACGACAAATGGCTGCCGACCGTGCTGTTTTTGACCCACTACCTGCCCGATGACCGCTACCGGACGCACGGCTGGGATGGGACCATTGAGATCGAAAGCGCCGAAAACCAGTGGATCAGCCTGGCGTCGCTGGTGCTGGGTCAGAACGGGATTTGGGGCGACCTGCTCGCCGTCTCGCCGGAAGGCGTCGCGCGGATCGGCGACGCGCTGACCGCGTACAAATCGGTGCGGGACAGCATCACGCGGGCGGCGCTGCGGCGCACCGGCGAGATTTCAGGCAGCCCGGAGATTTATGAGAAGATTGAGCGCGAGACGGGCCGGGGCGTCGTGTCGCTGTTCGCGTCCGCGCCGGGCCGCTATGTTTTCGTGACGGAAGCGCAGGCCGTTTCGGAGTCCGTCTGGCACAATCCCGGCGTCCGCGTGTCGTTTGATGCGTTGGGCCGGGCAAAAATTGAAGCCAAGTTTGCCGACACCGGCGCAAAGCTGATTTTCTTCGGCGTGTCGTGATTTGGGGTTTTCCCAAGCCCTCTTGACACGCCGTTATTAGAGGTGCTATACTGTGACTGGTTTTGACTTAACGATTAAGTTAAACGCATTTGGGGAGGAGCATCAACTATGGCGTCGCGAGAGGCGGACCGAGCGCCGACCCTGCGGGATGTCGCCGAGCGGGCCGGGGTCAGCGCCGTCACCGTGTCGTCGGTCCTGAACGGCAGCCGGTCCAACACGCGGGTCTCGCCGCAGACCCGCGAGCGGATCACCGCCGCCGCCGCCGCGCTGCGGTATCAGCCGAGCGCCGTGGCCCTGTCCCTGCGCCGCCGCCGGACCGACATTTTAGGCTTTTACTGCGGCCAGGTGTTCGGCATGGCCGATGCCGGCCTGCTGTTTTTTTCGGACCTGATCCGGGGCCTTCAGGAAGGCTGCGAGACGGGCCGCAAAGACCTGTTGATGCACGGGGTGTTTCGCCGCCGCCCGGAAGAAGAAGTGTACCGGGCGCTGGCCGGCGGCATGATTGACGGCCTCGTGCTGTATGCGCCGGAAACCGATCCGCTGGTGGCGCGGCTGGCGGCGTCGCACCTGCCGACTGTCGCGCTGGCCGAGCCGCTGCCGGGCATCGCGTCGTTTGTCGCCGACGATGCCGGCGGCGGGCGGCTGCAAGCCGGGTTTCTGGCGGCGCGGGGCCACCGGCGGGTTTTGTACCGCGCGGCGACTTTGGAAGCGCCCTCAACGACCCGCCGCCTGGCGGGGTTTCGGGACGCAGCGGCCGAGGCGGGCCTGCGGGTAGACACGCTCGGCCACCCCGAGGGCCTGCCCCCGGACGTTCTGCGCCGCCTGCGCCTGCCGGTCGGGTCGCCCGAGCGGCCCACGGCGGTTGTCTGCTGGAACGACGACTCGGCGCGGGAGATGCTGGCGGAGATGGAGCGGGCCGAACTGGCCGCCGGTCCCCGTTGGGAGAGCGGCGAAATCGGGGTGGTGGGGTTCGACGGGGTTGCTCTGCCCTACCCGCCGGCGCGGCGCTTGACCACCATCCATGCGCCCTGGCGGGACGCCGCCGAAGCCGCCGTCGCCCGGCTCGTGCTGCTGCTGGAAGGGGCCGCCCCCGAGCCGTCCGAAACGGTTTTGCCGGTCTCGCTGATTGCCGGCGACACGGCCTGATACCCAAGATTGGGTTGCTGGACCGCAGCTCACAAAAAATTATGACCTACGAAAACACAACCCACACTTCCTGGCAGGCGCAATGGATTTGGCCGCGCGGGCACGCGTGGACCGTCAACTTTCATGCCCTGGCCCGCCGGGCGTTTCTTTTGGACGCGGCTCCCGAGCAGGCCATTTTGCGAATTTCCGCCGCGACCGGCTACATTCTGTTCGTCAACGGCGTCCGGGTCGGGCGCGGCCCTGCGCCGAGCGATGCCGCCGATGCGACCTACGATACCTACGACATCGCCTCGCAGCTCCGCGCGGGCGAAAATGTGCTGGCGGCGCAGGTCCACAACTACGCGGTCGGCACCCACTGGCACAACCGGGGACGGGGCGGGCTGATCGCGCAGCTTGACGGGACGCAGGCCGGGCGGCCATTCACGATTGCCACCGGCGGCGACTGGCGGGTGCTCAGCGGGGCCGGGCTTGCTCCCAATTCGCCGCGAGCGTTCTGGTCGGCGGGCTTTCTGGAAACTTTCGACTTCGGGGCGTTCGACCCCGCCTGGCTGCGGCCCGGCTTCAAGGACGGCGGCTGGGAAACGCCCGAAATGCTCGGCCCGGCGGGCGCGAAGCCCTGGACCCGGCTGGCGGCCCGCGACATCCCGCTCCTGCGGGAAACCGAGACGCTGCCGGTGTCGGCGGAGCGGGGCGAGTTCACCCTGCCGCCGCTGGAAGCCGTGTCTTTCGGGGCTGTTCTGCCGCCCGGACAAGCGGGAGTGGTTTATGCCCAGGCGGCGCTGACCAGCGAGGCGGCGCAGGATGCCGCGCTGCACATTGAGTGCGACGATGCGTTTAAATTGTTTGTCAATGGCCGGCAGGCCGCCGAGCAGAACTACAGCGAGTATTTTTCGCGGACGCGGGTCTGGCGCGGCAAGGATGTCTACGATCAGGTGCATGACGGCATGGGCGACTGCGGGTACGATGTGCCGCTGACGCTGCTCGCCGGCGAAAACACGCTGACGGTCGCGATGGATCAGGGGCCGGGCGGCTGGGGCTTTCTGCTGTCGGGCCTGCCCGACGGCGTAAGCCTCGGCCCGTGGCATCTGTTCGGACCGTTCCCGTCGTCGGGCATGAACGACAGCCTGGACGACGCCGCGCCAAGCGCGATTGAGAATTGTCCGGCGGCCTGGTCGGGACCGGCGAGCGACCTGACTGTTGTGACCGACTACGCGGCAGTCATGGCCGCCGAAAAGCGCGGGCCGTCGTCGCCGTGCGCGTGGGAAACCCTCACGCTCCGCGCCGGCGAGTACGCGATTGTGGATTTGGGCGTCGTGCGGATCGGCTATCCCGACTTTGCGCTGGAAGCCGCCGAAGATGCCGCCGTTGTAGACTTCGGCTTCAGCCAGCTTTTGGGGGCGGACAAAACAATCCGCTTTTCCAATTCCGGGCGGCTGAAAGCCGTGGACCGCGTCCTTTTGCCCGCCGGAACGCACGACTGGCAGCCGCAGACCCGGCGGACGGCCCGGTTTCTGCACCTTTCCTGCCGCCGGGGCCGTGTCACCCTGCGCCGGACCCGGTTTGTGGCGGCGGGCTACCCCGCTGAACTCAAAGCCGAATTCGAGTGCTCCGACCCTCTGCTTAACCGCATTTGGGAGCGCAGCATCTATACCACGCAGCTTTTGATGCAGCATTCCTGGCAGGACTGCCTGAAGCGGGAGCAGGGCACGCTCAACACCAGCTCGTTCAACTACGCCGGGCGCGGGGCTGTCTGCGCCTTCGGCGACTGGGCGCTGACCCGCAAAACGATCCGGCTGGCGTATCGCACCCAAAACGAGACCGGCTGGCTCGACAGCCACGGGTACTCGTCGCCCAACAGCGATGAAGTGACCGAATGCCTGTGGCTGGCCGTGTGGGTGCGCGATTATGTGCGGGCGTCGGGCGATTTGGAGTTTGCCGCCGACGTGTTTGACGGGCTGGAAGACAATCTGCGGTTTTTCGACAAAGGCATCAACCGGCACGGGCTGATTGAAGGCCGGAACCGGCCCTGGGCGTGGCAGGGGCAGGGCATTTACCTGGATGACACCCTGACCTTCGGGGCCTACACGGGCCTGTTTCCCGGCGAGCTGTCGGGGTTCAACCTGCTGTACGCGGCGGCTTTGGAGGCGGCGTCGGAGCTGGCCGGGCATCTCGGGCTGCCGCCGGCGCAGAGGGAGCGCTATGCCCGCCGGGCCGCCCGTGTCCGCCGGTCTCTGCGCGAGCGGCTGTGGGACAGCGGCGCAGGAGCGTACCGGGACTGGCGGGACGGGGACACCCTGGCCGACACGCACCATGCGGTGATCCAAATCACGGCGCTGTATTTCGGCGACGAGGCCGCGCAAACAGCCGCGCTTTTGACTTATCTCACCGAAACGCTGGGCCTGCCGCACCCGAATGGCGGCTACCCGCTGGGGACATTCGGCTACTATTTTTACTTTTTGGAATGCTTGTTCCGGGCCGGCGAGGACGCGCTGGCTTTGGATTTGATGCGCCGGGTGCATGGCCGCTGGCTGGAGCTTGGGGCCACCACGCTCGGCGAGTTTTTCGACCCGGCCCTGGCCGCCGAGGGAGCGGCGCTGGACGAGGAATACGAAGTGCATGCCTACGGCACCAGCGCCCATCTGCACTTTTATTCCAACATTCTCGGTGTTCAGCCGGCCGCGCCGGGGTACAGCCGGGTCGTCATTCAGCCCCATCCCGGCGATCTGGCCTGGGCGAAGGGAACGCTGATGACCCCGCAGGGTCCGATTTCGGTGGATTGGCGGAACGCGCCGGACGGGTTTCATTTGGACGCGGCCCTGCCGCCGGGCTGCTCGGCGACGCTGCGGCTGCCGGCGGGGATCGCGGCGGGCCGGGTGACAATCAATGGGGAGGAACAGCCATGATTTGGTATGGGTCGGCGTATTACCCGGAGCACTGGCCGGAAGCGCGGTGGGCGACCGACGCGCCGCGCATGCAGGCGGCGGGGTTCAATGTGGTGCGGATCGGCGAGTTCGCCTGGTGCCGCATGGAGCCGCAAGAAGGCGTGTTTGACTTTGCCTGGATGGACCGGGCGATTGCGACGCTGAATGCCCAGGGCATCCAAGTGATGATCGGGACGCCGACCGCCGGGCCGCCCGCCTGGCTGGTTGTCGCCGAGACGCCGGAAAGCGACTGCCGGCAGGTCTACGAAGACGGCGTCCGAATGGAGTTCGGGGCGCGGTCGCTGTGCTGCGTCAACCACCCCCGCTTTCGGGAACGCTCGACCAAGATCGCCCGCGCGTTGGGCGAGCAGTTCGGCGGCCATCCGGGCGTGATGGGCTTTCAGCTTGACAACGAGCTGGGCATGTTCGGAGCGCGGTGCTTTTGCGCTCACTGCCGGCAGGGCTTTCAGCGCTGGCTCGAAGCGAAATACGGCACGATTGAAGCGCTGAACGAGCGGCTGGGCATGATTTTCGGCGGCGGCGAGTTTCGGTCGTTTTCGGACATTCCCCTGCTGCGCCTGCGCCAAGACCTGCATAACCCCGGCCTGCTGCTGGACTCGGTGCGGTTTATCACCGACAGCAATGCGTCGTACCTGGCCGATCAAGCAGCAGCCCTGCGCGGGGCGGGAGCGGGGCAGCCGATCACCACCAATGTCGGCGGCATGTTTTCGCCCTGGGCGGACTTGAACCATCTGCGCTTGTTCGACTCGCTCGATGTCGCCGGGTGGGACTGCTACCCGGTGCAGTCCGGCACGGAGCCGCGCTCGTCGGCAGCCGGCCTGATGCACACGCTGACGCGCGGCTTTAAAGATGCGCCGTTTTGGATTTTAGAGCAGCAAAGCGGCTCGCCGATGTCGTCTGTCAGCGGCGACCCGCGCCGTATCCGCCTGTGGGCCTGGCAGTCGCTGGCGCACGGGGCGGAAATGATTTTGTATTTCCGGTGGCGCACCTGCCGGTTCGGCGGCGAGCAGTACTGGCGCGGGATTTTGGATCAAGACGGCGAGCCGAATAAGCGCTACGGGATTGTCGCCGAGACCGGCCGGGAAGCCGCCGCGCAGGCGGAGCGATTGGGACGCTTGACCCGCCGCAATCCGCTGGCCCTGCTGCTGGATTTCGACAGCTCGGCGTCGCTCACGGTGGCGTCGCCGGGCGGCGGGGTGACGCAGCAGGACCAGGCGGAAAGCTGGCTGGCTGCCGCCGCAAAGCTCGGCTTCGGGTGCGACGCCGTCTTCGACGCCGCCCGGCTGTCCGATTATGCCGTGGTCGCTGCGCCCGCCCTGCGGCTGATGGACCCGGCGCTGGCCGCCGACTTGAAAGCGTATGTCGCCGGCGGGGGCACGCTGATTGTCACAAGCCTGACGGCGACGCTGGACCGGGACCATGTGGTGCCGGCGGCGCGTCCGCCCTGGCTTTTAACCGACCTGCTGGGGGTCGAGCGGGTGGAATGGAGCAGCTTGTCCGCCCTGCCGAAGCCGCCCAAAGAGCGCCTGGGCGAAGCCGCCGAGCGCTGGCAGGGACTGAACGCCGTCGGCCAAGTGCCGATAGAAGCGGCCTCGGAGCCGCTGAGCGGAGTTTACACCGGCAGTGTTTGGTGCGACCATTTGGAGACGGTCGGCGCGGAAACACTGGCCCGGTTTTCCGAAGGCAGCCCCGCCGCCGGGTGCTCGGCGCTGACGGTGCAGACATTCGGCGCGGGGCAGGCGTATTACCTGGCGACCCTGCCCGATGCCCGCCTGTACCGGGACCTGCTGGCTTCCCTGCTGCCGCCGGAAACGGCGGTGCAGGCGGAAGACCCCGACGCCGATGTCGAGATCGTGCCGGCCTTTGACGGCGGCCGCCGCGTGTTTTTCGTGCTCAACCACACCGCCCAGCCGCAGGCCGTGCGGCTGGCCGGACGCTGGGAAGACGCCCTGACAGGCGAGATGTGCGGCAAGCAAAAAACGCTGCCGCCGTATGATGTTTCTTTGCTCACCGAACTTACAGATTAACCGATCACTTCACCTAAGAAAAGAGAATTTTATGCCTACGCCCAACACCCCGGTCACGCCCGAAGACCGCGCCGAATTCTTTCGGCAAAACAGCTTTGTCGTTTTGCCCGATCTGCTGTCCCCGGAGACCGTCGCCGCGCTGAACGCCGCGATTGACCGCGACCATGCCGCCCATGCTTACTTTTGGGGCAGCGAGGTCAGCCGCAACGGCACGTCCAACCTGCTTTTGACCGAGCCGGTCTTTGAGCCGGTCGTGCGCCATCCCGAAGTGATTTCTCTGGTCGAGACCCTGCTCGGCGGCCCGTCGTGCTTTGAAGAGCTGTCGGTGCAGATTACCCCGCCGAGCGCCGAAGGCCGCCCGACCGGGTGGCACCGCGACTGCGGCCACTATTCCGAGCACCCGCTGGGCCTGGATTATCCCCAGATTATCTACTACCTCACGGATGTCGGCGAAGGCGACCACCACTTCACCATCAGCCCCGAACCCGGCGGCGGCCCGGTGCTGGACACCCCCGCCCAGCTTGAGCAGGGCGGCAGCATGCCGTTCCACGGCAAAGCCGGCTCAGGCATTTTGTTTAACGCCGCCATTCTGCACGGCGCGACCCTGGCCGCCACCCCCAACGAGCGGCGTATTCTGCAAATCTATTACGGCCACCCGAGCCGCCCGGCGCTGAGCGAAGTGTCCATCATCCCGCCCCGCCTGTGGCGGAGCCACCCGGACAGCGAAACGCGGCGGTTTTACGGCAAGCTGAACACCGTGACCAAAGACATGACGGCGTGGATGGCCGAGTAGCGGCTTGGAACGCAAAAAAGCCGCCTGCCGGAACCTTAGAGGTTCCGGCAGGCGGCTTTTTTGGGTTCAGCCGCCGATACTTCCTGGACCGTTGCTGTCCACGACTTCTAAAGCCGCATACATCCGGCTCACCTCGTCATGCCAGGTGCCGGTTTCCGTCGCCAGGCTGCCCAGGGTCGGATACGCGGCGCTGAAGTCGCTGTCCACGCCGTCCTCAAAGCAGAAGTTGGCATCATAGCCGCCGTTTGTCTTGTTGTCGTTGCTGTAGGTGTCTACCTCATACGCGCCATAGGTCTTCAGCGCATAGAAAAGGCGGCGGCCCGGCTCCGTATTAATTTGCAGGCTTTCCACCGTCGCGTCCTTCGGCAGTGTCAAGAGGGACCCGGCCCGCAGCTCGGGAATTGTGCCGTGATACCCGGCGTTGCCATCGGCCAGCGCGGCTTTATCCACAAAGCGGGCCGGCCAGCGCAGGGTTTCCTGGTTGTTGTTCTGGCTGGAAGCGTCCCGGTAAAGCTGGGCATACGCCAGCTCGATCTTGATGGCATGATTGATCACGCCGCCTTCACCCGTCAGCTCGCCGCGCCGGATGGTGCCGCCGAGAATGGACATCCCGCTGCCTTGATGCTCCCCTTCCAGCCCTGCGCCTCCGAGGTCGTCATTGTATTTGCCGTCGCTGCCTTTGAACAAGAAGCCGGTGAAGGTCCCATCGCTCCCCGTGAAGGGGTCAGGCTCGTTTTTGCGGTTCAGCGGCGAGACTTCGCGCACCGTATGGCCGTCGGGGTCCAAAATCGCCGTGTTGTTGTTAGGCGTCAAGCCGCCCGCGTTTGGGAAGAAGTTTGCCGGGATATGGATCGGGTAGGCATTGAAGCCTATATTATTGTCGTCGGCATCACGGATTACAAATGTCGGGTCCGTTTCCTGGCCTTTGACGAGAAAAATCACATCGTCAAACAGGCCGCCGAGCGGGCCGAGATTAGCCGGCACCAGCTTTGCGTCGGGATTGACCGGGGTGTTCCAAATGCCGCCGAAGAACGGCTGCTCCCAGGTGCCGTTCTGGGCCGATGCCGGGGAAGCACAGGAAAGCGCCATCACTGCCGTCAGCGCCGCCCCGGCGATCCAGGGGGCCGGGCGAACGCCGGTCTTAATCGTCTGTGTTTTTTTGCTGTTTATCGTGATGTTCATCATTGGTTCCTTTCGGTGAGAGAGGCTCGGTAAGAAGCGAGCATATTGCTATTTTCGCCATAGCAATACTTGTGTTTTTTGGTCACTGACAAAAACGTTGTAACCATTACTGTCCTGCGTTAAACGCGAAAGTCTATTTTCGCGCAGCGAAAAAGGTGTTTTTGCCGGAAATGTGGAGGGGGGCGGGAGAAAAAGAGAAGCGGCAGCAGAAATTCCTTTTCTGCTACCACCATAATCCGAAGAGGCCGAGGTAGTTTACCAGCTCACGTTTGCGGAGTTGATCCAATTGGTCAACTGCTGTGCCATTGCGTCGTGATCCGCCCGGCGGGGGTGCCCTGCGTGTCCGTCAAAAGCAAACGTCTGCGTGTAGACATCGGAAAACCCGGCACTGTTGATTGCATCAAACGTGTTGGTGTAATAGGTGCCCTGCGTCGGATCGTCAATCGCGGTGTTCATGCAGAAAATCTTCACACCAGGGTAGGCACCTTGAAGCTGGCTGATCAGCGTCTTGTAAGCGTTGATGAAATCAGCTTCGGGCACAGACTTGAAGATGTCATTGTGTCCAAAGGCAAGCACAACCACTTGCGGCTTCCACTGGCCCAGGCCGTAATCCGGGATGAGGGATGTATCGGTCTCGAAGCCGTCATAGTAGAGCTTGTTCCAGTACTTGCTGAGAACGCCGTCATTCTCGGCTTCAATAAAGCTTCTCAGCAGACCGACGCTGCCTTTGGCGATGTAGCGGGCATCCGCGCCTTCATTGCGTGCCGTTTGAGAAGCAAACGTGTTGTATTGGTCCTGAAGCCACTGGTTGTCAAAGTTCGGGTCAGAGTTCTCGCTGGCGGGCGCAAGGCAGCAGCCGGCCGTCACGGAATCACCGTAAAACTCGATGCGCCGTGAGGGCAGCGGCGTTCCGGGCGCAAGCGTTTGGCCGGGATCAAGCACGATGTCGCGAATCCAGGCATGCTCCGGTTTACCCGAGGCGGCGTCGCCGTTGATACGAATAACGAGCTGATGGGTAAAGCTGCCGTCCAGACCCGAAGCGATCTGAATATACTGGCCTGATGTCTCCAAATTCGTCAGCTCCGGAATGTCGAGCCGCTGACCGTCCACAAATGCGATAAACGTCTGCGCTCCCTTGCCGTCGAGATCGCGGCTTGTCCCGAGGTCTATGCCGACACTGGTTCCGTTGAAGCCGACACGCAGTTCGGTTCCCGGCCAAAACAGCAGCGTGTCCGTTGTCGAGGGACTGTACTTATCGGGGAAATTCGGCTCGACACGTCCGGCATAAACGACATTTTCACTGTCCGCAGCGAACTTTGCTCCATTAGGGTCCTGGGCGGATGCGGCGGAAATGCTTGACAGCCCTGCCAGGCAGAGCAAAGAAAGAGCGGTCAAAGCCCGCGCGGATCGTGCGGCGACCGTGCGAGAACGAGAAGGCTGTGCGCCGCTCAAAACGGACGCGTTGGTGTTCGGTGTGTGCTTGTCTTGCTTCGTGAAAATCTTCAAAGTGTTTCTCCCTTTGAGCCGCAGCGCTGAAAGAACGCAGTTGTCTTCCGGCATTGGAAAAGCGTTTACGATAAACGCTGACAGGCCCCTTATAACCTATCTTATCCTACACTAAACCGGGCAGACGGGGAGATGAAAAGAATTTTTCGACGGGGGAAACAGGGAGTTTCACAGCCGGCGCGGGGCCGGCGCGGACGCCCAGGGCGGGCTGTCTAAGAGTAATTGCAGGCCGGGCGGGCTGTCGGGGCCGGGCGCCTCGCTGCCGCTGACGCCGACATAAACAGTCACCGTGCCGGTGGCATTGTCATGCAGCGCCAGCGTCGGCGTTTCGCGGATGCCCAAGCTTTCTGTCAGACGCTTCGCTTCCATCACTTCGGCGCGGCCTTCGCCGCGCCGTGCCGCTGCGCGTAACTCCGCTTCCGGCAGCCCGACTTGTGCGCCGGCTTGCAGGCAGAAGCGGCCGTCCAGCTCGTCTTGGTGCGCGTACAGCAGGTCGTACATCGGCCAGAACCGGCCCTGCGCGGCGGCGATTTGGGAGGTCTGCGCGGCGGCCAGCGCCCAGGAATGAATCCTCGGCAGCGGGGAGTGAACAAAAATCAGATTGACCTCGCCGGGGAACTGCGACAAAAGCCGGTTCAGCAGCGGGGCAGCGTCGCGGCATTGCCGACACTGGAAATCGCCAAACTCCGCCAGGGTATAACGCGTTTGCGGCTGACCGCGCGGCGGGGCGGCGGCCGCCGCCGCAATCTCCGGCCAGCGGCGTTGCAGCGCCGCCGCCAGCGGGGTGCGGGCGGCGGAGTGAGCGGCGCTGCTGCGCCGGGGGCGGCCGGTCCCGGCAAACATAACCGCCGCAACTGCGGCCAGCATTGCGAGCCAGGCTGCCGCCAGCCAAATTTTCCTGCGGCGGCTTTGAGGGGAAAGAGGCATTTTAGACCGATTCTCAGCAGCAGGCTACCGGGCGGGCACCGACACGCTGCGGATATGGTCGCGGAAGCGCTCAATGACCGGGCCGTCGGGGGTCCACAAGAGCGGGTCTACCCACATGAGGCGCTCGGTGCGGCTGTCGTTCCACGCATGGTACACGGCAAAGTCCTGCGTGCCGTCGGGCGACGACACTATCGAGTGATGGCCCGGCCCGATCACCCGGCCCGGCACGGTCCGCATGACCTGCGGGCCGCGCTCCCCGCCGACTTCCTGCCAGGGTCCTAACACATGGTCGGCCACCAAATAATCTACCCCGTAGGTGTCGTTTTCCCAGCAGCCGCCGGAATAAAAGCAGTAGTACTTGCCGCTGCGCTTCACCACGGTCGGCCCTTCCAGAGTGTACCAGTCGGCTTTGACCCCGCGCCAGTCGCGCATCGCTTCAAAGCACTGCCAGGGCCAGTGCGCCCGCATGACGACCTGCGGCGTGCCCGCCAGCCGGGTCATGGTTTCCAGGCGGTCCACCACCAGTGCGGTGCCGCGAAATGTCTTTGCGTCGGAGTCGGTGAAATCCGTCGCGTAAAATAAATACCACTGGCCGTCGTCGTCCCGGAACGCATGCGAGTCAATCGCAAAGTCGTTCTGCGCCGCATCGGTCAGCGGCGTGCCGGTGTCAATGTAAGGCCCTTCGGGATTAGGGCTGACGGCGACTCGGATGCGAAACGCCCCGCCGGGCCGGCCGGGATGATAATACAAATAAAACAGGCCGTCGCGGAACGCCACTTCGGGCGCCCAGAATTCGCCGCCGCGCTCCTCGTCGGGCGGCACGAGCACGTCGCCCACCGAAGTCCAGTTTTGGAGGTCCTGGGACTTCACCATCGGCACGACGCGCGGGGCGTCCGCCGGCTTGGCGTGTCCGGTGCCGACAGCGTAATAGGTGCCTTCGTGAAAAAAGCAGAACGGGTCTGCCAGGGTTTCGGGATACACCGGGTTCTGAAACTCAGTTCGCATGGAACGCTGTGGGCCTTTCAAATTCAGTTGTTCAAAGCAAGTCGTCAATCAGCGGCGCAAGCGCGTCGGCGAAAATCGCGTAGCCGCGCGGCGACAGGTGGCAGGCGTCGGGCATGATCTCCGGCGAGATCGCGCCGTCCGGCTCGAGAAACCGTGCGCCGATGTCGGCAAACACGGCCCGGCCCGTTCCCCCGGAAAAGCGAGCGGCGGACAGGGCGTTGATTTCTTCCAATGCGAGGCGCAGCGGGTTTTGGGGATCGGTCTGGGTCGGCAGAATGCCCAAAACGAGAATGCGGGCGTCGGGAACGCGCCGCTCCAGCTCCGCGACCACCGCCGCGATGCCGTCGGCGACGCGCGGCGGGCCGTACACGGCCACATCGGTCCACAAACAGTTGACCCCAATCAGCAGCACCACGACTTCGGGCGACAGGCCGTCCAAAACGCCGTCGGCCAGCCGCCACAAAATCTGCCCGGTCCGGTCCCCGCCGATGCCGAGATTGACCGCCGGCAGCGCCGCAAACCGGCGGTCCCACTCCTCACGGCCTTCCGCCGCCCAGCTTTGGGTGATAGAGTCGCCGAGAAAAACAACGCGCGGGCGAGATTGGCGAGCAATGGCGGCCAGCTCGCGGGCGCGGCCTACCCAGCCGCCGGGCGTGTCGGGCCACTGCCGGTGCAGGGGGACCAGAGGGTCCTGCACATCCGGCACCGGCCCCAGCGCAAAGTCGAGGCTGTCGGTGAACTCTGGAGCGCTGCTCATTTCGCCTCCACTGTTACGTCGTCCAGCCAGGCGGACCCGGTGCCTTCCAGCAGCAGCACCAGGCTGAAGCGGGCCGTGTCGTTGGGCAGCGTGACCTGCTTCTCAAAATGGGTCCAGCCTGCCGTGCCTTCAAGGTAGCCGGTTTGCAGAAACCCAATCGGCGTCCAGGACACGTTCATCGGCTGCACGGCGGCATGGGCTTTGACCTCGCCGGCCGACTTGATCCAGCCGGACACGGTGACTTTCCGGCCTGCCGCCGCTTCGATAAACTGAGCGGCCTGCCCCTGCGCCGGACCGCCGCCGGTGCTGGAAAGCCGCAGCGACGCCGCGCCGCCGTGATGCTCGGCCGTGTCGCGGGCCAGCGTCACCGCGCCGCTGCCGGTCCAATTGACCGCCCAGCCGTCAGGCGTCGCCCCGCCCGCCTCCATGCCGCCGTTCACCGCCGCAATCGGCGGAGCCGGCGCGGCGGGGGCCGGCGGCGCTGCGGCGGCGGCAGGGGCCGGCGGCGGATCGGCGACCGGCGCGGGAACAATGGCCGGCGGGGCGGACGCCTGCGCCGCCGTCAGCCCCGTCTCGCCGGGCGCAGGCGCAGCTATCCGCCACAAGCCATAGCACTCCCCCGCCGCCCACGCCTCCCGCGTCAACGGGTTGACACGAACACACGTCACCTCATGCGGACCTGCCCCTGCACCCTGAGACGAGCCGCCCGAAAGCGCCGTCGTCACCGTCAAGTTGCGCCACGTCCGCCCCCCGTCCGTTGACCGGCACACCGCCGCCGCCGTCGCATACGTGTTCTGCGCCCCCGCCACATACACCACCAAAGGCTGCTTCGGGTCCGTCGCCACCGTCCACACCCGCTGACGACCGAACTGGTCCGCCGGCGTGTCGAGCGTGGTCCACGTTTTGCCGTCCCACACTTTGAGCCGGTCCTGCGACGCCGCGTACAGCCGCCCCCCCGCCCCGACCGCAAGGTCCATCAGGCCGCCTTCCACCGACGCCACCGTCTGCCAAGACGCACCGTGGTCCGACGAAGCGACGACCGCGTCGCCTTTTTTGCCGTAGAGCGTTCCCGTCTTGGAGTCCACTGCGTACACGCCGTCGCAGCCGTCCATGTGCGCCCATGTCCCGCCGCCGTCGGCGGAGCGCAGGTCAGCGGCAAAGCAGCTTTGCGGGTCTTTGGGATCACTAAAGGAAGTATCGGTGTTTTTCATTTCCAGCGGCTTGCCGTCGGGGCCGCTCGCAAATGCCCACGTTTTGCCCCCGTCCCGCGAGAGCCGCAAATGCCGGGGCGTGCCCCACGAATCGGCGTCGCCGACCACAAACAATTTCGGAGTCACGGCCAACCCGCCGTACTCATGCCCGCCCCACCCTTTACCGGAGACATCCCGGTAGTTCCAAGTCGCGCCGCCGTCGGCCGTAAACGCTCCGTTGTAATCCTGAAAGCCGACCATCACCGTGCCGGGCGCGTGCGGGCTGAACCCGAACATGCCGCCGGTCATGACGCCGTTGTAGCCGTTGTTGGCCCAGTGGAATGTCTTGCCGCCGTCGGTGGATTTCGTGACCCAGTCGCCGCCGATGCTCCACGCGACGTTTGCGTCCACGGGACTCCACGCGGCGTAGTGCTGCCGGGCATTGTACGGCAGCGGCGCATACGCGCTGTCGGTGGTGGCCGGCTGCCAGCTTGCGCCGCCGTCCGACGAAACAAAGCGCGGCCATTGGAAGCCCGGCTTGGCGATCCAGCAGAGCATTCGTTTCGGGTCCACCGGCGACACGGCAATCCCGACCACCGGCAGGCCGGCGTCCCGCTCCAGGCCCCGGCCCGCCAGCGGCGTAAACGTCGCGCCCTTGTTGTGCGAGACTGAAACGCCGTCACTGCCGCTGACATACAGCGCCGCGCCGCTCGGCGACAGGGCCAGGCCGTCCACTTCCTCGGCCCGCAGATTGACAAACGTTTTGCCCCGGTCCCCCGAGCGCCACAGCCCGCCGTTGCCGGCGGCATACACCGTGCCGTCAGGCGCGATTTTGAGGTTCGAGGCAAACCCGCCGCCGCTGTCGAACCCTCGGCCCGGCGCGGACGCAATCGCCCCATGCACGGCCATCCAGGTGTGCCCGCCGTTGTCGGAGCGGTACACGCCCTGATCGTTTGCCAGATAATACGCGCGGGTGCAGACGCCGAGCTTCGGATTGAACGAGGCCGGGTCCCAGGCGACGGCCCCGGCGATTGCGCCGGTGAGCGCCAGCACATGGGTCCAGGACGCCGCTTTGTTCCGCGACAAATACACGCCGTTCGGGGACGCGCCCCAGTTCGGGTCCCAGTTCATCGAGTTCGCCGCGATCCCCAGCACATGCGCGGCGTTTTTCGGGTCAATCGCAAAGCCGTTGGCCCCGCGAGCATCCCACCCGACCATCGCCACCTGCCAGTTTGCCCCGCCGTCCAGCGAGCGGTACAAGCCGCCCACATCGGTCGGCAGCAGCAGAAAGTTTGGGTCGGCGGGCGAAACCGCCACCGGCCCGCGCGGCCACTGCGCCCCTTCCCCGCCGGGAAAGATGCCTTTGGCTTTGGCGTCCGGCGGCAGCAGCGGCATTTTGACCCAGGGCGAGGGCGCGGCGGAAACGGACGGAGCGGAACGCGCCGGCAGAGAAGAAAATGCCAGCAAAGCGCACAGCGCCGCCGGCGCGGCCAAGCGCCGGGGGTGGGTTACAGATTGATCTTTCATAGATTTATTTTTCATCGGTTGGTTTTTCATTGTTTCTCTTCGCTGCGTTTCTCGCGTCACCGCCTGCCCAGTCGCCCGAGGCAGGGCGAGAACCGGCGGCGGAAGGGTGCCGCCGGAGCCGCCCCCAGCGTTTTCACGCTGCCCGGCCAGCGGGCACTCGCCTACAGTTATTGACTTAACAGTTATTGACTTAAAGGCGGCGGGGGCACCACAGCGGGCGGGGCGGACGCCTGCGCTGCCGTCAGCCCCGTCTCGCCGGGCGCAGGCGCCGCTATCCGCCACAACCCATAGCACTCCCCCGCCGCCCACGCCTCACGCGTCAACGGGTTGACACGAACACACGTCACCTCATGCGGACCTGCCCCCGCCCCCAGCGAAGAACTGCCGGCCAGCGCCGTCGTCACCGTCAGATTGCGCCACGTCCGCCCCCCGTCCGTTGACCGGCACACCGCCGCCGCCGTCGCATACGTGTTCTGCGCCCCCGCCACATACACCACCAAAGGCTGCTTCGGGTCCGTCGCCACCGTCCACACCCGCTGACGACCGAACTGGTCCGCCGGCGTGTCGAGCGTGGTCCACGTTTTGCCGTCCCACACTTTGAGGCGGTCCTGCGACGCCGCGTACAAGCGTCCGCCCGCCCCGAAGGCAAGGTCCATCAAGCCGCCTTCCACCGACGCCACCGTCTGCCAAGACGCACCGTGGTCCGACGAAGCGACGACCGTTTCCGATTTGTCGGCGTTTTTCTTTTTGCCGAGCAGCCGGCCTGTCTGCGGGTCTGCCGTGAACACGCCGTCGCAGGCCGTCATGCGGGTCCACGTCAAGCCGCCGTCCGTCGAGCGCAGGTCGGAGGCGAAAGAAACTTGGGGGTCGGCGGGGTCGGCCAGCGACGTATCCGGGCCGGTCATAGGGAGCGGCTTGCCGTCGGGGCCGGGCACGAACGCCCAGGTTTTCCCGCCGTCACGCGAGAGGCGCAGGTGACGGGGCGAGTACCAGCCTTCGCCCGTGCCGGCGTACATCACGGTTTTGGACAACGCCAAAGCGCCGTATTCGTGCCCGCCCCAATCGAGGCCCGAGATATTCGGCGCGGTCCATGTCCGGCCGCCGTCGGTCGTGAACGCGCCGTCGTAGTCTTGAAAGCCGACAAAGACTGTTTCCGGCAGGCGGGGATTAAAGTTGAACATGCCGCCGGTCATCACGCCGTTGTAGCCGTTGTTGGCCCAGCGGAACGTTTTCCCGCCGTCGGTGGACTTGGTGACAAAATCGCCGCCGATGCTCCACGCGACGTTTGCGTCTGCCGGACTCCACGCGGCATAATTTTCCCGGCCCTGCGTTTTCACCGTTTCGCCGCGAAAGTCCAGGCGAATGCGCTGCCACGACTCGCCGCCGTCTCGGGACACATAGCGCGGCCAGGTGAAGTCAGGGTAGTTGGGGTTGCCGGTGTTCGCGACCCAGCAGAGCATCCGCTTGGGATCGGCGGGAGACACGGCCAGGCCGCTGACGGCCTTGTTTTCGGGCCGGAGCAGGCCCCGGCAGGCCGGAGTCGTCCATGTCCGTCCGCCGTCGCGCGAAACCCCGATGCCGCTGTCGCCGCTGACATACAGCGCCGTGTCGGAAAGCACGCACAGGCCGTAAATCGCTTCGGCCCGCAGCTTTTCAAAGGTCCGCCCCCGGTCGTCCGAGCGCCACAGCCCGTCGCTGCCGGCGGCATAGAACGCCCCGGACGGCGTCGCCGCCAGCATGGCCGGAACCGCGCCGCCCTCGTTCCAGGCCCGCCCGACGGTGCGTCCGACCGTGTCATGCACGCGCGTCCAGGAGCGCCCGCCGTCTTCCGAAACATTGACTCCGAGACCGTCGGAAACAAAAAAAGCACGGGTGCAGATGCCGCGCTTGGGGTCAAACGACGACGGGTCCCAGGCGACCCCGCCGCTGAACACTTCGGTCCCGGCCAGCACATGGGTCCAGGACGCCGCTTTGTCCGACGACAAATACACGCCGTTCGGCGACGCGCCCCAATTCAGGTCCCAGTTCATGGAATTGGTGGCGACGCCGAGCACATGCGCGGCGTTTTTCGGGTCAATCGCAAAGCCGTTGGCCCCGCGAGCATCCCACCCGACCATGGCCACTTGCCAGTTTGCCCCGCCGTCCAGCGAGCGGTACAAGCCCCCCACATCGGTCGGCAGCAGCAGAAAGTTTGGGTCGGCGGGCGAGACCGCCACCGGCCCGCGCGGCCACTGCGTTCCTTCCCCGCCGCCGACCCCGGCGCTTTTCGCTTCCGCCGACACAATCGGCATTTTGGTCCAGGGCGCGGGGGCAAACACCGGCGGGGCCGCAAGCGCCGCCGAAGCGGCAAGCGCCGCCGCGCCGAAAAGCGGCAGCGAGCGCAGCGATACGCGCAAAACAGGGTGCAAAACTGTACGTTTTATCATGCTTATAAGAATACCCCATCCCGACCGCAATTCGTGCGGTCGGGACAGGGCAGGAGGTTTTTCGAGCGGCGAATTCGGCTTTACGGGGACGTGTCGAATTCCACTTCGGTCACATCGCCGTAGCTGCCCGTCGGCCCCAAGTACCGGACATACCGGAACGCGGCTGCGCTGCCGATTGCCGTGGTGGACGACAGCGCCCCGGTTACCGGGGTGCCCGAAACGGTTGTCAGCGTGGTCCAGTTGGCGTTGTCGTTGCTGCCCTGGAACTGGCCGCCGTTCATGCGGGCCGCCCACGACGGACGCGGGGCATACAGAATGCGCGTGATCTTTTTGGCTTTGCCTGCGCCGAGGTCAAGCCCCGCCCAGCAGCCGTTCGGCACCGGACCGTCGAAGTAGGTGTTCAGGCTGCTGTCGAACGCTTTGGCAATCGTGTTGCCGCTGTTCGCCCACGACCCCGCCGTGCCGATCACCGCCCCCGAAAGCTTGGTGTAGGTGACGGAGACGCCGGACGTGAAGGTGTAGGCCGAAACGGCGCTGGCTTTCATGCCGTTTTTCAGGCCGATGGCTTTGATGGTGGTGTTGGCACTCATCGTCACGGGCTTGGAATACACGGCGCTGCCTGCCGTCGGGGTCGAGCCGTCGAGCGTGTAGCGCAGCGTCGCGCCGGGAGTTTTGCAGGTGACGACCACCGTTTTGGTCGGCGCGGCGGCGGCCAGCGGCCGCGCGGCGGACAAATTGAGCCGCACGGCGGCGGCGGCCCCGCCGGAAGTCAGCGACAGGTCGTCAATGTAAGTTCGGAACTGGCCGGACGAGTTGGGCCGGTCGTAGCCGACCCAAATCCGGTCCACCGTTTTGCCCGCCAGGGCGCTCAAGTTGGCGTTGATCTGCGTCCAGGAGTTCAGCGGAATGCCCCCGCCGTGCCCGGCGTTCGGGTGCAGGCCGCGCCCGCTGCTGTCGGTGATGCCGCTGTCCCGCAGGGTCGTGCCGTCGGTGCAGTGGAAGTCCACGGAGACATAGCGCCCGTTGTCTTGAACCGGATTGATCGCGTAGTTAAGCGCCGCGCCGTTTTGCAGCGTGACCGGAGCGCCGCTGAGGTCGAAAACCTTGAAGTAGCAGAACGCGTTGCCGCCGTTGGCGGTTCCCGTCACCAAAAGCATCTGCGAGCCGTTGTTGGCATTGATGCCCGGCTGGTCGCCGCTGGACCGAATGCCGCACTCGGGGCCGACACTGGGAATAAAGCCGGACACGCTGTTCGGGTTCGGGTTGAAGTAATCGTTGTCGGGCGAGTTGTTCCAAGTCGGCTGCAAGTCGCCGCCCTCAAAGCCCGTGCCCAAGCCGCCGCCGCCGCCCGGCGTGATCACCGGCGGCGTCACGGTGCCGCCGGTCGTGCCGTCGCCGACCGTGCCGAAGGGGGGCGGGCCGCTGCGGCGGGGGTTGCCGCCGCCGCCGATGGAGTTCGGGCCGTTGTTGCTGATGGAGTACAAATTCTGCACAATCGCCACTTCATCGCTGAAGAAGTCCCCTTTGGTGTCCATATCGAACACTTCGCGCCCGGACCGCTCTTCGCACAAGCTGACAATATAGTTCGGAGCGCCGAAGCCGATACCCGCCGTGTCTACGATGTAGCCGCCGTAGTCTTGGAACGCGTGAAACAGCTTGCGCCCTTGCAGCGTGCGGATGCCCAGTGACTCCGGAGTGACCTCGGGGCGCAGCGCCAGCAAAGACCCCATCGCCAGCAGAGGATCGTTCTTGGCGACCCCGTACCCGCCGGTAAAATTGTCCGCGTTCAGAGCCGGCCAGACATAGCTTTTAGTCGGATCGGGCGCTTTCCACAGCTCATTTTGATCCAGCTCGATTTTAACTGCGTGCTGAATAGCGTACTCATCGCCCGACGCCAGCTCCCAGGCCCGGATCGAGCCGCCGAAGACCGACAGCGCGGCCCCGTAGTGAGCGCCGTAGTAGCCGGTGCCGAACAAGTCGGTGAAGGCGAAGGGGTTGAAGCCGGGCCACCCGGCGGGAGTGCCGAAGATGTTTCCGCCGGCGGTCGGCCGCTCCCCGGCGACCTGATAGATGGTGTTGTCGGGCTGCACAACCGCGAGAACCCCGTTGGTGGAGCGGTCGTCCCCTGCCTGGGTGAAAACCGGGTCGTTATCCTTCACGAACAAATCCAGGTAGAAAGTTTGGGTTGGGGTTACATAAACTTCCTGTCGCTTGGGGTCGCTTGAAACGGTGCGGCTGAGATACTCCCAGTCGGTGCGCTGGTTGCTCGGCGCGGGCAGGTTGATTTGGTGATACTGAGCGCCGGAGCCGAGAGGCTTGTTCCAGATGCTGTCGGCCGAGAACGGCCACAAGTACGGGTCGCGGCTCTGGGCCTGCGCCGGGGCGGCGGCCAGCAGGGCCAGCGCGGCCGCGCCGAGGGCGGCCCCGAAGGCACGCGTCGGTGTCATGCGAAGGGTCATAGTCAAATCTCCTAGCGGTTGGGTTTTGTCGTACTTCAAGCGCGGACGTATTACAGGGGTCGTGCTGCGGCAGTGGAAGGGGGAATACAATGCCGCTAAAAGTTGTCCAGTAAAAGTTGTCTGGCAAAAACTTCTAATGGACTTGCAAAAAGGCTTCAGAAAGACTTTTGCGGCGGCGCAGCTTGGCGCATTGCAATGACAGAGCAGTCCCGGCAAGGGACATTAGAAGGAAGGGGAACAGCTTTGGCGAAGCGGACGCCTGCGAACACAGACGCCCGCTCCGCCGAGGGAGAAAGCGGGCTGGCCGGACTACGGCACTTTGGTGAGCCGCAGCAGCACCGCGCCGTGGCTGGGGACGGCGGCAGAGTAGCGCGTCGCGAAAGCGCCTTTGTCTTTCCGCGCCCACAGGTCACGGACCGTGTAGGACCCCGAAAGCTTCAGCGCCGACCAGTCGGCGGAAACCGATGCGGATGCGCCGGTGCGGTTGAACAAGCCGACCGCCGTCGAGCCGTCGGCCAGCGGCCGCGACCAGACTTCCAGCCCGGCGTTTTGCGACGCCGGCCCGGCGGCCGCGCCGAGGCTGTCCTGGTCCACCGCCAGCACTTCCGGGTTGGTCAGCAGCGCCAGCGTCGCCGGCGTGTTGTCCGGCAGGTTCGCGCCGACCATGAGGGGCGACGGCAGCAGGCACCACAGGGACAGCAGGGTCCGCTGCTCATCAGGCGTGAACCGGGTCTGCCGGTCCGGGCCGGACGGGCGGCCGTTCAGCGAGATATGCCCGACCGGGAGCATGTCGGCGTCGGCCCAGTGGCCCGGCCCGGCGAACGGCTGCCAGGCCGCGCCGTAGCCGAACTCTTTTTCGAGCGCCGGCCAGCCGTCCCAGAAATCGTCGGACACCCGCCACAGATTGGCATGAGCGGCGACATGCGCTCCCTGCGCGATGGGCGTCTCGCCGGGCGACAAGCTGAACACAATCGAGCGCCCGCATTTATCAATCGCCCGCTGCACAGCTTCAATCTCGTCGGCGTGGTACGGTGCGCGGGACGCATCGTCCATCTTCACATAGTCCACGCCCCACGAGGCGTACAAGCGGAACAGCGAGTCGTAATACGCCTGCCCGGCAGGCTCCCCGCCCTTGACCCCGAACATATCCGGGCACCAGGGACAGTTGTTGTTTTGGTCGGCGGCGTCGGCGGCATGATACGGCGACCCGGCAATCGGCAGGTTCTGCGCGACCGCGTTGCGCGGAATGCCGCGCATGATATGGATGCCGAATTTCAGGCCGAGCGAGTGAACCTGCGCTCCCAGCCGCTGAAAGCCGGGAACCTGCGCGGCGGACGGAAAGCGGTTCGGGGCCGGCAGCAGCCGCCCGAAGCCGTCCATCGCCAGCACTTCGCCGGGGTCGCCGGCATCGCGGGACGTGGCGGACGCCGGGTCATACCAGCGGAAGTCCACCACCACGGTGTCCCAGCCATAGGGCTGCATATTCTCGCGCAGGTAGCGGGCATTGTCGAGCACCTGCGCTTCGTTGACATTGCCGCCGTAGGCGTCGTAAGAGTTCCATCCCAGCGGCGGGGTCAGCGCGACCGCAGAGCCGGCGACGAGATGCACGGTCTTCACGGCTTTGCCGGCGCTGTTCTGCACGGTGACTTTGACCGCATAGTCGCCCGCCGCCGGGATTTTCCCGGTCAGAATACCGGTCGGCGACAAAGCCAGCCCTGCCGGCAGCCCGGACACTTGATACTTCAGCGGGTGGGTCCCCGTCGCCGGGATGCTCCACAAAAACGGCGTGCCGGGCCGGATGCCGACCGTCGCCGGGCCGTTGATCTGCGGCGCATCGGCCCGCGCGGCGGCGGTGCCGGACAGCAGGGACGCGCCGAGCAGGGCTGCGGCGGCCGCGCCCGACATCACGACAGCGCCGACGCGAATGGCAGGGGTGAAAGGGAGTGTCAAAATGGTGGTTTCCTTGCCGGGGCGCATGATGCGCCCCGGCGCTGGGCTTGGAGACTAAAAACAGCCGTTCCAACGCCCCAATTTTGGGAAGCGGAACCCGGAAATCCGAGTCCGGCCCCCAAAACCGGGGCGAGAAGGGCGAGAAGCTTACTTGAAGTTGTTGCCCACGGTTTGCAGGGCCAAAAGAGCGTTCGCGCCGGAGTTCGGGTAGCCGTTCGTCTTTGCCTGCTCAGTAATCGAAGCCGGATCGCTCCAGGCAAGGCCGTCGGTCGTCCACAGGTTGATGTCGCCGCCGACGCCGCCGTCCGCATTGTCCAGCGTCTTCAAAGGCTCCAGCGTTTTGACGTGACCGTCGGTGAACAGGTAGTTGCTTCGGCCGTTGTGACCGGCGTAAAGCAGGCCGCCCCAGTGTCGGTAATCATCATCATGCGGCGCAGGAGAGCCTTTTGTATTCGGCGCGTTCATCCAGACTTGGTAGGTGCGGTTGCCGTTGTCTTTACCAGATTGATCTGGGATGGCATCCGGGGAAGCATCCGGGCCTTTCCCAGGTCGGTTGGGATACCACTCAGCGACCGAGATCAACTGAGAGGGATTTGTGATGCTAGCGAGCGTCGTGCCGGGCTGCGCCGGAGCCGCCGGATCCGGGTTCACATCGTCGGAAAACAGCTTGGGGCCGGGGGTGCCGTTGCTGGAATTGGCAACATAATCGTTGCTGATGTTGCTGATGTTGTTGTAGTCGCCGCCGGCAGTCTTGAAAGCCGTTTGACCGTTCGGGTTAGACGGGCATTCAAAGAGCTGGGTGCTGGAAACATACGGCTGGATCAGAAACTGCCATCCGCTGAAAATAGGAACACCAGTAAACGGGGTGCGGAACCCGCCCAGTGGGAAATGCTCGTCCGCATCCTGCGTGTACTGGGTTATGGCAAGGCCAAGCTGTTTCATGTTGGACTGGCAGGACGCCCGCCGGGCGTTTTCGCGGACTTTCTGGAACACCGGGAACAGGATAGCGGCGAGAATCGCGATAATGGCGATGACGACGAGCAGCTCAATCAGCGTAAAGCCTTTGCTGCGAGAGCGATCTTTCTGGATCATTTCCTTCTCCTTCGTAGTGACGTAAAAGTGCGTAAGCGGAAAGCCGGCGGCCGGGCGCAGGCTTGGAGACTCTCCCGAGTGAGAAGCCTCAGCCGGGGCGAAATGCCCCGGAAATCGTTAAAACAGAAAAGTCGTCAAAAGCAGGCCGGTGCCGCTACGGCTTTCCGGGGGCTGCGGGTGTCGGACGCGCCGTCGGCCCGTTTTGTTCCGACGCCCGCTGCTTTATTTTCAGTTTCCCGCAAAACGGCATCAGGTGCTTATGGCGCGGCGACGTTGAACATTCCCAAGCGGATTGCGTCACGCCGAAGCCATTTAACATGACTATCCGCCCATAAGAAGTTTGCTCCGTCATTGTGCCGAAACACCACGTTGGACGGGCCGCACGGTGAGCCGTAAGCGCTTGCGGACGGCGCTGTGGGAGCGACAACATTGTCTTGGAACGGTTTCGTGCACGGCGCGGCGCTGTTGATAATTGCGGTATCGGTATCTGCAACAAGAGTGTCGTCATACGAAGCCGGGTCGTTGCCGCCGTCCGGCCCGAAAAAAGTCGGGTCCTGCCCGACACCGGGGCGTACCCAAGCGGCGAAATGATAAACCATGCCGACTTGGCTGACGATTGCGCCGTTCGGGTCCTGCACCTGCTCTGCAATCATAATCGCGTCTGCGGGCTTGTTGACTGTTGACAGGTTCCGCTTGTTGAAAATGGAGTTGACCCCATATGCGTAATTCTGCTCATACGGCGCATCCGGGCAAGACGGCACAAGCCGAGACTTGATAAACGGCTGAAGCAGGTCAAGAAACCCGACGGTCGGGTTGCCGGCGGCATCAACGCCGTTCAGCGGCGGATATGTTTCGTCGCTATCCTGGACATACATGGTCATCGCGAGACCCATCTGCTTTTCGTTGGACTGGCAGGACGCCCGCCGGGCGTTTTCGCGGACTTTCTGGAACACCGGAAACAGGATGGCGGCAAGAATTGCGATAATCGCGATAACGACGAGCAGTTCAATCAGCGTGAAGCCTCGGCTTCGGGTTTTCATGGCAGTCTCCATCTTTGGTCGTGCTTGACGGAGTGTTTTTCACAAAAAAACGGATCAGCACAGCGCACTGTGCGGCAATAATCGCAATGTACAAAGCAAACGAGTCAGCCTGAGCACGACCTTGTTTCCGCAGGCGTTTTCGTTGACTAAAGCATCATATCACACCCTCGGTGTTTTGTCAAGCGTTTGCCGCCGGGGAAAAGAAAATTCATTTTGCAGCCTCCGGCGCTCGGAAACACGGGAGGCGCGGCAACACGGGCGGCGGCCGTGAGTTTCAAAAGCATGCCAGCTTGTCCAAATACGCGCAGGCCGTCGAAACGAACTGCGCGTGGGACCAGGTGAGCGGCGCGACCGACAGCGGGGCCAGCGTGAACGGGTCCGCCTGCTCGGGCAGAACTCCCGTCGGGAGGGCGCAGCGGACGGCCCAGGCCAGCAGGTCGGCGGCGGGACGCAGGCCGTCGGGGGTTTGGGCCAGAGCGATGTACCAGTCGGCCAGCCAGAGGGTGCAGATGATCCACGGGTTGCCGGGCACGGCGCTGAAGTCGCCCGAGACGCGGAAATACGGGTCGCGCTCGTAGCGGGCCAGCCCGCCCCCGCCGGTTTTGACCCAGAGCGCCCGGCCGATCCGGGCCATTGTGGCGGCGACTTTCGGGTCGGCGGCGGGCAGCGCCCCAAACGCAAACAGGGCGTAGGCCGACGCGTCGCAGGTCATGTCCCGCGTCAGCGTGCCGTCCTCCCCTGTCGTTACCATGCGGGCGAAAGCGTTCACGTTGTCGTCCCAAAAGTGCGTCAGCAGCGCCTGCCGGGTTTCTTCCGCCGCCGGGGTCCAGCGCTCCGCCGAAGCCGGGTCGCCGAACCCCGCCGCCAGCGCCGCCGCCGCTTCCAGCGCTCCGATTACCGCCGCCGTCGTGAAAATATGCGTCCCGCGCCGCTCTTCCCACAAGTCCCACGACGGGCGCGGCAGACCGCTCGGAAAGCGAAACTCACGCAGAAAGTCGGCGGCGGGACGCACAAACTCGGCGTAAAAGCGCCGGGCGAACTCCGTGTCCCCGTGGGTTTGGACGTGCTTATGGAACGCCCACACGACCAATGCCGTGCCGTCTTCCTGAAACGGCACTTCCGCGCCGCCGGGGCCGTCGCCCGTCACCCACGGGTGCCACGATGCCCCGACGGTGCCGTCGGGACCGTACTTGTGCCTCAGCGCCGCCCGGTCAGGGGGCAGCACACGGGCGCAGAACTCAAAAAACGGGCGCGAGATTTCCGACAAGCCGACGGAGTCCATCGCCGCCGAGACCAAGGCTCCGTCGCGCGGCCACAGGTACGAGTAGTGCGCCCGCGCCGTGTCCATGATGTCGGTGTCGTTTGAGGCGAGTATCGCCCCGCGACGGTCCGCCTGCGTGCGGATGATCAAGACCGAGCGCGTGAACAGCTCGCTCGCGCCCGGCGGCAGCCGGTCCAAATCGGTCCGGCGCAGGGCATAGCCGCCGTCAAAGCCCGCCGTTTCCGACAGCGCTTCCTCGAAGCCGCGCCGCAAAAGCGCCGCCTGCATCGCCAAAACTTCGTCGCGCGTCCCGCCCGCCGCCATCCACGCCTTCACCCGCGCTTCGCCCCGCCCCGGCACATCGGCGCGGTAACTTTCCACGCTGTCCACCGCCCCCTGCGCGATAGGGTTCCCCGACAAGTGCCCGTCTTCGGCGTCCCGCCAGGCCCCTTCCGCGCCGCGAAAGCCTTTTTCGCCGCAGCCGTACTCGAAAATCCCGGTGTCCCGGTCCGCGCTGCCGACCCCGATCCGGCCGCTGAACAAAAAGTATCGGTCGCGCTTGTAATGGATCAGCGCCTCGGCATACGGGTCGAAGTAGGCCGTATCGCCGATGTCGCTTTCGTCAATCCGCAGGTCGTGGGCAAAAAAGACCCGCACTTCGCGCGTCTCGTCCCGCAGGTTTTGGACCCGAACCCGCGTCAAAAATATGTCGGCATCATGCAGCACCGCATGGCTGAAACGCAGCCGAATTCCCAGCCCGTGATGGGTCGCCGCGCAGTCCGACACCAGCGTATCGGTCTCGTAGCCGAGTGTCCGCTCCCACCCGCCGTCTTCGAGCCAGGCAAAGCCGGCGCTGTCGGCCCACACCCCGACCCGGCACCGATGCCCCCCGACATGGTTCGCCCAGCCGACATAGGGAAAGTATAGGTCGCGCATCGAAAAGTGGCTGTCTAAGTTGACCAGCAGCGCACCGTTCCCAAACACCAGCGGACGAGGCATAACAAACTTTCTTTACAAACTCTCTTTTAGCCCAGAGTTTACCTGCCCGGCGCAGAGCGCGTCAACGCCGCCGAAGTATGTCTCTTTGACTCCGCCGCGTTATGCGGCGCAAGCGAGAAAAGGCTATCGGTAACACACTCATTTTCCAGCGGCAGAAGTCTCGCTTTCGCTTACCTGGTCCTTGTTTTCCAAGTTTTCTTTTTCCAAGTTTTCTTTTTCGGCATCCGGCTTTTTTGACGAAGGCATTGTTGCTTTCTCGCTGGTTTTATTGGTTTTGTACGTCTGTCCCATGCCGACAAACACGGCGGCAAGTGCAACTAAATCTACTGTGCCAAGAACCGTGCCGGCGACTTCGTGCCCGGCAGTGACAAGGCGGTAGCTCACGTCCAAAAACTTGAGAACGACAAAGAGACCTGCGCCGAGACCGAGATAAGAGCGGCCCTGACGAAGAAACAAAGTCGCTTTGTCCATGTATCGGCGGTGCGAGCCGTTCGCTTCCATCTGAACCACAAGGCGGTTTGCAACACCCGGCAGCACCGTTTCGTAGTCGCGCAACAGGTCGGGCGGGGGAATATGGCCTTGAAACCGACTCGCCACCAGGTAGGCGGGCGGGGTTCCGTGACGGGTCAAGCGGTCTGCACGATAAGACGGCGCAAGGCTTTTGCCTTGCGCCGTTTCGTCCGATTCTGGTTCGTCGCCTTCCGGGTCAGTTTCGGAATTGCTCATCTCATTGCCTTCTGACGAAAACTTGGGCAATCCGGGCCTCCTAAGCGGTTATGTGATCGGCATGAGTGTCTATCGCCCGCCACAAATCAGCGCCGACCAGCGCCCAGTCTTTTTCCATCAACGCATAATCGTCCCGCTCGGACCGCACGACATCGAGGTCGCGATTGGCCGAGTCGGTGAAGTCAAAAATCGAAGCAACGCCCGCGAGAAAGTCTTTCACAGCTTCCGGCATTTCGTGTTCCTCCTCTGCAATGGTATTATCGGCATCTTAACAACCGGATTGCTGACATATATATTTTAGCATAATTGTCAGACGTTTTAACCTCTCGAAAGATGTCTGCGCTGAGCATATTCCCGGCGCAGAGAGCGTCAACGCAACACGGCTAATACCCCGGTGAATTGTCTCCGCCGCCCAGCAGCTCGTACCACGTTCTGCGGCCGACCACGCCGTCTGCGGTGTGCCCGGTACGTTTCTGAAACGTTTTCACCGCTGCCGTCATCTGCGTGCCGAAGACGCCGTCTACGGCGACGGCGTAGCCTGCACTGCGAAGCGCGAATTGCGCCGCGCGGACCGCCGGGCCGGTGCTGCCTGCCTGCACCGGCACGATCAGCGCTTCCCAGGTGGGGTTATTTGTCTCGCCTGTAGTCACCAGGCGATGCGCCCCTTGAAACCGGCGCAGCGCTTTTTGAGTCGCGTCGCCGAACACGCCGTCGGCGGAGAGTTTGCCGCCGTGCGCGGCCAGAAGAAGCTGAAGCGGACGCACAACTTGGGGAGCGTCGCCACTCACTTCTTTGGATAAAGTCGGCCAGGCACGTAGCGGCGTGTCGGCGAAGCAGGAACCGGCACCGAAGAGAAGCAGTGCCGTCAGCAGGCAGAAAACAGTGAAAAACGGCTTTGTCATATGGGTCTCCTGTGTCCTCGTGATAGGTCGGCAGCTCAAATTGTGCAAAGTTTAGCAGAGCGGCGCGGCATTGTCAAGAGAAAAGAACAGAGACGCTAAAAGAATAGGGGCAAACTAGGTACAATAGCGGCATGGCAGATGTGATGACTGAGCAAAAAGTGGACGGCGGGGAGCTGGCGCGGGATGTGCGGCTTATGGGGAACGCGCTCGGCGAAGTCCTGCGCGAGCAGGGCGGGGACGCGCTGCTGGCGCGGGTGGAGCGCATCCGGGCGCTGACCAAAGAAGCGCGGCGCGTGCCGGGGGACAGCGACGCCGAGCGGGAACTCGACACCCTGTTTGCCGGCATGGATTTCGGCGCGGCGCTGCCGGTGCTGAAAGCCTTTACGACCTACTTTCAATTAGTCAATTTAGCCGAGCAGAAAGAGATCGTCCGGGTCAACCGGCGGCGGGCGTTTGAAGCGGGCACGAAGCCGCGCTCCGAGTCGGTGCGGAACGCGGTCCAAACGCTGAGCGCGGCGGGCATGACGGCGGCAGAAATGCGGCAGCTCATCGAAGGCTTGTCCATTCAGCTTGTTTTTACGGCCCACCCCACCGAGTCGAAGCGCCGCACCGTCAACGAAAAGCTGCACCGCTTGTCGGCGTCGCTGAGCGCCCTGGAGCTGCCGCAGCGGACCGAAGGCGAGCGGGAGCGATTGGAAGCGGAGATCGCCGCCGAAACGGAAATTCTCTGGCAGACCGATGAAGTGCGCCAAAGACGGCTTTCGGTGCTCGACGAAGCCAAAAACATTTTGTTTTATTTCGGCGAAACGCTGTTTGAGGTCACACCCCGGCTGTACGAGGACCTGGCGGCGGCGCTGGCCGAATGCTACCCCGGCGAAGCGTTCTCCATTCCCAATTTTCTGGAATACGGCTCGTGGGTCGGGGGCGACCGCGACGGCAACCCGACCATCACGCTCGACCACACCGCCGAAGTGCTGCGGCTGCACCGGGCGCAGGTCTTGGCGCTGTATGTCCCTGCCGTCCGCGCCCTGAGCGACCGGCTGAGTCAATCCCGCCACTATGTCGGGGTTTCGGACGAGCTGGAGCAGTCGCTGCTCGCCGACGCCGAGAGTCTGCCCGAAGTCGCCGCCGAAGCGGCCGGCAGAAGCCCGCAGGAGCCGTACCGCCGCAAATGCGAGTTTATCTGGGAGCGCCTGCGGCGCACCCAGGACAACCACAGCGGCGGCTACGGGTCGGCGGGGGAGTTTATCGCCGATTTGGAGATTATGGAGCAGTCGCTCGACACGCACAAAGGCCATTTCGCCGCCCGGCGCATTTTGGCCCCGCTGCTGGCGCAGGCGCGATTGTTCGGCTTCCACCTGGCCCGTTTGGACATCCGCGAGCACAAAGAAAAGTATCTGGGGGCGCTGGCCGCCGTGCTGGCCGATCAAGGTACGGATTACGGCGCGTTGGACGAACCCGGCAAAATCGCGCTTTTGGAGCGCGAGATCGCCGGACGGCGGCCGCTGGTGCCGGCGACGCCGCAGTTCGGCGACGAAGCAAACAAAACCCTCGGCTTGTTTCGCCTGGTGTCGGACAAAATGGGAACGCTCGGCCCGGACGCCTTCGGCTCGTTTATCTTGTCTATGGCGTCGGGCGTTTCCGATGTGCTGGCCGTGCTGCTGCTCGCCAAAGACGCGCATTTGGCCGACTTGGCCCAAGACAGCGGCGGCTGGTCCCATGTGGACGTGGTGCCGCTGTTTGAAACGATAGAAGACTTGCAGAACGCGCCGCAGATTTTGGACACGCTGCTCCGAAACCCCGTCTACCGGCGCAACGTGAAACTTCGCGGCGACGCCCAGGAAGTCATGGTCGGGTACTCGGACTCAAACAAAGACGGCGGGTATCTCACCGCCAACTGGAAGCTGTATGTCGGGCAGGCGCGGCTGGCCGAGGTCGCGGCTGCGCACGGCGTTTCCCTGCGCCTCTTTCACGGGCGCGGCGGGGCCATCGGGCGCGGCGGCGGCCCGGCGGGGAAGGCCATTTTGGCCCAGCCGCCGGGCAGTGTCCGGGGCCGCCTGAAAATCACCGAGCAGGGCGAAGTGATTTCGTCGCGCTACTTCGACCAGGAGATCGCGTACCGAAACCTAGAGCAGATTGTCCATGCGGTTCTGACAGCCAGCGGCCCCCCCGCCCCAATTCTGGGGAGCCGGAAAGAGGAGAAAGCGGGGGAGTGGGCGGCGGTCATGGACGAGGTTTCGGACACGGCGTTTGCGGCGTACCGGGCGCTGGTTTACGGCGACTCCGGCTTTGTGCGCTACTTCCAGGAAGCGACCCCGGTGGGCGAGCTGGCCCAGCTTAACATCGGCTCGCGCCCCCCGAAGCGCACGGCGTCGGACCGCATTGAAGACCTGCGGGCGATCCCGTGGGTCTTTTCGTGGATGCAGAGCCGCCATACCCTGCCCGGCTGGTACGGAGTCGGCACGGCGCTTTCCGCGTATGCCGACCAGTCGGCCGCGCACTTGGAGCGGCTGCAAGCCATGTACCGCGAGTGGCCGTTCTTTGCGACCACCATAGACAACGCCCAGATGTCGCTGGCGAAAGCCGACATGGAGATCGCCGCCCGCTACGCCGCGCTTGTCACCGACCCGGCCCTTCGGGACCGCATCTATGGGGCCGTCGCCGCCGAGTATGCCAAGTCCGTGGCGATTATCCGGCGCATCACCGGCCTCGACGCGCTTTTGGACAACCAGCGCGTTTTGCAGAAGTCCATCCGCCTGCGGAACCCGTATGTGGACCCGCTCTCGTATCTGCAAGTGGAGCTGCTCAAGCGCCTCCGCGCCCTGCCGGTCGGCGACGACGCTTCGGAAGAGACCAAGATCGTCCGCCGCGACCTCCGCGCCGCTGTCCTGCTCTCCATCAACGGCGTCGCCGCCGGCATGAAGAACACGGGGTAGGAAGCAATCAAGACCATGCGTTGAAACACACGGCTACACGGCGCAGACGCCACAAAACACCCGCTTCGCGGGGTTCGGAAAGATAATGCCAAGATGTTCCCAGTGCCGCGCCCTCCGGGTCTGCCAGTGCAGCCCTCCGGGTCTGCCAGTGCAGAAGCGGTACTTCGTAGCGTCTGCGCCGTGTAGCCATGCAATTTATGGCATGGTCTTGGCTATTCGTTCGTGCAGGACCGAGAGAAGCACAGCCTGGCCGCCGTGATAAGCTTCGTGGGTGAGGACGTGGTGGAGTAGCTGGCGAAGGGTGAACTCATGCCGTTCCCCAGTGCGGCGGTTTATCCTGGAGCCGAGATGCTCCGAACCGCTAAGGGTTTTGATCAGCGTGTGGGTGCGGGCGCGGATTTCATCCTGCCGGGCAAGAAACCAGGAAAGCGGCTGCGCCGGCGGTGCGGGCCAGGAGAATTGGTACTGCTGGGTCTCTTCGGAAAGCAGCACGGCGAGTTCTTCAGGGGAGCGCGTCAGACCTGCACCAACCTCATGCAGCCAATAGGCTTCCACATCGGTAATATGCAAAATCAACGTACCGATACTATGGCCGTTTGGGAACGGCTGCCAGAGAAGTGTTTCGTCCGCGACATCGCCTAGTTCTCCTCGCCATTCCTGCGTTCCATCATCGAGCATCGCCAGCAACAAGCCCGTCTGCACATCTAGCCCGGCGATTGGTGTCACATCTATACGTTCTATCACGTTTTGTCCTCCTCGGCGTCCACTAATCCTTCTTCGGTGCCGACTTTATGAATATACACGGGGACATAGCCCCAGGTGCGGTAGAAGCGCAGGGCCAATTCGGCTTCGTCAGGGTCGGCGTCCACAATGCTGCCGCCGTACACGGCGACATACTGGCCGTAGTATTTGTCCACCGAGTAGCTCGGCATCTGATTGAACGCCGTCACTTCTTTCCAGAAGGGGGCTTCTTCCAGGCTTTCGCGGCGGCGCATCATTTCCAGGTACGCATCAAGCGCACGCGAGGCGGATAGGTCCGGGGGTTCGGCGGGAGCGGGGTTGTTGGCAGGCGGCGGCGACATGGGCATATTCCTTTGCCCCCATTGTAACAAAAGCGGGCTTACATGTCAAGAAGAGATTTTGCACAAAAAAACGCCCCGGCCTAAATGGCCGGGGCGTTTCGACTAAAGCCCGCCGGCAAACGCCGTGGACTCGTCTTTGTACGTGTGGAACGGGTTCTTCAGCTCTAAATGCAGGCGCTTGTTGATGTAGATCAAATCCCAGTCAATCACATAATCGCGGGAATTGGACGCCAGCAGCTTGTCAATCACGATGCCCCGGCCTTTGGCGCGTGTGTTCTGCGGCGGAGTCATGGTCGCCTCAAAGATGCGCCGGTCGGTGGTCGCCCGCTGGATCGCCCCGGACTGCTCGAGGCCGTAGTAAAGAGAAGTTTCGGGATTGACATTGTGGTACTCCAAATCCAGCGAGTGCAGGATATCGTCGCCCCACTGCACCGCGCCGTTTTCGGACTCCATAAAGTCTTCCATCATTTTGCGCTTGGCAACCCAGTCCAGCTTGTCCGCCAGCTCGTAGGGGTCACGCTCCAACGCATCCAAACAGTTGGCCCACTCGGTCAGCACATAATCGGTCTGCTCGTCGCGCCCGGTGTACCGCTCCTGCGCGGCCTTCAGATACAAGCGCTGCAAGTCTACCGCGCCGATAGTGCTGCCGTCTTTGCGCTTGACCGGCCATTTCCAGGTCTGGTCCCGCGACACCGACTTCAGCGCTTCCAGCGGGTCGCGCAGCTCCACGTCTTGCAACAGAATGCCGTCTTCAATTAAATCCAGGACAATCGAAGTCGTGCCGATTTTGAGAAGTGTCGCATACTCGCTCATGTTGCACTCGCCGAACAAAATATGCAGGCGATGGAGATTAGAGTAGTTGTAGTACGAATCCCATTTCGGGTTGATGATCGCCCGGTTGAAGCGCACCCGCGACGAGATTGTCTTGACGATGTGATCCGCCCGCTGGGATAATTGGAACTCTATCGTCGGGTCCACTTCGACCCCGTAGAAGTTGCCCACCCACTGGTAATCCACCTCGTAATCCGAGATGGTCATGATGTTGTTTTTCAGGCTCTTGTAGTTCAGCCGGTGCCCGCCGACCCGCCCCACCCCGGCGAAAATCTGGCGCGTCACAAGAAACGGCAGCAGATACGACAGGGCTTCCAGAAAAAAGCGGTCGTCAATCGCCACCAAAAAGTTCTCATGGCAGCCGAACGTGTGCCCGCCGAAGTGGTCCACGGAGTTTGAGTGGAACGACACTTTATCCTGCAAGTCCAGCTCACGCAGAAGCCGCTGCAAGATCACGCGCCCGGCCTTATCGTAGGCCACGGCGTCGGCAAAGTCGGTGCATTCGGGGGTCGCGTACTCCATGTGCGACCCGACCGCGTCAATATACAGCCGTCCGCCGGAGCGCAGAAAGCCGCCGCAGCGGGCCGGCTCAAAGGCGTAATCGCGGGCGTGCAGGTCAATCAGGCCGAGCTTGTCTTTGTAGAACGCATGGTCTTTGACCTGCTCGACAATCATCTCGGCGGTCCCGACCGAGTCGTCGTTGACGAGGCAGCCGAACTCGGTTTCAATTCCGAAAATACGCTTGTCCATAGTTTTGTCCTGAAGAACCTCGGAACCCACCTCCTTGCTTCGCAGGGGTCCTCCCTGTTAGGGAGGACCCCTGCGAAGCAAGGAGGTGGGTCTAAAAGAGGTGGGTCTACTTGTACCGCCCCACCGTCTCAGCCAGCTCGCTTTCGGTCAGCAGGCGGAAGCGGCTTTCGCGGGTCGTGTTGCGCTCCAAGACGCCCGCTTCAATGGTCCAGCCTTTGCCGAGGTGCTCGGCGATAAACGCCGACACATCGGGCTTGCCTTCGCCGTCAGCCGAATAATCGGCGTCGGCCCGGTCTTCAGCTTCTAAATGCTTCATGCCGACGCCCCACGCATACAGCGCGGCCCGCAGGCCGGTTTCGAGACTCGGCGTTCCCGTTTCGGTCTCGGTTTTCAGGTGCTCGCGCATCCGGTCCTCGGCGTAGGCCGTCCCCGCCGCGACTGCATGGCCCGGCGACGCCGAAAACTCGCCGTCGTAAGAAAGCGTCATCAGAATATCCCGGTCGGGCGTCTTGCCCAGCTCGGCGAAGATGCCTTTCAGCACAATCGGCTGGGCGAACGGGTCGCCGTAAATGCGCTTGATGGCGGGCGAAAGCTGAAACGAGATCAGCCGCTGAACGCTCACATCGTCGGGCGAGCGCTGGAAGCCTTCCTGATGGGCGGCTTCAATCGCGCCGCGCCGGATTTGCTCCACATCGCTCTGGTTGCCGATGGCGCTGAACATCAGCTTGTCGTAGACTTCGTAGATTTTCCGCTGGGTCTGCCGCGCGGACAGCAGCAGCAGGCCGCCGTCGTAAGTCAGCGCCACCACGGGGCTGCCGTCTTTGAGGCGGTCTTCAATGTATTCGTTTCGCTGCTGGATACTTTCGTTCCAGTCGTAAGGGCTATAAGAAGGCAATGGGTCTCTCCGGTCAAAATCCGGCCACTACAAGGGCGAACACAAGGTTCGCCCTACGGGGCAGGTCGGAAGGTGTAGGGGCGAACCTCGTGTTCGCCCGTATTGTCTTTAATCTGCGGCTTGCTGTCTACGACCGCCCGAGCGCATGCTGTCTACGACCGCCCGAGCGCATGCTGTCTACGACCGGCCAAGCGCGGCTTTGATCTCGGCGTCGGAAAAGTCGCGGATGCCGTCGGCAGTGATGTACTTCGCGGCCGGCAAAAACTTCGCCGACCCGCCGGTAGCCGTGTCTAAATCCGCCGCAATGTCCAAAAGCGTCAGCGTTTCTTTCAGTGCCGTTTCCCGGTCCATGTCGCGGAACGGGCCTTTGGTCTTCAGAATATATTCAAACGCGCCTTTAATCGGAGCCGAGCCGCTGCCCGCCGCGCCGTATTCGGCGGTCTCAAACTGGCCGCCGAGCACGTCGTAAAAGTAAATGCGGCCCTGATTGGTGTCTCGGTCAAACGTCGAAAGCACGGGGATAAACGCGCCGATGCCTTGAAGCGCCGCCGGGACATTGTTTGCGATGACCCGCTGGAGTTCCATCAGCTTGCCTTCCTGCGACATCGGCTGAAGCTGGGAGCGCTCAAAGTATTTGAACGAGTGCCGCAGGTAGCGGACGACTTCGACGCTTTTGGCGAACGAGCCGGAGATCGAGATCAGCGTGTAGTCGTCCAAAGCGAGCACTTTTTCAGCCTGGTCGTACATGACCGTGTAGCCCGCCGTCGCGCGGCGGTCGGCGACGTTGATGAGGCCGTCTTTGTACTTCACGGCAATCACGGTCGTGCCGTGCGTGTCTACGTCACGCGCCCCCGGCACGTTCGGCACGGGGGTCGGCAGCGGGAGCCGGTCGTTCAGTGAATTCTTGGCAAAATTGTTATCGGAAAACAGGGCGGAAAAGCCGCCGCCGTCAGGGTCAATTCGAAGCATAAGTGTCACACGCAATCTGTAAAATCGTCGTTGGTCGGCAGGAAGAGAAGAGAGCGAGAAAGCGAGGCATAGGAAGCGAGGGGTGCGAGGGAATGAATTCCTCTCGCTGAATGGCATCCTTCGGATGTAAGATCGGCAAGCGTTCAGCATTCCTACATCCGAAGGATGCCATTCAGCGAGAGGAATTCATTCCCTCGCTTCCTACGCTTCGCTCCCTACGCTTCGCTCCCCTCCTCCCCTCGCCGGATTACTCGCCGCTGCGCTGGCGGTAGCGGCGGGCTTGGTCGGGGTCTACCCGCTTCATGCGCTTCAGAAGGTCGCTGCGGTCGGGCCGCTGCACATCGGGCTTCGACGGGCCGGTTTCGTCGCCCTCTTTGCGGAGGGGTTCGGCGGGGCCGGTCGGGCGGGTCGCGCGGTCTTCGTCGGGCAGTCCGATGATCTCGGAGGTAAAACGGGTTCCGGTCATGGTCAGGGTCCTTTCAGAAATAAAAACAAACACGAACAAACAGTGTGATACGGTCAGGTTCCACAGCGGACGCCGAGACTCCTGCACGGCAGCTTATTTGCCGCCGCCATCGGCGCGAAAATGCCGCACCAGCTCGTCGAGGGTGCGGGCCTCGGTAATCAGCGCCATCGCGTCGGCGACAGCGGCCGGTGTCAGATAATTGTCCAAATCCGCCACCCAGGACTCGGTTTCGGTTCGCAGGACAACTTTGTTCCAGCCGACAACCCCGATAGAGTCGCCGAATTTATCCACCAGGTACCCGCGAATGGCCGCGCGGGTATTAAGCGGCGCTTCGGTCTGCGCCGCGCCGACCAGCGTGTCCGAGGTCAGGCGGACCATCTCGCCCGCCTGCTCGAGCGCGTAGTACAGGCCCTCGTCGGGGTCTACGTTGCTGTACGCCAGGTCAAACGACGGCAGGGTCTCGTCGGACCACAGCACGCCTTCAGACTCGACATAATCGGCCAGCAGGCCGCGCTTGGCGACCCAGTCGAGCTTATTCCCGAGCGACAGAGGGTCGGTTTCGAGCGCGTCCAGCGTCCGCTCCCACTCGGTCAGCGTCCAATCCGTGTCGGAGCCGCGCCCGGCGAGCTTTTCTTTGGCCGCCGCGAGGTACACCCGCTGAATGTCTATTCCCGAAATCGTGCCGGTTTCCGCTTCCACCAGCCATTTGTACGATGGGTCACGCGAAATCTGCTTGATGGCGTCGGTCGGCGACTTTAATTTGACCCAGGGCTGCCAGCCCGATTCAAGCAGCGACATAACTAAATACGTCGTGCCGATCTTCAGCGCCGTCGCGTACTCGGACAAGTTGGCGTCGCCGCAGATCACATGCAGCCGCCGCCACTCGCGGGGGTCGGCATGCGGCTCGTCGCGCGTGTTGACGAGAGGCCGCCGGTGCAGGGTATCCACCGACGCTTCCTCGGTGAAAAAGTCCGCCCGCTGCGAGAGCTGGTACACCCCGGCGTCGCCGCGCGGCTCGATCCCCATCTTGCCCTGCCCGGCATACAGAATGCGGGTCGCAAAAAACGGCAGCAGGCCCGACAAAAGCTGCGCGAACGGCGTTTCGCGCGGGATCAAATAGTTTTCATGGGTGCCGTAAGACGACCCATGAAAGTCCGTGTTGTTCTTGAAGATATGGACCTGACCGACGCCCGCTTTTTCCATCCGGGCCTGCGCCGCCGCCAGCACAATCTTTTCGCCTGCTTTGTCGTGGGCGACTAAATCGAGCAGCGACCCGCATTCCGGGGTCGCATATTCCGGGTGGCCGTGGTCGTTGTAAAACCGTGCGCCGTTGATTAAAACCCGGTCCGCCCGCTCTTCCTCGACCGGCAGCATTTTTTGGTTGGGCGCGTCGAATTTTGCGTCTTCGGGGTCAATCGTCAGCTTATCTACATGAAAGCCGCGCATGTCGTTGCGCGGGTCTTCGCCTTTGTAGTACCAGGGGCAGGCGATTTTCCCTCGGTACGCTTTCACGACCGCCCGGCTTTCCGCGAGTAAGTCGCTCGCGCCTTTGCCTTCCACGGCGATCCCGTATTCTGTTTCCGTGCCGAATAATGGCAAAAGTCAGTCTCCTCACGAAGCTCCCCCCAGCCCCCAATAATGGGGAGCCGGAATGAATACGAACGGTGGCCGTTCCGTATTGCTCCCCCATTATTGGGGGCTGGGGGGGGGCATTTTCTCGTTCCTAAATCACGTTCCGCCGGGTCGTCTGCGTGCCCTTCTTGGAGGAGATCGCATTCAAGCGCACGACATTGTCCGGCTCGTAGTCCAAGAGCTTCAGCCAGTCTTCCAAGTTGTCCGTTTTCGGGAAAATCTCGTTTTCCTTGAACTCCATGCGGACCGCCCGGTCGAGGTCGTCCATCGAGACGCCTTCTTTGGTAGACTTGACATCAATCGAGCGCTTGATGGCGAAGTCTTTGGCCCGCTCGACCACCGAGGTTAAGAGCGCCCCGGAAATCAAGTCTTTCCAATAGAGCGTGTCCACCGAGCCGTTTTTCAAGTAAACTTCCAAAAACTCGGTCTCGTGCGTCTTCGACCAGATCAGCTCGGTCGTTTTGCTGATGAGATGCTGCCGGGCCGGCTCCGCGCCGCCGTGCTCGTCTACCGTTTTGTAGTCGAGCGGCAGGTCTTTGTGCAGGTAGATGCCGAGAATATCGGTCGTGCTTTTCTTGTCGGGGCGGACCACTTTGACTTTGCGGTCAATCCGCTCCGGGCGCAGAACCGCCGGGTCAATATAGTCCGGCCGGTTCGAGGTCAGCATGACCACGACGTTCTCTAAAGACACCAGGCCGTCCATCTCGGCGCAGAACTGCGGCACGACGGTGTTGGAGATGTTCGTAAACCGGCCCGACGACCGGGTGCGAAGAATGCTCTCGGCTTCGTCAATAAAGATAAAGACCAGGTAGCCTTCCTTGGCCTTTTCGCGGGCCGTCGAGAAAATCTCGCGCACCTGCCGCTCGGACTCGCCGAGCCACATGTTGAGAATCTTCGGGCCGTTGATATACATAAAGTACTCTTTCACGTCCCGCTTGGTCCGCGCTTTGTACTCCTGCGTGATGTTGTACGCCGTCGCTTTGCCGATCAGCGTCTTGCCGCAGCCGGGAGGGCCGTACAAAAGAATGCCCTTCAGCGGCTTTTTGCCGAAGCGCTCGTACAGCTCAGGGTACAGCAGCGGCAGCTCAATCGCGTCTTTGATGACCGCAATCGCTTCCTGCTGACCGCCGACCGCGCTCCACGGGATTTCGGTGATCTTGTCGAGGAAGAACTCCTGGTTTTCCTTCGCCGGGAAGGCTTCAAGCGCGACCCGGAAGTTCGGCTCCATGCGGACTTCCGTGCCGGCCTTGATCGGGGCTTCTTCCAGCCCTGCGCCGCGCACGACAATCCGCGTGTTTTGCCCCTGCTGGTCGCCGCCGATCCGCAGGCGTCCGCCGTCGAGCGCTTCGGCGACTTTGACCACCGGGCCGTTCTGCGCCGGGCCGAGATCGCCGACCACCGCATACGCTTCGTTGACTTTGACCCGCGTGCCGGCTTGCAGCGTCTCGACATCCACGTTGGGGTCAACATTGGTGTAGAAATCGTTGTCGCCCATCGCGATATTCGCCGTGCCGTCGTCGTTTTTCGACAAAAAGACGGCGACGCGGTTAGCCGGCGCGGTCAGCTTGTTGTACGCATCATCGTACTTTTGGATCAGCTCCTGCGCTTCGGCGGACTGCTGCTCGTCCACTTCGAGCTGGTGCCGCAGCAGCAATAGATACTGATAATTCGGGTCAATCGGGTCGGTGGACTTCAAAATCTCATCGAGCACGGAGATCGCCCGCACCGTCGTTTCCTGATTGCGGGGCACCCCGCCGCCCTCGTTATTGTCTCGGCGATTCTGGCTGCGCCGCTCGCTTTTGTCGCTTGCCATGCGTTCTTTCCTCTCGCTTTTCTGTTTCTTCTCTTGCTTCTTTTCGCTGTTTTTCGCCATAACCTGCCGGGTTCCATTCGCCGGTCAGCAGGGCGACCATGCGGACCGTGTTGCCTTTTTCAAACGCATCTACCCACTGGGCGACGATTTCCCGCGCTTCCGGGTCCGACGCAGCCAAATCCGCGACCTCGGCGGGGTCGCCGCCCGACGGGTGCCGGGCCAGCGTCTGCCGCGCCCGGCCCAGCGCGTTTTTGACCGCCGGCACGGTTGTTTCTAAAATCCGGGCGGTTTCCTCGGCGCTCCACCCGAGCACGTCGCGCAGCACCAGCGCGGCCCGCTGCCGGGGCGGCAGGCTCTGCACCAGGGCCACAAAACCCAGCCGCACATCTTCGCGGCCCAGCTCGGCACGCTCGGTATCCGACCCCTGCGCCTGCCGGGGCGAGCCGCTTTCTTCGAGCGGCTCCCAGACCGGCGGGCGGCGCTGAACATGATTGAGGCACAGGTTGTGCGCGATTTTGTACAGCCAGGCCCGCAGGCTCGCCCGGCCTTCAAACGAGTCCAGCGCTTTGAACGCACGCAGAAAGCATTCCTGCACCATGTCTTCGGCTTCGGTCAGCGTGCCGGTCAGCCGATAACAGTACGCGATCAGCTCTCGCCGGTACGGCTCGGTGAGTCGTCCGAACGCCTTGCGGTCGCCCCGGCGGGCGCGGGTCAGCGCCAGCGGCGAAGCCGCCGCACGGACAGGCGGGTCAGTTGTCGTGGCCACGAACAGTCTCCTGCCTAAACAATGGGATAGGATTTAAACGCCGGGCGCGGCGAGTTAAGTTCCCATTTCCCCCTTTGTACTCCCTTGTGATGACTAGACACGCCCGCGCCGCAAAAAGTACCGTTTATTCGAAAAAATAAAAAGACGCCGTTTTCGGCGTCTTTTTTGCGCTTCGCGCGGGCCTTAATTTCTGCCGCTCGGCATGGATTTGATAAGAAACACCGACGCCCCGCCTTCGGCGGCGCAGCCTCGGCAGACGGCCAGCGCATCGGTCAGCGTTTCCATCAGCGGCAGGCCGCGCCCGCGCGTGGCCTGCTGCGCGGCATCCGGCATCAGGTAAGGCGGCCCCGGCGGCGTGAACCCCGGCCCGCTGTCGCGAACTTGTATGATAAGACGGCTTTGGAAATTCCACATGCCGAGATAAATCTCTTCGCCGGTCTTGACACCCGCGCCCGCGCCGTGAGTCACGGCATTCGCCAGCGCTTCCCCCAGCGCAATGTCCAGCGCAAAACAGTCGTCTTCGGTCAGCCCGGCCTCAGTGCAGACCCGCATCGCTTTTTTTCGCGCCGGCGGCACGGACTCCAAATCCGCCGACAGCCAGCATTCCAGCAACGGCCATTGCAGCTCCATTGACGTTCCTTCCTGCCGCCCTGTCCCGGCGCGGCACGGTCGTTGCCCCTTTTCTATTGTCTTGTTTTCGTACATTACCCGGCCCGGTGCGGAAACAAACGCCGCCGCCGAGCAGGAAGTTGAACAGAAGGTAACGAATCTGACGCCATGCCCCTTTCTGCGACTGCTCCCGATGCTTTTGCCGACGCCCGCCGGGCCAATGCCGGCGCGGCCTGCCTGCTGCTGTCGGCGGTTTTGACCGCTTCCGCCCTGCTCCCCCTGCCGCGCGGCGCGGGCGGGCAGATCGGGCCGTTCCCGTCTGTCTGCTTGTTTTACCATCTGACCGGCCTGCCCTGCCCCGGCTGCGGGCTGACCCGCGCGTTTGTCTGCCTCGCCCACGGGCGTGTTTGGGAAGCCCTGCACTGGCACCCGCTCGGCCCCGCGCTGTTTGCGCTGTGCGTCGTCCTTTGGCTCCGCGCCGCTGTGTTTCTCCTGCGCGGCGAGACTCTGCTGCCCCTGCCGCCGCGCACCCTGGGCCGCCTCAGCATCCTCGGAGGCATCGCGCTCCTGCTCGCCGACGCCGCCCGCATCGGCTGGCTGACAGCCCATCACCTGCGGTTTTAGCGCAGCGGAATAATTTTGAGCCGTTTCCAGGGAAACGGCCCGGACTGCTCATCCAGCTCTTTGCGGCAGACAACCAGCGAGCGGCCCCGGCGAGCAACATACAAATTGTCGCCCGCCCCGGCCCACCAGCCGGTGCAGGCCGTCAGCGCGTCCGCCGGAATGCCGCTGTCTTTGTACTGAGTCCGGTTTGCTACGGTGAACTCGTCGGACGCATGCGGCAAAACCAGCACCTGCCGGGTGCCGACACGCAGAAAAACGTCCGTCTGCGGATTGGTCTGGGCATCATGCCGGGTCTGGAACACCCACCGAAGCGGCGGCACCGGCGGCGGGGCGGCGACTGCTCCGGCGGCGCAGGCAAGCACGGCGGCAGGCAGCGCGAAAAAGCGCCGAGATTGGGTAACAAAGAGCATTCTTTTCTTGCTTTCACGAAAGGCGGTCGGTATGAACAACACGGTATTCGTCACGGCTTTATGTCTCGCGGCCCTTGCCGCCGCAGGCTGCTCGCAGCAGACGATTGACTCGGCGCGGCACGACACGCAAAAAAATATCGAAACCGCCAAGCCGCAGCTCGCCAAGCTCGAGCTTGGCTCGCGGGTCACGGCGGCGCTGGCGTCAGCGAATGTCCACGGGGTCCGCGTGGACGCCGACACAAACGGCGTCAGCCTGCATGGAACCGTGAATTCCGCCGCGCAGAAAGCGCGGGCGGGGCGCATCGCCCGCGACACGCTCGGCCCGGACAAGACTGTCCGAAACGACATCCAAGTCAGCGGCGAGTAGCCGCTGAGGCAGGCACTTGTTCGCGTTTCGGCCCGGCGTTTCCTCCTGCGCTCGGCGCGAAAACACGCCCTAATCGGGTACAATAGAACATCGGTTTGCGGCGGTCTTTGGAGGTCTTACGGGGCAGTTTCTAAAGGCCGCTTTTGCGTTTTTTCGGCAGGGCGAAGGAGAATAATTATGGGGCAAACGACATCAAGAATTATTCAAGCGGGTGAGCGCGGGCTGCTTGTGCCGACGGAAATGCTTGGACAAGTGCAGCCGCACAGCCGCTACGTCGTGGAGACAATAGGGGAAAAGCTGCTGATTGAGCCGGAAAAAGCGGTGGAACAGCGCCAGCGCATCTACGAGGAGTGGAAGCGCAACTGGGATGCGCTGACCGAGGAAATTACAGCAGCTTGGAATACAGATAAATCCGCTGCCGAAATCATTTCGGAGATGAGGCGTTGATGCTGACTATAGATGCCAACATTTTTGTTTCGGCGCGTATGCGGACAGAAATCAACCATTCTGTCAGCAGCGGGTTTCTGGATCGCATTGTTGCTGCTGCAACGGAAATTTATTGTCCGACGCTTGTACTCCCGGAAACGGCGGCTGCCGTGATTCGATCCACAGGGCGACCGGCCCTCGCAGAAAGGTCGCTGTCACAAATTCGCGATTTTCCGTACATGACACTTGTGGAAGTGACGGCAGGCTGTGCCGAATGGGCTGCGGACATTGCCGTCGCCTGCCGCCTGCGCGGGGCCGATGCGGTGTATGCCGCAGTCGCGCAGGAGTACGGCACGACGCTGATTACCTGGGACCAAGAACTGCTGACGCGGGCCGGCGCGGCAGTTGCGGTGATGACGCCCGCCGATTGGCTGACCGCGCTCCTGTAGAAACAAGCACCCGTAGGAACAAAACGTATGGACTTCAAAGTGATCTCGAATTACAAGCCGTCCGGCGACCAGCCGGCGGCGATTGACAAACTGGCGCGGGGTATCAAAAACGCCAACAAATATCAAACACTCTTAGGGGCGACAGGCACAGGAAAAACATTTTCAGCAGCGAATTTGATTGAGCGGGTGCAAAAGCCGACGCTGGTGATCGCGCACAACAAAACTTTGGCGGCGCAGCTTTGCTCGGAGTTTCGGGACTTTTTCGGACAGAATGCCGTGGAGTATTTTGTCTCGTACTACGATTACTATCAGCCGGAAGCGTATATCCCGCAGACCGACACGTTTATTGAAAAAGACTCGGCGATCAACGATGAAATTGATAGATTGCGGCACTCGGCCACGCAGGCGGTTTTAGAGCGGCGCGATGTGGTGATTGTGGCGTCGGTCTCGTGCATCTACGGCCTCGGCGCTCCCGAGGAATACGCCCGGATTATCCTGAAGTTTGAGCGCGGCAAGGAATACGACCGCGACGACATGCTGCGGCGCCTGATCGACATGCAGTTCACGCGCAACGACCTGGCGCTGACCCGCTCGACCTTCCGGGTGCGCGGCGATGTTTTGGAACTTCAGCCGGCCGACGAGGAAATTGTCGTGCGGGTGGAGTTTTTCGGCGACGAAGTCGAGAAAATCACGACCGTGGACCCCTTGACCGGCGAAGTGCAGTCGTCGAAAGATGAGATTACGATCTTCCCGGCATCCCACTTCGTGTCCAGCCCCGAGCGGCAGGAGCGGGCGGTGATCGGCATCGAGCAGGAGATGGAAGCGCGGGTGGCGCTCTTTAAGCAGCAGGGCAAGCTGCTGGAAGCCCAGCGGATCGAGCAGCGGACCCGCTTTGACCTCGAAATGATCCGCGAAGTCGGCTACTGCAACGGGATTGAAAATTATTCGCGCTGGTTCGACGGCCGCGCCCCCGGCACCGCGCCGTCCACGCTTTTGGACTATTTTCCCGACGACTACTTGATGGTCATTGATGAGTCGCACCAGACTTTGCCGCAATTACGGGCGATGTACAACGGCGACAAGGCCCGCAAAGACACGCTGATTGAGTACGGGTTTCGCCTGCCGTCGGCGGGCGACAACCGGCCTTTGAAGTTTGAAGAGTTTCAAGAGCGGGTCAACCAGTGCGTGTTTGTGTCCGCGACCCCGGCGGCCTACGAGCGCGAGCACTCCGAGCAGATTGTCCAGCAGATTATCCGGCCGACGGGCCTGATTGACCCAGAGATCATCATCAAGCCCATCAAAGGCCAGGTGGACGACCTGCTGAACGAAATCCGCGAGCGCACGGCTAAAGGCGAGCGGGTCTTGGTCACGACCCTGACCAAAAAGATGGCCGAGGACCTGACCGAGTACTTGATGGACCTGAACATCAAAGTGAATTATCTCCACTCGGACGTGCACACTTTGGAGCGCACCGAGATACTCCGCGACCTGCGGCTCGGCATCTACGATGTCGTCATCGGCATCAACTTACTCCGAGAGGGCCTTGACCTGCCCGAAGTGTCTTTGGTGGCGATTTTGGACGCCGACAAAGAAGGCTTTCTGCGCTCGGAAACGTCGCTCATTCAGACCATCGGCCGGGCCGCGCGAAATCTCGGCGGACAGGTGATCATGTACGCCGACCGCATCACCGGCTCGATGGAGCGGGCGATGGGCGAGACCGACCGCCGCCGGGCCATCCAGGAAGCGTACAACACGGAGCACGGCATCACGCCGTACACAGTCAACAAAGCGGTCCGCGAGGTGATTGAGTCTAAGAAGATCGCCGAGCAGAAGTCGTATTACAACATTTCGCGCACCCGCAACCCGGAGACTTTGCCGCTCGATCAGATCATGTCCGCGCTGGCCGACATCGAGAAAGAAATGAAGCAGGCCGCCCGCTCGCTCGAGTTCGAGCGAGCCGCCGAGCTGCGCGACGAGCTGTCCCGCCTCAAAAAGCTGCTTCCGGCGGGGGCGAAGAAGTAAGAGCAAGGAGAAAACCATGTCACCTCGCCAGCCGATGAAAACGTACCGCCTCACCTGGGACGAACTGATGAGCCGCCAAAGCGAGATCGCCCCCAACGCCGTTTTGGAAGTCAGCGTTTACCAGCCGGAGCCGGCTGCCCTGGTAGACAGCGAGAACCGGGCGCTGATCAGTCTGCTTCAAGCCTGGCGTGAAGAAGATGCGACTGAGGATACGCAGCAGCGACAACGCTGGGAGGCGGAGACCAAAGAATTGATGGAGAACTTGCAGGGAAGCCGGCTGTCACTGCGGGGGCAAGAATGACAGCAATTCAAGCAGTTATTCTTGACTCGTCGCCGCTTGGTCTGGTGACGCAAAGAGCGGGGAAATCTCAGGAAGGAGATGCCTGCCGCCTCTGGCTGGAAACGCTTCTGTTTCAGGGGATAAAAGTCTATTTGCCGGAAGTCTGCGACTACGAAGTCCGCCGAGAGCTAATCCGCGCAAAAAAATCTGCCGGCATTGCTCGCCTGAATCAGCTCAAACAGCTTGCCCGGTATCTGCCGCTAACGACCGATGTGATGCTGAAAGCCGCCGAGCTATGGGCGCAGACCCGAAATGCAGGGATCGTGACAGCCGACATTCACGCGCTTGACGGTGATGCCATCGCCGCAACGCAGGCGCTATCACTTGGCCTGCCTGCCGCCGAGTATGTTATCGCAACCAGCAATGTCAAGCACATTTCCCGATTTGCCTCCGCCGATCTTTGGACGAACATTTATCCATGACTGGTTTACCTCATAGCCTACCTCAGTCAAAAGAGCTGCTTCCGGCGGGGGCCAAGAAGTGAAAGCATGAACCGAGAACCCACGCACAGCCGTTACCAGCCTGCGACCGGCGTGGAGTCCGAAAGTCAGTCCGGCTCACGCGGGCGCGTTCTGCGGAACAAGCCCGGCATTCAGCGCAAGCGGGAGATGGACCGCGTGGAATTCGAGGCGCTAATCCGCGCTCAGTCGGATTTTCTGGGACGGGTGACTGCGGAAACTCAGTTCACGGCGGAGATGCTGCGCTCGATGCACCGTTCTTGGCTCAGCGAGCTGTACGAATGGGGAGGGGACTACCGGACAGTGGAAATGGAGAAGGGCGGCTTTCGCTGGCCGCCGGCGCACTTGGTTCCGCAGAACATGGCGGCGCTGGAACACGGCCTGCTCCGGCAGCACACGCCCTGCCGTCCGGCTCCGCTGGACACCGTCGCCCCGCGCATGGCCGAAGTTCACGCCGAATTGCTGCTGATACATCCCTTCCGGGACGGCAACGGGCGGCTGGCCCGCTGGCTGGCGGATGTGATGGCATTGCAGGCAGGCTGGCCGCTGCCCGATTATCGGTTCCGGGGGCGCGGGAGCGGGAATGAACGCGCCCTCTATCTTGCGGCAGTCAAACAAGGATATTTGACCCGCTATGATGACTTGACGGCTTTCTTTTTGCGGGCGATAACACGAGGCGCAGAGGGCGGCTGAGTGTCGCGTGGCTTTAGTCCCCGCGCCCCTTCGAAGGCCGAAGAGTCCAGCGCATTGCGTTCCAGCATCCGGCGGCGCGTTTCCGGGTCGCGCAGGTAAGGATTGGTTTCGAGAAGCGAGGCCATTTTGTCTATTCTCCAGCAGCATTATGGCATAAATCAGAGAGAATGCAGCGTATGGGTTCAATCAAGCTGACATCTCAACGTTGCAATAAGCCGGGAACAGGCACCGGAAGCATCGGGTATTATGGTGTTTATGACAACCCCGCTTAACAACATCGCTCTCCTGCGCCCCGGCATTCAGACGAAGCGCGTGTCGTCGTATGACCGCACGGGCGGCAACAACGACTTTGTAACCGTCGGGGCCGGCGAGACGAAGATTTTAGCCGAGATCGGCGGCGCGGGCATTATCAAGCACCTGTGGATGACGCTCGGCTGCGAGGACCCGCTGATTCGCCGCAATGCAATTTTACGGATGTTCTGGGACGGCGAAAGCAGCCCGTCGGTGGAAGCGCCGCTCGGGGACTTCTTTGGGCAGGGCTGGGGCGAGAAATACAACTGGGCGTCGCTGCCGCTGGCTGCTGCGCCCGCCGGGGGCAATGCGCTGAACTGCTATTTCCCGATGCCGTTCGGGAGCGGGGCGCGGATAGAAGTCGAAAATCAGTCGGAAAGCGCTATTCCACATTTTTATTATTATGTAGACTACGAGCAGCACCCCCAAATCGGGCCGGAGATGGGGCGCTTTCACGCGTGGTGGAACCGGCAGCGGCCGGGGCCGCAGGCCGGACAGGGCGACCGGGAAAACGAGTGGGAAACACTGGGGGTGCAGCCGAAAAACCCGTCGGACACTTATAACCATGTCTTTGTGCACGCCGAGGGCGCAGGGCAGTATGTCGGGGTCAATTATTTTGTGGACTCGCCGACCCCGCTCTGGTACGGCGAGGGCGACGACATGTTTCTCATAGACGGCGAACCCTGGCCGGGGTCGCTGCACGGGACGGGAACCGAGGACTACTTTAACTCGTCGTGGTGTCCCAAAGAGCAGTACGCGCACCCGTACTTCGGCTATGCGCGGGTCAATGGCGAAACGGGGTTTTTAGGCCGCACGCACTGTTATCGGTTCCACTTGGAAGACCCGATCTACTTTGAGACCTCGCTGCGGGCGTCTATTGAGCACGGGCACGCCAATTCGCTGACACTCGATATTGCCACGGTCGCGTATTGGTATCAAACCGAGCCGCACCGGATTTTTCCCGCGCTGCCGCCGAAAGAAGCGCGTCAGCCGCTGCCGCCGATTGGAGCCGTGGACATCCATAAATGGCGCGATAGCTGGCGGCGCGAGATGGGCGGCGGGCCGCTGTGGGGCACCGAGCCGCTGCCGGACAGCGTTCGGGTAAAATAAGATGCGGCCTTAAAATAAGCTGCGGCCCGAAAGAAAATGCCCCCGCCGACTTTTTGCAGTCGGCGGGGGCATGGCGGGGGATTTAGGAACCCCACATTGCGCGAAGGATATGAATGATGTGAACCAGCATGATGTCGTCTCCTTTCAGTAAGATGCGCCGGGAGGCGGTGACGACTTCGCAGGCAGCGCTGCCCCGAGTCCAGGCATCACCCGTCAGGAGGGAGTTAAACCCGCCAGGCGCTTACTTATCCTGCACAAACCATGCCAAGTATTAGTGCTGGGCCATATTTCTCGTAATTCGGTAAACTATTTTTATGCAAGACACCCACACACGGATTTATGATGTCATCATTGTCGGCGCGGGCCATGCCGGCGCGGAAGCGGCGCTGGCGTCGGCCCGGCTTGGGGCGAAGACGCTGTGCCTGACGCTGTCGCTCGGCAGCGTCGCCTTGATGCCCTGCAACTGCTCGGTCGGCGGCCCCGCCAAAGGCCACCTGGTGCGCGAGATTGACGCCCTCGGCGGGCAGATGGGCATCAACGCCGATGCGACGGTGACGCATATTCGCATGCTGAACACCGGCAAAGGACCCGCCGTGCAGGCCGTTCGGGCGCAATGCGACAAAGAACTGTATTCCAAGACGATGCGGGCGACATTAGAGGCTGCCGCCAATCTGACGCTGGCCGAAGGCATGGTCGAGAGCGTAGTAGTAGAAAACGGCAGGGCCGCCGGCCTGCGAACGGCGACGGGCGAGACGTATTTGGCCGATGCCATCGTCATCACCACCGGGACCTTCCTGCGGGGCGTGATGCACCGGGGCGACGAGCGCACCGCCGGCGGGCGGCTCGGCGAGAAGCCCGCCGTCGCGCTGTCCGATACCCTGCGGGCGCTGGGCTTTCCGACCCGGCGACTCAAGACCGGCACGACCCCGCGCATTGACAAAGCGTCGGTGGACTTCTCGCAGACCACGGCGATTGAGTCCGAGCCGAACACGCCGCCGTTTTCGTTCGGGCGCGAAACCCTCGGCATTGCGAATTTGCTGCCGTCGTGGCTGACCTATACCAACGAGCGTACCAAAGCCGTGATTGAAGCCAACCTGCATCAGTCCGCCATGTACGGCGGCGCGATTGAGGGCCTCGGGCCGCGCTACTGCCCGTCCATTGAAGACAAGATCGTTCGCTTCAGTCAGCGCGACAACCATCAAGTGTTTTTGGAGCAGGAAGGCTGGGACACCGATTCGCTGTATGTCCAGGGCACGTCTACGTCGCTCCCTGCCGACGTTCAATTAGAGTTCCTGCACACCATTCCGGGCTTAGAGCGCTGCGTCATGCTCAAAGCCGGCTACGCGGTTGAGTACGATGCCGTGCCGCCGACCGAGCTGACCCACGCCTTGATGACCAAGCGCCTGCCGGGATTGTTTCTCGCGGGCCAGATCAACGGCACGTCGGGCTACGAGGAAGCCGCCGGGCAGGGCCTGATGGCCGGCGCGAACGCCGCGCTGTACGCCCGAAACGCGCCGCCGTTCGTCTTGAAGCGCTCGGATGCGTATCTCGGCGTTATGATTGACGACCTCGTGACCAAAGGGGCCGACGAGCCGTACCGCCTTTTGACTTCCCGCGCCGAGTACCGCCTGCTTTTGCGCCAGGACAACGCCGACGGACGCCTCACCGCGCTGGGCCGCTCGGTCGGCCTGGTGCCCGACGCCCGCTGGGCGCTGTTTACCGAAAAGCGCGGCGCGATTGCCGCCGAAACGCAGCGCCTGGAAACCACATTCGTCAGCGGCGCGGACAACCCCCGCCTCACGGGTTTTGGCCTGCTGCCCGTGTCTCAGCGCGTCCCGCTGTCCGACATCCTGAAGCGCACCGGCGTTTCCCATGCGGCCGTCGCCGCGCTGGCCCCGCCGCCCGCGCCCCTGCCCCGCGCCGTCGCCGAGCAGGTGGAAATCCAGTGCAAATACGAAGGCTATATTGATCGCCAATCCGCCCAGGTCGAAAGCGCGGGCCGCCGCGAAGAAGTCCCCATCCCGGCAAAGTTCGACTTTGGGAGCATCCGCAACTTGTCCAACGAAAGCCGCGACAACCTTACCCGCGTCGCCCCCGTCTCGCTCGGCCAGGCCGCCCGCATCCCCGGCGTCACCCCCGCCGACATCGCCATTTTAGGCGTTCATTTGGAGCAGCACCGCCGCCGCGCTCCGGCTACTATCGGCGGTCAGGTATAATCGCAGCCAGGCACATTTTATGATCACCCGCGTTCAAGTCAAAAACTTTCGCAACCTCGCCGATGTTGACGTTTCGCTCGGCCCGCTGACCGTGCTGGTCGGGCGCAACGGCACCGGCAAAAGCACCTTCTTAGACGCCCTGCGCTTCGTCCGCGATGCCCTGCGCCTGGGTCTTGACACGGCAATCAGCCAGCGGGATGGGATTGAAGCAATCAAACACTGGTCTCCGAGCGCAGAAGCAAGCGACATCGAAATCAGGGTGGAGCTTACACAGCTTCATGGATCGGCATATTACTCTTTTTCAATAGGAACTGGGCAAAAAGAGGAACGGCGAATCAAGCACGAATCACTTGAATTGTATCGAGGCTCCGACCGCTCGTTGAATTGCTTTGAAACCAAAAATGGAGAGTGGATCGAGACGCCGACGCATTTCCCCATGAAAGTTGACAATTTAGCCGCATTTCCCATTTCACCCAACAACTTAATGCTGCCATCTTTGTCTTTCCTTCTTGGGGAGATGGGGACAGTCTGTGATCAAATAACAGAAACGGATTTTTATACGATTTCCCCAAACACGTTGCGACTTCCCCAAAGGCAAACAAGCGAGGCAACCTTGCGCGAGGGAGGAGAAAATTTAGGTACGATACTGCGACAGATGATGGAACACGGGTTGTTCTCTGCTGACTTGGCGGCGGCTTTAGGGCAAGTAGTTGAGAATGTATGTGACATAAGAATCAAAGAGGTAGGCGGCTACTTAGTCACCGAGTTGGAACACAAAGCCGAAAACGGAAAGACAGCATGGTTTCCGCTGGCGCAGGAATCGGATGGAACCTTGCGCGTACTGGGATTACTCGCTGCACTTTATCAGGAGGCATCCCTTTCGCTGATTGCTATCGAAGAACCCGAGCTGAGTATTCACCCCGGCGCTCTTGCGGTGCTGAGCGAAGTGATTGCGGAAGCGGCAACCCGAAGCCAAATTCTTATCACGACGCAAAGCCCGGATTTGATCTCGCGCTTCCGCGCGGACCAGCTTCGGGTTGTCGAGCGGGTCGGCACGGAAACAAGAATCGGGCCGATTGACGACGGGCAGCGGGAGGCGATCAACTCTCAGCTTTTTTCGGCAGGCGACTTGCTGCGCATCGAAGGGCTGCACGTTTCGGCGCAGGAAGAAATTGTGCCGTCATATGCCTAAGATCGTGCCGATTGTCGAAGGCGAAGTCCAAGCGGTTCCAGGGCTGCTTTATAAGCTGCTGGCGGAGTTGGGCCGGCAGCATAACATTCAAATTGAGACGCCGCAAAACGCGCATGGTCGCGGCAATTTGACAACGCCCGGCGGGATTGAGCGGTTTGTCCAAAATGCCTGGACCAAGCGGGACTGCGGCGCGGTTCTTGTGCTGGTGGACGCCGACAAGGACTGCCCGGTGGAGTTAGCGTCAGACTTCGCGCGGCGCGTTTCTGCAATCGGGGTGCGCTTTCCGGTGGTCATAGTCGCTGCGAATTGCGAGTACGAAGCCTGGTTTCTGGCAAGCCTAGAGACAATCACCGAAATAGTTCTTGACAGCGGAACTGCCCTGCCGGCGGGACTGAGTTATACCGGCGACGTTGAAGCGCGAGCCGGCGTCAAAGGCTGGCTCACGGCGCAGTTTCCGCCGGGGCGCATCTACAAAGAAACGATTGATCAAAAGGCCATGACGCGGCTTCTCGACCCGGCGCGTGTTCGGTTGCGCTCCCGCTCGTTTCGGCGTCTTTGTCATGCGCTGGAACAAGCCGTCGAAGCGATTGACCAACGCCGCGCGTTTGTAACGCCCTCGGCGGACGCATAAACGGCAAAGGAGAAAAGATGCAGCCACTTCTCGTCGGCATTGTCGGGTTCGCCGCGCTTTTGTACCTCGTGATGCCGATTGTCATCAAGTTCAATCAAAAGCTGAACGCGCACCCTCAGTTTCAACCGCTCGATCTTGCGACCCTGCCGCCGCCGGCCTATGAGTATTTGTGGGCGTGTCAGCAGGCGCTCGAGGCGGAAGGGTTTGAGACAATCGCGCATGTGTCGTGGGCCAATTCCGCGCCGAACGTGTTTCCCTTTGTCAGCCTGTACATGAACCGGGCCACGGAAACCAAAGCGCTGGCGAGCGCGTTTTATGTGGCCGCACCGGACGGCGTTAAGATGACCACCCGCTATGTCGAGTTTATCACCCGGTACGCGTCGGGAACCGTGCTGGGAACTAACAACAACCGTCCGCCCGGCGCGTTCCGGCATGGCCCCGAGCAGCAGACTCTGCGGCTGCCGGAGATGCAGAACCCGCATGCCCTGTATGCCGTCCACCGCGAGCGCACGGCGCGGCTGGCAGGCACGCCGCTTGAGCCGCTGCCGCGCCCCGGCACCGAGGTAGCCGTGCAGCAGGAGCGAATTGTGGAGGACTACAACGAGCAGGTCAAGTTCGGCCTTTTGTATCTAGACCACAAGCGCGGCGTGTACCGCCCGACCTGGCAAGGCGCGTATCTGATGACCTGGAGCCAGCTTCAGCCGATGAAGTTTCTGCGGGAAGCGAGGGAGCGCCGCAAAAGCCGCGCTGCCCTGCAAGCGCTGGAAGCCTCGCCCTTGCGCGGGCAGGTATAATGCAGTTGTGATTCGAAGGGATAACTATCGCTGGACGCCGGAGCATTATCACCGGCTGAGTAAATCGGGCTTTTTTGACGACGAGCGTGTCGAGCTTCTCAGCGGCAAGATTTGGCGGCTGGGGCGGCAGTCGCCGCTTCACGCGACAATGATTTCCCAAGCCGGAGCCATTCTTCGGAACATCTTCGGCGATGGTTTCGTGTTCAGCACGAGGATGCCGGCAGCGCTGTCGGACATATCGGAGCCGGTGCCGGATTTCTCGGTCGCCGCCGGCGTCATCAATGATTACGCCGATCATCATCCGGGGCCAACTGAGCTTTTGCTGACCGTTGAGGTTTCGGACAGTACGCTTGCCAAAGATCGCGGAATGAAAATGGCGGCCTACGCCGAGGCAGGCATCGCGGAGTATTGGATCGTCAATCTCGTCAGCCGTCAAGTGGAAGTCTACCGCCGCCCGCTGCCGTCGGGCGAGTATGCCGACGTGACGGTCTATCAGCCGGGACAAATGATTTTCCCACTCCATCTGCCGACAAAAGCCGTTGCTGTAGACGACCTGCTGCCTCCAATGACACAATTATGACAAACGAAAAGAAAAAAGTGGTGGTGCTGGGAAGCGGCCCCATCCGCATCGGGCAGGGGATCGAGTTTGATTACGCCAGCGTTCACTGCGTCCGCGCTTTGCGGGAAGCCGGGTACGAGGCGATCATCATTAACAACAACCCGGAAACGGTCTCGACCGACTTTGATACGTCGGACCGGCTGTATTTTGAGCCGCTGACCCCGGAAGATGTGCTGAACGTCATCGCCCGAGAAGCGCCGATTGAAGGGGTCGTCTGTCAGTTCGGCGGGCAGACGGCGATTAATCTGGCCCGGCCCCTGTCGGAAGCGGGCATTCCCATTCTCGGGTCGTCGTTTGACTCCATAGACCTCGCCGAAGACCGGGAACGATTTGAGGCGCTGCTGCGCGGCTTAGGCATCCCGAAGCCCGCCGGGCGGGCGGTTTTGACGACGGAAGCCGCGCTGGAAGTGGCGGCGGAGGTCGGCTACCCGGTGCTGGTCCGGCCGTCGTATGTGCTCGGCGGGCGGGCGATGGAGATTGTGTATTCCGACGACGATTTAATGGAGTACATGCGCTATGCCGAGGAGATTGCCGAAGGGGCGCCGATTTTGGTGGACCGCTACTTGATCGGCAAAGAAGCGGAACTCGATGTGATCGCCGACGGCGTCGGCGGCTGTTTATTGCCCGGCATCATGGAGCATATCGAGCGGGCGGGCGTCCATTCCGGCGACTCGATGGCGGTGTATCCGCCGCAGACAATCAAGCCATCCACCATAAACCAGATGGTGTCGTATGCGACTCAATTAGCCGAAGCGCTAGGCGTGGTCGGCCTGATGAACATTCAGTTCGTGATTGAAGACGACCAGGCGTATGTGATTGAAGTCAACCCCCGCGCGTCGCGCACGGTGCCGTACCTGAGCAAAATCACCGGTATCCCGATGGTCCGCGCCGCGACTTACGCCGCCCTCGGCAAGTCTTTGGCCGACCAGGGCTACCGAAACGGCCTGCACCCGAACCAGCCGAATATCGCGGTGAAAGCGCCGGTGTTCTCGTTCTCCAAGCTGACCGATGTAGACATCAATTTAGGCCCCGAGATGAAGTCCACGGGCGAGATACTCGGGATTGACACGGACTTTTCGCGGGCGTTGTACAAAGCCATGGTCGCCTCGGGCATTGATGTCCCCGCCGGCGGCAAAGGCGCGGCGCTTTTGGTCACGCTCGCCGACCCCGACAAGGCCGAAGCGCTGCCGATTATTCAAGACTTCGCGGCCCTCGGCTTCAGCCTGCATGCAACCGCCGGCACGGCCAAATTTTTGGAAGCGCACGGCCTCGCGGTCAGCACGGCAAAGAAGATCAGCGAGGGGACGCCCAACCTGCTGGATTTGATCCGGGGCGGGCGGGTCGCACTGCTGATCAACACGGTCTCGAAAGACAAGCAGATTGAAAAAGAAGCGGCGCTGATCCGCCGGGCGTCGGTGGAGCATTCCATTCCGTGCCTGACTTCGCTCGATACGGCCCGCGCTCTGCACACGGCGCTCGCGACTCGTCAGGTGGGGGAAGAGTTCGCCGTGATGACGGTAGATCGGTACACGGGACCTATCCCGGCCCATTAAGCCGCGAAACAAACGCCAGCACTTCGGCGACGGCGGACAGCATCTCGGCGGGAATGCCTTCGCCGACCGACAGCGTCGCCAGCGCTTCGGCCAGCGCCGGGTCATTCCGCAGCGGAATGTCGCTTTCGCGGGCACGCGCGGCGATTTCGGCCGCCAGGGAATAAGTCGGAACCAGAGTTTCCATAAGCTAAACGTGCCGGTCTATGCAGGCGCGGGGCGACGCAAACTGCGCTGCGCCGTGAAGCGGCGGCCAGTCGGTTTGGCGGCGGCAGGACACGTCGCACGAGTCCCACCCGGCGGCGCTGAGGGCGGCCGCGAGAGCGCCCGAATGCTTGGTCAGCAGCCGGACCGTCGGCGGCTGCTCGGCCCCGAAGCGGCAGCTTAGGGTGCCGGACAGCAGGCCGGCAAGGTCCGCCTGCACCCGGCCCAGCTTCGGCGGGCTAAGGCGCAGCGTCACCCGCAGCACTTCGCCGTCCCGGTCCGTGTCCCGCTCGTGCCGCCACTGCGCTTCAAGAATTCCCGGCTCGCCGCCGAATGCCAGCGGCAGGGCGAAATACAGCGGCACGGCGCTTTGGCCGGCGTGCGCGGCCAGCGCCGCTTGGTTGAGAAGCTGCTGGCCTTCCAGCAGCGACGCCATCTGGTCGGCCCCGAGGCGCAGGCCCCGGTCGCCCGACCCGGCGGCGAGGCGCAGCAGGGAAGTCCGCAGGTCCGACACCGGCATCTGATTTTGCGGGGTGTGCAGCAGCCGGTGCTCGGTGCTGCGGCCCACTTGCAGCAGCATCTCGCGCAGGCCACGCGCCAGCGCTTCAGGGTGAGTCCCGGCGTCCAGCGCCAGCCCGAGCCAGCCGGACACCTGCTCCGGCAGGGCCGACGTGCCGCCCGCCGGGGCCAGCAGCACGGCGGACACGGCCCGCAGGGCATCCGGGGTCGCCGGCAGGGCCAGCGAGCGGGCCAGCGCATACGCCGCCGGCAGCGTGCCCGGCGCGGCGGCCAGCGCGGCGTTCGCCTCCGCCAGCGTTCCGAGCGTCAGCGGCAGCCCGGCCTGCGCCAGCGCGAGGGCCAGCGCGACATCGGGGTCCGCCGCCGCCGCGCCCAGCTCCAGCAGGGCCGCGCGGACAATCTCCGCCGTCAGCGTCCCGGCCGGCGACGGCCCCGCGCCCGGCCCCGGCTCTGCCGCCCAAGCCAGCCGCCCCAGCAGGGCCTGCGCGGCGGCGGCGGGCCGCGCCAGCGAGGCTGCCCAGGAAGACGAATGGGTAACAGTTGTCGGTGAAACTTGCACTAATCCCGATTATCGGCAGAAACACCGAAAAACCCGAGACGACCGAAGCTTTTTCACGGACGAACCGACCGACTTATGGAGGAACCCGACAATGCTGGCCGCGTTGCTTGATCCGTTTTTAGCCCTGCTTTATCCGCCGCGCTGCCTGGTCTGCGGCACGCTTGGGCCGTCCGGCCTGTGCTTCCCCTGCGCGGGCCGGATCGCCCCGGTCGCTGCGCCTTTCTGCCCGATTTGCGGCCAGACGCTTCGGGCGGACCGGGGCGGCTGCCCGGACTGCCGGCGGCGGCGTCCGGCGTTCACCCGCGCCCGCTCCCTCGGCGCGTATGACGGCGTTTTGCGCCATGCCGTTCACCAGTTCAAGTACCGCGACCGGCCTCAGCTTGCGCGGCCGCTCGGGCGGCTGCTGGCCGCGTCCGCCCGTGCTCAGGCCGCCGACTTGAACAACCTGCGGTTTGACGCCCTCCTGCCGGTACCGATGCACCCGGCCCGGCGGCGGGTGCGCGGCTACAACCAGTCCGAGCGCCTGGCCCGCGTGGTCGGCGCGGAGCTTGCCCTGCCGGGGCTGCCGCCGGACGCGCTGGTCCGCGCCCGCCCCACCCGCCCGCAGGTGGGATTGTCCGGGGAAGCCCGCCGGACCAGTCTCTGCGGCGCGTTCGCCGTGACGCGGCCCGAGCAAGTGTCGGGCCGCACGCTGCTTTTGATAGACGATGTGGTGACTTCCGGCAGCAGCCTCCACGAGTGCGCGGCGGCCCTGTGCGCCGCCGGCGCACACGCCGTGTATGCCCTGACATTGGCCGCCGGGTAAATTGGATGCTGAATCTACGGCACCAAAACCACTTTGCCGGTGGTCTGCCGCGCCGAGATCGCCTCGTGCGCTTTGGCGGCCTCGGCCAGCGGAAACGACTGCGTGCTGAGGGTCAGCTTGCCGCTGGCCGCCCAGCCGAGCAGCTCGGCCATGCCCCGGCCCCAGTCGGCGGCGCTCGAAAACAGATTGTAGCCGCGCAGGGAAAGGGCTTTCGCCATCATCGGCCACAAGCGGTCGGCGGCCAGCGGGCTGCCGCTGCCGGACTGGCCGCCGTAGATCACCCAGGACGCGCCCGGCCCGAGCGTCTCGAACCCCTCGCCGGCCAGATCGCCCTGCGAGTCGAGAAACACGCCGACCCCGGCGTCGCCCGCTTCCGCCGACACCGACTTCGCCCAGCCGGGCTGCGTGTAGTCGAACACGGCATCCGCCCCGAGCGAGCGCACCAAGTCGTGCTTGGACGGCGATGCCAGCCCGATCACTTTGCCGGCCCCTTTGAGCTTCGCGATCTGCACCGCCAGCGACCCGACCCCGCCGGCCGCGCCGGGGATCAGCACAGTCCCGCCGGGCCGAAGATTGCCGGCTTCCAGCAGAAAATACGCCGTCAGCCCCTGCACCAGCAGCGCGGTCGCCGGGGCGAAGTCCAGCCCCTCCGGCAGCGGAAACACATTCGCCGCGTCCACCACCGCCGTGTCGGCATAGCCGCCGCCGCCGAGGAGCGCCATCACCCGCTCGCCAAGCTGATGGCCCTGCACGCCCTCGCCGCGCTGCGTCACCACCCCCGCAACCTCAAAGCCGGGCCGGAACGGAGCGCTCGGGACATTGGGATACTGCCCCGCGCGGGCCAGGACATCGGCGAAATTGATCCCCGCCGCTTTCACGTCAATGATAATCTGTCCGGCCTTCGGCGCGGGCATCGGCTCTTCAATCAACTGCATGGCGTCGGGACCGCCGAACTGTTTGACTTCAATCGCTTTCATCTTCAGGTGTCTCCTTTGGCATGGGAACGGCAGAAAGCGCCGCACCAAGCCAGTGTACCGGTAACAGGCGCTTTTGTAAAGTATGCACTTTTTTGTGCTATAGTATAGAAAAAGAAAGCAAGCAGAAAAAGAAAGCGAGGGGAATGAAATGCCGCCGCAAGACAAGCCCGAGCGAGGACGGCCCGATGCCGCCTGCCCGGCGTCGCGCATGGTCAAAATGCTCGGCGGACGCTGGAAGCTGAATATTTTATACCATCTGGATCAAAATGTTTATCGGTACTCCGACTTGCAGCGCTGCCTGCCGGGGATCACGCCGAAAATGCTGACCCAGCAGCTTCGTGAGCTGGAAGACGACGGCATTGTCCACCGAGAAGTATACCGCCAGGTGCCGCCGAAAGTGGAATACTCAATCACGCCGCGCGGAAAAACGCTCGGGCCGATCCTCCGCGCCATGATTGAGTGGAGCCGGGCCGACGCCGCCGAGACGGCGCGGGAGGCGCTGCGGCGGGGAGGAACCGAGGCGGGCAAACGCGAATAACTGAAACAAACGCGAAGCAAAAAGGCGTAGCAAGGTTTACAGGAGACACAAGACAAATGGCGGACAAACCGAACTTCGGACTGACGGGCCTGGCTGTGATGGGGCAAAATCTCGCGCGGAATGTCGCGCACAAAGGCTTTCCGATTGCCGTGCATAACCGCACGACGGAGAAAACCGACAAGTTTATGGAAGAGCACGGCGGCGAAGGGGCGCTGACAGGGTCCAAAAGCGTCGAAGATTTTGTGAATTCCCTGGCGACGCCCCGCGCGATCATGATTATGGTCAAAGCGGGCAAGCCCGTAGACGACGTGATTGCCGAGCTGAAGCCGCTGCTGTCGCCGGGCGACTTGCTGATTGACGGCGGCAATTCGCTGTTTTCCGACACCGAGCGCCGGGTCAAAGAACTGACCGCTGAGGGCTTTTTGTTTCTCGGCACCGGCGTTTCCGGCGGCGAGGAAGGGGCGCTGAACGGCCCCAGCATCATGCCCGGCGGCAGCGAGGACGCATACAAGCTCGTCGAGCCGATCTTTACCAAGATCGCCGCGCAGGTAGACGGGACGCCGTGCTGCACGTTTATCGGCAGCGGCGGCGCGGGGCACTATGTCAAGATGGTCCACAACGGCATCGAGTACGCCGACATGCAGCTCATCGCCGAAGCCTACGATTTGCTTAAAAACGGCGCAGGGCTGACCAACGCCGAGCTGCACGACGTGTTCACCCAGTGGAACGACGGCGACCTAGACTCGTTCTTGATTGAAATCACCGCCCAGATTTTCGCCAAAAAAGACGATTTGGACAGCGGCAATGATTTGGTAGACATGGTTTTGGACAAAGCCGCTCAAAAAGGCACCGGGAAATGGACCGCCCAAAATGCTCTGGATATGGGCATCCCCGTCACCGCCATCACCGAGGCCGTCTACGCCCGCTCGCTGTCGGCATTCAAAGACCAGCGCGTCGCGGCGTCCAAAGTCCTCCCCGGCCCGTCGGGCACGATCACCGGCGACAAAGAAGCGTTCATCAACGACATCCGCGACGCCCTATATGCGTCCAAAGTCGTCGCTTACGCGCAAGGCTTTGAGCAGATGCTGGCCGCCGCCAAAGAGTTCGGCTGGACCCTGCACCCCGGCGAGATCGCGACCATCTGGCGCGGCGGCTGCATCATCCGCGCCCGCTTTCTCGACCGCATCAAGGACGCCTACGACCGGCAGCCCGACCTCGCCAATTTACTCCTCGCCCCGTACTTCACCGATGCGATTAAAAACGCTTCGGACGGCTGGCGGCGCACCGTCGGCCAGGCGGCGATGCTCGGCGTCCCCATCCCCGCCTTCTCGTCCGCGCTGGCCTACTACGACGGCTACCGCCGCGAGCGCCTGCCCGCAAACCTGATCCAAGCCCAGCGCGACCTGTTCGGAGCGCACACCTACGAGCGCACCGACAAGCCCGGCGCATTCCACTCGCAGTGGGCTGACGAAAAGCAGGAGCCGAAGTCAAAAGAACAGCACGGCGTCGAAACCACCGGGTAACAGACAGAGGCGGCCCGGCCTCGAAAGGCCGGGCCGACAACATCATGGACTTTTATTTATTGCACGACAAAGCGACGCGTGGCGAGCCGCTGTCAACCGAAGAAGAAGTGGAACTTGCCGCCTGGTACGCAGGGCAGGACACGGAAGAAGCGGCGCTGCTGTCTTCGTTTTCTCGGCCTTCGCTCACGGCAGACGCGCTCCGGGCCGAAATTGGGGACACGCTGACGCGCCTGCAAGCAACCGCCCAGCAGGTACGGAAACAGGTTGAGGAAAATGAGGCGCTGCGGCAGGAGATCGCCGCCCTGACCCGGCAACTGGCGCAAACGAAAACGCTTCAAAGCGCATGAGTCTCCCAAATGAACTGCGTGAATCGGTGCAACGAGTATAAGTCTGACTACTGGCCGCAAGCGCCGGGTAGCAGCCAGACAAACGAACAGCCCCGGCACGCGCAGTGCCGGGGCTGTTTTGTCAGGCCGTGAGACGGGCTAATCCGGGTCGGCCTGCACGGTGAACATTGAAAGCACGGTGAAGCCGTTGGTGTCGGTCAGGTTGCTTTTCTGGTTTGCGATGTAGTCTATCCGCATGGCTTTGACGTGGCCGTCGCAGAAAAGCGTGTTGCAGCGGCCATTGTGCCGTCCTACGAGGTTGCCGAGCTTTTGGTAGCCGTGCCAGGTGTTCAGCGGCGGCGCGGTGTCGCTAAATTGACCCGGCTGTTCGCCGAGAGACACCAGATTGAAGCCATCGGCGGAAAATGCGCCGTCGCCGTCGGCGACCCAAATTGTGTTTGCCGGCGCTTCCAGCCGGGCCAGGCTGTACGTGTCCGGCGGATAAGCATCGCTGACCGGCGGGCGGCCGACACCGTGGAACGTGTTATAATATGCCGAGTTCATACAGTACGAGCCGGACCGCACAGCGGGAACGCCGTCTTTGAGCTGTGTCCACGGGATATAAGGGCCGAACGAGGTGTCTCCAGACTTCACGCTGGCCGGTGCCGTGCTGCTGAAATGAGTGTCGGCGGGGTCCAAAAAGTCGCCGGTTCCCGACTGGTCGGGGCAGTTGAAAATCTGCGGGGCTTTGACAAACGGCTGAATTGCGTCCATCCACTGGTAATGCTGCTGTCCGGCGGCGTCCCCGGCGGGGGAGTAGCGAGCGCCACCTTTCCAGCCGCCGAGGTAATGGTTGCACATCGCTTCGTCGTTGTCCTGCGAGTACTGGGTCAGCGCCAAGCCGATCTGCTTTAAGTTGGACTCGCAGGAGATCGCCCGCGCGTTTTCGCGGACTTTTTGGAAGACGGGGAACAAAATGGCCGCGAGAATCGCGATAATGGCTATCACGACGAGCAGCTCAATTAGGGTAAAGGCCCGGCGCACGGGCCGGGCGGAAGCGCAGAGGGTCATAACAAGTTCCTGTTCTAATTCGACGGTCAAAGAAAGCGAGATCGAAAGAAAGCAGTCAAAAACGGGCCGCATCGTGCCGGCTGAGAATGGTGCGCGGCACCAGCGGCAAAGCCAGCAGCGCCGCCGCCGTGGTGGCGGCGCTGACAACAATCAGCATCGGCAGGGAAACGTGCATCTTTTCATACAGCCACGACCCGAGAATGTCCGAGCCGGTGCCGCCGAGATTGGCGGCGCTCATCAACAGCGAGTACGACAAGGCTTCCGTGCCGCGCGGCGAGGCCCGCGCCGCCAGGTCCATTAGGGCAACGGCAACAATCACGCCGAGAAAGCCGCTTGCGCCGGAAACGATCAAGGCCGAAACGTGCCCCTTGTACCCGAGGTACAGCAGCGTGCCGAGGGCACTCAGCACAATCCCGACAGTCAGCAGCAGGCGCAGCGGCAGCCGGGTACACAGCCACGCATACAGCAGCGCCCCGGCAATCGCCGCGCCGTTCCCCACCCCGCCGGCCCAGCCGATAAACTTCGGGCTGAAATGGAGCGTATCGGTTTGAAAGTAAAACAGCGGCGTCCCGAAGCCGGGCGACAGGTCTTTCAGAAAAATAAACGCCGCCGCCAGCCACAAGGCGCGGGACTGAAACACCGGCCGCAGCCGCGCCCAAACACTTCCCAGGCTGACCGCCGCCGGCCGGGGGCCGCGCTCCGGCAGCAGAAACAGCGCCGCCGGGACCAGCCCGAAAAAAAGCGCCGCCCCAAGCCCGCAGGTCCAGCCGAACGCATGCCCGACCAGGTAGCCGCCGACCGGCTGGGCGGCGAGGATCGTGCCGGCGATGATGGTTTCCCGCAGCGCTCCCAGCCGCCCGGTCCGGCCCTGCTCCTGCCCGGCTTCCACCAAAAGGCCGCCGGACACGCTCGACGCCAGCACGGCAAAGATATTTGCGCCGATCAGGGCGTACAAAAGCGGCGCGTAGTGGCGCGGCAGCAGGGCCAGCAGGGTCCAAAGCGCCCCCGCGCCGACCCCGCTGACAATCAGATAATTGCGGCGGCGCGACCCCAGCAGGGGAACCGTGTCGGACAGCAGCCCGGCCAGCGGCTTGAAGTACCAGGCGAACGCGGTCAATCCGAAAAACGCCGCCATGGCGGTCGGCCCGAGATGCAGGTGGTTTTTCAGCAGAAATTGCAGCGGCAGCTTGGCATGGCGGCTGTCGCTGACAAACGTGGACACCAGCAGCCCGGTCACGACCATCGCCATCAAGCGGCGCGGGGACGACGGCGCGGGCGGGTCAAGACTGGGAGAAGAAACGGCGACGGCAGCCGGCATGGGAACTTATCTCGTTTCTAAAAACGCTGCTGTCACTGCTGCGGGGAAGGGAAGACGAACACGGCGGACGAACATAGCGGCGGTCACGATCTAAAAAGGGTTTAGAGGAAACCCGCTTGCGGTTTCCCTGCACGATTTACCCCGGCGCTGAATGTTTTAATCCGGTTTTGGCAGATTTTCGCGACAATTTCCTGTGATAACTTTCCGCGACAATTTTTCTTGCGGCAGGATGCGGCCGGTCAAGCCGCGCAAGGCGGCTCACAGTTAATGGCCCAGGATGGCGTTGTTGCATAAATCAAATGGCATAACTTTGTGGCATTCCTAGTGCTGTCATTTTGTTCATCGCGTCGAGCCGCAGTAATGTTTCTGCGTTCTGGGCGGCTTCGCTTCTGGCCCGAAGCGTGTTGCCGAACAGCGTCTTCAATCGAAACATCGCGGTTTCCACCAAACTGCGCCGATGGTAGCCGCTCTCGCGCTTCCACTTGGCACGGCCCACCCGGCGAATGCGCCGCAGGTTCTCGTCGCGGGCCAGACGCTCCTCCTTGCGGTTGCCGTGCTGCCAAATCCTGGCGCCACGGCGCGGCGGAATGGCGGCATTGGCCCCGCGCCCCGCAATCGCAGCGTAGCAGGTGCGCCGGTCGTAGCCGCCGTCGGCAGACACTTGGCATACCGCCTGTGGTATTTGGTCAAGCAATTTCGGTAACATTTCACCGTCGCTGATGCTGTTGGTCGTCGTGGCCGCCGCACGGATCATGCCTGTCTTCTGGTCCATGGCCAGATGCACCTTGCGCCAGGTGCGCCGTTTGGAAGTGCCGTGCTGACGCACCTTCCACTCGCCGTCGCCGAAGACTTTGAGGCCCGTGCCGTCCACGACCAGGTGAAGCGGCTCCGATGGGGCAGGCGGCGAAAGCGTCACCGTCATCGTCTTGCGCCTGCGGCAAAGGGTGCTGTAATTTGGAACAGGCACGTCTGCTCCCGCAAGGGCCACCAGTGAAGCCAGCAGCCCTTCAATGGCTCGCAGCGGCAGATGATAGACAGCGCCCAGCCTCAAAGCACAAGCAATGGCCTGGTTGCTGTAGACTTTGGGCTTGCCGCGCTTGTTTGGGCGCTCCCGACAGCGCCAGTTCTGCAAAGTCGCTTCGTCGAGCCAGAGGCAAAGGCTTCCCCTTTGCACGAGGGCTGTGTTATAATCAGGCCAGTTGCGGATGCGGTACTTGTGCTTCTTTTTGAGGCACTTGGGACGCTTCTTCGGCTTTGGCGAGCCGTTGGAGTGTGGGGTATTTTTGTGGTTCACACTCCAAGAACACCACCTCCGCCGCATCTGCAACTACCGAAAACGATTTATGCAACAACGCCGCCCAGGATTACATTGCCGGGCCAAGCCGATGCCGCACAGCCGCGAACTGAAACTAACCCGAGCTGAAACAATCTTGAATACAGACGCGAGGAAAGCAGCAATGACACGCTTAAACATCACTTTGCCGATTTTAACTGCCGCCGCGCTTGTTGTCCCCCTGCCCGCCCCGGCGCAGTCCGCGCCGGGCTGGAAAACGGAAGTCGCCGGCAAAAATGTGGTGCTGACCCCGACGGACCTAGCCGCCGGAGAAGAATGCCGGATCACGATCTACGCCCGCGAGCCGCTGAACGGGGCGCTGATTACGGACTATTTGGACACTTTCGCCGACCGCACCGTCGCGGCATTGGGTGGACGGATGCAGGGCAAACAGCCGCCGGCGCAAGCGCATGACCGCAGCAATGCCGGGACTTCCCGGCAGTTTACGACAGTGTCGGGGCGGCTGATGTCGGCGGTCTTTTTTACGATCTCCCCGGACCACGACAACGCGCGAGCGATCAGCTTTGTCTGCACCGCCGACCCGGCAGTGATGGGACGCTACCAACCGCAGATGCTGGCCGTGAACAAAGAAATGCTGAAGCAGGAATACGACGCCGCCGTGAAGTCCGGGCGCGGCGTCGTGACCGAAACCCTGCCCGAGACGCCGCCGGACCTGACCCCCGGCGGGCCGATTATGCCGGGGATTTACGCCGGGAATATCGTTCAAGCGTCCGATCACTCGATTTATGCCCGCATTCGCTTGTATTTGTACGCCGACGGCGAGTTTCGGCTGTGCCGGGCCGACGGCACGGAAGTCAGCCTCGGCACCGGAGACAGTGGCTATGATCCGATCACGGGCAGGCTGCACATCAAGACTTATTTCAAAATGCAGAACTTTCGGGACGGCGGGGCGTACTGCCTGTACGGGCGCGGCGTAGACGGCAAGCCGCTTTTGATGGCCCGCGAAACGCAGACATTCGGCGAGTGGACCACCGTGCTGCACTACGCCGGCCCGCCCGACCGGCCTTCGCCCAAGCAGCAGGAAGCCAAAAAAGCGGCGGATGACGCCGAAGCGAAGCGCTATAAATTTGTGACCGCGCCCGGCAAAGGGGTCCCGAACAGCCAGATCGCCGCCGTGCTGTTCCACACCGACATGGTCATGATCGGCAGCAACTTTTCCGCGTTCCCCAAAACGTATTTGGCGCTCAAAGACGGCACAATCCATGACGGCCTTGAAGTCCCGGCGGATACGCTTGACGTTTCGCTGTCCCGGCGCGGGGAACCCGAAAAATGGGGCCGGTGGCGGCGGCAGGGCGAAGACTACTACGCGGCCTGGCCGGACAAGCCGGGCCAGTACCAGAACCTGAACGCCTACGCGATCACGCCGGCGAGGCCCGGCGAGAAGCTGACAGGCTCCTACCTCAAAGGCATCAGCGGCGGCGACATCGCCACCGGCGGCTGGGAGATATTTTGGGGCGTGGTGTTCCGGCCCGACGGCCATTTTCTCAAAAGCCACAGCTCCAGCGAAAGCACCGGGTATCTCGCCCTGCAAAACAGCGGGGTCGTCAGCGGCGGCGACTCCGACGACAACGGCTCCAGCACGTACTCGATCAGCCCGCAGGTCACGGCCACGTCGCAGACCAAGCGCAAGAGTCCGGCCCGGTCGGGGACGTATTCCCTGAGCGGCTACACGATGACCCTGCATTATGACGACGGACGGATCGAGCGCGAGCCGTTTTATTTCCTGTCTCCGAAGCATGACTTTATCTGCTTTGAAGGCGGAACGATGACCCTGCAAAAGTAACAGGTAAAAGTGATATAATGGAAGCGGAAATGAGGTGCATGGGAGTAAGCTCCTATGCTTTTTAGTCTTATGCTCGCTCCGACACGATCAAGAAACCGGCAAGCCATGAAAAGTCTACTCGTCGCCACTCTCGCCGCCGCGCTTTTGACTCTTGCCCTGCCGCACCCCGCCCCGGCGCAGGTCCCGACGGGGTGGACGACGCAGACGGCCGGAACGCAGACGATCTACACGCCTCCCGACCTCAAGCCCGGCGAGTTCTACCGCATCGTTTTAATTTCCCCCTGCCCCCTCGGCGGCCGATCCGTCGCCGACTTCCTCGCGGCCTTTACAGCCAAAGAAGCCGCCGCGCTCGGTACGCCCACCGGCGCCGCTCAGTCCATTGCTTCCGCCGATCCGCACGGCGCGGGGGTGTCCATTTTTTTTCGCTCAAAATCCGGGCAGATGCTGGCTGCGATCAACTCGGCTTCCTCGCTGGACGGCAAAACAGTCTCGGTGATGAGCATTCTGTCCTCGCAAAATCTCGCCGTGCTGAAGCGCTATCAGTCCCAAACCGCGCCGGTCTTTCAGGGGCTGCTGGACCGGGAGAAGACCGCCTTCCAGGCCGCCGCGCCCGCGCCGAGCATGCCCGGTGCGCCGGCCGGGCTGAAACCCGGCGGGCCGATTGTGCCGGGCATCTACGAAGGCGACGCCGTGTACAAATCGGACGAAACTTTCACGCCCCGGCACTTCAAGCTGTATCTGTATGCGACCGGCGAGCTGCGCTTGTTCCGGGCGAACGGCGACCAGATTGAAGCAGGCGGCGATGACTACCATTATGACCCGGCAAGCGGCAAAATCGGGGTCAGCGAGCAGTACGGCCTGAACAATTACGACGATCCGGCACGCGGCTTCTGCGTGTACGGGCATGACCCGGCGGGCAAGCCGCTGGTGTACGCCGAGCGGAACTATCCCGACGGTGACCGCCGGACGACGACCCTGCGCTACGCCGGGCCGCCCGACATGCTCTCGTCCAAGCAGAAGCAGGCCGCCAAAGACGCTGCCGACGCCGAAGCCCGGCGGTATAAATATGTCACGGCCCCCGGCAGGGGAATACAGCCGTCGCAGATTGCGGGAATTTATCACCATTTCCAGGTCCCGATTTATGGACTTTCCCGGCCTGACTTTGTCAATTATTTACTGCTCAAAGACGGCACGGTGCATGAAGACCTGCCGGTTGCGCCGGACGAAATGGACGCGGCGCTGTCCCGGCGCAAAGAGCCGAAGCAGTGGGGCCGGTGGCGGCGGCAGGGCAAAAACATCGAAATGGCCTGGCCGGATGACCTCGCCCACTTTGAAGCCGTCACGGGAAACTTTGTGACCCCCGCCAAGCCCGGCGAGCGCATCTCCGGCCGCTACGGCGGGGCGTCGTCGGGCGGCTCGCCCGTCACCGGCGGCTACTACGAGTTTTACGGCGTCGCGTTCACCCCCGACGGCCGGTTTTCTCAGGACCGCAGCGGCGGCACGAGCAGCGGCAGCCTGGGGCAGACTTTGAACGGCTTCAGCGTGGAAACGACCAGCAGCAACGGCGAGTCCGTAACGACGCTTTCGTCGCCCGGCGCGGTCGGCTATGCGAAAACCAAGAAGCACGGAAGCAGTGACCGGAAAGGAACGTACTCGGTGAGCGGGTACACTCTCACCCTGCATTACGACAACGGCAAAATCAAGCGGATGCCGTTTTATTTTCTGTCGCCTGAGCGCTACTTTATCTTCTTCGAGGGCGACCTGCTGAAGTCCGACGCCTACAAATAGAAAGGCCCGACCATGCTGCGTAACCTCCTGGCCCTCGCCGCCCTGCTGCTGATGCCTCTTGCCCTGCCCGGCACGGCCCACGCGCAGGCGAAATGGCATACCGAAGTCGCCGGCAAAGCGGTGATTATGACGCCGCCGGACCTCGCCGCCGGGGAGTTCTGCCAAGTCTTCGTTTACCCGCGCACGACCCTTGCCGGCGCGGCCCTCGGCAGCTATGTCGCGAAGTTTGCCGACAAAAACATCGCCGGGCTGGGCCGCCCCGTTCCCAACCCGACCGCCGACAAGGACAGCGCAGAGATGATGGCGACTACGACGCGCCAGTTTGTGACCCCGCAGGGGCAGTCGTATCTCGCGTGTTTCGTCGCCGACACCGTGGACGGGGAGAACGTGCGGGTCATCAGCCTGGTCTGCACTGCCGATGCGGCCTTGTTCGAGCGCTACCAGCCCCAAATGCTGGCGGTCATCGGGGAGATGATCCGCCAGGACAAAGCCGCGCTCCGCGCCGCCGACCTGCCGGCAGAAACAAACAAGTCAGAAAAAGCGGCCAAGCAGGAACCGCGCTACCCGTACACCGTGCCGCCCGGCAAAGGAGTGCCGAACTCCAAAATCGCGGCGGTGGTGTATCAAGGCGGCATGCTGATGAACGGCTTTATCTACGGCACCAATGAATACCTGCTGCTGACCGACGGGACCGTCCATGAAGGGCTGCCCGTGCCGCCCGACGAGCTGGACGCGGCGCGGTCGCGGCAGGGCGAGCCGAAAAAGTGGGGCCGCTGGCGCAAAGCAGGCAGCGATTATCTGCTGGCCTGGCCCGACAAGCCGAACGCTTATGAGAAGCCGAACATGAGCTGGGCCGTCCTTCCCGCCAAGCCCGGCGAGCGGATGAACACACGGTATCAGGGCGCGGCTTCCGGCGGCTCGGTCATCACCGGCGGCTATTACAGCATTTGGGGGGTCAAGTTCACTCCCGACGGCCGGTTCACCAAAGATCTGTCCGGCGGCTCCAGCGCCGGCGGCCTCGGCTCCGATGTCAGCGTCAGCACCACCTACGACGAAAACGGCTCCACGGCCTCGTTCAGCGCCCCCGGCGCGGTCGGCTTGTCGCATTCCAAATCGAAAGGCAGTGCAAAAGCCGGAACTTACTCGGTGAGCGGCTACACGCTGACCCTGCGCTACGACGACGGCCGGGTCGTCCGCCTGCCGTTCTTTTTCGGCGGCAAAGAGCATGACTGCATTTTCTTCGAAGGCACATTGATCTTTGAGCCAAAGGACTGAGGAACGCCGATGAACATACCTCTCTCACGCTGCTTCGCGGCTCTTGCCGCCGCTGCCCTGCTGCCGATGTTCTTCCTGCCGCCGACGGCCCGCGCCCAAGCGCCGGCGGGGTGGACAGCGCAGACGGCCGGGACTCAAACAATCTATACGCCGCCCGATCTCAAGCCCGGCGAGCTGTACCGGGTCATCGTCTTTCCCCGGATGGCGATGAAAGGCGCGGTCATCACGGACTTTTTAGACGCCTTCAGCGCTAAAGAGACCGCCGCGCTCGGCACGGCGGCGGACCAGGAGCGCTCGACGGCACGCTCCCACAACTTCGCGACTCTGGTGCGGGTCTTTGCTTCCAAAGGCGGCGAGACGCGCCTCCTTCAGAACTCGGCGATTTCTGTGGACAGGGAAAATGTCCGGGTCGTCAGCATCGTCGCGTCGCAGGACCTCGCGGCGTTTAAGCGGCACACGCCGGAATACAAGGCGCTGCTGATGACGCTGATAGATCGGGAAAAAGCCGACGCCCTGGCCTCCGGGCGGGGCCTCAGCGTCGAGAAGACTGCCGACGCGCCCGGCGGTATGATCCCCGGCGGGCCGATTGAGCCGGGCATCTATGCCGGCAATGGCGTTTACAGCGACGACGGCAAGATCGGCAATCGCTACCGGGTCTATTTGTATGCGTCGGGCGAATATCTCATCTGCGACGAAAAAGGCGAAGAGTACGAGTTTGGGCACGGCGAGTATGGCTATGACCCGATCACCGGCAAGCTGCAAATGGGGATTACGTTCACATTCAACAACAATCCCACCGACCCCGAAGATGAGTTCTGCCTGTATGGGAAGGACGCCGGCGGCAAGCCGTACATCTATGCCCGCAGCAACCGGGGCTACGGCTACCTTACCGTGATCCTGAACTATGCCGGGCCGACCGACAAGCCGTCGCACAAACAGCAGGAAGCCGCCAAAGCCGCCGCCGACGCCGAAGCGCGGCGGTACAAATATGTCACCGCGCCGGGCAAAGGCATCCCAATGGCGCAGATCGCCGGGGTCTTTCATCACTACGATGTCCAGACGACGGCTTTCAGCGGCATGACGGTTCAGGACGAAAGCTACTTGCTGCTCAAAGACGGCACGGTTCACGACGGCCTGCCCGTGTCGCCCGATGAGATGGACGCGGCGCTGTCGCGCCGCCGGGAACCCGAAAAATGGGGCCGCTGGCGGCGGGACGGCACAAAAATTCTGGCGTCCTGGCCCGACCGGCCCAATCACTTTGAAGCCCTTATCGGAAACATGGCGGTGGCCGGGACACCGGGCGAGCGGCTTTCGGGCCGCTACGGCGCAGGGTCCACCAGCGGGTCATCGCTGCTGGGAGGCTCCTACCGTTTGTGGGGTGTGACGTTTACCCGCGATGGCCGCTTTCTCAAAGACAGCCGGGGCGGGGCGAGCAGCGGGTCGCTCGGCGAGACGATGAACGATTTCAGCGTCAACTCGACTTACGATGACGATGGCTCGGTGACCTCGTTTTCGTCGCCCGGCGCGGTCGGCTACGCGAAAAACAAAAAGCGCGGGAGCAGCCGGGCGGGGACGTACACGATTAACGGCTACACGCTGACCCTACACTACGACAGCGGCAAAACGGCCCGGCTGCCGTTCTTTTTCGACTCGGCGCAGAAGACTCAGCTGTATTTCGACGGCGACACGCTGGGCAAAGACGATGAAAAGTAAGGCCGCCATGCAAAACCGATACTCTCTCGCCCTCTACTCCCTCGCCTTCTACCCTTTCGCCTGCATGCTTTGGCTCGTGCTCGCCCTGCCGGCACACGCGCAAGCCGGCTGGAAAACCGAAGTCGCCGGCAAAAGCGTTGTGCTGACCCCGCCGGACCTTGCGGCCGGAGAGTTTTATCAGATCACGATTACTCCGCGCGTGCCCATGCAGGGCGCGAAAATCACAACCTGCTCGGACCGGTTTGCAGACCGCTGGATGACCACGCTTGGCAGTTTGGCGGCTGCTGCGGAGCCGGCGAAGGCCGACAGCCCGGCAGTCGCGGTCGCCCACCGCATTTATATCGCTCCGCACGGAGAAGTACGCGGTGCGGTTTTTGTTGCACTTTCGGTGAACGGGAAAGACGTCCGGGTGATTGTAATGGCCGGGTCTGGGAGCGGCACGGCGGTCGCGCGTCATCAATCTCAAGCGAATGCGCTTGTGGAGGAAATGAGGCGGCAGGATCAAGCCGGAAAAGCGACCGCTGCTGCGAAAACCAGCACTCCGGCGGTCCCGTATCCTTACCGGGCATCGCCCGGCAAAGGAGTTCAAACAGAGCAGATTGCGGGCATCCTACATCATTTTGATCTTCGGCTGTACAGCGGAGGGGCGCTGAACGAGTCTTATTTGCTTTTGAGAGACGGCGCTGTTTACAAGGGGTTGCTGGTGCCGCCGGATGAGTTCAACGCCCCGCTGTCCCGCCGCCGCGAACCTGAAAAATGGGGACACTGGAAGCGTCAAGGCGCGGCGATGTTAGCCGCATGGCCGAGGCAGCCGGACCGGTACACCGCCCTTCAAGGCGTGATGGCGATCCCCGGCAAGCCCGGCGAGCGGATGAACCGGCACTTCGCGATGGGCGAAAGCAGCGGCGCTGCCGGTCTCGGCGGCTATTACCAGGTTTGGGGCGTTCGGTTTACACCCGACGGGCGGTTCCAAAAAGACGGCGGCGGCGGATCGTCCTCCGGCAGTCTGGGGCAGGTGCTGAACGGTTTCAGCGTCAACACCCAATACGACCACACAGGCTCTTCGGCTTCGGTCAGCTCGCCCGGCTCAGCCGGGTATTCAGCAAGCAGACGCAGAAACGGCAGCGCCCAGTCGGGAACTTATACGGTCAGCCCTTATGCTTTGACTCTCCACTACGACAATGGGGTTGTCGAGCGCCGCCCCTTCTTCTTTTTATCCGACACGCGCGATGTTATTTTGTTCGAGGGCGACACACTCGGCCCCGATGCCGGTTCGTAGAAGGGGCAGCTCATGGTACGCCGACCACTTGCGTTCGCCGCATTCATGCTTCTGGGACTCTTAAGCAGCCTGTCCCCTGCGTTCGCGCAGGCCGGCTGGAAAACCGAGGTCGTCGGCAAAACCGTCGTGATGACGCCGACGGATTTGGCTGCCGGAGACGTTTATCAAATCACAATCTTTCCGCGCGTTCCCATGAAGGGGGCGCTGATCACGGATTTTCTGGATGACTACGCCAGACGGGAGGACACCGCACTCGGCAAGCCTGCCGCCGCGCAGCCTCCGGCCACGGCGAAAAGCCACATTGTGGCGACTGCGGCTCATCTGTTCAAAGCCGCGCTGGGGCAGCCCCAAGTCGCCGTTTATTTTGCCCTGGCGGCAGATGCCCAGAATGCACGGGTCGTCCGCATCTTCTGTTCGCGGGCCGCGCTGCTGGCGCAGTACCAAGCCCAGGAAAACGCCGTGATACGGGAAATGCGCCGCCAGGAAGACGCGGCGGCGAAAACCGACGGGCGCGGGGTTAAAACTGAGGCGTTGCCGCCGACGCCGCAGGGCATGACGCCGGGCGGGAAGCTGGTGCCGGGCATCTACATCGGCAATGCCGTCCGCAGCGACAACGGCGAGATCGCCACCCGCTTCCGCTTGTATCTGTACGCTTCCGGCGAGTGCCAAGTCTGCAATGAGAAAGGCGAGGAATACCGCTTCGGGCCGGACACCTTCACTTACGACCCGATTACCGGCAAACTGGACATCAGCCAGACCATGGACATCTACAACAGCGTCCTCGGGTGGAAGGATGCTTTCTCCCTGTATGGGCGCGATGCGGGCGGCAAGCCCTACCTTTACGCCCGCTCCGATCGCGGCTTTGAGTATGTCACGGCCACCCTGCGCTACGCCGGGCCGCCGGACAAGCCTTCGCCCAAGCAGCTCGAAGCGCAGAAAGCGGCAGCGGAAGCGGAAGCCAAACGCTACAAGTATGTCACGGCTCCGGGCAAAGGCATTCCCGACAGCCAGATCGCGGGCGTTTTGATTCACGTCGCGATGGAGTTCAGCGGCACGGCGGCCAATGCCGTGGCCCAGCCGTATCTGCTGCTTCGTGACGGCACCATCCATGATGGCCTGCCGGTCGCGCCGGATGAGATGGACGCGGCGCTGTCGCGGCGGCGGGAACCGGAAAAATGGGGCCGGTGGCGGCGGCAGGGCGGGAAGATCGCCGCCGCCTGGCCGGATGCGCCAAACAAGTTCAGCGTTCTGACGGGCGACATGGCGGTGCCGGGCCGCGCCGGGGAGCGACTGCTAGGACGGTTCGGCACGGGGTCCACCAGCGGGTCCACGGTGTTCGGCGGCTCGTACCGCTTGTGGGGCGTGACATTTACGCCGGACGGCCGGTTCGTCAAAGACAATCGGGGCGGATCGAGCAGCGGCAGCCTCGGCACGACAATGAACGATTTCAGCGTCAACTCGACTTACGATGACGATGGCTCGGTGACCTCGTTTTCGTCGCCCGGCGCGGTCGGCTACGCGAAAAACAAAAAGCGTGGGAGCAGCCGGGCGGGGACCTACGCGGTCAGCGGCTACACGCTGACGCTGCGCTACGATAATGGAAAAACGGCCCGGCTGCCGTTCTTTTTTGAGGATGCCAAGCGCGACCAGGTCTACTTTGAAGGCGCACTGCTGGCGCACGACGACGGAAAGTAAAAGGCTCAGAACTGGACAAATGGATTTTCTCGCTGACGCTGCGAAACAGCGCGGGGGTGCTGTCGTCGCTGACGGCGCTGTTTGCCGACCGAGGCGTCTCGATTGAGAGCCTCACGGCGCATGGGGGCGGCGGGGCGGGAGCGCCCGGCACGGCGGTGCTGACGTTTGCAGCGTCGGAGTCGCGCAAAACGCATCTGGCCCGGCTGCTCGGCCGGCTGGCGTCGGTGATCACGCTGGCCGAGTATCGGTACGACGATGCCGCGCATGCCCGCAAGTCCACGCTGGTGCGGGCGGCGCTGACCCCGGAAGTTCTGCGGGCGCGGCTGCCGCCGGAGATTTTGTGCGACACGGTGGCCGAAGACGCCGGCTCCACGCTGGCGCTGCTGGTCGGCCCGCCGGCGGCGCTCGACGCCGCCCTAGCCGTCCTCGGCGGCGCAGCGGCGCTGGAAGAGCGCGACTCAACGGTGCTGGTGGTTTAAGATGCTGGTGGTTTAAGATGCTTCGGGCAGGCGCTTGACGAGCACGACGCAGAGGCCGCCGGGGGCGGGGCGGAACTCGACCGCATCGGCCAGCTCCTGCATCAGCGGCAGGCCGCGCCCGCCCGGCGCTTCCGGGGGCGGCATCGGGGACGGGAAATGGTCCGCCGGCAGGCCGACGCCGCTGTCGGTGACTTCCACATGCAGCGCCCCGTCGGCGGTGCGCCGCCCCAGCACATGAAACTGGCCGTCGGGACCGCCCGGCGAGCCGTGCCGGACGGCGTTGGTGACGGCTTCCGTGACGGCGGTTTGGAAATCTTCGGTGTCGGCGCGGGGGAACCCCAAAGTCGCCATCCAGTGCCCCAGGGCCTGCCGCACTTCGCCGACATAATCCGCGCGGCTCGGAAACTGAAATTGAAACAAATCGTCGTCGCCGTTTTGCCAGAACAGCGCCGGAAGTGTGCCGGCTTCCGCCGTCAGCGCCTCTTCCGGCGTCTCCGCTGTGCGCCGGACGACCAGCAGCGCCATGTCGTCCTGGGGCCGGCCCGCCGTCCACTCCATCGCCGCCTGCTGCAAATACGCGGCCAGCGCCCCCGGCCCGGCTTCCGCAGGCGCAGCTTCCACCAGTTTTTGCACGCCGCCGATGTCCAGCAGAACACGGTCGGGGCTTCGCGCTTCGGTCAGGCCGTCGGTGTACAGCACCAGCGAGTCGCCGGGCGCAAGCGTCGCCGCTTCCTGCGCGTAGGAATGCTCGGCCAGGCCGAGGATCGGGCCGTTGGCATCCAGAAATTCGCTGCCGCCGCCGGCCCGCTTGATCAGCAGGGACTCATGCCCGGCGCTGGTCCAGGACAAGCGGCCCGTCGCCGGCTCGAACACGGCATAAAACAGGGTCACAAAATGGTCGCCCAGCCCCGCCAGCTCGCTGCACAGCATCCGGTTGAGGCGCGAAACGACCAGGCCCGGCGCACCGGCTTCGGTCGCAAACGCCCGCAGCGAATACTTTACGGTGGCGGTCTGCACCGCCGCGCTCAGGCCCTTGCCGGACACATCGGCGATCACCAAAGCCACCCGGCCGTCGGGCAGGGCGAACGCATCATAATAATCGCCGCCGACCTGCGCTTCTTCGAGGCCCGCCCGGTAGTTCGCGGCCAGCGTCAGGCCCGGCAGCTCGTCGGGAATGTCCGTCAGAAACGCCGACGACAGCATGTCGGCGACCCGGTGCTCGCGGGCATACAAGCGGGCGTTCTCTAAAGCCAGCGCCAAAATATCGGCGACGGCGGAAACAAACGCCGCTTCGTCGCGGCTCCACAGCCGGGCCGACTCGCCCAGATGCTCGGCCAGCAGCACCCCGGCAAGCTGCCCGCGCCCGAGCACCGGCGAGCCGACCCACGCCGGGCCGGGGCCGGAAACCACAGCCGTATGCCCGGCGCTCCAGCCTTCTACCACTTCCGCCGGCCAGTCGGCCAGCGCCGAGCGTCCGGCGGCGGGGCCGATCCCCGGCGCGGCAAACTGCTCGGGGGCGGCTTCCATCACGTCCCGCGCCCCATCGAAGCGCAGAAAGCGGCACCGGCTGACCCCCAGCGCCCGCCCGGCCTGGGCGGTGACGGTTCGGAGTATCTCGCCGCTGTCGAGCGAGACGCGCAGGGCGCTGCCGATCTGGTTGAGCATCGCTTCGCGCTCGGCCCGCCCCCGGATTTCCTCAAACAAGCGCACATTTTCCAGCCCCGCCGCCACCCGCCGCCCCAGCTCCACAGTCAGCGCCAGGTACTGCTCGTCGTAAACCCGGCGGCTGCCGGTCGAAGCCAGCGACAGCGCTCCGACGACCTGCCCGCGCACAATCAGCGGGACACACAGGTACGAGCGTGCGCCGAGGGCCAGCAGCCGCTCACGCAGGGCATCGTTCTGCACCGCGCCCTGCCGCACTTCCTCGGTGATTTCCGACAAAAGCTGCGGCCTGCCGGTCCGCAGCACATACCCGAGGCCGTACTCGGCATCCGGGCTGAGCGCGGCCGGGGGCGGAAGCGGCGTCTGCCGCCCCCCACCGGGCGTGTTTTCGGCCAAAATCAAGGGACGGACGATGCCGTCGCCGTCGAGCGCATGGACCGCGCACCAGTCGGCCAGATCGGGCACGATAAACTCGGCGACCGTTTCCAGGGTCGTCTGGGCATCCAGCGACGCCGACAAGCGCGAGCCGGCTTCGGCCAGCAGGGCCGCCCGCGCTTCGGCCTGCTTGGCCTGCGTGATGTCCCGAATGGTGACAATCGCGAGAATCGCTTCGCCGGTCGCCCGCCGCACAGGGCCGCCGCTGTAGCTGCCGATCCAGGTGTGCCCACCCGGCAGATGCCGCACGAGCACTTCATAATGCTGAAACGTTTCGCCGCGCAGCGCCCGTGACAGCGGCCAGTCTGCCAGCGCCAGCGGCTCGCCTTCCAGCGACAGCACTTCAAAGGCCCGCGCGTGGCCGGCCAGCGGCTGCCGGGCGTCTTCGAGCGCGGCGTAGCCGTGCATCGCCAGCGCCGCCGGGTTCATCGTCAGGATATTGCCTTGCAGGTCGCTGACCACCAAGCCGTCGGTCATGCTGGACAAAATCGCTTCGGTGCGGCCCTGCTCGGCGGACAGCGACAGCAGCAGCCGCTCGCGCTCGGTCTCGGCTTCTTCCGCTTCGGCCCGCAGCGCCCGCAGGCGCTCCAAATGGCGCAGGCTCTGCCCGAGCAGGTCGGCAGACAAGCGGGCTTTCGCCAGGTAATCGGCGGCTCCGGCCTTCATCAGCTCCGCCGCCGTTTGGTCGTCGCCGTATCCCGTCAGCACAATAAACGGCGCAGCGATGCCGCGCCGCTTCGCTTCGGTCAAAATCGTCAGGCCGTCGGCATCGGGAAGCTGAAAATCCAAAAGCACGGCGTCAAACGGCTCACGCTCCAGGCAGGCCAGCGCTTCCGCGCCGCCGGCGGCTTCGGCGATTTCTCCGGCCAGGCCGGTCGCGGCCAGCGCCCGCCGGGCGGCCTGCCGGTCCAGGCTGTCGTCATCCACAATCAGTATTCGCAAGGGGTTGGGCATAAGGAAATTCAGTTACAGGGGCACTTCGCTGAGGGTCCAATAGTTGTTGAGGGTCGCCATCGTCTCCACAAACGAGGCGAGCGTCACAGGCTTAAGTATGTAGCCCGCGACGCTGAGCTGATACGCTTCCACTTTGTCCCGGTCTTCGTCGGAGGTGGTCAGCACAATCACGGGGATCAGCGCCAGCGCGGGGTCGGCCCGCAGCTCGCGCAGGAATTCAATGCCGTTCATTTTGGGCATGTTGAGGTCCAGCAAAATCAGCCGCCGCTGCGCCGGGATTTTCGGCGGCTCGCCGCCGGCCCCGCGCAGCAGGTCAAGCGCGTCCAGCCCGTTTTCGGCCACAAACAGCGGATTGGTGATGTTGTTCTTTTTGAACGCCCGCTGGACATTCATCACGTCCAGCGCATCGTCTTCCACCAGCAGAATGTTCAGCATTCGTCCCGCCATTATCTTTCTCCCAGATCGCTTGCCGAGGAGTTCGGCCAGGTGAAGTGGAACGCCGCGCCCTTGCCGGCGTCCGATTCGACCGAAACCGTGCCGCCCTGACCTTCGACAATCTTTTTGACCAGCGCCAGCCCGACCCCGGTGTTTTCCACTTTGTCCCGCGCTTCCAGCGTTTGAAAGATGACCCAGATGCGCTCCTGGAACTTCGGCGCGATCCCCGGCCCGTCGTCGCGCACCGAAAACTCGACCCACTTTCCCGTAACCCGCGCCCCGACATGAATGGTTCCACTGGGCTTGTCGTGGTGCTTGATCGCGTTGGACAGTAAGTTCTGAAAGACTTGAAAGAGCCGCAGGCGCGGCGTGTGCAGGGTCGGCAGATCGGGGTCCACCGAGATCGCCATGCGGGTCGGCGGGCTGAGAAAGTCAATCACTTCGGTTAAAAGCGCCCGGACATCCACAGTTTCGGCGACGGCTTCCATCCGGTCGGCCCGTGAATACTGCAAAATCGCGTCAATCATCGCTTCCATGCGGTGTACGCGGCCTCGCAAAAGGTCAAACTGCCCGGCGACCTCGGGAGTGATCGCGCCGTCCAAGTCTTCTTCAATCCAGCGCGACAGGTTGGCGATGCCCCGCAGCGGCGCTTTGAGGTCGTGCGACGTGACATACGCAAATTGGTCCAGCTCGGCATTGCGCCGCGCCAGGGCCTCTTCGGCGGCTTTGCGGGCGGTGACTTCTTCGGAGATGGCGACCGCCTGCACCGGCCCGTCGCCGGGAAAGCGCGTGACCCGGAGATTGTACCAGCGCTCGCCCGGCGCTTTGTATTCCAGCAGAAACAGCGGGATTTCGCCGGCCAGCACGGCCCGGATGCCCTCAGCGGCAGCGTCCGCCGACGGGCCGGCTTGGAGAAACTCGCGCCAGGCCGCGCTGCCGGCGACCACCGCGCCGTTTTTGTCCAAAATGGCGACCTGCGCCGGCAGATTAGTCGGCGAGGCGGACGGTGTTTGGGTTTCGTTCATGGATTCAGTTCATGGATCAGCAAGATACCATGTGCTGAAGCACACGGCTATTGGGCACAGACGCCGGGAAGCACCGCTTCTGCACTGGCAGACCTGGAAGGCGCGGGGCTAAGACATCGAACGCAGTCCGTTCCGAGTGCGCCGACCTCGTAGTTCGCGGCGTCTGCGCCCAATAGCCGTGTGCTTCAGCGCATGGTATTCGGCCCTCCTAAATCTCTCCCAGACACACGCCGAGCAGGTCCAAAAAGCGGTCCACTTCGGCGGGCGTGACGCTGAGATTGGGCCGGGTGCGGATGCTGTCCGCGCCTGCCCCGAGCAGCAAAAGGTCGTGCCGCTGCAAGGCGATCTCGGACAGCCGGCCGCGCATCTCCGGCGACGACAGCGTGAAGCCTTGATACAGGCCCATGCCGCGCACGTTGCGGATTAAGCCCGGAAAGCGCCTCTGCAAGTCCCGCAGGCCGCCGGCGAGGCGTGTGCCGTTCGCAGCGGCAGCGTCCACTAAGTTTTCGTCCTCGACCACCCGCCATTCTTGGCAAAAGCGGACCATGTCGGCCAGCCCGCCGCCCCAAGTGCTGTCAAGCACCCCGACATCGGCCAGCGGCTCGCGCATGAACAGCGCCCCGACCGCGAACTTTTTGCCGACCGCCACGGCATGCGGGGCATACGACAGGTCGAATTGGTCAATCGCAAACAGTGTTCCGGTCGGCCCCGCCGAAGTCTGCACTTCGTCCACGCCGAAGCCGACATCGTATTTGTGGCACAGCAGGGACAAGCCCCGGAACCATTCCGGCTGGGCGGTCCGCTGCCCGCCCGCGCCCTGGATCGGCTCCACCACGATCCCGACAATCTCGTCGCCCATCTGGGACAGAATGCTTTCAATCAAATCCAGGCTTTGGCGAGTCCGGGTATCGTTTTCGGCCGGGGGCGCGTCGCTGTCCACCGCCGGAAACGGCACTTTGATGTTGCCCGACCCGGCGAGGCCGTGAAAGTCCTGGGTGGCGACCGGGTCCAAAGTCTGAGTCACTTGCAGGGCATACACCGTGCGCCCGTGAAACGCCTGGTCGAAGTACAAAAAGCGGCGGGTGCCCGACCCGGCGTGCCCGCCGCGCTTTTGCCGCTTGGCATTGTGCCGGGACAGCAGGTATTTCAGCATATTCTCGACCGCTTCGGCCCCGGAGTTGACCGCGTAGACTTCGCGGGTGTCCGACCCCAGCATGCTTTGGGGCGACAGTCGGTGCAGCAATCGGTAGTAGTCCAGGCACTCGGCGGTCAGAAAATCAGGGTTCGCGGCTTTGTTGTTTGCGGCCAGGGTCAGCGCTCTCAAATACTCCGGCTCGGACAAGCGCGGATGATTGTGCCCGATCAGCTTGGAGCCGTAGTAGCCCGCCCAGTCGAAAATCCGCTGCCCGTCCACGGTAGCAAGAAACATGCCGTCGCAGCCGGCCAAATCCACGGCGAACGGCCACGGGTGATAAATCACATATCGCTGCATCTCGGCGATCATGGCCCGGCTTCTCGGCCCCGGATAGCGCGGCTCACAAGTTTCAGCACAAGTTTCAGCAGCGGCAGTGTTTTCCATGCGTGAATTATACCTCTAAACCGGCCGAACCTCTGCCGACAATAGCGAGTATGAAACTTTGGAACAGCGGCGGCAAAGACGGCAGCCTGGCGGGGCGGCTGGTGATCATCACGGGGGCGTCGAGCGGCATCGGGTACGGCGCGGCCCGGCGGCTGGCGCAGACCGAAGGGGCGCGGGTGGTGGCGGTCGCCCGGCGGCGGGTGTTTCGGATTGAAGCGCTGGCCGCGCAGGTGGCGGAGCAGGTCGGCGAAGAGCGTGTGTTCCCGCTGACCACCGACATGGCCGACCGCGCTCAGGCGGAAGCGGTGGTGCGGCAGATTGAAGACAAGTTCGGGCGGGTGGACGGCTTTATTCATGCGGTCAACCGGGCGCTGAAGCTGCCGGCGCTGGAAGTGAGCGACCGCGAGTTTGATTTAACGATGCAGGTGAATGTCAAAAGCGCCCTGTACGGGGTGCAGGCGGTCGCGCCGGCCCTGCGCCGGCAGGCCGGCGGCGGGATTGTGATTTACAACCCCACGCCGTCGGAAACCGCCGAGTTTGTGGCGTCGGAAGCGGTCTACACAGCGGCGGCGCATGCGCTGTCGGCGCTTGCCGCCGGCTGGGTGCGCCAGCTTGCCGGCTCCGGGGTCGGAGTCCGCGAAGTCTGCCCGTCGCCGGGCGGAGACAGCGCCGAACCCGGCGCGTGGGGCCGCGCCGGGACGCCGGCCCACGATGCGCTGCTGGTGGCGGCGCTGCTGGAAACCCTCAGCCTGCCGGCGGAGCGGGCCGCGCCGGACGCGCCGGCAAGACCTTCGCTGCTGTCGTTTCGGTCGTCCCCCGAGCGCCCGGCCCCGGACAAGCCCGGCCGGGAAGAACAGCGCGGGGCATCCGCTCCCCGCGAGCCGCAGACCCTGCGCTCGCTCGGCGGCCTGGTGCTGAAAGAGTTTTAGAAACTCCAACTGGGGAACTATTCGCGCCGCGTGTTGCGTTTACTTCCGCAGGAGACCGATTGATGACCACACCGAAATTCGCCCTACTCGCTGCGCTTTCACTGGCGCTGATCACGCCGCTTGTTCCCGCCTTCGCTCAGGCCCCCGGCGCCCCGATGCACGGCCCGATGGGTGGACCCGCACACGGTCCGATGGGCGGCATGCACAGCGGCGGACAGCGGCAAAGTCCCGCCGAGGCGCTGGGCCTGACCGACGCGCAGAAATCGCGCATGAAGCCGATTCTCATGAGCGCAGGCCGGCAGGCGCAGGCGATCCAACAGGATGCCAAGCTGACCCCCGCCGCCCGCATGGCAAAAATGCGCGGCCTTCAGCAGAGCGTTTCCGCCCAGATGACCGCGTTGCTGACCCCCGCCCAGCGGGTCAAGCTCAAAGCCATGCAGGCCCAGCGTCAAGCTCACCCGATGTAGAAAGCCCGAAGCGCCGCAGAGCGAATGCGCCACGGATTGAAATCCGTGGTGCTTGCTTTGGATCACACCCCATGCGCGGCCCGAATGGCCGCCAGCAGGCCGTCCGCCGCCGCGTCCACCAGCCGGTGCGTCTCGGCAAAATCGCCTGTGAAGTACGGGTCGGGTACGTCCAAAAGCGCCAGGTGCGGCGCATACTCTAAAAACGGCCCGACCACCGCCCGGCCGCCGCCGAGCGCCCGGACATCGGCCAGGTTCTGCGCGTCCATCGTCAGCACATACTCAAACACATCGAGGTCGCGCCGGGTCACCACCCGCGCGGCATGAGCGCAGTCAATCGCCTGCGCTTTCAGCAGCGCCCGCGTCCCCCGGTGCGGCGGCTGCCCGACATGCCAGTCGCCGGTTCCCGCCGAGTCGGCTTCAATCTGCGCTTCCAGCCCCGCCGCCTTGACTTTGTGGGCAAACACCGCTTCCGCCATCGGCGACCGGCAGATATTGCCGAGGCACACAAACAAAACCCGGATCATAACTTTTGTCCTCCATCGTTTCGCCGCTGGATTGTACCCGGCGGATTTTGTTTCCGCCGGGTACAATCTAAGTGGGTTTAGGAGAAATTCTCTTATGACAGTGCTATTAGATTTGACAACGGATCAAGAGGAAAAATTGCGGCAGGCGGCGCTCCGGCGCGGGCTGGACACCGAGCGCCTGCTGCGCGAAGTCATGGAAACCGCGCTGGAGCAGCTTGAGCCGCCCGCTTGGGCTCAGCCGCCCCGCCGTGTTGCCGGCCTTCATGCCGGCCAGACATGGATCAGCGATGATTTTGATGCCCCGCTTCCCGATAGCTTTTGGCTGGGCGAAGAATGAGAATAACACGCTTGCTTTTAGACACTCACACATTTCTTTGGTGGGATAACGAGATAACCAACCTTTCAACCCGTGTGCTTTCGCTGTGCAATGATCCATCCGTCGTTCTATGCCTGAGTTTGGTCAGCGTTTGGGAAATCCAAATCAAAAGCGGTCTTGGAAAGCTTTCTTTGCGGCTGCCGTTACGGGATTTGCTGGATGACCACCAGCAGACGAACGGCTTGCTGCTGCTGCCGATCACAGTTGAGCATATTTTGGCGATGGAAGCGCTGCCGCCGGTTCATCGAGACCCCTTCGACCGCCTGCTGATTGCTCAAGCACAGGTGGAGGGAATGCCGCTGGCAAGTGCCGACCGTGTTTTTACGAGCTATCCCGTGACTATTGTTTGGTAAAACCACCACTTTGGGACATCGGTTTTCTATGCAAAATAACGGCATCTGGCCGCCCCCGCCGACAAATCAAGCGCCGCTGATTGCCCCGGAAGCCAAGCCACGGTTTTCGCCGCGCGTGCTGCTGCTTGCCGCCGGCCTGGGGGCGCTGATTGGCTTTATTGACATCCACCTGACAAACGCACAAGAGGACAAAAGCTGGGCGATGCACATGGGCAATTATTGCCTGGCGGCGGCGTGTCTGTGCGCGGCGCTTCAGCCGAAAACCTTTTGGCTGTCCGCCGCAATTTTGACTGCCGCCCCTTACACCGTGCATGTCATCGCGATCCTGCACGGTATCCAATCGCCTTATGTAGAGCCGAGCGTTGACGCGGCCTCTGAGTGGCTTTTCAGCATCTTTCCGAACGGGTTCGCGGCGCTGGTCGGAGCCGGAGCGGGACTGCTTTGGCGTCACGTCAGGCCGCCGGCGCGGAAGTAACGGCGTTTTCGTTTTGCTGCCTGTTCGCGGTATACTGACGCCGCAGAGAAATATGACCCAAGAACCATGTGTTAAAACACACGGCTATACGGCGAAGCGCCACAAAGTGCCGCTTCGCGGCACTCAGATTATTCCTACTCTGAACCCCGCGCCCTCCGGGTCTGCCGGTGCAGCCCTCCGGGTCTGCCAATGCAGAAGCGGGTGTTTCCCGGCGTTCGCGCCGTGTACCCCGATAAAACCCTAGCCGTGTTTAACACATGGTCTTTAAGCCCTCCCTTACGGTATACTGTTGCTGTCGCTATTCGTACCGTAGACATGCCAATGCCCCCGCTTCCACAACCTGTTCCCGACCGTCATTTGGAGGCCCCGAACCCGTTTCCGGGGGCGGGGCATCGGCGGCTGGTCGCGCTGTCGCTGAACACGCACCTGCCGCCGCTGTCGGCGTTTACGCCGACCAAAGATATTCGCTATCATCCGCTGTTTCAAGGGCTGCTGTTTCCCTGGGTCTGGCGGGTCTGGACCCAGCGGCTGACCAAAGCCGGGCATTACTTTGTGATTGCGACCCTGTTTTTTGCGGCGTTCAGCTCGGTTTCGCTGGACCAGCAGTTTTACACGGCGTTCACTTATGCGTTCGGACTGTGGGCGGTGGCGCTCCTCGGCATGTGGCTCGGACGGCCCCGCGCCTTGCTTTCGGCGGCGCTGCCCGACCGGGTGCAGGCGGGAAACACGCTGACGGCGGATGTGACCGTTCAAGCCGGAGGGCGGGGCGGGGTTTTGTGGGCGGTGCTGCCGGACCGGCTGCCGCCGGAAGTGGATGCCGCCGACGAAACCGGCGTGGAATTGCCGGCGCTTGCACCCGGCGAGTCGGCGCGGGTTGCGGTGAGTTTGCGCTGCCCCAAGCGCGGGGTGTTCCGGCTGCGCGGCTTCCGGGTGGAAACCGCGTTTCCGCTCGGATTGATGGTCGCGCAGGCCGTCTTTTCGGAGCCGAAAACGCTGTGGGTGACGCCGCGCTTTGTGCCGCTGGGGCGGATAGCCCTGCCGCGCGGGCGGCGCTTTCAGCCGGGCGGGACGGCGTCGGCGTTTGCGCTCGGCGAGTCGTTTGAGTTTATCGGCAGCCGGGAGTACCGGGACGGCGACCCGGTGCGGGCGATTGACTGGCGGGCGACGGCCCGTCTCAGCCGGCCTGTGGTGCGGGAATACCGCGAAGAGTTTCAGCAGCGGGTCGCGCTGGTCTTGGATACCCATGCCCCCGCGCCGCCCGGCCTGCCCCCGCCGCCGGCGTTTGAAGCGGCGGTCTCGCTGGCGGCGGCGATCTGCGATTTTTGCGCCCGGTCCGAGTTTGCGCTGGACGTGCTGGCGGCCGGCCCCGAGATTTACCCGCTGGGCGGCGGGCCGGGCCTTGCCGCGCTGGACCCGGCGCTGGACCGGCTGGCGGAAGCGGACGCCGAAACGCGGAAATCGGCGCGGCCGGACTGGGACCGGCTGGCGAGTGATCTGGCCGAGCCGATGGCGCTGTCTACGCTGGTGGTCTGCGTGTTTCTGGACTGGGACGATGCCCGGCAGGAATTCGCCGAGCGCCTGCGGGAAACCGGCGCGGGCCTGAAAGTGCTGATTGTCCGGGACACGCCCCCGGCGCTGCCGCCGGGCGACTGGCCGGTCCTAACGTCCGCGCTCGTCGCGGCGGGGCTGGACGAGATTTAGGAACAGCGCCATGATTTAGGAACAGCGCCATGACCGAACCGAACCCACAACTTAACTATCAGCGCCCGCCGTGGCCCGCCGCCGTCGCCGCGCTGCTGGCCTACGCTGCCCTGGCGGGCAGCAGCCATGCGGTCGTGCCCCTGCTCGGCCTCGGCCTTGCCCTGGCGGCGTCGTACCTGCTCCCGGCGCGGTTCCCGAACGAGACGCTGACCAAATGGACCCTGCGGATTGTCGCGATGGGCGGGGCTATTCTCGGCTACCTGGTCAGCGCCGTGAAAAACGACAGCGCGTTGTTTGACGACCGTTATTTGTATTCGTTTGCCCTGGCCGCCGCCGCCGAGCTGATGCTGCAATTCTGGCGGCGGGAGCCGACCGGCGGGCCGCGAGCGCCGTTTACGGTGTTTTTGTCGGCGATGGTGTTTCTGGTCGGCTGCAATGCGTATGAAGATGGGTCGGGGTATCTGCTGTACCTGGCCCCGCTGTTTTTTTTGTTTTTCGTGCTGGGCCTGCCGGGGCTGCGGCGGCGAGCGGACAGCTTTCGCGCGTTGGCTTACATGCTGCCGGCGGCGGGCGCAGCGCTCGTGCTCGGCGGGCTGGCGCATGCCGGGGTGGCCCGCTACAAAACCGAGCTGAACTTGATCGGGTCTCAGGCGATCCCACGGCGATTCTCGCCGTCTATGGGCATGAGCGGGCAGCCGATTTTAGGGTCGTCGTTTACCCTGCGCGACTCGCTGACCCGTGTTCTGCGAATTCATCACCCAAGCGCCGATTTCTATCTGCGCGGGATGACGTTTGAGACGTACACGGGCCGGACCTGGGGGCCGGCGATTGAGCAGCGGACATTCTTGAACCTGCCGCGTCAAACAGCGTCGCCGGGGCCGAAATCGCGCGTTGAGCGGCTTGACGACACGCTGGGCCTGCTGTTTGTGCCGCTGCACACGGCGGCGATTGTGCCGGAAGACGGCCGCCCGCTGGAATGGGCGGCTCGCGACGACGGCCCGGTCCGCACCCCGCCCACCGACACGGAGCCGCTGACGTATAACGTTTCCGAAGGGCCGTCGGGAACTCTTGATGCCGCGCCGACGCCGGACGAGACCCGGCGCGACCTCGCCGTGCCGCCGCAGATTGACCGCCGGGTTGTCGAGCGGGCGCGGCAGCTCGGGGCGGGGCAAAAGACGGCCGAAGCGAAAATCACGGCGCTGGTGCGCTTCTTGCAGGCCAACAATTCGTACAGCTTGACGGTTAATCCGGGGCCGGGCGAGCCGATTTCCGGGTTTGTTTTGGGCCGCAAAGCCGCCCACTGCGAGTATTTCGCCTCGGCCGCCGTGGTCATGCTCCGGGCGGCGGGCGTGCCGACCCGGTATGTCAGCGGCTACTTTGCCCATGAGGGGGCGGGGCGGGACACGCTGCTGGTGCGGCAGCGGGACGCCCACGCGTGGGCGGAAAGCTGGGTGCCGGGAACAGGCTGGGTGACGGTGGACGCCACCCCCGGCGGGGGCCGGCCCGATGCGCTGGCCGGGGCGATTCCGCTGACCTGGCGGGCGTGGGAAAAAGTGCAGGACGCGCTCGGCGCGGTCCGAACCTGGGTGCTGACGGCGGGCTGGCCCCAAAAAACCGCCGTGTTTGCCCTGCTGGTACTCGGGCTTTTGGTCCCGCAGGTGTATCGGCATGTGAAAAGCCGCCGCGCCCGAAGTCCCGGCGTCCGGTATGCAAGCCGCGACGCCGCGCTGGCGGCCTTTGCGGCCCGGTTTGAGTCGTGGCTCGCCCGGCGCGGCGCTCCCGTGCCTGAAACGCGCACCTGGCCCACGCATCTGCGCGAAACGGAGGCAGGCAGCGACGCCCGCCGCTTTGTCGAGACATACAGCCGGGCGCGGTTCGGCCCGCCGCCGTCGCCTGCCGAGATGGCCGAAATGGAACACGTTTTGCTGACTTTGGAGAAAAACTCTTGACTTTGACTGCCGCCGCCCCTGCCGAACCCGGTCAATCCGCCGAGACGATTGCACGCATTGAAGCTAATCTTGCATCGGTTATTCGCGGCAAGCCCGAGGCCATTCGATTGCTTTTGATTGCCTTGCTGGCCGGCGGGCACACGCTGCTCGAAGACGTGCCCGGAACCGGCAAAACCACGCTTGCCAAGTCGCTGGCCCGCTCGATGGACGGCATTTTCCGGCGCATTCAGTTTACGCCCGATTTACTGCCCGCCGACATTACGGGGTCAAGTTTTTACAATCCCGCCGACGGCTCGTTTACGTTCCGCGAAGGGCCGGTGTTCGCCAACATCGTGCTGGCCGACGAGATCAACCGCACGTCGCCGCGCACCCAGTCCGCGCTGCTCGAAGTGATGAGCGAGGGGCAGGTGACGACCGACGGCCTGCGGCGCGACCTGCCCCACCCGTTTTTTGTGGTCGCCACCCAAAACCCGACCGATTTTCAGGGGACCTATCCTCTGCCGGAAGCCCAGCTCGACCGCTTTGCCGTGCGAATTACGCTCGGCTACCCTGACCTCTCGCACGAGATGGACATGCTTTACGGCCAAAGCCAAGCCCACCCGTTCGACACGCTCCGGCCGGTCGTTTCCGGCGCGGACATCGCCCGCCTGCAAGCCGAAGTCCGCGAAGTGTCGGTTGACCAGTCGCTCGCCGAATACCTGCTGCGCCTCGTGGACTGGACCCGCCGCGACCCCCGCGTCCGACTCGCCGTGTCCCCGCGCGGCTCGCTGATGCTGTTTCGCACGGCCCAGGCCCGCGCCCTCACCGAAGGCCGGAGCTTTATCCTGCCCGACGACATCCAGGCCCTCGCCGTGCCCGTGCTTGCCCACCGCATGCTGCTTGACACCCGCGCCCGCACCGGCGGCCTGTCAGGCATCCAAATGATCGAGGAAGCTCTAGCCACGGTTCCCGTCCCGCGCTGAGAGCTTACGGTGCGCTCATTTGTAATAATCTGGACGCTTTTGACGCTATCAGGCGTTCATCTTGATCCCCCCAGCGTGTCAAGAAGCCGACAAGCTGGCTGTCTTCTACCGACCATTGAGGAAGTGCGCGGCCGCTTATTCCGATGCGCCAAACCGGACTCCCGCTGATGCCATGCGGGTCAACAAACAGTGGATTCCCATTTTGGTCATGCACGGAGTCCGGCTGATAATCTATCGCAAATTGAAAGGCCGACAAGCTGCCGGTTTCGTCCGGGCGCTGCATTGCGCCATAAGGAAGCGACCGATTGACCAGACCGTCAAAGGTCCGCAAAAACTGCGATCTCTCTCCGGGGAAGCCCTGCATAAACAAGTAATCGGTCGCCAGGGGGCTATTTTCGGTATCGCCGGTTTCCGCGTCAACGCGCCTTGCCGGCCAGTAACGAATGTCCTCATGCTCCGGGTAGTCTACAGGCAAAAAACAAAGAGCCAAATCCGCCGCCGGGTCAACAATCGGTTCTTCAAGGATTTGAAAGGCAGGCCGACCATACCCCGTCGAAACCGCGAAGGCTTGATACTGCCCGCTTTTTGCTTTTTCGATGACGTGATAAGCGGTCGCGAATGCGCGGCGGCCTTCGTGCTGATACCGAAGCCCGGAACCGAGGTGTTCTCCTTTCTCTTCATTGACAATGCCGACAATGCTGACAATGTAAGGAAATGTGTATTCCGCCATTGCCTGTACGGATTGATAAAGAAATTGCCGCAGTTGATCGAGTTCCATAAGATACTCCGTCTACAAAGCGGCGATAGCCTGTGTGACGACATCCGTCTGGCTTAGAAGCCGCTTCGCCGTGCTTTTCACTTCTTCTAGAATCTTTGCATCGCCGTCGGCAAAGGAGGTGCTTGTCGTCTCGAAAAACACACGCCCGGTTTCTTCACTGACAATGTCGCCCCGGATCGTTACCGAGATGTCACTGCACTCCATGACCAGCCCGACAACAACCGTATCCGTTGCACCGGCATCATTGGAATAGGTATGATATACATGTGAAAATCGGTCTCTCACTGTCGCGCTGCCGGAGCGTGTTATGACGCCCGGAAGCAGGTCTGCGAGGGCGCAGTCAAGGCTCACCAGCACGTCATTCACCACATGAGGCATCCGGGAAGCCAATATATCCCAATGAAAAGCAGCAGGAGACTCAGATTGAAACTCGGTTTGCACAAGACGTGTCATATAAGCCTGCTGAAAAACAGCAACAGGGGGGTAGTAGGCGGCGGATGTCGCGCTCATGGTGAACTCCTCATATCAATTTCAACAATGCAGTCGAGCACAATTTGCGTCAGGCGATGACAAACTTCTGTTTTACGACAAGCGGCCCATTCTTCTAACAGCTCTTGGTTGATATTTCCTTCCGCATCGCCGGGCGCAATGGCGACATGGTCTCTTGTTCCACCCAGCACCGGTTCATCAGGAAAAGGCTTGAGCGGCGATTTCAGCAAATCCAAATCGAGCCGCTGAACTTTGTTTCCGGGAGGTAACCTGAGCGCAGCCATCGTCTTGAAGGTAGAAAGCCCCGGCGGCTTCCCTGCCTGCTCCGTGGTGTCTTTCCCGAGACGCGGGGTGAAGTTGTCAACGGTTACAGCGCCGCTCCGAAAGACAATCATACTGCGCTTATCCTCCAATCGGAGAATTATACCTGGTATTGACCCTGTTCCGCACGGCCCAGGCCCGCACTGAAGGCCGGAGCTTTGTCCTGCCCGACGACATTCAGGCCCTCGCCGTGCCCGTGCTTGCCCACCGCATGCTGCTCGACACCCGCGCCCGCACCAGCGGCCTGTCGGGAACGCAGATGATTGAAGAAGCTCTAGCCACGGTTCCCGTCCCGCGCTGAGAATGCGCCGCTCCGCAGCCCTTTATGCAAAGTCCGGCCTGTCGCGCCGGCTGCGTAGAACACTGGGTGACCGACGACCTAACGATAAACCCTGACGATAAACCCTGAATATAGCAGCGAGGGAGCGGCGTGAAGAGTCGCGCCAGGTGTTCGCCATCGAGAACTACTACCGCGCTTTGAAACAGTTCGGCTTGTCTTTGCCGGCGTTTGTGCGCCTCGAAGCGCACCGCTGGCAAACGGGCGTCAGCGGCTACGCCGCCAAAGCGGGCCTCATTCGAGCGGCTATTCGGCTATGTTTGCAGAACCCGGCCATCGTTTTAGAGCCAACAGCGTAAGTTCTGTTGTGGGGACGTGTTAAAAGCGAAATTATTTGTTCGTCAGAGGATAATCGAAGGAAATGTTTGGGGAAACGAGATGGACAGTGATTTTTCTTTACCGCTTTTCCGGCTTTTGTCAGGGATTGGGAGTAGCGTTGCAGAATGAATAATGCCATAGGTAGATGACGATTGACTGTTGAATGCTACAGCGGCATTAAGCTGGATTGCATTCCAGAAATTGCAACATAAGGAGACCCGGCGATGAGACTGCGTCTGTGCTTGGATAATCGGGAAGGAACGCGGCTGCCGATCAACTATCAGGAATGGCTGACGGCTTCTGTCTATTCCCTGCTGGCGGCCTCCGATACCGACTATGCCCGGCGGCTGCATGACAACGGGTATCCCAGTGAAGGCGGGCGGCGCTTCAAGTTGTTTACCTTCGCCTGGCTGCGCGGCAGCCGGCGCACCGTGGCGGGAGACACGCTGCGTTTTGCCCCCGGTCCGCTGGAATGGCAGATCGCCTCGCCGGTGGAGGACTTTGTTCGGCATCTGGCGACCGGCCTGCTGTCTGCCGGAGCATTGCGGGTCGGGCCGGCGCTTCTTCCGATTACGCAGATTGAGACCCTCCCCGCCCCTGTGTTTCCCGAGACGACGGCATTCACCTGCCTTTCGCCGATTGTCGCGGCCCTGCCGCTGCCGGATGGGCGCACTCGTTACCTGCGCCCCTGTGACGGCGAGGCGTTTTCCGAGGCCGTCCGGCGTAATCTTCTTCGCAAACACCGCCTCCTCTATGGGGCCGACCCGGCGGACGACCGCTTCGCGCTGACATTCGATCCGGCATACCTTGCCCGGACCGGAGGCGGCACCAAACTGATGACGTTCAAAGAGATTCGCATCGTGGGTGCTTTTGCCCCGTTCACGGTTTCCGGTTCTGCGGAACTGCTGCGAGTAGGGTATGAAACAGGCTTCGGCGAAAAGAACGCTGCCGGGTTCGGCATGGCGCAAGCGAAACAAATGGGGAAGGCAAAACAAAATGTGGTATAATAACGCTGTAAATGTTCCTGCGGACCGAAAAGCCGCCGAACGACCTGCTCTGGTTATATGGCGCTGTGGAAAGATAGCAGCATCCGGCACTTGTGCCTCGCCGGGGATAGGTCCGCAGGTCACCCCTCCCTTTTCACGCCTCCCGTTTTCTTCACACCCCCCAGTGTTTCGGTCCAAAGATTTGGTGACGCGAGTCACTTTGGATCGCGGCGATGCACTGACGCAATTCCTCTGTTTTTATCATGCTTCGCACCATCAAAGACAGGCTGTAGGCCGCAATGTCTGCGATCTGGATCAGCTCGCTGCCCTGCGACGGCTTCGACCTAATTTCCAGGGGAGTGTCCGGATGAAACCGACGATTGAGCCGCTGAACCGACGTATGGAACGCTTTTTTGCGCGGCTTCCCCTTGATGTCCTCATCGTACCAGATCTTGGCAACTTGCTGCCGGGCCAAATGGGGTTCCAAAACAGACAGCGCCGCCAGAGCGGGAAAGTCTTTTGCGGCAGGCAAGGGTTCCGGCTTCGGGTCTTGCGGCATTGCTCTTTTGTCATAAATCGTGCTGCTGACTCGCAAATTCATTGCCAGAGCGACTTTGAGGATGGCCGCCATCATTGCCTCCGAAGCCTCATGCCCATGAAACTCCTGACCAAGCTTCATTCCAAAGCGAAGGCGGCATTGCTCAAAGTGGTACTACAGTTCCTCCAGATCACCGTTTACGGTGATGAAGGTCGGAACATAGTAAGCCGTACCGCCTCTGTCCGGGGTTCCACCCCAATCAATCCCGCCATAAACGCCCATTTCGCGTCCTCACAAGTTGCAAGCCGGAAGCAGAAAACAGGAGCAATAGCTTTACTCTCTTAATTTCCATACCAGGGTCTGGTGCGATTACAGGTCTTCCGGCTTGATTATATAATAGCATATCGCCCGTAACAAGTAATGCTATAAGCAGCTTGACAATACTGTGATTCTGGCTTATAATGGGTCAAGTCGTTAAATAAATGCTTGGTAGATACAAATCATGCTCTATCTGTTAGAACCTTCGCCGGTCTTTTCCAGTGTCTCAGTGCTGACCATAGAGGCTCTTGCGCCTTTGTCTATGGTCGCGAAAATGCCCGGCAAATATTACCGGAGCCAGCCTGCTCCAACAGATGCTATGCTGTATGGCTTGCTGGAAAATGCGCTTGGCTGGCACATTGCGGAAAGAGACAGGAACGAGTTGATCAAGCACCTGCAAAAAAAGCATGGCAGGATAGCACAAGCCTCTGGTGTCGGTTTCAAGAGCCTTTTGCAATTTCATTTGCGTTTCGGTCTTTCGCAAATGCCTTCCGTAATGCACTATGATGATTACTGGTCTCAGCACCTGAGCGGGCCTTCGTTTGTCGGTGGCAGCCGGGAATACGACGCACAAGCGATTCCAATCATGAATGCGCTTGCAGGGAAAAAAATTACAGTCAATGATAGAGCCGAGGCGAAAAAAGAGCCGGATATGTTAAGCGATTTTCAGGAAGGGCAGACTGTTCACCTAAACGTATTGCGGCCTTTCTTTCCGCAATACTATGTCAGTCCAACGCCGCGCGAATATGTGGTGCCAGATACGCCTTATAGGTATCGGGTGGAAACATCACCGGAGTTGGCAAATTTACTTTCTTTGGCAGTTGCCGATCCGGCTGCGCCCCTGTATCTCGGCTCAAATGACGGCTGGGTAGATGCTCACTGGAGAATGATGACATGATTGAGCTTTTGCAATCCGTTATCCATCCCTATCCTCGGTATGGGCTTGGAATAGCATTGTACAGAAAACGATTGCAGGTAGATCAGCTCGATGAGCCTGCTCTAAAGCTGCTGCTGAGCGAGGCGATCGAAAGCGGATTGGAAGAATTCCGCATGAAAACGTCCGACGCACCAAGCACAAGTGAGATACTTCGCTATGAGGCAATCAAGCTGAGCGATTTGGAGCAGGACAGCACTCAAGTTCAGTCTTCCGGGCTTGCGGCAAAGGGCGTTTATCTTTACCCTTCGATCATTTCGACGGATGGAGACGCCAAAGGGACATTCGATAACTGCCTCGACATCATCAAAAATCTGCGTCAAGGCAAATCGCTCATAAGTCCTCGTTCTTTGAGCCGCTCTTTTGCGCCGACGACCGCAAAGATCAACAACGGAGAGACACGTTCTTTTTCAGAACCGCGCGGGACATTGCTGGAAGCCGCCTGTTCTGCAATCACGACAGTCACCCCAGAAAAGCCATCAGGGTGGATCGAGGGCAGGAATACATCCATCATTCCCGACTTGTCGCTGGAGGATTTGTACGACTTCATTGAATTATTCGCGATGATGCGAACGTCAACATTAGATGGAAACCTCAAAGAAGCAAAACTGTTCCATAAAGCGCAGTCGAGCCAAACAAAGCCTAAGTCGGCATTAAAAAAGTCAGGAGAACAATCAAAGTCCGAGTACCGACGTCCGCGTTTGCATAACGGCAACTACCCTTTCGCGCCGCAGCGCGACGCAGCAGCATTTGGCGCAGTCGGCCTGCTGGGAGCAATCGGCCAGTGGTCTGTCAAAGCCGAACAAACACCCTGGGCAGAGCGTGTTCTCAAAACTCTAGTTGATAAGCCGCTCTACATCGTCAGCTATGACAGCATTTCTCAAGTCCAATTTGGTCACCATATTGTTGGGCTTGCAAAAAACGGAAAATTGTCCGATATTATTCGGTCTCTCACCTATGAAACAAGATTAGGGAAAGAGATTGATGGCGGCAAGCCACTCTGGGACGATTCCAACCGCCGGATTTTTCACCTTATGGCAGGCCGGTTTCTTGAACTGTTCACCCCGCCTGCCTTTCAAGACTTTCTCGCTTTTCGGACGGAATATCCAAACGACGTGAAACCGCTTTTCCAGGAGTATTTTATGCAGACATATCCAGTACCGGACGAACTCAGACGCATTATCCAGGGTGCGGAGGAATATGGCCGATGGCTCAATTATACAGCCTACCGTACCGCAAGAACTGAACTCGAAAAAGAAGGTAAAAAGAAGGTTGAAGGCTTAAGCCAAGCCGAACAAAAAGTGTTCTGGGAAAAGCTGAAAAAGGAAAAAGCGAAGATCATTACCGTGCTTGAAAGTGTTGCCATGAGCGCGAAGTCAGGCACAGCGATGATTGCTCAGGTTTCTTCACAAGCGGGACGACTGGGTCAAACCGATGCCCCAGACGAAGCGCAACCATTTTTGTTTGCGGCAGCGTCGGACCAAATCAACTTAAACGATGCACGTCAGTTACTGATGGTATATATGCGCCTTCAATCCCCGCGTGAGCGGAAAGCCGCGCCGGCAGAAGATGCTGAAAACCCAAAGGCTGCTGCCGAGCTAAACTCAACAGACGAGACGACTTCAACCAGCGACACAGGAGAGACAAATGGAGATTAAAGGAATTCTCGTGACAATGCTCGTTCCAATGAGCGATCACATCGCAAATGGCGGAGAAAAGATATTAGGCAATGCGTCCTCGATCAAACAACGCCCTGACGGTCGTGTGTACATATCGGGGCAAAAACAGCGCCATGCACTTTTCAGCGCGATGGATCGCCTGAACTTTTCCGATGAAAGGCGCGGCGGAACATACGTTTCCAATGGCGATGGGATCACAACCATTGTCGAAAACGATCTGCGCTCTGATTTAGGCGGCTTTCTTGACACCAACAAAGGAAAATACAGCGGGCGGCGTACAGCTCCACTAACGGCAACCCCAGCGGTAGCAATGGAGGCGAGCACAGTAGGACGAGACTTACTGATCCGTCTAAAGGTTAATTCTGACGAAAACAGCGAGCGAGGCCAAGCGCTTGCTACGCGCGAATACAGCCAAGACGACTTGATGCTAATGAACTTCTTCATTGATGTTGGGGCAGTGAGTATCCGCAAACGGTATCGCTATGCAAAAGAAATGCACGTTGCCACAGAGTATGTGAAACATGTCGGCGAGGATGAGCGCAAGCGCCGAATTGCTCTTGCTTTGGAAGCGACAGCCTCTCTCACGGATTATGCAAATCAGGCTCGGAATGCCGTCAGTGGAGAACCCCAGCAAGTGATGATCGTGTTTGACACGAAGTTGAGCCGTAAGACATGCCGCTATTTCCGTGCCGGCGCGACGGAGCAAGGAAACCTAAAAACCGAACTTGACAAGCGCAAGGCGATTTACTTCTTCGGCGATGATACGTCAGGAAACGCAGACAGCGTGGTGACTGCTTATGAGAAAGCGCTGGACTTCCTCGAAGCCAATTCGCTTTTTGATCCCACTGAAGGTGCAACTCCGATCACGACGGAACAGTTCGAGAATTCAATATGAGCTATCTTGCTAAACCCGACGCTAAAACCGAAGTCTACTTAGACCAGCACGTTGAACATCTGCAAAACCAATGGGAGAATGATATCAGTCCCTTGCGAAAGTATATCATTCGAAAGTATGCCGATCTGACCGGCCAAGACCTAGAGAAATTGGTGTGGAGCAGCATCCGCTGGCATGATGAAGGTAAAAAGGATGACCGCTGGCAAAATGCGTGCCGGAAAGATTTCGCGGAAAGCCGGCGTACTGGGAGGTCTTCCGGCAGACACCTCCAAAAAGCAGGCATTCGGCATGAGCTGGCTTCATTGCAGGCAATTCATGATGCGAATGCCAAATTATCAGTCATCGTGCGTGCGGCTATAGCTGCACATCATGGCAAGTTGAGCCATAAACATCACCGTCGCTGGGGGGAAGAGCATCCAGCATTCGAGAAATTCTGGCTGGAATTTGCACGGATTGCCAACGGTTTTCGGTTGAGCGATCTGGATGCTGTGATTTTGAAGAGATACGAATTCGCCGGGCCGCGTTCACTGCTGCAACTTGTCGATCACCGAGCCAGCGCACTAGAAAGCGGCGAACAACCGCAAGAACTTGCCCCTTTTCAGTACACTTTTCCCTATGCCAAAAAGCACGGGGTTCAGAAACTTGTCGAAAATCTTTGGGACGAGCCTTTTGCGATTTTGCGTGCGCCGACAGGATCAGGAAAGACAGATGCCGCTCTGATCTGGGCGCAGCACCAAATTGAACATGGAAAAGCCGACCGGAGAAAAGCCGACCGGATGGTGATTGCAATGCCGACACGGTTTACGGCTAATGCGTTGGCGATCAGCACAGCGAAAAACTTAGCAAAAAACGGTGTGTACCATTCCAGCGCCTGGTTTGCAGAGGGCGACAAAAGGATTTTAGAACTTGCTCGGCTTTTGGAAACGCCGGTCACAGTTACAACCATTGATCATTTGTGTATTAGCCTGACGGCAACGCGGGAGGACCATCATGGCATTTTTTTCAACCTCGCGAATTCATGCGTTGTTATAGATGAAGCCGATTTTTATGATGATTTCACACAGCAAAATATCGTGGTGCTGCTTCATGTCCTGCGTTTGCTCAAAGTGCCGGTATTGCTGATGAGTGCGACTGTTCCAGAGTCAGCCAGAAAACTCTATGCACACTCAGGTTTCGTTATCCCGCCAATCTTTGAGGATACGACTGATTATGAACTTCCCCGCTGCATGATCCAGCGTGTCGGGAGAAACGAGAAACCAGACGATATTCAAGAATTATTGACAAGAGCTTTGCAGGGCGAACCGACGATTATTTATGCAAACACAGTCAGGAGGGCGCAGGCTTATTATCAATGGTTTCAGGACCGCGGGTTCCAGGATGTCGTTCTTTATCACAGCCGGTTCACGGAACCCCACAAGGCCGATAAAGAGCGCCAGCTTTATGGGATGCTGGGGCACGAAGCCTGGGGTAAGCACAACGAGGATGGAAGAGCTCAAGCGCATGGGGTTGCCGTACTCACCCAAATCGGAGAATTGAGTGTCAATATCAGCGCGGATTTAATGATTTCTGATCTGTGTCCGATTGACCGGCTCGCGCAGCGAGTAGGGCGTTTGTCACGCTTCGATAAAAGCAAAGTGGGAGAGCTTTTTGTTGTTGATCCGGTCAAGGTAGGGGAAGATGATCTTTACCCGGCCCCTTACGGAAAATGGATTACCAACAAGGGCTGGGAGCTTAGCGCACCTTTGGAGAAATCAAACGTCCTGCTGGAAAATGGCCTGTATACAGCTAAACGATTTGTAGATTTGGTCAATGAAGTTTATTCCGGCATCTCTGAGATTCAGTCTCATACCCGTGCCAACAAAGAGAAGCTCGAAAACTGCATTGTTTTTAACTGGCTGATCGGTCCTGCCGAGCGTGTTGAAGAGGACGACGAAGGCACAAAAGATTGGAAGAGCCGCGACATCCCTGCACAAAAAGTCGTCTACGCAGACTATGAAATCAGCGGATTTTCAGACGGGGAGAGTCAAGATTTTCCGAACTGGCAAAAGTTTCGGGAGTTCCGACTTAAGCATGGTATTCAGTGTCATGCTTATGAGTTTGAGCAAGCTGAAGAGAATGGGCGCTTGGAGGGGATTACTTTCCTTATCAGTTCCAGCAGCCGAGACGAATATCAAGAAGAAAAAGGCTGGGTCGTGAAACGGTCTTATTACAACTTCGACAAGGGGCTTCACTTTGATTTGGGTGAAGGAGATTAAGTAATGGAGGGCGCGAGCTTGAAAGACCTCCATATCGGCGGGACGGAGGTGCATTACTATGTGCTGTGTCCGCGCAAGCTGTGGTGGTTTTCGCACGGCATGGAGCAGGAGCATGTCTCGGGCGGGGTCGGGGCGGAGAATGTGGCGCTGGGCGTAACCCTGCACGAGACAAGCTACGAGGACAAGAGCCGCAAAGATGTCTTGATTGACGGCCTTCTGCGGCTGGACTTTACCGACAGCGGCGTGGTCCATGAAGTCAAAAAAAGCGCCGGCGGGGAGCAGGCGACGGTGTTCCAGCTTCTTTATTACCTTTACTACTTGAAGCACGAGAAGGGCATCGAGACAACCGGAATGATTGATTACCCTAAGCAGCGCCGCCGGGAAGAAGTCGTCCTGACGCCCGCCCTCGAAGCCGACGTAGCGCGGGCCATCGCCGGCATCGTGGAAGTGCGGGCGCGGCAGGCCCCGCCGGTCGTGGCCGCGCCCATGCCGGTCTGCAAGAAGTGCGCCTACCAGGACCTATGCTGGGGCTGAAACGGAGTCGGGGTCATGAAGAATTATTATGTGCTGTCGAACGGACGGGTCAAGCGCGAGGCGAACACGCTGTATATCGAAAATGAGGCCGGGCAGAAAAAGCCGGTGCCGATTGAAGACGTGGAAAGCCTGTACCTGTACGGGGAAGTGGACCTGAACACGAAGCTGCTGAACTTTCTGACCAAGCACAAAGTCCCGCTTCACGTGTTCAATTACTACGGCTTCTATGCCGGCTCGTACTACCCGCGCGAGTACCTACATTCGGGCTACCTGCTGGTGCATCAGGTCGGTCACTACGGGGACGCCGCCAAGCGCCTAATGCTTGCCCGCGAGCTGGTGCGCGGCGCGGCGCATTCGCTGCTCAGGAACATCGCCTACTACGAAAAGCGCAAGGGCAGCGCCGGCGAGGAGCGCGAGCCGGCCGGGGAAATCGGCGGGGAAGATCGCGCGGCTCTGGGCGCAGAGGCGTCGGTCCAAAGCGGCATTCCGACCGATCCCGACACGGAAGCGGCGGTTGATGCCGCCGCTGCGCTTTCCATAGAGGCACCGAACGCGGGCGGGGCAGCGTCCGATCCCGAAGAACTCGACCCGCTGGTCGGCGCGGTCGTGTGGGACGAGGTTGCTACCCCGCTCGGCACCTTGCGCGATGTCATCGGCGGCTTGTCCGACTTGATCGGGGCGCAGGCCGAGGTCAATGCCGTGCGCGGCATCGAAGGCAAGATGCGGGAGCGTTACTATCAAGCATGGCGGCATATCCTGAGCGAAGAATGGACGTTCGAGCGGCGTGTCCGCCGCCCGCCGGACAACGAGGTCAACGCCCTGATCTCGTTCGGAAACTCGCATCTCTACACGGTCTGCCTCAGCGAGATTTACCGAACGCAGCTCACGCCGACCATTTCCTACCTGCATGAGCCGGGCGCTCGCCGCTTTTCGCTGGCGCTGGACTTGTCCGAGATTTTCAAGCCGCTGATCGTAGACCGAGCGATCTTCCGGCTGATCAACACCGGACAGCTCAAAGACAGCCATTTCGACAAAAGCCTCGACGGCTGCTTTCTGACTGACCCCGGCAAAAAGCTCTTTCTGAACGCGCTGGAAGACCGACTCTCAACGACTATCAAGCACCGGCGACTGGGCCGGTCCGTTTCGTACCGGCACCTGATCCGCCTGGAATGCTACAAGCTGGTGCGCCACTTGACCGGCGTGGAAACCTACCGCGCCTTCCGCGCCTGGTGGTGAGCAGTAAGTTTTTCGGTAAAGGAAAACTTTTTATGTATGTAATCGTCGTCTACGATGTCGGGGAAAAACGTGTCGGCAAAGTCTGCAAGTTCATGCGCCGCTACCTGCCGCGCGTGCAGAACTCGGTGTTTGAAGGCGACCTGCCGGAGTCAAAACTTGAAGCGATGAAGGCGGGGTTAAAAAAGCTGCTGACGGAAGACACGGACTCGGTGCTTCTCTGGGTGCTGCGCGATGCTAAGTGGGTAGACCGGCAGATTCTCGGCTGCGAGAAGCTCCCGGTCAGCACGATGTTTTAAAGGTTTAGACCACTCTTGTGTTTCGGGAGTGCTCTTCTCCCGGTTCTCCACTCTTCCGGTCGTCGGTTTCCGGTAGCCTTGCTCTACAGAGAAGGCCGACGACTTTTTTCGCAGAAATTCGCTACAAATCCTTGTTTTTATGACATACTTTGGTGAGCGGCTAACCTATTCGTATAGCCGTAGCAGGTGCGCAGCCAATTATCCCTATATGTGGCCTTTTAATAGAACCAGGCTGGAATTGAAACACGGCCACGCCCGACGGCCACGCCCGCTTTTAATAGAACCAGGCTGGAATTGAAACTCTCGTGCATTGCACTTGGCCTCCCTCTCGGCAATCAGCCTTTTAATAGAACCAGGCTGGAATTGAAACTCTCGTGCATTGCACTTGGCCTCCCTCTCGGCAATCAGCCGCTTTTAATAGAACCAGGCTGGAATTGAAACTAGATTGGTGCCGGTACGTCGGGAGCGCCCGGCGCTCTTTTAATAGAACCAGGCTGGAATTGAAACTCGGTGATGCCACGGGCAAGCTGCGAGGGTGTCGGCCTTTTAATAGAACCAGGCTGGAATTGAAACAAGCTGCGTTGCGGCTCGGCGTCACGCCGGGCCGGATCAGCTTTTAATAGAACCAGGCTGGAATTGAAACACAACCAACGGGCCATGCACGGCCTCGAACCCCGTGACTTTTAATAGAACCAGGCTGGAATTGAAACCGCAGATTCATCTCGGGCTGGTTTCGGCGTCGGATGTGGCGGCTTTTAATAGAACCAGGCTGGAATTGAAACATGGGCTTTTGGAGCGAGGAGGACCGGCGGACGTTGTGCTTTTAATAGAACCAGGCTGGAATTGAAACGAAGATGCGCTGGCAGAGGCTGAACGGGCAGACATGGTCCTTTTAATAGAACCAGGCTGGAATTGAAACATGCCCAGCACGAGGCCGAGCGGGACGGCTGGGCAGCGCAGCTTTTAATAGAACCAGGCTGGAATTGAAACTAGAAACGGATGAGCGCGGCAATCGTGTCAAGGCTGCTTTTAATAGAACCAGGCTGGAATTGAAACCCGCCTGCGTCTCGGTGACGCTCATCGCCATCGAGCTGAGCTTTTAATAGAACCAGGCTGGAATTGAAACCCAAGCGGCTGCGCGGGGCCAGCGACGGCGGCCGGCAGCTTTTAATAGAACCAGGCTGGAATTGAAACCGAGCTGCTGGGGCTGCGGCTGGTGCTGCATCGGGAGCCGCTTTTAATAGAACCAGGCTGGAATTGAAACCTGCGGAGGCTCTGCGACCAGGGGTGCCACCGGACCGCCTTTTAATAGAACCAGGCTGGAATTGAAACCGCTGGCGGGCGCGTGGGTGCAGTCGCTCTTGTCGCGCTTTTAATAGAACCAGGCTGGAATTGAAACCAGCAGGCCGAGGTAGACTTTGTCGTTGAGTTTGCCGGCGGCTTTTAATAGAACCAGGCTGGAATTGAAACTGGTTCATCAAAGAGCAGTTGTCGGCCTGGTGGGCGAAGTATCTTTTAATAGAACCAGGCTGGAATTGAAACCCATAGCCTGCGGTCGGGGCTTCTGCGGCGATAATCTCTTTTAATAGAACCAGGCTGGAATTGAAACCGCGTTCTTACGCACCACCTATTAGCTCCCCCTCACGCCTCTTTTAATAGAACCAGGCTGGAATTGAAACAAAAGAGAGGTGAAGCGATGGAACACTGGAAGCGCACCACGCTTTTAATAGAACCAGGCTGGAATTGAAACCAGATGGGTGCGGCCATCTGCGGAATAATGGCCGCCGCGCAGCTTTTAATAGAACCAGGCTGGAATTGAAACCTGTACGCTGGTGTTGCCCTGTGCGGAGTTTGAGCGTGACACTTTTAATAGAACCAGGCTGGAATTGAAACTTTTCGCCTTCCCCTTGCAGCAGAACTGCCTTTTCGACTTTTAATAGAACCAGGCTGGAATTGAAACAAAGCCTGCCGGTGCTGCACGCAGCGGCCGCCAAGCTCTTTTAATAGAACCAGGCTGGAATTGAAACCCGGGTCCGGCAGCAGCACCCGCAGCGCTTCGCACCTTTTAATAGAACCAGGCTGGAATTGAAACTTCATATGCCAAACCGAAAGGGTGACAGCGAACGACTCTTTTAATAGAACCAGGCTGGAATTGAAACGGTCGTAGCCGAGCGGCGTGGACGAGGCGGGGTAAATGCTTTTAATAGAACCAGGCTGGAATTGAAACGGCTATGCGGGGTGTCAGGCGCGGCTTAGGGGCTTTGTCCGCTTTTAATAGAACCAGGCTGGAATTGAAACTCGTCGGCAGCACTTATGCTGTGCGGTGGGTGTTCAACGGCTTTTAATAGAACCAGGCTGGAATTGAAACCCCCGCGCAGAACGGCGCTTGAAAGCCGGTTCTATTCTTTTAATAGAACCAGGCTGGAATTGAAACTTATTGAATATAAGCTGCCCCGAGTGCCAATGCGCGTAACATCTTTTAATAGAACCAGGCTGGAATTGAAACATGGGTAGAGACAGGCAAGACAGCCGAGCCGGACGACAGCTTTTAATAGAACCAGGCTGGAATTGAAACCGTCCTAATCCCCTCTGTCTTGATCCTCTGCCGTCGTCTTTTAATAGAACCAGGCTGGAATTGAAACCCCTTAACGTCTCACTTTTGTCTCACGTTTCTCCTTCGTCTTCTTTTAATAGAACCAGGCTGGAATTGAAACTGAAAAACGCGGCGGGTACGATTGTCACCCCAGCGAAAGGCTTTTAATAGAACCAGGCTGGAATTGAAACATCTCGACTTCTTGCATGATCGCCGCCTTGTCCTTGACTTTTAATAGAACCAGGCTGGAATTGAAACGAGACGAAAACAGTGACCCTCGGCGGCGTGGAAGTCAAAGCCCCTTTTAATAGAACCAGGCTGGAATTGAAACCTGGTGTCGAACTGTTACTACGTCGGCGGACGGTTTCAACTTTTAATAGAACCAGGCTGGAATTGAAACAAAAGTGGAGCAGCCGCCGCGCCGATGAAGTCGTGGCTTTTAATAGAACCAGGCTGGAATTGAAACCCTGAAAGGATATTGTAGCCGGGGAAGTTGGCGTCTTTTAATAGAACCAGGCTGGAATTGAAACTTCTGACTCTTGCCATTCTGATGGCACTTACCGGCAGCGCCTTTTAATAGAACCAGGCTGGAATTGAAACTCGGAACCTGGCACTTGGCTGGCCAGCTCGCCGCCGCCGGCTTTTAATAGAACCAGGCTGGAATTGAAACCAGCCCGGTCCCGCCGCCGCCCGCCCCAAAGTTCGTCTTTTAATAGAACCAGGCTGGAATTGAAACTTTTGGGTGTCTGGGGCCGTGCGGGGTGCTTCGGGCGCGTCTTTTAATAGAACCAGGCTGGAATTGAAACGCGGTTCGGGTCGGGGGGCGCGAGTCTGGCGGAGCTGACGCTTTTAATAGAACCAGGCTGGAATTGAAACCAAGCTGCCGAAGGGCGTGTGGATGCACGACTGGACCCAGCCTTTTAATAGAACCAGGCTGGAATTGAAACTAAGGCGGGTCGGTCAGCACCAAATCAATGCTCCCGTCCGGCTTTTAATAGAACCAGGCTGGAATTGAAACGCGTTTCTTTCGACCGTGCAGCTTCCCATCGCTTATGACCCCGACGCCGCCTGTCCCCACTGGGACAAGTTCACGGCTTTTAATAGAACCAGGCTGGAATTGAAACAGAACGCCCTGAAAATCGCCGCCAAAGGTGCGCCGACCTCGCCTTTTAATAGAACCAGGCTGGAATTGAAACCTAGAACTAGTGGGGAACATCCAGGGCAGCTTGCCTCCTTCTTTTAATAGAACCAGGCTGGAATTGAAACCTGCTGGACACGAAGGCGCTGATGAACGCGGCTTCTTTTAATAGAACCAGGCTGGAATTGAAACGTGAAAAGCTGGACGTGCTGGCCGGCACCTCCTCCTTTTAATAGAACCAGGCTGGAATTGAAACGGGTATTTGGAACGTAGTTGCAGCTTGCGTCCGTGGTCTCAACTTTTAATAGAACCAGGCTGGAATTGAAACCCGCCTGCTTTCCCTTTTCTGCCTGTTTTTCTTGTGCTTGCTGCTTTTAATAGAACCAGGCTGGAATTGAAACAAACGCGAGGTGCAACTTGCCTTTGACAAACGGCCCCTTTTAATAGAACCAGGCTGGAATTGAAACCGCCGACGGTACATTCAGCGCAAAGGTCGAGGGCGGAGCGCTGCAACTTTTAATAGAACCAGGCTGGAATTGAAACGAGTATTCCGGCAACGCAAGAAGCGCATCAGCCACTCTTTTAATAGAACCAGGCTGGAATTGAAACAAGCTGCATGGTCTCTACGCTGGTAGTTGTCACGCTACTTTTAATAGAACCAGGCTGGAATTGAAACTATACAATAACCCTGGGAGGGTGGTAACATGGCACGGCCACTTTTAATAGAACCAGGCTGGAATTGAAACGATGCACGTCTTTTCCGGTGGTTTTGAATAACTGAAGCTTTTAATAGAACCAGGCTGGAATTGAAACTTCGTGGTCGAGGGCGGCTTGCAGATCACAAATCCGCTTTTAATAGAACCAGGCTGGAATTGAAACAACAAGGACCTCACGCACGTCATTAACTTGTCGAACCCTTTTAATAGAACCAGGCTGGAATTGAAACGGTTTCTTCGCTATTATCCCCGCCTCGGTGCGTTATCCTTTTAATAGAACCAGGCTGGAATTGAAACATGTGTCTGCGGTGCATTGTGTGCGTGTAGAAGATGCAGACTTTTAATAGAACCAGGCTGGAATTGAAACACTGGTTTCCCCTCCTGCGCTCCGGCGCTGATACCCCTTTTAATAGAACCAGGCTGGAATTGAAACAAATCCACTTTGAGGAGTGGCAGGCCGTCCTCTCGGGCGCTTTTAATAGAACCAGGCTGGAATTGAAACGGGCGACCAACAACCCAAACGGCAACAAAAATCAGTGGATACTTTTAATAGAACCAGGCTGGAATTGAAACAGCGCGGCCAGGTGGAAAGCACTGCACGAGCAAGCCACCGCTTTTAATAGAACCAGGCTGGAATTGAAACTGTTCGCGCCCACGGGTATCGAGATGGTGGTGCGCTTGTCGGACTTTTAATAGAACCAGGCTGGAATTGAAACACGAAGCGGGCCTGGTCGCGCAGGCCGAGAAGCTCAGCAACTTTTAATAGAACCAGGCTGGAATTGAAACCACAAACGGTTATGCGTTCGGAGTTTCAGTTTTGGGAGGCCTTTTAATAGAACCAGGCTGGAATTGAAACTCAATTCCTGGTCGGCGTAAAGACCTGTCAGCGCAGTGCTTTTAATAGAACCAGGCTGGAATTGAAACTACCGGGACGAGCGCCACCTGCTGGCTCGGCTACCTTTTAATAGAACCAGGCTGGAATTGAAACGAATACAGGGCTTGACCGGCGGCGGTGGGCGGGGGGACGCCTTTTAATAGAACCAGGCTGGAATTGAAACCACCTAAATGTACAAGTCTTGCAGTAGCGAGTATTACAAGCATCTTTTAATAGAACCAGGCTGGAATTGAAACAGGTAATCTCACTGAAAAGCAGCTTGGCAGCAGGTTGAAGGCCTTTAATAGAACCAGGCTGGAATTGAAACCTTGTAGGCGCAAAACTGACGCGCCATGATTGTCTTTTCCCTTTAATAGAACCAGGCTGGAATTGAAACTCAGAAACTCTTTCCAGTCGTCTATCAAGTCCGCCCAGGTAACGGTTTCCGTTGAGAGCAGTGCCGCCCGCGCGTCGTTTGCACTCACGTCGTTTTCAGTGTCGTCACTTACGCTGCCGAGCAGCAGATTCACCCGGCCTGTTTTGCCGGCTGTTTTGACCCCGTTTTACTCTGCGAATGGATGATTTTACTCTGACCGCTGACCATATTCGCCGTTTTTGATGCCATAGCTGACCCCTCCTGACCCCAAGTGTTCGCTTCACGAAATTGCGTGTTGCGCCACACGAAACATTGCCAGGCAAAAAAAGTCCTACTCTAAAAATAGAGTAGGACTCATGTCTTTGTCTTATATAAGCCGACACGCGGATTCGAACCGCGGACCTGCTGTTTACGAAACAGCTGCTCTACCACTGAGCCATGTCGGCAGGAACATTCAGCCTGCTGCGCCCATTATACTCAAAACGTTTGGGGCCTGTCAAGAGGGATAGGCAACAAAGAGGGATAGGCAAGAGACGCGCGGGCCGGGTATACTGGCGGGCAGATGAGACGTGCGTATGGAGTATGAAGACGCGCTGGCGTACCTGAACGGACGGCTGCGGCTCGGCGTGAAGCTCGGCAACGAGCGCTTTTCGGCGCTGCTCCGGCGGCTCGGAGACCCGCAGGCGCGGCTGCGGGTGGTGCATATCGCCGGCACGAAAGGCAAAGGGTCCACGGCGGCTATGACGGCAAGTGTGCTGGCGTCGTCGGGGTATAAAGTCGGGGCATATCTGTCGCCCTATGTGTACGATGTCCGCGAGCGGGTGCAGATCGGCGGCGCGATGATCCCCCGCGCCGACTTCGCCCGCTGGGTGTCGGCCATCAAGCCCGAAGTGGAGGCGCTGGAGCAGACGGAGCACGGGCCGGCGACCGAGTTTGAGCTGAAAACCGCCCTCGGCTTGTGTTATTTCGCCGAGCAGGCGGTGGACTACGCCGTGCTGGAAGTCGGCCTCGGCGGGCGGCTCGATGCGACCAATGTGGTCGAAAAGCCGCTGGTTTCGGTCATCACCAATATCGGCCTGGACCACACGGAGCTGCTCGGGGACACGCTGGGGGCAATCGCCGGGGAAAAAGCGGGCATTGTCAAGCCCGGCGTCCCGTGCGTCACCGGCGTCCCGGTCGGCGGCGAAGCGTGGGACGTGATTGCGCGGGTCTGCCGGGAAAAAGACGCGCCGCTTGCGGCCGTCGCGCCGCCGATATTGTCTGAAACAGGGCTGACCATCACGACGGCGCGGCGGACGCTGACCGGGCTGCGCCTCGGCCTGCGGGGGGCGTTTCAAGCCTTGAACGCGGCGGCGGCCCTGTCGGCGCTGGACGCGATCACCGACCCTGCCGGGCCGCAGGTGTCCGACGACGCCGCGCGGCGGGGGCTGAAGTCGGCGTGGGTGCCGGGCCGCTTGGAGCAGGTCCGGGACCGCCCGGCGGTCGTGGTGGACGTGGCGCACAACGAGATCGCGGCGGAAGCGCTGGCGGCGGCCCTGCGGGAGCAGCACGGCGCGGACGGGCGGCGGCTGACGCTGATCGTCGGCCTGTCCCAAACCCATGCCCCGACGCCGTTTCTCGCGCCGCTGGCCGGGCTGCATCCCGCCCGGCTCGTTGCCGTGCAGCCGTCGTTTCGCCCGCGCCCGGCGGCGGAAGTCGCCGACGCCGCTCGCGCTCTGGGCTTTGCGGGCGTCGAAATCGCTGCCGGCACGGTCGCGGAGGCCGTCGAGGCTGCCGTCCGGGCCGCCGGCCCCGAGGATTTAATCTGTGTCACCGGCTCGTTTTACACGGTCGGCGATCTCGCCGCGTTTATTTCGTCTCGTTAAAGGAGCTTTCCATGCCGCATCAAGGCGTCGTCTCGCTGTCCATCTCGGTTTTGTCCATCTGCCTCACCCTCGGGGTGCTGTTTTACACGCTGCGCGAGGAAAAGCGAAACGCGGCGCAGAACTCGGACAAGCATTAGCCCCCCCCATGAGTGGGGGCGGGGGGACCTAAAATTCAAACGCCTCGTCCAAACGCCGCAGGAAATCGAGCAGGTCGCCGATCTCGCCGGGCAGGGGCGCGTGGAACTGCAAGCGCCTGCCGGTGCGCGGGTGGTCGAACGACAGAAAATGGGCATGGAGCGCCTGCCCGTGCAGGTGCCCGAGCAGCGAGTTTAGGGTTTGCAGCGGTGCGCCCCGAAACAAGTCCGCGCTGACTTTTCGCAGGCCGCCGTAGGTGCCGTCGCCGACCACCGGGTAGCCGGCGAACGCGCAGTGAACGCGGATTTGGTGGGTCCGGCCAGTCTGCAAGACCGCCTCGGTCCAGCTAAACTCGGCCAGGTGCTCCAAAAGCCGCACTTCGGTGACTGCCTCGCGGACGCCCGGCGCGTAGTCGTCGGCCCCCACCCCGCCCTGCTCGAGAACCGTCATGCGCTTGCGGTCGCCCGGATGGCGGCCGATGGGGGCGTCAATCACGGCGTGCTTGAACGGCACCCGGCCCCACAGCAGCGCGTGATACTTGCGAACGGCGGTGCGGTCGTGAATCTGCTTGGCGAGACGCTCATGCGCGAAGTCGTTTTTGGCGACGGCGAGCAGGCCCGACGTGTCTTTGTCCAGGCGGTGCACGATGCCGGGCCGGATGGGGCCGCCGAGGCTCGAGAGGTGTGCGCCGCAGTGGGCGAGCAGGGCATTGACCAGCGTGCCGGCTTCCGCGCCGGGAGCGGGATGGACCACCATGCCTTTGGGCTTGTTGACCACCAGCACATCTGCGTCTTCGTAGACAATATCCAGCGGAACGTCTTCGGGCTGAACGTCTTCCAGCGGCTTTGCGGTCGGCACGGCGACTTCCACTTCGTCGCCGAAGCGGGTCCGGTAGCCCGCCTTGCCCGCGCGGCCGTTGACCAGCACGGCCTGCGTGGCAATCAGCCGCTGCACATGGGCGCGGGACAAGTGCGGCAGCCGCTCGGCGACAAACACGTCCAGCCGAATGTCGCTTTCATCGTCTTTGATATGCAGGGTTTCAGTCATCGCGCCGCCGCCTCCACGGGCCGGGCCGGCGGCGGCAGGGCGGCGGGCGGCACGGGGCAGCGCCGCCGCAAAATCGCCATGCCGGTCAAGCCCAGCGCAAACAGGCCGAGGCACAGCCACTGCACATCGGTTAAAAAGTGGATCGGGCCGACTTTGATCACGTCCGAAGTCGTGCCCGCCCGCCAGATTTCCATCACAAAGCGCTCGGTGGCCGTGCCGAGCAGAAACCAGCATGAGACTTGCCCGAGGTAGCGGCGATGGCGCTCGGCCCAGACCAGCCCCGCAAAGAACATCAGGGCCATCGCGGTCGCATAAAGCTGAGTCGGATGGCTCGGCGGGGTCCACCGGCCGTCATCGAAAAAGCGCACGCCCCAGGGCAGCGAAGTCGGCGCTCCGTAGCAGCAGCCGTTCAAAAAGCACCCGACCCGGCCGATGGCGTAGGCGATCATCACCGACGGCGCAAACAGATCGGCGACTTTCAGGACCGGCAGGCGCTTAACGACGCAGTAAACCAGCAGCGCGGCGAGGCCGCCGAGCAGGCCGCCGTGAAACGACAAGCCGCCTTCCCAGACTTTGAGCACATTGCCCGGAAAGCCGGGAGCGCTGCGATAGCTGCTCCATTCCAGTCCCACAAACAACAAGCGGGCACCGAGCACCCCAATCCCAATCATCCAAATGCCGACATCCAGAATGCTGTCCGGCGGCACCGCCGGGTCCGCCTGCCGCTTGGCGACGGCGTAGGCGCGGCCCAGGGCGGCCAGAAACGCCAGCATCAGCACGACGCCGTAGGTGTGAACGACAAACGACCCGACATGGAACAGCACGGGAAACATGGCTACTCTTTCAGCACTAATCTTTCAGCACTAATCTTTCAGCGCGGCGGGGCCGGCCGCCGGGGCGGGCTGACGGCCGAAGTACAGCGCGAGCAGGCCAACCCCGAGGCAGATAGCGCTGTCGGCGAGGTTGAAGATAGGAAACGACCAGCGGCGCTCGGGGCCGGCATACAGCGCGAGAAAGTCTATGACATGGTGCAGATGCACCCGGTCCACGAGGTTGCCGACCGCCCCGCCGAGCGGCAGGGCCAGCGCGACGGCCAGCACTCCCGGCAGGGGCATTTTGGCCCGGACGGTGTAGGCGACAATCGCGGCGGCGGCGAGAAGCGCCGCCCCGGCCAGCAGCAGCGTCCCCTGCGGCAGAATGCCGAACGCCCCGCCGGTGTTGACATTAAACGACAGCGAGAAAAAGCCGGGGATCAGGACTTTGTCGCCGTCGGGCCAGCGCCAGTAGTTGTGCACGACCCAGGCTTTGGACGCTTGGTCGGCCAACAGCACCAAAAGCGCGATCCCGTAGACGCCCCAGCGGCTCAAAATTCACGCCCCAAGCGCTTAATCTTCAAGCGTGTTCTCCGCCTGCGCCACGGTAAGATTGGCATACGGCAGCGCTTCGAGCCGGGCTTCGGGGATCGGCGTGCCGTCAATGTCGGATAGGCCATAAGTGCCTTCGTCTATCTTTTGGAGGGCGCGGGTGACTTTGGCAAGCATCCGGTCCATGTTTTCAATCGCGGCTTGGTCGCGCTCGCGGTCAAAGAGATTGGACGCTTCATCGGCGGGATCGTTCGGGTCCGCCGCCGACAGCTCGCCGGCCGCGCCTTCCTCGGTGTCGTCACGGTCGGGTCCGGCGTACTGCTCGCGCTCGGTTTCCAGCCGCGTTTTTTCGTCGAGAAGCACTTGCTTGAAGTGCGCGATTTTGTCTTCGGTCAATTTGGTCTCCGTTGTCAGAAGCGAGGGAATAAATTCCTCTCGCTGAATGGCGTCCTTCGGACGACGGACTTGTCTATGCTTGCAATTTGTCTATGCTTGCAATTCTTGCATCCAAAGGATGCCATTCAGCGAGTGAAGTTTACTTCCTCGCTAGAGTTCTCAGCCCCCTACCCCAGTCGCCGGGACGCCACCTCGCCGTCGCTCGACACCCGCCAGGCGCGGGCGCAGCCTGACGCGCACAACGCCGCCGGGTCCTCGCCGCCGTCGGGGACCGCCACCCAGCAGCGGGCGCAGCGAGCGCCGGGCGCGGGGCCGTTGTTTTCGACGCCCAGGCCCGCGACTTTGGACTCGCGCAGGGTGACCCGCGACACCAGAAACAGCCCCGGAAGCTGACTGAGATACGGGCGCAGGGCCGCATAAGTTTCCGTGTCGGCGGTCAGCGTCACGCCCAGCTCCAGGCGCTTTTTGGTGCCTTCCAGCGCTTTGTTGACCGCTTCGCGGGCCAGCAGCAGCGGCTCCCAGCGGGCTTCGAGCGCGTGGCTTCTGAGGTCAGCGCGGTACGACGGCAGCGCAGCCAGCCCGACCGAGACGGGCTTGTCCGGCACGGTCAGCTTTTGCCAGATTTCTTCCGCCGTAAACGACAAAATCGGGTACAGCAGGCGGGCCAGGCAGCTTGTGATCTCAAACAAGGCCGTCTGCGCCGAGCGGCGCTCGCGGGAGCCGGGCCGGAACGAGTACAAGCGGTCTTTCAGAACGTCTAAATAAAACGCGCTTAAATCTTGGGCGCAGAACGACAGCAGCGTTTGAGCGACGCGCGGAAACTCGTAAGCGTTGTACGCGCCGAGGCATTTATGCACGGCTTCGTTGAGCTTATGCAGCGCCCACAGGTCCAGCTCTTCAAGCTGATCGAGCGGGACGGCATGCAGGGCCGGGTCGAAATCGTACAAGTTGGACAGCGTAAAGCGCAGGGTGTTTCGGAGCGTCCGGTAGGAGGTTGCCGTTTGTTCCAAGATCGCATCGCCGACCCGCACATCGGCGAAGTAGTCCGACGACGCCACCCAGAGGCGCAGAACGTCCGCGCCGTATTTGTCCACGACGACCTGCGGGGCGACCCCGTTCATTATGGACTTGGCCATCTTGCGGCCGGTTTCGTCCAGCGTCCAGCCGTTGGTGATGACCTGCTTGTAGGGCGCTTCGCCTTTGGTGGCGACCCCGATCATCAAGGACGAGTTGAACCAGCCCCGGTGCTGATCGCCGCCTTCGAGGTACGCATCGGCAGGGTACGACAGCTCGGGCCACTGCTCCAAAACCGTCCGGCACGTGGACCCCGAATCGAACCAAACATCGAAGATGTCGGTTTCCTTCACAAACTCGGTTTCGCCCGTTTCCGGGTGCGCGTAGCCTTCAGGCAAAATCTGCTCGGCGGGCACTTCAAACCACGCATCGGTGCCCTGGCTCAGCACCAAATCGCGCACATAGCCGACCGACTCTTTGGTCAAAAGCGGCGTGCCCGACGGCTGCGCGTAAAAGACCGGGATGCCGACGCCCCACGCCCGCTGGCGCGAGATGCACCAGTCGGGGCGGCCTCCGACCATCGCATCAATGCGGTTTTTAGACTCTTCCGGGAACCACCGAACACCGTCAATCGCTTTGAGGCACTTTTCGCGGTGGCCTTGATGGTCAATCGCCACAAACCACTGCCGGGTGGCCCGCTGCACCAGCGGGTCGTGCGAGCGCCAGCCCATCGGGTACGAGTGCATGTATTCTTCGCGGGCGAGCAAAGCGCCGGCGTCGGCCAGCCGGGCCATGACTTTTTCCTGACCCGCGCCGAGCGGCTCGCCTTCGAATTCCGCTCCGGCTTCATCGTTGAACCGGCCGTCGTCGGTCAAGACTTGCAGCAGCGGCAGGGGCGCACCGCCGTCTTTGTAGCCGCCCGCCGCCCGCCGGGCATTGCGCTTCAGGACAGTCAAGTAGTCGTCCTTGCCGTGCCCGCCCGCCGTGTGAACGACCCCGGTGCCGTCGGTGGTCGTCACATAGTCGGCCGGCAGCACCGGCGACTCGCGGTCAAATAGCGGGTGCCGGAAGACAAGTGTTTCCGGGCTATGTTCGGGGGCCAGCAGCGCCGCGCCTCGGACAGTCCGCACGACTGACCAGCCGGAAAAGTTCGCCGCCGCCATCGCCGCGCCGAGCCGCGCTTCAGCAACCAGATAAAAGTCCCCTTGATGCTCGGCAACCACATAATCTAAGCTCGGGCCGACGGCGAGGGCAACATTGGCGGGAATAGTCCACGGGGTCGTGGTCCAGATGATTGTGAAGCACCGCGCCGCCGGCGCATCGCCGAACACCCCGGCCTCATCGCGGAGCAGGGGAAAGCGGACATAAATAGACGGGTCGGTCCGGTCGGCGTACTCGATCTCGGCTTCCGCCAGCGCGGTCCGGTCGGCAAACGACCAAAAGACCGGCTTGCGGTCGCGGTAGACAAAGCCTTTGTCCACCAGCTCGGCGAACACATCCAGCTCTTTCGCCGCCATTTCGGGGGCCATGGTCAGGTACGGCTTGTCCCAGCGGCCCCGTATTCCCAGCCTTTGAAACTGCTCGGACTGGATGCCGACCCACTCCGCCGCGACTTCGCGGCACCGCCGCCGGATTTCCATTCGGGTCGGGGTGTGTTTTTTCTCGCGGAACTCTTTGGCGACCAGGACTTCAATCGGCAGGCCGTTGTTGTCCCAGCCGGGGACATAGGGGGCGGCATAGCCTTCCATCGAGCGGAACTTGGTGACCACATCTTTTAAAATCTTGTTGAATGCGTGCCCGATATGGATGTTGCCGTTGGAGAACGGCGGGCCGTCGTGGAGCACGAATGTCCCGAGCGCGGTTTTCGGGGTCAGCGACTTGTCGTAGACCCGCTGCTGCCGCCAGAACTCTAAAATCTGCGGCTCGCGCCTGGGCAGGTTGGCCCGCTGCGGGATGGAGTCGGGATTGGTGTCCAGGCCGTCGGGGTTTTTGGTGTCGGGCTTCGGGACATTGAGCGTCTTGCTGTAATCGGGTTTTGCGATGGTTTCTTCTTTTGTGATGTCTTCGGTCATGGGAGGTCCTCTTCGGTCAGTCGTCTCGGCGCGTCGCCTGCGGGCGTGTTCAGAGGCTCCCAATCACGCGGCGCAGACGAGATGTCTGCGCCGGCTCCACCGTGTTGTCTGAAACTGTGCTGTCGGTTCGTTTTGGCATTTTTTGTGTGCAAATTGGAGAGCGAGGGTATGAAGGGCGAGGACATGGGAAGCGAGAAGGAGGAAGCGAGGGAATGAATTCCTCTCGCTGAATAGCATCCTTCGGATGTAGGAACGCTGAACGCCTGCGGGTCTCTCGTCCGAAGGACGTTATTCAGCGAGAGGAATTCATTCCCTCGCTTCCTCCTTCTCGCTTCCCATGCCCTTGCTCCTTATGCCCTCGCTCCCCTTTCCGGCCCTACTCAATCTTTCCGTGTTCCCGCGCCGATACGAGAAACGCCTCCAGGGCGTTTTCCCAGGGGCGCAAATTATCCCGGCCCATCAGCTCCAAAGCGTAGCGGCGCAGGACGCTGTACGCGGGGCGCTTGGTCGGCGAGCCGAACCGCTGCGCGTAATCGTCGGATGTAATCGGCGTGACGGGGACCGCGCTTTGGTTAGTTCTGGTGAGCACCGCTTCGGCAAAGCCGGCCCAGCTTGTTTCCCCGGCGTTCGAGACATGGTACACGCCGTACAGGCCCGTCCCGATAATCTGCATGATTGCGCTGACCAAATCTACCGTGTAGGTCGGCGTCCCGAATTGGTCCCCGACAATCGGCAGCTCGGGCTTGGTCTTGGCGAGATTGATCATTGTGTACGGGAAGTTTTTGCCGTGGACCCCGTACAGCCAGGACGTTCGCACGACATAGCACTTGGAGCACGACGCCCGCGCGAGGTTCTCGCCGGCCAGCTTCGACGCCCCGTAATGGCTCAGAGGTTTCGGCGCGTCAAACTCCGTGTACGCTGACCCCTTCGTGCCGTCAAAGACAAAATCGGTCGAGACCGCGACCAGCGCCGCGCCGACCGCTTCCGCCGCGCTCGCCACCGCCCACGACCCCAGCGCATTGACTTTGTAGGCCAGGTCGGGGTCCCGCTCGCAGCCGTCCACATTGGTATAGGCCGCGCCGTGAAAAACCAATTCCGGCTGCAATTCGGCAAACAGCGTCCGCACCGCGTGACTATCGGTAATATCGAGCGGCACGATGCCGTTCACTGCCGCCGGGCCGACATCGGTGGGAAAAATATGGTGCCCCGCCTCCGCAAACAGCCGCCGGGCATCCGTCCCGAGCATTCCCGCCGCGCCGGTGATGAGTATTCGCATAATTCCGCTTATTATACCCCCAAACCGGCCCGCCGCGTCAACGCCCCGGCTTCCCCGCCGGATACCCGGTCACAATGCCGCGCTGCCGCAGCGTTTCCACGGCAGCCGCCGCCCAGTGGTTTTTGGGCACATCCGAAAACGGCCCATTATGGACTGCGGGCCGGGGCTGAACGGGGGCAGGCTTGACGGCGGGCCGCGCCGGGCGGCTGGTTTGCGCCGCGCCCGGCGGGAGGCAGGTCGAGAGCAAAACGAGGCAAAGCATTGTGTATTTCATGGGTTTTTTTCTGTTGGGCGTCTATCGTGTTATGCGTTCCCGAACCATACAATAAACTGTGCGGCGACACAGCGAAGACGCTGAGAAACACACGCTTCTGCACTGGCAGACCCGGAGGGCTGCACTGGCAGCCTCGGAGGGCTGCACTGGCAGACCCGGAGGGCGCGGGGTTAAGATTGAACTTTTCTGAGTTCCGCGAAGCGGCACCTCCTGGCCGAAGGCCGTGTCGCCGTGCGTTTTAACGCATGGTTCTCTGACGCATGGTCTCTTATTTCACGCCCCGGTACTGCTCAAACGCGACAGCGAGATATTCTAAAAAGTCGGCGTAGTTGACGGAAACGACGCCGGCGGGGGGGACGATGCCGAGGCGCTGCATCAGCGGGACGGCGAGGCGCATGGCGACCGGCTGCTGCACCTGCGGGGGGAGCTGCCAGCGGCGGTCAATGTAGTGCCGGACGGCCCGGTATTCGGGCACGGTCATCTCGTAGACGTGCCGCCCGATGTCGGCCAGGGCATACGCGGCCAGGTGCTCGGGCAGGACGCGCGGCGGCGGGGCGAGGGCTTCGAGGGTCGGGACGCGCGGCGCACGCTGCTTGACGACCATCGTGCCTGCCACAAAGTCCCCGATCCGCTGGTAGCGGCCCGACACCAGCAGGCAAAGCACCGGCAGCAGAATGCACAGGCCGCCCAGCGCGGCGGTGCCGGGCTGACGGCCGAACACGCCGACGGAAATCAGCGCAAGCGCGACAATCGGCATGCCGTCAATGATGCGGATCAAATTGCGGATAATCGCCGCAAAGATATTGATCGGATACCCGCCGTCGCGGATCACCCGCAGCCCAAGCTGCCGCTTGCCGGGGGTCTGGCCGTTCCAGCGGGTCTCAAACCAGATAAAATAGCCCCACAAAATCACAAACGCGGCGATCAGCGCCAGCGCCAGCTCAATCTGCGAGAAAAACGCCGCGACCATCCCGCCCGCACCGAGCGCGGTGAAGTTGATGGCAATCGCCACAATGCCGGCCAAAATCCACATGCCGAGATAAATGACGCATTGAAACAGTGAGTCGAGGATGTTAGCGAGAAAGCGCGAGCCGATCCCGGCCAGCTCGTACTCGATCTCGATATTCTCGGGCGTGACCACTAAGATTTCGCGTGACATAAACGGGCCTCGGCTGGTATAATTCAAGAAAGCCGGGGTTGTCAAAAACCCCGGCAAGGCAGTGTCCTTCGGACAAAGAGCCTGCCGAGCGCAGCGCTTTGGTTTCGTGCGAAGCACGCTTCTTTGCCGGGTTTCATAACCCCGGCACCCTCGGCTGGTATAATCGGAGCACTATGGCAATAGACGAACGGGCTTTTATCAACGGCAAGCGGGCGGGCTGGGAGATGCTTTCCACCATTGTCGAGCGCACCAAAAACGGCGGCCTCGGCAGGCTTTCCCGCGAGGAGCTGCCCGCGCTCGGCTCGCTGTACCGCCGCGCCGCCGCCGACCTTGCGTTTGCGCGGGCGCAGGGGGCCAATCCTAATCTTGTATTGTACCTCAATGAGCTGGTCGGCAACGCCCACGGCGTGATTTATGCCGAGGAAACCGGCGGCTGGTCGCGGGTCGGCCGTTTTCTGGCCTACGGCCTGCCGGCGACGCTGCGCCGCCGGATGCCGTTTGTGCTGGCCGCCCTGGCTTTGTTTTTAATCGGGACCGCCTGTGCGTACTCGCTGGTGCATCAGGACCAAACGCGGGTGACCTTGTTTCTGCCGGAGCAGTTCAAAGACTCGTTTGAGGGCTGGAAACAGGGCTTCGCCGACCACGGCGACATTTCGGCGGGCGAAGGGGCGCTGTTTTCGTCGCAGCTTGTGACCAACAACACCCAGGTCGGGATTATCTCGTTTGCGACCGGCCCGACAGGCGTGATCCCGGTGTATTTCATGCTCAACAACGGCGCGATCATGGGGGCGCTGATTGCGGTGGTCCAGCCGACCGGCCACCTGAGCACGATGTGGGCCGGGATTTTGCCGCACGGGGTCTGCGAGCTGTCCGCGACCTGGATTTGCGGCGGGGCGGGCCTGCTGATCGCCTGGGCGCTGATTGCGCCGGGCCGCTTGACCCGCAAGGACGCGCTGATTGAGAACGGCCGGGACGCCTGCAAGCTGATGATCGGCACAATCCCATTGTGGGGCATCGCTGCGCTGCTGGAAGGCAATGTTTCGCACTCGTCGCTCCCCCACGGGGCCAAGTTCGCCCTCGCCGCCCTCCAAGCCGCCGCCCTGGTCTTCTACATCTACGGCAGCCGCCCGCGCCCTGCTGTTCAGCCGACGAAGACCATGCGTTAAAACGCACGGCGACACAGCGAAGACGCTGCGAAGTACCGCTTCGCGGGAATTAAAGCAGGAGTAATTTTGTTTTAACCCCGCGAAGCGGCGTTTTGCGGCGTCCGCGCCGTGTCGCCGTGTGTTTTAACACATGGTTTTCCCGTCACCGACCTTCGCCGCGATCTTTGGGTACAGCGCGTCCAAGTCATCTTCGTCCCACTTTACGCCGACCGGCGCTCCGGGAATAAAGTCGAGCGCATTCACGGGTATCTTCTGCCCGGTTTTTTCCCCGTAAGCTTCGCCGGCGGCATAAGCGATGTCCTCTCTGTCTAAATTCGCGTCGCCCCATTCCGTGTCGTCCGGCAGAAGATCGGCCAGGCTGTCGGGATCAGCCAGCGCCGATTCGTAGAAAGCCTGTCCTTGAGCAATCAGCCAGCAGCGGAAGTAGTCAAAGCCGTCGTCGGAGCCGCCGCCGTTTACAAGATACGCCGCCCCCCACAAGTCCCAGCGGTACGCGGCCTGACGGTGCTCACGGAAAAGCCGGGCAAACGCAGCGATTTCGTCGGCGGGAAGCAGCAGCAGCGAAGACTTCAAGGCGGCGGCCTGTTCTTCGCACTCGCCGCCGCTTTTGAAGGAGGCGTCTTCGATCAGACGCCAGAATTCAGCGTGTTCCATCAGAATGCGTCTCCTAAATCAGCGAGCGGGCTTTCAGGTCCAAATAGTGGTTGATTAAATCCGCGCTGAGGTCTTCGGGGGGGCTGTCTACGGTCCAAACGCCCCGGCGCTTCAGCACGGAAATGGCGGCGCGGCGCTCTTGAAGCACCTGAGTGGCTACGGCTTTCTGGTAGACCCCCGCGCTGTCTTCGGGTAGGGAGTTCGCGGCGGCCAAAATGTTCGGGTCGGAGACAGTGACGCAGACGACCCGGTGGCTGTCGGCCAGCATCGGGACGGCGTCTAAAATCTGGGCCGACGAATCGGGGTCTACCAGGTCGGAGAACAAAACAACAAGCGAGCGGCGACGCCAGCGGGTCGCAAGGTTCTGGAACGCGGCTTTGTAATCGGTCTCGACCATGCGGGCATCGAGATTGTACAGGCTTTCGAGAATGCCGTACACCTGCGCTTTGCTTTTGGCGGGCGGCAGGTAGGCGCGGACTTCGGCGTCGAACGCCATCAGGCCGACTTTGTCGTCGCCCGCCGCCGCCACATACGCCAGCATCAGCGCGGTGTTGACGACGTAGTCCAGCTTTGCCATCTTTTGAATGGCTTGCAGCATGTTTCGGCCCGTATCGAGCAGCAGGATAATGTTCTGCGAGCGCTCGGCCTCGTACTGCCGCGAAATCAGCTTGCCGCGCCGGGCGGTCGCGCTCCAGTCAATCTTTTTGTACTCGTCCCCCGGCACATACTCCCGCAAAGACTCAAACTCCGACCCGCCCCCGCGCACTTTCGCCGTGCGGATGCCGAGCTGCATCAAGCGCCCGCGCCGGGCGAGAAGCTCGTACTTTGCCGTTTCCACTAAATTCGGATAAACTTTGACGGTCTGCGCGGCGGAAACAGCGCCCTGCCGCGCGATCAAGCCCAGCCGGCCCGGATACTCGAAGTACAGGTCGCCGAACACAAAATCGCCTTTGGCGGGCGGGGTCACGTCGTAGGTGAACCCCAGCGGGCGCGGGTCCGGCGGCAGAAGCAGCGTCCGCTCGGCCGGGCTTGTTAATTCAAATGTCGGCGGCGGCAGGTCGCGCACCCGCAGCTTCAAAGCCGCCGCCGACTTGTTCTGCGCCGTCACCGTGACCATGTTCGCCAGCCCCAGCGACAGCTTGTCGTCCACCGTGCGGGTGAGCGACAGCGCCGAGGCAGGCTTCGGCGCGGCGAGAAAGTCCGCCAGGGTCGCCGCCGCCAGAAGGGCATTGAGGACCAGCACGGCAGTCAGCAGCCAGGGCGCGACGCCGACCAAAAGCAGCGGCAAAGCGCCGAGGGCCAGCAGAACAACAAAGCGGGAAGTAAGGCGCATAAGTTATTATAGCACGGAAGAACACCGGGCACAAGCGGACGAGATTTCACCGTTCTCAAAAAATAAATCAACTATTTTAATTTAGGTATTGACATTGTTAAACTATTCGCCTATAATACATCAGGAAACAAAAAATGACACAGCCGATGCCGAATAAATGCCCGCTTTGCAGCGGCGAGCTGGAAGTGACCGAAGTTCACTGCACAAACTGCGATGTGCGGCTGCATGGGCAGTTCACGCTTGCCCCGTACCGCAGCCTGGATGCCGAGCAGATACGCTTTCTGGAAACGTTTCTGCGCTGCCGGGGGGTTATCCGGGACATGGAAGCCGCGCTTGGGATTTCCTACCCGACCGTTCGCGCCCGGCTGGATGCGCTTCTCGTCTCGCTCGGCTTCGACGGCGGCCCGTTTGCCGCCTCGCCGGCCCCGCCCGCCCCGCCGCTGACCGCCGCCCAAAAAGCGGCAAAGCGCAAAGAGATTCTCGCGTCTATCGAAAACGGCACCCTGGATGCCGACTCCGGGCTGACCGCCCTCCAAGCCCTGTCCGACGACACAAAGTAAAACCGATTTATTGAGGAGACACACTGCCATGATCAGCGCCCCGCTTCGCTCGACACAAACCGCCCAAAAACCCAGCGTCAAGACTCACGGCCACCTCGCGCTTTTGGAGTGGAACGAAACCGTCCCCGCCGCCCCGCCCGTGCCGTTCGGCCCGAAGCGGCGCTCGCTGGCCGACCGCTGCTGCGACGGCGGCACTTTGGTTCTGCTGGCCGTCACCGCCGGAGCGGCCCTTGTCAGCCTGGCCCGGTAAGAACCCACCCCGGTTCGTCCCTCACCGACCCTCCCGCAGCGGGAAGGTGAGGAGGTTTCGATGAAATGTAGGGGCGCTGCTTGCCGCGCCCATTTCGCGTCCAAGAAAGCAGCAACTCCGATGTCCGAAGAAAGCATTCTCATTCTGAACATGCTCCGCGAAGGCAAAATCTCCGCCGAGCAGGCCGACTCGCTCCTGCGGGCCGTCCGCGAGACCGCCCCGCCGCCCACGCCGCCCCCGACACCCGCCGCGCCGGAACCCGACCCGGCGGCGCTGGCGGCGATGTCCGCGAAGCTGGCCGAGCTGCAAGGCAAGCTCGGCGACCTGCAAGGCAAGCTGGGCGCGGCGCAGACTTCCCGCACCACAGACTACGCCGCGTCGCTGGCCGGCAAGATTTTCGACACTCTGCCGAAGCCCGAGATTGACATGGGCAAAATCAACAAAGCTGTAGACGAAGCCATGCGCGGCTTGAACTCACTGAAAAACGATGCCCTGAAAACCGCCAAAACCGCCGCCCGGCAGGCGTCCCACGAAGCCCGCCGGGCCGGGCGCGAAGGCCGCAAAGCGATGTTTGAATTTAACTTCAACCTCGGCGGCGACGCCCCGAGCGGGCGGCCGCAGAACACGGGCGGCGAGCCGCAGGAAAGTCAGACCACCACCGAAAGCATTGCGTGGGCGGGCGCAAACACGCTGGCGCTGGAAAACCATCACGGCAGCCTCACGATTGTCGGCGCGGACCTTCCCGCCGGCACCGCCGAGGCTTCCGTCACCAAAACCGCCTGGGCGGCGACCGACGCCGAAGCGCGGGTCTTTTTGCAGCAGGTGTTTTTGACCCACCAAGTCGAAAACGGCCGCTGCAAAGTGGGGGTCGCCGCGCCCCGCGACGCCGCTGAGCGGCTCACGGTGGATTACCAAATCCGCGTCCCGCGCACAGCGGCTTTGGAAGTCAACACCACTTACGGGGCGGTTTCGGCGACCGGCACCGCCGGGGCGCTGACTGTCCGCACCGCGTCCGGCAAAATCCAGGCGTTCGCGCCCCATCCCGACGCGCCCGGCGACACTCGCCTGCATTCGCAGTCCGGCGACATCCGCCTGTCGGACTGGCACGCCCCGCGCGGCAGCGTCCATGCCGAAACAGCAACCGCGAAGATTGACGCCTCGGACGTGGCGGGGGAAACGCTTACGCTGTCGAGCCGCAGCGGCGACATCAGCGCCCGCGACCTCCATGCCGGCTCGCTGGCGGACTTCGAGTCGGCCAGCGGCGATGTGGACGTTTCGCGCACAACGGCCAAAGCGCGGGTGCATCTACGGACCCAAAGCGGGTCGGCGGCGCTGTCGGAGACGCAGGCCGAGCAGGTGCAAATCGAAACGGTCAGCGGCGACGCCCGCCTGCGGACCGTTTCGGGAGCGCTCACGGTGAAAACCATCTCGGGCGATGTGGACGCCGCCGAGACCGACAGCGCGGCGGTTTCGGTGGTCACGGTCAGCGGCGACACGCGCTGGGCCATGCCCGCGCCGTTTTCCGGCGCGTTCAGCGGCACCACGGTCAGCGGGGACTTCTGCTTCTCGCTCCCGGCGGGGTCCGATGCACGGGTCGAAATGACCACCACCAGCGGCTCGCTGTCCGCTTCGGCGTCCGAGATCGTCATCGCCGAGCGCCACGGGGCGGGCACGCTCGGCGCGGGCACCGGCTCGGTCCGCCTGCAATCGGTCTCGGGGGATTTAGTGGTGGAGTGAGGCTTTCCCCTTGACGGCGGCGGCGATTTGTTGTAACATAGAGTCGTACACGATTTTGACGCGAACGGCCCGGCCGGGACGGTTTCGGCTGGGCCGCGAAAGGAACTTCTTTATTTTGACACGACTTTTCCCGCGCCGGCTTTTCTCCCGCCGGCTTGCGGCCGCCGCGCTGCTGCTGGCCGCCGCGCCCGCGCTTGCCCAAACGCCCACCGCAATGAATCCGGGCCTGCCGCCGCCTCCGCCGGCCGCCCCGCCGCAGGCGCTGCCCCCGCCCACGCCCGGCCCGCCCGGAGTTGCGGCGATTGTCAACGGCCGGCGCATCACCCGCACCCAGGTCGCCAATCAAGCGCTCAGCTTGTACGGCACGCAGATTCTCAACACGATGGTTTTGATCGAGCTGATCAACCAGGAAGCGCAAAAACAGCACATCGTCATCACGCCTGCGCAGATTGACGCCCAGCTTGCCGTGGTCCGGCAGCGGGCGGCGGGTCAGGTGCCCGGCGGTTTGGACGGCCTGCTGGCCCAGCGGCATCAAAGCCTGGACTCGTTCAAGCAGCAGCTTTTGCCCCAGATGCAGGCCGAAGCGCTGGTGGAAAAAACCCTGCCGCCGCCGTCGGCGGCCCCGCTGCGGCTGCATGCCCGGCACCTGCTGATTTTGACCACCGCGCAAGGCCCGATGTCGGCCCCCGGCGCAAAGCCGGCGCACACCGACGCCGAAGCGCTGGCCTTGATCGCCAAAGCGCAGGCCGAATTGAAAGCCGGCAAAGACTTCGCCGCCGTCGCCAACCAGTACACCGAAGACCCGTCGGGCAAGGGCAAAGGCGGCGACCTCGGCTTGATTGACGCGTCCACGCCGTTCGACCCGAGCTTCTTGAAAGCCGCGCTGGCGCTGAAAGCCGGCCAGGTGACCCCCGCCCCGGTGAAGTCGCAGTACGGCTACCACTTGATTAAAATTGACAGCACCAGCGCCGCGCCGGCCCCCGCCGACACCAAGCTGTTCGCCGACAGCGCCGCCGCCGCCCGCCGCCAGCAGGTCGAGGCCGCCATTCCCGGCTATGTCAACAGCCTGCGGAAAAACGCAAAAGTCGTCAATTACCTCGGGCAGTAGCCCCGTCCCGTCAGCCCACCGAACGCTGTTCGGTGGGCTGTTTGTTTATCTACAGGAAACGCACATGGCAGCAAAAACGCTCAATGTCGGCATGATCGGCTACAAATTCATGGGCAAAGCCCATTCCAACGCGTACCGGCAGGTCGGACGCTTTTTTCCCGAGCTGGAAGTCGTCCCTGTGATGAAAGCGCTCTGCGGGCGCGACGAAGCCGGGGTCAAAAAAGCCGCCGAAACGTTCGGCTGGGAGGGGTACGAAACCGACTGGCGGCGCTTGGTCGCCCGCGACGACATTGACATCATAGACATCGGAGCGCCCGGCAACATGCACGCCGAGATTGCGACGGCAGCCGCGAAGGCCGGCAAGCATGTGTTCTGCGAAAAGCCGCTCGGCAACACGACCGAAGAAGCGAAAAAAATGCTGGACGCCGTCACCGAAGCCGGCGTCAAAAACCTGGTCTGGTTCAACTACCGCGCGAACCCCGCCGTGTCGTTCGCCAAGCAGCTTATTGACGAAGGGGCGCTCGGGAAGATTTACCACTGGCGGGCGCTGTTTTTGCAGGACTGGATTGTGGACCCGGATTTTCCGCTGGTTTGGCGGCTCAAAAAAGACACGGCCGGGTCCGGGTCGCACGGCGACCTGCTGGCGCACTGCCTCGACACGGCCCGGTATTTAGTCGGCGAGATCGCCGAAGTCAGCGGCCTGCTGGAAACGTTTATCAAGCAGCGCCCGGAGCTGGCCGCCACCGACGACCGCATGGGCGGGGTCGCGTCGGACATCATGGGCGAAGTCACGGTTGACGACGCGTCGCTCGCGCTGGCCCGATTTGAGAACGGGGCGTTGGGCACGTTTGAAGCGACGCGCTTCGCTTTAGGCCGCAAGAACCACAATCGGTTTGAGATCAACGGCTCTCGCGGCAGCATCGTCTTTAATGCCGAGCGCCCGAACGAGCTGGAGATTTACACCGAGGACACCCACGCCGGCACCCACGGCTTCCGCACGGTCAGCGTCACCGGCGGCCAGGACCGCTACACGGGGCATTACTGGCCGACGGCCCACAACATCGGCTACGAGCACACGTTTACCAACCTGCTGTATGATGCGTTCGCCGCGATTGCCAAAGACGAAAACCCGTCGCCGTCGTTTGCCGACGGCTACCGAAACAACGTGCTTCTCGACGCCATCGCCCGCTCCGCCGAGACCAGGAGATGGGAGACCGTCACGCCGTAGGAGCCGCGCCGGGTACACTTGACACCGTAGGAGACAGCCGAATGACAGTGACACTGAACCCTCAAATTGAAGCAAAGCTGATCGAAAAAGCGCAACGTGAAGGACAGGCCCTTGACACGCTGGCAAGCGACGTGCTTTCCACATATCTTGAAGAGGAAGAATGGTTCGCGGCAGGCGTTCGTGCGGCCATCCAAAGCGAGCGCACCAAGCCGATAGCACAATACATCGCGGAGCAGCGAATAAAGCATGGCTATCCAAGCGATTGGCCGATGCAGAGTGCGATCACAGAAAGCCGGGCATTTTTGAGGACCATGCGTTAAAACACACGGCGACATGGCCTTCGGCCAGGAAGTGCCGCTTCGCGGGACTCAAGGGTGTCTGTTCTTAACCCCGCGCCCTCCGGGTCTGCCAGTGCAGCCCTCCGGGTCTGCCAGTGCAAAAGCGGGTGTTTCCTGGCGTCTGCGCCGTGTACCCCAATAAAACCCTAGCCGTGCCATTTATGGCATGGTGCCATTTCTGTCGCCGGCATAACTCCATGAACAAACTCCCACCCGAATGGCCTAAAATCGTTCCAGCGTTTATTCTTCTGCTTTTATTTGTGTCCGCGACAGCCGTGTGTAGCCAGCTATGGCGCGGCTGCAGCATGGCAGTCACTGATAAAGCAGAGTTTCAGTACGACCATAATCTGCCACATGCTTACGAAGGACATCTGCATCGCAGCCTAGAATCCATGCAGGCCGCCGTCGCGATTTACGCCAAGCGGCATCAAGGAACCTTGCCGCCGATGCAGAGCGCAGCAGCGGCGAGGACTGCGCTCCGCGCCATTCTCGGCAAGAGCGCCGATTACCGCTCGCGCAACCCGGCCACGCAAATCCCGTTTACGCCAAATGCTGCGCTGTCGGGGCGGAAGATAGGCGCGGTCTCAAACGGCGGCCGGGCGATTTTGTTTTACGATGCCGACCCGCCCGCAGGCTACCGCGAAAGCTATTATGTCACCATCAAAGGCGCTGTCGGTCATGTCCCGGTCGAGGCTATCCCGAGGCTGCTGGAAGCCGCAGCGGCGGCGCGGGCCGTTTCGGGGAAAAACGGTGTCTTTGCTTTGAGCGCGTTACCAGCCGGACGTGCCGGGGTCGCCCTTAAACGGCCCGACGAGGTTTGATGTAATCCAGCCGCCGTAGAAGCCGCCTGGCTGGGCGGTCACACGCTCGCCATTGACGGTGCAGAAGTCCATGCGGCCGGGGTAGACGGCGATGTGGTTTCGGATGGCTTCAAACGGAGGCGTCGGATTAGGGTAATACCAGGCAGACAACTCAGCGGTTTTGCCGCCCGCGTGGATGTCATAATAGCCTGCCAGGCCCTTCCATTCGCAAAAAGACTGGCCGGGCACCGGGGTAAAATGCTCCAAACGAACATCTTCGGGAGGCAGGTAATACACCGGCGGGTGGCTGGTTTCCAAAACGCGCAGCGCCCGGCAGGTATCGGCAAGGACAATGCCGCCGAAGACGATCTGGAGATGGGCGTCGGCGGCCTCGAGGCGCGGCGGGCGGGGATAATCCCAGACCGATTCCTGGCCGGGTCCGGGTTCGACTTTGCGGATATTCATGCGCCGGAAACAAAGACGCGGCGGGCGGGGTTCCGCAGGAGAAAAAAACAATGGCGGCAAAACCGGTGATTTTGGCGGTGGACGACGACGCGGATGTGCTGCGGCTGATTAAAAGCGACCTGCGAAAGCAGTACGGGCAGGAGTACCGGGTGCTCAGCGCGGGCGGCGGGCAGCCGGCTTTGGACGCCCTGACCCAGCTGAAAGAGCGCGATGAGCCGGTGGCGCTGCTGGTAGTGGACCAGCGGATGCCCGGCATGGGGGGCGTGGACTTTTTGGCGCAGGCGATTAGGCTTTACCCCGACTGCAAGCGGATACTGCTGACGGCCTACGCGGACACCGAAGCGGCGATCAAGGCCATCAACACCGTCAAGACCGATTACTACCTGCTGAAGCCCTGGGACCCGCCGGAAGAGCAGCTTTACCCGGTGCTGACTGATCTTTTGGACGACTGGAAGGCGGGCTACCGAGCGCCGTTTGAAGGCATCAAAGTGATCGGCAACCGCTGGTCGTCGGACTCGCACCGAGTGAAAGATTTTCTGGCCCGCAACCAAGTCCCGTATGAATGGCAGGACATTGAAGACAGCCCGGACGCCTGCGGCATCTACGAAGAGGCCCACGAGCCGAAGCTGCCGCTGGTGGTGTTTCCCGACGGGACGCGGCTGGAAGACCCGGACATCGGGGCGCTGGCGGAGAAAGTCGGCCTCAAGACCTCGGCGGAGCAGCCGTTTTACGATTTGATCATTGTCGGCGGCGGCCCCGCCGGGCTGGCGGCGGCGGTGTACGGGGCGTCGGAGGGCCTCAAAACCCTGCTGGTTGAGCGCGAAGCGCCCGGCGGGCAGGCGGGAACGTCGTCGCGCATTGAAAACTACCTCGGCTTTCCGAGCGGCCTCAGCGGGGCGGATTTGGCCCGGCGGGCGGTCGCGCAGGCGCAGCGCTTCGGGGTGGAGATTTTGTCGCAGGAAGTGACCGCGCTGCGGGTGCAGGACCAGTACCGGATACTGACTCTCGGCGACGGCTCGGAAGTGTCCTGCCATGCGCTGTTGATTGCGACCGGCGTGTCGTGGCGCAAAATGGGCATTCCGGGCGAAGACGCGCTGTCGGGCGCAGGGGTGTATTACGGCGCGGCGATGACCGAAGCGCTGGCGTGCAAAGACGACGACGTGTATCTGATCGGCGGCGCAAACTCGGCGGGGCAGGCCGCGCTGTACTTTGCCAAGTACGCCCGGTGCGTCACGCTTTTGGTGCGCGGCGACTCGCTGGAAAAGGGCATGTCCCAGTATTTGGTTGACGAGATCAAAGCGCAGCCGAATGTGCGGGTCTGGCTGAACGCGTCGGTCACGGAGGTCGCGGGCGAAACTCAGCTTGAGCGCTTGACGGTAGTGCATTCGGACACCGGCTTGGCCGAGGAAGTGCCGGCCCGGTCGCTGTTTATTTTCATTGGGGCGTCGCCCCGGACGGACTGGCTCGACGGGGTGGTGGCGCGGGACAAAAACGGCTTTATCCTGGCGGGGCCGTCGCTGATGGACGGCGGCAGGCGGCCCGCCGGCTGGCCGCTCGACCGCGACCCGTTTTTGTTGGAGTCCAGCGTCCCCGGCATTTTCGTCGCGGGCGATGTGCTGCACGACAGCGTGAAGCGCGTGGCGTCGGCAGTCGGCGGCGGCGCGATTGCCGTGATGTTTATCCATCAGTATCTGGCGAAAGTGCGGTAGGAGGCCACAAATTATGCCCACAGAACCCCTGCCGAACCCGCTGTTTCCGGCGCTGACCGACGACGAAATCGCCTGCCTGGTGCCGTTCGGCACGCGCCGGGAGCTTGGCCCCGGCGACGTGCTGTTTGCCGAGGACGACATTGAAAACGAGTTCTCGGTGATTTTGGAAGGCGAAATCAAAGTCACCCGGCGGGCGGGCGGCGGCGAGATAGTGCTGGTTCAGCACGGCCCCGGCCAGTTCACCGGGGCGCTGTCGCTGTTTACCGGCGGGCGGTCCATCGCCACCGGCCACGCGGTCGGAAACGCGGCGGCGCTTGTAATCACGCTGGCCGAGTTTCAGGCCGTCATGGCGGCCTGCCCGGCGCTGGCGATGAAGATCATCTCGGTGATGTCTCAGCGCCGGCCCGAGGCCGATGCCCTGGTGCAGCAGCGCGAAAAGATGGCGGCGCTGGGCAAGCTGTCGGCAGGGCTGGCGCATGAGCTGAACAACCCGGCGGCGGCGGCCCGGCGGGCGGCGGCCCGGCTGCGCGAGGCTTTAGAGACCGTGCAGCGGTCGTCGTTTCTGCTCGGCGGGCGTCAGCTTTCGGACGGGGACAAAGACCTGCTGCTCGGCCTTCAGCGGGGCGCATCCCCGCCGGGGCTGGACAGCCTGGCCCTGAGCGAGCGCGAAGACGAGATCGCGGACTGGATTGAGGCGCGGGGCGTTCCGGGCGACTGCGGCCTGGCCGGCCCGCTGGCGGAAGCGGGGTTTACCGAAGCGTCGCTGAACACGCTGGCCGGGCAGGTGGCCGACCCGGACACGCTGGCGGAAAGCCTGGCCTGGCTGGGGTCGAGCCTGGAAGCGGTCGAGCTGCTCAGAACAGTGGAGCAGAGCGCAGACCGCATTTCGGATTTAGTCTCCGCCATTAAAGCGTATTCGTACATGGATCAGGCCCCGCAGCAGGAAGTGTGCGTCGAAGACAGCTTGGAAACGACCCTGACCATTCTCCAATTCAAGTGGAAACACGGGGTCGAAGTGGTCCGCGACTACGCCCCCCATCTGCCGTTTATCACGGCGTATGGCAGCGAGCTGAACCAGGTCTGGACCAACTTGATAGACAACGCCCTGGACGCGCTGGACGGCAAGGGGCAGTTGTTTGTGCGGACGGCCTGCGAGACTGAGTGCATCTTGGTGGAAATCGGCGACAGCGGCCCCGGCATCCCCGAAGGCATTCAGCGGCGGATTTTCGAGCCGTTTTTCACCACCAAAGAAGTCGGCAAAGGGACGGGACTGGGGCTGGACACGGCCTACCGGATTGTCGTCACCCGCCACGGCGGCGATCTGAGCGTCGTGTCGAAGCCCGGCGACACGCGCTTTCAGGTGCGGCTGCCGATTGCCCTCCACGGGGGAAACTGACCATGATTGACGCTGCAACAATCGAAGGCATCGCCGACGTGCCGCTGTTTCGGAACTGGTCTTCCGAGCAGATGACCTGCCTCGGCGGCGGCGAGGAGGTTATTGTCCCGGCCGGCGGCCGCATCGCCGAGGAAGGCGTGTGCGCGGCCTACTTTTTCGTTCTGCTGTCCGGCCGCGTGCGCGTGACCAAGCGGGAAGGCGAGATGGAAACCGAGATTACGACCTACGCGCCGGGGACGTTTTTCGGCGAGCTGCCTATTCTCATGGACACGCCGTATGTGGCGTCGGCCTACGCCGCCGAGAACTGCCGCCTGCTGCGGCTGGGCCGGGAGGCGTTCTGGCACCTGCTGTCCCGGTGCCCGTCGGCCAGCCGGGACATCCTGCACACGATGGCGAACCGAGTGCAGCATTTGGAGTCCATCACGCAGGAGCGCGAGCGTCTGGCGGCGCTCGGGACGCTGGCGGCGGGGCTGGCGCACGAGGTCAACAACCCGATGGCGGCAGGCAGCCGGGCGATTTCGCAGGCGCGGGACGCCGGGGCGCGTCAGCTCGCCGCCCTGCGCTTGCTGACCCCGGCGCTCACGCCCGCGCAGTGGGACGCGCTGTTTGCCGCCGCCCCAAGCGCGGCGCTCGAGACGGGTGCGCTGGAGATGGGCGTCCGCGAAGACGCCCTCGCAGGCTGGCTGGACGGTCGGGAGATGAGCGGCGACCTCGCGCCGGGTCTGGCCGAAGCCGGGTGGTCGGAATGCGACTTGGACACGCTTGCTGCCGGGGTGCCTGACTCGGCTCTCAGCCCGGCGATGGCCTGGCTTGAAGCGCGGGCGGCTGCCGAAACCGCGCTGGAAACCGCCGCCCGCAGCGCCCGGCGGGTCTCGGAGATGGTCGGCGCGATCCGCGAGTATACGTTTCTCGATCAGGGCCGGGCGCAGTCGGTAGACATCGCGGCGGCGCTGGAAAACACGCTGACGATTCTGGGGTCCCGCTTGGTCGGCCTTCAAGTCGCCCGCGACTTCGCCCCCGATCTGCCGCCGATCACAGGCGACGGCGCGGAGCTGAACCAAGTGTGGACCGCGCTGCTCGACAATGCCCTCGATGCCGCCGGGCCGGACGCGTGTCTTTCAGTCCGGGCGGCCCTTGAAGACGCGCACGTTCTCGTGGAAATCCGTGACAACGGCCCCGGCATCCCCGAAGGCATTCTCCCGCGCATCTTCGAGCCGTTTTTTACGACCAAAGAAGTCGGCCAGGGGACGGGGCTGGGCCTCGACATCGCCCGGCGGGTCATCACCAAGCACGGCGGCGACATCCGCGTTCTGTCTCAGCCCGGCGACACGCGCGTTCAAGTCAGACTGCCGATTGAGGCCGCGCTATGACCCTGGCGGCTGACAAATTTTTGACGAGCCTTGTCGGGGCAAAAGATTGGAACCCGCAGTTTGCTCAAATCAAAGCCTGGGCTGAAGATGGCCGATTAGACCATCTGCTGGCTGTCGCCGAAGCGTCCACAGCGGACGACCGGACGCCTGCCCCGGAAGCAATGGTGCGGAACTCAATCCTCGACTCGCTGGAGCGTACCCTGGCACTGACTCCCGGCTTCGGGCAGGCCGAAGCCGCCCTGACAGTGCTGCTGCTGACCGAGGCACAGAAGACGCGCGAGGCGATGCGCGACCCGGCAGCCCGGCGTCGGACCCGGCGGCAGCACGAGTCCGATCTGGCTTCCCTTCTCGTGCAGGGGCAGCCGCCGGAGGTGCTTTTGCGGCTGTTCGCGCAGCACGGCGGCGAAGCGCAGCACTTGGAGCTGCTGGCGTGTCTGGTGCAGGAAATGGTTCTGCGCGGCCGTTCCGTTGCCGGGCCGGCGGCGGAGTTTTGGAAGCGGCTCGCCGGCAGTCACCGTCTCGGCGGGCTGCCGCTGACACTGCTGCCGCTCGAAGCGGCGTTCGTTCAATTCCTGCCCCGAAACGGGCCGCAGGGAAGACGCAGGACTTCGGCGTCTTCCGCCGCGCCGGGGCCGCCGCCGGCCGATCCAATCGAAATGCAAATCCAGTGGGCTGAGACGGCGCTTTCGGCGGAAGAGAAAGCGGCGCTCGGCGCGGCGACGGCAAACTGGGAAGCCGAGTCGAACGGCATGACCGAGGCCCGCTTGTTTCGCGCCGACGTTCCGGTGCCGCCGCCGGCGGTTACCAGCACTCAGGCGCTTTCGCTGCCGCTGGAGTCGCTTGCCGGAACGGCGGCGCACGATTTGCGGCTGGTGCCTTATTCGGCGGCGGGTGCCGCCGCCGCATTGTTCAGCGCCGCCTGCACCGGCGGCGCGTATAATCAGGGACTGGGAGGCGCGTATGGACGGCGGGCGGCATGGCAGGCGGCGGCGGCCCTGGCCGGAGCGGACCCGGCGGCGAGTCTTGAAGATGCGGCGGCGTCGGTCAGCGCCTGCGCGTGGTGGTTTTTTACAGCGAAGTCGGCCTGGTTCTACGATGTGGCCTGGGACATTGGCCTCTTGGCGCTGCGGCCCGACAGGCGCACCCTGGCAGTCTTAGCGGCGACGGACACGGATTAGGGAGTCACCGGCGGCCCAAACGGAAGCACATACAGCCCTTTCGAGATGACGGCAATTTTGGCCGTGAACGGCGACGGCTTCTTCTGCCGCAGCGGCGGGGGCAGCGAACAGCTTGGCAACAATTTGGCCTTGCAGGAGTTTCCGTCGGCGGCGGCGAACAGCACCTCGAAGACCAAGCTAAGAAGGGCAGGCGCGTGACGGAACTGGAAATCCGCGAGACAGTCGCGGCGTGACCGATGCAGCGGAAACAACAAGGAGACTATCCCCATGGCGGAATGCACACACTTAAACCAGATACGCGATGTTGAGCCGCGCACGCCGAACGGCTGCGAGGAATGCCTGGCGACCGGCGACACCTGGGTCCATCTCAGGCTGTGCCTGGAATGCGGCCATGTCGGCTGCTGCGATTCTTCGAAAAACAAGCACGCCACCAAGCACTTCGGGCAGACGCAGCACCCGGTGATGAAGTCGTTTGAGCGCGGGGAAGACTGGCGCTGGTGCTACGTTGACGAGATGGAAGTCTAAGGGGGAGCTGACACCGTGAAAGCGATTCGGGTTTCGGAGTTCGGCGGGCCGGAAGCGCTGCGCCTGGAAGACAGCGCCGCTTTGACGCCGGGACCGGGGCAGGTTTTGGTGAAAATTGAAGCCGCCGGCGTGAACCCCGTAGATGTGTATATCGCTTCGGGAAACTACGGGCAGCGGCCCCTGCCCTACACGCCGGGGTCCGATGCCGCCGGGACGGTCGCTGCTGTCGGCGACGGCGTTTCGGAGTTTGCCGTCGGGCAGCGCGTGTACACGGCGGGGACGCTGACGGGCGCATATGCCGATGCGGCGCTGTGCCGCCCCTCCCAGCTTCGACCCCTGCCCGCGCGGCTGTCGTTTGCCCAGGGCGCGGCGATCCATGTGCCCTACTACACCGCATACTACGGCCTGTTTTTGCGGGCGGGCGCAAAGCCGGGCGAAACTGTGCTGGTTCACGGCGCGAGCGGCGGGGTCGGACTGGCCGCCGTGCAGCTCGCCCGCGCGGCGGGCCTGACAGTGCTCGGCACGGCGGGCAGCGAGCGCGGCAAAGCGGCGGTTCTGGCGTCCGGCGCGGACGCAGCGCTCGACCACACGCAGCCGGGCTACTTGGGCGAAGTCAAGGCGCTTACGGGCGGACGCGGGCCGGATGTCATTCTGGAAATGCTGGCGAATGTCAATCTCAGCAAAGACCTGAGCTTTGCCGCGCCCAATGGCCGCATTGTCGTCATCGGCAGCCGGGGGCCGATTGAGATTGACCCGCGCCTCACCATGCAGCGCAATCTGTCGGTACTCGGCATGAGCTTGATGAACGCGACCGAAAGTGAATTGATGGAGCTTCACGCCGCGCTCGGCGCGGGCTTCGCAAGCGGGACGCTGACCCCGGTAGTCGCCCGCGAATTTCCGCTGGCCGACGCCCCCGCCGCGCACCGGGCCATTATGGAGCCGGGGGCATTCGGCAAAATTGTCTTACTGCCGTGACAGGGCGGCGAACTCAGTCAGCGTGAGCGTCTCGCCCCGGCGGCCGCCGTCAATCCCCGCCGCCAGAAGCGCCGCCGCCGCCCGGTCCCGGTCCCAGCCCAGGGCCGGATCGCCGCTGAGGGCATTGAGAAGCGCCTTGCGGCGCTGCCCGAACGCCGCCCGGACCACGGCAAAAAGCTGCGCTTCGCTCGGCACGTCCACCGGCGGCGTTTCGCGCGGCGTGAGGCGCACAATGGCGCTGTCTACGTCCGGCGGCGGAAAAAAGACGCGCCGGGAAACGAGGCCGACGGTCTCGACTGCGGCATGATACTGAGTAAACACGCTCAGCGAGCCGTAATCGGGCGTGCCGGCGTTTGCCCCGAGCCGGGCCGCGACTTCTTTCTGCACCAGCAGCACAATCACCCCGAACCGTCCATGCTGCTCCAAAAGCGTCGTTAAAAGCGGCGACGTGATATTATACGGGATGTTGGCGACCACCGACGGCTTAGTTTGGCCGAAGTGCGTGTCCAAAAACGCCGGCCAGCTCAGCGTCATGGCATCCGCCGTGACGACTTCCACCTGCGGCAGCTTGCCCACCGTTTCCGCCAGCGCCGGGAGCAGGTCGGTGTCCACTTCCACCGTCACCACCCGCCCCGTTTCCGTGACCGCCTCGGCCAGCGCCGCCGTCAGAACGCCCAGCCCCGCGCCGATTTCCAAAGCGCTCCCGCCCGGCGTCAGTCCCCCGGCCCCGGCAATTTTTGCCAGCGTGTTGCCGTCCACCAGAAAGTTCTGCCCGAACCGCTTGCGCGGATGGAGGTTGTGCCGCTTCAGGAGCGCGGAAACAGCGGCGGGACTGGAAAGGTTCATGGCGCAGATTAGTAAAAGCGAGAAAGTAAACCTCACTCGCTGGAAAAGTCGTCCTTCGGACGAACGAGAGGAAATACTATTGTAACCGAGGCTTCCGTCCGAAGGACGCTATCCAGCAGATACGCAGTAATGCCGAAGGCATAGTGAAGTTTACTTCCTCGCTCCTGCGCCCGTTCGCTCTTACCCCCACGTCTTCGGCAGGTGCAGGGTCTCGCCGTTCAGCGAGAGATAGTCCTCGGCCCCGACGCTTGCCAGCAAATCCGCCGCCATCGGGTCGAAGCCGCCGCCCTCGGTGACAAATTCATCGCGCAGAAAGACGCCGGTGATTTGGGCCGCGACAAACTCGCACCGGCTCGGCGGCAGGGCAAAGATGTCCGTGACCCGGCATTCAATGCTCGCCGGACACTCCCCGATGCGCGGGCAGTCCACGGTCCCGGCCCGGATGGCCGTCAGGCCCAAACGCGCGAAATCATCCTCCACGGATGTCCCCTCGGCCGACTTATTCATCACGTCGGCCAGAAAACGCGGCACTAAATTGATCACAAACTCGCGCGTCGCCTTGATGTTTTCCAGCGTGTGCTTGTCTTCATCGCCTCGCTTGGAGAACGACACCCCCAGCATCGGCGGGTAAGTCGCCAGCCCCGCAAACGAGTTATACGGCGCGATATTCGGCACGCCCGATGCGTTTTGGGTCGAAATCAGGGCGATGGGCCGGGGCGCAATCAGCGCCGCCCACATTTTCCCGTTCACGTCGCGCGGAATGTTTTCAGCGATATAGTGCATTATGGTTTCGTGCCTTCTTGACCTCGGTATTGCCCCCATTGACCGGGATGACGTTCTGACCAGAATTGGCTTTGGAAATATGCGAGTAATTGGGCGTCATTTTGATAGACCCTCTCGCCTTCGTTTGTCGCGGCGTAGCGAAACTCCACTTCGTTATCAGCCCATTCTGTATCTTGGTGCTGCTGCCAGTCCCACTGAAGCGGATTGGCAAGAACGGCCTTCCATTCTCCGGGCATCAGTTCCGTTTCTTCGCCAGTAAATGTTGTACCGCGAAATAGCGTAATCAAGCCAAAAGCAAGCAGACCATCAACGGCTTGCCGCGCCTTTTTTTTTGCTGCTCATATGGCAGATCAGGGTACAGGCCGCGCACATATCCGACTGCCCAGGAAAAATAACCATAATCTTCCGTAGCATCTTCCAGAACGTCCATTTGTTCGGGCGTGAGATGGATCGGCTGAATAATCATCATAGCGGCAAATACCGAACTTGGCTTGCGTACTCTTCCAGCTCGCTCACTCGGGCAATGGTTTCCAGATCGTCAATGCACTGACCGATGACGGTGGCTTGCTGATGCTGGTACAAAACGCCGACGAAATACTCGCCGCTTGTCTGACGGCGATTGGCTTCCACCAGAAAATCGTCGTCCTGCGTGAAGAGGAGGCGGTTCAGCACTGCCGCGCGGTCCAGCAGATCGGCATCGTCCATTCGTCCCGCGCCGTCTTCCTGCGCGGTCAGCACATCCACCCCGCGCCGACGCAGACCGCGCGTGATGGCCTCTTTGACGTGTACGTCCATGTAAAAAGCAACCATCAGGCAGGGGCCTCTCCATTCTTCGCCGCACTGCGCCGACGTATTTCATCGCGCCATGCCATGTTACCAGAACTTTCGCACCCGCGCTGATAGGCCGCTTGGCCGGCACGGATCAGCTCGTCAATCTCGGGCTGATGATCGTAGTAGTATGCCAGCGCAGCATGGATTTGGGCAAGCGTCAGCGACGGATACTCGGCGTGGATGGCATCGGCGCTCTGCCCCTGTTGATAGTCCAGCGCGACTTCCACGACTTTGACATTGCTGTCGTCAATCCAGGCGACGCCGCGCTCGTCCCGATGGATATGCAGCAGCCCTGTATACGGCCCGATTTCCACCGGCAGCGGCGCTTGAAGCAAAGAAGTTGACATGGTTATTCTTCTACCCGTATCCAGTTTTCAATCGCCGAGACGATGTGCAGGCGGTTGATGACATCGAGCGCGGAGCGTAAATTCGCTTCCAAAGTCTGGTGGGTAATCCAGACGATCTCGGCGTCGCCGTCCGGCAGGGCACGCTGGACGACGCTTTCAATGCTCACGTTGAAGTCGCCGAAGACCGACGCGAGCGACGCCAGCACTTTCGGGCGGTCGTGGGCAGTGAGGCGGACATAGTACTTGGTCCGCAGGCGGTCAATCGGCAGGGCCGGCTTTTGGTCGTAGCAGGTGCAGCCCAGCCGGCCGGTTGCGCCCCGGCGGATGTTGCGGGCGATCTCGATAATATCGCCGACGACCGCGCTGCCGGTCGGCAGGCTGCCTGCGCCGCGCCCGTAGAACATCACGTCGCCGACGGCATTGCCCTTCAAGTAAACGCCGTTGTACACGTCGTTGACCGACGCCAGCGGGTGCGCGATGGGAAGCAGCACGGGATGAACGCGGATTTGGAGGGCGTCGCCGAGGTCTTGACCGATGCCGGCGATTTTGACGACGTAGCCCAGTTCTTTCGCGACCGCGATGTCGCGCTTGGAGATTTTGGTGATGCCTTCGACATAAATGTCTTCGGGCAGAACGCGCGAGGTGAACGCGATGGACGACAAAATCGCGGTTTTGTACTGGGCGTCGTACCCCTCGACATCGTTGGTCGGATCGGACTCGGCGTACCCATGCGCCTGCGCTTCGGCCAGCACGTCTGCGAAGTCAGCGTCCTCGCTGGTCATCTTAGACAAAATATAATTGGTCGTGCCGTTGACGATGCCCATGATCTCGGTGAATTTATTGGCGGCCAGCGCTTGCTTTAATGGCTGAATAATCGGAATGCCGCCGCCGACGCTGCCTTCGAAGCTGAAGTCTAAATCACGATGCTCGGCTTCATGCAATAAATCATGGCCCGCTTTCGCCATCATTTCTTTGTTCGCCGTCACGATGTTTTTGCCGGTTTTGATGGCTCGCAGCACAAGGTCATGCGCGGGCTGAACGCCGCCGATCAGCTCGCACAAAATGTCAATCTCGGGGTCGTCGGTGACTTCTTCCGGGTTTTCGGTCAAAAGCGCCCCCTCAACGTTTATCTCACGCGCTTTGGACTTGTCGCGGACGGCGATGCGCCGGACGACCACGGGAGCGCCGACTTTGCGGGCGATAGCGTCGGCGTTTTCGGTGAGGACGCGCACCGTGCCGCTGCCGACCACGCCGAGGCCGAGCAGTCCGATGTTGATTTGTGTCTTCGGGGTCATTGCGGCTCCACAAAAATCAAGGGCTGGCCCTGCTGGACCAGCTTGCCGCTTTCGACCGGCGTGCCGGTGACGCGGCCTGCGGCTTCCGCCGGCACTTCGCTGTAGACTTTCATCGCTTCGATTAGGCCGATGGTCTGGCCGACTTTGACGAGGTCGCCGACCGACACAAACGGCGGGTCGCCGGGCGACGGCGAGCGGTAAAAGACCCCGACCATCGGCGACTCCAGCGCGACTGCCGCGCTTTTCGGCGGCGCAGGCGTCAGCGCCGCCGTTTCCGAGTGCGCCGGCAGGGGCGCGGGGGTCAGGAGATGGGGGTGCGCCGGAACCGCGATTGCCGCGCCCGGCATTGATGCCGCCGGGGCGCTGACAGCCGCTTTCACGGTCAGCGTGACGCCGCCTTCTGCCACAGTCAGCTCGGACAAGCCGTGCGCCGCCGCAAGCTGCGCCAGGGTCTGCACGGCGTCAATGATCGTTTCGGTGTCAGTTCGCTGGGGTTGAGTTTCTTCGGCCACGCATCGCTCCTGCCGTATTGTAGCATGGAAGCGGGGGGCGAAGTCAATCACTGCGGCTCGCTTCGGGACGCGCGGGCGCGGTGCGTCCGGCCCCACAGCTCAAGGGCGCGGATCAGCGGGGTGAAGGTCTTGCCGTACTCGGAGCAGGCATACTCGACCAGCGGCGGGAACCGGCGCAGGGTGGTTCGGGCCACAATGCCGTCCCGCTCCAATTCGCGCAGCGATGCCAGCAGCATTTTTTCCGAGATCAGCGGCAGGCGGCGGCGCAGCTCGCTCGGCCGCTGCGGGGCGTCCTTCAGATGCCACAAAATCAGCACCTTCCACTTCCCGTCCAGGACAGCCAGCGCGGCCTCGACATTGACGGTTTCTTCCGGCTTGCTGCCCCGCGCCGTCAGGACTTCAGCGGTCGAGATAGAACATGGCTCGGCAGTGTTTTCAGAAGGTCTGTTTTCGGTGTTCATGCACTTTTTATACCCAGGCAGGTCAATAGGCACACAAGCACACAAAAAAGTAAGTGATTGACACCCGAATTTGTGCTAGGTACACTCTCCCCGTTTGAGACGCAGGAGTTAAGCTGTAGAAATCTTGGGCCAGGCATACGCCGAGCGTCTCGCCGAGCATGGGGCCGATGTGGTGGTTGCCGACTTAAGGCCGGCGCCGGAACCGAGCAGAAAGTTGTCGCGGCTTTCCAGGGCGTCAACGGACAAATGTCTTTTCGGGATTATGCACTACTCTTTGTTCTATGAGCATTGTCTTGGGAGCGAGCCATCTTAGAGGATAGAGATGGCAGATATGTGACGGAAAGGCTTTACGGCATCGGTGAAGCCATCGCCGGTACATTGGCACAGGCAGCCGCTGCTGTGATTGTGCATGGACGCCATGCGGAGAAGGCAAACCGAGTTGCCGAAAGAATTGTGCGGTCAGAAAATTAACAAGGAGACGACTAGAAGATGACAACGAACAATACTCTTGCAACCGCGACCCAAGCGGTCAGCGTTTCGGTGGGCTTACCGAGCCTTCTCACGCCCGACAACTGCGCTCTGCTGATGATAGATCATCAGTCTCTCATGGCCCTCGCTGTGCAGTCCATTGACCGGGCGCTGCTTACCGGGAACGTCGCGGGGCTAGCCAAAACAGGGAAGCTTTTCAATCTGCCCACTGTATTAACAACAGCCGTAGCCAGCCGGTCCGGTCCGCTGATCCCGGAACTGCAATCGGTGTTTCCAAACCAGACGCCGATTGACCGGACCACAATGAATGCCTGGGAAGACGACAACTTTCGTGCAGCCGTCGTGGGGACTGGCCGGAAAAAGCTGGTAATGGCCGGATTATGGACGGAGGTCTGCATCGCGATGGCCGGCCTGTCCGCGCTGGGTGACGATTACGAGGTCTATGTAGTGACCGATGCCTGCGGGGGCGTCAGCCTCGACGCGCACCAGCAAGCTGTCCAGCGACTGGTTCAGGCCGGTGTTATTCCTGTCACCTGGATGTCCGTACTGCTGGAATTACAGCGTGACTGGGCACGCGGGGAGACGGCGGCGGCGGCGGCGGACGTCGCGATTCAGCAGGGCGGCGGCTTCGCCATCGGACTCGGGTATGAGGCTGCCCTTCTCGCACCGGCTGCTCAATGACCGCAGAGAAACTGGACGGTGCAGCTCCTAAATCGCCCTTCGGGGCGCTGACGCGACACAGGGCGTGTCGGTCTCCCCGTCTTCTTTTCGGCACCTACCTTCCGCCGCTTTCAGTGGCAGCAGTTTTTCTAAGACAGAACGTACTGTGACGAAGAGCATGAGCCGGCAGCCTTACGCTTCTGGCAAGAAAGGGAAATGAAAATGGGACGATTAGATGGAAAAGTCGCTGTAGTAACCGGCGGCGCTCAGGGGCTGGGCCAGGCGTATGCCGAGCGGCTGGCCCAGGACGGGGCCGATGTGGTGGTGGCCGACCTTAATCCGGCCCCCGACACCGAGAAAAAAATAACGGCGGCGGGGCGGCAGGCGCTCGCGGTCGTGTGCGACGTGTCCGTGCCGGAGCAGGTGGCGGCGCTTGCCGCTCAGGCGGACGCACGGTTCGGGCGGGTGGACATTGTGGTCAACAACGCCGGTATTTACCCGTTTCAGCCGTTTGACCAGCTCACGTTTGAGGACTGGAAGCGGGTCATGGCGACCAATCTGGATGCGGGCTTTTTAACCGCAAAAGCGTTCGTGCCCGGCATGAAGGCGCGGCGCTGGGGGCGCATTGTCGGGGTTACTTCCAACACCTGCTGGGTCAACGACCCGAATTTCCTGCATTATGTCACTTCTAAAATGGCGGTGGTCGGCTTCACGCGGGCGCTGGCTTCCGAAGTCGGCAATGACGGCATCACCGTCAACTGCGTCGGGCCGTCGCTGACCCGCACCCCCGGCACCGAGCAAAGCCCGGCGGCGCAGATTTTCGACACCTGGCAGAACAGTCAGGCAATCCGCCGCTTGGAGCAGCCGGAAGATATGGTCGGCGCAGTGTCGTTTTTCTGCTCCGACGACGCCGCATTTATCACCGGGCAAACGCTCATGGTAGACGGCGGCATGGTGCGCTTGTAGCGCCGAGCATTCGACGACCGACGAAAGGGAAACTCGATGACCTCCTTGAACAACACGGCGGCGGACGATGCCGCGATCCGCAATCTTTGCTTTCGCTTTTCGGCGTGCGTCCTGTCGCGCGACCGTGCGGCGTTCCGGGCCTGCTGGGCGGAAAACGGCGTGTGGGACATCGGAGCGCCGATGAATGTCCACCTGGAAGGCGCGGACAGCATCGCCGACGGGTTCGCCCATCTGATGCAAAGCTGGGAGTTTTTCGTGCAGATGCCGCACGGCGGCGTGATCACGCTTGACGGCGACACGGCGACGGCGACCTGGATTATGAACGAAGTCGGTCAGCCCGCCGGCGACCCCAAAGGCCACTTCAACTACTCTACCTACACCGACGACGTGGTCAAGCAGAACGGCGAATGGAAGTTCGCCAAGCGTGTCTACAAATTTCTGTATTTGGACGAAACGCCGCTGACCGGCAAAGCGGTTTCTTCCTAGAGCCTTCCCCGGCGAGGAGACCCCCTGTGAAATTCAAGCTTTTTGCCGGAGCGCTCCTAAGCGTGTGCGCCCTGCTCCGGCTCGCTCCATCCGCCTCGGCTCAGGCCGCCCTGCCGGACGACGCGCTGTACGCCCCCGACAGGGCGGCGGCGGAGCAGCCGTTCGACCGGGCCGCCTTCGCCGCCGCCTTCAGCCACCACAAAGCCACTGTGGACGGCATCCCAATTCACTACGTTGTCGGCGGCCGTGGGACCCCGCTTCTGCTGCTCCACGGCTGGCCGGAAACCTGGTATTCCTGGCGGCGTGCCATGCCCGCCCTCGCCAAGCATTACACCGTCGTTGCGGTAGACATGCCCGGCTTCGGCGACTCGCAGGCAGCCCCGTCCGCCGACAAGAAGACCGTTGCCCGCTTTCTGCACGCTCTCATGACTCAGCTCGGCTACCGCAAGATTTTTCTCGCCGGGCATGACATGGGCGGGCCGGTGGCGTATGCTTACGCCACCGCTTACCCGCAGGAAGTCCAAAAACTGCTGCTGATGGAAACGGCGATCCCCGGCTTCGGGTTCGCCGACGGCAGCGGCGACGACATTCTCAAAATCACGCCGCAGAGCGTTTCGGGAGTTTGGCACTTTCCGTTTTTTATGAACCCGGACATGGCCGAAATGCTGGTGCGCGGGCATGAGCGGGAATTTGTCGCCGCGATGTCCAAAAACAGCTACCACAACCCTTCGGCGTTCAGCAGCGATGAGCTGGACGAGCTGACCCGCTGGCTGACCGCGCCGGGCGGTTTCCGGTCCGGGATTGCTTATTATCAAGCGCTGTTTGTGGACGCGCAGCAAAACCGGGTTTCGGGAAAAACGAAGCTGACGATGCCGGTCTTTGTTTTGTGCGGCGACGACGGCTTTTTGAAGAATGTTACGGCAAAATCCGTGTCGGAGGTTGCCACCGATGTCCGCAGCGCGGTCGTGCCGAAAAGCGGGCATTTCATCGCCGAAGAGCGGCCGGGCTACCTCGCCGCGCAGATGATCGGCTTTTTCGGCAGCGATGCCGGGACGCCTTAGTTTTTGGAGAACACAATGAGCAGCGTAACAGCCGCCGCGCCGAAGCGGTTTCAAGCAAGCCGCGACTCGGCTCCGGCCTATTGGATGCTTGATATTTTATGGACAGTTCTGGCGACCGGCGAGCAGACCGGGGGACGGTTTTCCGTGCTGGAGCAGATCATGCCCGAGGGCGCTGCGCCGCCGCCGCATGTGCATCCGTTCAGCGTGGAAGTGTTTTACCTGCTGGACGGGGAAATCGCCTACACGGTGTCCGGGACTGAGCTTTCGGCCCGCACCGGCTCGCTGGTGGTCGTGCCGCGCAACAGCGTTCACTCGTTCCGGGTTGGCAGCGAAAGCGCTCATGTGCTGAACTTTTACCTGCCCGCCGGCTGGGAGCAGGTATTCCCGGACTTGACCCGCCCGGCGGAGCGCCGGGAGCTGCCGCCGAAAGGGCTGGATGACGTGCATTCGGCCAGTGTCACCCGCTTTTTGAACAATTACTGGGGCAGCCTGGCCGACGTGTCGTATGCCGCGCAGGCGCTAGCTCCGGCGCTGGGCAGCGAGCGGCCGGCGCGGAACCCGGCGGTCCCTGCCGCGCCGCTGGCTGTGAGCGGCGCGGACGCCCCGGCGCGGGTTCAGGACGGCATGACCTGGACGATCCTGGCGGACGCGGCGGCAATCGGCGGCCTGCTTTCGGCGGCGGCGGTGTCCGCCCCGGCGGGAACAAAAACGCCGTCCCGCGTGCTGACCGCCGATACGGCGCTGTATGTGCTGTCCGGGCGGCTGACGGTGACCGGCGGCGGCGAAATGCTGACGGCCGAACCCGGCGGGCTTGTGTGTCTCCCGGAGGGCGCGGAAGCGGCTGTGTCTGCGGACGGCGACAGCCGCTTTTTGCAGTTCGCCGCGCCCGGAAGGGACCTGCAATGACGGGGATTTCGATGACGGGCGCTGTTTTGAGCCGTTTCCGGCCGTGGAGCCGCCTCGGGGCGGGCCTGCTTGGGCTTTCGGCGCTCTGCCTGACCCTGCCGGGCGGAGCCGGGGCGCAGGCTGCCCCGGACGGCCCGGCGGCGGCGGCCGACTCGCCTGCGCCGCAGCCGGAAGCGCGTCCGCCCTACGGCCTGCTGCGGCAGGAGGAAGATTGGAGCTTTTTAGGGCGGGCCGCGCCGAAGCCCGGCGCGAAGGCCGACTTCTGGGACGGCGTGAAGTTTATCCCGCTCGGCCCGCCGGGCAGCCGCCGTTTTCTCACGCTCGGCGGGCAGGAGCGGCTGTTTTACGAGTATCTGGGCAATGAAGGCTGGGGAGCGTCGCCCTTCGGCAGCAACAGCTACCTGCTGAACCGGACCATGCTGTCCGCCGACCTGCATCTGGACGCGGCGCGGGTCTTTGTGGAGCTGAAAACCGGAACGGTCGCGGGCCGCAAAGGCGGAGCGCGGCGGGGCCTTGATTCCGACGACGCTGATTTCAATCAAGGCTTTTTGGAGCTGGCGAGCCGTCCGTTCGCCGAGAACACCCCGCCGGAGTACACGCTGCGGGCGGGCCGGCAGGAGCTTCAATTCGGCGCGGGCCGTCAGGTGTCCGTCCGGGAAGGCCCCAATGTCCGTCAGGGCTTTGACGGGATTTTCGGCATCTACCGGCCGCCGGGCCGACGAAATCTTCGGGTGGACGCCTGGACTTCGCGCCCGGTCCGCATCCGGCCGCGTGCCTTTGACGACGGCGCGGACCCGTCGCAGTCGCTGTCGGGGATTTACGCGGCGCAAAGCCTGGGCGGGGCGCGAACCCTCGACTTGTATTATCTCAACAAAACGCAGCGCGGCAGCGTGTACTTTCAAGGGCAGGGCGGCGAGCAGCGCCACACGGTCGGCTTCCGCCTGGCAAGCACTCCAGGGCCGGAAAACACACGCCCGGTGGATTATGATTTCGAGCCGTCGTTTCAGTTCGGCAAGTTCGCCGGCAGCCGCATTGAAGCCTGGTCGGTGTCGTTCAGTGCGGGCTATACCCTGCCGCGCAGTCCGCAGCATCTGCGGCTCGGCCTTCTCGGCGGGCTGAACAGCGGCGACCGGAACCCAGGCGACCGCACCCTGCAAACTTTTCAGCCTCCTGCGCCGAGCGGCCGCTATTTCGGCCAGATTCCGCTGTTCGGCCCGCAGAACGTCAACGGCTTCGCGCCGACCGCCACGTTTTCGCCCGCCAAGCCGGTCACGGTGACGCTGTACTCGTACTTTTTCTGGCGGCAAAGCCTCCAGGACGGCATTTACGCTCTGCCCGGCGGCCTGCTGCGCCCCGGACCGACAGGGGCCGGGGCGGCGAGCGGCGCCCGGTATATCGGCGCTCAGCCGGAACTCAACCTCGGATGGCAGATAGACCCGCACACATCGCTGACGGTTGATTATGCCGAGTTTTTTTCCGGGCCGTTTCTGCATCAAGCGCCCCCCGGTAAAAACATCCGCTATTTCGGCGGCTGGGTGACTTATTTGTTTTAGACAAAGGAGCGGCCAATGAACATCGGGATTGTTGGGGCGGGCGGCATGGGCGCGGCTCTCGGCAGGCTCTGGGCCGAAAAGGGGCATCAAGTGGCGTTCAGCTTTGCGCGAGACGACGCGAAGCTCCGGCAAAGGGCGGCGCAGGCCGGGGAAAACGCCCGCGTTCTTTCCGCGTCGGACGCCGGGCAGTTTGGGGAAGTCGTGATGCTTGCCGTGCCGTTTGAAGCGCTTGAAGAGGCGCTTCGGCAGGTCGGCCCGCTGCCCGGCAAGATTGTCGTTACCTGTGTCAGCGGCCTCGTCCCGGACTTCCGAGGCGACGTGATGGGGCTGCCGACGCAGCGGACCGTTTCGGTCGCCGAGCAGATTGCCGAGGCGCTGCCGCAGGCGCGGGTCGTGGAAGCGTTCAATTCCACATTTTCAACAATCCTGGCCGCCGAGCCGTCTCCGTTCGGCGCGGAGCGGGTCGGCATTTTTCTTTGCGGCGACGATGCCGAGGCCAAAACAGTGGCCGCCGGGCTGATCGCCGACTGCGGGTGCGATGCCGTTGACGCCGGCCCGCTCCACACGGCCCGGTCGCTGGAAACGCTGGCGTCTGCCTGGGTGCAGTTTGCGGCGGCCAGCGGTTTGTTTCCGATGCTCGGCTTGAAGCCGCTTCTGCCGGCGTAATCACGGACAGACATAATCTCGGACAGACATAATCACGGACAGACTTGAAACAGCTTTTCGCTTGGAACAGGAGCCTTTTATGACCAACCCACGGCGCATTCCCGCGCTTCCGTCGCTGATCGCGGCGCTGGGCGCGATGTCCGGCTTTGCCGGCGCGGCGTCCCCGGCTGCGGCGCAAAATTTCGAGTGGCCCATGTACAACGGCAGTTACGCGGGGACACGCTATGTTCCTCTCAGCCAGATCAACCGGGGCAATGCCGGGCGGCTCCGCGTGGCGTTTACCTGCCCGCTCGGCGAAAAGACCGGCTTTCAGTCGTCGCCCGTGGTGGCCGACGGCCGCTTGTTCGTCACCACCGGCGGCAGCACGTTTGCGTTTGACGCCGCCACCGGCCGGCGGCTGTGGAAGCAGTCGTTTGCGGCCCAGCCGAACGCGCTCAGCGTCAACATCGGCGTCCCGCACCGGGGCGTGGCCTGCGCCGGGGGCCGCGTGTACCGCACCGTCAACAACGGGCATGTGCTGGCGTACCGCGCCGCCGACGGGCGCTTGGAGTGGGACAGCCCGGTCGGCGACCCGGCCAAAGGCGAGTATATGACGATGGCCCCGCTGGCCTGGGGCGGGCGCGTTTTTGTCGCGACGGCGGGAAGCGACCTCGGCTCGGTGGGGCGGGTCATTGCGCTGGACCAAAAAACCGGCACGCCTCAGTGGAGCTTCGACATCGTGCCGAGCGCCGGGCCGGGGGCGGACACCTGGTCGCCCGACCCGGCGCATCACCGGGCCGGCGGGGGCGTGTATGCGTCGGTCGCGCTCGACCCCGCCTCCGGCACGCTGTATGTGCCGACCGGCAATCCCGGCCCGGACTTTGACGGCGGCTACCGACCCGGCGCGAACTTGTATACCTGCTCGGTGGTGATGCTGGATGCCGCCGACGGCACGCTGCGGGGCTGGCGGCAGTTTGTTCCGCACGATGTCCACGACTGGGACATCGCCGCCCCGCCGACGCTGTATACGTCCCGCGCGGGCCGACCGATGGTGGCGGTGGCGGGCAAAGACGGCCTGCTGTACGGCGTTTCACGCGACCTCAAAACGATGCGGTTCAGCGTCCCCGTCACGCGCCGCGCCAATGTCGAAGCGCCCTTGACGCCGCAGGGGACCGAGTTCGCGCCGGGCACCAACGGCGGGGTCAACTGGAACGGCGCGGCGTACTCGCCGCAGACCAACGCCTTGTATGTCAACAGCATTGACATGCCGTTTACGGTCAAGCTCACCGGGGCCAACATGGACTTTGCCCCCGGCAAGCCGTTTTGGGGCGCCGCCGACTTCGGCAAGCCGACCGGGGCGATGCGCGGGGACTTAACGGCGGTGGACGGCGACACGGGCCGGCTGCGCTGGCGTTACCACGCCGACCTGCCGCTGCTGGCGGGGGTCACGCCGACCGCCGGCGGGGTGGTCTTCACCGGCGATCAGCGCGGCAACCTGCTGGTGCTGGACGCCGGCACGGGCCGGCTGCTCTTGAAAGCGCCGACCGGCAACGCGGTCGGCGGCGGCGTCACCGTGTATTCCCTGCACGGGCGGGAGTATGTCGCGGTCGCGGCGGGCCTCAGCTCCAAGCTGTGGAAAAGCGTCAGCGGCCCCGCCAAAGTGGCCGTCTTCGCCCTGCCCGCGTCTCGCTGACTTTATCCACAGAGGAGAACAACACATGGCAGCACTCACAGGAAAAGTCGCGCTCGTCACCGGCTCCTCGCGCGGGATCGGGCGGGCCATCGCGGAGCGGCTCGGGCGCGACGGCGCAAAAGTGGTCGTCACTTACTTTGCCGGCAAAGACAAAGCCGAAACGGTGGTGGAGGCCATCCAAGCAGGCGGCGGGGAAGCGGCGGCGCTGCAAGCCGATGTGCGGGACCTCGACTCGGTCCGCGCCTTGTTCGCGCAAACCCTGGCGCACTTCGGGAAAATTGACATTCTGGTCAACAATGCGGCGGGGGTCAACTTGTTCAAGCCGACGGAGGCGCTGACGCCGGACGAGTATGACAGCATGTTTTTGATCACACGCGGGGTGTACTTCGCCTTGCAGGAAGCCGCAAAAGTTATCCAAGACGGCGGCCGAATTGTCAGCATCTCGACCGGCGGGACTTCTCAGGCCATGGCGGGCGGCGGCGCTTATATCGGCAGCAAAGCCGCGATTGAGCAGTTCAGCAACTGCCTGGCGAAAGAACTGGGAGCGCGGGGCGTGACTGTCAATACCCTCGCGCCGGGCTTGACCGATACCGACGGCATGGTGCTCAGCGACGAGCAGAAAAACGGCCTGATCGCCCAAACCCCGCTGGGGCGGCTCGGCAAGCCGGAAGACATCGCCGCAGCGGTCTCGCTGCTGGTTTCGGACGACGCCCACTGGATCACCGGGCAGAACATCCGCGCCACCGGCGGGATTGTGTGACGCGGCAGTGTGAGCGAGACGCTTCGGCAGGAAATTGGGCTTCTCCTGCCGAATAAGCCTCTATTATGAGCCTTCAAGACCTGCGGGAGAAGATTGACGGGATTGATGCGGAGATTGTCCGGCTGCTGAACAGCCGCGCCGAAGTCTCGCGGGAAGTGGGCCGGCAGAAGGCGGAAGACAAAAGCGCACGCTTCTTTGCGCCGGAGCGCGAGCGGGACATGATCGGGCGGCTCTTGGCGCAGCACGGAAACGGGGCGCTGCCGAAAGACTCGCTGCTTGCCATCTACCGGGAGATTATCTCGGCGTCCATTGCCCTGCAAAAGCCGATGACGGTGGCGTACTGGGGGCCGCCGGGAACGTTTACCGAGATGGCGGCGGTGTCGCGCTTCGGGTCGTCGGCGTCGTACTACGACTGCGCGGGCATTGCGGACGTGTTCGGGGAAGTCGAGCGCGGGCGGGCGGACTACGGGGTCGTCCCCGTCGAAAACTCCACCGAAGGCGTGGTCAACTACACGCTCGATATGTTCCATGACACGTCGCTCCGCATCTGCGCGGAGATTTTCGTCACGATTATCCAAAATCTGCTCACTCATGCCAAGTCGCTCGGCGAGATTGAGCGCCTGTATGTCGGCCCGCAGCCGCTGGCGCAGTGCCGGGGCTGGCTGGACCGGCACCTGCCGAATGTCGAAGTCATCGAGATCATGCCGACCTCGAAATCCGCCGAGCGGGCCGCCGCCGACCCCGCCGGCGCGGCAATCGCCCCCAAGCGGTCGTCGGAAGTGTACGGCCTCCCCATGCTGTTTGAGTCCATCGAAGACAGCCCCCACAACCGCACCCGCTTTCTGGTGGTCGGCCGCAACGAGCCGCCGCCGACGGGCCGCGATAAGACATCGGCCCTGTTTGCGGTCAAAAACGAGCCGGGGTCGCTGGGCCGCGCCCTTCGGGCGTTTGAGACGCACAACGTCAACCTCACGATGGTCGCGACCCGTCCCGCCCGGAATACCGCCTGGGAATATGTGCAGTTCGCCGACTTTCAGGGGCACGAGCTTGACGAGCCTGTGAAGCAGGCTTTGGACGATCTGCGCCGGCAGTCTATCTATGTCAACGTGCTCGGGTCGTACCCGGAAGGATAAACGGTTGTGGACACAAACAGTCAGGACAGTGATAATCGGGACGAACGCAAAAGCAATGTTTGGCCGCCGCCTCCGGTGTCCACACCGAATTGGCAGGAGCAGATCGCCGCAGAAAAAGAGAATACAAAACTGCGCTGGCAGGTACGAGTGTTTGGGGCGATCTTGTTTCTTTTCGGCCTCGGTATGGCTTGGAGTATTCGGTCCGACGTAATCAGCGGAGCGAAAGTCTCAGGGAAAATTGTTATCGCGACGCCGATTGTGCTAATGGGAGCGTTGGGATTTGTGGTAGAGCCGCGCCTCATGCTGGCAAGTATGAAAAACGCGGACCCGCGCCTCAAGCCCTATAAAATCGCCGGCTACATCGTTTGCGGGATCGGATTGGCAATCGGTCTTTATATCGTGTTCACGTTTTTTAGTTGAGAAGTCAGGGCACCGCCATCACAGAAAATCAGCCGGTAATTTTTGAGCCGGCGTCCTCGCCGCCGGGCCGCACGATTGCCCTGGCGGGATTGTGCTGCCTGGCGCTGTTTTTGTTTGCCGTCTTTTTGGAGTCGCTCGGGGTTCTGCTGCCGTCACTCGGAAAATCGTTCGGGCTGGGACCGGCCATTCAAGGCCGGGTGTTTCCGGCGAACTTCGGCGGCTATATTCTGGCTGTGCTCGGGTGCGGGTACTTGTCGGACCGGCTCGGGCGCAAGCGGGTTCTGCTCGGCACCGTGTTCGTCTATGCCGCCGCGCTTGGGCTGGCCGGGCTGGCGCATTCCTTCGGAGCCATTTTAGTCGCGTTTGCACTGATTGGGGCAGGCGGCGGGGCGATGGAAACCGTGGCAAGCGCTTTGGCCGCCGACTTGTACCCGCAGAAGCGGGCGGCAATCTTGAACGCCCTGCAAATCGCGTTTTCGTCCGGTGCGGTGCTGGCCCCGCTGCTGGCGCAGAAGATGCTGACGGCCGGCACGGACTGGCACCGGCTGTTTTTGGGAGCCGCGCTGGCAAACTTTGCGCTGCTCGCTTTGCTGGCCGCGCAGAAGTTCCCTGCGCGGCCGCATGCCCCTGAAGCGATCAGCGGGGCGGCGCTGCGGGCGGTAGCCGCGCAGCCGGCGTTTTGGATTTTGTGCGCGGCGCAGGCGCTGTATGTCGGGGCCGAAGTCGGAATATCATCGTGGCTGCCGAGTTATTTCAGGCGGCTGCCGGGCGGGGCGGCGTGGGCGGGGCTGGTGGTCAGCGGGTTTTGGCTGGCGATGACGGCGGGCCGCCTGGTGGTCGGCAGCGGGTTTTTGGGCCTGCCGCTGGCGCGGATTGCGGGGACACTGGGTATCTTCGGCGCGGCGGCGACGGGCGCGGCTCTGCTCACGCCTGCGGCGGGCGGGGTTTTGCTCGGCGTCCTGGCGGCGGGCCTGTGCTTTTCAGGCATCTTCGGGCTGGTGCTGGCGGACGCGGGCAATCGGTATCCGGCGGCGGCGGGCAGCGTCTTCGGCGGCGTGGTGGCGGCGGGCGGGGTCGGCGGCGCGGCGACCCCGTGGGCCATCGGGGCGCTGGCGGGCACGGCGTGGGGCTGGCGCGGGGCGATGGCGCTGATCCCGCTGTCGGCGCTGGCGCTGGGCGTGCTGCTGCTGACGCTGAAACAAGGGAACTCCGAAGCCGCACCCGGTATTCGTTAAGGTATGCGATTTACAAAGATGCAGGGGGTCGGCAACGATTTCGTGGTCGTGGACGCAGCGGCGCTTCCCGAGGGCGTGTCGCTGCCCGCGCTGGCCGTCACGCTTTGCGCCCGCCAATTCGGCATCGGGGCGGACGGGCTGCTGGTGATCTCCGAAGCGTCCGGGGCCGCCGCCGTGCGGATGCAGATGTTCAATCCCGACGGCACGGAAGATATGTGCGGCAACGGCCTGCGGTGCGTCAGCCTCTGGGCCTTGCGGGCGGGCCGGCTCGGCGGGCACACGCAGTTCACCGTCGCCGCGCTGGGCGGCCCCCGCGACGTGGAGCTTTTGGAAACAAGCGCCGACGGGCGCACGGCCCGCTTCCGGGTGGACATGGGCGCTCCGGTGTTTGACCCGGCCGGCCTGCCGATGGCGAACCCCGCCGCCCTGCCCGACCATGTGATTAAGTTCCCGTTGAGGATTGACGGCGGCGTCTACGAGATTACGGCGGTCAACACGGGCAGCACGCACACGGTGGTTTTCGGGCCGCCGCCGACCGAAGCGGTTTTTCAGGCCGTGTCGCCGCTTATTGAAACCCACCCGATTTTTCCCGAGCGCACCAGTGTTTTGTGGGCGACGCCGCGCGACGGCGAGACCATAGATGTTCGCATTTGGGAGCGCGGGGCGGGCGAAACGCTCGGCTGCGGCACCGGAGCATGCGCGGTCGGAGTCGCTGCCGTTGTCAGCGGCCTGGCGGCGGCGAACGCGCCGCTGGACATTGTTTCTAAAGGCGGCACCCTGCGGATTGCCTGGCCGGGCGAGGCCGCGCCGGTCCGCATGGAAGGTCCCGCACAGATCGTCTACGAAGGAGAATTCGCCCTTGACCGCGCCGCGTCCTCACACTGACTCTGAAAAGCCGAGCTTTGACAAGCGCTTTGATTTGCGCTCGTTCGGCGAGCCGCTGAAAGCGCTGCGGGCCGTGCCGATCCGCGATGCCGGCGAGCCTTTGGTAGATTTACGGACCCACTGCCCCGGCGTCGTGCTCCGCCCCGGCTGCCTGCCGTTTCTGCGCGAAACGGTCGCCAATCAAGTCAACGACGTGCAGGCGCGTCTCCCTGCCGGGCATGTTTTGACCATCGGGACCTGCCTGCGGACACTGGACATGCAGCGCGGCATCCGCGACCATGTCACGCAGGATATGCGCGAAAAGCACCCCGAATGGCCGGCGGCGACCCTGGCCCGAATGCTGAACCGCATGGTCGCCCCGCCGGATGACCCGTCGCCGCCGCCGCACACGACCGGCGGCGCTCTCGATGTCGGCATTCAGGAACCAAGCGGCGAGGATTTGGACTTCGGCGCAGGCGAGAGTTTTTGGGGCACCGCGCCGACCTATTCCGGCAGTCTGACCGAAACGGCCCGCTCCAATCGCCTGCTGCTCATCGGCGCGATGGAAGCGGCGGGCCTGACCAACTATGTCGGCGAATGGTGGCACTGGAGCTACGGCGACCAGGGCTGGGCCTTGCGGGTCGGCAGCCCGGTGGCATACTACGGCGCAGTGACGGTCGAGGACGCCGAAAACCAGCGCATCCCCCAGCCGCCGGAAGAAAAAACGGGAGAAGGAAATCCCCCCCGCCCCAATTCTGGGGAGCCGGAACAGGAAACGGAAAAGAACCCGTAGGGGCGCTGCTTGCTGCGCCCTCTTGCCACGCTGCGCCCTTTTTGCTTGCTGCGCCCTCCCCGCTTGCTGCGCCCTTTGTCCTTGCTGCGCCCTCACGACATCCGCTCCGTATTGCTCCCCAGAATTGGGGCGGGGGGGCTTTTCCCCAGAATTGGGGCGGGGGGGATAATTACGCGCCGTGCAGCGCCCGCCAGGCGGCTTCGATGGCGGCGCGAAGCTCGGCGGCGGCGGCCTGCGGGTCGGGAGCCTGGGTCACGGCATCGGTGACGGCGACGCCGTCGGCTCCGGCGCGGAGGCAGTCGGCGACATCGGCGGGGGTCTGAATGCCGCCGAACGCGACCACGGGAATCTGCACGGCGTCTTTGACTTTTCGGAGCAGCGCCAGCCCCTCGCCGGGCGCTTCGGCGTCAAACGCCGGCCCGACCTGCACGAAGTCCGCCCCGCCCCGCTCGGCCTGCGCCGCGCCGGCGACGGTGCGGATGAACGACCCGACGGTCGCCTCGCCCGAAGGCCGCAGAAAATCGCGGGCATCCGACGGCTTGTACGACCGCTCGGTCAAAAGCACCCCGTCCGCGCCGCATTTCTCGGCCAGCTCCAAATCCCCCGTCACCAGGAACCGGGCCTGCCCGGCGGTCATCTCGCGCAGGCGCAGCGCGACGGCGTACAATCCCAGATCATCGGCGCTGGAGTTCCGCACCCGAAGCTGCACAATGTTGACGCCGCCTGCGACGGCGGCTTCGACAAGCGACAGCGGGTCAGCTTTTTTATCGGTCCGGGTCCGGTACAGCGCACGTCCGGTCACCAGGGTGAGGCTAGGCTGGGGAATTTCAGTCACAAAGAGGATTGTACCCAAACCGGGCGGCTTTTTGCACGGGAGGAGAAGACCTCCCAGAAGACCGGCACTGAAAGTGCCGGTGCCCCTATTCTACACCGCTTTGTTTACTCTTCGCCGCTTTCCTCGATATACACGCGCTTCTGCGCTTCTTCAAAAGTCGTGACGCCCTGCATCACTTTCGCGGCGGCGTCCTGACGCATCGTCTGCATGCCCCGCGCCATGGCGGCCTGGCGGATTTTGTGCGACGGGACCCGGCCCAGGGTCATCGCCCGGATGCCGTCGTCCATCACCATCAATTCCTGCACGCTGGCGCGGCCTTTGTAGCCGACCCCGGCGCAGAAGTCGCAGCCGGGGCCGGAAAGAAACTTGGCCCGGTGGAACTCCGGTGAGTCAGGGTCCACGCCGAACGCCAGCAGGTCCACATCGGCGGGCGGCGAGGGCCGGGCGCACTGCGGGCAGACTTTGCGGACAAGGCGCTGGGCGAGAATGCCGACCACCGACGACGCCACCAGAAACGGGTCCATGCCCATGTTCAGCAGCCGGGTAATCGCCCCGGCGGCATCGTTGCAGTGCAGAGTCGAAAAGACCAAGTGGCCGGTGAGCGCGGCCCGAAAGGCAATCTCGGCGGTTTCCTGGTCGCGAATTTCGCCGACATAAATAATATCCGGGTCCTGGCGCAGAATGGCCCGAAGCTGACGGGCAAAGGTCAGCCCCGCTTTTTCGTTGACATTGGACTGCCGGATGCCGTCGAGTTCGTATTCAATCGGGTCTTCAACCGTGATGATGTTGACATCCGGCGTGTGTATCTCGTGAATGGCGCTGTACAAAGTCGTCGTTTTGCCCGACCCCGTCGGTCCGGTCGCGAGAAAAATGCCGTGCGGCTTGCGGATGAGGCTGTTGAGGCTGTGCAGGTTGCGCTCGGAAAAGCCAAGCTGAGCGAGGCTCGGGCGGACCCCCGACTTGTCCAGAATTCGCAAAACCAAAGATTCGCCGTACTGGGTCGGCAGCGACGAAACGCGCATGTCAATCGCGCGGCCTTCCACCGTGACGGAGATGCGCCCGTCCTGCGGCAGCCGGCGCTCGGCGATGTTCATCTCGGCCATGATTTTCAGGCGCGACGAGCACGCCGGCTGGAACTCGCGCCGAATGGAATCCACTGACCGCAGGGTGCCGTCCTGCCGAAAGCGCACTTCGAGTGAATTGCGGCGCGGCTCGAGGTGAATGTCGCTCGCGCCGCACAAAATGGCGTCGGTCAAAATCTTGTTGATGAACTGGATCACGGCGGGCTGGTCCACCCCGGCGGCGTCCAGCGCGTCGGGCTGCCCCGAGGCCGCCGTGCCGGCGACCGTCGCGAGCGACCCGGAAAACACGTCCGACGCCCGCTTGTCTTCCGTGCGCTTGTCGTCGGCCCGCGCGGCCGCGCTGCCGGGGCGGGGCAGGGCGGAAGCCGCTGCCGGGACGGGGCGCGGCCCGGCGGCAGCTTCGCGCGGCGGCTCGGGGCGCTCCGGGGCGGGGCCGTACCAATGGGCGATGGCGGCAAGCAGGGGCGCTTCGGTGGCAATGGCCGGCGCGATCCGCATGCGGTTCGCGGTCGCGATCTTGTGCGCGGCTTCCATCACGCGGGCGTTCCAGGCCGCGACGATAATTTTCAGCGTCCCGTCGGGCGTCTTGCCGATGGGCAGCATGGCGTACTGGTGGGCGACGGCGGCCGGCACGAGAGTCAAAATCTCTTTGTCTACGGCCACATCTTCCATCGCGACATAGGCGGCGTCCACCTGCTGCGCCCGCGCCCGCGTGACATCCTCCACCGCGACCAGGCCCAGCGCGACCAGCACTTCGCCAAGCGGCTTGCCGGTCTGCTTTTGGAACGTCAGCGCCTGCGTGAGCTGGGCGTCTTTGAGGTGCCCCTGCTCCACCAGCAGATGCCCCAGCTCTTTTCGTTTTGTGCCGCCGCCTGGAAGAACTACCGTCATAAAGTGCCTTGCTCCTGAAAAATACGCATCAAAAGAAAGTGACGCTGGTACTTTTATCGGCATTCGGCGGGGAATTGGTTAGGGGCGGCTACCGGATGCGCCGGGGGCGGTCATCGTCATCGTCGTCGTCATCGTCGTCGTCGAACGGGGCGTCGTCAATGTCGTCTAAAGCGCCCGATGAGTCGGTGTAGTTGGAGATTTCTTCACCTCGAAACACCGTCACCAGAAAATCCTCGCGCTCAAACGACGGCAGGTACGACGAGACGATATCGTCGTCAATCTGCGCCAGCAGCTCTTCTTCGACGCTGACGGGCAGGTCGGCTTCCAGCACTAATGTCGCATGGATGGTCCGGCTTTCCACAGCGAAGTGCAGGTCAAGCTGCCCGATGCGGCGGTCTTCTTCCCAAATCAGAAAAATCTCCGAGCTTTGGGTGCGGACGAGGCGCGACAAGCGATAGCTGTAGTTTGTATCCATAAAGCTGTTTCAAACTCTTTACACAAGAAAAAAGGGCGGGGTCGTGACCCCGCCCGAAGAGAACCAAACACTGCGGACTAAGCCGGCTCGGGCCGAAGGGTCGGCAGGCGGCGCGGCTTTTCCGGCTCGGCGGCCGGCGGGGTTTCCCCCGCGCTCGGCGGCGGGGCCTGCGGCGACACCGGCTTGATGTACTCAGGCGCAACGGCCCCTTCCATCAGCGCAATGAACTCATCGCGCTCCAGCATTTCTTTCTCGAGAAGCACACGGACAATCTCATCCATCTTCGCCCGGTTCTCGGTCAATATCCCGCGCGACCGCTCATAGCACTCGTCAATAATCGCGCGGACTTCCTTGTCAATCGCCACCGCGACCGTTTCCGAGTAGTTGCGCTCCTCGTTCCAGTCCCGGCCCAAAAACGGACTGCCGTGGCGGGTGCCGAGCACGACCGGCCCAAGCGCCTGGCTCATGCCGTACTCGCAGACCATCGCGCGGGCAATCGCGGTCGCCCGCTCGAAGTCATTGGAGGCCCCGGTCGTGACTTCGTTGAAGACTGTTTCCTCGGCGACCCGGCCGGCCAGCAGGGCGCAGACATCGTCCAAAAACTCCTGGCGGGTGGTCAGATATTTGTCTTCGGTCGGATACTGCATGGTGTAGCCGAGGGCGCGGCCGCGCGGCAGGATCGAGATTTTATGCACCGGGTTGGCGTTCGGCAGCAGCTCGCCGACCAGCGCGTGCCCGACCTCGTGGTAGGCGATCCGCTCACGGGTCGTCTCATTCATCACCCGCGACTTGCGCTGCGGGCCGGCGACGACCCGGTCCACGCTTTCGTTGAAGTCGGCCACGCCGATTTTGGTTTTGTCGTAGCGGGCCGCAAGAAGCGCCGCTTCGTTGACTAGGTTCGCGAGGTCCGCCCCGGAAAAGCCGGGCGTGCGCCGGGCCAAGTTTTGGGCGCTGACATCTTCGGCCAGCGGCTTGCCGCGCAGGTGGACGTTGAGGATCGCTTCGCGGCCCCGGACATCCGGCGGGTCCACCGTGACCTGCCGGTCGAATCGGCCCGGACGCAGCAGCGCCGGGTCGAGGACATCAGGCCGGTTGGTCGCGGCAATCATGATCACGCCGGAGTTCTGGTCGAAGCCGTCCATCTCGACCAAAAGCTGATTGAGCGTCTGCTCGCGCTCATCATGCCCGCCGCCCAGCCCCGCGCCGCGCTGTCGGCCCACGGCGTCAATCTCGTCAATAAAGATCAGCGCCGGGCGATTGGCTTTCGCCGTGTCGAACAAGTCGCGGACGCGGGACGCGCCAACGCCGACAAACATCTCGACGAAATCGGACCCCGAGATATGGAAGAACGGCACGCCCGCTTCGCCGGCAATGGCGCGGGCCAGCATGGTCTTGCCGCATCCGGGCGGGCCGAGCAGCAGCACGCCTTTGGGGATTTTGGCTCCGAGCGCCTGGAACTTCTTGGCATTCTTTAAGAACTCGACGACTTCCTGCAATTCCTGCTTGGCTTCGTCCACGCCTGCCACGTCGTCAAACGTCACTTTCGGCACATTGTCGTTGAGCCGCTTGGCTTTGGAGCGTCCGAACGACAGCGCTTGGTTGCCGCCGCTTTGCGCCTGCCGGATGAAAAAGACGTAGAAAATCAGCCCGAGAATCAGCGGCGCGATAAACAGCGACGCGATATTCAGGATGTTGTCGGACAGCGCAGGCCGATCAATGGTGTATTTGACGCCATGCGCCTGGCACAGATCGTACAGCTCTTGCCGCTGCTGCGGGTTTTCGGTCCCGAGGTACGCCACAAACGCCTGGCTCGGCTTGATGGTGCGGCCCTGAAATGTGTCTTTGTCAAAGCTGCCGTCGGCGACGTTGTCGCTTTTGACGGCGTCTACGAACTGCGAGTACTTGAAATCCTTCGGCGGGTCGCCGAGCCGGAGCAGCTTGGAATTGTTCTGCGCGAACACGAAAACCAGCGCGGCCACAAAGGCAATCGGCAGAAGGATGCGAACGATGTTATTTCTGTTCAAACAAAAGCCTCCTTCCCCGCCTGAAACAACTGTTCCGACGCGGGAAGACTCTCTCTAAATCCCGAACGGATCGGGCGGTGCAGTGCGTCTTTGAGAATGAAGCAGTATACCACATTCTCTGCGGTTCGACAATTCCGCTTTTCTTGTTATCTTGCTTCTTATACGAAGCCGGAGCGGGCGGCGTTCCCATTATCCTCAACACGGCCCGGCGAGGGCTTGTTCCGCGCGTCTCGGAAAAGCCCGGTTAAGCGCTGGCCGGCAGAAAAGCGGCAAAGCAGGCGCCTTCGCCGGCCCGGCCGGTCTCGACAATGCCGCCCCGGTGCGCGTCTATGATCCCTTTGACGATGCTGAGGCCCAGCCCGAGGCCGCGAGCGCGGGACGTGAAAAACGGCGTAAAAATGCGCGGCTTGATGTCGGCGGGGATGCCGGGGCCGCTGTCGGCGAACTCGATTTTGAGATAGGTGCGTCCGCGCGGCAGATCGGCCAGCGCATAGGCTTCGGCAGGATCGGCGCGGGAGGTCCGCAGGAGCAGCGAGCCGCCGTCGGGCTGAAACGACAGCGAATTCTCAATCAGCTCCGAAAACGCCCGCTTCAAGCGCGACCCGTCGGCCAGGATCGGCGGCAGGCCGTCGGCCAGCTCCAGGGTCAGCGCCACCGGACTGCGCTTCGGGAAGCTCTCGGCGATGCACTGGGTCAGCAGGTCGTTTAAATCGTACTCGGCCAGCGAGATTTGGGTCGCGCGGACAAAGTCCCGGAACTCCTGTAGTATTTCCTCAAGCCGAAAAATGCCCCGGCGCATCCCTTCGGCCAGCGCCTGGTACTCGCTGCGCTTGTCTTCGGGTTCCGACAAGCGGTATTCCAGCTCGTTCAAATCGCCTTTGATCGCAAACGTCCGGTTGCCGATCATGTGCGCGGCTTTGGCGGACAGCTCGCCCCACGCCGCCATGCGCTCGGTGTTCACCAAGCGGTCCAAAATCCGGCTGTTTTCAATCGCCGTGCCGAGCTGCGACGCGATGGTCAGCAGCACGCTTTCGTCGTCCTCGGTGAACTCCCGCCGGAACCACGGGGCGGCGCTTTTGCGGCGCAGAACACGCAGGACACCGAGCACGCCGGAGCGCCCGAAGATCGGCACGGCGAGAAACGCGCCGACTTCGGTGGACGGGAACTCCTCAAAGCGCCCCTGCCAGCGCGGGTCCTCGCGCGGGCTGACCGTGCGGACCGGCTCGCCGTGCAGCGCCACCCATCCCGTCAGCCCTTCGCCGACCGGGTAAACCGCCGTGCCGATCCGCTCGGCCAGGCCGCCCCGCGCCGCTTGCAGGGTCAGGTGCTGCTTGTCCCGGTCCAGCACAAACACCGAGCAGTCTTCAAACCGAAGCTGCGCGGCGGCCACATCCACCACCCGGTGCATGAGCGCATCGGTATCGGCGATGGCGCTGAGGTCTTTGCCGATCTCGACCAGCGCCGCCTCGCGGGCGCGGTAGCCGTCGCTCAGAAGCCGAAGCACGGCAATGTCGGCCAGCGATTGAATCAGCCGCAGGTGATCGTCGGTGAAATAATCGCGGCGGAAGCTCTCGATATTGATCACCCCGCGCGTGTGCCCGTTGCCGTCTAAAAGCGGCACGGCGATCTCGCTGGAAACATCGTCAAAAAACGCAAAATAATACGGGTCGGCGTCCACGTTGCCGGTGAGGTACGGCTGCCCGGTGGCGGCGACATGGGACGTAATCCCGCTGCGCTTTTCGCCGCCGCCGGGGTCGTCGTCAATTTGCAGCCGCAGCGCCCGGAACTGATCGGTCCAGCCGACCCCGGCGGTAGACACCAGCGCCAGCTCGCCGGTGCCGTCATGCGCCAGGGCGATAAACGCCCGGTCGGCCCCGACCGCCTCCATCGCTGCGGCGTTCATTTCGTCAAACAGCGTCTGCGCTTCGTCCACTTCAATCGCCCGGCGGGACAAGCGGCGCACAAGGGTCACGGGGTCAAGCGGAGGGTTCATAGGGGAATTGTACCCGAAGGAACCCACCCGATTGCTTCGCATCGGCCCTCCCGAAACGGGAGGGCAAAGAGCAAGAATGGAAAGAGCAAGAATGGGCGGAACCGTCAGAGCATGAGAAAGGGGCAGGCATAAGCCTGCCCCCTTCTTTTGACTCCTCGCCCTCCCGTTTCGGGAGGGCCGATGCGAAGCAATCGGGTGGGTTTCTACGGCTGGCCGAAGGGCAGGCCGAACGGCGACTGCGGCTGGCCCTGCGGCGGCGTGTTGGAGCGCCGCCCGAAGTCGGCGGGCCGCTCGCGCAGCGTCACATTGATCGTGCGGGCGGTGCCGTCGCGGGTGACGCCCAAAACCAGGGTGCTGTTGACCGGCAGCCCTTGAATGAAGTTGGACAGACCGTCTTTGCCTGTCACCGGCTGACCGTTGGTGGTCGTGATCACGTCATACTGATGCAGCCCGGCGGCAGCCGCCGGCGTGCCGGGGAAAACGTGCGCGACCACGACGCCCCGGTTCAGCCCGGCGGGAATGCCGCCCTGCGCCCGGTCGTCATCCGTGAGGTCGCTGATGTTGACAAACTGGACGCCGAGGTACGGATGCGACGCTTTGCCGCTGCGGATCAGCTCGGCGGCGATCTGCTTGGCCCGGTTGATGGGGATCGCAAAGCCGATGCCCGAATAGGTGCCGCTCGGCGACAAAATCGCTTCGTTGATACCGATCACCTGGCCGTTGATGTTGGCGAGAGCGCCGCCGGAGTTGCCGGGGTTGATTGCGGCGTCGGTCTGGATCGCGGGCAGGATGGCCTGGCCTTCGGCGCTCTGGCCGGAGCGGTTCAACGCGCTGATAATGCCGAGGGTCACGGTCGTGCCGACATCCAGCGGGTTGCCGACCGCAATGGCCCAGTCGCCGATGCGAACATCGTCGGAGTTGCCGAGCTGGGCGGGGGTCAGCTTCACCCCGGCGGTGTCAATTTTGACCACGGCGATGTCGGTCACGGGGTCGGCCCCGACCACATGGGCGCTGTACGCTTTGCCGTCGCTGCCGGACTTGTCGGCGACATTGACGGTCACTTTGGACGTATCCGCGACCACATGGTTGTTGGTGATGATATAGCCGTCGGCGCTGATGATGATCCCCGAGCCGGCCCCGCGCGGGGTCTGCGGCTGAGCCGGGCCGCCGAAGCCGAACTGGCGGAAAATCTGGTCGCCGCCGGCGGCGGCAATCGGCTTGCCGACCGTGTGCACCGTGACGACCGATGCATCCACCTTCGCGGCGGCGTCGGCGACGACGGTATCGCCGGTGAAGTGCTTCAAGGCCGGCGGGGTGGTGTCAAGCGCGGTCAGGACCGCTTTCTGCGAGGCGGTTGAGCCGCCGAACAGCGCAGGCGTGTCGCCGAGCGTTTTCATGCCGACGGCGCAGGCCGCCGCGCCGACCGCGAACACGGCGGCGTAAGAGCTTATTTTCTTCATTTGTTCTGCAATCCTCATGGTCGGTCAAGTAAGTTTCGGTGTCTCGGTTAAGCGCTCAGCGCTTTCAGCAGGTTCGCCATTTCAATCGCGGCGGCGGCGACATCCGCCCCTTTGTTGCCGGCTTTCGTGCCGGCCCGCTCCAAAGCCTGTTCAATCGTTTCAGTGGTCAGCACGCCGAACAGTACCGGAACCCCGGTGGTGACGGCAATGCTTGCGAGCTGGGAAGCCATCGGGCCGGCGACATACTCAAAATGCGCCGTCGCGCCCCGTATTACCGCGCCGAGGCAGATCACGGCGTCGTAGCGGCCCGATTTTGCCAGCGCCGACGCCGCCAGCGGGATTTCGAATGCCCCCGGCACCCGCGCCAGCGTCACCGCGTCGTCCGCGACCCCGTGCCGCTTCAGCGTGTCGAGCGCCCCTTCCAGCAGCCGGTCGCCGACCAGCGAGTTGAAGCGGCTCAGCACAATGGCGACGGCGAGGTCCGAAGCGATCAGCGTTCCTTCAAGTGTCTTCATGGTATACGCAGGTTATTCCTTAAATGTTCGCGCGTTTTGCTAGGCCGCTTCCGGGGCGTCCTGCTCGTCCAGAACCAAAAAGTGGCCCATTTTGGTTCGCTTCGTGTCTAAATAACGCTTGTTGTCGGCGTTGGGTTCCGAGATCAGCGGCACACGCTCGCCGATTTCCAGGCCGTAGCCTTCCAGCCCCGCGAGCTTCGCTGGGTTGTTGGTCATGTACCGCAGGCGCTTCAAGCCTAAATCCACCAGCACCTGTGCGCCGATGCCGTAGTCGCGCAAATCGGGCTTGAAGCCGAGCTGGACATTGGCTTCCACCGTGTCCGCGCCGGCGTCTTGCAGCGCATACGCTTTGATTTTGTTGATGATCCCGATGCCGCGCCCTTCCTGCTCGATATACAAGAGGACGCCCCGGCCCGCTTCGGAAATCTTTTCCAAAGCCAGGTGTAATTGGTCGCCGCAGTCGCATTTGAGCGAGCCGACCAAGTCGCCGGTGACGCACGACGAGTGAATGCGCACAAGAACGTCCTGTCCATCGGCAATGTCGCCCATCACAAACGCCGTGTACGGGGCCGGGTCCACATCGCTTTCGTAAGCATGGACGACAAATTCGCCGTAGCGGGTCGGCAGCTTCGCTTCGGCGACTTTTCGCACCAGCTTTTCGCGCCGACGCCGGTACTTGATCAGCTCGGCGATGGTGATGAATTTGAGGTCGAACTTCGCCGCCAGCGCCGCCAGCGCGTCCACGCGGGCCATCTCCCCGCCGTCGTCCATGATCTCGCAGATTACCCCGACCGGCGTGAGGCCCGCCAGGGCCATAAGGTCCACGGCCGCTTCGGTATGCCCGGCGCGTTTGAGCACCCCGCCCTTGCGGGCCATCAGCGGATTGACATGGCCGGGCCGGTTGAAGTCGCCGGGCAGGGCATTGGTGTCCGCCAATTTTCGAATTGTCAGCGCCCGGTCGGCGGCGCTGCTGCCGGTGGTCGTGCCTTCGCGGGCGTCCACCGTGATTGTAAACGCCGTCCGCATGGACTCGCTGTTTTCGCGCACCATCAGCTCCAAGCCCAGCTTCAAAAGCCGCTCTTCAGGCATCGGCACCGTGATAATGCCCGACGCATGCCGGGTCATCAGCGTGATCGCCTCGGCGGTGACATGCTCGGCGGCCATCAAAAAATCGCCTTCGTTCTCGCGGTCCTCGTCGTCCACAAGAATGACCATTTTTCCCGCCCGCAAATCCGCCAGGGCTTCTTCAATCGTGTTAAACTTCACGTCCGGCATCTGCGCCTCTTTTCACTCATAACTGTCGAAGCAGGACATCATATTCTGCGTGTGTGCCGATCCAGAACCAGACAAACAAATCGCCGCGCCGGACGCCGACAGCGCGGTAGCCTGAGCCGACGCGGGCGGAGAAAACCGGACTGGTCTGGCTGATCTTCTTGAAACGCAGGCTGTTGTGCCACGGGTCATTTAGCCATAGACGGTAAGTTTGTTTGGCCTGCGCTCGGGCCTCCGCCGGCAGAAGACTAAGCCTTCTGCGGAACTCACGACTCGTTTTGGAAGTCAAAATGTCTCTTCAAGCGGGCGTGTCTCGCCCCGGTCATGTTCGGCAAGCGCCTCCGCAGCCATCTTGTCCAGCATATCCTGTGACCGAGCGAAGCTATCCGACCATTTTTTATCTTCCGCAATCTCTTCCATGATACGAAACGCTAAAAAGTTTTGGTCCTCCGCCGGCAGCTTTGCCGCCTCAGCGACAGCATCAGCCAGCGCCTCGGTGATCTCCATTTGCGGCGTTGAAACCGGCAATTGTAGAAGAAGGGTCATAGTTATTCACTCCCGGCAGGCAGTCGCCGGACCGGCCCAGGCGGGTTCGACGCGCTCCCGCTCAGCGTTCACTTGCCGCGCTTTGAGATTGTCCCAAGCCTGCTCAGCCTTCGGGTCGTTCTGGGGTTTAAAGCGGGGCATCCAATAAACTGCGTTGGCGACAGCCTCCGGCTCAGTCTCAATTCGGCTGCTGAGCGATGAAACGACCCGACGAAAGCCGAGCTTCGGAACGGCACATTCCAGCCAGGGAAGTATCGTGCTGGCATTGCCTACTTTAAGGCCCATTTCCAGGATTTCCTCAAAGTAGCGCGGCTGCTGAAGAGCGCCGCTTGCCATTAGCAGACCCATTTGTTTGTTCTGCAAAAGAAGCCGGCGGACAATGTTAAACCGAGCTTCTTCCGGCATGGCTCGCAGGCGGCACAGTAATTCCCGTTCCCGCCTGCTGTCGCGCGGATGAAGGGAATACTCGTCAATCTCAGATTGTATTGTCTCAGCCGGCATTGTCAATCCTCATGCGCCAAAAACAATTCCATCGGCAGTTTTGCTTCGCCGGCGGCACCGGCCGAAGGCCGGTAATGGCCGGAAGCGTTGTTCCAAAAGCGTAAAAGGCCCCGTTTCCTGCGGCCCGCGAACCCGATTTCCCCTGCATACTCGACAGGCTGTCCCTGCGACAGTTCTAAATGCCCGATGTCGCCCGCCCGCAAAATCGCTTTGCAGACATAAAACCGGCTGTTCAGCCGCACGAAAATGTAACGCCCGGAGGCCGGCCACTCCCGGCCGTTTTTAATCGTTTTCCATTTGCTGTCGCGAAAAATCAGCTCCGCCGGGGTATAAGCCGCCGGCAAGTCCCACGGCATCAGATTAAAGAACACGCCGGGCTACTCCCGGTAGGCGGTCGCCGGACCGGCCCAAGCGGGTTCGACGCGCTCGAGATCGGCGATGCGAAGGGGGGTGTCGGACGCGCGGCCGAAGTCGCCGCCGACGAGCTTTTCGACATATTTGCCGATGATGTCGGTTTCCAAGTTTACTTGGTCGCCGGCGCGGCGGGTGTGAAGATTGGTGTTGTCCCAGGTGTGGGGGATAATGGCGACGGAAAAAGTCTTGTCGTCGGCGTCCACCACCGTCAGCGAGATGCCGTCAATCGCGACGGAGCCTTTGCGGACAATGTAGCGCAGCAGGCTTGCCGACGCCGTGATGTAAATATAATAAGAGTTGTCCACTTCGCGGATACTTGCAATCGTCCCGACCCCGTCCACATGCCCCTGCACGATATGGCCGTCAAAGCGGCCCGACGCCGACAAGCTCGGCTCCATGTTCACTTCGTCGCCGATAGCGAGCGACCCCAGCGCAGTTTTTTGCAGGGTCTCGTACACCGTGTCGAACGCCACCGTGCCGGGCCGGTGCGCGACCACAGTAAGGCACGCGCCGTTGACCGTGATGCTGTCGCCGAGCTTGATGCCGTCGAGCACCCCGCCCGCCCGGACCGTGAACCGGGCCGACTGTGCGCCGCGCTCGATGGCTTCAATGTGTCCGACTTCCTGAATGATTCCTGTAAACATCGTGCGCCCCTCACCTGTCGGTGTATTTTCTGTATGGATTTTCGTTGTATTCTACCCAAAGCGGGCGTCTATGATTAAGTCCGGGCCGCAGCGCCGGACACGCCGAAAGCAAACCCCCTGCGCGTCGGCCATTCGCAGAGTTCCGACGCCGCCGACCGGGCCGGGGGCGGCGTCCCCGCCGATGATTTTCGGGGCGATAAATGCCACCCAGCGGTCGGCTAATTTCTGCTCCAGCAGCGACGCCGCCAGCATGCCACCGCTTTCTACCAGAACACTGATGATGTCGCCCCGAGTTCCCAGGCGGCACAAGAGGTCAGCCAAATCCACGCGCCCGCCGCGCGAGTCGCAAAGAAGAATTTGGCAGCCCCGCGCTTCCAGCGCCGCCTGCCGGGCCGGGTCGGCATCGGCCGTCGCCGCGAAGAGGGTCCGCCCATCGCCTGCCGAGAGGCGCACGATTTGGGCCTCGGTCGGGGTCCGCAGGCGGCTGTCCACGATGATGCGCCACGGATTGCGGCCCGTTTTGCGCGTCAGCCGGGTCGTCAGCGCCGGGTCGTCGGCCAGCACGGTCCCCACGCCTGAAAGCACGGCATCGCAGCGGTCGCGTAATTGCCGATGCACCGCTACTCTTGACATCGGCGACGTGATCCACTTCGAATCGCCCGAAGCCGCCGCGATTTTGCCGTCGAGCGTCATGGCGGTCTTCAGCACGACCCAGGGCAGCCCAAACGTCCGGTGCTTGACATACGCCGCGTTCAGCGCCCGCGCGTCGGCTTCCAGCGCCCCGACCGAGACTTCGACGCCGCCCGCTCGCAGCCGGGCGAACCCCTGCCCGCTGACCCGCACGTCGGGGTCCGCCATCGCGCAGACGACCCGCCGAATGCCCGCCGCCAGCAAAGCGTCGGCGCACGGCGGGGTGCGCCCGTGGTGCGAGCACGGCTCCAATGTCACAAACGCCGTCCCGCCCCGCGCCCGGTCTCCCGCGTCCCGCAGCGCGAACACTTCCGCGTGCGGCTCGCCCGGCTTCGGATGCCACCCTTCGCCGACTTTTTGCCCGCCAGCGTCGGTGATCACGCACCCGACCATCGGGTTCGGGCTGGCATGCCGCCCGAGCGCCGCCAGCCGCAGGGCGCGGCGCAGATGAACAATGTCGGCGGACAGCGTGCCGTTGGTCATAGTCGTTGTTTGGTCATAGTCGTTGTTTGGTCATAGTCGTTATCATGTGCGTTGGAAGCCACGCGACATAGGAGCCACGGCATAGGAGCCACGGATTGAAATCCGAGGCTGGAACAAACCAGTGTCGAAGCGACACAAGAAAAAGGGTACAGACAATTCCCGCGTCGCCGCGACGCTGGTCTATCCGAGCCTCGGATTTCAATCCGTGGCTCCTATGCCGTGGCTTTTATGTCGCGTGGCTTTTATGTCGCGTGGCTTTTATGTCGCGTGGCTTTTATGTCGCGTGGCTTTTATGTCGCGTGGCTTTTATGTCGCGTGGCATTAATCCGCCGGCGGTTCCCAGGGCAGCCAAATCTTGTTCGTCGCATGGTGACGCTTTTGGTTTTCAATGTACGGAATGGCGGCCTTCAAATGCGGACGGCTCAAAGTGAAACCGCCATACCCGGCCTGCCACTTAAACGCAATGCCTTTGCTGCCTGCGAATCGCGAAGATGCGCCCTTGATCTGCTGCACGACCTGGGACGGTCCCAGAGCCGAAGGGGGCTGCACGGCGAGATGCACATGGTCGGCAATGCCGCCGAGCGCCAAGATTGTGCAGTGCATGTGCCGCGCTTCGGCCCGGATCGAAGCGTAGATCAAATTTTCGACATCGCCGATCAGCAGCGGCTCACGCTGATAGGTCGCCCAGACCAGATGCAAATAATACTCGACATGACTGTGGCTCATTGCGTACCCTCCGTGGTGAAGAAAAATTAATTTGCAGCTCGCCACGGATTGAAATCCGAGGCTCGGGCAAACCAGCGTCGCCGCGACGCGGGAATGTTTTCGCACTTTGTCTTGTGTCGCCGCGACACTGGTTTGTTCCAGCCTCGGATTTCAATCCGTGGCTGCTCCGTAGCTCCTACTCCCCCGCCTGCTCTTCCAAAAACTCCGCAAGCTGTGCCAGCGACGGGCTGACGGCGCTGCGGACGTAGTAGCCCGACGTGCCGACCGCCGCCGTCGCGGCTTCGTCGTCGGTCAAACCGAGCTGCTTGGCGAGGCAAAAGCCGGCGTTGAAGTGGTCCCCCGCCCCCGTCGAGATCAGCGGGTTTTCGACAAACGGGCCGTCCACATTCGCCGTGATCTCGCCGCGCGTCCCGACCACGGCATACGCGCGGGGGTGGACCACGACCGCTTCGACGGGCAGCTTGGCGCTGATAAATGCCGAGACGCCCAAAACTTCCGAGCGCCCGTGATGCCCGCCGTCATAGCCTAAAGCCTGTCCGACCCGGAAGGCTTCTTTTTCGTTTAACCCGAGCGTCACCGGCCCGAACTCCTGAAACCGCGACAGCAGGCGGCACGCGGCGGCGACTTTGGCGTCCGGGTGCTTTTCCGGGTCGGCCAAATCAAAAAAGAAGCGGCGCGTGGGGGAAGGGGGCTGACCGGCCAGCAGAGTGAGAATCTCTTCCCAAATGGCCGACATCGCGGGGATCATGGTCCAGTTGACCAGTGCCAGGAGGTCAGCATCCGCGAATAAGCTGACGAGGCCGTCGGCCCCGGCCCGCTCCAGCAATCGGGGCCAGGTGACTGCCTCCAGCGGCTCCAGCTTGCCGAGCATGACTTTGCCGTCCTCAAACTCTAAAGCGTCGGTGTGGCCCGGCGCTCCCAGCGAGATGAGGGTTGAGGTCCGGCCCATCTCCTCAAACGCCGGGTGCAGGCCGCCGCCTTCGCCGAGCGGCCCGACGCACGAGACCTGCGGCCCGAGCGCCGCCAGCGCGTTCGCCAGGATCGGCCCGTTGCCGCCGAGCTTGACCCGCTCGACCACCAGTTCCAAATTGGTGCTTTGGCCCGACGCCCCGATGATGCGCGTTCCCAGCTCGACAATCTGCTCAATGGTCGTGTATTCCGTGTCCGAAGTCCGCCGGTCTACGACCCGGATAATCTCGTCCACAAACGCATCCAGCCCGACCGTCATCTTCAGCGGCGCGGCATCGGCGGCGACTTCGCGCAGGCGGGCCGCCGTCCGGGCGGTCAAGTCTTTGTACATAAGGGCGTTCTCCGTTCGACAAAAACGCCCGCGTGTTACGCGGGCAGAAAATTACGCGGGCGGGTCAAGGCGCTGCGACAGCGGGCCGAGTGTTTCCTGCTTCAGCTTGCGGCGGGTTTCCGCCAGCAGGACCAAGTTTTCGCGCCAGTCCAACAGCGCCAGGGGAACCAGCGGGAGCGAGGCCAGCACGGTCAGCATCCAGTATTGTATCCAGCCGATCAGCGCCCGCTTGTCGCCGGGATGCGGGGTCGGCAGGAACGTCCCGCCGAGCCAGAGGCCGAGCACGGCAATCAAAAAGAACAAGCCCCAAACGCGCAGTTTTTTTTGCTTCGGCGTAATCAGCGTGTCAGGCCGGGACCAGCGGCGGACTTCCCAGACGCCGTACCCGGCGGCGGCGAGAAGCGCGAGGATAAGAGCGGCGCGGAGCAGCATGGCAGGTCTCCTGAAAATGAAAAAGGCCCGTAGGGGCGCTGCTTGCTGCGCCCTCCGTCCTGTTCCGCATTGCTCCCCCATTATTGGGGGCGGGGGGGCTACCGGCGCGGCGCGGCGGCTTCGGCGACCCGGCGCAGCTCGGCGACGGCGTCGGCGAGGCCCTCGGGGTGATGGAACACGGCGCTGCCGGCAATCAGCGTGTCCGCGCCGGCTTTGGCGGCCAGCGGGGCCGTGTCGGCGTTGATACCGCCGTCCACCCCGATCTCAAACCGCAGGCCGTGGGCGCGGCGAAGCTCGGACAGGGCATGGATTTTTTGCAGCATCTCGGCCAAAAACGCCTGCCCGCCGAAACCGGGGTTGACGGTCATCACGAGCACGCGGTCCAAATCGCCGAGCACCCATTCAATCGCCGAGATCGGGGTCGCCGGGTTCAGCGCGACCCCGGCCTTCGCCCCGGCGTCTTTGATTTGGCGCAGCAGCCGGTTCAAATGGTATGTCGTTTCCGGGTGGACCGTGACGATATTGGAGCCGGCCTGGGCGAACTCGGCGACATAAAGCTCGGGCCGCTCGATCATCAGATGCGTGTCAAATTGGGTTTGCGTCACGGGCCGCAGGGCGCGGACAAGCTGCGGGCCGAACGAGATGTTCGGGACAAAATGGCCGTCCATGATGTCAATATGGATGTAGTCCGCGCCGGCGCTCGACAGCTCGGCGGTGGCCTCGGCAAACGCGCCGAAGTCGGCGGACAAAATAGACGGCGCGATTTTGATGGGCATGGGCGCAGGTTCCTGAGTGATGGGCAAAAAGCGAGGAAGTGAACTTCACTCGCTCGTTAGGGTCGTCCTTCGGACGAGGAAAAACACAAGGCGAGCCAATCTTTCGTCCGCCAATCTTTCGTCCGCCAATCTTTCGTCCGAAGGACGACCCTAACGAGCGAGTGAAGTTCAATTCCTCGCTCTTGCGCTGCCTGTGCTTTACAGCACCTGCTGCTTGACCAGTCTGCCGTCTAAAAAGATGCGGAACGTGATCTTGTTGCCGAAGCCCTGCGCCGGCTCGCTGACATCCTCGCCGGGGTCGTGGTTCTCGTCATACACCAAATTGGTGCCGGTCGTGTCCTGGACTTCAATCTGGACATGACGGGAGCGGCGCGGGTGGCGCGGCACGGTGAACGCAATCGTGAACTGGCGCAGGCGGGCGGTCTGCGGCGGCTCGGCCGTCCCGCTGTCCGGGGGCGGCACCGAGCCGTCGCCCGGCACGGTTACCACCGAGTCGGGCGGCAGAACCGCCGTGGTCGTCGGGCTGGCTTCGGTCGTGACCAGCGCCGATTCGCTCGGGTCGGACGTTCCGGCGGCGTTGACGGCGTTGACGGTATACGAATACGTCGTGTTCGGGTGGAGGCCCGTATCGGTGAAATGCGTGCTCGGAAGCGCCCGCGCGACAACCGTGGTATCGCCGTCGAGGGAGCGTGTCACCGTGTACGATTCGGCGCGGGGGGCGGCGTGCCAGTCCAACACGGCTTTGTCGGGGCCGGATGCCGTCCCCGAAACGTTTTCCGGGATGCCCGGCGGCTGCCGGCCTTTGGAAACCACAAAGTTGACCGCGGTGTTGCGGGCGACTTTGCTGCCGCTTTGCGGCGACTGACTGAGGATATTGCCGGCGGGGACGGTTTCGCTGTATTCCTGGGTCACTCTGCCGGGCGGCAGGGACGCCGAAAGCAGCGCTTTGGCGGCGTAGTCCTGCGTGGTGCCGACCAGCGGGGGGATCGTCAGCAGGCGCGGCCCGAGGCTGCGGTACACCGTGACTTCTTTGTCAGCTTTGATGGTGCGCCCGGCCAGCGGGTTCTGGGCGTAAATCTGGTCTTCCGGCATGGTGTCGCTGTAGGTGCTGTCGGCGCTTTCCACCAGCGTGAAGTGCTGCTGGGCGGCGGTCCGCTTGGCGTCGTCAAACGTTTTGCCGATCAAATTAGGCACCGTGACATCGTTCGGCACGTCCAGGAATTTGGTGGCGTACCAGACCAGTCCGATGACCCCTAAAACAAGCAGAACAAACAGCGCCGTGGTCAGTTTGGCGAGCAGCGATGCCGGCTCGCGCGGCGGCTTTGGCGGACGGCCTTCAAAGACGCCGTCGGGGCCGGCGACCGGCGGGCGGGGCTGACGCTTCGCGGGGGCATCGGCGCGTTTCGGTTCTTTGTCGGCTTTCGCGGATTTATCGGTCAGGGGGGACCACGTCAGCGGCTTGCCGGTGCGAAGGGCCGTGTGGATCGCCTGCAAGTCCGCCAGCAGGGTGCCGGCGGTGCGGTAGCGGGCGGCGGGATCGGCTTGCAGGCACTTCTGCACCAGGCCGTCCAGCGCGGGCGGAACGGCGGGAACAACCTCGCGGGGCGACAGCAGGCGGGTTCCGCCCGCCAGCGGCAGGGTGCCGGTCAGCATCTCGTACAGCATCGCGCCCAGCGCAAAGATGTCGCCGGCAAAGGTCGCCTCGCCTTCGGCCAGCTCCGGCGCCCGGTACGCGGCCCAGCCCGGCCCGGCGCTTTCGGCGGCGACCCGCGCCCCGTAAACAAAATCGGCGGTTTTGATCTGCCCTTCCGGGCTGAGAAGAACATGACCGGGCCGCAGGTCGCCGTGGGCGATCCCCGCCCGGTGCGCGGCGGCCAGCGCTTCGGTGACGGCAATGGCAATGTCGGTGGACACGGCCAGGGTGAACGGCGCGATCCGCCGGATGCGCTCTTGCAGCGTGATGCCGCGCATCTGCTCGCGGACGACGTACAAGTCTTCAGTGCCGTCGGCGACCCCTTGATCAAACACTTGCAGAATGCTTCCGTGCTCCAGGGTCTGCGCTTTTCGAACCGCCGCTTGGAATTCTTCGCGCCGGGCGGCCCCGGCCCCGAACACGGCGGCGGGCACGATTTGCAGCGCCACGACCCGGCCCGCGTCCCGGTCCCGCGCTTTGACGAACTCATACGGCGGGGTGTCCGGGCCGGGAGTCGCTTCTAAAATTTCATAGCGCGGATTAACCGCCAGTGTTGACAACGAAAAAAACTCCTTTGCGAGCGAAGCCGTCAGGAGGCCCAGTGAAGCGCGGTCCAGGAGCCGTTGGTGCCCGGCAGGTGCCAGTGCAGGCCGAGGGCGGGGTCATGCAGGTCGTTGACGACGCTGCGCCCGACCGTCCAGCGCTTGCCTTCAGCAAATCCAACGCCGTCTACCGTGACTGCCGACCCGCTGCGGCTTTTGACCTGCTCGGCGACGCCGTCGAAAATGCCCGGCACCGACGTTTTGTAGCCGTGCGCGGTCGGCGTGAACGCAATCGGGACACTGCGGACCGGCCGGCCCGGCCCCGGCCACTCGCCGTGCGCTGCCAGCAGGCCCAGCAGCGCCGCTTTCTGTGCCGGGGTCGCGCGGCTGTCGAGATACACGACCCCGCCGCCTGCCGTTTTTGTTCCATCCACCGAGATCATCGAAAGCCCGCTGATGTCCACCCCCGCGTAGGCCGCATGGTCCAAGTGGTAGACAGCCGCCAGCTCGCAGTCCGGCGGGCCGTTCTCAAACATGCACGGGCAGGCATACGCGCAGGAGCATTGATGGATGCAGACGCCCGACGCTTCGTATTTTGCGGCGGCGGCCGGGTGCGGACCCGCCGCGCCGAGAAAAAGCGCGGCGAAAAACGCGGCAAGTGCGAATAATTGACGCATCGAAAAACTTACTTTCTAGTTTTCGAGTGACCAAGATAAAGCGCGGCGGCGGCTCCGGCGGACACCAGCAGCATTGCGGCATACAGCGCCGACGCCGACGCCGTATACCGCCCGATTTCATTGGGGAAAAAGGTCCCGCCGAAGTAGAAAACGCCGACAACAGCCACCCAAACGACAAGCAGCCAATCGGCCCACGCCGGCGGTTTTTCAGACATCCCGGAGCCTTTGCTGACGCGCCAGCGCCGTGTATAGGGCGGTCTCGGGAACGACATGGCCGGGAGTCGCCCGGCCCATTTCCTCCAGCAGCACAAAGCGGGCCGTGCCGCCGATACTTTTTTTGTCCCACGCCAGCAGCCGGACAATCTCATCGGCCGAGTGCGCCGGGTCGAGACAAACCGCGAAGCCCGCCGCGCGAAGCAAAGACAGCACCGAGGCCGTGTCCTCGGGAAGCGTGACGCCGACTTCTTCCCCGATCAAACACGCCGACGCCATGCCGAGCGCAATCGCCTCGCCGTGCGTGTACACCTTGTAGTGCGTCAGCGACTCCAAAGCGTGCCCGACCGTGTGCCCGAAATTGAGGATTGCCCGCAGGCCGTCTTCGCGCTCGTCGGCTTCCACCACCCGCGCTTTGATTTTGCACGACTGCGCGAGGACGAAGTCCAGCTCGGCAGACTCAAGCGTCAAAAGCCCCGGCAGCTCGCGCCTGAGCAGCGCCGCAAACTCCGTGTCGGCAATTATACCATATTTGACGACTTCGGCAAGCCCCGACCGCCGCTCCCGCTCCGGCAGGCTTTGCAGCGTCTCCGGGTCAATCATGACTAGGCAGGGCTGATAAAACGCGCCGATCAAATTCTTGGCCTGCCCGAAGTTCACGCCGGTTTTGCCGCCGACCGAGGAGTCTACCTGGGCCAAAAGCGTCGTCGGCACCTGCGCAAACGGCAGCCCGCGCGTGTAGGTCGCCGCCGCAAAGCCCGCCAAATCGCCGACAACCCCGCCGCCGAGCGCGACCACCGCCGTGCGCCGGTCGGCCGCCAGCGCATGAAACCGCATGTATAATGCTTCCGCCGACGCCAGCGATTTCGTGGTCTCGCCGGCCGGAACCATTGCCGTTTCCACCCGGAAGCCTGCCCCGCCCAGACTTTCCAAAACTTTGCCGCCGTACAGCGCGTCAATCTCCGGGCTGGTCACCACCACTGCCAGCCGCCCCGCCCCGCCGCCAAGCCGGGCCGCCAGCGCTTCCCCAAGCCGCCCCAGCCCCCCGCGCTCGACCAAAATGTCATACGAGCGCTCGCCCAGCCCCACCCGCACGGTCTGCTTGCTCATTCCAGCCCTAGCCTCTCCATCAGCCGGGCCGCGCCTTCTTCCGAATGGGCGCAGTCCGACGTGTCCAGCGCCACATCCGCCAGCGCGGCGTACACCGGCTCCCGCGCCGCCAGCAGGGAAGTGATATGGCCCAGCGGGTCAGCCTCATGCCCAGCCAGCAGCGGCCGCTCGTGGAGCGAGTGCGCCACCCGCGCCCAGATCGCCTCCGGCGTGACCTGGAGCCAGACCACCGTGCCGAGCGCCTTCAGCCGCGCCGCGTTTTCCGGCCGCACCGGGGTCCCCCCGCCCGTTGACAAAATCAGCGGCCCGTCTTCGCCCGTCAGTGACTCCAGCAGCGCGGTTTCCCGCGCCCGAAACGCCGCTTCGCCTTCGGCGGCAAAAATCTCCGGGATCGTCCGTCCCGCCCCGCGCTCGATCTCCGCATCGGTGTCCAGATGCCGCGCCCCGGTTCGCCGCGCCAGCGCCCGCCCCACCGCGCTTTTTCCGGTGCCCATAAAGCCGATCAAAACAAGGCGGCAAGCCGCCGGGGAGCCTTGCGATTCTTGTTTTTGCGCTTTTTCCAATACCGGCTTTTCCTGACAAACGAGGGAAACGATGACGCGTCATGGTTCGACGCCGGCGGCCGGATTTCCTTCCCGTTATGCGAAGTTTCGCCTGCGGTGAAAACCGCTGCGCCACGGCGAAAAAAATCGCTGAAAAATCGCTTGACAGAACTCATTTCTCGTGTTATGATACATAAACCTGTTATGATACATGTATCGTAACGCAGGAAACTCAGAGCCACGGCTCAAAAACCTGCGCGGGCCGATTTGATAGTCTGCTTGCTAGAAATGCAGCACAGGCTCTGCAAGGTCGCTTAAAGGAGACAGCATGGTCACCCAGAAAACGCTCGGTTACGCGTTTCGTCGTTTGTTCCCGGCACTGCTCGCCGGGCTTGTTGCGGCGATTTTCTGCCTCGGCCCCTGCCGGGCGGACGATCTTTATAATTGGTCCCCCGTGAAGATCGGCGCGGGCGGCTTTGTCACCGGGTTTGTCACCCACCCGCTCGACCCGACTGTCCGCTACTGCCGCACGGATGTCGGCAATGCTTACCGCTGGGACAACAGCGCCAAGCAGTGGACGCCGATGGTGATCAGCAGCCCCACGGCTCCATTCGGCTTGAATGCGCCGGCGCCGGCGGCGACCGGCGTGGAAAGCCTGGCGGTTGACCCGCGCAACACCCAGATTGTTTACATGGCGTTCGCCCCGGCGTACTCCAGCGACTTCGCGGCGCAGTACGCCGGGGTCATCGCAACCTATCCCGCCATCAACGGCACCGTCTACAAAAGCACCGACGGCGGACGGACGTTTACGGCCGGCGACCTCAGCATTGACATGCAGGCAAACACCGTCAACTGGCGCTCGGTCGGCGAGCGCATGGCGGTGGACCCAAGCAACTCGTCGGTGATCTACTACGGCTCCAACGACAACGGCCTGTGGCGCAGCGTCAACGGCGGCGCTCACTGGAGCCGGGTCACCGGCGGCGGAGCGCCCGACAGCTCCAAAGTCATCCTGAACATCCGCTTTGACCCGATCTCCAAAGCCGTGTACGCGGTGATCTACAACGGCGGCGTCTTTCGGAGCGCTGACGGCGGCGCGTCCTGGACCGACATCGCCGCCGGCACGGCGCTGGAAGGCAGCAGCTCCTTTTCAGCGGTCAGTCCCGACGGCTCACTGTGGGTGATCCAAAACAACACCACCAACGCTTGGCACTACAGCGGCGGCGCTTGGACGAGCACCAGCATCAATTTCGGCTGGGGCGGGGCCGCGTCCGCCGTCACGGTGGACCCGAAAAACTCCAGCCGTCTGTGGGCGGTCAGCCTGGGCGGAGCGCTCAGCCGCACCGACAACGGCGGTCAGCTTTGGAACCCCTGCAACCACCAGTTCTTTTTCGCGAACACGCTGGCCTGGCTGCCCCAAACCCCGCTGGGCTACCGCTCCAACGGCGGCATTTTTTACGACAGCGCCGGGGCGCTCTGGGTGCCGGAAGGCAACGAAGGGATTTTGACCTACACCCCCACCAACACGGAAACCAACACCGATGCCGGAGCGCCGCGCTGGACCATCCAGTCGCAGGGCATTGAGGAGTTTGTCACGCACGATGTGATCATGCCGCCCGGCGGCAAAATCATCACGGCGGTCGAAGATGCCACCGGGTTTGTCATCACCGATCCGGCCCGGTTCACAGCGGTTCAGATTCCGCTGCAAAACCAAACCATTTCCAACGGCACCGGCGTCGCGTATTGTCCCAACGCCAGCAATTCGCTGGCGATTGTCTCCGCAGACATCAACTTCACCGGCCCCGGCGCCAATTTCTCCGGGTACTCCCTGGACGGCGGCACGTCCTGGCACCCATTCGCGTCGTATCCCGCAGACGGCAGCGCCAACCTTCCCCGGCAGGCCGGCAGCATCGCCATTTCCCGGCGCAACGGCTGGGGCGACGGCGGCGATCACCTGGTCTGGGTGCCGACCGGCAACTTCCCCGCGTATTGGTCGCGGGACGGCGGCCAATCCTGGCACCCTTCGACCGGCTTTCCGGTCGGCAGCGGCTACTGGACGTTTTCCTTGAAGCAGCGGGCGCTGAAAGCGGACCCGTTTGTGGCCGACAAGTTTTACTATGTCGCGTCGTGGGGCGGCGGCTGCTACCAGTCCACCGACGGCGGCCAGACCTGGGCCAAAACCAGCGGGACGACCCTGCCGATCCAAACCCACCACGGGCAGCTTGATGTCAACCGGGCTGTCCAAAACGACCTGTGGTATGTCAACGGCTGGGAAGGCGGCGCTCCGGTCCACGGCTTGTGGCATTCCGCCGACGGCGGCACGACATTCGCCAACACCAACGCGTTCGACTTCGCGATCACCGTCGCGCTCGGCAAAGGCAGCGGCTTCGCCGGCGACCAGCCCTACAGCGTGTATGTCTACGGCCGGCGCACCGGCGACCCGGCGTGGGGCGTGTTCCGCTCCAACAACGGCGGCGGATCGTGGGTGCGGGTCTCGTATTATCCCACCGGCATTTTCGACCAGCCCACCTGCCTGGCGGCGTCCTGGGATACCTACGGATACGTCACACTCGGCTTCAACGGCAACAGCTTCGTCTGCGGCAAAGTGACCGGCAGCGCCGGGGGCGGCGGAGGCGGCGGAGGCGTTTCCGTCCCTTTAGCGCCCACGGGCCTCGCCGCCACGGCCGGCCCCGGACAAGTCACGCTTTCGTGGTCCGCGCCGGGCGGCGCCGTCTCGTCGTACACCCTGTTCCGAGGCACAGCGCCCGGCGGCGAGGGAACGACGCCGTACAAAACCGGGCTGACCGGCACCGCTTACACGGACACGGCGGTCACAAGCGGCACTACCTACTCCTACCAAATCGCCGCCGTCAACAGCGCCGGCACCGGCCCGCTGTCTTCGGAAGCATCGGCCGCGCCGAAAAGCGCTGTCACCGGCGGCGGGGGCCTCGATCCGCTGCTCACCGGAACGGAGTTCGATGACGGAGCCGGCCCGTGGGGCGGCAGCGCGGCCAATGCCGCGCCGAAAGCGCTGGACGGCAGCCTCAGCACGTTCTACGACAGCGCCGCTGCCAGCGGCGGCTTTGTCGGGATTGACCTCGGCGCGGGCAAATCCGCCCAAGTCACGGCGATCCGCTTTGCCCCCCGTCCCGGCTGGCCGGGCCGGACGCTTGGCGGCATCTTTCAGGGCAGCCCCGACAAAACCACCTGGAGCACCCTGGCGACGGTGGCAAGCGAGCCGCCCGCCGGGCAGTACGCCACGCTGACGGTGACCGGGGCCGGCCCGTGCCGCTACCTGCGCTACTTCAGCCCGAGCGGCAGCAACTGCGATGTGGCCGAAATCGAGTTTCACGGCAAAGCGAGCGCCGCCGGGACAGGCACCTACACAAAGCTGTACGGGACAGTGATCGGCACCCCCGGCTCGTGGAGCGGCGGCGGCAATACCATTGCCAAAGTCTTCGACGGCGACACCGGCACGTTCTTTGATGCCGCCGGTCCCGACGGCAACTGGGCGGGCCTGGACCTCGGCAGCGCGAAGACCATCACGCGCATTCAGTACGCCCCGCGCCCTAACTGGGCCGCCCGCATGGTCGGCGGCGTCTTCCAGGGCAGCAACGACAGCGCGAACTGGACGACTCTGGCGACGGTCTCCGCCGCGCCGCCATCCAATGCGCTGACGGCGACCACGGGCCTCAGCAGCGCCGCAGCGTATCGGTATGTGCGCTACCTGGCACCGAGCGGCACTTATGGAAACGTCGCCGAAGTGGAGTTCGACGCCAGCCCGTAACAGCGGGCGATAAAAAAGCCCCCTCAGCAGCGCTGAGGGGGCTTTTTGCCGTCGCATTCAATCTTTCGTCTCTTCAATCTCTCGTGCCTCGGCCCGCGTCATCGGCTTCCGTGCGCCGTGGCGAACGCTGATGACGTGGACTGTCGGCGCATCGTTCCCACCTTCTTCAATCGTAAACAAGATGCGGTGGACAGCGCTCCGCGAGCTGAGAGAACGCGCAGCGCGACGTGAACCTTCGCCCGGAACAGACGACTTTCGCGGGCAAGTGCATAGCGCCCCAGATAGGACGCCAGCTCGGCAAACAGTCCGCGCAGCCCGCTCATACCAGCGGTTCGCCACCGAAACGCCGGGAAAATCCGCGAGGCGATCATACGCCTGCTGAATTTCGATCCGCGCGGAAGGCCGAACACGGATCGCGTAGCCGTGCGCTCCCTCACTCATGCCGCGACGCTGTCCGGCTGCCGTTCGCGCTGCTTCATTTTCGCCTGCATTTCTTTGTCGAAATCTTCCAAAGAAATGCCCCTGTCGCCGGCTTCGATTTCAGCCAGCTCCTGCTGAACGACGGCGATCTCTTCCACCGAAAGAGAGTAATAATCATCGGTGTCGGCCTCGCACAGCGAATAAACGTACTCGGGCAGGGCCAGCCCGAAAAGTTCAGCTTTTACGCCGAGGACCGACTCCCTCTCGGCGGGGATTTCGAGTGTAATAGTCACGCTTCTGCTCCTGGGCTGGTCTTGACGACGGCTACTCGGCGGTGCGGGCGGCGACGGTTTTTTGATAGTGGGCGTAGTTGGCCGACATCTCGGTGAGGCTGTCGCCGGCGAACTTTTCGCACATCACTTGGGCAAGCACCATGGCGACCATCGCTTCGCCGACCACGGCGGCGGCGGGGACGGCGCAGACATCGGAGCGCTCGGCGAAGGCGGGGACGCCTTCTTTGGTGGCGAGGTTGACCGACGGAAGCTGCTTCATCAGGGTCGGGATCGGCTTCATCGCGGCCCGGATCACCAGCGGCTCGCCGTTGGTCATGCCGCCTTCGGTGCCGCCGGCGTTGTTGGTGCCGCGCCGGAATTTCGCGTCTTCTCCGCCGCCCTCGGCGGCGCTGTCGTAAAAGAACGCATCGTGGACTTCGGAGCCGGGGATGTCGGCGACGCCGAACCCGAGGCCGACTTCCACCCCTTTAATGGCCTGGATAGACATCAGCGCCTGCGCCAGCCTGCCGTCAATGCGCGTGTCCCAGTGCACATGCGAGCCGAGGCCGACCGGCAGGCCGAGCGCGACCACTTCAAAGGTCCCGCCGAGCGTGTCGCCCCGGTATTTAGCGTCGTCAATCGCCGCAATAATCCGCGCCTCGGCGTCGGGGTCGGCCACCCGGACCGGACTTTCTTCGGCCAGCGCGGCGATTTGGCGCAGGTCAATCCCGTCAGCGCAGACTGTGACGCCGCCGATGTTGACGACATGCGACGCGACCGAGATGCCGAACTCGGCCAGCAGCAGGCGGGCGACCGCGCCGACCGCCACCAGCGTGGCCGTGTTCCGCGCCGACGAGCGCTCCAGCACATTGCGGAGGTCGTCGTGCCCGTACTTCATCATGCCGGCATAGTCGGCATGGCCGGGGCGCGGCACGGTGATGGTTTTGGTTTCTTGTTCGCCGTCCGGCAGCGGCTCCACCGACATTTTTGTGGTCCAGTTGGCCCAGTCCCGGTTGCGGACCACCAGCGTAATCGGGCTGCCGAGCGCCCGTCCAAAGCGGATGCCGCTGAGTATCTCGGCGGTGTCGGACTCGATCTTCTGCCGCGCCCCCCGCCCGTAGCCGCCCTGCCGGCGTTTTAATTGGGCATTGATCGGCTCGGCAGTGATGCCCAGTCCGGCGGGGACGCCTTCAATGATGGTGGTAAGCGCGGGGCCGTGTGATTCTCCGGCGGTTAAAAATCGAAACATAGTGCGCGTATTATACCTGAAAAAGCCCCCCCGCCCCAATTTTGGGGAGCCGGAAAAGAGAAGAGGCCGAAAATCGGCTTTCTCTCCCTCTGGCTCCCCAGAATTGGGGCGGGGGGGCTTTTCTCAAACTACGGCGAGACGCTGATGTTCTGGCCGCCGTTGGCATTGGCCGCGCTGCTGTCGTTGGTGTCGCTGATAATGGTCGGCGTCACGAAAATCAGCAGCTCCTGATCGTTGACCTGCTTGTTGCGGGTGCGGAACAGGCCGCCGAGGTACGGGATGTCGGCAAGGATCGGAATTCGCTGGCTGGACGCCGTTTCCTGCTTGCGAACCAGGCCGCCGAGCACCATCGTGTCGCCGCTGCGGACCGTGCGGAGAGTCGTCAAAGTCTGCTGGATCGTCGGCGGGATGCCGTTGACCGACGCCTGCCCGGTGGTGTCCGAAATCTGCGGCTGAAGGTTCATCGTCACCGAATCATCGGCGTTGATGCGCGGCGTGATTTCAAGGCCGGTGGTCAGCGGCAGGAAGTTCGCCTGCTGGCTTTGCCCGACCTGCCCCTGCAAGCCGCCGCCGGAGACCGCCGTGGTCGTGAAGAACGGAATCTGGGTCGTGATCGTGATGGACGCCGGGACATTGTTGGTGGTCGTAATCAGCGGCGCTTGGACGACTTTGCCGCGCGTCCGGGTGAGCGTCTGGAAAAGCTGCGCGACGATGTTGCCGGTGGCGTACTGCAAAAATGTCGGGGCGACCCCGCTGACCGTGCCGCCGAACGAGCCGGTGCCCTGGCCCGACGAGACTTCAAGGCCGGGATACGGCACCAAATCAAAGTTGATGCCGAGCGCGTCTACGTCGGTGACGCTGGCGGTGACGAACTCGACTTTGATCTGCACCTGGCGCGGCGCGACATCGAGAATTTTAACGATCTGCTTGACCGTGTTGAACCCTTCCGGGGTGGCATACACCAGCAGCGAGTTGTTGCTTTGCAGGGCAAAGATTTTCGAGACGCCTTCGGGAAGCTGCGCCTGCCCGTTGCGCTGGCCGTTGACGCCGGTGCCGGGCTGAAACGGCTGCGGGGTGGCACCGAACGGATTTGTCCCGCCGCCGAACGGGTTGGCCCCGCCGCCGAACCCGCCGTTGCCGCCAAAGCCGCCGTTGCCGCCAAAGCCGCCGTTGCCCCCAAAGCCCCCGCCGAAGCCGCCGGGGGGGAACTGGTTCGCCTGCTGCGGGTCGGCGCTGCGGTGCTGAGAATAATTGGCGGCATTCGGCCCCGCATTGCCGGTGCCGATGGGCACCGACGGGTAGCCGCCGTTATTATAGCCGTTTGTGTAGCCGCCGTTGTCGTAGGCGCTGTTTGCGGCCTGCGAGGCTTGCAGGGACTGGCCGACCGTGAGAACGTCGGGGTGCGGATGCGGAAGCTGGACCGGCTTAAACGGGTCCATGTCCACGACATCTTTGTCCCAGCGCATCAGCTTCAGAATATCGGTCGGGACGGCATGCTGAAGCACCAAAGAGCGGTATTGCAGCTCGCCGGGCGCAAAGCGCCGGGGCGCGTCTTCGCTGCTCCCGGAATAAGAAGCGGCCTGCGGGGCCGGCGCGGCGGCCGTCGGCTCGGACGCGCCGCCGGCGTCTTCCGGCTCAAACACATAAATGCCGTCGGCGTTGACATGGACTTTGGCGCGGGCGGAGGCGGCGATGGTCCGCAGGGCTTTGCCTAAATCCGCGTTTTTCAAGTGAACGTTGACCGGCTTAAACGGCGTGTCGCCGTCCCGGACCAGCGCTTCCACATCCGCTTGGCGCTCCAGCATGTTGACGACCGCATGCAGGTCGCTGCCGGCCACATCCAGACTGACCGTCCGGCCGCCCCCCGCCGGGCCGCTCTGCGCCGTGGCCGGGACGGATGCGCTCAGCGCAAGCAGCCCGCACGCGGCGGCCAGCCCCAGCCGTTTTTGATAACCCATGATGTTCTCCTCAGCACTCCCGCGAAAAGCAATTCCGAAAAAAGCAACTCTGCAAATTAAAAGCCGCGTCCGAAGCCGCCGCCGCCGATGGCTCCCGATGCACCCAAGCCGCTGCCGCCGAAGCGTCCGCCGCCGCCGACACTGGTGATGCCGGAAGACGCGCCGCCGCCGAAGCCGCCGCGCGTGCCGCCCGCTCCGCTCGTGCCCTGACCGGTGCCGCCCGTGCCGCCGGCCGTGTAGTTCGGCACGACTTCAATTACCCCGGTCGCGCCGACCAGGGTGGCGATGTAATACGCATCGTAGCTGTCCACGGGGATCACATAAAAGCTTTTCGGCTGGTCCGCAGTCACCGGGCGGGTCGGGTCTGTGTTCGGCGTCGTCACCGTCACCGGCGGCGGCGGCGCGGCCTGCTCAACTTTGATTTGATACACGCCGTCCACAATGGACGACGACAGCGGCGGGTTGACCGAGTGCAAAAGCTGGTTCAGCGCGACCGAAAACGGCACGTCGCTGACGTTGACATTGGCGTAGCCCTGCACGCCCGCGTCAATGTTGTAATTGCGGATGCCCGCGCTGCTGAACAGTGTCCGCAGCGCGGTCTGCACCGGAACATTGATCAGGTTTAGCGAGATCGGCTTGCTGCTGTCGGTCGGCGACTGGGCGCGGGCCGGCGTTCCGGCCAGCGCAAAAGCGAGCAGCGCGGCGGCTCCGAAAAGCGTGGTTTTTGTCGGCGTATTCATAGAGGGTCTCTTTCTTGTTACGGGCTGAAGCCGGGCGGCGGGAAGCCGGACGGAGAAAAGCCGGATGGGGCGAAGCCGGGCGACAGGCCGCTGCTTCCGTTCGCGCCGGGCGGCGCGGCGGCGGAGATCGGCAGGGTCACAATGGAGCCGGCGGCGGTTTTCACCGTCACGCTGGACGCCTGGATGTTGGTGACGCGGGTTCCGTCGGACAGCGAGTCGCCGGGCTTGGCGGACTGCGACTGCCCGTCCACTTCCAAAATCGCATTGATGCCGTCGGGTCCGTTGATGATGCCGGACAAGCGGTAGCGCGACGCCGGCCCGGCCCCGCTCCGGTCGGGCGCATCGGGAATAATCGGCGGCAGCGGCGTCGTCGCCGTCCTCTGCGGGCGAAGCTGGAACAAGTTCAGCGGCCCGACGGCATCCCGCAGGGCCGGCTTGGGGCCGAGCAGCTTGGCGGTCCGAGACGACGCGATTTTGGTGCCGTTGGGGATTCGGAACGGGTCCGGGCCGACCGCCGGGTTGACGTTGTCGGGTTTTTTCGCGACAGCAGCGGCCGGCGGGGCGGCGGCGGGGCGGCCGGCCGCCCCGCGCGGCAGACTCAGCGGCGGCCGGCCGACGGGCGACGGCGGCGGGCCGGTCGGCGCGGCGCGGGGAGGCGGCGTGCGTGCCGCGCTGATTTGTCCGGGAAGCGGCGTGGCCGGAGACGTGTCGGGACCGCTGCCGAACGCGCCCATCTCAAACGCGATCAAGCCGCCGGAGCCGAGCAAAAGCACAGCCAGCAGCGCCGCGATGATCGGCGTGTTCTTTTTATCTTTCAGCCATTCTTGCATGAGTTCTCTTCGGTTCTCTTCTTTCGGCAGGTGACGCGAAAATCTTTCGGCCCGCTACCCGCTGGCCGCCGAAGCAAAGCCGGAAGGCGGCCCGCCCCGACGACCGCCGGGAGCGCCCGCGCCGCCGGGGGCCGCTCCGGCACCGCCGGGAGCGCCGGGAATAGGCGGCCCGAGCTTGTCGTCGTTCTGCGGAAAGATGTACAAAGTCGCCTTGTACGTCCCGGTCATGTACGGGCTGCTGCCGGTCAGCGCCAGCTCATCCACCAAAACCAGGCGGTTGAAGTACTGCCAGTAATAGTAATGGGTCAAAATATGCCGGAAGTCGCCGGTGACGGTGATGGTTCCGAGCGAGATCACTACCGGGGCCGCCGTGATGTCGTTCGGCGACACCGGCGGGGCGGGGATTTGGACCTGCGTGGTGGACGTAACGCCGCCTTTTTGAAGCTGACGCTGGATGTCCGGCTGAAGGTAATGCCCCAGCTCATAGGTAATTTGCTTAAGCGCCAAATTCCGGTCGCTGACATCGTAGCGCGGCATCCGGGCGGCGGACTTCACCGCCCACTGGAATTTGATCTGCTGCACCTGCTGCTTGGCCTGGGTCAGCGTTTTTTGCGCGGCTTTCTGCGCCGCCGGGGTGCTGTCCGGGAAGTTCTGGTCGTAAATCGCCTGCTGGGCGGCGAGCTGGTCCTGGGCCGGCTTGATCATCAAAAAGAAGATGGCGGCGACGGCCAGTATGCTGAGGACGCCGCCGACAGCGGCGACGACCCACGGACTCATGCGGTTAAGTTTCATATGTTTTCTCTAGGGCGCTCCGCCGGGCGGTCCGGGGCTGCGTCCGGGACCACCGGGGCCGCCCGGAAAGCCGCCGCGAGCGGCTCCGGCGGCAGGGGCCGCGCCGGGCAGGGTCGGCGGGGTGAGCGCTTCTTTCAGCGTCGCCGTCACATTGATGTCAAAGCCTTTCGGGACGGTTTTGACGACGACCCGGCGCAGCGCTTTTTGGTAAATCTGCTCACGGACAGCCGGCGAGGCGAAGGGGCTGACGCCGCGCCCGGCGATCCGCAGAAAGTTTTCGCTGTAAGCGCCCGTGCCGGCGGCCGTTGCGGCCGCCGGAGCGCCCCCCCGGAAGCCGCCGGCACCGGCGGACGCGCCGCCGGGGCCGCCGACCGCGATCTCCGGCGGGGGCGGGCCGACGCCCGGCGGCAGGTTCAGCGGACCGTTCGGCCCGAGCGCCTGCGGCGTGAAGTTTGTCGGCGCTCCGCCGCCCGCCGCCTGCCCGCCGCCCGGACCGCCGAGCGGGCCGGTCGGCGCAGCGCCCCCGCCCCCGCCGGCCCCGCCGGTCGCGCCGTCGGCAAACACTAAAACGCCGTCCAAATAATACAAATGCCGGATATTGTCGGGGTACGCCGGGACATGATCCACTGCCACGGTGGTGAAGTCCGGCTCATGGTACATCACCTGCAAGTACCGGCCGACTTCTTCCACGCTCGGCGAGTAGGCTTTGATAGTCATGGTAGTGCCGGTGATCGTGACGGCCGTATACAGCAGGCTGTTGCGCGGGGTCGTATCGGCCAGCGTCGTCAGCCGCGCGATTTGCTTGCGGGCATAAGCGTCGCAGTCGGTCATGAACTGGAGCTTGGACTGGATCGGGCCGATCTGCGTGAGGGTCGTCGCCGCTTCGGCTTTGTAGCTGTCGGTTTTGGCTTTGCCGGAGACGGCATCGGCGGCGTCCTGGGTAAGCTGGGTCAGCTTTTGGTGCAGGGCGAAAAACGCCGCCAAAGGCAGGGCGACCGCCAGCAGAAACAGCGCGATAAACGCCGGCACGAGTTTTTTCGTCAGCCGGCGCTGCTGGACATAGGGCGGCAGCAGGTTAATTCGAAGCATAGTGGTTTCAGTCGGTTAAGCGGCAGCGGGTGTTTTGGACGCTTTCGGCGCTTTCGGGGCCTTGACGGGCTTGGGCTTTTTGGGCAGCGGGTTTGCGCCGAACACGGCATCGCGGGCGGCAAGGCCGACGGCGACGGTGAACGCCGGCGCGATGGTCGCTAGGTACGATGGGTCGTAGTGCTTGGATGTGACGCTGAGGCCGTCCAGGGCGTTGGCGACCGCAACGGGAGTTTGCAGCTCGTTTTGCAGAAAGGCCGCCAGGTTGGTCAGCCCGGCGGACCCGCCGGCCAGCAGCACGCGGTCCACGGAAATCTGTGCGCCCCGGCTGCGGTAGTAGTCCAGCGAGCGCCGGATTTCCGCCGACAGCTCCTGCAAAACCGGCGCAATCGCCTCGAAAATCTCGTCGCGCAGCTTGCTTTCATCGGCCCCGCCGGCGGCGGGCAGGCCGAACGCCTCGTCGAGCGGCGGCAGAAACGCCGGCGGAACATCGGACACGACCGGACGCGCCAGGTTCAGTGTCCGCCGCTGCATCGGCTGCGTGCGCGACATGTCGTCCGGCGGGTCTTGAAGGCGGCCCGACGGGACCGAGCGGAACGCGCTGCCGAAGTCGCCGTCCAAGTTGGCGTTGAGATCAAACGGGTTGTCGGCGGCATCGTCGGACAAATTAAAGCTCTGGTCGTCGCTGAACTCGGGGGTTTCATACCCGCCGCCTTCGGTGTCGTAAGCCGTGCCCGTATAAACTGCCATGCGGTCAAGCTGCACCATGCCGTAGTCGCGCTTGGCCCGCTCGGCCTGCTCCATCGTGTACTGCAAAGACTCGGCCACGGCGCGGGTCAGGCTGTCGCCGGCCAGCGGCAGGGAACGGGGAAACGCAAGCTGGTCGCCCTGGTAGATCGCGATTTCGGTGTTTGCCGCGCCGATGTTGACCACGGCGACGGTCTCAAAAAGCTGGGAGCTGAAGTCGGCTTCGCCGGGCAGGCCCTGGGCGCGGGCGACCGGCTGCCCGTGGGCGATGTCCAGCACGGCCCGCGAGATCGCCAGCGGCTCAATATCAATCGCGACCGGGTCCAGCCCGGCGGCATACAGCGTGTCCAAATAATTGGCGACGGCGTCCTGCTGGGCGACAGCCAGCAGCACTTCCATGTTGGGTCCCGACGCCGCTTCCGGGGTGCGCGGGGTCAGCGGCTGGTAATCAAGCTGGGTTTCGGACGGGGCGAACGGCACATGGCGCTCGACTTCCCACTTCATGGTTTCTTTCAGCTCGGCATCGGTCATGCGCGGCACTTCGATGATGCGGATCACAACCGCCTGCTGGCCGGTGATGCAGCCGACCGCACGCTTGGCGGTGATGCCGCTTTCGCGCATAAGCTGCTTCAAAGCGGCCCCCATGGCGGCAGGGTCGGTGATCAAGCTGTTTTGAATGATGCCCGGCGGGGTCGGGCCGAGCGCGAGGGCGGACACGGCGAGGCCGGTTTTGCCGGGCCGAAGCTCGGCGATCTTGATTTGCTGGGACCCGATGTCAATGCCGAGAAGCGGCGCGGCAGCCATAAGCAACCTCACTTTTGAGCCGTCGAATTGGTTTGCGCTGTTGTGTGTTCAGGTGTAGTCGTGCAGAAAAAAGGACATGGATTACTCCACGCCCTTTATTCTATCACGTTGCCGCCCACTTGTCAAGGCGTTTCGGCAGGAGTTTTCACTTCCGCCGTGCCGTTTAGTAGGCGTTCACATTAGTAGGCGTTCACATCCGCCGCGCCGTACTTGGACAGAATGGACTCCGCCGTGGTCTGGTCCACTTTGCCTGACGGGACGTTCAGCGACAAAACCGCGCCGCCCCCGCTGACCGTGCCGTGGTAGCGCTCGGCGGCTTCCGCCGGGACGCCCTGCTCTTTGAGGTAGCCGGTCGCGCCGCCCGCCAAAGCGCCCGCGCCGGCTGTCAGCGCGGTCGCGCCCAGCGCCGCCGCCAGTGCGCCGCCGCCGAGCACCAGGCCGACGCCCGGAATGGTCAGCGCGGCGAGGCTCGCCAGCAGGCCGACCCCGAGGCCGATGCCCGTGCCCTTGACCGCGCCTTCGCCGGCGTCTTCAGGGGTCGTGGTGGAGATGCCGTGCTTGGCGGCGGTTTCCACATCGCCCTGCGCCATCGCGGAGTCCGCGCCGCCCCGGTCCAGCGGGTTCAAGTCGCCGCCGACGGCGGCGGCGGTGGTAGAGGCTGCGCCGGCCCCCGGATTGTCATACACAGCCACATTGCGTCCGGCGACAGCGCCTTCCGCGCCGTAAGCGCCGGTCGTGCCGAGAGTTCCGGTGTTTCCGAGCGTGCCGCTTCCGGCCGCGAAGTTCGGGTCGGTCGTCTGGGTCGCAAACGACTCGCGGGTCTGGCCGTACTGGTCATTGGCGACCAGGGAAATATCTTCCTGCCGGACGCCGAAATCAAGCAGTGCGCCCGCCGCTTTTTCCGCCAGGGCCGCATCGGCAAACGAAGCATATAAATGTGCCATAGGTGTTGTGTCCTTTCGGATTGCGCTCGGCTTGAGTTGGGGTCGTGCTTTGGGCGAGGCAATCACACCCGAACTTTACCCGGCAGGCGGGCAGGGCAAACATGGCGCAGCGAGAGAGGCATGATGCGGTCCCTCGGACCGCAGGCGGAGGGTTTGGCGCATCATTTCAGCTTATTGCCGAGGATACGAAGCATCCGATCAAACGCTGGAAGAAGCGGCAGAAGAACAGCGGGATTTGCATTGGCAAGCGCATCGAATGAACGCTGGTTTTTCGCATAAGCGTTTGTGCAGTCGCGGGTCGCCGTCCGCAGGGCTTCCTGAACGGTGTGGCGCTGTTTGCCCTGCAAGTTTAATGCTGAGGGCAGGCCGGCAGGACGCAGGCAACGTTTATGCTTCTCAAAAAACTGTCTCAACCCGTCGTGGTCCGCGATGATCCATGTTTCCATGCAGGTAGTCATCAAAAACACCTGATCGTCCTGCGCGTCCTCGGGACGTTCCCACTGGTCGCGACGCTTCAAGTGGCTCCAAGTCGCCTCGTCATCGGCGACCGGGTCTTCGCTGTCCACAAGCAGGGCGACATACGCCGTTTTTCCGGCAAGATGTTCAGTTCTGAAACTTGAAAAGGCTTCTGCTCGGCTGCCGCAGGCAATAATCCTGGGCATACGAGCCGAAAAGCCGCATTGCGCCAGCAGCTTCCTGAAGCCTTCCCGGCACCGTGTCCGAAGTTCCTTGCTGTCGCCGCCCCCCTCGACAAACAGTTTAGCATCCATCACCAGCGTGTTCCTCCCAGGTCGCCGCGTGTCCAAAGCTGGCCCAAACGGTAGTTTTCAAGCCAAATACCTAAGTCTTCGGCAGCGAGCCGTTTCATTTGTGTCTGCCCCTGGTGCTTCTCGCAAACAACAACAGCGTCAGGCCGCTCGGTCATCGCATCCACTAAAATATCGGAGTGGGTTGTGACGATCAGCTGAGTCCGCTGTGAGGCTTCCACCAGCAGATCAGCGATTTTGGGCAGAATGTCGGGGTGAAGTCCAAGTTCCGGCTCCTCAATGCAAAGCAGAGGCGGCGGCGCGGGGTCGCAAAGGAGCGCCAGAAGACAAAGATAGCGCAGAGTGCCGTCGGAGAGCCGAGTCGCCGGGATAGAAAAGCGCCCTTCCGAAAAGAAGACTTGAACTGTCCCGCCTTCGATAATCGTCTCAAAATCATCTGCGCCTTCGTACAAATCATGGAGATGCCGGAGCATTTTATTTTTTGCGTCCGGGCTGCGGCGCATTCGGTTCAAAAAAAGGCCGAGATTTGAGAAATCTTCTTCCAGACGGTCGTTACGCATATCGGCACGCTGCGCGTCTCGAAACACGGTGTTTCTCCCGAATGCCCACTCACGATAAGCCCGAAACGCGCCGTATTGCTGCCCCAAGTAGGTGATTTCCGGGTATTGCTCCGGGTCTTTGCGCTGGACAAGAATAGACTGGTCGGCTTCAACGGTCTCGCGCTTTAATCCACGCTGTTCCCCGTTTAGGTTGACGACGGGCCTGCCTTCTTGATACTTGTAGAAAAAGAACGGGATTTCCTTGCCGGCATCTGGGCGCTCGGATTCGATACGCTCATCCCACAAGGCAAATTTTTGGTCTTCGGCTTGAAAGCTAAGAACATGCCGAAGAGGTGGCTGCCCTTTGCGGTTTGCAATGACCGCGCCGACTGAGGCTGCGTTTTTCGGAGCGCCCTTCCATATCCATTCCTGTACGCCGCCGCCCCGGCGGACAGTATCCGGCAGACTGTTCGGGCTGCTGTTCGGGCAGGAGCGAAGAAGGCAAACAGCTTCAATGACGTTGGACTTGCCGGACCCATTTGCACCGATGAAAAGATTCAGCGGCCCCAGCGCAAGCTCGGGGGTATCGGGGCCGAAAGACAAAAAGTTTTTCAGATGGAGACTCCTCAGCAACGGTGAAAGAGGCTCTGCAATAAGGCTCTCGCTTCGACGAGCCGGGGATTGTGGGGATTGTGTCGTCATGGTTTGTGTCCAATCACATTGTACCCGCTGGCGGAGCTACCGCGCAGGCGGCAGGGGCGCACCGGGGTCGTTTGCACCGACGGCCCGCTGGAGCTGGGCGTCGGCGATGTAAAAGTTGTAGACGGCTGTGACATATTGACTTTGGGCCTGCGTCAGCGTTGCCTGGGCGGTGGTGATGTCCAGGACCGTGCCAATGCCTTCCTTGCGCGACGCGATCACGGCGTCGTAGTTGACCTGGGCGGCGGCGACGGCGGCCTGGGCCAATCCGGCGGCTTGGAGATTGGTCTCGCGGGTGGAGTATGCCTGCTCGACTTCCAATCGCACCTGCTGGCGGGTCAGCTCGAGTTGGTTCAGGGCATTGTCGCGGGCGGCCTGGGCGACCCGGACGCTGCCCCGCGCCGCGCCGGCATCGAACAGCGGGTACGACCCGGTGACGAGAAACTGGGAATTGACCCCCCGGTAGCCGACATCGTTGGTGGCCTGGTACCCGAGCACATAGGTTCCCCGCACCGACACGCCGGCCTGGCGGCGGGCGAGGCGCAGCGCGGCTTCGCTGCTTTGCACCGATGCCTGCTGCTGCCGGACATCGGGGCGGGCCGCGAACGCCGCTGCGACGGCGCTGCCGAGCGGCGCGGCCTGAGCGGAAACGGGCGCAGGCGGGAGGGCGTCGCCGGGGGAAAGCGGGGCGATCTGCACGACGCCGCCGACATTTAAGCCGAGCGCGTTTTTAAGCGTCGCCGAGGCGGTTTGGACAGCATTGCGGTTGTTGAGCAGGGTCACCTGGGCATTGGCAAGGTCGGACCGGGCTTGATAAATATCTTTCGCGGCGGTTGTTCCGGCATCAATCTGGGCCTGGGTCACGTCCACCGTCTGCTGGAAGCGGGCGACCTGGGCCAGCGCGACATTGACCAGGTCTTCGTTCAAGAGAAGCTGGTAGTAGTCCTGGGTGACGGCAAGGACAATCGCCTGGCGCGTGTTTTCGGTGGCGGCGACGGCGGCGTCTACCGCCCGCCGCGCTTCGGTGTTGGCGGCTTCGCGCTGGCCGCTGTCGAAAAGCGTTTGGCTGAGATTGACGCTCAGCCCCCCGCCCCGCACGATGCTGACTTCGTTGGCGCTGCTGCTGATGACCGTTGTGTTCGTGCCCGTTCCGACCGTCGTTCCCGTGCCCGTCGTTCCCGTTCCGACCGTCGTTCCCGTTCCGGTTGTTGTCCCGACGGGTCCGGTCGGCACGGAAAACGACGCGCCGGAGCCGACCCCGTAGAGCGACTGTGAGCTGTTTTGGAACTGGTAGCTTGGGGTCAGGGTCGGATAATACTGGGACTGGGCCTGCTGTTTTTGGCCCTGCGCCGAAGTAATCTGGGTGCGGGCCGCGTACTGCTGCGGCTGCCGGCGCAGGGCCAGCGCGATTGCCTGGGGCAGTGAAAGCGGGGCCGGGAGCGCGGGCGGCGGGGGCGGGGCGACCTGCGCCGTGGCGGGGCCAGCGCAGGCGGCGAAAGTGCAGGCGGCAAGGATGATGGCAGAAAGCGGGCGAAGACGGGGCAGCGAAACACGCATGGGCGGGCTTTTCCTTTGAGGAATAGTTTACCACGCAGGGCAGGCAAAAATCGGCCCCGGCGGCGAGGCCGGGGCCGATTTTGTCCGGGGTCTGTTCTACTGGCCGGGAGGCGGTCCGCCCGGCCCGCCGCCGAAGCCTCCGCCGGGACCGCCAAAGCCTCCGCCGGGACCGCCGAAGCCGCGCCCGCCGCCCCGGCCTCCGCCGAAGCCGCCGCGCCCGCCCCCACGGCCGCCCATCGGTCCCATATCCACATTGACCGCCACAGTGGTGGCCGCAAACGTGCCGTCGTCATTGGCCGTGCCGACAGCAGCCACTTTGTCGCCGACTTTCACGGCGCTGAGAGTTGTCGCCGTGTATTTGACGACTTTGGCGCTCGGGGCCAGCTTCAAGGTCAGCGACGCCGTGGAGTCGAGCGAAAGGGTCAGCGGGCTGGTGCTTGTGACCGTGCCGCGAGCCGATGCGGTCGCCGGAGCGCCGCCGGCCGGCGAGGAGCCGCCGCCGCCATTGGGCGGCCCGCCCGGTCCGCCGCCGAATCCGCCGGCGCCGCTGAATGGGGATTGCCCGATGGTCACCGACGATGCCGTGATGCCGGTCGGGACGCCGCGCACTTCAATCGTGTCGCCTTTTTTGAGATCAGACACCGCGGCGGCTGTCTGCGTGACGATGCTGGTGGTGCCCTGGGTTTGGATCACCTGGCCGGGGCCGCCGAACGGCGACGAGATCGTGATCGTGCCCGCCCCGGCGTCCACTGCAGAAACAGTGCCGGCGGCAAACGGCGCTCGGCCCATCCCCTGACGCCCCCCGCCACCGGGTCCGCCGAAGCCGCCACCGGGGCCGCCGAAGCCCCCACCCCCGAAGCCGCCGGGCGGGGGCGGACCGTCCTGGGCGCGAACCGCCGCCGGCCCGGAAAGCAGCGCGGCTCCGAGCAGCGCCGCCGCGCCGATTAATTTGATCGTTTTGATCGTTTTCATTTCTAAGCTCCTTGTTTCGCGTTTCGTTCTTGTGGTTTATTCTACTGACGGCAGATGAAAATGGCGTGAAAGCGAATTTATTTTTGCGGCGCGGATTGCAGCGTCACCCGGACCGTCGTGCCCTGCCCCACCGCGCTGACAATGTCCATCGTTCCGCCGTGGGCATCGGCAATCGCGCGGCAGATCGCAAGGCCGAGGCCGGTGCCGCCGCCGGCGCGGGAGCGGGCGGCGTCGGCCCGGTAGAACCGTTCGGTGACATGCGGCAGGTGCTCAGGAGCAATGCCGGCCCCGGTGTCGGCGACGCTGACCGTGACCATGTCTCCGTCCGCCGTCGCCGTGACGGTGATTTTGCCTTCGGCGGGCGTGTGCCGAGCGGCGTTTTCCAGCAGATTGGAAAACAAGCGGGTCAAGCTGTCGGCATGCCCGAGGATAAATGGCGGCGGCTCCGGCAGGATGACGGCAATCGGGGCGGCATCGGCGGACGGCGGCAGGGCGGCCGCAGCGGCAGGCAGAACGTCGCCGAGCGAAACCGGCCCGAGCGGGTAGGCGCTTTGCCCGGCATCGGCCCGCGCCAGCAGCAGCAAGTCCTGCACAATGCGGGTCATCCGGTCGGCGGCGCTGTCCACTGAGCGCAGGGTTTTCTCGTACTCAGCGGCGGTGCGGGGCCGGGCCAGCGCCAGCGACGTGTTGGCTTTGATAATGGTCAGCGGGGTGCGAAGCTCGTGGGACGCGTCGGCGGCAAAGCGGCGCTGCTGCTCAAACGCCTGCTCCTGCCGGGCAAAGCCGGCTTGAAGGCGTCCCAGCATGCCGTTGATGGTATCGGCCAGAAGGGCAAACTCGTCGCCGCCGATCACCGGCAGCCGCTGCGACAGGTCTTCGGCTTCGATTTTCCCGGCCGCCGCCGCGATCCGCCGGACCGGGCGCAGGGCGCGGTCGGTCAGAAACGCCCCGCCGAGACCGGCCACCAGCAGCACCACGGGGATGAGGTACAGAAACGTCGCGGTCATCCGCGCCCGCTCGGCGTACACATGCGTCAGCGCCGTGGCGGCCTGCGCGACCCCGATGACCCGGCCGCCGCGCACCACCGGCAGGGAATAAACGCGGAGGTCACCGGCGGCGCTTGAAACCGTGGCATACCCTTCCTCGCCCGCTTCGGCCCGGCGCAGGCCCGCCGGGTCATACGGCGTATCAAACGGCATCATCCCCCGGCCGTCGGCGCGGAACACATGCGGGCGCAGCTCGCCGCTAGAATCCGGCGCGTCCCCGCCGGGCGGGGGCGGGCGAAAGCGCGGCGGCGGGTCTTCCAGAATGCGCCGGACCCGGTGCGCTTTTTCGCTTAATCGCCGGTCAATCGCCGCGCTGATGGTGGCCCGCAGGGTGACGCTGAACACAATCGCGAGGCCCGCCAGCACGAGCGCCAGCACGCCGACATTCCACAAGGCCAGCCGCACCCGCACCGAAGACAGCGAAAAGCGCGGGGTCATCCGAGTTTCTTTCCGGCGGGCGTCATGGCATGCCCCCCGCCCGCCCGGCGGCAGGCGCGGGGCCGCGCAGGACATAGCCGACCCCGTGAACCGTCCCAATCAGCTTAAACGCGTGCCCGGCGTCAATTTTGCGCCGCAGCAGGCCGACATACACGTCCACCGTGTTCGACAGCGATTCTTCGTCCAGCCAGACCCGCTCCAGGATCACTTCGCGGGTCAAGACCTGCCCCTCGCGCCCGGCCAGCGCTTCCAGCAGCGTGTACTCGCGCGGGGTCAGGGCGATTTCCACGCCCGCGCGGGTGACTCGCCGCAGCTTGGTGTCTATCGTGAGGTCGCCGACCGTCAGCGTCCGGGACTTGTGCAAATTTTCGCGCCGCAGGAGGGCCTGCACACGCGCGACCAGCTCGGCGAAGTCAAACGGCTTCGGCAGGTAATCGTCGGCCCCCAGCTCCAATCCCTGCACCCGGTCGGAAACGGCGTCCCGCGCCGTCAGCATCAGAATCGGGGTCGGGTCGCGCTCGTCCCGCAGGGTCCGGCAGAGTTCCCAGCCGTCCAGGCCCGGCAGCATAACATCTAAAATCAGCAGCGCCCAGCGCCCGTCCCGCGCCTTTGCCAGCCCGGCCGGGCCGTCGTGGACCGCCGTGACCGAGTACCCGGCCCCTTCCAGCCCTTGCTTGATCACTTCGGCAATGGGGATTTCGTCTTCAATCAGCAGAATACGCATGGTGTCAAAGAGTCTACCAGCAGAAGCGTGAAAAAGTTGTGAAAAAAGCCGCCGGGGCGGTAGAATAAGCCTATGGGCAGCTCGCGAATTGTTTCCGTGTCGGCGCAGCCCTGGACCCTGCCGCTGGTGTCGCCGTTTGTGATTGCGGCCCGGACGGCGACCGAGGCGCGGAATGTGCGGATTGAAATTGAAGCCGAAGGCGGCGTGTTCGGCCTCGGCGCAAGCGCCCCGGTCGGCTATGTGACAGGCGAAAGCGTCGAGTCGGTTTTGGACGCCCTCGGCACGGTCCAAAACGCGCTGATCGGCCTGCCGATTGATCGTTTAGGCCCGCTGCTGGCCTGCGCGAACATGCTCTTGGCCGATGCCCCGGCGGCGCGGGCAGGTCTTGAAATCGCGCTGTACGACGTGTGGGCCAACGCGCGGGGCCTGCCTTTATGGCAGCATTTCGGCGGAATGCTTGGCCGGGTGACGACCGATGTGACGATCCCGATTGTCGGCGAAACCGAAGCGGCGGCTTTGGCCCGCGCGGCGTGGGCGGACGGCTTTCGGGCACTGAAAATCAAAGTCGGGGACACGGCCGGGCCGGACGCCGACCTCGCCCGTGTCCGCGCCGTCTCCGAGGCTGCCCCCGGTGTGCGCCTCCGCATTGACGCAAACCAAGCGTTTGCGCCCGATGCTGCTGTTAGGTTTGCCGCCGCGCTGATTAAAACCGGCGCAGTGATCGAGCTGCTGGAGCAGCCCGTAGACAAAAGCGACCTCACGGGCCTGAAATATGTCCGCGAGCGCACGGCGCTGCCGGTGTTTGCCGACGAGGCCGCCCGCTCGCCCGCCGAAGTTTTGGCGCTGCTTCAGGCCGACGCCGTGGACGGCATCAATGTCAAGCTGATGAAATCGGGCATCACCGGGGCGCTTGAAATCATTGCGCTGACCCGCGTGTTCGGCAAAAAGCTGATGCTGGGCTGCATGCTCGAAACCGGGGTCGGCATCGGCGCCGCCGGGCAGATTGCCGCCGGCACCGGGGCATTTGACTTTTTGGATTTAGACTCACACCGGCTTTTAAGGCCGGTGCCCGGCCTCGTTTGCGGGTATGCTGTGGACGGAGAAGAATTAGTTTTCGGCGAGCAGCCCGGCTGGGGCGCATTTCCGGGAACATTTGACAGCGTTTCGGCGACTAATCTTTGACCAACGGGGGAACTGCTATGGAACGAACAAAAAACGCGCTTTGCGCCGCGCTTGCGGCCCTGACGCTGGCCGGCCTGCTGCCGCACGCGGCGTGGGCGGACGGCGACAAAGAAAAAAAGAAAAAAGAGCCGGTGCCGATTGTGATCGGGACGCCGGTAGTCACGCCCGACCCGCCGAAAAAGTAGGGGCGAACCTTGTGTTCGCCCTTTCTTGCGTTCGCCCTTTCTTGCGTTCGCCCTTTCTTGCGTTCGCCCTTTCTTGCCTGCGCCGCGCCGCAACCCATATTCGCCTGCGCCGCGCCCCATATTCGCCTACGCCGCGCCCCATATTCGCTGACGCAGCACCAACAGCGCGAACTGCGGCAGGGTCATCACTTTGCTGATCTTTTTCGGGTTCTGGATCAAGCGGTACAGCCACTCAAAGCCGAACCGCTGCATAAACAGCGGCGCTCGCTTGACCCGGCCCGACAGCACATCGAACGACCCGCCGATGCCCATAAACACCGGCACGCCGAGGGCGGCTTTGTGCCGGACAATCCATTTTTCCTGCTTGGGGATGCCGAACGCCACCATCACAATATCCGGCGCGGCGGCTTTAATCTGGGCTAAAACCGTCGGCTCCTGCTCCGGCGTGAAGTAACCGTCGCAGACCCCGACAATATGCGTTCCCGGCCACCGCGTTTGCGCTTTTTCGGCGGCCTCGGCAGCGACACCCGGCGCGGCCCCGAGAAAAAATATCCGGTAGCCCCGGCCCGGCGACAGGGCGCACAAGTGCGCCACTAAATCCACCCCTGAAACTTTGTACGACACGGGAACACCCAAAAGCCGCGACGCCAGAAGTATCCCCGCGCCGTCGGGCGTGACCAGGTCCGCCCCTTCGACAATCGCATGCAGTTCCGGGTCGTGCCGGGCGATCACCGCCATTGACGCATCCGCCGTGACGATATAATGCGGCGTCCGCTCCTGAATAAAGCGGTCAATCACGGCCAGGGTCTCGTCCACCGAGACCCGGTCCACTCGCAGCCCTAGAATCGTCACACTGTCCATGCCTCTATTATACCCGGCGAAGCGCTGTGGTATAATAGGGCATGCTCCGTTCTTTCCCGCTCCGCCCTGCCGCCCTGGCGCTTTTGGTTCTCCTGCCCGCCCTGCCGCTGGCGCTGCTGTGCCGGGGCCGCACGCCGAGCCGCTTGGATGCCGGCAACATTCCCGCCTGGCAGCGGCAGGCGTCCACTCCCGCCCCCGTCAAGCGCGTGGCCCGCAAGCACGGCGCTTGGCGAGCCGCCGCCAAGCGAAAAGCCGACAGTTGACAGCCCCGCTCCGGCAGGACGCCGCGCGAAAAAGAATGCGTGCCCCTAAAAAGAATGCGTGCCCCTGTAGACAAAGGGCGAAACGCGCGGTATAATCGTTGACATCCACAATGGACAGTTGGCGCAGTGGTAGCGCACTTCGTTGACATCGAAGGGGTCACAAGTTCGAATCTTGTACTGTCCATCCCAAGTCATCCCGCTTTGTTTACAAAGCGGGATTTTTTTGGCGCTGCCCGTTATCGCCCGCTATTTGGTCCGCTCCGCGACCACGGGAATTTCCAGGTGGCTGCGGCCGGAAACAACCATGAGTTCGGCTTGCAGCAGTCCCGGCGGCGCATTTGCGGCCAGCGTGACGGACAAAAGCTGATGCGTTGCCGGAGCGCTCGACGGCTCTATTCGCGCTTGCAGCCAGGGAACCGGCGAGGTGACAGTCAGCGACGCCGCTGTCTGCGCGGCGGCCAGCGACAGAACCACGGTGCGGACGGCCGAGGTTCCCGCCGGCAGACTGCCGAAAAAGACCGTCGCCGGCAGGGCGTCGAGGTCCCCGGCGACCACAGCGGACACCGGCAGCGCGGGCCGCGCCCAAACCTTCGGCGCAGTCCCGTCGGGCGGCGGCCCGAAGCGCAGAACGGCGGAGACGCGCCCGGCGGGCGCGGCAGGGGATAGGGCAGCGCGGTAACGCTGAATTACGACGGCCCGGCCGCCGACCATCTGCGCCTGCGGCGGCCCGGTGGGAACCGCACGCACGGCGGGGTCAAGGGAAACCAGCGGCGGCGGCATGCCGCTTGGAGCAAGATCGGCGTCTAAAGTCACAGTCACGGTCTGCGCCCCGCCGGTGCCCGACGGCACACGGCCGAAGTCGAGGCGCGAGGGCGAAAACGCCGCCGACTGACGCAGCGCCAGGTCCAGCTCCAGCGTCGCCAGCGGCACAGACTGGCCCGGCGGGGACTGCGGGCCGTACACCCAGACATATTTTCGGGCCAAGCCGGCTTCGTCGGCGCTCAGGCGCACGTCCACCCGGACTTCCGCCGTTTCGCCGGGCGCGAGCCGGACCTGCCGGGCCGGGAGGCCCCCTTTTGTCAGCAGCAGGGTCTCGCAGCCGCACGAGCCGCGCAGCTCCGCCGCCGTTGCCGCCTGCCGGCCGGTATTTCGGAGGGTAAATGTCCGGGTCCAGCGTTCGGCGCGGGTGACATCCACGCTGCCGCCGTCATAATGCAGCGTGCCGGGCGCGGACGCGGACGATCCCGGCACGGGCAAAAACGCCAAGCCCGGCAGGAACTGGACGCGGGCCGAAGTTTCCGGCGGCGGGGGTGCGGGCGACGCTTTGCGCCAGGCGGTCAGCGCACGCGACACCCCCGCCGCCGCCGGGCCGCTGCCGCCGTCGGGATTGGTGTACGCCAGCCGGCCGCGCGGGTCGGCGACAAACACGCGCGGGCACTGCCGGACACCATACGCCCGGCCGGCGCTGTCGTCGGGATCGGTCAAAAGCAGCGTCTGCGCCGGGTCAAGCCCGGTGTCCCGCGCGAAAGCCTCGGCGGCGGCAGGGCTTCCCGAAAAGACAACCACGGTAGAGGGCGTCTTTGAGCCGAGGTCGCCGCCTTCCTGCGCCTGCGCCCAAAGCCGGGCAAAAGCATGGCAGGGAGCGCAGCCGCAGAAGAACAGCAGGGCGACGGGGCGGCCCTGCCATTCCGCCGGACCGTGCCGGTGGCCGGCGGAGTCGCGCAGAGCGAGCGCCGGAAGCGGCGCACCGGCCGAAACGCCGCCCGGCGCGGACTGTCCCGGCAGTGCGAGGCCGAAAAGCAGCAGCAAACAGAAAAAAGCGCGGCTCACAAGGCGGCCTTTGTGTGCGCCGAGCGGGGCGACGCCCGGCGGCGCAGGAGAAGCGCGAGGCAGACCAAGCCCAGCGCCAGCGGAGCCGCGCTGCCCATCTCGGGGACGGCCTGCGGGGCGACGGCATTGACGATCACCGAGTCGGAGCCGAACACCTGCCCGCCGTAGCCGAACGAGAGGTTGCCTTGATACTGCCCGAGCGGCGCAGCGGAGTCAATCGCGACCGAGAACAGCGGCAGCGCGGCGGTTGTCCCCGGCGCAAGGCTGTCCGGCACAAAAAAGCTGTCAAGCGTCACCGGAAACGCGGTCAAATCCGCGCCCGCCGGGCCGAACAGCAGATTGAATTGCGGAAGCTGATCCAGCGGCAGCGTGTCGGAGCCGGAATTGGTCAGCGTGCCGTAAAACGTCAGCCCCGCGTCGCCCGGAGCGCCGGACACCGACGCCGTGGACAGCGTGAAGCTGAACTGCGCGTCGGCCCGGCCCGGCAGCCAGAACAAGGCGAGGGCAGCGAACAGCAGCAAGGCAAGCGAGCAGAAGCGATTCGAAGAAAAGCGGTTCATAAATTGGGTTTCTTTCTGGTCGAGCAAAATCTCAGAACAAACAGGTCAGGGCGCGGCGGCGGCAAAAAGCGAGGGAAGACCAGCGCACGTTCGGCTTTCGCTTCCCCGTCCGAAGGACGACTTTTCCAGCGAGTGAAGCTTACTTTCTCGCTGGTATTCCCTCGCCTATATTCTCTCACCTATATTCTCTCGCTCAGGGCGTCACCGGAACAAAGCTGCTGACGCTGCGGCCGCTGTAAGTGGCGTACAGCTTGAGCTGGCGCGACGAGTCCGACGCCGGGAATTGCAGCACAAAGGTTGCCGTGCTGTTCGGGGTCAGCATCGGCACCGACGCCGGGCTGACGGTCGGGAGCGACTGCGCCCCCCACTTGATCCGGGACACGGCCAGCGTGACCGCCGCAGCATTGCTGCCTCCGGCATTCTGGATAGTCACCGCCATCTCCCCCGGCGTGGACAGGCGCACGGCGGAAACGACCCGCAGCAGAGCCAGCCCGGTGCCGGTCAGGGCGGGATTGATTGTCAGAACCGCCGGGCGGGACGTTGCCGCCGCGCCCTGGCTGTCGGTCGCGGTCGCGGTGAACGCATAATCGCCCGCAGGCAGGGCCGGCAGGGTCAGCGTGTAAGGCGCGGACACGCTGCTGCCGAGAAACTGCCCGTTGTTGTAGAAATCCACTTTGGCGACGCTGCCGTCGGGGTCGGACGCCGACGCGGACAGGGTGACGGCGGCGGGGGCATATAGGCTGGCGGCCCCGCCCGGCCCGGACAGGGAAACCGTCGGCGGCTGATTGGCCGAAGCGTTGACCGTGATCGCCGCGAACGCCGGGTCGCTGGCCGTGCCGTTGGCATCGGTCGCCACCGCTTTCAGCGAGTGCGGGCCGACACCGGGGGCGTAGGCTATCTGAAACGGGGTCGCCGCCGCCGTGCCGAGCGGGACGCCGTCGGCGAAAAAGTCCACTCTTTGGACGGCGGCTTGCAGACTGGCGGCGGAAGCCGCGACAGTCAGCGTCGCGCCGGGGCTGAACGTGCTTCCATTGCCGGGGCTGGTGATTTGAACGGTCGGCTTGAGGGGCGTGACCGGGGCATATGTCAGCGTGTACAGGCCGGTGCTGCCGGAGTCAAACAAATACACCCGGTTCTGAGCATACGGGGCCTGGTTTTTGAGGCGGATCGTCCGATGCGTCGTCCACGCGTTGTCACCGAGCGCAATCGCTTTGCCGTCGGAGCGGGTCACCCCCGTGAGCTGATACACGCTGCCGCCGGGGTCGTCGGTACGCAGATACACGAACCCGGATGTTGTGACCGGAGCGATCAAATGCACGGTCAAGTTAGCATTGGTGACAGGGCCGTCGGTGATAAACAGCGGCAGCGGGCCGGAGTCGTCTGAAGCGCTGCTGAGCGCCGTCACCGGCGCGGTCGAGCCGTCCGCCGAGTCCCAGACCGTGTCGGGCAGCGTATTGGGGCTTGCGGCTTCAATGGTCAAAAAATCCGGCTTGCCGTCGTCCGCCGGCGCGGTCACGCGGACCACATGCTCTAAAAAGTGAGTGTCTACGCTGTCCAAAATAGACGTGCGCGGGTTGTTTAAGTCGTCGTTGTGCTTGAACGAAGCGGTGAAATCCAGAAACTTGCCTTGCAGGGTAGACACCAGCAGCCAGTCGCCGACCGAAGTGCCTCCGGGCGCAATGTCCCCGAGGCCGACTTGCAGCGAGGGCGTCGCCGGCCGGCTGTTGACAAAGGACCCGACGATCTGAAACTGGATTTGCAGGCCCTTTTGGTTGTCTACGATTTTCGGCTGGCTGGACGTGATGGATAAATTGTGCGCCGTTCCTTTGCCTTTGTTGACGGCCAGAACGGCGAGCGAGAACGGCTCGGCGGGTTCCACTTCGGGCGTGAACGGGTCGTCGCCGTAGACCTGCTTTTGCAGAAAGTAGTGGAACTGAAGCAGCGGGTCGGGCTTGACCGTGATCGGCGCGGGAAACAGCGGCAGGGTCAGATTGACCCCATCCTGCGTGTAGGTGATTGTCCCGCCGACCGTGTACAGCGCATTAGCCAGCGGGGCGGCGTCGCGGGCCGGGAGCAGGGTCCAGACGGCGGTGCCCTGAGCGCCCGACGCGATCGCGCCGCCGCCGGAAACGTCGGACAGGCCGGACAGGGCGGGATCGGAGATGCCGAATTTAGAGTTGGCCGGGTTGCCGGCGGCGTCCCGGATGTCCAGCGCGACTTTGAGAGCCTGAATCGGCGTGTTCTCCGGCGAGTTGCCGATGGTCAGGGTCGCCCGGAACGCGGTGCGGGTGATCGCGACGTCCTGGCTGAGCCGGATGGAGACGCGGGCGCAGGTCCCCGCCTGCTGGGGGGTCTGCGCCGACGCCGGCCGGGCTGCAAGCAGCAGGCCGCCGAGCAGGAGAAACGCCGAAAGCCTCGCGGCGATTTTTTGTCTATTGATAGGCATGTTCGTTTGCATGAGCTTCAAGCCTTTCGGGCAGCGCCGTATCACTGCCCGGCGTTGCATTCGGCGGCGACGCCGCCGCTGAGCGGGCCGGTCAGCGGAGACCCCAGCGTGATCGGCTCAAAGGCCGTGTTGATCCCCGCCGGGCCGTAATCGGTCCCGATAGAGTAGCCGAGCGTCGGGCTTGTGTCGCTTGGGTTGTACGGGAAGACCAGCCGGACCTTGCGCGAGCCGCCGCCGGGGACCGTGAACAGGCCCAGCGAGGACGTGGACGCGCTCCCCGAAAGCGACGTCAGCTGCGGCAGGCCGATCTCGACATTGTACGCCGGGGTCGTGCCGGTGTCGAGCAGCGTGAAGTCCACGGCAAGCTGCGTGTAGACCCCGCCCGCGCCCTTGACCGGATGCCCGACGACCCCGTCGAGCGGCGAGATCTGAAGCTGCGGCGCGAACAGCCCGTCAAAAATGACGTACTTCGCAAGGTTGGACTTTGCGCCGTCCGGGTTGACCACCTGAATGCCGAGCGTGTGCGCGGTCTTGAAGTCCACGGCGCTCGGGAACACGGCAGTCAATGTCGTGGTGGTCTGCGTGCCGCTTAAAGCCGCCGGGCTGCCGTCAATCAGCACGCGGCTGCCGCCGGGAACAAACCCGCTGCCGGTCAGCGTGACCGTGCCGCTCACTCCCCCGTTCGGCTGCACGCGCTGAGACTTGAGCCGGAGGCTGCAGATCGCCAGGCCGCTGCCGCCCGTGCCGCCGCCGCCTCCCCCAACACCGCCGCTGCCACCACCGCCGCCGCCACCGCCGCCACCGCCGCCGCCGCCACCGCCGCCGCCGCCACCGCCGCCGCCGCTGTCGAAGGGCGTGAAGCAGCCGCCGTCGGTGTTGATTCCGGGCGGGCCGTCTACCGAGACCCCGCTGCCGTTGATGTCACCGGTGCCGCCGTAGCCGCCCAAGTCAATGGTATTGGGATCGCTGGAGCCGTCGTCAATGGACGTGTATACGACGCTGACATCGGAACAGTCGTATTCGCCCGTGTCGAAGATCAGCTCGTCGCTCGTGAAGCGCGGTCCGCCGCAGTCGTAGGTGAAGTCCGCCGAGCCGGTCAGCGTGCAGATGGTCGCCGTGCCTGCATCGGCCGGCCGCAGGCCGTGGGCCGCCAGTCGTTCTTTTTCGGGCCTGCCCTGAAATCTCGCCAGCGCCGAAGCGCCGGACCCGCCGGCGGCGCGGGCGGCATGCGGCGTGAAGCCGGCCGGGCGGGTGATGGTCACCGGGACGATCACCGACGACAGCGGGCCGATGGTGCCGAGACTGGTCAGCGCCGGGGTGATCGTGTAGACCGAGTCGCTCGGCGTTTTGATGTGCGCGTTGTTCGCGGCGATCAGGCCGTGGTTGGTCAGCGTGTAGTTGACGACGGCCTTGCCGGACGAGTCGAACGGGACTTTTCGCAGGTCTAAAAACGACGGCTCGACCGTGACGACCGGCGCGGGGACATGGGTTTCAAACACGGCGTCCAGCGTGACGGTGTAATGGTCGGTGAACGGGATCGGAACCACGGTCCAGGTGTAGGTGACAAGCTGCCGGGACAGAAACGGCGCGACCTCGTTGACCTGCCCGGCGATCAGGTGCAGCGCCCCGTGGAACGGCTTATGCCCGGCGGCGGTGACTTCCAGGTTGTAGTCGCCCTCGACCACGGCGTCGCGGGACAGCGTGCCGTCGGCCCCGGTGACGGCGTCGAGCACGGCGATTCCGGTGGTGACATCGGACAGGACGACGTGCGCTCCGGCGAGGTTCGGGTGCGTGTCGGCAAAGAACGAGTACTCGTCTTGGGCGACGATTTTCAGCCCGCCGGCATTGGTCGAGATGCAGTTGAAGGCGAACGGAATGCTGACCCCGGCATTGTCGCCTTTGACCTCGACCGCCCCGGTGTAGCGGCCCAGCGGCAGATCGGCGGCGGGAGTGAGCGCCAGCTCAAAGGTGCCGGATGCGCCCGGCGCGAGGTCCCCGTGCAGGGCAGTCGTGGTCGCCGACAGCCAGGGCGTCGCGGGCAGAACCAGGCTCAGGTTTTTGGCGTCTGCATCGCCGGCGTTCGTGACGGTGAAGTCTACCAGCCGCTGCCCGCCGCGCACCATGCCGGCGGAGAGCGCCAGCGGCGCGGCAAGCAGGCGCGGCGTCGGCGGCACGACCGTGAGGCTGAGCGAGGCGGTCGCTTTCGCGCCCTCGGCGCTGGCAAAGACGATTTGAAGAGCGCCATTAAGAACCGATGCGTCCGTGGCTGTGACCGTGTACGACGCGGTCCGGCTTTCCAGCGAGTGCAGCGTGTCGGGCGGGGCGACCTGCACCGTGACATTGGCGGGTGCGCCGGTCACGGTGGCGGTCAGCGCGGACAGCATGCCGAGGCTGAGATCGGTCAGCGTCAGCGTGCCGGTGTAGGGCTTGGCGGTTTTCAGCGTCAGCAGGGTCTTGTCGGGCGTGACGACCAGGTCCTGCAGCGCGGTTGTTTCGACGGCCACCGCCAGCGTGTTATCGGCAGACGTCGTTTCCGGCAGGACGTTCGCGGCGTTGGTCTGGATGATCAAGTAGTACCGGCCGGGCGGGACGCGCGGGATGGTCAGCGTTTGGCTTTGCGTGTACGTGCCGTAGGCCAGCACGGGTCCGCCGACAGGGAAGTCGCCCAGCTTGATCGCCGACACGTCCAGCGCCGGGGCGGCGGACAGGAACACCCGGTCGGTCCAGGAGCCGACCGCGTCGCCGGGGCCGGAGTTCAGCACGGTCCAGGAGACGGGGACGGCGGCCAGCGGCGCAAACGACTTGGGAACAGCCGCGCCGGTGACCGAAAGGTTCGGCGTCAGCAGCGCCGACGTTGTAAATGTTCTGTCGCCGGAGACGACCGGGTGGCAGCCGTCGGTGAAGCGGATGCGGTAATGGTAGGTCGTCTGCGTCGCCAGCCCTGCCAGCGCGGTCGCATGCGCCCCGTCGGGCACCGAGTCGGCGGGCGCGGCCTGCCCGTAGCTTGCGGTCGTCCCGTACTCGATCTGCCCGGTGGTCGGCTTGCCGGTGCTCCAATTCACAAGGGCGCGGGTGTCGCGGGCCTCGGTCGTGGCGGCAAGCAAAACCGGGGGCGTGAGGTTGACGAAAAACGAGCGCCCGGCGGGGCTGCCGACGACGGTACCGTCGGCGGCGACCAGGCGGACCGCCAGCGAGTGCAGCCCTTCGGCCAGGCCGCTGAACGTGTAAGACGCCGCCGCAGCCGGCGCGGACCACGTGCCGCTACTGTCAATTTGAGTTTCAAACCGGAGCGGGCTGCCCGGCGAGGACGGGTCGAAGCCGGTCCAGGTGAAGACGACGGTGGACGCGCAGACCGTGGACTGGTCGGCGGGGCCGGACAGGAACGTGACGCCCGGCGCGGGATCAACGACCGTGACCGTGGCGACGCCCGAAACGGCAGGCGGGGCGCTGCCGGTGGCGACGGCTTTGAAGACATACACCCCGGCCGCGAGGTCCGTGACCGACGCCGTGTACGGCGCGGCTTGGGCGATGCCGACACTGACGCCATCCCGGAAAAACTCCACTTGGCCGACCGTGCCGTCCGGGTCGCTGACAGTCGCGGACAGCGTCAGCGCCGCCGGCGCAAGCGCCGTCGCGCCGTCGGCAGGGCTGGTCAAAGTCACCGCCGGCGGCCGGGGCGCGGCCTGCGGGGTCGCGCTCAAGGCGTTGGAGTTCGGACTTTCGCCGCCCGGACCGACCGCGCTGACGACGTAAAAGCGGCGGGTGCCGTTGGGCTGATTGGGGTCAATCGCCGTGACGGTCGCCGCCCCGGCGGCGGCGGCGGTGACGCCGGAAACATCGGAAGTGTACGGCCCGCCCGCCGACGCGGCGCTTTTGAGCGAATAGCTCGCGGCATCGGCGACTGTGGTGAATGTCAGCGTGACCGAGCTGTCGCCGGGCGTGGCGGACTGCAAAACCGGAGCTGCCGGCACTGCCGGGCCGGCGGCCTCCGTGCAGGAGCCGTCGGCGAGGGCTGTCGCGGCAAGGCCGGCGGCATTCTGCGCCTGCACCGTCGCCGTGTAAACCCGCGCCGCGCCGGTCGTGTTGGCGGGAGCGGTGTATGTCCCGGTGTAGGCGCTTCCCGAGCCGCCGTTCGTGAGCGTAATCGCGGTGAGCGCCGTGCCGTCAAGAAGCAGAGCCGCCGAGACGCCGGACAGGCCCGCGCCGTTTGGATCGGTCACGGTCGCGGTCACCGTGACCCCGCCGCCGTCCGCCGTCAATGCCGGCGGCGTCAGCGCGGCACGGGTGATGCTCGGCGGGCGGTTGACCACGGAAATTGTGATGCCCGGATCGGACGCCGTGTTGCCGGCGCTGTCGGTCACTTTCGCTTTCAGGGCGTAGGACCCGGCGGCGAGGCCGGACAGCGTGAAGCGGCCGGTGGGCTGGGTGACGGGCGCATCGTTGACCAGAAGCGTGTAGCTTGTAATCGTCGTCCCGGCGGCGGGGGTGGCGGTGACCACGACCGGGATGGAAGCGCCGGCGTCAAACACGGCTCCATTGGCCGGGCTGGTGATAGCGACGGTGGTGGGGACGACCACTCCGGTGGCGGCTGAGGCCGCCGCCGACTGGGCCGACTCGCCCGCGCTGTTGTAGGCCGTCACGGTGTACGAATAGGACGCCGACGCGGTCAGGCCGCTGTCGGTGAACGAAGCGGCGCTGCCCGGCCCGGAGGCGGAGGCCACGGAAACGCGCTTGGTGAACGCCGTCTCGCCCGGCGCTTTGCGGTAGATGTTGAAGCCGTCTTCGTGGCGGCTGGCGCTGGTCCAGGTCAGCGACACGCTGTTGTTGGTGCCGGGGGTCGGCGCGGCGGTCAGCCCGGTCGGGACGGTCGGCGGGGTGACGGTGGAAACGGGGCTGCTCGGCGCAGAGTCGCCGGCGGGGTTGGTCGCTTTGACCCGGTAAGTGTAAACCGTGTCGTCGGCGACGGTTTTGTCGCTGAAATAAACGCGCCCGGTGCCCGGCGACGGCCCGACCGTCGGGTCGCCGGGGTTTGCGCCGGGCAGGGCGGTGAAGGCGGTTTCGGTTTCCGCCTGCCGCTCGACAATGAAGCCGTATTCGGTGGTGCTGTTGTCCAGCCAGTTCAAGTTGATCTGGCTCGGCCCCGCCGCGCCGGCCGCCCGGAGGTCCGACGGTGCGCCGGGCGGGTTCGCCGGAAAGGTGGTTTTGGTGACGGTGTCCGACGGGTCGCTCCCGCCGGCGGAGTTGTACGCGATGATGTAATAAGAATACTCGCTGTCGGCGGTCAGCCCGGCATCGGTGTAGCTGAACCCATTGCCTTTGCCCGGAGCGCCGCCGCCGTAATAATTGGGATTGCCCCAGTTGGCGAAGTTGGAAAAACGGGTTTCTCCGGGGGCTTTGCGCCAAAGCTGGAAATACAGCGTGTGCCGGGCGTTGTCCGTCCATGACAGCCGGATTTTTGTGTCGCTGAGCGGGGCTGCCTGCACGGAAATCGGCTTGACGGGCACGGTAGCCGCCGTGAAGATGCTGGAGAACGGCGAGTCGCCTTTGCTGTTGGTGGCATACGCCCGGTAGCTGTAGCCGGTGTCCACGGCCAGATTGGTATCGTAGAAGTCATGGAACGTACTCGCGCCCTGAGTCACCGGGAATGTCTGGATCGGCGAATACACGCTGCTTGGGTCGTCGTTATTTACTCTTTGGAGCGTGAGGCTGTCGGCGTTGGTGCTGTTGTCGCTGACGTAGGCCCGAATGGTCGTCTTAGGATTGTCGGTCCCGGTCGGGCCGCCCGACCCCGCGCCGCCGCCGACTGTCGGCGCGACCGGGGCGATCTGCGTGGTGTTCGTGGTCTCTGTGGCGGTATTCGACGGGTCGCTTCCGCCCGCAGGATTGTACGCAATCACATAGTACGAATAGCTGCTGCTGACCAGCAGGCCCGTGTCGGTATAAGTAAAGCCGACTCCCTTGCCCGGCGTCCCGCCGCCGTAATAGTTTGGGTTGCCCCAGTTGGCGAAGTTGGAAAAGCGTGTCTCGCCCGGCCCTTTGCGCCAAAGCTGAAAATAGAGCGTATGGCGGGCATTATCCGTCCAAGTGAGGGTCAGCTTGCTGTCCGAGCCGGCGACTGCCGCAACCGACAGGCCGACCGGCGGGGCGGGCACGGTGGCCGCCGTGAAGACGCTGGAATACGGCGAGTTCCCCGCGCCGTTCGCCGCCAGCGCCCGGTAGCTGAAGCTGGTATCCACGGGCAGATTGGTATCGTAAAAATCGTGGAACGTGCTTGCGCCGGGCGTCACCGGGAATGTTTGAATAGCGGCATAAGCGCTGCTCGGGTCGTCATTGTTGATGCGCTCGAGCGACAAAGTCGCCGCGTTGGTGCTGTTGTCGCTGACATACGCGCGAATGGTCGTCTTAGGATTGTCGGTGCCGGTCGGGCCGCCCGACCCTGCCCCGCCGCCGACGCTCGGCGCGACGGGAGCCGACTGCGTTGTATTCGTTGTCGCCGTGGCGGTGTTTGAAGGGTCGCTTCCGCCCGCAGGGTTGTACGCAATCACATAGTACGAGTAGCCGCTGCTGACCAGCAGGCCCGTGTCGGTGTAAGTAAACGAAACGCCTTTGCCGGGGGTCCCGCCGCCGTAATAGTTCGGGTTGCCCCAGTTGGCGAAGTTGGAAAAACGGGTTTCTCCGGGGCCTTTGCGCCAAAGCTGGAAGTACAGCGTGTGCCGCGCATTGTCGGTCCAGGACAGCGAGAGCTTGCTGTCCGAGCCGGACACGGCTGCGACGGCGAGGCTGATGGGGGCGACAGGCACGGTGGCAGCGGTGAAGACGCTGGAAAGCGGCGAGTCGCCCCGGCTGTTGGTGGCATACGCCCGGTAGCTGTAGCCGGTATCTACAGGCAGCCCGGTGTCATAAAAGTCGTGGAACGTGTTTCCGCCGGGCGACACGGGAAAGGTTTGAATGGTGGCGTAGACGCCGCTCGGGTCGTCGTCGTTGATGCGCTGCAAGGTCAGCGTCGCCGCATTGGTGCTGTTGTCGCTGACATAGGCGCGGATGGTGGTTTTCGGGTTGTCCGTGCCGGTCGGGCCGCCCGACCCTGCGCCGCCGCCGACGCTCGGCGCGATCGGGGCAATCTGCGCGGTGTTTGTGGCGGCGGAAACGGTGCTTGACGGGTCGCTTCTGCCGGCGGGGTTATACGCAGTGACGTAATAAGAGTAGGCGCTCCCGGCAATCAGGCGCGAGTCGGTATAAGTGAACCCGACGCCTTTGCCCGGCGTCCCGCCGCCGTAGTAGTTCGGGTTGCCCCAGTTGGCGAAATTGGAGAAGGTCGTTTCGCCCGGCCCCTTGCGCCAAAGCTGAAAATACAGCGTATGGCGGGCGTTATCGGTCCACGCCAGGGTGAGCGTGCTGTCCGAGCCGGCGGGGGCGGAGACCGAGACGCTGACCGGCGGGGCGGGGGCGGTGGTCGCGGCGGCCGTGTTGGAGTAATCCGATGGGGTGCCGTCGGCGGCCACGGCCCGGACCCGGTAATCATACACGGTGTCAAAGGCCAGCCCGCCCGGATCGGTGAACGTCACCGAGCCGCCGACCGTGTTCACCGGGTCGGCGGCGCCGATGGGGGTAAACGCGCTGTCGGGCTGGCCGTCTTCCTTGCGCTCCACGGCGAAGCTGCTTTCGGCAGCGCTGTTGCTGGTCCAGTAAAGCTGAACCGAAGTCGGCCCCGGATAGCCGGCACGCAGATTGCTCGGCGCGGCGGGCGGGACGGCGGCAAGCATCCTGCCAGATGGCAGCAGCGCCAGGCAGAATAGGGCAAAGAGCGTCCAGGCGCGAAGCGCGGCAGGCGCGGGCGAGACAGAGCGGCAGAGTCGCATGGCGGTTCTTTCTTCAGTGAAGGAGAACATCAATAGGCAGGAAGACTTCTGTACACAGCCTGTTATTCGATTTCTGTTATTCAGTTTTCGGGCAAAAACGGGTACTGCACGGCCTGGGGTAGTTCAAGGAGGGCCGCGAAGACATTATAGCACGGCTGCTTTGAATAATGCAAGTCGTGCCGAATCTTTTTTCGGCTGCCGCCGGGCGGCTCGTCAGCCGTGCCCGACCCCGCCGCTGCGGGCGACTGCAAGACTGCCGGCGGGGCGGGACCGGACGGCGGCTTCCAGCCGCGTCGCGTCGGCGGGCGTGCGGGCCAGCAGAACAATCTCCGTGCCTGCCGACTCGTCGGCGCAGCCCGGCGCGGCCCGCAGCGGCATCAGCGGCCCTTCGGCGTTGCGCGGGTTCTGCCGGGAATTGTCATACTCGGCCCGGAGCGCAAGCCGGGTCCCCGCCGGCAGCCGCACGGGCGCGGCTTCCCGGAGCGGCTCGGCCCAGTCGGGGTTGAAATCGGGAATGAAAAGCAGGGTCTGCGCGGCTCCCGAGGGCGGCTCCGCCGTGACGGTCAGCGACCGGCAGGCCATGTTTCCATGCGGGCTGAGAACCAGAACCGAAGCGTCCACCGGCAGCACAAAGAAGTCGGTGACTGCCGCACGCTCATTGACCCGCAGCGACAAGTCGGCTGCGCCCAGCGCCAGCGCCGCCGGCGCGGCGGCGGCGTGTCCCCAGTACAGCGCGATCTCGGACTGCTCGGTTTCCGGCAGGCCGTCCGGCTCAAACCGAAGCTGCAAAATCAGGTCCGTGCCGACACGAAGCAAAAACCCCTGTTCCGGCGGCAAAGACGCCGACGCGCTGCCCGGTGTCCATTCGCCCCACAGCGCTCGGGCCGACGCCGCGCCCGGCGGCGGGTCTGCCCAGCCGGGCGCTCCGCTTTGCGCCTGCCGCGCCCGCCCTTCGCCGCCGGGGTCCGCAAAGAGCCGGGCGCGGCGCACGACGCGCGGGCAGCTCGCCCGGAAGTCCGCCGCACGGACCCAGACATCATGGGTGAAGCGGGTCGGGATCAAAAACGACCGGCACGGCTCGGTGCCGCTCGGCGCGACCGCAAACGGCGACGGCAGCTTCAGAACAGCGTCGGGCGGTCCCAGCCGCCAGCCGGCGGCGAGTTTGGGCGCGGGCCGAAGCGCCGCCGGCGGCCCCTCGGGCGCACCGGCGGCGGCCCAGTCGCTCAGGGTTTTTCGCTGCGCGGTGGTCAGGCCCCGCGCCCCGAGGAACGGCCCGCCGCCCGGCGCGGGCAGCCAGGGCGGCATGTAGCGGGCCTCGGTCACGGCGGCAATCAGCGGGGCGCGGCGCTTAGCATCGGCGTAGGTTTGCAGTGCAAACGGCGCGGCGGCGTTCGGACGATGGCAGGAAACGCACGCCTGCGCGAGTATCGGCGCGACATCGCGGGTGTAAACGGGGCGCGGGGGAACCAAGTGAGTGGAGACGGGCGGCTTAGGTGACGCCGCCGGGTTAGGTGACGCCGCCGGGGCGAGGCAAAGGCCGCCCAGGACAAGCAGGGGCAGGCCGAAGGCCGCAGTGTGGGCCGCGCTTCTTTTTTGGGCCGCGTTTCTTTTCATGGGGTATTCGGCAGCGCAGGAATGCCGCAGCCGATGGCTTTGTGCCACGGCGCGGGGACAAGCTGATGGGCCAGCACGGCGTCGAGCGCCGCCCGCAGGTCGGCGACATTCGGGTCGTGGGTCACGCCCCATGCCAGCACGCGGTTGTCAATCCGGCCCCGGTACAAAACGCCGCCGGTCGGCCCGACCACAACCGCTTCCGGGGTGGCCGTCGCCCCCAAACGAGTCACCAAAAGGTGCCGCGTGTCTACCAGCCCGGCGCAGCGGAAGCCTCGGCGGGCAAAGTGCGCCTGCGCCTGAGCGGGGGTCAAGCCGGCGTCCACATAGACCACCGAAAACGCCGCCCCGCGCGGCGCGTAATCGGCGCACAGGCGGTTGATTTCCGGCACATACTTTTCGCACAGCGGGCAGTCGGTCGCCACAAACAAAAACACCCGCGCCGGGCTTTTCGCGGCGGCCAGCGGACGCACCGCGTGTCCGCCGAGGTCCGTTACCGTGACGGCAGGCGTCGCCGACGCGCTGAGTGCAGAAAACAGCAGCAGGGCAATCGCAGCAAAGATTGGGGTTCGAATTTGCACAGTTAAACCTTCCTTCCTATCAATCGTTCTGCCTATCAATCGTTCTGCCGGCGGAGGCTCGCCGGAGGAGCCACGCAATAAATTGCGAGGCTGTGACAAACCAGCGTCGCGGCGACGCAGGAAAGCCTCTGTGGAAATCTTGTGTCGCCTCGACACGGGTTTATCCCAGCCGCGCAGTCTACTGTGCGGCTTTTTTACTCGTCAAAGCCCGGCAGGGCCGCGCTGTAAGGCAGCGGCTGCTCAGCGGCAGCGTAGCTTTCGACCCCGCCTGGGCTTTCGTCGCTCACAAACACCAGCAGGTAGTAAATGGCCGAGTACTCACGGGTGCCCCGGTTCTGGGTCGCCAGCTCTTCAAACGGCGACTGTTCCAAATCGCTGTTCTCGGACAGCGACCGCCGCCATGTGTCGGGGGTCACGGAAAACAATGTCCAGCCCTGCTCGGCATGACTGTCCAAAGCGCCCTGCATGCCCTCGTAGTCCGTCACCGCCGTTTTGTACCGCTTCATCTGCCGTGTCCTCCTGCCCTGCGGGTCAATCGGTGATTGTACCCCAAACGGGCAGGCGTCCGCAACGGCGATCTCTAACGCCCCGGCCGCAGCACCAGGGCGTCGGGGACTGTGACGCCGGTTTCGCGGGGGGACTGGGCGGTGCCGTTCAGCAGATAAGTCATCTGCGTGGACGCCCCGCCGTCAAGGCACATGGCGGCCTCGGCGCGTGTCCCGTCGTATTTCGGAAAGTAGCGGGCCAGAAACGCGGCCAGCGGCGCGTACTCGGACCCCGAGGCGATGCCGATCACCAAGTGCTTGGGCCTGCCGCCGGCGCTGTCATACGCCACAAATGTCCGCGCCCTCGGGCCGGGGCTGACCAAGCGCTCTTGATACTGGGTCACGACAATTTTGCCCCCCGCAATCAGGGTCGGGCCGCAGCCGACGGCATTTCGGATGGCCCAGGCACGGCTGTCGCGCTGCATCGGCCCCGCATAGCGCCGCACCCCCTGCGGGCGGCGCGGGTCGGTCGCCGCCCAGACAATCGCCGGCGTGCCGTCCGCCGTCAGGCCGAACGCGCTGCGGACATACTGCCCCCGGCGGATGGTCGGGCTGCCCGACCCCGTCAGCGGCGGCGCGGCATGGCGCACGCGGCCCCCTTGAACCAGCAGGCCGACAATCTCTTTGCGCCCTGCGCCGTCTTCCGCGCCGAAGTAGCCGCCGTTGACCGCCACAAGCGCCCCTGTCCGGGTCAGCCACTCATGCGGGGTGAACGCCTGCCCGACCACGCGCCCATTGGGCAGCGCAATTCCGTGCGTTTCAATCGCCGGCCGGCAGTTCGTTTCGGCAAATTCGATGTCTACTAAATCAATCCCTGCGCCGGGCGTGGTCGGGATAGCCCGGTGCACGACGCCCCGCGCCAGCGTGTCCGCCGTTTCAGCCTCAGCCTTAATCGGCGGCGGGGGCGGCGCGGACGCCGTGCGCGGCCCGCAGCCGGGCAGACACAAGGCGGAAAGGAAAAGGAAAAGCCCCCCTGCCCCAATTCCGGGGAGCCATACGCCGGGGAGCCATACGCCGGGGAGCCATACGCCGGGGAGCCATACGCCGGGGAGCCATACGCCGGGGAGCCATACGCCGGGGAGCCATACGCCGGGGAGCCATACGGAAGAAAAAGGGCGAACACCAGGTTCGCCCCTACGGGTCTGTTCCGGCTCCCCGGAATTGGGGCGGGGGGGCTTCATTTTAGCAGTGCCAGTCCACATTCGACACTTCGCGGGCGTACTTGATGATGAACTGCTTGCGCGGCTCGACCTTTTCGCTCATCAAAATCGAGAACATCTCGGCGGCGGCGTTGGCATCTTCCAGCGTCACCCGCGCGAGGCTCCGTGTCTCGATGTTCAGGGTCGTCTCAAACAGCTCCTGCGCGTTCATCTCGCCCAGCCCTTTGAAGCGTCCGACTTGAACGTCTTTGCGCTTCAGCTCTTTGACCATCCGGTCCCGCTCTTCTTCCGACCGGGCATACAGGCGCGTGTCCTTGCCCGATTTGATGGAATACAGCGGCGGCTGGGCGATATACACATGGCCCTGCTCAATCAGCGGCTGCATATAGCTGAAGAAAAACGTCAGCAGCAGCGTCCGAATGTGGTCTCCGTCCACGTCCGCATCAGTGTTGTGGGCGCACAGGCCGCCCGTGCCGACCACGAAGTTCTCGTCGTCCTGCACGGAAAAGTCGTAGACCCACTCTCCGGCCAAAGGCACTTCCTCGGCGGACACGACTTTGAGGCCCATCAGGTCCTCGCCGAGCGGCACAAAGAGCTGCGCTTTCCGGCCCGGCTTTTCCAGAAACGCTTCCAAACGAGCCGCGCCGGCGTGCCGGTGCCACAGCGGGCGGCAGCGGGCAATCTGGTCTTTGCCGCAGAGCGTGACCGTATAGTACGGCTGCCGCGTTTGGATCGGCGCGTCGGGCTTGGAAGACGGCGGCAGCGCCGAAGTCGTGGCGACCAGGCCGAGCTGGCCCAGCAGGTACAGCAGCCCTTCTTTCAGGTCGGGCGAGCTGGTCGTCCATGAAACGTTCGCGCCCCCCGTCGTGCCGTCGCCGAGGAAATAGCCTTCCAAAAAGGCCCACTGCTGCTCTTCCGGCAGGCTGAACACGATGTCGGGCAGCTTTTTCTCATGGGCCAGGCCGGCCATTCCCCACGCGCGGAGCAGGCGGGCGGCGGCGACGCTGTGGAAGTACAGCTTGCAGCCCCGGCTGTCCGGGTCCTGGAAAACGCGCGGCGTCTCGCCGAAAGCGTCTTTGATGTCCGTGCCGATCTCGGCCAGAAACCGCGCGTCTTTTTCGCCGAGATTTAGGCTCACTTGATGGGCGCTGAGTGTCCCTTCGGCGGCATACCAGCCGAGAAAGCGCAGCAGGCCGGGAGTCAGCGGCAGAAAACGCGCAAACGCCCGGCTGTCATGGGCGCGGGGCGCGATCCGAACGTCCGGCCCCAGCCGGGCCAGCTCTTGTTCGGTAAAGTCGCCGAACGCCTTGCGGGCGCTGATCTCGCGCCAGCGGGCATTTTTGCTGGTGTCGGCCTGCGCGAGGCACTGCTCCATTTTGGAGGGAATCAGCCGGTACGGCAGCGGGCCGTCCCAGCCGATAGCTTCCAGGTACGCTTCAAACTGAGACACGATGGGCCGGTTGACGCCGCGCTCCCAGTGGCAGATCGTGATCGGCTGCTTGACCCCGAGCGCAAGGGCCACCTGCTTCTGCGAGACGCGCATCGTTTTCCGCCGCGCGGCCAGCGCCTGCCAGCCGGCGGAGTCCAGCGCGACACGCGGCTCGTTCAGCAGGTCGGGCCGGGCGGACTTGGCAAGCACCCGCCGTGCGGCGGCGTTGCGAACGTCTTCTCCCTGAAGATACAGCGCGTCGGTCAGCCCCGCCTCAAAGAACGTGCGGAGCAGGTCCACGCGGGCCGGTCCGGCTTCCGGGCGGGGCAGGCGGCGGCTGGCGACCAGCAGGTCGCCGGGGCGCACGTCGCAGCCTTTTTTCAGCCGCGCTTGGCCGTCTTCAAGCACGAACACGCTGTGCGACGATGTGACTTTGACCTGCCGCCCGTACTGGGTGGTCAGCCGGTACATCGGCTCTTCGTGCGTGTGCCGGATGACGGCTTTCAGCGGACGGAAGCGCACGGCATGGGTTTTCTGGTCGAACGACAGCACTTGATACCGCTCCGCCGAGCGCCGCCCTTCGATGCAGGCATCAATAAACTCGCCGATCTTGACAAACTCGGTCCGGCCCGCATCGTCCATCACCAGCGTCCGCTCGTTCCCGGCGACGCTCATGATGATAATGCGGTCGTAGCGCAGCTTGGACATGTCGAACTTCGACGTGGACTCGCCTTCGTCGTCGCCGTCGCTGTCCACTTTGATGCCGATGCCGAGCGCCGTAATCAGCGACCGCACTTCATTGTTTTCCAGCGTTTTGTCCAGCGCGGCCTTCGACGTATTGATGATCTTCCCGCGCAGGGGCAAAATGGCTTGGTAGCGCCGGTCCCGGCCTTGCTTTGCCGACCCCCCGGCTGAGTCGCCTTCCACGAGGAAAAGCTCACACTTTTTCGGGTCGCGCTCGGTGCAGTCGGCGAGCTTGCCGGGCAGGTTGGAGTTTTCGAGGCTCGACTGGCGCTTGATCAAATCGGCGGCTTTGCGGGCGGCGTCGCGGGCACGCTGGGACAACAGCGCTTTGTCAATGATTTTTTTGCCGACCGCTGGGTTCTCTTCCAAAAACTGGGTTAACCCCTCACCAACAATAGAGTTGACGATGCCGTCTACTTCTGGGTTGGTCAGCTTGATCTTGGTCTGTGCCTCAAAAGTCGGGTTCTGAAGGCGCACGGAAATAGCGGCAGCCAATCCCTCACGCACATCGTCACCGCTGAGGTTAGCATCTTTTTCTTTAATCGCTCCCGACTTGCGGGCGTACTGGTTAATCACCCGTGTCAGCGCCGTGCGAAAGCCCGACAAATGCGTCCCGCCCTGTTGGGTATGAACGTTGTTCGCGAACGACAAGACCGTTTCGGAGTAAGTGCTGTTGTATTGCAGGGCGACTTCTACCTGAACATTGTCGCGCACTTTCATCAAGTAGATCGTCGAGCCGATTCCCTCTTTGGTTTCGTTCATGTGATCCACAAGCTCGGCGATGCCGCGCTCGTAGTGGTAAGTAATAGGTTCCGCGCCGGTCAGTTTGTCGTGGAAGTGAATCGTCGCTTCCCGGTTCAAGTAACAGGTGTTGCGAATGCGCTCTTCAAACACATCGGGCTTGTAGACGTAGTCGCCAAAAATTTCTTTGTCGGCAAGCCAGGTCAGCGTCGTGCCGTGCGCGTCGGACGTGCCTATCTCTTTGACGCCTTTGGGCTTAGGAATGCCGCGCTCGCACCGAAATTTGTACTTTTTGCCGTTCTGCTCGATAATCGCTTCGCACCATTCGGACAGGAAGTTGACGCACGACAAACCAACCCCATGCAGGCCGCCGGACACTTTGTAGCCGCCGTCGCCGAACTTGCCGCCGGAGTTGAGCTTGGTCATCGCCATCTCAACCCCGGTCATCTTGGTCTGCGTGTTGATGCCGGTCGGGATTCCGCGCCCATTGTCGCGCACGGAGATTGTCTGGTCGGAATTGAGTGTGACCCAAATTTCCGAAGCATGACCTGCCAAGACCTCATCCACACTGTTGTCCAAAATCTCAAACATCAAGTGGTGCAGGCCGCCGGTGCCGGTGTCGCCGATATACATAGACGGGCGATGCCGGACATGTTCGACGCCTTCCATCGAGCGCAGGCTGTCGGCATTGTATTCCGCCGTGACACGCCGCAAATCCTCGCCCGCTTCCTCGCCGCCGTCCGCCGACGCGGCGACGCCGTTTTCGAGCAGGTCTACCACAACCTGCCGGCCGGTCGTATCGAGCAGGGCCATGTCTTCGGCCTGCCCGCTTGTTCCCAGTCCGTCCAAAGCCACGGGTTCCGCGCGTTCGGTTTCCCGGTCCAGCAGTGAGCTTGCTTTTGCTTTCGCCAATTCGTTTCTCCTACACCAAGTCTGTGTCTCGTGTTGTCTTTGTTGTCAGCTATTTGCTGAAAATCTACGCTAATTATAGCAGATTTTGAGAGTAAAAGTCAAGGAAATTTGGCGTAGAAGTGTAACCTAAGCCCGGCCGGGGAACAACCGATTTATGATCTCACCGAACAACCTTGCGAATTTTTTGGACCAGTTTTTGGAAACCGCGAAATACGCCGAAGAACCCCCGCTGGTCCGCCGTCAGTTCACCCATTCGGTCCGCCGCCTCGGGCTGGCGCTGGAAGCCTGGCCGGGCCTGCCGGAGTGGGCGGCGGCGGAGAAGCTCGACGCCGTGTTTCTGCACCGGGCATTTAAGCTCGACTTCGCCGCGCTCCCCGAAGACATCGGCGTGGTGGCGTCGCACCTGCCGTTTGAGGAAAAGCTGGCGCTCGGCTTCAACCCTCGATTGGCCGCCGCGCTCGGCATGACCCACTTGGAAACGCTGGGCTACCGCAAGGGGAGGCCGCTCGGCATGCTCGGGGCCGTCCCGCCGCAGACAGTCGCGGCGTTTTACCAGTCGGTCTCGGAGACGTTCGGCGGGCGCGACGAAGCGCGGACGTGCGAGCGCAACGAAGTGACGAAAGTGGCGGTGGTGGGGGCGATGACGGCGGAGCTGATGCACGAAGCGTCGCAGCGCGGCGCGGAAGTGTATGTGACGGGGCAGATGCGGAAGCCCGCCAAAGAAGCGATTCTCGACACCGGCCTCGGCATGGTGATTGTGGGCCATCCGCGCTCGGAGCAATGGGCGCTGTCCGCGCTGGCAAATGTCCTGCGCGAGCGCTTCTGCGGCCTCCAAGTCGTGCTGTCCAAAGAGCCGGTCGTGCAGCCCCCGCCGAAGCTGCCGAAGTAGGAACCCCACCCCGGCCCTCTCCTTTCGGAAGGAAAGGGTGGCGAAGCCCTAGCGAGCCGGGTGAGGTTCCAAAACTTCCGCCGCATACGAAAACACCAGGCCGTTCGGCTGGGCGATCTGCACGGAAACCCGCGTTCCCGGCGCGAAGTATTCTTTGCGAATGTATCCGAGCGCAATCGCCTGGCCGCCGCGCGACGGCGACGGGGCGGCGCTGGTCACGCGGCCGATTTCGCGGCCCGGCTCGGGGCCGTCTTCGGGAACATGGAGACTTGCGCCGACCGGCGGCACGGGGGCGTCTTCGGTCAGGAGTATCCGGCGCAAGGCTTTATTCGTGTGGCCTCGGGCTGACAGCCGGGCGACAATCTCCTGTCCGACATAGCAGCCTTTGGTATACGACACGGCGTCAAGCATCTCGGCTTCGGGCAGCAGCACCGACGGCGACAGCTCCGCGCCCCATTTCGGAATACCGGCGTCCACGCGATAAGTTTCCGCTGCATCGGCGGTCATCGGCGCATACCCGGCAGCCAGAAGCGTGTTCCAGGCGGCGTCTTTTTCCCCGACGGCGATCCACTGATCGCGGCCCGGCAGGAGGGGAAACGACGAGACGCCCGCGCCGCCTTCGCCGTAAATCGACAGCACGGCCCACTGACCCGACACATCAGCGATCTGCACGTCTTCCATGATCAAAAACTTGTCCAAAGCGGCGTGCAGGACAGGCAGCGCCGCCGGGTCGGTTTCAACCAGCAGCGACTCCTCGCGGGCATGGACAAACACGTCGGCGAGTATATGGCCGGTGCTGTCTAAAAGCGCGGCATGACGCATCTCGCCTGCGGGGATGCCGACAGCGTCATTTGAGACCATGCCCTGCAAAAACGTTTCGCGGTCCGCGCCGGTCAGGGCCAAGAGGCCGCGCGGCGTCCGATCCAGCACAAACAGTTCGCTCATAAAAGCTCGCTTGGTTAGGAGATCGCGCGGCCCGCGCGGCGGTCCAGCTCATCGAGAAACGTGATTTTCACGGCGGCGGCGAGGGCGGCGAGCAAGGCTCCGAAAAAGAAACCGGACTTCGAGATCGGCGGCAGAGTGGGCGGCATTGACTTTGTACCTTTCTTCACAATCTATTGTGGCATTTTTCACAATGTTTGTCAATGCAAAAACACCGGGCTTTTTTCGGCAGGGAAAATATCTTTTGGGCGGCAGCCGGACGCACCCGTTTTCGCCGCCTTCCGTGCTATAATCAGCGCATCACCGAGGAGTTTTACCCATGAAAACGCGGATCAAAGTGGACGAAGTCAAACCCGGAATGTTTTCAACCGAGCGCTATGTTGCTTTTGTCGCTTCCGGCAGAGAATACTCGCTGTTTGTTGACCAGGGCAGTGTCAGCGGAAACACGCTGGAAGTTCAAATCGTTGAGGATTACCCGGACCGCGCCCTGGTCGAGCTGCCGCGTGATACGTTCAATGCCGGCAGCCGCGTGTTTGTTCCGAAAGACCTCCTTGTTGCCGCGTAGGAGTCGCAATGATCCTCTGTGACAGCGAAATTTGGGCTGCTCTCAAACACGGTCACATCAAAATTGACCCGGAGCCGTCCCGCGACGATTACACAACGACAGCCGTGGACCTCCATCTCGGCGAGACCGACTTCAAGCGCTGGAAAAAGCCGGGCAAAGGAGTCAGCCTTGTCATTGATCCGTCGCAAAGCGGCTTTTACCGCGATGCGGCCACGTTTCTCGAAGATGTCCCGCGCGAGTCCGACGGCTCAGTTGTCATCCGGCCCAACGACTTCCTGCTGGCGCTGACCAAAGAGCGTGTCGAGCTGCCGGAGCAGTCGCGGGTTGCCGCCCGTGTTGAAGGCAAAAGCTCACTAGCCCGGATCGGCCTTGTGATTCACCTGACGGCTCCGACAATCCACAGCGGGTTCAAAGGCAATATCACACTGGAAATCAAGCACGGCGATTTCCCGATCAAGCTGTGCCCCGGCATGCCGGTCTGCCAGCTTATTTTCGAGAGCGTGTTCGGTACGCCTTCCGCGACAATGCGCGGAATGTTCCAAGAGCAATCTTCCGTCAAAGGCAGCAGTTAGAAAGTCCCTGCGTTTATGAGCGCCGCAGTTACCCGCCCCTCCGCCGAGAGTTCCGAAATCCAAGCCGAAGTCAAGAGCGCGGGGCTGCGCTTTGTGTCCGACCGGCAGCCGGGCATTCGGCGCGAACTCAGTGGGGACGAAGCCGGCTTTCGGTATTTCGGGCCGAAGGGCGAGGAGATTACCGACGAAAAGACGCTGGCGCGGATCAACGCGCTTGCCATCCCGCCCGCTTACGAGAACGTCTGGATTTGCGCGTCGGAGAACGGCTACTTGCAGGCGACGGGCCGCGATGCCAAAGGGCGCAAGCAGGCCCGCTACCATCCCCGGTGGCGCGAAACCCGCGACGAAACCAAGTACGAGCACACCAAAGCGTTCGGCGCGGCCCTGCCCCGCATCCGAAAGCGTGTCGAAGCCGATTTGTCCCGCCCCGGCCTGCCCCGCCGGAAAATCCTCGCCGCAGTCGTGAAGCTGCTGGAAACAACGCTGATTCGCATCGGCAACGAGCAGTACGCCAAAGAAAACGCACACTACGGGCTGACGACGCTGCACAGCGAGCATGTGGAGGTTGCGGGGGCGACGCTGCACTTTCACTTTGTCGGCAAAAGCGGCAAAGAGCACACGATTGACCTTAAAGACAGAAAGCTCGCCGGCATCATCGCCAAATTGCAGCATCTGCCGGGCCAGGAAGTGTTTCAATACACCGACCCGGACGGCACCCGGCACGCGGTCCATTCGGAAGACGTGAACGCTTACATTCACGAGATCGCCGGGGCCGAGTTTACCGCTAAAGACTTTCGCACCTGGGCCGGCACCGTCTTGGCGTCGCTTGCGCTGCAAGAGTTTGAGGCATTCGGCACCCCGACGCAGGCTAAAAAGAATGTCGCGGCGGCGATCAAAGCCGTCGCCCGGCGGCTCGGCAACACCCCCGCCGTCTGCCGCAAATGCTATGTTCACCCCGCCGTCTTCGCCAGTTATTTGGACGGCACGCTTTTGGAAGCCCTGAAACAGCGCACCGAGCAGGAGATGGCCGACACGCGGCACGCGCTGAAGCCCGAGGAAGCCGCCGTCATGGCGCTGCTGGAGCAGGCGGTCACTCCTGCGCCCGGCTCCGCTTCTTTGCGCCGACCCAGCCGGGCTTGATTGTCTGCCGGGCGCGGCCGATTGCCAGAGCGCCGGCGGGGACATCTTCCGTGATCGTAGACCCGGCGGCGGTGTATGCGCCGTCGCCGATGGTCACGGGGGCCACCAATGTCGAATGCGTCCCGATAAACGCGTCGCTGCCGATTTTGGTCAGGTTTTTGGTGGGCGTCAGGAACGGGTCATAGTTGCAGGTGATCGTGCCCGCGCCGATGTTGGTCCGCGCCCCGACCTCGGCATCGCCGAGATACGCGAAGTGGCCCGCCGAAACGCCGTCGCCGAGCGCCGCATTTTTCAGCTCCACAAAATCGCCCACTTTGACGTTTGCTCCTAAAACGCTGCCGGGCCGGAGGTTGGCGAACGGGCCGATTTTACACCCGTCGCCGACTTCACTGGCGACAATGTGCGAGTCGCGCACCGAAACGCCGTTTCCAAGCTTGGCATCGCTGAGGTGCGCCCCCGGCCCGATTTCGCAGTCTTCGCCAATGTCGGTCACGCCCGACAGCACCGAAAACGGATGGACGGTCGTGTCCGGCCCAATCTGCACCGTGGCGTCAATATGCGTTGTCAGCGGGTCAGTAATCGTCACGCCGGCCAGCCCGAGGGCATGGTGGACACGGGCCTGCAAGACCTGGCGCAGCTCGGCAAGCTCCGGGCGGGTGTTGATCCCGCGCACCACATCCGGGTCCGGCGAAACCAGCGCTTCGACGCTCTGCCCGTCCGCTGCCAAAAGCGCGACCACATCGGTCAGGTAATACTCGCCCTGAGCATTTTGGGGCGTAATCTTTCGCAGGGCGGCAAACAGCGCGGCAGGCTGAAAAACATACACCGATGTGCTGATTTCGCCGATCCCAAGCTGGGCGGGGGACGCATCACGGGCCTCGACAATCGCCTGCACTTTGGCTGTCTGCGGGTCCCGGACAATGCGCCCGTAAGACCCGGCATCGTCCAGCACGGCGGTCAGCAGCGTCGCCGCCGCCCGCGTTTGAGTGTGATGGGCGACCAGCGACTCCAAAAGCGACGCCGACAGCAGGGGCGCGTCGCCCGGCAGAACCAGGAGCGGCCCGGTCCAGCCGCCGAGCAGCGCTTCGGCCATCCCCACGGCATGGCCGGTGCCTTTCTGCTCGGCCTGCAAAACGTATTCCAGCGCGTCGCCCATTGCATCCTGCACCATTTGGGCTTCGTGTCCGACCACCAGCACGGTCCGGCCTGCCCCCGCCCCGGCGGCGGCTTCGACGGCCCACCGGAGGAGCGGCTTTCCGAGCAGGCTGTGAAGCGCTTTCGGGCGGCGCGATTTCATGCGGGTGCTTTTCCCGGCGGCCAAAATCAGCGCCGCAACGGCGGGCGGGGCGTCGGGAACAGGCGGGGCGGGGTAAAGCGTGTCGTGGGGCATGGTCTCGGGCATGGAATTCTCCTGCGAAGTCTGGGAGTATTATAGCGGCTCGGGGTGGAGGTGTCAAGGCGAGAGGACGAGCGAGGGAGTGAACTCCTCTCGCTGCCTGTTCTTCGGCTTTGCCGGGAACTCCCCGCCCCCGCATTGCGTCACTTAAAGCGGAAAGAACCGCGCTATGTCCGATGCCCGCCGCCTTCAGCTCAGCTTACTTACGTCTTTCGTGCTTAACGCCGCCGCGCTGGCCCTCATCGCCCTGCTGTGGCACTGGGGGCCGCCCGAGGCTGTGCGGCACCCGCCCCACATTAAGCTTGTGCGCGTCGCGCTGCGGCACGCCCCCCCGCCGAAGCCGCTTGCGCCTCCACCGCCGCGCGTCGCTGCCGCCCGGCCCGCGCCCAAACCGCTGCCGAAGCCCCACCCCGTCACGCCGAAGCCTTTGCCGAAGCGTCGCACGCCCGGCGCAAAAGTCAAAACGACTTCCCCCGCCCCGCCGGCCGCGCGGGCGGGCGGGTCCGATGCCGGAAGCGCCGCGCCGCCCGTGCCGGCCCCGCCGCCGCTGCATGTCGCCGCGTCGGAAAAACCCGCCCTGCTGATTATCCACAACAGCCCGCTGCCCCTGCCGCCGCTGCCGACCCCGTCGTTTGCGCCCGGCCTTGTCGCCGCCCCGCCCGCGCCGAAGTCCGCGCCGACCGCGTCCGCCGGGCACGGCGCGGCGGGCGCAGACACGGCCGGACGGGAGCGCGGCGCGGGCGACGGGACAAGTGCGGGAGCCGGCCTCGGGGCGGGCCGCACCGCCGACGCCGGGGAGCCGTTCGGGGTCGGCAAAGGGGTGGCTGGCGACGGCGGCCCACGCCACGTCGTTTACGTGTTAGACATCTCCGGCAGCATGACGAGCCGGATCAAACGCGCCGATGCCGAAATCCGCAAAGCGCTCGCGGGACTGGGGCCGGATGAGACATTTGACGTTATCGCGTTCAACATCCAAAATTACGAGTTCGGCAACGAGCTTGCGCCTGCGACGCCGCGCATGGTCCGGCACGCGTCGGAGTTTCTCGACACGCTGGTCGTCAGCGACGGCACCAATTTAGAAGGCGCAATGACCGCCGCGCTGGCGATGCCCGAGGTCAACGAGGTCGTGCTGCTGACTGACGGCGTTCCTACTGACGGCGAGCAGGACTTCGGCAAGCTGGCGCGTCTGATCCGCCGCCGCAACACGCACCATGCGCGTATTTCGTGTGTCGGCCTGGTCGGCAAGAACCCCGACGGCACCGACAACAGTTTCGACGCCGCGACGCTTCTCGAGCAGATCGCCCGCGACAGCGGCGGCGCGTGCGTCCTCGTGCCGCTGGGGGTGGCGACGCCGTAAGAGAAGGGAGGGAAGCAAGGCAAGCAAGGGCAGCAGAGTAAGGCAGCGAGGGGAGCGAGGCAGCGAGGGGAGCGAGGCAGCGAGGGGAGCGAGGCAGCGAGGAAGTAAACTTCACTCGCTGAATTGCGTCCTTCGGACGAAAAGACAGGCAAGCCGAACGTGTGCTAATCTTTTGTCTGCTGATCTTTCGTCCGAAGGACGCAATTCAGCGAGTGAAGTTTACTTCCTCGCTCCCCTCCCTCCACTGCTTGCCTCCCTCCTCTGCTTCTGCGATTGCCCAATTCGTGCTATAATCACCTTATGGAAGCCTTAATTTTAGAAAAAATACACAAATTGACCCTGGGCGAGATTGCGCTTGACGAGCCGCTGGGGCCGCGCGATGTGCGGGTCGGGATCAAGACGGTCGGCATCTGCGGGTCCGACATTCACTACTATCAGCACGGGCGTATCGGGCCGTTTGTGGTCGAAGCGCCGATGGTGCTGGGACATGAAGCGTCCGGGATTATCACCGAAGTCGGCGGGGCGGTGTCGCACCTGACGCCCGGCGACCGGGTGTGCATGGAGCCGGGCATTCCCGACCCGAGCAGCCGGGCGTCGCGCCTCGGGATGTACAATCTGGACCCCGCCGTGCGCTTTTGGGCCACCCCGCCGGTCCACGGCGTCCTGCGGCCCTCGGTGGTGCATCCCGCCGACTGGACGTTTAAGCTGCCGGACACGGTGTCGTTTGCCGAAGCCGCGATGGTCGAGCCGCTGGCGGTCGGGATGCAGGCGGCCAAGAAAGCGCGGATTGAGCCGGGCGATTTGGCGGTTGTGCTCGGCGCGGGGCCAATCGGCATGGTGACGGCGCTGGCGGCGCTGGCGGGCGGGTGCAGCCGGGTCGTGCTGGCCGACACGCAGCAGCCGAAACTCGACCTCGGGGCGACTCTCGGGGCGATTACGCCGGTCAATGTCACGGGCGAAACTGTCGCCGAAGTCGTGCAAAAGCTCACGGACGGCTGGGGCGCAGACATCGTCTTTGAGTGCAGCGGCGCGGCGCGGGCGATCAGCGCCGTGTTTGAGCCGCTGCGGCCCGGCGGGTGCGCCGTGCTGGTCGGCATGCCCGGCGAGCCGGTGCATTATGATGTGGTCGGCGCACAAATCAAAGAAGCCCGCGTCGAGCATGTGTTCCGCTACGCGCATGTGTTTCCCCGCGCCCTCGCGCTGATGGGCGACGGCAAAATCAATGTCAAGCCGCTGATCACCGACACGTTTGAATTTCGGGACAGCGTCGCCGCGTTTGAGTACGCGTCCCACCTGCCGCCCGCTTCGGTCAAGGCGCAGATCACGCTGTCATAATTAGGAACAAACTTAGGAACAAACTGATGACTGTCACTCTCAACATCCCGCCGGCGATTGAAACCACAGTTCAGGCCAACGCGCAGGCTCGCGGAGTGTCCGTCGAGACCTACCTGCTCACTTTGGTCGAGCGGAACATCGTCGCGCCCCCGCCCGGCTCGGAGAACTGGAACTTGCAGGACGCGCTGGACTATGCCGGGCCGCTGCCGGAAAACCTGGGCCGCGCGACGGCCCTGGCCGGCGAAGCCGTGCTGGCAAAGTTTTGGAACAGCCCGGAGGATGAGGAAGCATGGCGCGATTTGTAAAAGGCGACATTGTCCTGGTCCCCTTTCCGTTCTCGGCGGAAGAAGTTTACAAGCATCGTCCCGCGCTCGTGCTGGCCTCTTGGAATTATGCCGGCGGCACGGATTACCTGGTCGTCTTGATGACAACTCAGCCCGCCCCTGACCCGCTGCTCATGGAAATCCTGCGAGACGACACTTACGGCGCAGCACTGGTACAAAAATGCTATCTGCGCCCGGCGTATTTGTTTTCGCCGGATGAGCAGTTGATTTCCCGCAAAATAGACCGGCTGAAGCCGGACAAATTGCAGCAAGTGATTGAAATCATCACGAAGCTGCTCACGGCTTAACGTATGGACACACCGACAAAGCTGATACTGGGGCTGGGCAATCCCGGCAGGGACTACGATGGGACGCGGCATAATATCGGGTTTGCCGTGGTGGACGCGTTTGCCCGGCGGCATGGGATTTCGGTCGCGAAGCGGGACTTTCAAGCGCTGGTCGGCGACGGGCGGGTTGGGGACACGCGGGTTTTTTTGATGAAGCCGCAGACGTTTATGAACTTGTCGGGGCAGGCGGCGGCGGCGTTTCTGAAGATGAAGCCGCTGGAGATGGCCGACTTGATGGTGGTCACCGACGATATTTCCCTGCCGCTCGGCAAGCTGCGGCTGCGGGCGGACGGCTCGGCGGGCGGGCACAACGGCCTCAAATCTTTGATCGCGCATCTGCACGGGCAGAATTTCCCGCGCCTGCGGTTCGGGGTCGGTGCGCCCCGCGACCCGTCGGCGCAGATTGATTACGTGCTGGGCCGCTTCGGGCGGGGTGAGCAGACGGAAGTGGACGACGGCGTGGACCGCGCTCTGGCCGCGCTGGAAGCCTGGCTGGCCGAGGGAATTCAGCCCGCGATGAATCAATTCAACCGGGCTTAACACAAATTTAACCTGGGCTTAATCAGGGCTTAAACTTATCTTAATGTGGCTGTGCTTTAATAGCTTTGCATTCGGCAATATCGCCGTGAACTGCGAACTCAAAGAAAGAAGCCTCTTATGCGATTATTCACTACCCTGGCGATGACTTCAGCCCTGGCCGTAGCCCTTGTTTCCGGCGCAACGGCGCAGACCCGGACCCTGACGGCAGGCGCGACCGCGACGGTCAATGCGAACGGCCCGCGCACCGGCGCGAGCGGCACCAACTTCTTCAACGTCGAAGGCGCCGGCAACAATGCCAACGCTACATTCGGCGTCGCCGACTTCAGCACCGGCGGCCTGCCGGCGACCACCGACCTCAGCGGCCTGACCCTGACCCTGACCGAGTCGGATGCGGCGTTCACCGCCCCCGGCACGTTCCAGGTGTACCTGGCCGGCAGCGCGGGCACGGCCACCAGCGGCCTGAAATACGACACCGCCCAGACCGCCACCGGCGGCATCGGGACACAGCTCGGCACGCTGTACAACCTGGGCACGTTCCAGTTTACGTCGTCGGGCAACGCCAACACCGGCAAAGTGGACAATTACACGCTTTCGCTGGCGGGCAGCGGCGCACGGTCGCAGTTTTTGAGCGAGCTGAGCAGCGGCACCCTGCGGCTGGCGCTCGGCGCGGATGCCGGGTCGCCGGCCACCGCCGCGACCTTCTTCGGCTCCACCGGCAAGCTGACTTCCAGCCCGAACCAGGTGGTCGCCCCCACGCTGTCGTTCGGCACTCCCGCCGCCGTTCCCGAAGCGTCTACCACCGTCAGCCTCGGCCTGATGCTTGCGCTCGGCCTCGGCGGCCTGCTCGCCGCCCGCCGCCGCAAAGCGGCCTAACCCCAAAAAAGCCCCCCAAAGTCCGTGCCCGCAAGCGCTAACTTTGGGGGGCTTTTTGCCGACTCGGGCGGCGGTTGACCAGCGCGACGGCCAGCAGCACCAGCGCCGCGCCGAGCACGGTGAACCCGGTGAGCGTGTCTCCCAGCAGCCATGCGCCGAGAAATGCGCCCGCAACCGGCTGGATAAACAAAAACACCGACATCGCCCCGGCGTCGGTGTTTTCCAGAATGGTGAACCAGACCAAATACGCAAGCACCGTGCAGGGGCCGATCAAGTACAGCAGCGCCCAGACGGCCGCAGCCGGCGGCAGTGTGAGCGGATGACCCGCCGCGATTTGACGGGTCAGCTCAAACAGCGAAAACGGGGCCAGCGCCGCCGCGCCGCTCATCACCTGGTAGGTCACCACCGACAGCGGCGGGTAGCGGGCGAGTAAATTCTTGCCGACAATGCTCGACAGCGCTTCAAACGCCAGCGCCAGCGCAATCAGCCCACTCCCCTGCACCGACGGCGAAAGCCCGTGAATGACCCAGCCGTTCGCGACTATTAGGTACACGCCCGCCAGTCCGAGCGCAATCCCGAGCAGCTTGGCGCGGGGCAGCGCTTCGCCGAGGAAAAAGAAGGCCAGGGCCGATAAAAACACCGTTTCGGTGGCATGCAGCAGGGCGAAGTTCGACGCCGTGGTCAGCCGCAGCCCTTGATACGCAAGCAGGTAAGTCAGCGCCAGCCCTAAAATCCCCATCGCCCAAAACACGCCCCAGTCGCGCCGGGCGACCCGCAGGTCTACGTTTCGCCACAGCGCAATCCCGTACAATGCCAGCGCGGCGGCGGAAAACCGGGCAAAGGCCAGGGTCATCGGCGGGATCGCGCCGACCGCGACTTTTGCGGCCAGCGACGACCCCGCCCACAGCAGATTGATCCCGACCAGCAGCAGCAGGGTCCGCGCCGGCATCCGCCGAGACTCGGGGCTTCGCGTGCCGTTCTCTGATTTTGACGGCACAGACTGATCCATGCGTTTATTCTGGCGTTTCAGGGGGGTCAAGTCAACGGGGTACGGATTAACAGCGGGTTACAGTTTGCACCAAAAGCAGACCGGGCGGAACTCAGGCCGGGGCGGAGGCGTAAAAAAGAGGTGCATGTCCTCCTTACTCAATCCGCAGGTTTGTGCGGAGCCTGGGCCGGCGCTGACAAAGTGTGAGCGCTGCCCCAGGCTTTTTTTTGCGTGTTGTGTGCAAACTTCGGCTAGGCCCGAAGCAGCTTGCGGGTCTTCAAAAGCATTCTTTGCTGATCGTAAATATAAGCCACAATTTCTTCGCGGTCTTCTTCGGTCAGGCTCGGCGGGCCGACAAAGCGCAGGCGGACCAGGTAAATCCGGGCGCGGCCCTGCGAGGCTACCCGGCAGTCCAGGGCGTCCGACTCCACGTCCAGCAGGTCGCCCTGACGCCCGGCGGGGACCCGGACCACGACCCGCAGGCCGCTCGGGACCGGCTTGCCCGACGCCACCAGCGCCCCGCCGCCGGACAAGTTGACCAGGCGGGCGGGGACCGGCGCGGTGCTGCCGGACTCGCCGCGCACCCGAAAGGTGGTCGGCGACTGCAAGGGCAGGCGGTAAAACTGACGGCGCTGGACTTTGGTGACGATCCGGGGCCGGCAGACTGTCAGCGTGCCGGTTTTCGCCGGGCCGGCGACGCGGGTTTCGCACTGGTACAGATTGTCGCCGCAGACAAACGACAGGGTCAGCGCCGTGCGCGGCGGCAGGGCGGACGACAGGGGCAAAGACTGATCGGGCGAAGCGTGGTCGGACACCGAATGGTGCGAGGCTGCCGATGCTTCGGCGCTTTCCAGCAGAATGCGGCGCGGGCCGACCGCTTTGACGCGGGCTTCGTAGGTGCCGACTTCCACCCCGGCGTGGCGGGTCTCGGCATGCAGGCGCACGACATCGCCCGGCGACGGCAGGGGTGCCCGGCTGCTGTCCGGGGTCCGGGCGGCGGCCCGCTGCCACCGGCTCCAAAACGGACTGCCGCCGGGGCGCGAACGTGTTATCTCTCGCTTGATTGCTGCTTCCAAAGTCCCAATCTTTCTTCAGCGGCCTGGGCGGTCAGCATTTCAGTGGCCGCCGCGTGTTCCAGCCGGGCCATGCTGTCGCTTTTTCCGGTGTCCCCGGTCTCGATCCAGCTTACCAGCGCCGCCGACTCCTGCGCCAGCAGGCTCGACGACAGCATCCGGTGCAGGTGCGCCAGCTTGTAAGGGGCGGGCGGGGCGACGGCGGCGACAAACTCGGCCAGCGCCTGCGCCTGAGCGCTCAGTTTTTTGGCATCGTCGTAATACTGCTCGCGCGTGCTTTTGCCGGCGGCAAAGGCCGAGCGGGACGCCGCCAGGGTGCTCGACAGCGTGTCGGCCCGGTTTCTAACAATCCCAATGGCGGTCGCATACGCCCCCGCCCCGCCGCTGTGTAAAATCGCCAGGCAGTCGTCGTACCGCGCTTCGGCGGCGTAAAGCTGGGCAAGCTGGGCGTCGGCGCTGCGGCTGCCGCCGGGGGCGAGAGCCGACGCCGCCTTGTATTCGGCTTCCGCGCCGCCGAGATCGCCGCCGTTCCACAGCGCCTCGGCAAAGGCTTCGTGAGCCGCCGGACTGCTCGGCGCTTGGGCCAGCACGGCCCGCGCTTTGATCAGGCTGCCGGCCGAGGTGCCGGTCTGCTGGTCTAAATTCGATAAAAACTGCTGCACCGGCCCGCTGTCCGGGGCGATCTCGAGCGCCCGCCGGGCTTCATCGAGCGCCCGGTCGCCGAGGCCGTCTTTTTGGTAAGCGTCGGCGAGCTTCAAGCGCGGCACGACCGACAAGGGCGCTCCGTTGACCGCCTGCCGGTAAAAGGCGATGGCGCTGACGGTATCCCCCCCGTCGAGCGCGGCGTCGCCTTTTGCCAGCAGGGGCTGTATCGCGGTTATATCTTCGGCAGTCGGGCGGCGTTTCTTTACCGGGGCCGGCGGCGGGGGCGCGGCCGGCGGCACGGGGGGAGCCGGGGCGGGCGCAACGCGCGGCGGCAGCGCGGCGATTTGGACAGGCGGCGCAAGGACAATCTTGGGCGGGGGCGGCAAAGCGGCCGCTTGGGTCGGCGCTTTCGGCAGCGGCACCGGGGCGGGCATGACCGGGGCGGGGGCGGGCATGACCGGGCGCGGAACGGCGGCAACGATAGAGGCCGGCGGCAGGACGATGCGGAGCGGACGCGCGGGCGGCGTCACCGGAAGCGCCGAGGCAGCCGGCAACGGCAGGGCCAGCGGCGCGGACTTCACAAGCGGCAGCGGCGCGGACTTCACAAGCGGCAGCGGCGCGGACTTCACAAGCGGCAGCGGCGCGGACTTCACAAGCGGCGCGGCAGGCGGCTCAGGCAGGGCGGGCGGCGGGACTGCCGCGACAGCAGCCGGCGGCGCTTGGGCAGAGGCGGCGGCGGGCGGAGCGACAGGCGCATCGGGGGCCGCGCCGCTCAGCACCGACGACGGCACGGGGCGGGTCGGCATTTCGGCGATGGTGACGGGGGCGGCGGACACCGGCCCGGCGGGCGCGGGCGGCGCTTCGGCGACGCGGCCGTCGTGAGCGGGGTGCGCCTGCGAGTCGGCGACCTGGGACTCCAGCGCATGAGCGCCGAACTGGCGGTTGGTGCCGGTCCAGTCGAAGGTCCGGGCCGCCGGGGCGGTCTCGACCAGCTCCACATGGGTCGTGTCGGCCAGGCGGCCGGGGCTGACCACGGCGTAAAAGCTCGCGCCGAGGGCGCGGGCCAGCGCCATGCGGGCCGAGTCCGACGCCGGGGGACGCACGAGCCAGTCCGGGTGGTTTTTCTCGGCGGCGGCCCGCTGCACCGCCGCCGACTCGGGGTCGTAGGTGAGCACCTGCACCCGGCTGTCGAGCCGCAGGCGGGTCCGCAGGTCCACCAGCGCGGCGACATCGCCGGGGGTCGCCGGGTAGAGCAGCACGGTCGGCAGCGGCGCTTTGGCGGGGGACGCGCCGGGCGGGGGCGCGGCAGGCAGCGGCAGGCCGGGCAGGGTCAGCGCGGCAAGCCCGAAAGAAAGGAATCCGAACAAAATTACGGCTGGCTTTGAAGGCAAATCTGGAGTCCCGTCTGGCAGGCGGACAAGCCGCGCCGGGCCGTTTCCACGTCCCGCCCGGCGGCGATCTGCGACTGGTACGCATGAATGGCGCTTTGGTATGCCTGCCGGGCCTGCGAATACGACCCGGCTTCCTGCAAAGACAGCGCCCGCTGCTGGTCCGACTCGCCCCGGTTGTCGCCCGACACGCTCGGCGCGGACGCGTCCGCAGGGTCGGCGTCGCGGCTTTGATGCACGGTGATCCGAATGTGCGACGACAAGTCCGACGAATACGCGCTGGGGGCCGGCGCATTCGCGAAGCGGCCGACCACGACGGTGTGGCGCGGCACGGCGCTCAGGGCCGTGCCGGCAGCCGGCGGGGGCGGGACAAGGCCCGGCGGCAGGGCCACGGGGGCGGGGGCGATCCCGCCGGGAAGGCCGGAGTCCGCCGGCGGCAGGGCGGCCAGCCGGAGCGGCGGCAGGGCTAAGCCTCGCTCCCGGCGCGGGGCGGCGGTGCGGCGCGGCACCGGCGGCAGGCTCAGCAGGGCGGCATTGGGCCGAGCCGGCGCGGCGGCGGACGGAACAACCGGCGCGGGCGGGCTGATGAACGGGTCACGCGCCGTGATCACCGGCGGAATGTACGCGGGCGTCTGCGTGTTCGGGTGCGCCGGGGTCAGCACCATCGGCGGGCCGACCGGGGCGGGGGGCGCGTCCGGCGCAAACGCCGATTTCGCCACGGACGCCGGCGGCGGGGCGCTCGGCGCGGCGGCGGTGATCGGGTATGTCTTGACGGTCTCGGCCTGCGCCCAGGGGCGCGTGAGCAAAAGGCCGGACACGAGCACCAGAGCGGTCGCCGCCCCGGCGGCATACAGCGGGCGGCGCTGGGACGCCGTTTCGGGCGGCCCCGATAACGCCGCCAGGCGCTTTTGCAGTGTTGGGCCGAGCTTAAACAGCGCCGGGGGCACCCACTGATGGGCCGGCGGCGGCGAAGCGGCGCGGACATGCACTCCGCGCCGAAGCTGGTCGAGTTTTTGGGCGTCGGCCTGGCTGTCCGGGTTCAGCGCCAGCACCGATTCGAAGTGATGGATGGCTTTGGCGTCGTCGCCGCTTTTTTCGTAGAGTGTTCCGAGCAGCGAATGGGCGGTGGTCGAGCCGGAGTTCAAGGCCAGCGCGGCTTCGCAGGCGATGATGGCGGCGGCGGTGTTGCCGGCTTGGTTGTGCCAAAAGGCCATATCGAGCAGGCGGGTCAGTTTTTCGACCTGTTCCTCGGACTGATGCAGGGGCAGGTCTTGAATAGACAGCATCAGGGTCCGGTAGCCATCGTTGATTTTGGACCCGCATTCTTTGCAGTATTTGCTGTCCAGGGGATTGTGGGTATTGCAGTCTTGGCAGTACACGCGTTGTACCTCGCTCCGTCGGTTCCGTTGCAGAATTTCTTTTCTTAGGGTATCACACTTGCCGATTTTTGTCAAGGCAAGCGCCGGGGTTTAAGCGGGGCCGCTTTGCCGGTAAGTGAGCAGTATGAACTCTGCCACTGAAGCTGTTTTGGAATTTCTCGACTCCCCTGCCACCGACCTCGGCGCATCGCCGCTGGATGTGGAGATGGTGCAGGACCCCGCGCTGACCCGCGACCTGACCGTGCGGCTTTTAGAAGGCCCCCTGCCCTCGGGCGAGGGCCGGGCGGCGGCGGACGCGCTGCGGGCGCGTTTGGACGAGATTGACTGGCCGGCCGTGTCGGCGGCGATGCGGGGCCGGCTGCGCCTCACCGATGCGCTGCTGGACACGAGCGCCGAAGACGCCGCCAAGACGGCGTCTTAAGGTGGCGGCGATTCAGGCCGTCTTTTTCGACATCGGCGACACGCTGGTTTTCGACGACCCGCCGCTCCGGGACCGGCTGATCATGGCGGCGGGGGCCGCCGGCACGGCGCTTGACCCGGCCCGGCTGCCGGACGCCTACCGGGCCGCCGAAGCGTTCGCCGTCAAGCGGTATGTGCAGGGCATCGTCTGGGACGCCCCCGGCGCGTTCCGCGAGACGGTCGGCGTTTTGTGGCGTCACCTGGGGCTGCCGCCGCTGACCGACGACGCCTGGGCCGCGCTGGCGGCGGCGTTCGCGTCGGTGCCGTTTACTCGCTTTGCCCTGCCCGAAGCGAGGGCGCTTTTGGAGACGCTTCGGGGACGCGGCTTTCTGCTCGGCGCGATTTCCGATTGGGAAGACACGCTGCCGGACGTGCTGCGCGAGCTTGGCCTTTGGGATTTTTTTGACGCGCTGGCAGTGTCTTCCGTGGTCGGCGCAACCAAGCCCAGTCCCTTGCTGTTTGAAGACGCCCTGGCCCAAGTCGGCCTGCCGCCGGCCGCGTGCCTGCATGTCGGCGATTGGTACGAACTCGATGCCGCCGGGGCGATGGGCGCGGGAATGCAGACGCTTTTGTTCGACTGGGCCGGGCGCACTCCCAACGCCGGCTGCCCGCGCGTCACCACCTGGCCGGCGCTGACGGCTTACTTGTCGGCACTGCCGGTCCCCCCCCGCCCCCAATAATGGGGGAGTCAGAGGAAAGTACGATTGCAACGCGTAGGGGCGCTGCTTGCCGCGCCCTCTTACCTTTGCCGCGCCCTCTTACCTTTGCCGCGCCCTCTTACCTTTGCCGCGCCCTTTGCCCTGTCTGCTCCGGTTTGCTCTTTTCCAGCTCCCCCATTATTGGGGGCGGGGGGGCATGCTAATACGGCCAGGCCCAATCGCGGACTTCGGGCAGGTCCTCGCCGTGCTCGCGGACATGGCGCGTGTGCTCCTGCAATTTATCCCGCATCCGCTGGCGCAGGCCCGCCGCCCGGTAGCCGAGGGCGGGAACGCGGTCTATCACGTCCTGAACCAAATGAAAGCGGTCCAGGTCGTTGATGACCACCATGTCGAACGGCGTGGTGGTCGTGCCTTCTTCTTTGAAGCCGCGCACATGGATGTTGTCATGGTTCGTCCGGCGGTACGTCAGCCGGTGGATCAAATACGGGTAGCCGTGGTAGGCGAAGATGACCGGCTTGCTGGGCGTAAACAGCGTGTCGAAATCTTTGTCGGTCAGGCCGTGCGGGTGCTCGGTCTGCGGCTGTAAAGTCATCAAGTCCACGACATTGATGACCCGGATTTTGAGATCGGGCAGCTCGCGGCGCAGAATGTCCACGGCAGCCAAAATCTCTAAAGTCGGCACGTCGCCCGCGCAGGCCAGGACCACATCCGGGTCGCCGTCGGTGTCGGTCCCCGCCCACTCCCAGATGCCCAGCCCGGCGGTGCAGTGACGCACGGCGGCGTCCATTGTCAGATACTGCAATTCGGGCTGCTTGCCGGCGACAATGACATTGACATAGTTTCGGGAGCGCAGGCAGTGGTCGGCCACCGACAGCAGGCAGTTGGCGTCGGGCGGCAGGTACACGCGCACGACCGAGGCTTTTTTGTTCAGCACATGGTCAATAAAGCCGGGGTCCTGATGCGAAAAGCCGTTGTGGTCCTGCCGCCAGACATGCGACGTGAGCAGGTAGTTGAGCGAGGCAATCGGCCTGCGCCACGGGATATGCCGGCAGGCTTCCAGCCACTTGGCGTGCTGGTTGAACATAGAATCCACAATATGGATAAATGCCTCGTAGCACGAAAAGAACCCGTGCCGGCCCGTCAGCAAGTACCCTTCAAGCCAGCCTTCAATCGTGTGCTCGCTGAGAATTTCCATCACCCGCCCGCCGGCGGCTAATCCGGCATCGTCGTCGGGCCGGGCTTCGGCGTCCCACGCCCGCCCGGTCGCGTCCAGCACGGCGCTCAGGCGGTTGGAGTCGTTTTCGTCGGGAGCCAGCACCCGGAAATTGCGGGTGTCTTCCGTCGCCGCCATCACGTCCCGTAAATAAGTGCCGAGAACCCGCGTGGACTCGCCGATCAGCGTGCCGGGCGTGTCGAACTTAAGCGCATAGTCCCGAAAGTCCGGCAGGGGCAGGTCGCGCAGCAGCCCCCCGCCGTTCGCGTGCGGGTTCGCCCCCATCCGCCGGTCGCCGGCGGGGGCCAGCGCGGCGATCTCGGCGCGTAACTTCCCCGCGTCGTCAAACAGCTCTTCGGGCTGGTAGCTTCGCAGCCATTGTTCTAATTGGGCGACATGCTCGGGGGTCTTCATGTCGGCAATCGGGACTTGGTGGGAGCGCCACGAGCCTTCGGTTTTTTTGCCGTCCACGGTTTTCGGCCCGGTCCAGCCTTTTGGGGAGCGCAGCACAATCATCGGCCACTGCGGGCGGGCCGCGTCGCCGTGCTCGCGGGCCTTCTGCTGAATGGCGCGTATCTCTTGAACAGAGGTTTCCAGCGTCTGCGCCATTGTTTGGTGCATCAGCGCGGGGTCGTCGCCTTCGACAAAATAGGGCGCGTAGCCGTAGCCGACCATTAGACTTGTCAGAGCCTCGTCGCCGATCCGGGCCAGCACGGTAGGGTTCGCGATCTTGAAGCCGTTGAGGTGCAAAATCGGCAGCACCGCGCCGTCGCTCACGGGGTCCAGAAACTTGTTGGAGTGCCACGACGCCGCCAGCGGCCCCGACTCGGCTTCGCCGTCGCCGATGACGCACAGGGCGATTAAATCGGGGTTGTCGAACGCCGCGCCGTAGGCGTGGGACAGCGAGTAGCCGAGTTCTCCGCCTTCGTTGATGGACCCCGGCGTGTCGGGGGCGGCATGGCTTGGAATGCCGCCGGGAAACGAAAACTGCTTGAACAGCTTCTGCATTCCGGCTTCGGTCTGCGGGATGTTCGGGTAGATTTCGCTGTAAGTGCCTTCCAGATAAGTATTGGCGACCATGCCCGGCCCGCCGTGCCCCGGCCCGCAGACATAAATGGCGTTCAGGTCGTACTTCTTGATGAGTCTATTCATGTGGACATAGATAAAGTTCAGGCCCGGCGTCGTGCCCCAGTGTCCGAGCAGGCGCGGCTTGGTGTCGTCGCGGGTCAAGGGCCGCTTCAGCAGGGGGTTGTCTTTGAGGTAAATCTGTCCGACCGACAGGTAATTGGCGGCCCGCCAGTAGGCGTGCATGGCGTGGAGTTCGTCGGGCGACAGGGCAGGTTCGGGAGTGAGTGCGATGTCTGTCATGGTTGCTCCTGGAGGTGCATTTAAGAGAAAAAATGGCATTTAAGAGAAAAAATGGCATTTAAGAGAAGAAGGTGCATTTAAGAGAAGAAGGGCGAACACAAGGTTCGCGCCCTACATTGTTTGCGCCCTACATTGTTTGCACCCTACATCCGGCCACCCCGTAGGGGCGAACCTTGTGTTCGCCTTCCTAAAGTCCCGGTTTAGGCATTTTCTTAGCCTACGCTCTTTGCTCATCCCTACCCCTCATGTTCCACGTTTGCCCGCTGTCCGAAACACGCGCCGTTGGCGTCTATGAAAATCAGATTTGCGGCAATTTTGAGACAGGCCGCGCTGCGCTTTGCCGGGCGCTCCCGCCGGCGGCCTTTCCGAACAGCCGTTTTTGGCGGCACAGGCGCGGCTTCTACGGCTTGCTGCGCTGCTCGAAAGCGCTCGCTTTGCCTTGACTTTACGCCCTGCCTGTGATATACTGTATTTACGTTCCCAGAAATGGAACCCAAGTTCAAGCGGCAGCCACACTGGCTGGCGCTTTTTTGCTGTCTGTCTTATTTTCGCTGTCTGTCTTATTTTCGCTGTCTGTCCTAGAAACGGCCCCACTGCCCATGCTCCGACGCTTTTTTGACTACTACCGGCCCCATCGCGGCTTGTTTCTGCTGGACTTCTGCTGCGCCGTGCTGTCCGGCCTGCTGGAGCTGGCTTTTCCGCTGGCCGTGCGGGCGTTTGTGGATAAGCTGCTGCCGTCGCAGAACTGGGGGCTGATCCTCGGGGCGACCGCCGCCCTGCTCGGCATTTACGGGATCAACACGGGGCTGCAATACATCGTCAACTACTGGGGGCATGTGCTCGGGATCGCGATTGAAACCGAAATGCGGCGCAAAATCTTCGATCACCTGCAAACGCTGTCGTTTCGGTTTTACGACAACCAGAAAACCGGGCGCTTGGTGGCGCGGGTGACCAAAGACTTGGAAGATGTCGGGGAAGTGGCCCACCACGGGCCGGAAGATGCGTTTATCGCCGTGATGACGTTTCTCGGCTCGTTCCTGCTGATGCTGACCCTGAATGTCAAGCTGGCGCTGATTACCGGCCTGGTCGTCCCGCCGATGCTGTGGATTTCGACCCGCTACGGGCGGGCGATGACCCAGACCATGCGGACATTGTTCGGGCAGGTGGGGGACTTCAACGCCCGCATCGAAGAGAACGTCGGCGGCATCCGGGTCGTGCAGGCATTCGGCAACGAGAGCCACGAAACGGCGCTTTTTGCCGAGGACAATGGGAAGTACAAAGCGACCAAGCTGAAGGCGTATTTACTCATGTCCAAAAGCCTGTCGCTGTCGTATATGACCATGCGGATTGTGCAGTTGTTCGTGATGATCGCCGGGGCCTACTTTGTCCTGCGCCATCAGTTGTCGGTCGGCGGCTTTATGGGCTTTCTGCTGCTCACCAATGTCTTTTTCCGGCCTGTCGAGAAGATCAATGCCGTGCTGGAAACCTACCCCAAAGGCATCGCCGGCTTCAAGCGCTACACCGAGCTTCTCGACACCGCCCCGGAGATCACCGACCTGCCGGGGGCGGCGGACGCCGGGCATCTGCGCGGGGCGATCCAGTTTCAGAATGTCACCTTCGGCTATACCGAGCACAAAACGGTGCTCCAAAACATCAACCTTTCGCTCTTTCCCGGCGAGATGGTGGCGTTTGTCGGGCCGAGCGGGGCGGGCAAAACGACGCTGTGCTCGCTCTTGCCGCGCTTTTATGAATTGAACAGCGGGCGGATCACGATTGACGGCAAGGACATCCGGCAGATGACCCTGGCGTCGCTGCGCCGGAACATCGGCATTGTGCAGCAGGACGTGTTTTTGTTTGCGGGCACTATCCGGGAAAACATCGCCTACGGACGGCTCGGCGCGACGGATGCCGAAATCTGGGACGCCGCCCGCCGGGCGCGTTTGGACGACATGATTTCCCTGCTCCCGGACGGGCTGGACACGCTGACCGGGGAGCGCGGGGTCAAGCTGTCCGGCGGCCAAAAGCAGCGCATGGCGATTGCCCGGATGTTTCTGAAAAACCCGCCGATTTTGATTTTGGATGAAGCGACCTCGGCACTGGACACCGAAACCGAGCGGGCCATTCAAGCGTCGCTGGCCGAGCTGGCCGTGGGCCGCACCACCCTGGTCATCGCGCACCGCCTGGCGACGGTTCAGAACGCCGACCGGATTGTCGTGGTGGACGAATCGGGCGTCGCCGAGCAGGGCCGCCACGAAGAGCTAGTGTCCGCGTCAGGGATTTATCAGCGCCTGCATGAAGCGCAGTTCAGCCGGTAGGGCTTGTCCCCATCTACCGCGCCGCTACCGCTGTCCCTGTTCCGCTCTGCGCCTCTGCCATCTTCTTCTGGAACTCCGCCACGCTCAGCCGCCCCGTGATCCGCAGCGGTTTGATCTCCTGCCCGGTCTTCGGGTCCAGAAAGATCACTGTCGGCAGGCTGCCGAAGCCGTACTGCTTTTCTAAAGCGGCGCTGGCCGGGCTGTTCCACTGCGTCAAGTCCGCCCGCAGGGTCACGAACTTGTCCGCTAATTCCGGCGCGACGGCGGGATGCTCAAACACATCATGCGCGATTTCTTTGCAGTTGACGCACCACGCCGCCGTGAAGTCTACAATCACGGGCTTTCCCGCCGCTTTCGCGCTCTCGACTGCCGCCGGGCTGTAGGCGGCCCAGGAAGTCCCCCCCGCCCCCAATGATGGGGGAGTAAGATTAGGAGCGGCCTCTGCCGCGTCCCCTCCGGCTCCCCCATCATTGGGGGCCGGGGGGACTCCCCGCGCCAGAAACCGCGTGAAATCGGCGGCATTGGTGATGGTCCCGGCGTACTTGTCTTGCACCGCTTCGGTCTGCGGGTTCACCACGGCGTACAGCGGCAGGGCCACGTCGCCGAACTTGGTGAGCTGCAATTTTTGGTTGGCGGCGTCGCCGGGCCGGTCGGTGTAAAGCTGCACCCGGACATAATTGGCGAGCTGCGACTTCACTTCGGCGCGGGGAAAGACATTGATCTCGTTCCACCGGCAGTTCGTACACGTCACGCCCGTAAAATCCACAAACAGCGGCTTGTTTTCCGCTTTCGCCTGCGCCAGTGCGGCGGCGTAGTCGGTCAAAAACGGCAGGCTGTCCGCCGGGGCACCGGCCGTCGCCCCGCCGTAGCCCGGCGGCGGCAGGAACGTCCCCAAAGCCCCGATAGGCCGGCCCGCCAGGCCCCAAAAGCAGAACAGGGCAAACGCGGCGAACGCCGACGCAAAGACCGCCCGGCCCGGCGTTGCTTTTGCGCCGGGCGGCTCCAGCTCGCCGGCCACGCCGAAGCGGAGTGTACCGATCAGGTACAGCGCGGCGGCGGCAAAGATCAGCGCCCACGCGGCCAGCAGCACCGGCGCGGTCAAAATTCGCCAGTTCCACACCTGGTCGGCATTAGACAAAAACTTCAAGGCGGCGGCGAGTTCCAAAAAGCCCAGCGTCGCTTTGACCCGCGCCAGCCAGACGCCCCCTTTGGGGATTTTGGAAATCCACTGCGGAAACGCCGCGAACACCAGAAACGGCGACACAAACGCCAGCGCAAAAACCAGCATGCCGAGCAGCGGCAAAAGCCGTGCCCCGTCCGCCGCCGCCACCAGAAGAGTCCCGAGAAACGGCGCGGTGCAGGTAAACGATGCCAGTACGAACGTCACGCCGAGCAGGGCCAGCCCGACCAAGCCGCCCTGCGATTTCGCGGTCTGCTGCAAGCCCGTCAGATTAGCGGGCAGCGTGAACTGAAGGGTCTCAAAAAACGAAAACGCAAACACGACAAAGACGACAAAGATGCCGAGGTTGACCCAGGGGTTTGCGGCGATATTGTTGATCCCCGCCGCCCCCAGCGTCGCCGTGACGGTCGCCCCGAGCAGGGCGTACAGCAGGACAATCCCGAGCGCATAGCCGACCGACAGGCGCACCAATTTTGCTTTGTCACCGTCCGCCTGCTTGACGAAGCTCGTTAAAGTAATGGGAATGAGCGGAAACACGCACGGCGTGACCAGCGCCAAGAGTCCTGCGCCGATGGCGGCCAAAAAGAATAGGGAGGCCCCCCCGGCCCCCAATAATGGGGGAGCCGGAGGGGAAGCAGCAGAGGCCGCTCCTAATCTGACTCCCCCATTATTGGGGGCGGGGGGGCCGAACTCCGTCCGCACCGGACCCGCCGCGACCGCAAGCGTCACCGGCAGGGAAACGTCGGTCGGCGGCAGGCAGACATGGTCGTTGCACGTTTGATAACGCAGCGTGACCGATGACGCCGCGCGTTTGACCAAAAACTGCCGGGTAAAGGTCGCCGCGCTTTCGTGGTAGGCCACGGGGGTCTGAAAGTTCGGGTCGAACTTTTGGGTCGGCGCATCTTCGGCTGTCGTCCCGAGCGGGACGGCGTCCCCGAGCGCCGTCAGCGCCGTCGCCGCCGGTCCTGTAGATGCCGGGACAACCGAGTAGACATGCCAGCCGGGGTCAATCTGCGCCCGAACCGTCACCGTCACCGCCTCGCCGGGATGCGCGGGGGTCGGGGCCGCCGACGCCGCGAACCGCACCGGCAGCGGCGCGGCGGACGCGGGCAGCGTCAGCAGCGCCAGCGCACACAGCAATAACCGGCAAAGCATTGTCATACAAGAACCCTCAAAGAGTACTACAAAAGCCGGGCCGCAATCGTTCCCCACGGACGCCACACAACAAAAAAGCGCCGACCCCTCGGGCCGACGCTTTCCTCTACGCTGCTTCAGTTGTCGCCGTCAATTTTGGCAACGTGCTATTATTATGGCATTCGCCGGGCTGCGGCACAAGAGGCAGACAAAATAGACCCCAAGCGCCGAAAGACTGTTTTTACTCGCTTCTGCACCTAGAGTTTCCAAAATAGCCCTTTTCGTTTACAAAAATCATAAACATCTGATAACTTCCAGTTTCTTTTTTGTATCAATCATTCTTCGGACAGGAAGGGCGAACACGGGGGTTAGCCCTGGCTGCACTTGACGCCGCGCGGCGGGGTATACTTTGAGGTAACGCGAAACGGGAGACTATGCCATGACGACAATCACGATTGATGATGCCCCTGCGAGCCGCCTGCTGACGCTGAGCGGCAACAGTGATTTAGACGCGGTCGCAGCGGAAGCGATTGCAAGAACTGTGCAGGACTGGGAACGGGAAGCGCAGGGACGGGCCGAGATGCAGGCAATGCTGGACGGGCCGCGCCACACGCTCGCCGAAGTAGAAGCAAGGATGCGGCAGAAACACGGCTTTCCTGACCTGTCGCATCTCACCAATGAGGAATTGGCTGACCAAGCGGAACAGACCATTGCGGCAATGGACCCACAGGTTCGCGCCGAATTGGAGCGCGAGGGCTGGCTGTGAACTATGGGCTTGTCTTCAGTGATCCCGCCGATGCCGATCTCGGGCAGATGAACCTTTCGCTCAACCGCCGTGACCCGGATTATGCAGCTCGGTGGGAGGAAGGTCTCAACAAAGCGCTTCGAGACCTTTTGGATTTTCCCGGTCCGCTGTCTCACGCCCGCGACGAGGAAGCCACCGCTCATTTACAGCCGCGAAAGGCGCCGAATGCTCTACTATGGGCCGACTAAACGCCGGACGGGTATCCCCATCCGCGTCCTGTTTACCCTCCTGCCGCCTGCGCCGGACGATCCGCCGGAGACTGCCGAAACCGTGATTTTTCTGCTGCGCCTGCTCCACGGCCCGCAGCGTTTAGTTCCTGAAGACCCCGGCTTGTAGGGGACACGGCAGGATACGGTTTCCTTGACACTCCCTTCGGCGCTTGGGTATAGTGAGCTATGCTGTTAAGATTACCTGGCACTCGATTTTCCGGCGCTGCCGCCGCGCCGCTGCTGCTGACGCTTTCGCTGCTTCCCGCCGCCCTCGCCGCCGCAACGCCCCCCGCGCAGCCTGGCGACGCGCGGGTGCAGACAATGTACACGTCGTGGGATAATTACTACTTTTATGCGGCGTTTCGGGTGCGCGACGCCGATGTCGTCGGGACCAACACGACGACCACTTCCCAGCCGCAGCAGGACGACGATGTCGAAGTCTTTTTTGAGACCGACAACGCCCGCGCCAAAGTCCGCACCCCGCAGACGTTCCAAATGGCCGTGTCGGCGGCGCAGGGGGCGTACTTCAGTGTCGGCGACGGCACCAAAACGCCCAAAGGCAAAGCCGTGTACTCGTACAAGTACGCCGCGACCGTTCTCGGAACGCTGAACAAGCCCGAGGACACGGACACGGGGTTTGATGTCGAGATCGCGATCCCCTGGTCTGAGATGGGCCGCACCAAGCCGCCCGCGCCGGGCGAAGTCTGGGGCTTCAATGTCATCTCGCGCGACCGGGACAGCCTGGCGGCTCCCGCCGGCCGGCTGTTCTCGCTGTCGGGGAGCGTCAAAAGCAAGGGAGATGTCCAGAACCCGTCGAAGTGGTCCCGGATTGTCTTTGCCGCCGGCGGCGCGAGCACGCCGTCGTCGCCTGAGAAGATCGTCTGCGCCAAAGTGGTCGGGCAGTTTCCGCGTGTCAACGGCACCATTGTCAGCGGCGACTGGCCTGCCGTCACGCGGGCGTCGTTCGGCACCGACGCCGTGACTGCCCCCGCCCCGACAGTTGCCGAAGAGCCGAACACAACCCAGTCGCCGTTCGACAACCCGCCCCCGCTCGGCCTCACCCCGCCCGGCGGCAAGCAGGCGGCAGCCGCGCCCGTGGAAACAAGCACGATTGACCTGCCGGGCGGGCGCGGGTCCATTAAAGTCGTTCCCGGCGGCATCAAAGCCCCCGCCGGGATGGCCCCGCCCGCGCCGCCCGCCGGGCCGATCAAGACCAAGCGCATCGGCAAAGGCGAGTACCAGGTCGCCCAGGCGCTGCCCGAGTCGAAGTTTTCTTCGAACGGCCAGTACGCCCCCCTGCCGGCAGGCGTTTCAGTCAACTCCGGCGCGTTTGTGCTCGGCTCGCCGAAGCCGCCGGCGTTTGTGATGGGGGTGTACCGCCTGGACTTCAACGCCGACCCTCGGCTCGGGCCGGGGCAGAATGTTTGGAATGCGGCGGGCGGGACCGCGCTGGCCGACCAGCCGATGAGCGGCGCGGGGCCGTGGTTTTCCGGCCTGCGCTCCCAGTGGCACCGCTCCCAGATGACGGACATGCGGCTGGCGGGAATCGAAGTCGCACTCCTCCGAACGCAGCCGAATGACCCGCTTTTAAGCCGCGAGCTGGATGCGTTTGTCCAGGCGCTGAAAGAAATGAAGGCGCAGGGATTAGATTACCCATTGGTGGGCGTGGATGCAACGACCGGGCAGCCCGATTTGGATATGATCTACTCGCACCTCCCGCCCGAGTTCCGGGCGATGCAGGATGTCTCCGGCCTCGGCACCCCCGGCGTTTTAGTGTACGACTTAAGCCTGGGCCGCAGCGATGCCGCCAAGTCGCTTGGCGACGGCACCCCGATTGCGCGGGTGTACCACTCGGACACGGTGGCGACCGTCTCGCCGGGCCGGAGCGACCGCAACGGGATTGTGCCGCGCAAAGGGGGCCGGACCTATGACACGTCGTGGCAGGTCGCTTTGGTGTCAACGCCGAACCAAATTGTCGTGGAAAGCTGGAACGACTTCGCGCACGGCACCGAGATCGCGGCGTCGCGCCAGTACGGCGAGCAGTATGTGGACGCCACCCGCGCCCAGGTGATCGGCTACGACGGCAGCCGGCCCTGGCACGCCAAATATCTGGCAAGCGCCGTGCCGCGCACGATTTTCCCGAAAACGCTGTACCAGATTCCGGTCCGCATTGAAAACGCAGGAACCCTGCCCTGGCGGGCGGGCGAAGGGTACTCGCTTTCGACCCGCTGGTACAAAGACGGCCGGCTGTATGACGACAGCGCCCCGCGCATTCCTATCGGCAAAGATGTCCTGCCGGGGCATTCGCTGACACTTTCGCTCGGGCTGGCCGCCCGCGACAACTTCGGCGAGGATTTGGAGCCGGGCGACTACACGCTGGTCGTGGACATGGTGCAGGGGCAGGACCGCTGGTTTTCGTATGCCGGCGACACGCCGCTGCAAGCCGCCGTCACGGTGATCGGCGCGGACGCCGGGGTCGGCGGGATGCAGGCGGCGTTTCTCGGCACGACCACTTCGGGGATCGCCGCCGCCGGCCAGACGCTTTCGTCAGCGGTGTCGCTGCGAAACGACGGCTCGGCGGCCTGGCCGTCGTCCTATGCGCTCGGCTATAAAATTCAAACGACCGAGCCGAACGGCACGAACCCCAAAACAGTCGCCGAAGGCCATGCGCCGCTCAGCGCCGGGGCCGTAACGCCGGGCCAGATCGTTTCCCCGGCCCTCTCCGTCGCGCTTGTCGGCAAAGACGACGCGCCGCTGCCGCCCGGCGCGTACCGAATTCACTGGTTTGTGCAGCCGGACACCCTCGGCGCAGCAGTCAGCAGCGTGTACGATGAAATCGTGCGGATCGCCCCCGCCCTGCCGTCGGTGGCTGTTGCCGCCGCCGACCTGCCGCGCACGCTCGACGCCGGCCGGACGGCGACGGCCCGTTTGGCCGTCCAAAGCCTGTCGGGGCAAACGCTCAAAAAATCCGCCGTGCATCTGGGCTATCACTGGTACTATCTGGACGGGGCCGAGCGCGAGTGGGACGGCGGGCCGACCGCCGCGCTGCCGCAGGACCTGCTCCCCGGCGCATCGGACAGCACGGCGACGGCCTCGGTGCAGGCCCCCAAGCAGCCGGGCCGCTACGCGCTGGTTTGGGATGCCCGCGTCGGCGACGGCCCCTGGCAGTCCACGCTTCCCCTGTCCGCCGCCGACATCGTGCAGCAGCTTGTCCATGTCGCCCCCGCCAAAGGCACGCTTGTCCCCGTGGACCTGTCCAAGCTTTTCAGCACGCTCGGCATCGCGCCCGAGTCGCCCGGCAAGACCGGCGGCTTCGACGGGCGCGGCGGGGTCCTGCCGTCGGAGATGCTGCCGCCCGACGTGACTTCTGAAGTGGACGGCAACCCGCTTTTGCTGGGGAAGCCCGGCCTGCCGCTGTACCCGTCGGGCTACTACACCGCGCAGGTCGGCGCAGGCACAGAGTCGAACCACGCCGTGTCGTTCCTGTACCCCGCCGCCAAAGCCGGCGTCCCGAATGTCGTGTCCTGCCAGGGCCAGACCATCGCGCTCCCGAGCAGCGGCAAGTTTCAAGCCGTTCACCTGCTCGCCGCCGCGTCGGACGGCGCTCCCGTCACGGTTAATCTCAGCGCCGTGTACGGCTCCGAGACCGCGCCCCTGCCCGTCACCGTCGCCGACTGGCTCGCCGCGCCGGCAGCTCCCGCGTTCACCGCGTCGTACCGTTACACGCCCGCCGGGGCGAGGCCCGGCGCAGTCACGCTCGGCGACTACCGCCTCGCGCTCGACCCGGCCAAAAAGCTGACCGCCATCACCCTGCCCAGCGAGCGCAGCCTGAAAATCGTCGCGATCACTTTGGAAAAGGGCAACTAAAAGGAGCAAATTATGGATTGGCATGAGCATATTCACGGCGACCCAAACATTTTGTCCGGCAGACCTGTTGTCAAAGGAACCCGCCTTGCCGTCGAATTCCTTCTTGGCCTCTACGGCGCGGGCTGGACGGAAGCGCAAATTTTGGAGAATTACCCACACCTGACACGGGAAGCCTTGCAGGCGGTTCACGCCTATGCGGCTGAAAGTGTGAGCGAGGAAAGTTTTTACACGCTCAAGGCGGCGGGATGAGTATTTTTCTTGCCGATGAACATTTCCCGATTTCCAGTACTTACCTGCTCCGAAATGCAGGCTACGAAGTAAGTGCGATTGTGGAGGATAGCATCGGTATTGATGACACGGAAGTTATGGCTCAGGCGGTCTTAGAGAACCGCATTATCTTGACCTTTGACCGGGACTACGGCGACCTTATTTTTCACCGCAAGCTGCCGGCTCCGTCCGGTGTTGTTCACTTTCGGTTTTTTCCATCAACGCCCGAAGAAGCAGGGCACCGCCTTCTTGCATTATTCGGAGCGGATGCAGTGCCATTAGTCGGACATTACACCGTTCTCGCTAGAAATCAAATCCGCCAGCGAAAACTGCCGTGAGCAAACAAGGCGTTCTGGATAATCCTTTGCAAGTCGCCGGCAGCAACGCCATCGGTTTGGCACCGCAACTAATTATGCCGTTAAGCGAAAGTCTCGCTTATGCCGAAGGGCTGACAGGCGAAATTGAGGTATGCAACACATAGCCATAGGACAGGTAGCAAGTATGAACCAAGATATAGGAGCTGATGCCGCGCCAAAGTTACCAGCAAACGATGTGCCTTTCCGCGACAAACTCAAACGTCCTGGCAATATCTTGATCATTGTCTTTATACTCAATCTTTTGGCTTACATGGTTTTGGGGGTTGTCTTTGGCGGTTGGGCTTTAGCCGGAAACGTAGTAGATGGACATTACTACTTGTACACGGGTTCTAAAAGCTTTCCGGCCTCAGTTACTTCAGTCAATCGAAGTATTTATATGTACAGTCTTTGGCATGGATACAGTCACCCTGTTCTTCTGGTGTTGTATATGCTCTTTGAGCCAAAGCGCAAGAACAGAATTTTTCTGTAAACGGCTTAGATGTCAGGGACTGTATCACTCAATGTCGTAGAAGAAGTTCTTATCGGCCCGTTACGAATAGATTATCACTGGAGGTAGCCCATGTCCGAGCGCCAGCGGTTTCCCGGCCTGTCTTCGACGGCCTTTGAGCATCCGACCGACAAGGCGGCGCTGGCCGTTTTGCGGAAAGCGCCCGGCCTCGACTGGGTGTTTCGCAAGTTCAACGAATACGGCGGCGACCGGGCCGGGCGCATGTTCTGCTTGTCGGACATGGTGCGGGTGGACCAAAACCAGTGCAAAGAGCTTTACGCGCTGCTGGTCGAGTCCTGCGCGATTTTAGACGTTCCCGTGCCGCAGCTTTACATCACCCAAACCCCGTCGGCGAATGCGTTCACGTTCTGCGTCGCGTCCCCCATCATTGTGGTTTATTCGGGCCTGATTGAGCTTCTCGACGAAGACGAGTGGCGGGTGGTGCTGGGGCATGAGCTGGGGCATATCAAAGCGGGCCATGTGCTGTACCGGCAGATTGCGGTTTTTCTCGCGAACCTCTTGCTGCGGCTCGGCGGGCCGACGTTCGGCCTCGCACGGGGCCTCGGGGCGGGATTGTTTTATGCGTTCTTTCACTGGTATCGGCAAAGCGAGCTGACCGCCGACCGGGCGGGTTTGCTGGCGGCGCAAAACGTGGACACGGTAGTCAGTGTGGAGATGAAGCTCGCGGGCGGCTCGCGCAAGCTGTACGCGCAGATGAGCAAAGACGCGTTTTTGCAGCAGGGCCGGGACTATGAGGAGATGGGCCGCGACGCGCTGAACTCGTTTCTGAAGCTCGGCCAGACGCTCCAAACCACGCACCCGTTCCCGGCGGTCCGGGCGATGGAGATTGACGCGTGGGCCAAAAGCGACGAGTACAAAGCCATTCTCGGCGGCGACTACCTAAAAAACTCCGACCCGCCGGTGGCGAATACCGAAGTCTTTCAAGACACCCCGCCGGACAGCGCCCGCGTCTGCCCGAACTGCAAGGCCCTCGTGTCGTACCAAGCGTTCGTTTTCTGCCCGAACTGCGGCGCGGACTTGCCGAAGTGAGAAAGCCGAGAGGACGCGGAAAATCGCCACGGCATGAATGCCGAGGCTAAGAAAACCAGTGTCACGGCAACACAAGAGCAGAATGCAAAAACAGCCTGCGCCGTGATCTTTCGTCGTGTTTTCTTTCGCCGTGTTTTCTTTCGTCGCTTCGACGATGGTTATTTTAGCCTCGGCATTCATGCCGTGGTTTTATCACGCAGCGGCTTTACGCTCCCAAAAGAGGCCGCCGCCTGTAAAAAACTTCTCACAGCGTGTCTTCGACCATAATCTGACCGTCGGCGGCAGGCGTGTAGGACTGCTTCCGCAAAACGCCGTTGACTTTCAGGGACGCGAGAACTTGGCCGGTGCCGTCGGCGGGGGACGCCGCGAGAATCAAATGAGCGCCGGGCCTCGCTTTGACGGTCAGGGTCCAGGGCAGCTCGACCACGGCGGGAGCCGCGTCGCCGTAGGAAACGTTCGCCGAGGCAGCCGTGCCGGTGAGGCTGTATGTCACATTTTGCAGACCGACCAGGGCGGGGCGGGGCTTGTGGCGGCGGGCCAAAATCACCGGCTGTCCCAGGGTGCTGTCGGGAGGGTCGCTGCCGATGCCGCCGAACATCGCCCAGCCTGCGCCGAGAACGACCGCCAGGCAGGCGGCGATGATGCCCCAGCCGACCGCCGGAGGCAGGGTTTGGCGCAGGGCGCTCGGCGGCGCGGCGGCGGCTTCGAGGGCCAGCCGGGCTTGATAGCGCTCGGCCCGGCTTTCGGCAGTGCCGTAGACGTAGCCGCATTTATCGCAGGCGGCGGCCTCGGCAGGGGCCGCTTTGCCGCAGCGCGGGCATTCTTTTTCCTCAGCGATTGGCGGCGGGGGCGCAGGGTCCGGGGGCGGAGCGGCGGCGGGGGGCGGCGTGCCCTGCCGGCGGCAGCGCAGGCATTCGGCATCCAGTTCCGACATCACAAATCCGCATTGGGAACACTGCATCGGGTGACCTTTGAGCGAGAAAAATTGGTCGTGCGCTTTACTATAACAAAAAAACGCCCGGCTGTCTAGTGCCCCGCCCTCTGATCGTCCGAGAATTCGGACAAGCGGCGGCGGACAAACTCGGTCAGCAGGGCGGCGGTCTCGGGCAGCGGCAGCAGGCTGGTGTCGAGCGACAGGTGGTACGCGCGGGCATCGTATTCCTCGCGGCCGAGCATCTGCGAAAGATACTGGCGGCGGGTCTGATCCGAGCGGGCGATCAGCGCCTGCGCGTCGGCGTCGGCCGCCGCCGCGCCGCTTTCGATCAAGCGGCGGACCCGGAAGCGGTCGGGGGCATGCAGAAAAATGTTGACCGTGCCGGGGTGCGGCGGCAGCACATACGCCGCCAGCCGGCCGACAATCACGACATCTTCAGTCGCGGCGATCTCCTGCATGACGCGGGTTTCGGCGGCCAGCAGGTCCCGGTCGGAAACGGACAGTGTGATCGGCGCTTGGTAGACGGCCTCAAACGGGGTCGCGGTGATGCCGCGCAGCATGCGCTCCCAGAACGACGCCCCGCGCTCTTCCCGGCCCGAGACATCGGCTTCGTCCACTTGCAGGTGCGCGGCGGCTTGGGAGACGATTTCCCGGTCCAGGCAGCGGATGCCGAGGGCGTCGGCGACGCGCTGCCCCAAATCTGAGCCGCCGCACCCGAGCTGCCGGCCCAAAGTGACTGTTGTTCTCACGGTGATTTCCCTTTCTTTGCGTATAGTACCCCGCCGGAACCCGCCGGCGGCTCGGCGTGTTGACTGAATCAGCGTGTTGACTAAAACAGTGCCGTGTTGTATAATACGCTTAATGGCAAGCGATTTAGTAGGGAATAGACAATGACCGAGATCAAGCAGACCAAAGAAGAGCGGCTGAAAAAAGAAAAAGCCGGCCTCGATGTTTTGGCCGACATCTACAAATACGCCGAAACCGGCTTTGACACGATTGACCCCGGCGACTTCATGCGCTTCAAATGGTACGGCGTGTACCAGCAGCGGCCCAACAACGGCCACTTTATGATGCGGATCAAAGTCCCCGGCGGGCGGCTCTCTACCGAGCAGCTTCGCACCCTGGCCGGGCTGACCCAAGACTTCGCGCGGGGCATCGCCGATATTACCACCCGGCAGACCATTCAATTACACTGGCTCACGATTGAAGACATGCCGGAGATTTTCGCGCGGCTCGACGCCTGCGGCCTGACCACGGCGGGGGCGTGCGGCGACATCGCCCGCAACCTGACTTCGTCCCCCGCCGCCGGCTTCGACCCGCAGGAGCTTGTGGACACGCGGCCTGTCGTAGACGCCATCCAGAACTTTTTTCACCTGAACAAAGACTTCGGCGACCTGCCGCGCAAGTTTAAGATCGCGGTGGAAGGCTCGCCCGTCCAAAGCACCGTGCCGCAGGTCAACGACGCGGCCCTGGTCGCATACCGGCGCGAGACCGACGGCGTGGTCGGCTTTCAGCCGCTGGTCGGCGGCGGCCTGTCGCTCCAGCCGTTTTTCGGCCAGCCTTTGGACATCTTTTTGCCCGCCGATAATTTGGCCGGCATTGTGGATGTGATGCGGGCCATCGCCGAGTGCTACCGCGACGCCGATCAGCTCCGGGCGAAGCGCACCCGCGCCCGCCTTAAATATCTCATGGCCGAATGGGGACCCGAGAAGTTCACCGCAGAAGTTCGGGCCAAGCTGTCGTGGACCCCCGATCCCGCCGGGCCGGGCTTTCAGTTCTCCGACGAGACCTACCGCGATCATCTCGGGGTCAACCCGCAGTCGCAGCCCGGTTTGAATTGGATCGGTTTGTGTGTTCTGGCCGGCCGCGTGACCGACGAGCACATGCGCCGCGCCGCCGATGTCGCCGACAAGTGGGGCCGGGGCGAAGTGCGTTTGACCAACGTGCAGAACCTGCTGATCCCACATATCACCGATGAGAACGTTTCCCATGCTCAGGCAGACCTCGCGGCGGCGGGCTTTGCGTGGGACGTGCCGAATATCCGCCGGGGCGCGATGGCCTGCACCGGCATCGAGTTCTGCAATTTAGCCATCACCGAAACCAAGCTCCGCATCGGCGATGTGATTACCCATCTGGAAGCCGTCGCGCCGAACCCGTATGAGCGCGGCCTGAAGATCAACATGAACGGCTGCCCGAACTCGTGCGCCCAGCACCATGTCGGCGACATCGGCCTGCAAGGGTGCCTGGCCCGCCGCGAAGACGGCTCGCAGGTGGAAGCGTTCGACATCCTGCTCGGCGGCGACCTCGGGGCGCACCCGAGCTTCAGCCGCCCGATCCACCGCAAGGTCCCGGCGGAGAAAGTCAAGTACGCTTTGGCAAACGTCATCGAGAAATTTCAAGAAACCCGCGAAGGGGGCGAGCGCTTCGCCCAGTGGAGCCACCGGCACACCAACGAAGAGCTGGACATCTACTTAGGCGTCGAAAGCATCGTCGGCGCCCCCGACCTGCCGGCGTCCGCCCAGGGCGCAGGCGCGACCACCTGGCGCTAGTCTCAACTTCAAACAGCCGCCCGGCACTGCCGGGCGGCTGTTTGTTTTTAGATGCGCTCGATTTTCGGCAAAAGAAACTCTGCGATGTCCTGCGCCCGCCGCCAATTTACCCGCCAATCTTGCTCGCTTTCCCGCTCTGGAAGAAGCTGATAATCTGCTGCCAGTCTCAAGTTCAGCAGAAAGAACATCTGATTCCCTAGTTTTCGATCACGCCGGGTTAAAACTCGGATGACTTCAGAATGGACTTTCTCGCTTGAGACGATGCCGAGACGGTCTCGCGCTACCAAAAACACGGCGTAGTAGGCACGCCCCACCGCTGTTCGAAGCATCGCTTCGTTCGCTTCAGACGACGCCAGAATGGCAGCGACGCGCAGGAACAATACGGGGTCAAACGGCAGCGCTGGGTCAGCAGGCGGCATTGTCTACACTCCAAAGCACTTCAACGGCAATCTCAGAGGCGATGCTTTGCTGCGATTTTGGCAGCGTTGCCGTCCACTCCTGTACCCTATCTCCCAGATGATCCCAGAGCGCGAAGGCTTCCCTTGCAGACAAATCCGTTCTGACGGAGACCACTAACTGCGCCTCCATCTCATCTGAGGGAGCGGTGCCGTACACTTCCACCAGACGTCCCGCTCCCGCTTCTCGCAGCATCAGCGGCAGCATCTTGTTGAGTAATTCCTGCACGTCCGGCGTCAGCAAAGGCAGTGCGGAAGCCGCGTAACGGACCGCAGGCTTTTCCGGCGCGTTCCCTCGCGGCTTCTGCTGTTCCAGCACGGTTTCCATTTTCGCCATCGTTATCGCTCCTTCCGAGCCGCTGCACTTTGCTCTCATTGTACCAGATTCTGAGCGTCTCACAGGGCCGTCAAGACAAAGCCGCCCGGCACTGCCGGGCGGCTTTTTTGTTTCGGTAAAGTGAAAGATTAAAAAGTGACAAGAGGACGAAGACAGGCTCCGTCCGGCATTCGGTTCATGCTTCTTTGTCTTTACCCCTTGCCGCCCGGAAACAAATCGCTCGTATCCCGAACCTCGTGGCTGCCCGGCGGCGGCGTGAACACGAAATCCGATTCAGGCAGCTTTGGGTTAATGTCCATGTTGCTGATTGTTTCCGTCATCGTATTGTAATCGGTCGAAGTCAAAAAGTCCGTTACAACGACTTGATACAGCAAATGATCCCGACGCCCAATGAAATAAGTAACGGTGTCATTTGCGCCTGGGAAGTCTGCACCTCGCGTGCCCATGCGATAGGACATACGCGCGATGACGACATCAAGCGTGATAGGATGGCCGGAGCCGGAAACGTCGATTGTAACAGGCCGGCCCATTGAATAAACAGGGGCGTTAAGTTGTACTAAAAGTTGCAACTTTGTTCCCACAGCAACACTTGGCATCCCGGCGAATACGTCTCCGCCATTAGCCGGCAAGCCACCCCAGTTTCCGAAAAATCGCAGGCCATATGGATTGTTGAAGGGCTGTTTGACGTACCTGTCTGCAATATTGGGGAAGGGCGAACACATTGGGGAAGGGCGAACACAAGGTTCGCCCCTACGGGTCAAGAACCGGATTGAGAACGGGATGTAGGGCGCGAACCTTGTGTTCGCCCTTCCCCAATGTGTTCGCCCCTCTGCAATGTGTTCGCCCCTCTGCAATGTGTTCGCCCTTTCAACTTCTCACGGCCTATCCCTCACGGCCTCGCCGCCGCAGTTTTCCCTTCTTTCGGCACGTCCACCCCCTGCGCCTTCAGCGCGTCTTCCAAGTCCGTGCCGTTTTCGTTGTAGCCGACCGTAGACGCCGCGATTTTGCCGTCTTTGTCAATCACATACTGCGTCGGGATGCCGGACACTTGGTACAGCTTGGACGCAATGCTGCCTGCGCCATGCCCTGCCGGGTCAAACGCGGTCGGGAAATGGTAAGTGTTTTTCTTGGCAGCAACCCATTTGTCGTAAGCGGGCTTGTCGTCCCAAACGCAGACGCCGAGCACGGCGACGTTTTTGTCTTTGACCGATTGGTAGACTTTCTCCAGGTGCGGCATCGAACGCTGACAGGGCGGGCACCAGGTAGACCAAAAATCCAGCACAACGGTCTTGCCCTTGAAGTCCGACAAATGGACTTGCTTGCCGTCCGGCGTCGTCGCCGCAAAATCCGGGGCCGAGGTTCCGACCGCAAGCAATGGCGTCGACGGCGGGAGCGCGGCAATGGCGGTCGCCTTTGTACCGACCGCGCTTGGAGGCAAGGTGAACTTGAAGCTCGCGGCGGTCAGCGACGCGTTGACTTTGACGTTCCGTAGGGACCGACTGCCCGAATCGCCAATGTTCGAAGCGTCCTCCACTCGGTAGACGAGGTTGTCAGCACCGACAAACAGTTTATCTGTCTCAATAACGACCCCGCCAGGCGCTTTTTTCGCGGCCTGCCCAAAATCAGTGTCCGACTTGTACTCCCAGGCGATCAGCTGATAGGAACGTCCCTCCCAGATTTCTTTCCCGGCGCAGGTGACTCCAACAAGCTGACCTTTTGCCTGTTGCTTATCTACTTGTGCAAGCACTGATTGAGACATGCCAAAGAAATCGAATGCTGGAGTACCGCTCCCGACATTGCGCCCGTGCGGGTCGGCTTTGTCTTTGCGATACTCGCCATTAGAGAACAAAGTCCAGATAGTTTTACCGTCTGAGTCGCTTATCAAGGACGTGGCCGGCTTTTCCCATTTGCCGGTCGCCTTGTTTTTGCGAAGGTGCCACTGCTGGTAGAAGGCGTAATTGGGCTTCATCAGCTTGACGACCCCGACATCGCGGAACTCGCGCGGCGGACTTTGAAAGTTGAAGATTTCCGTAGAGTCCGCTGTCAAGCTGTGCACTTTCTGCGTAGCCCTCTGCACTTTTTGCAGCAGGGCCAGAGCGGCGGGATCAATTTTGGGCGCGGGCGCGGCAGACGCCGAAGCGGCGGACAGCGACAGCAAAAGCAGCGGGGCGGCGGCGCGAAGCAGCGGCGTCGGGTTCATGGAACGGTCTCCTTGTCGGTCAGATGAAGACAAAACGGACGCGGGGGGCAAAAGGGTTCGGCGGAGCGGGAAATCGTTTAGCGGCTCCAGTCGTCGGCCTGAGTATTGGGGATGGGCTGGTAGTGGCCGAGGTTGCCGGTGATGACGATGAAGCCGAGGACGATGGCGGTGGCGGCGATGCGGCAGTCGCGGGTGCCGACGCGCTTGACGGCGGCGGGCCACGATTGGTACAGCGCTTCCATCTCGGCGGTGTAGGGCAGGTGCTCAAAGCGCCGCAGATCGCGCACGGTTTTCAGCAGAAGATCGTAGGCCAAAGGAACTTTTGCGCGGTCGGACACGCGGCCGGGATTGAGGCTTGCCAGCAGCGCCATCCGTCCTCGAAGCTGTTCCTCGACGACGATGGACGGCAAGTAGATAGTGCCGTCCGGCGCGGCGGTGACACGCCGGACGACCTTTTCGCTGCCGTTGAAAAAGAGCGTTGTGGTATCGCTGTCTAGAACAAACATATCACTCTGCTTTCGCTTTTTGTTCGGCTTCTGCCTCGGCTTCCGCTTCATCCAGCCACTTCAGGTCGCGCTCCAGCTCGTCCTGCCGGAGCTTCTTCATGAGCTGGACCGATTCTTCAAAGAGCGGGTCGTCTTTGTATTTGCCGGCGAGGTCGAACAGCGGATGCTTCTCCGGCGGGTCGCCGGGCCGCCACTTCTCGGCGTGGGGTGTGCCGTTGCCGTTTTGGGAATAAGTCGGGACATAAACGATTTTTGTGATGGTACCCGTGCGGCGCTTTGCTTTCTGCATAGAGTATCTCCTTTCCATAAGCGTACCCTGAGTATAGCACAAAACCGCCGGGTCCCAAAAAGACCCGGCGGCTATTGAAGCGACGGCAGGCGGTCAGCGGATGCCGTGCGCTTTGTTGTAAGCGTCCACAGCCGCGCGGAGGCGGAGGGCATACGACGCGACGCGGGTGCGGAACGTGTCGTACTGGCCTTCGGGCAGGTTGGCGAGCGGCTTGGTCAGGAATGTCTTAACGTAGCCTTCGGCTTCAGTAGTCAGGGGCTTGGCAATATGAGCGTCCTTGCACTCGCGCAGGGCGGCATACATGGTGGTCAGATAGCGCACGTCGGTCACCCCCTCGCGGCAGGCTTCCCATTGCAGCGTATCGAGAACGCCGCCCTGCACCGGATAAGTCAGCATCAGCGGGCGAAAGGCAATCTTCGACGGGCCTGCGCCCGCCGCCGACTCGTCGTAGGGGTCCGCGCCGAACGCCGTCTGGTAGTCGGGCAGAAACGCGCCGTATAGGTTGGATTTCCACAGCAGCAGGCCGGAGTCCACGCGGTTGGTTTTCGGGTCTTCGTTGGTCGCCGGCCAGTACCACCAGTCGCGGGTCATGGAAACGCGCTGGCCGTTGGTCCGAAGAAGCTGCTGCGGGTAGGCCGAGTCGCGGTTGTACACGGCAATGTCGGTGCTTTTGCCGAGCGCCGTGAAATCGTCCTGCTTGGGGATATACGTCACGTTCGGAATGCCCGCTTTTTCCAGCGGGTCCATGCGGGCCGACGCCGCCGCATTCGGCTCCGGCGGGGTGTAGTAGGTCAGCACGGGGCCGCGCCGGGCCGCACGGTCTTTTTCCACCGCACGCGGGTCGCCGTCGCCTTTGTACAAGTTGTACGCCGTGCCGAGGCCGTACTTGGCGTACTCGGTTTCGGCGTCGGCCAGCGTGGACGCCGAGTCGTACAGCGACGCAATCGTGAAGCCGTGGGCGTAAACATTTTGAAGCTGGGCGTCCAAAATGTCTTTGGTGACAAAGTCCGTGACGCAGACCTGGCCGTCCGCCGACGGCAGCGTCGCCGGGGCGGGATCGAGCCGCGAGCGCAAATCCACGCCGTACTGCTTGGCCGCCGACAGCAGCCGCAGCGGCGGCACGGTCAAAGCCAGCCGGACCACCACCGGGGCCGGCAGGCCGCGCCCCGTGACCACGACCTTGCCCGTGTACGGGCCGGGCGGGGTATTACGGGGCACCGAAACCGTGAGCCAAAACTGCTTGGTCGTGTCGGCGGGAATATCGGTCGCCGCCGGGCCGGTCAAGCGGATCGCCGGGGCAGGGCCGCTGAGGGGCACCCGGTCGTCTTTGACTAAAAGCTCGGGCACGGCCTGCGCCGTGTCGGGGTCGCGCAGCGGGCCGGCCCCGCCCTGCGGCCAGACTTTCACGACATGGACGCTGACGGCGGAGCGCGGCAGGGTGCGCCCGATGCCCGCCAGGTCCGCCGGCACTGAAACGCTGACATTCGACAGCGCGGCGGGGCTGTAAATGCAGAACGACGCCGCCTGGGTCTGCTCGGCGCAGGCGGTGACGTTGACATCCGAGAACGGGCTGACGGCGGCGGGCAGCGACGACGGCAGAACCGGCTGGAACAAGGTTTCGGGGAGCCAGACCAGACACGGCTTGTTTGAGGCCCGCAAGCGAGCCTGCACGGCCGCCAGCCGCGCCCGGCGTCCGAGGCCCGGCGGGGTCACGACCAGGCGAAACGCCACCCGGCTGCCGTGAGTCAGCCCCGGCTGGGTTTCCAGGCCATAATTCACCGACCGCACTTCGTCGTCGGACCCGACCGGCTTCCATCCGCCGACATCGCTGAGCAGGCTGCTCGGGATCGGCGTCGAAGCCGTGCCTTTCCCGGCAGCGTCAAGAGTCACCCAGGCGGCATCGTCCACAATCAAGCGGGTCTGCCGGGCCGTGGTTACGTCCAGCGCCAGCCCGTTGGCCGCCGACCAGTCCGCTTGGGCGTCGTCCATATCTGCCGGGACAATCTGGGCATCGGCAGGCAGCGCCAAATCCAGGGCTTTCGGCAGCGGCGGCGCGGCCCGCAGCGTGAAGTTCGACTGGGGCAGAACAACCTCGCGCCAGCCGGTAAACGAGATCGGGACCGGCTGGGAAATCCATTCGGCGCGGGGCAGCGGGTCGGCGGCAGGGGACGCCGCCCGGCTCGGGGCCAGCACGCGAAGCCGCAGGTCGGCATGGCTGCCGTCGCCATGCACCCACACGCGCAGGCCGTTGTTGGTGCCGACCGCCGGCAGGCCGTCGTGGACCAGCAAAGTCTGCACCGGCTCGGCTTTGCCGGGCACTTTAGGGGCCAGCGGCGTCATCGCTTTGACGCTCTGCGCGTGTGCCGGCAAAGCCGAGAAAGAAGCCAGTGCGGCACACGAAAGCGCCGCAGAAGAAAGCGCCGCAGAAGAAAGCGCCGCAGAAGAAAGCGCCGTAAAAGAAAGCGCCGTGCCGAGGCGGCGGCAGGGTCGGAAATAAGTCAAGTGGGAAGTCCTCCTCAAGCGGGGTCGCACAACCGGGGTCGCGCGGAAAGCAAGGCAGGTAAAAAGACGGAAACGGGCGGCGAAAAGTTCCCGTGACGCTGGGTTGGGCTACGAGAAAGGGAGCGAGGGAATAAATTCCTCTCGCTGAATAACGTCCTTCGGACGAGAAGAGAAGAAGGCTGACAGCCGACAGCTCCTTCGTCCGAAGGACGTTATTCAGCGAGAGGAATTTATTCCCTCGCTCCCTTTCGTGCCTGCTTTTTCCCGCCCGCTTTCGCCGCCCGCTTTATTCGCTCGCTTTATTCGCTCGCTTTAGGACTGACGGCGGCTAAATCGTGACCGGCCGAGTCGGTCGCGATGATGTCCCACTCATTGCCGTAGCGGCGCAGAGTATACGAGACATACAGCGTCTTGGATGCGCCGAGGCCGTCCGTGCCGGACGCGTCCGCCTCCGCCTGGTCAAATGGAACCGTGCCGTTGGTGTCCGCGCCGTTGTCGCCCGGCGCACGGTAGACATGGACGCCGAACGCGGTCACGTCGCCGTTTTTCGCTTTCCGCAGGCGCGTGAACTGAAACGAAACCGTGTTCAATCGGTCCAAAGCGTCCCGCGTGATCTGCGAAAAATCACTCGACGCAATCGAGTACGAATACTTGCCGCTGAGAAAGACGCTGACCCGTGTTTCGGGGTCGCGCAGGTGCTTTCGGATCAATTCAATGTCGCTGTCGGTCCACGCATGAGCGATGTCGGCAAACGCCGCCTGGTACGAGTTTGCAGGGTACGCATGCTGCAAGGCCGCTTTCGCCCGCGCTCCGCCGGCCTGCAAGTCGTCAATGCGCTCGGGAGCGGCGACATAATAATTGTTCTGGTTGTACGTTGTTTGGTACACCGGCGCGTAAAACGGCACGGGCGGGGCCGCGTAGTCCGGCAGGGAATTGTTGGTGACAATCACCACGCTCGGGCTGTAAATATACTGCGGGCCGCCGTACTGCGAATACACCGAGCGGTAGGTATGCCGCCATCCGCTGCCGCCGTCCGAGCAGTAGCCGCCGTAGTAGTAGCCGCCCAAAAGCGCCGGCCCCCCGCCGCCGGTCATCGGAGCCTGCCCGCCGCCAAAGCCGTTCGCGGGTCCGACCGGCGGAACCGGATTGCGGAAAAACCCGTTCGCCGGGCCGACCGGGGGAAGAGACGGGACGCCGTAAGAGCCGCCGTTGTAATTGCCGCCGCCGGTCGGGTAATACGGCCCGTACGGCAGGGTCACGACCGGCCCGCGCCCGTCGTACCAGCCGCCGCTGTTCGCATCGTTGCTGTAAGTGTTGGTATTGCCGGAATTATTGCCCCCGTTGCGCTGCCAGCCCGGTGCCGGGCCGGACGACTGCATGGATACGATGGGAGGCCGCCGGAAGCCATACGGCAGGGAAGGCGGCGGGGCGGAAGAATACACCTGCACCGGCGGCGCGGGGCGCATCTGCGGCACCGGGCCGCCGCGCTCCATCGCGCCCGAGCGCATCGGAAACGACTGCTGGACGGGAAAAGACGGCTGGATGGGAGCCGAGGCGGGCTGCACCGGGGCGGCCTGCGGGACCGGCTGCCCCTGCACCACCGCGCCGGGCCGCCGAAACCCGCCGACAAGCTGCGCCGCCGCCGCCGACGGCCAGGCCGACAGCGCGGCGAGAATTCCGGCGGAGAAGGCAAAACAAAGCAAAGGGCAAGAATTTTTCATGGCGCACATTCTTTCCGTCGGTTAAAAGATCAGTTCAAAGACAAACGCAGTCTTTAGTTTTAACGACGGCGGGCCGCGCTTTGTTCCATTGAAGACATGCCGCCAGGCAAAAAAAACCGTGTCGCGAAGGAACCATGTCGTAAACGACACGGTATTGACCAGCGCTCTTTCCGTGTCGCCGACCAGTGAGCTTCGATTTGAGGGTTGTCATAGCCGCTGCTCCCCCAGCAGGCGCGAGTCCAGCTCTTCCGAGATCGCTTCGGCCAGCGGGGCATAGAGACACACGGTGCGCTCGTACAGCGCGAGCAGCTCGGCCAGCGAGAGGCGGCGCAGCAGGCGGCCCAGGACGGCAGGGTCACACAGAAGCATGAGGCGAATCTTTCTCCAGGAAGTCTTCCCGCAGGCCGGCAGAGCCGGCGCGGCGGCGGGACAAGCGCCACGCCAGGCCGTCCATCCAAACATCGAACGCAGCGTAAAACAGCCACAAAACGCCGCCGAACACAAGCAGAGCGGCCACAAGCGCCGGACGCTGAACCGTCTGCGCGGCGGTCGCGAGAAGATCGGCCAGGCGGCTGCCGCTGACCAGGTCCCACGAGTTGAACCGGCCCCGCATCAGGCCGAGATAGACGCCGAGAGCGCACAGCGGAAAAATCAGCGGGCGCAGCACCGCCCCGAGACGCCCGAGGCGCGGGCGGGTCAAGCGGTCCAAAGGCCAGACGGCCAGGAAAAACGCCAGCAGGCCCGCGCCGCTGTACAGCAGGTAAAAGCCCGTCACCACAAAAAAGTCCACCCGGCCGTCAGCGCCCGTGTGCGCCTGCGCGTATAACTGGCTCTTGGTCAGCGTCTCAAAATAATGCCGCCACTCGGTCAATAAATAGCATGAGTTCGGCAGAAAGGCCAGCCAGACCAGCGCCAGCGGCCCCCACAAAAGCCACTGCACGGTGCCGGTCGCCTGCCGCTCGCGCCGGACGCCCCGCGCGATGGCAAACGCCAGCACGACCGGCACCACAGCCAAAAACAGGTTCCAAAGAACATTCGGGACAGGACGCAGGAGAGTCAATTCTTAGCTCTGCCCCGCCGTTTGAACGATGCGCTCGAGCGACGCCAAATACGCATGAAACGCGGCCCGGCCCGCTTCGGTCGGAGCGTAGGTCGTGTGCGGCTTTTTGCGGACAAACTCTTTGGCGCTGACCACATAGCCCGCTTCTTCCAGCTTGGACAGATGGATAGACAAATTGCCGTCCGTCACCGACAGCGTTTCTTTCAGAAAGCGGAAGTCGGCGTCGCCCCGCGCCATCAGCGCAGACATGATGCCGAGCCGCACTTTCTGATGGATCACTTCGTCGAGCGAGTCAAGCGACTCCACCAGCGCCGCATAGCCGGTCGCAGGAGCCATGATGTGTTGAACTGCTGCCATGTGCGTTTACCAGCCGTGCTTTCGGCCCATCAGCACCCCGTACACAATATGAAACCCGCCGAAAGTCAGCCCCATCATTGCAAGCTGCCACTGCGCCGGCAAAAGCAGCGTCACCGCCCCGGCCAGCACAAACGCCGCCCCGAGATACGACACCGGCCGGACCGAAAACAAGCCCACCGCGCAGATCGCCAGGCCGTAAGTCAGCATCCAGATGCCCCACACCACAGCCGCCAAGCCGTGCAGGGCGAAAAACGCCGTCAGCGTCAGCGCCGCGACAAACGCCGGCCCCGCCGCGACCAGAATATGCGCTCCCAGCGGCGACGCCACCCGCTTGCCGATAGCGCCGGCCCGCCGCTTGTTGCAGGCGAACTCGATCCCGACCGCTAAAGCCAGCTCCAGGAGCCACAGCAGCCCGAGGCTCGGATACGACGCCGCCAAAGGCTGATGGCTGTCGTGCCGGGCATGCAGCGTGCGCGATGTGACCAGCACGGCGGCAATGGCCGACAGGCCGATGAGCACCCCCGACAGGCCCGACAAGGTCGAGTATTTGGTCGAGCGCTCCATTGTCTGCCGGATCACCCGCAGGTTTTCGCGGGCTTCGTCAAGCGGGGCAAGCAGAGCGGGCATGGGGCGGGTCCTTTAGGTCTATACTTTACAAAACAAAGTGCTTTACGTCGCGTGTGCAGTATAGCACGGACAGGCGGCGTTGTCAAGCACAAAAAAGCCCGGCGCTTTTGAGCGCCGGGCTTTTTAGGTGCGGGTTCACAGTCCGTCGTAATGCGAATAGCCCCGGCCTTCGTCGCTCCAGTAATCTTTCGGCTCGTGGGCGGTGTAGGTGATCTTTGTAATCGCCTTGATGTTTTTCAGGCCCAGCTTCATCGGCACAATCAAGCGCAGCGGTGCGCCGTGCTCGACCGTCAGCGGCACGAGCTTTTGGTGCGCGTCGTTTTGATGGGTCGCCAAAAGCGCCTGCGGATGCCGGGCCGTCGCCAGATCAATCGAGACGTAGTACGGGTCGGGATCGCCGCTGCCGTCCAAATTGACCGACGAGTCCAGCCGCGCCCATTTTGCGCCGGGCATCGGGGGATACGCGGCCAGGAAGTCGGCGAAGCGCAGGCCGCCCCACCCGGCAATCATGCTCCAGCCTTCCACGCAGACCAACCGCGTCACTTGGTCGTGCCGCCCGCCGTACTGCGTCACCAAATTTTGGATGGTCTGCGCCGTGAGCGTCTCGACTTTGCCCGACGCCAACCCCACCACGGTCAGATGCCAGTCGTCAATGTACGCCGGGTCAGGGGTCTGGCCGTCGTAGTTGTTTCGCAGCTCTGTCGCCGCCTGCGCCAAGTCATACGTCGGCACGGCGCGGGTCGGCGAAAACAGGGCTTCCGCCACATCGTCGTCGAATTTCAGCGTTCGCTCGAGCAGCCGCGCTTTGCGCGGGGACGTGACCGGCTTCAGGTGCAGCCGGGCGCGGGTGTCGTCGGGCAGCAGCCAGACAAAGCCGAAGGCAGCCGCCGCCAGCCCTGCGCCGTACAGCAGAAAGTCCCGGCGCGTCTGGCTTCGCAGCGATTTCACGGGAACGCGCACCGGCGCAAGCTCGCGCGGCGCGAGGGTGTCGGCGATGAGCGGCCCATGAATAGGCACCATCGGCGCGGCCTCGGCCTTGACCAAAGCCGTCGCCTCGGCATCGGGGGCGCTGTCGTCTTTCAGTCCGGGAAACTCGGTTTGAGGCGCATCGCTCGGTTTTTGTTCGTCTGCCATGTTTTATTTTAACCGGCGGGACGGCGCAAAAGTTCCGTTTCCGCGTGCCGCTTCTGCGGGCATAACCGCTTATGCCCATCGCAACCATCAACCCGGCCACCGGGGAAACCATCCAAACATTCGCCGCGCTTACCGACGCCGAACTCGAAGCCAAAATGGCGCGGGCCGCCGCCGTGTTTGAAGACTACCGGAAAACGCCGCTTGCCGAGCGCAGCGCATGGCTGACCCGCGCCGGCGAGATTTTGAGCGGCGAGAAACAAGCGATTGCCGAGACCATGACGCTGGAGGTGGGGAAAACGCTTTCGGCCTCGGTGGCCGAAGTCGAAAAATGCGCCGTATGCTGCCGCTATTATGCCGACAACGCCGAGCGGTTTTTGGCCGATCAGCCGTATGAGGTCGGCGGCGACGCGCGGGCGTTTGTGCGGCCGTTCCCGCTCGGCGTGATTTTAGCCGTTATGCCCTGGAATTTTCCGCTGTGGCAGGTGGTTCGGTTTGCCGCCCCCGCGCTGATGGCGGGCAATGCGGGTTTACTGAAGCACGCCGAGAACGTGCCGCAGTGTGCGCGGATTTTGGAAGACGTGTTTCAGCGGGCGGGCTTCCCCGCCGGCGTCTTTCAAGCGCTGTTGATCGAGACGCCGCAAATTCAACGCGTTCTCGAAGACCCGCGCGTCGCCGCCGTGACCTTGACCGGCTCGGAGCGGGCAGGCCGGGCGGTCGGCGCGGCGGCAGGCGGGGCGCTGAAAAAGACCGTGCTGGAACTCGGCGGCTCGGACCCGTTTGTGGTCATGCCGAGCGCCGATTTGGACTTATCGGTCCAAGCGGCAGTGTCGGCCCGGACCCTCAACAACGGCCAGTCGTGCATTGCCGCCAAGCGCTTTATTATTCACGACGCTATCGCGGACGAATGGACCGGGAAGTTTGTCGCGAAATTAGCATCGCTGACGGTCGGCGACCCGAGACTGCCGGACACGGACCTCGGGCCGCTGGCGACGCCGGCAATTTTGGAAACGCTGGAGCGCCAAGTCGCGCAAAGCATCGCTGCCGGAGCGAAGCTGCTGACCGGCGGGCGGCGGATGGACGGCCCCGGCAATTTTTACCTGCCGACGGCGCTGGCAGACATCCCGCGCTCGGCCCCGGCGTACTCCGAGGAGCTGTTCGGGCCGGTCGCGCTGCTGTTCCGGGTCAAAGACTTGGACGACGCCATCGCTCAGGCCAACGACACGCCTTACGGCCTCGGGTCGAGCGTCTGGACTTCCGACCCCGCCGAGCAGGAGCGCTTTATCGCCGGCATTGACGCCGGCATGACTTTTATCAACAGCCTGGTCGCCTCCGACCCGCGCCTGCCGTTCGGCGGCATCAAGAGGTCGGGCTACGGACGCGAGCTGTCCGAGCACGGCCTGCGCGAATTCGTAAACGTAAAGACGATTGTTCTTAGACAGCCGGCCGGCGAAATCAGCCCGGCGGAAACCGAGTAACCACGACGAACACCCTGGACGCGCATCGGGAAACAGTGCGGACTGCCGCCGGCCCAAGCTAGACCGCTTCGGCGAACGCCGCGCCTGCCGCCGATTTTCGGGGCGAAAGCACCAAAATCAAGTCGTCTTCGTCTTTGGCGCGAACACGAGTGGCGGTCAAATTGCCGCAGTCGCGGAGGTAGACGTAAATGGGAGCGGAAACGGCATACGGCCCGAGCAGGGCGGGAAGGTCGTTGAGGCGAATCGGGGCGGACACGGCGGGCAGCGAAAATTCAGTCGGCAGGACAAATTGAGACGGCATGACAAAGGTTCCTTTCGCAAAGTGAATGGCTTGGTGTAAACCGACTTTGGTTTCAGGACCCGTCATCAGGTCGTTCGGCAGTCTACGCTGAACCGCCGGTCTGAGGTGATTTTCGGGACATTTGCCCGAGTTCTTCAGACCTGCACCTACATCTTAACATACATTTGATCAAAACGAGCGGCCGCCAAGCGAAAAATTTACGGAGACACGGCGTTTAGGCCCGGCGCAAACGGGACCGGCGGGGCGGCGACCAGCGCGTAAGCCGGCGGGGGGCGGAACGAAGCCGTGTCCAGCGCCGCTTGGGAGACGGACAGGGCGGCGAAATCGGTTGCCGTTTCACTCGGCAGAGCGTTCGGCAGGGGCGGCGTATGGGTCACCGTGATCTGCGCTCCCAGCGGCAGGCCCCGGCGCTTTCCGAGCGCTTCGGCCAGCGGGCCGCCGAACGGCCCCGCGCCGGCGGCGATCAGCTCGGCGGCCAGCAGCGAGTTTTGCCCGGCAGGCAGCGCCGCCGTGTCCGCCAGCCACAGCCGGCCCGTCACGCTCCACTGCGGCGGCAGGTACGCCGCCCGGCGGCGGCGGCGGGCGTCCCGCTCCCGCGCTTCCGCGTCGTCGCTCCGGGCCGGAATGCGTCCCGGACGGAGCAGGGTATACGTCACCGCACCGTGGACCGAATACTCCTGCGCGGGCAGGCCCGCCAGGGTCTGCGCTCGCCCCGTTTTGCGGACTTCCAATTTCGTCTCGATTTTGATTTCGTCGGCGCTCAGCGAAACTTCGTCGGCGGGGTCCACGGGAGCCGGCACGGACAGCGAATAACGGCGGCGCTCCGGGTGGACTTCGTACAAAACATTGGCCTTGCCGTCATGGAGCAAAACCGGCCCGCCGGACTCCAGCCGCGTGTCCGCGCCCCGGCAGCGCAGCGACACGGCGGACACCACCGGCGCGGATGCCCCGGCCCGAACGGTCTGACGGCCCGCCAGCGTGATGTCGGCCCGCGCGGGCAGTGTCCCGGCGGCAACAAGGCCGCAGACGCCAAGCGTTCCGGCAAAATCAAGCAAAGCGCGTGTTATCATGCAGATGCCTCCTGGGCGGAATACGGGCTTTCGGCGCGGGCCGCGCTAAAGAAATCTTTGCCGCCTGCCGACATTGACGGTATCTTTGGAGACACCCAGACATGTCCACCGCAGCACCGACAATCAGCTTTTCCGGCCTGGCGTCCGGCCTCGACACCACCAGCATCATCAGCCAGCTTACGACGACGGCCCAAATCCCGATTACCAATCTCAACAAACAGATCACCGGGTACAACGCGCAGATTTCCGATTGGCAGTCGCTGAACACCAGCCTGGCATCGCTCCAGTCCGCCGTCAAGACGCTCGCCAATCAGTCTACCCTGAATGTCCCCGCCGCGTCGTCGTCCAACCCCGCCGCCGCGACCGTCACCGCCCAGGTCGGCGCGTCGTTCGGCAGCCACACCCTCGCCGTGTCCCAGCTTGCGACCGCCCAGGAAGTCGTCTCGGCCCCGCAAAGCAGCAGCACCACCGCGCTCGGCAAAACCGGCAGCTTTACGCTCAACGGCCGGGCCGTTTTGGTCGCGTCGGGCGACACGCTTTCCGATGTGGCCGCGAAAATCAATGCCGCCGGGGCCGGCGTCAGCGCCAATGTCGTCGCGGTCGGCACCAACGATTACCGCTTGACGTTGACCAGCGCCAAAACCGGCGCGGCGAACTCCCTGTCCGCCGCCGACACCGGCACAAGCACCGTTTTGAAGTCTCTCGGCATCCTGACGGCGGGGGCGGGCGTGATCCGCCAAAGCGTCGCTTTCACGCAGGGCGGAACAGCCTACACCGGCGCGGGGTCTCTCAGCTTACTCAGCGCGACCGACGCCGTCGGCTCGCTGCTCGGCCTCGCCGCCGGAGCGGCCCAGTCCGGCACGTTCCATTTGACCAACGGCGGCACCGGCGCGGGCAATGAAGCCGACATCGCCATTGATCTCAGCACCGACTCGCTGGCATCGGTCGCCAATGCCGTCAACAAAGCCGGCATTCGCGGCGTTTCGGCGGAAGTCGTCACCGTGCCCGATGCCAACGGCAACTTGAACCGCGTGCATCAGCTTCGCATTGTCGGCGCGGCGGGCGCAACCGACCCCGGCGGCATTCTTACCACTCTCGGCATTCTGCAAAGCCCTTACGTCAGCACGGTTTCAGCCGCCCAGGATGCCAAGTTCAGCCTGGACGGCCTGGAATTGACCCGCGCGACCAACACCGTCAGCGATGTCGTTCCCGGCACGGCGATTACCCTGCTGTCGGGCACGGCGGCGACGCCGGCGACCACCACCCTGAGCGTCTCGCAGAACACCGCCGCGACGGTGCAGGCCGTGACCGGCTTTGTGTCGGCGTACAACGCCATCCAAAGCTTCATCACCCGAGAAAACAAATTCACCCCGCCGACCAACACGGCGCTCGGTGCCGCCGGGGTCAGTCCGGCGCTGTTCGGCAGCACCGCGCTGGCCCAAATCGGGCAAACGCTGTCGTCGGCCCTGACCGCCGTGTCCGGCAAAAACACGCTGTCGTCGGTCGGCATCTCTCTGAACGGCACCGGCGAGCTGGCCGTGGACACCAATGCCCTTTCCGCCGCCCTGCAAGCCGACCCGAACGCCGTGTCCAATTTGTTCGGCCTGTCGGGCACGTCCGACAGCGCCACGGTGCAGTTTCTCGGCGGCAGCGCCAAAAGCGCCGCGTCGTCCGGGACCGGCTACCCGGTTGTCGTGTCCCGCCCGGCATCCCAGGCGTCCGGCACGGCGGCAGCGGCGTCCGGCTCCGGCGCGGTGAGCGCCGCGCCGGAAACGCTGACCTTCGGCGGCGGCTTGTTTCCGGGCGCGGGCGGGACCAAGCTGACCGTTCCCGCCGGCAGCACCGTTCAGCAGACAGCCGCGCTGATCAACTCGACTTCCAGCGTGAACGCCCAGATTTACGCGTCGGTGGACGCCGGCAATCACCTGGTCATCAGCTCGCAAAGCTACGGCAGCTCCGGCAGCTTTTCGGTTTCGTCGGACGCCGCCGCATCGGCCGCAAACACCGGCATCGGCCCGGCGCTGTCGGTCACCGCCGGACAGGACGTAGCCGGCACCATCGGGGGCGAAGCGGCGGTCGGCACCGGGCGGACACTGACCGGCAGCTTCGGCAACAAGCGCACCGAAGGGGTCAAGCTGCTGGTGACGGCGACTGCGCCGTCGTCTGCGTCCGCGCCCGCCGGGCATGTCACGCTGACCCACGGGGTCGCCGACGGCCTCGCGCTGGCGCTGTCCCAAATTCTCGACCCGGCCACCGGCGCGGTCGCCGGGGCGGAAGACGGCCTCAATTCCCAGGTCGCCGCCGCTCAGGCCCAGATCACCAAAGTTCAGACCACCGTGGACAACTACAAAGCGTATCTGACCCAGGTGTTCAGCCAGGCGGAAACCCGCATCAGCCGCCTGCAAGCCCAGGGCAGCGCGTTCACCGCCGCCTTCGGGGCCAACAATTCAAACACATCGTCGGGCGGCTCCTCCGCCAAGTCTGCGTAATTCAATTTTCCCGTAATCTAATTTTCGCGTAATCCAATTTTCGCGTAATCCAATTCCCGCCGCTTTACTCTCCGCCGATTAAAGGAAACCATGAGCCTTCCGAACCCTTACGCCCAATACCGTCAAAATTCCGTGGAGACCGCGTCTTCCACCCGCCTGGTCGTGATGCTGTACGACGGCGCGATCCGTTTTTTGTCCCAGGGCCTCGCCGCCATGCAGGCCGGGCAGCGGGCCGAGCAGTCGGTTCTGCTGGGCAAAGCGCAGGCGATCCTCGCGCACCTGTGCGAAACGCTGGACGCCGAAACGGGCCGGGCGTTCGCCGGGTCGCTTCAGGAAATATATCTCAGCCTGCTGCGCTCGCTGATGCAGGCCAACATTGAAGACGCCCCGGAGCCGGTGGAAAACGCCCTGCGGGTGCTGCGCGAGCTGCGCGAAACGTGGGCCGAAGTGGACCGCCGGTGCAGCGCCGAGCGGGCGCAGAGCCGCGAGCTGATCGCCGCGTAGAAACATACAAGAACGGAGACCCCGATGTCACTGACCGCCCGCAGCGCCGACCGCGCCAAATTCCAGCGCCTGCTGGAGCTGGCGCTTCAGCAGGTCGCAGCGCTGGAAGCCGACGACATGCTGCTGTTCGATGAAATTCTCGACTCCAAGCGTGTTCTGATTGAAAGCCTGACCGATTCGCGCCGGCCCGCCGCCGAGGACGCCGCGCTGGAGTCGCTGGTGTCCCGGATTGAAGACGCCGACAAAGCCGCCCAAAAGCTGCTGTATGCCAAAGCCGGCTTGATCATGCGCGAAATGAACCGCGTGAACCAGCAGGAAAAAGCACGCGGCGCGTACCGCCGGGAGGCCCCGCCCGCCGCCCGCCGCCCGCTCGGCTTTCTGCCCGACACCCCGACTTTTGTGGACGCCCGCTCCTGACACTTTTTTCACCCGCGCAGTGAACTTTTCCCGCTGCTTCTTTGTAAGAAGAAGGGATGGCACACACTGTGAGCACTGAAACGCAGCGCCGCGAATTCGCCGCGCTGGCCCGCACCCACGAAGCGGCGCTGGTTCGGGCCGCCGTCCGCCTCTGCCGGGGCCGCCGCGACCTGGCCCAAGACCTCGCCCAAGACACGCTGGTCCGCGCGTACCAAGCGTATCTGGACGGCCGCTTTCAGCCGGGCGCGAACCCGTGGCCCTGGCTGCTGCGAATCCTCACCAATCTGTTCATCAACGACCTTCAGCACAAAAAGCGCTGGGACGCCGGCATAGACCTCGACACGCTGACGCTGTCGGGCGCTGCCGGGCCGCCGCAGACCCACGCCGCCCCCGCCGATATGCCCGGCACGGCGCTGTTAGACGGCATATTGGACGAAGAACTCGAAAAAGCGCTTGCGATGCTCTCCGGCCCGCTCCGCGTTTGCGTGATTTTGTGCGACATCGAGGGCCTCAGCTATGAGGAGACCGCCGCCGCGCTCTCCATCCCCGTCGGCACCGTCCGCTCCCGCCTCGCCCGCGCCCGAATGAAGCTGCACGACTCATTGCAGGATTTTGCACACCGACGCGGCTACCTTCGCGAAACCGCCTCAAAGGAGAAACGCCCCCATGTTTCATAAACCCGATCCAACTGATGTCAAGCCCTGCCGGCACATGCAGACCCTGGTGTCCGCCTGGACCGACGGCCGGCTTTCGGGCCTTGCCCGCTGGTACACCGAAGCGCACATGAAAAGCTGCCCGCAGTGCCGCTCTTCCGTGCCGTTTCTCCACGACCTGCGCTCGCGCCTCGGCGCTCTGGGCCAATCGCCCGGCGGTGAAGCGACCGGCGGCGAAGCGCTCACGGAAACGCAGCGGCAGGCCCTGGAAGCCGCCTGGGAGCAGGCCGAGCGGGGGAAATAGCCCAAAAACTACCTCCTTCAGCCCCGTTATTAAAAGATAACGGCTTATCTTTTAATAACGGGTATCCTTAATAAAGTTTGCTTTAATAACTGATGTTTCGCAATGGCCTAAAATCACGAGGGCGTAAACGCCCTCGCTGGGGGGCGCAGACGCCAAGCCGCCACCTGCGTGGCGGGAGAGTCCATTCGTGCCGTCCTATTCTTGTCCTAATCTTATCCTATTCCTGTCCCTTACCCTCGGGACCTTAGCGCTTCGCTCTCCAACGACGGCGTTCACGCCTTCGTGACTTTAGGCCATTGCGAAACATCAGTGAATAAGGATTTTCGTAAGTAACCGTGTCCATAAATGGACAGGCTTTGCCCGTCACGAAAGGCTATGCCTCTCATGCGTTCCTTCGCTCGTGCCGACTTTAGGCTTGCTTACATTCAAGCCCGTGTCCAGATCGCCCGAAAGCGATTAGACCATCTGTAGGCCCAAAGGATTAAATCCGAAGGCCAAAGCAGATACGTTCAAAACTTTTACTTGGCAAAACGGTATTGAGTTGCCAAAACCTGATAGTTTTGCTTGTGAAAATGGTTGTTTTGTAACCGTTCCTGCTCCTCTGAGCGTGTGCCTTATACGCAGTAATCGCGTCGCGATACAACCAACCTTATTGTACCCAAAAGGGTCATTTATTGACCGAAAGACAGGAAAACGCCTTCGGCAGACAGGAAATCCATTCCTCCCGCCGATAAATCAGCGAGTTTCCTGGATTTATCTGATGAAACGCAGCACCGGCCGCTTTGTCCGCTGCTCCACATCCCCGTAGCATTTCTCGGCGTTTGTTCCCGCCCCGCTTGTTAGCTTCGAGACGGAGTAGAAATAATGCTGGGCGAATAAAGTCGCGGCAACAAAAGCACGAAACCTGCCGGCGCAGGTTAAGAATAAAAGTGCTACTCCTAACCTGCGAAGGCAGGTTTCGCGTACTTGTTGCGGCGGTTTTAACCGCCCATTTCAGGTTTCCGCACAGTTTCTCGGTCCCGCGAGCTTCAGTGCATGGTCGGGGAAGATTTCGGGGCGCTGAGATCGCGGGTGCCGGGAGTGCGGGTCAGGGTCGCGAGCAGCGCATGGCCGTCGTCGCGGTGCTGGGGCGCAAGCAGAAACAAGACGCCTTCGGTCAGGCCGAGGGCGGCCGGCGGGGGGCATGCGCCGCAGTCGAGCCGCAGCTTCAAAAAGCGCGGCAGAGCGCCGGGCTGCCATTCTCCGTGCGAAAACGGCGCTTCGCCCGGCTTTTGGTCCAGCACAAACATTTCGCGCCGCGCCCGCAGGCTCCCCCCGGCGTACAGCGCGTACAGCGACGCCGCCCGGACAGTCTGCGTCCCGGCCAAAAGCCCGGCGATAAACCCCTGCATCTCCGCCAGCAGCGCCCGCGTGTCCGGCGGCGACACCAAGCGGTGCGAGACCCCGCCGCCGAGCGCCCCGGCAAACTCTTCCGGCATTTCGGCGAGCTGGTAGTACCCGCCCGACGGCGACAGCACCGCGCGGGCGACTTCGTTTTTGTACTCGGTCCCCGCCCCCACCTGCTTTTTGATATACGCAATCGCCAGCCCGTGCTTTTCCGCCTGCGCCGCCCGCACCGCCTCGAATTCCGTTGTGTCTTGCATGAACATAGTTGATTACAGCCCTGCTACTTGAAGCTCGGCAGAATGATACCCTTCATGATGACATTTTGAGTCAGCACGAACACCAAAAGTGTCGGCAGGGCGGCCAGGGTCAGCGCGGCCATCATCACATACATCGGAGCGCCGCTTGATTGCAGCTCGTACAGCCAGACCATCAAAGTCCACATTTTGTGGTCCTGACAGATCGTCATCGCATACAAAAAGCCGCCGTAGGCCGCCGAAAACGCGCCGAGTCCAATCACGGCGAAAATCGGGCGGCTCAGGGGCAGAGTGATGGTCCAAAACATACGCAGCTCGCCCGCGCCGTCGAGCGTTCCCGCTTCATACAGCTCGCGCGGCAGGCTGTCAAAGAAGCCTTTCAGGAGAAAGATCGAGTAGCCCGACGCCGCGCCGGGCAGGATCAGGGCGGCATAGGTATTGAGCAGCCCGAGCTGCTTCAGTAAAAGAAAGTTCTGAATCAGCGAGATTTCGCCGGGGAACGACATCGTCGCGAGAAGAAACAGCAGCACGGCATTGCCGTAGGACAAATTATACCGCGACAAGGCATACGCGCACAGCGGGTTGACAATCAGCGTGGTCAAAATCGCCAGAACGCAGTAGATGACCGTCACCGAAACCGCGCTGCCGTGGAGAAAAATAAATTGCAGCACCAGGCGGTAGTTGCGGGTTAGGTAATCCCGGCGCAGCTCGGGCGTGTGGCCCTGCACAAACGCCCAGTCGGAAGCCGGCACGGGCAGCCGGGCCGACGCCTGCGCCGGGTCCGCCCCCCGCCAGCGGGTTTCCGGCGTGTCGGCGGACAGCGCCCGGAGCGGCACGACCCGCAGAAACGCGATCCAGTCCAAAAGCGGCGGGCCGGACGCGGGGATTGTTTCCGGGTCGGGCAGCGGGACAGCCCCAAACGACGGCCAGCGCGTGCCGTTTTTTTGGTTGAAATCGGCGACGCGGTTTTTGTACTGCGTCGCCAGAAACGCTTGAAACGCGGGCCGGGCCGACGGGTCTACGCGGATGTCCCGAAACGGCAGCCGGGTCCGAACAAACGCTTCCCAGTCGCCGCGCTGCCTGGCGTTTCCGGCCGGCGTCGGCGAAAGCGTGATCTCGCCGTAGGAGCGAAGCCGCGTGCCCCACGCCGCGTTCAGCATTGTGAGGTCCGGCTCGGCGGTTTCTTTCAGCCAGCGCTGAAACAGCGGGTCCGCGCCGACCACCACAAAATAATTCGGCGGCAGGGTCGCCTCGAACGCTTTCCAGTCGGCGGTTTTGGCATCCGCGCGGGAAGTCCAGGAATGCGACGCCGGCTGCTCAAACGGCGGAAAGACGGTCAAGAATTCCTGGTCTTCTTGATTGTATGCGCGGTCGAGCGCACGGATATTGCCGCCGAACCGCCCGCGCAGAAACGCATGGTAGCGGTCCAGCAGGGGCGACGGGCTGTAGGCCGCTGCCGCGCCGCTGAAGCCGGCCAGCTTGGAATGCGCCGGCAGGGCGGCGGCGAACGCATCCCACCGGCGCACCGTTTCAGCGTCGGTGTGCTCGGGCGGCTTGACATCCTGAAGCGCGGCATAGCGTGTGCCGTAAGCGGCGTTGATCGCGTCCACATCGCCCCGGTACTTGTCTTCGGCATACTTGCCGAGCAGCGCCGTGTCCGAAGATAAATAACGCGGCACAATCTGCGGCGACGCTTTCTCGTACTGCGACTCGGCGGACGCGCCGAGCATGACCAGAAACGGATAGACCATCGCCGCCGCGCCCAGGCTTAAAATCAGGTACAGCGCAGCGACCAGCCCACGCATTTTGAGGGTTTTTCGGCCCACCGCCGGGATCAAAGCCATACGGGTATTATATCGGGAAGCCGCCGCGATTGCAAGGGCCGCCGCAGTCTTCTGAAAGCGCATTTTCTAAAACCCGCATTTCGCTCAGGCGGCTTGGCATGCTTTGTGCTTCTATGCGTCCTTTGCCCGCCGAAAATCCCCCTCTAGTTTTTCCCGCGCCCGCCCATAATCAAAGCAACCGGAGTTTCGCTCCCGGAGTTTTGACGGCACATCGCGCGGAAGGAACAGACCCCCCATGCTCGGACTGAACCAGGTCTTCGGCAAAGAAAAAATCGTCGGCCTTGACATCGGCAGCCGCTTCATCAAAGCGGCCCAGGCGGAAGCGGGCCGGCTGCCCGGCTCGTTCCGCATCGTCAAAGCCGCCGTCGCCCCCACGCCTCCCGATGCCATCCGCGACGGCATCGTGATTGACCAGGCCGGGGTCGCCGGCGCGGTCCGCGCCCTGCTGCAAGACGCGGGCATTGACGCCAACGCCGTGGTGGCCGCCGTCAGCGGCTCCAGCGTGATTGTCCGCCATATCAAGCTGCCGATCATGGCCGAGCATGTCCTCCGCAAATCCATTCGGTTTGAAGCCGCCAAGCATATCTCGTCGCTGGTCGAAGACAGCTTGATTGAATTTGAGATCACCGGCCTCGTGCCCGGCGAAGACGACAAAATGAGCGTCATGCTGGTCGCCGCCCCGAGCGACATGGTGGAAACACGCCTGGCCGCGCTGACCCTGGCGGGCCTCGAGCCGGTCGCGATTGACGTGGAAGCGTTTGCGCTTCAGCGGGCGCTGGTGGACCTGTCCCCGACCCGGCCCGGCGAAGGCGCAACCCTGGCGCTGCTCGACATCGGCGCGTCCACCACCGATGTCAACATCATCGCCAACGGCGTGTTTGCGCTGACCCGCAACATTCCCATCGCCGGCGACTCCTTCACCCAGGCGCTCAAAGCCGCCGCGCCCGGCGCGGACTGGGCGGAGCTGGAGCGCCTCAAAACCGAAGTGGACATGACCGCGCTGCTGTCGGCGGACGCCGACACGGACGCCGCCGGGCTAGCCCGCACCTTGCAGCCGGCGATTGACGAGCTGCTGCGCGAAGTGCGCCGCTCGACCAATTATTACCAGTCCCAGCTTGCCGACGCCGCAAACTCCATCCTGCCCGCCGGAACGACTTCCCAGAACAGCGGCCCGGTGTCCAAAATCGTCATCACCGGCGGCAGCGCCAAAATGCGCGGGCTGGAAGCCTACATGAGCGCCCGGCTCGGCGTCCCCGTGGAAATCTGGAACCCGTTCGAAAACCCGGAAATTGAATCTTCGCAGATTGCGCCGGGCCTGGCGGACGCCGAGTATTCCCTGCTGGTGACCGGCATCGGCCTGGCGCTTAAAGAGCTGTCGCAGCCCGCGCGTCCGGCCTTAATCGCGCCCGCCGCCCCCAAGCTCCGTTCCCCGCTGGCGAAAGCCGCCTAACATCCATTCGGGAGAATTCGCATGCCTTCGATTAACATGATCACTCTGCGCCGGGCGGAAAAACGCCGGCGCGAGCAGAACGCCCGCAAGCTGCTGTACGCCATCGCCGGCGAGGTCGGCGCAGTTGTCCTGCTGGCTTCGGTGCTGACCGCGCGGATTTTGGTGACGCAAAGCCATATCAACGACCTCAGCGGTCAGCTTTTGAAGTTGAAGCCGCAGGTGGCCCAAATCCAGGCGCTGCAAGCGCAGACCGCCGCGCTTCAGCCGAAAGTGGACACGCTCGACGGCGCGAAGGCCGACACGCTGTTTTGGTACAACAACTTCTACGCCGTCACCGCCAGCCTGCCGCCGAAAACCTGGCTGACTTCGCTCGGCACCGGCACTTCGGCGGCCGGGGCGGGCGCGGCCCCCGGCGCGGCCGCCGGCACCGACCCGACCCTCAGCATCGCCGGAGTCGCGATGACCCAGGCGGCGGTCGGCCAGTCCATGCTGCAAATGAACAACTCGCCGGGGCTGGACCATGTGGACTTGTCGTTTGTGCAGGCCCAGAAAATCGGCGCGGTGGACGCCGTTTCGTTCCAAATGACCGTGCATTTGAAGCCGCAGCCCGCCGCAGCGGCCCCGGCCGGCAAAGACGGCAAAACCGGCGCAAAAGTCGCCGCCGCCCAAGCATCCGTTTCACAAGCATCCGTCGCACAAACACAGGGAGCAGCTCATGGCAACTCTTAATTCCGGCCCGACCCTCGGCTCCGGCGCGAACCCGGCCGGCGGCTTCGCGCCCAAAGCAAAAACTCCCCGCTTGACCCCGATCCTGCTCGGCGGGGCCGGCGTGATCCTGCTCGGCGGCGGCGGCATCCTGGCGGGCCTCAATTCCAAGCTGACTTCGCTGCAAACCTCGGCCCAGCAAAAAGACGCCGAAGTCAGCGCCAACCAGCAGATCGCCAAGCGCTTCCAAACGACCCAGGACAATTACAGCGACACCCAGGCGCACTTGAAGTATCTGGAAACGTCGGTGTCCGACCGCTCGTATGTCCCGACCCTGCTGGCGCAGGTGCAGACGCTGGCCGCCCAAACCCACCTGGCCGTCAGCGCCGTGCGTCCGACCCCGTCCCCGCCCGCTCCGGCCGCCGCGCCGGCCCCGGCGGCAAGCGCCGAGGGCGGCAGCGGCGGGGTCGCGTCCGCCGCCAAAAAAGCGGCCCCGCCGCCGTATGACACGCTGGACGTGGCCGTGGATGTCGCCGGCACTTATGCCGACACCTGCACGTTTTTGTACAGCTTGACCCGCTTCCCGAAGATCGTCTCGGTGTCCGGCGTTCAAATGCACCCCGGCACGCCGCTGCCGGGCGGCAAAACGCTGGTGACGACCAATTTAAAGATGACGGCGTTTATGTTCCACGATGCCGACTCGGCGGCGGCTCCGGCCGCGCCGGCCATGCTGACGCCGGCACTGACGCCGCTGGGAGCCGCCGCGCCGCCGCCGGCAGCGGGAACGCCGATGGGCGCCGCCGGACGCGCCGCGCTCGGCGCTGCCGGCGCGACAAAAGCCGCCGACACGCGCAGCGCCGACACACTTAAGACGCTATAAAGGCCGGAACCCACCCATGAAATACGATAAAAAGCAGCTTCCGCAGTTGATCGCTCTCGGCGTGCTTACCGCCGGGGCCGGCACCTACACCGTCGTGCGCTTGTCCGCGCCCGGCCCGGTGTTTGCCCAGGTTCATCCGCCGGTTTCCGCCGCCAAGCGCGGCGCTTCCGCCCTCGCTGCCACCAAGCCCGGCCCGGCGGCCCCCGCCGCCCAGCCCGGCGCGGGGGCCGATCCGGCAGCGCCCGCCGATCCGGGCGCTGCGCCGCCGCCCGGCCCGGCCATGCGCGACCCGTTTGCCGTCGGCTACGCGGTTCCCGTCGCAGCCGCCGCCGCGCCCCCGGCTCCGGCGGCCGCGTCGGCCCTGCCGCCGCTGCCGGGCAAGCCGCTGGCCGGCAGGAAAACGGCGGCGATGCCCGGCCTCAGCCCGCTGCCGGTCAGCCCGCCGCTGTCGCCGTTCGGCCTGCCGTCCGCCCCCGCCGCGCCGGTTTTGCCCGGACGCCTGCCGGGCGGAAGCACCGCTTCGGCCGGCCCGTCCCTGCTGGCCGCCCCGCCGCCGCCGGCATGGACCGTGACCGGCGTGCTGCAAGGCGACGGCGGCCAAGTGGCGATCCTTCGCAGCGGCGAAGCCCGCCGGATTGTCCGCTCCGGCGACTTTGTGGACAGCACATACCGGGTGGCGTCGGTGTCCCGCACGGCGGTTGTCTTGAAGCACGGCGCGGCGGTGTATCAGCTTGCGCTCGGCGCGGCAAAAGCCGCGCCCGGCGCAGCCGCCCCGGCCCCTCCGGCGTTTTCGGCCCCGGCGTTTTCGGCCCCGCCGCCCGCGCCCAAGCCGCCGCCGGCCCTGCTGGACAGTGCGCTGCCGGCGTATCGCCCTGCCCGGCCGCAGACCCCGCTGCTGCCGCTTGCCGCCGCCGCGCCGCGCCTCGCGCTTGCTTCCGGCACGATTTCCGTGCCGGCGGCGACTGTGAGCGCCGAAGCGTCGAAGCGGCAGGCGGCGGCGCAGGTCGCCGGAGCCGTTTCGTTCGGTCAGCGCCTGCTGGGGGGCAGCGTGGTCGGCCCGCACAAGGAGTAAGAGCCTTTCGGAGCGAAATCCCGAAGCGAAATTTTTTGACCGACAGCCCGATTTAATCACGGATGGACCATTCACGGACGAACGCCGGCTTCCGCTGCGGAGCCGCCCAGGAGAACCCTATGTCAACTCAACTGAACACTACTGCGGCGCTTGTGCTGGCGTCCGGACTGCTCGCCTCGAGCCTGCCGGCCCCGCTTGCCGCCGCGCCGCCCGCCGCTCGGCCCGCCGGGCTGCATGCGCTGACTTCCCGCGCCGACGATGTGACGCTCGACTTTGTCGGGGCGGACATCAACGATGTGCTTAAAGCGCTTTCCATGCAGACCCGCACCAACATTGTGTCCGGCAACGATGTCAAAGGCCCGATCACCGTGTCTTTGGCGCATGTGTCGCTGGAAGAAGCGCTGGACCTCATCACCAAGCTGTCGGGCTACCAGTACGCCAAAGTCGGAAAAACCTACCTCGTCGGCACCCCGGCGGCGATCCAAACCCTCACCGCCTCGGGCACCGCCCAGACGCCCGCGCAGACCGCCGTTTTGTCGTTTACCTACTCGGACCCGGCCGGGCTGGCCGAAGAAATCAAGCAGCTTTACCCGAATGTCAAAGCCACCGTCGGCAAAGCCGTCAGCGGCTCGGCGGGCGGCGGCGTTTTGGTCGTCACCGGCACCCAAGCCGACATTGAAGGCGTCCGGCGCATCATCGGCGACTCGGAAAGCGCCATTTCGCGCAATGTCGGCTCGTCGGTCACCGAGCTGTACAAAATCAAATACGCGGCCGCCGACGATTTGCAGTCGCTTTTAAACCGCCTGGTGCCGAGCCTCATCACGACCCCCGCCCCGGTCATGGGCCTCATCCCGGCAGCCCCGACCACCGCCGATGCCGGCGGGGTGTCCTCGACCACGACCTCATTCGGCACGGCAGCCGGCGCGACCGGCGGCACGACCACGGCAGTCACAGGCAACATCCCGGTCAAGCCGACCACCACCGCGCTGCTCCTCACCGGCTCCCCGGCGGATATTCTCCGCGCCCGGCAGGTGCTGGCAACGGTGGACCTGCGCCCGGCGCAGATCAACTACGAAGCCAAAGTCGTGGAAACCACGCTGCTGGACGACAACCAGCTCGGGTTGTCCTACAACTTCGGCGGCGCGAACACGATTATCGGCGAAGTCAGCGGCGCGGCGCGGGGACTCGGCGACGGGTCATACCTCGGCAAAGTGCAGAAGTTCGGCACGTTCGCCCGGACGCCGATTTCCAGCGCGGTGGCGGTTCAGCTCAATGCCCTGTTCAGCAATTCCAACACCAAAATCTTGGCCGCGCCGAACATCTCGGCGATTGACGGCCAGCCTGCCGCCACATTTGTCGGCAATACGGTCAGCTATATCTCGTCGGTCACCCAGTCGCCGACCGGCCAGAACATCACGACAAGCACGGTGAACGCCGGCATCAAGCTGTTTGTGACCGGCAAAGTCAACAACGACGGCTTTATCACCATGAACGTCCACCCGGAAGTCTCGCTGGTCACGCTCAGCAGCGGCGGCGCGGGCGGGGTGCAGACCCCGCTGATCTCGACCCGCGAAGCGACGACCACCGTGCGGGTGCATGACGGCGACACGCTGATTATCAGCGGCCTGCTGAACGACCAGGATGTGAAATCGGTCTCCAAAGTCCCGCTGCTCGGCGACATTCCGTTTTTCGGCCAGTTGTTCCGCAACACGCGCGACCAGCACACCCGCGACCAGGTGATCATCTTCCTGAAAGTCAGCGTTCAGAAAGAAACCGTCTAGGCTTCTCCTACAGAACCGAGCACGGACGCCCGATAATCATGGCAGGGGCAGCGCCCCTGCCATTTTTTCGGCTTTGATTTCAGCCCTTCGATTTCAGTTCTTCTTCCAGGAATTCTTATGCAGATCACCGCCCAAAACGATGTGTTTGTCCGCAGCGGCCTCGTTTCCGAGGAACAGCTCACGCAGGCCGTCGAAAAACAGCACCAGCTTAAAACCCAGGAGCCGGTCGGCGACCTGCTGGTCTCGATGGGCCTGATTACCGAGCGCGACCGGGTGCGCTGCCTCGGCGAGCAGTGGGGCGTGCCGTATTTAGACCTGACTGAAATCCAAATTCCCGAAGAAGTCATCTCGGCGGTCACGCAGGAGCTGGCCCGGCGGTTCAAAGTCATCCCGATTGAGCGGACGCCTAAAAAGCTGACGCTGGCGATGAAGAACCCGCTGGACATCTTTGCGATTGACGAAATTCGGCTGATCACGGGCAAAGAAGTCGAGCCGGTCATTGCGACCGAAGAAGACATCATCAACGCCATTTCGGCGAACTACCGCACGGAAGTCAATGTCACCGAAGCGGTCGCCGGGGTGATGAAAGACCTCGACGACGCGACCATTCTCTTGACCGACGGCAATGCGCCCGGCGACGACAACATCTCGATTGACCAGCTTAAAGAACTGTCCGGCGAAGCGCCGGTCGTGCGCCTCTCGAACATGATCATCTCGCGCGGCATCACCGATAAAGCGTCGGACATTCATATCGAGCCGGGCAAAGACGGCCTCCGTATCCGTTACCGGGTGGACGGGATTTTGTCCGACGGCATGACGCTGCCGAAAAAAGCGCAGGCGGCGATCACGTCGCGCATTAAAATCATGGCGGACATGGACATTTCCGAGAAACGCGCCCCGCAGGACGGCCGCATTTCGGCGACCATTGAAGGCAGGCCGTATGACTTCCGCGTCTCGACCCTGCCGGCGGTGTTCGGCGAAAAGATCGTCATGCGGGTTCTCGACAAATCCAACATCTCGGTCGGCCTGCACAAGCTGGGCCTGCTGCCGTACACGTTTGAAATGTTCGAGTCCATGATCCAGCGCACTTACGGGATCATTCTCGTGACGGGGCCGACCGGCTCGGGCAAGTCTACGACGCTGTATTCGGTGCTGGCCAAGCTGAACTCGGGCGAGAAGAACATTCTCACCATTGAAGACCCGGTGGAGTACGAGTTATCGGGCATCACGCAGTCTATGGTCAACAACCGGGCGGGGATGACCTTTGCGGCGGGCCTGCGCTCGATGCTGCGGCAGGACCCGAACATCATCATGGTCGGCGAGATGCGCGACCAGGAAACCGCCATGATTGCGATTGAAGCCGCCCTCACCGGCCACCTGGTGCTGTCCACCCTGCACACCAACGATGCGCCCGGCGCGGTCGCGCGTCTTCTCGACATGGGCGTCGAAAGCTTTTTGATTGCGTCGTCCATTGCCGGGGTCCTCGCCCAGCGGCTGCTGCGAACCGTGTGCATCAAATGCAAGGAGCCGTATTCGCCGCCGAAAGACGCCATCAAGCGGCTCGGCATGAATTTGGATATTCTGGACAAAAGTGAAGTGACGTTTTACCGGGGCCGGGGCTGCGACACATGCAAAGGCACCGGCTATAAAGGCCGGGTCGGGGTGTACGAGCTGATGCCCGTCACCGACAAAGTCCGCGAGCTGATCCTCGCGCGGGCGTCGTCGTATGCCATCCGCGAAGCGGCGGTGGAAGCGGGCATGCGAACGCTCAAAGACGACGCGATGGAGAAAATCCTGCTCGGCATGACGACCCTGGAAGAGTCCCTCCGGGTGATTTATGCGGGATAATGGCAGCGCCGCCCGTCCGGCATCTCGCCGCTTGACAGAAACAACCTATGACAGCACTCGCCGAAAAACCTGAAGGCGCGGAAGCCGCCTCGCACGTCACCAAAGACACGCTGGAAGACATTCTGGCCGGCGCGGCGGACCTCGCCGCCCTGCCCCAAGTCGTCATGCGCGTTATTGACCTGACGGCGGACCCGAAAGCGACCCCCGCCGACCTGGAGCGCGTGATCGGCATGGACCAGGCGCTGGCCGCCCGGCTTTTGACCCTCGCCAATTCGTCGTACTACGGCCTGCCGCGCCGGATTTCGTCGCTGCGGGAAGCGGTCGTCTTTCTCGGCTTTAAAACGCTGCGTAACATGGCGATGACGATCACGACATTCAACTTATTTTTAGGCCGCTCCGATGCCGAGTCGCTGGTCCGCCGGGCGGTCTGGCGGCACTCGGTGGACACGGCCCAGTGCGCGAAAATCATCACCGGCCTGCTGCCGGCGGCGACCCAGGAGGAAGTCGGCGCGGATCAAGCGTACACCGCCGCGCTGCTTCACGACATCGGCAAAATGGCGCTGGATTCCAGCCGCCACGCGCTGTTCACCGCGCTGGTCGGGCTGGCCCAGGCCAAAGAAGTGCGCTACTCGCTGATCGAGTCGCAGGCGCTGCCGTTCGGGCACGGCGAGATCGGCGCGGCGCTGGCGGGGCGCTGGAACCTGCCGCCGATGCTCTGCGAAGCGATTGCGTTCCACCACACGCCCCGCGCGGCGGAGCTGAACCCGAAGCTGACCGCCGCCGTCTGCCTGGCCAACGAAATCGCGCATTTTGCGGCGGCGGAGTCGCCGGACACCGAAGCCGCCGCATTCCACAGCGCCTGCGCCGATGCGATGATTCCGCTGCGGATCAGCGAAACGGGCCTGGCGGGCATGGCGCGGGCCTGCCGCGCCGAGCTGGACAAGGGCCTCAGCGGCATGGCGTTTTGAAACAAATGAGTTTGGGGACAAGCATGATCCAGAACAGTGAAGATTTGCTGCCGCTCGGCAGTGTCGGCGTGCAGAAAAGCATTTATTCCGACGGCCCCGTGCCGTCGGCGCATGACACGCCCGAGGACTTCGGCGATTTTTCCGCGCGGGTCGCCGAAACGTTCGACAGCGTGGACCTGCTTTTGGCCGCCCGCGCCGAAGCTGAAGAAGCCGAAGCCCGCGCCAAAGCCGCCGGCGAAACCCCGCTGCCGTTCGCCAAAGCCGGCTACAAAGCCCCGCCCGCGTCCGCCGCCGGACGGGCGGCGGGCGGCGGCACCGGCGGCAAGCTCGACAGCCTGCTGCAAAGCCTGACCCCCGGCAGCCTCGGCGATGAGTCGCCTGCCCAGCGGTCCATCGGCGAAGGGCTGTCGTCGGGAGATTTAGCCGCCCTCAGCGACGCGTCGGGCGTGCAGACATCTTTGTCGGCCCGCGACTTTCTCGGCGGCGCGTCGGGCGCGGACTTCGACGAAAACGCGGCCCGCATGGTGGTCGGCGGGGAAACGCGTGACCTGGCCGATGTTCACATTGACGAGCTGCTGCGCCTTACCGTCGAGTCGGGGGCATCGGATTTGCACCTCTCGGTCGGCCTGCCGCCGATGGTCCGAAAAGACGGCAAGCTGGTGCCGCTGCCGTTTGAAAAGGCCGATGAGCGCAGCGCCCAGCGGATCATTTTTGATATTCTCAACGAATCGCAGATCACCAAGTTTGAGCGGACGCACGAGCTGGACTTCTCGCACGGGGTCAAGGGCGTGGGCCGGTTCCGGTTCAATGTCTACCGCCAGCGGTCGTCGGTCGGCGGCGCGATGCGGGTCATTCCGAACGTCGTCCCGAGCATGGAGCAGCTTAAGCTGCCCGCCGTCTGCCGGTCGTTCACCCAAAAGCATTCGGGCTTGATCCTCGTGACCGGGCCGACCGGATCGGGCAAGTCCACCACTATCGCGTCGCTGATTGATATTATCAACTCGGAGCGCGAAGCGCATATTCTGACCATTGAAGACCCGATTGAGTACCTGCACGCCCACAAAAAAAGCATGGTCAACCAGCGCGAGCTGGGCACCGACACCGATTCGTTCACCAATGCCCTGCGGGCCAGCCTGCGCGAAGACCCTGATGTCATTCTGGTCGGCGAAATGCGCGATTTGGAGACCATCTCCGCCGCGATTACACTGGCGGAAACAGGGCACCTGGTTTTCGCCACGCTCCATACCCGGTCGGCCCCCGCCACGATAGACCGCATTGTGGACGTGTTCCCCGCTTATCAGCAGGAGCAGATTCGCATTCAGTTGTCCACGAGCATTGAAGCGGTCGTCGCCCAGCAGCTTCTGCCGAAGATCGGCGGCGGGCGGGTGGCGGCGATTGAAATCATGGTCGCCACCAGCGCCCTCCGAAATCTCATCCGCGAAGGCAAGTCGTACCAGATTTACTCGGTGATTGAAACCGGCCACCAGTACGGCATGCAGGCGATGGACCGGGTTCTCGCCGATCTGCACAAAAACGGCACGGTGACGTTTGACGAAGCCGCGACCCGCGCGATAGACCGCGAAAACTTCCAGCGGCTCGTCAAGGGGTATTGAAGGCGGGGCTGGGGCTTGCGACAATGGGCCGTCCTGGTGATTTTGCCTCACATTTCCTGTAAATGCAGCATCATAAACGATGACCAAAGGCAAATAGGAATCTGCAACTTCGGGGTGGACCTTTATAAGACGTTTGGCGTAGCCGGGTGCTTTAGCCTTTTCTATAGGAGAGAAGATGAAAGCAGTGCTAGCTCGTATTCTGGCATAAACAAGATCAGAGGCGGCTCCGTCGCGCTGCAATAGATGGTCGCCAAGCGGAGGCATCCACGGCTTGACAGACGAGGCCGTGTAAGCCGTTACCAAAAAAGCAATTCGCGAAAACTGGTGGGAATGCTGATCTGGCGTCTGTCGTAAAAGGGAGGTTATACGATAGATATATGTGTAATCTTGGGGGTTGGTCATCGCCCACCTGCTGCGCGTGCTGGACTACGACCCGTCGGCGCTGGAAGTGCTGCGCCGCCAAGCCGGCCGCCGGGAGCGCCGGCAGTCGGCAGAAGTTAAACAAACCCCAGATGCGCGAAGTCGCCGCCCAGCACCGGATGCGAGGGGGTCAGGAGCCATTTGTCGAGAAGCGTGGCGTAGACCGCGCGGAAATCGGTGTGGAAGCGCAGGTCGCCGTCGTCGAGATCGGTAAGGCTCGGGTAGTCGCCGTAGATGCCGCCTTTGAGGCCGCCGCCGGCCAGCAGCATGACGCTCGCTGCGCCGTGGTCGGTGCCCGCCGAGCCGTTTTCATGCACCCGCCGCCCGAATTCGGAGAAAGTCATGGTGATGACATCGCCTGCGCGTCCCTGCGCCTCCAAGTCGGCATAAAACGCCGCAATGCCGTCGGCCAGCTCGCCGAGCAGAGTGGCGTGCTGACGCGGCTGGTTGGCATGGGTATCGAAGCCGCCGAGGCTGAGATAGTAAACGCGCGTCCCCACGCCGCCGGTAATCAGCTTGGCGATGGTTTGCAGGCCCGACGCCAGCCCGCTTTGCGGGTACTTTGCCGCGTGGCCGGATTTCACGTCGTAGTCTTTCAAGGCGCGTTTCAGCTCCACGGAGCTGGAATACGCTTCGCTGCCGACGTTGCGGACAAACTCGGCGGCGCTGCCGGCGACCGTCCCCTGCGCGTACAGGGCACGCAGCGTTTCCATCTGCTTGTCGCGGTCCCCGGCGTCACTCTTGAACCCGAAGTCATTGCCGCCGCCGATCACCGACGCCGGCACGTCGTCGGAAAACAGCGTCAGCGGCAGGGCCGAGCCGAGCGTGATCCCCGACAGCGGGTTTCCCTGAAAGTGGCCGTCGTCATCGAAGTACCGGGCGAGCCAGCCGGTGCGCTCGCGGACATCCATCTGCGGGCTGCCGGTCTGCCAGATGTCCATGCTTTGAAAGTGACTCCGATTGGGGTCCGGGTAGCCGACCCCCGTGACCACGGCTAATTGCCCTTTGTCGTACAGCGGCTTCAGCGCCGCCATGTTCGGGTGCAGGCCAATCGCGCTTGACAGCGTGACCACATCGCGCGAGGGGACGCCGATCACGGGCCGCGCTTTGGCGTAGCCGCCGTCGGTGTACGGGATCACCGTGTTGAGGCCGTCGTTGCCGCCGGACATCTCGATCACGACCAGGATTTTGCCGCCGGGAATGGCCGGCAGGCTTAAATCAAAGGCCCGGCCCGCCTGCGCCGACGCCGCCGACATCAAAAATGTCGGCATCGCCAGCCCGAGGCCGACAAACGCCAGGCCGTTTTGCAGAAACCGGCGGCGAGACAGCGAGTCAAATGGGGACATGGAACTGTTCTCCTCAATGCCCCCCCCGCCCCCAATAATGGGGGAGCAATACAGAAAGGCCGGCGTTCGGCTCTTCTAATCCGGCTCCCCCATTATTGGGGGCGGGGGGGACTTTTACGCCAGTTGGTATTCCGGCGCGGACAAAATCAAAGCCGTCAGGCCCGGCGCTTTGGCGTCGAAGTTGACCGATAATTCACTGCCTTCGGCGGCGTAGGCGACAAGGGCCGCATGGGTCGCCGCGCCCGGCGGGTGACCCGGCAGGAGCAGGCCCCATACGGCGTCCACCATCTGCGCGGGCGTCTGCACACCGTTCGGCGCGGTGCCGTAAGCCGCAATCCCGCGATGCAGGCGCGGCGACAGCAGCCCGCGCCGGCTCATCACCTCGGTCAGCGTGTTGGCGAAATTGGCCCGCGCAATCAGCGTCATCGTGTTCATCCACGTTTTGCCGCCGCTCCAGCCCTTCACATTCGGCGGGTTGAACAGCTCCTGGCCCATGGTCCGGCCCGCGCCCAATAAGTTGTTGTTGGCCGCCGAAAACGGCGCGTCCAAAGTCCGCAGCGCCGTGACGATATACTCGGTCGGGCTTTTGATCTTGGCGTGGAGCGCGGCGTCCGAGTAAAACGCCGGGGAGTTCAGCAGCGCGGTCAGGACGGCGCGTATCTCATAGCCGCTTGCAAAATACGCCTGCGTCAAGGGCTTGATGTCCGCCGGCGTCGGCGCGTCATGCACATAAAACTTGAACAGCTTGGTGCAGACGAAGCGTGCGGTGGACGGGTGCTTGACCACGATGTCTAAAATATCGTCGCCGTTTAAATTCCCCGTCTGCCCGAGAAACGTCTTTTCCCCGTCGTCGTGCTGCTCGGCGTTAAATTTGAACGTGTCGGTGTCCCGGTCGAACTGCCAGCCGGTGAATGCCCGCGCACACTCTTTCACATCGGCTTCGGTGTACCCGCCGCCGGCCCCGAGCGTGAACAGTTCCAAAAGCTCGCGCCCGTAATTCTCGTTGGGCTTGCCCCGGCGGTTCTCCGCGCCGTCCAGCCAGACCAGCATTGCCGGGTCGCGCGAGACCGCCGCCAGTAGGGTCCGAAAATTGCCCAGCGCGTGCGTGCGGAACGTCTCATTCTGCTCCCACATCCGGCGCGGGTGGTCCACTTTATAGTTGGCCGTCGCGAAATGCCCGTGCCAAAACAGCGTCATTTTTTCTTCCAGCGGCCGGGGCGAGTGCGACATTCGGTAAAGCCACCACTTTTTGATGCTGTCGAGCGAGTCGAAGTCCACATAATCGCCCTGCACTTCGGCCAGCAGCGCCGGAAACGGGTCGGCGACCGTTTCCGGGTGCAGAAGCCGCCGCGTCGCGCCGGCCAGGCCCATCTTCGAGTACGCCGCCCATTCCGGCCCCCGCGCCCCAAAGCCCGCCCGCCGCAAAAGATGCGCCAGCCGGTGCGTGTCTGCTGCTGAATGTGTCATCGCCGCAAGCCCTCCCACTTTACTGACAAGTGATTATACCAAACAGTTCACCAAAAGCGCATAAATCGTTTTCGATATGCGGGGCGGTTAGGCCCCCGCTCGGTGCGCCTCGGCGTAAAGGCGCAGCGCCGCCTGCATCCGCTGCGGGTAGTTCTGCCCCTGCGCCTGGAACCACTCAAGAACGTCTTCCTCAATCACCACTTCCACAGTCACAGCGCGGACCTTGCCGAGTGATGCCGACGCCGGAAAGCGCCACTGCATCCGCGCCAGGTCTTTTTCGGTCAGAGGCGGAATGTCCGATGTGTCAATCTCGTCTTCCGACAGCGCATCTACCCTTGCCCAATCGATACGGGTCGGCCCGGACAGCTCCGCCGCCGATTTGCTGACCCAAACCTCGTCAGTGACCGAGGAGTTGCCTGATGTATCGTTCCTAATGCTTTTGCTCCTGCGGCTGCGCCCGCCGGATCGAAATAATCCGAATTGTTTCTTCGTCCGGTTCAGCAAAGACAACCGAGACAGCGCAACCGCCAAGCATTCTCAGCCCAAGCCAGCGGTCTTCCCATAATCATGCCCCAAGTATCTCGTTCAGCCCTTCCAAGACCAATGCTGTTTCTTCCGCAGTCGCTTCACCAAGTTTTTTGCCGAGGCGCAGAGTAGAGATAGTGCGTATTTGACTGATTTTTGCCCAGGAGCGCTTTGAGAATCCGGACCCGATGATTTCCAACGTGAGTGGAAACGCGGCTTTCGGCTCCCGGCTGGTCAGCGGAACAACGATCACTGCCCCGGAACGTGCATTGAAGACAGTTTCGCTCAAAATGAGCGCCGGGCGGCGGCCTGCCTGCTCCACTCCCACGGCCGGATCAAGCTCCGCCCAGTAAACGTCGCCTCTTAAAATTGCCATCAGTTTAAAGTTGCCATCAGTACGGTTCCCACTGCGCCGTATCTGCGGCGAAGCCTTCCTCTGCCATCGCCTGCTCTTCCTGGGGATCAAGTTTGGCACACTCAACTGCAAGCCGTGTTTTGCCCAGGCGTGCGATCTTCTCCTGAACCGCCGACTGCACCGCTTGGCTGCGGCTCGGAAACACACGAGATTGAACCAAAACGTCAAGTCGGCTCAGTAGGCTTTCATCAATAGAGACAGTGATCTTTGCGACACTCATTTTCTAGTGTTACCCTAAGTCATACCAAGATGTCAAGCCATTTTGCTTAACTGCTCTTCTGTCTTGACCGCCTCAGCGCCGCCGGCAGCCCCCAAAAAATCACTGCCGCCCCTGCCGCCGCCAGCAGTATCCAGAGGAAATTCCAACGGGGAACGCACGAGTACACGATATACGCCCCGACAACCACGGCAATCGCCGTATTGCGAACATCAAAGAATGTTCTTACCATCTTGCGGCTTGCCGCGCGTGATGCCGCCGGCTCGACCGGCGGCGTATTATGATGCGTCGTCTGCACGAAAATAGCCGATTTCTCTGCCGAACAGGCGTGCTTTTGAAGCAATCCGGCTGACCTGCCCGCGCAGGAACTTGGCTCGCTCCAAGTTATACAGCCGTGCCAGGGCTGCTTCCGTGCCGCCCATTTGCTCCGCCATCTGCTCGTGGCCTTGCGCGGTGAGTTCACGTTCCTCTTCCGACATCGCTGCCAGCTTGCGATTATCTTGAAACGCTTCCGTCGCCGCCTCCTTGAGTTTTAGTGGCAGCAACATGACGACACTATACCTTTACTGCTTGTGCTTGCCGAGCCTTCGCAAGATTATTGCACCAAATGCGCTGGCGAGTGAAATGGTGACACCAACGAAGACGAGATAACCGAGGAACAGCAAAATGCCGAATAGGATAGACCAGATATTAGGGAACTTCATGCGGCTCAGTATGGAAGTTACTGCGACGCCGCCGAAAGCGATTGCCCCGAGGACGGATAGCACCGCAAAGTGGGTCACGAGATAGTCAATGGCCCACAAATGAATTTTGGAGAGCAGTTCCTCCGAATGCTCAGAACCCGGCAGCCTTTCGGGTTCGTCGCCAAAGTGATAATACGGAGGGCTGTTGGGCAAGGGAAGAGGGGCGTCTTCCGCCTGAATCGAAGCCTCTTTCCCATACTGCTTCGCCAGCAGTCTTCTTTGACGGTAATAGTTCATGCCCCAAAAGCAGAGAAACAGTAAAAACGGAAGCAGACCTGCCAGTAGCCCAGGCCGATTGACAAAAAACCAAAGTATCGGGTTCATCGGTTATTTTGCCTATCGTCGGCTTGCCTCTCACCCTCTCCTTAAGAAAGGAGAGGGTCGCGAGGAACGAGCGGGGTGAGGTTTCCCTACTCCTCCGCTTCTTCCCGGTCGGCAGCCCCGTAGTCGTCGGCCATGTCGGTGAGGGCGGCGTCTGTGAAGCCGAGCGCGGCGTTGTCGGAGATGCCGAAGGCTTCGTCGTCGGCGAGGTCGGCGGCGAGGATGTCGGCGACGCGCTCCGCCGGCGGCGCAGGGGTGCGGCGCGGGGGCAGACCGGGCATCAAAGTCGCCATGTCCACGGGCGGCGCGGGCGGGAGGCTGCTGTCCGCCGGGGCGGTCTCGGCGAGCTTGGCGGCACGCTCGGCGTCGCGGCGGGCGCGGGTGGCGGCACGCCGGCGCTGCCAGCGGGAGCGGCGGGACGGAGCGCCGTCGCCCTCGCCCTCGCCCTCGCCCCCGTCGGCCTCGGTCGGGCTGCTTGGCGGCGCGTCGTCGTCGTCGCCGTCGTCCTCAAACCCGGTCTCGGACACGCCCAGCGCCGTGGTTTCGGTGATGGTCACTTCCAGGGTTTCGAGAGCCGTGACGGTTTCAATCACGATTTCGGGTTCCAGGCCGGGGATAACCGCCGGCTCCGGGCGCGGGGCACGCGGGGTCAAAGGCGGCGGGGCGGACACGGCCGGCACCGGCGGCGGCGGCGCGGCCTCGACTTCGGCGGTGGAGTCGGGCAGCTCCAGGCCCGTCGCGCGGGCCAGCGCCGGGCCGTCGCCCCAAAGGTACAGGCGGGTGGTGCGGGCGCGGACAAACGCCCGGAACGAGCGGGCGTTGGCGGCAAGTATCTTGCCGTCGAACACATCGTAGACCGACGCTTTCCGGGGCAGATTGACCGTGCGCTGACCTGTAAACGAGCCGTGCAGGGTCAGCGAGCCGTCGGCCCCGGCAAACACAATGTCGTCTTGGGCGTCGTAGACCGGGATGCCCGCGTAGGCATAGAGGCCGCGCAGCAGCTCGGTGGTCAGCGCGGGGTCGCCGAAAAAGACCGACTTCCAGCCGGCTTTGTGCTCACGGGCCGCCAGCGACGCCGCGCCCGTCGCGGCGTACTCGGCAATCACCACAGCCTGCGGGTCGGAGACGGCGAACAGCGGGTTTAAGATTTCGTCGGTGCCGAGCTTTTTGACCCCGCGTATCTTTTCGGTAATCGGGTGCTTGATCTCGGCGGCGACACTGCCGCCGCGCGAGTTCCAGGGCTGCTGCCGGAGCGACATGCCGACCACTTCGCCGGCTTCTTCGGACGACGGGCCGTTTTCGTCGAACACGCCCGGCGCATACAGCCAGGCCAGAGTCTTGCCCGGCTTTTGCAGCTTTTCGCGGATCGCCGCCCGCTCTTCGGTGGTAATCCGCAGGGCGTTTAAAAATAAGTACAGCTTGGCGTCGGGGAAATTCGGCAGCAGCACATCGCTCTGCAAATAAAAGCCGACCGAGCCGCCCGCCCGAAGCAGCAGATCACGGGTGCGGCTGACCAGGCTTGCGCCGAGGCCGCTGGAGTCGGTTTTCAGATACGCCAGCGAGGCTTCGTCCACAAACACGGCCACGTCAGGGGCCGGCGGCGGGTTCGGGACTAACTGTTCCCAGCGGGCGGCTTCGCGCGACAAAGCGCCCAGCTCGCGCCAGATGTCGGCGCTTTGCAGCCAGCCCTGACCCCACAGGTCCATCCAGGTGACGCCCGCCCGATGCGCCAGCGCCGCGCCGAAGTGGCGCTGATGGATCGCCTGCGTGTCCGCGCCCGACGCGATTTTCGGGTTGTACGTATCGTCGGTCTCGCTGTCAGCCAAAAATGTCTTGGTGTCGTCTTCCACCAGCCAGAGCTTGCCGCGCAGGGCCACGGAGTCGAGCGGCGCACCGAACGCCGCCGGGCTGCCGACCCCCCGGCCCGCATACGAGTTCGGCCCGGCGATGATGTCAATGTGCGGGGACGCCAGCAGCCTGCCGAGGGCCAAATGGCCCGAGTCGTTGCGGCCCGCGAACTCCAGCACATAGCCGTAGGACGCTGCGACAACCAAACGATTTTGCGACAGCGTTTTGATGGCTTCGGCCAGCCCGGCGATGACTTCGGCGACGCTGTCCGACGCAAACTGGGCATAGTCGGGCCAGCGGCCCTCGCGGCGGGTGGAATACAGCGGCGTGTCGGTTTTTTTCAGCACGGCGGCGACGCCCGGCCAGGCGGGGATTTGGGCGTCTTCGAACGTCACGCCCGCGTCGTGCCAGGCCGCCCGGAGGGCATACAAGTTCTGGTACTTGGCATGGAGCCAGCTCTGAAACGCCGTCTGGTTCGGCGGCGAAATGTCGTAGCCCGAGGTGAGGTCGTAAAACCATTCGCCCCGGTCCAGATGGAAGCCGATTATTCGGTCGCCGCCCGGCGTGTTGGGGTCGCTGAAGTGGGCGATCAGCGCGTCCAAAGCGTCCACGCAGTCGGCCCAGAACTCGGCGGACGCCAGCGAAACGTCCCCCTCCTCGCCGTTGGTGTACTTCGCGAGCTGGTCGGGATGGGTCCGCGCCCAGTAGTTCGTCGGCACACACTGCAAGCGCGGCAAAATAAAGCCGTCCGGGTCGGCGGCCAGCACCTGCGAGACCAGCGCGTCAATCGCGCCGAACGACCGATCCCCGTAGGCGTTTCGGAGCGGCAGGTACATGACCCCTGAAAACAAATGAATGCCGTTCTCGGCTGCGTCCCGAATTTGGGCGTCTACGGTTTCGCCGTCCCGCGCAGTTTCGGTGTTGACAAAGAAAAAGTAAGGCGCATGGTCTGTGCTGTTGATGCGTATCTTCGCCAGGCCGCGCCCGGTCGTGTTCAGCCGGGCGGTGACGCGCGGCAGCATGGTTTCGTCCGCCGGCGGCAGGGCGCGGGCGACCAGCGGGGGGGCGAAATAGGTCGGCGCAGCCGGCGGCGGGTAGACGACCAGGGCATCGTCATCGTCGTCGGGCGGGGCGGCGCTGACGGTTTCGTCTACCAGCAGGTCCGACCCGGCGGCTTCCAGCATTTCGGTGGTGACTTCTTCCAGGCCGCCGCGCCGCCGCCGCCCGCGCCGCGCCCGCTTGCCGAGCTTGGCCGCGCTGCCTTCCCCGTCCGCCGCGTCGGCGCTGTCGCCCGCCGCGTCTTCAGCGGCGTCCGCGCTGTCTTCCTCGGCGTCCGCTTCGACCACCGGCGCTTCGACATCGGGCAGCTCCGGCCCGCGCCGCCGTCCGCGCCGCCGCCGCCCGGAGCCGCCGCCGGTCGGGGCGACAGGCGCTTCGACATCCAATTCAAGCGCAGCGTCTTCGGTTTCTTCGGGCGCTTCTTCTTGGGACGCTTCTTCAGGCGCTTCTTGAAGAACAATCTCAGGCTCGGGAGCAGCCGCCGTGCGGGCGCGGCCCCGGCGGCGGGTCGGCGCGGGAACAATCGCCGCCTCGGCTTCGGGTTCGGGCGCAGCGCTGACGGCAGCATCAGGAGCCGCCGTGCGGCGGCCTCGGCGGCGCGGCGCGGGCGCGGCTTCCGGCGCAGGCGTTTCGGCAGGAGCCGCCGCTTCGGGGAGGGCCGCCGGGGTGCGGCGGCGGCGCGGCGCGGGCTTGGGAGCGTCGCCGGCCGGGGCGGCCTCAGGCGGGGCCGCCGTGTCGGCTTTGGGGACGCGCGGGGCGCGTCGCCGGGGCGTTTTCGCCGGTGCGTCGGCGGCGGCAGGGTCGGAAACAGCGGAAATTTCGGTCGGCGTGTCGGCAGTTGTTGCGGCGGGGGTCTCGGCCGCCGCGTCTTCGGCGGGGCTGCCGGACGCCGGGGTGCGTCGTGTCCTGGGCATGATGTAAATTGATACTCCGTGGTAAAATGGTGCGCCGCCGCGTCCTGCCGAGCGAAGCGGCAGAAAAACACAAAAGCGCTGACACCATTATACTGGATTCGCGGCCTCCTGTCAAAGCGCATTCGCCGCCGACGCCGGGCGACCGGGTATAATCGCGGCAAACGCCGAAAGGAGACCTGCCACGGCAGTGCCGCCCCGGTGCAGCCGGGAAGAAACGCGGCGGCGCGGACAGGAACGGTACGACGGGGCGACGCCGCGACCGAAGCGCTGCCGGCGCGTCAGCCGTCGGCGCAGATTTGGCCGGCGCGGGTCGGCCACAGGGCCGCCTACCGAATGGGCAGGGGATAATTATGATGGGCAGGGGATAATTATGGATACAGAAACTGTGGTGGTGATTACGGCGGTGGGACAGGACGGGCCGGGAATTGTGGCGGCTTTGGCGAAAGTCGTCTACGATCTTGGCGGGAATTTGGACGATGCGACGATGACCCGGCTGCACGGGGCGTTTGCGGCGATGGTGGCCGCCCGGCTGCCGGCAGGCAAGTCGGCGGATGATGTCCGTGCGGCACTGGCGGCGCTGGCCGCAGCGCGGGAATTGACCGTGACGGTGCAGGCGGTCTCGGACACGCCGCCCGAAACGCCGCCCGACACGCTGCTGACGGTCTCCGGCGCGGACAAGCCGGGCATTGTCTACCGTGTCACGTCTGCGCTGGCCGCGCGGGGGGTCAATCTGACCGACATGGACACGCGGCTGGCGGGAACGCCCGACGCGCCGATTTATATCATGCTGCTGGAAGCCGCCGCCGGGGATGTGGATTTGTCGGGCGAAGCCGCCGCGCTGAAAGCCGCGCTCGGCGTAGACATCACCGTGCAGGCGCTCGGCACGGAGGCGCTGTAAGCCATGCCGATCCGCCCTGTGGTTTTGTACCCCGACCCGCGCCTCAAACTCAAACTCGCCCCGTCGCCCGAGATCACCGACACGCTCCGGGCCGCCGCGCGGGATTTGCTCGACACGATGGATGCCTGCCCGCCGCGCACGGTCGGGATCGCCGCGCCGCAGATCGGGGAAATGGCGCGTCTGGCGATTGTGGACACGTCGCGCAACCCCAAGTACCCCGGCGGCCATGGGCTTCTGACGCTGATCAACCCGGAACTCGTCGCGTTTGACGGCGAGCAGTTTTTTCGCGAAGGCTGCCTCAGCCTGCCCGAGTACACGGCCAACATCAAGCGCCGCCAAACGATCACGGTCCGGGCGCTGACACTGGACGGCGAGGAGATCACACTCGACGCCGACGGCTTTGAAGCCGTGGTTTTGCAGCACGAGATTGACCATCTCGACGGCGTTTTGTTTCTCGACCGGGTCGCCAATGTCAAAACCGACTTGTTTCGGCGCAAGGGATAGGCTTTTGCTTTTTTCCCGGCGGCTCCGCAGGTATAATCGGGAAAAATCTTGCCCCGAGGAGACTTCTTTTGACACAGACCCCCCTGGCCCAAAGCCTTTGGCCGCGCCCGGCCCGCTCGCCGCTGGCCGACGCGGGCCGCGACCTGCTGCTGGTGACCCTGTTCAGCCTGGCGACGGCGCTTTCCGCGCAGATTGCGGTTCCCCTGCCCTTTTCCCCGGTGCCGCTGACCGGGCAGACGCTCGGCGTCCTCCTGACCGGCGCACTGCTCGGCCCGCGCCTCGGAGCGCTGTCGGTGCTGCTGTATTTGGCGGAGGGCGCGGCGGGCCTGCCGTTTTTCGCCGGCGGCGCATCGGGCCTGCTGCGCTTCGCCGGCCCGACCGGCGGCTACCTCGCCGCCTTTCCGCTGGCCGCCGCGCTGGTGGGCAGGCTGGCGACGCGCGGCTGGGACCGCCGCCCGCTTTCCATGTTTTGCGCCATGCTGCTCGGCTCGCTGATCATCTTCGCCTTCGGCGCAGCGCGTTTGGCGCACTTTGTCGGCGCGGCGCAGGCGCTTCCCCTCGGCGTCTGGCCGTTCGTGCCCGGCGACCTTCTGAAAGCGGCGCTGGCGGCGGGCCTGATGCCGCTGGGCCGGAAGTGGGTAGGGAAGTAGGAACCCCTCCCGCCTCGCTAGGGCTTCGGCTCCCTCCCCTGTGAGGGAAGGGCTTCAAAGTTCGGCCCGAGGCTTTGCGTCTTGGCGGCAGGCTCCCGCCAAAGATTATTGTCTTTGCCCTTCCCTCACAGGGGAGGGAGCCGAAGCCCTAGCGAGGCGGGAGGGGTCCTAACACATGATGTCCCAAAACATTATCCTCGGCACACGCGGCTCCAAGCTCGCGCTGGCGCAGTCCACTTGGGTCGCCGACGCCCTTCGCGCCGCCCACCCCGGCCTCGGCGTTCAGCTTCAAGTGATCCAAACACGCGGCGACGCGACGCAGGCCGCGAACGTCCCCCTGGCATCGTTCGGCGAGAAGGGCATCTTTGCCAAAGAACTCGAAGCCGCGCTGCTGGCGGGCGAGATTGATTTGGCCGTCCATTCCATGAAAGACCTGGAGCACACACTCCCCGAAGGCTTAGTCATCGCCGCCGTGCCGCCTCGCGAAGACCCGCGCGATGCCCTTGTCGGCGCGGCACTCGACGCGCTGCCGCCCGGCGCACGGGTCGGCACCGGCTCGGTCCGCCGCCGGGCGCTGCTGCTGTCCCGCCGCCCCGATTTACAGCTATTGGAGATACGCGGCAACATTGACACCCGTTTACGCAAATGGCGCGAAGGCCAGTACGACGCCATCTGCCTGGCCGTCGCCGGCTTGAACCGCCTGGGCTTGCAGGACAACATCAGCGAGATTTTGGACCCCGAGTGGTTCACCCCCGACCCCGGCCAGGGAGCGCTGGCGATTGAGATACGCGAAAACAATTCCCGCGTGAGCGATCTCCTGGATGTTGTCAATGAGAGTGACAGCAATCTCGCGGCCATCGCCGAACGCTCTTTTCTTCGCGCGGTCGGCGGAAGCTGCAAAACTCCGGTCGGGGCGCTGGCAGCCGTGGAGCGTTCACCCACGCCGGTAATCACGCTGAGCGGAATGCTCGCTGCCCCGGACGGCACGGTAATCCGTCGCGGTATCCAGAAGAATGGCGGACCGCTTGCGTTCAACCTCGGGCGCGATTTAGCACGGGAGCTGTTGGCGCAGGACGACCACGGATTGAAATCCGAGGCTGAATAAACCTATGTCGAAGCGACACGGGATTGGGCGTAACCGGGTTCTTGTGTCGCCGCGACACTGGTTTGTTTCAGCCTCGGAATTCATTCCGTGGCGCTTTATTGGGAAAACACACATGGACGAGATTATCAGCGGCGGTTACACTGACCTGCTCGGCGCAATCAAAGGCCGCATCCGCACCGCGCAGTACGACGCCCTCCGTGCGGTCAACAAAGAGCTGATTACGCTTTACTGGAACATCGGCGAGCTGATTGTCAGCCGCCAGCAGGGCGAAACGTGGGGTCAGTCTGTCGTTAAAAAACTGGCGACAGACATTCAGCAGGAGTTCCCCGGACTGCAAGGATTTTCCGCCGCAAACATGTGGCGGATGAAGCTATTCTACGAGAGCTACAACAGTAGTCAAAAACTCGCGCCATTGGTGCGAGAAATAGGCTGGAGCCACAATGTCGCGATTTTCGAGAAGTGCAAAGACGAATTGCAGCGCGAGTTCTACCTTCGCATGACCAAAACGCACGGGTGGACAAAGACCATGTCGTAAACGACACGGCTATTGAGCGAAGACGCTGCAAATACCGCTTCTGCACTGGCAGACCCGGAGGGCGCGGCACTGGGAATAAACTCTCTTGCTCTTAACCCCGCGAAGCGGTGTTTTGTGGCGTCCGCGCCGTGTAGCCGTGTGTTTCAACACATGGTCTGGAAACGCATGGTTCTTAAGGATTTGTAATGGAAACAGCGACCACAGTCCCGGAAGACAAAGCGGCTTGGCTCAGAAAAAGACGAAGAATAAGAAAAAAAGTGTTCATCTCTTATCTTTTTTTAGCTGCCGCCTTTGCAGGACTTCTCTGGCAGGTGGATCAAAAAGACAAGCAGGAGCGTCAAGAGGCCATCCAATACCGTGAGGATTGTGCGCGGGCGGGGCAGGCGTCGTCCGGCTGCGAAGTGCTGATGATGCAGGTTTATGAACACCGAAAAGAAGTCTATCTTGACCCGGACAGTGACGATTACTTCCGGCTCAGCCTGAAAAGCAAATCCGGTCGGACATTTGAAGTGGATACAACCAGCCCGCAATGGGACCGCATCGCGCTTGGAACCACGGTGACGGCGGTTGTCTGGAACGGCGAAGTGGAAGAAGTCAGCGACAGCGGCGGGACGGAGGAAATGAAAACCAACCCCGCACGCAGGGCGGAAGATAATCGCCTCACCGACATCGGCTTGAAAGTTTTAGGACTAATTTGTTTCTGTTTCGGTCCTATCTCCTTGATAATCGAAAGCAGGCAAGACGAAAAGCGGTGGGCAGCCAAAGCAGGGAACGACCCCAGCGCCTAACGGGTTTCAGTGTCAAACAGCAAGGCAAAATCTTAGAAACGAGTACGCGGCGATGCAGACGTTTGATTATTTGGTGCTCGGCAGCGGCAGCGCGGGGCTGTCGTTTGCGCTGGAAGTGTCGGCGCATGGGCGGGTCGCACTGGTGACGAAAAAAGACCGGACGGACAGCAACACGAACTGGGCGCAGGGCGGGATCGCCGGGGTCATGGGCGCGGACGACGACCCCGAATTGCACGTTCAGGACACGCTGATTGCCGGGGCGGGGCTGTGCCATGAGGACGCCGTGCGGGTGCTGGTCGCCGAAGGACCTGATAGAATACGCGAGCTGATGGCATTCGGCGCGAACTTCAACCGCGAAAAAAACGGCGAGCTGTCGCTGGGGCGCGAAGGCGGGCACTCCCGGCGAAGAATTATCCATACGGCGGACCTAACGGGCAAGGAAGTCGAGCGGACACTGGTGGAAGCGGCGCGGACCCACCCGAATATCACAGTGCTCGAGCATCACTTTGTGGTGGACTTGATTACCCAAAACGGCCGCTGCTGCGGGGCGCAGGTGCTCGATGAGGCGACCGAAACGGTGGAAGCGTTTCTCGCCCCGGCGACGCTGCTTGCCACCGGCGGGGCGGGGCAAGTGTACCAGTTTACGACCAACCCGCCGATTGCGACCGGGGACGGGGTCGCGATGGCCTGGCGGGCGGGGGCGAAGATCGCCGACATGGAGTTTATTCAGTTTCACCCGACTTCATTGTATCATCCCGACGCCAAAAGCTTTTTGATCTCGGAAGCCGTTCGGGGCGAAGGCGGCATACTGCGCCGAAAAGACGGCACGGCGTTTATGGCGGAGTATGACCCCGAGCGCCGGGATTTAGCGCCGCGCGACATTGTCGCCCGCGCGATTGACAGCGAGATCAAAAAGACCGGCGACGAGTGCGTCTATCTCGACATCACGCATTTAGCCCCGGAAGAAATCAAGCGCCATTTTCCGACCATCTATGCCCGCTGCTTGTCGTTCGGCATTGACATCACGACCGACCAAATCCCCGTCGTCCCCGCCGCGCATTACTCCTGCGGCGGGGTCGTCACCGACCTGCGGGGCCGGACCTCCATTGACGGCCTGTATGCCTGCGGGGAAGCGGCGTCCACGGGGGTCCACGGCGCGAACCGGCTGGCGTCAAACTCGCTGCTCGAAGCGCTCGTCTTCGGCAAGCGGGCGGCCCAAGATGCTCAGGCCCGAACCGACCTGCCTGCCGCCTGCACGAGCGCTCCGCCGCTGCCCGGCGAAGCGAGGCGGGTCGGGGCACTCGACCACGCGCAGGTGGAAGCCCTGCGGAACCGCTTGCAGCGCACAATGCAGCGCTATGTCGGGATTGTCCGCTCCGATTCCCGCCTCGCCAAAGCCGCCGCCGCCGTGGATGCGCTCGATGCCGAAGCCCGGCTAGTGTTCAGCGGCAGCGTGCTGGCCGACGATATTCTCGAGCTTCGCAACATGATCGAAGTCGCCAAGCTGATTATCCGATGCGCCCAGGCCCGCAAAGAGTCGCGCGGCCTGCACTTCACGACCGACTACCCGCAGACAGTAGACAGCGAGCGCCACGACACGGTGCTTCAGAACACGGCGCTTTGAAGCGCGAGGACGTGCCATGACCCGAGCACGCGGCGCGGTGCTGGCGCTGCTCGTTTTTTGCCTGACAACCGGCGCGGGCCGGGCACAGTCGCCGCGCCCGATGCAGACGTGGGCGATCTTGTTTCCGACGGTGCGATTCGGCGACTACGACCTCTGCCTGGCGCAGGTCCCGGCGGGGGAACCTGCGCTGGACGCACGCCTGACCGGGCTGCATGCTGAGGTGCGCGATGAAGGAACGCGGCGGACACAAGCGGCACGGGTGACACCCTTGCCCGCGCCGCTGCCGGTGCCGGGGTATGGGCCGCTGGACCGGGTGCCGGGCCGCGCCTGGGCCGGGCTGCATTGGGACACGGCGGGGCTGCCGCCGGGAATGTACACGCTGAGTGTTTCGTTGCCGGGGGACGTGCGCCCGGCGTCGCTGCAAATCTACCTGCCCGACGACGCGGGCGGCCTGCGGGCGGCGCGGGCGGGGTTTCTCGGCCGGCGCGTGTGGCCCCGTGCCGCCCTGTGGCTCTTCGGCCCGAGCGGCGCATTTCAATTCGGCCCGAGGACATCGCTGCGGGTGCGGTCCATCACGCGCTTAACCCAGCCCTCTGCCGACCTGGCGATGAACAGCGGACGCGGCCCCGGCTGGGATATATCCCCTGCCGATTTTCTCACGCGCGACCCGCTGCGCGTGGTCTTTGACCGGCCCCGGCATCTTTCGCTGACGGCGTACTCATTTCGCGGCGCAAAGCCCGCGCCGCTCCCTGCGGCTTTTGTTCAGGACTTCGCCGACCCGTGGCAGATGACGCGGGCGCTCGGCCTGCGTCCCCCGCCGCGCCGCTTGACCCCGCCCAAGCCCGGCGCGTCCCCGGCGCGGACATTGGCCTGGTACGGCTGGCCGACCGAGTACGGCACGTTCGCGCAGCTTGCCGGGCGGTCGTCCTGGCGCTACAACACTTTGAAGCCGTTCTATGCGGCGGTTTATTTCAAGCGCGGCAAATTTGTCCGCTTCGACCCCGGCGGCTCGCTGCCGTAAGAAGCGCGAATAGGCAGACGCAGCTTGCTTCTCCAGCCCCGGCCTCTCCAAACCCGGACAGCGGGCGGATGCCCCCGCCGTGCGCCGTTAAGAATTGCTGCCGGGCGGGGGCGGACCGGCGGACGCTCGCTCGACAAGCCGGGCGGGAAGCATCACTTTTTCCGGCGGGCCGCCGCGAAGCTGCGCCAGCAGCAGGTCTACGGCGTGGGCGCCGAGGGCGACATACGGCTGGCGCACTGTGGTCAGCGGCGGGCCGGCCTCGCCCGCGTTGTACACGTCGTCAAACCCGACCACCGACAAGTCTTCCGGCACGCGCAGCCCCTGCTCCCGCGCGGCTTCCAGCGCCCCAAACGCAACCACGTCGTTCCAGGCGAAAATCGCGGTCGGGCGCTCGGCGGCGGGACGCGCCAGCATCCGGCGCAGCCGCCCGAATGCTTCCGGCGCGTCATCGGTGTCCGGCACGATCAGCCGGGCGTCCGCCCGCAGTCCGGCGCGGGCCAAAGCGCGGCGGTATCCGTCCTGCCGCTGATTGGCGCTCTGGTAAAAGCGCGATCCCCCCAAAAACCCGATACGCCGATGGCCGAGCGCCAGCAGGTAGTCGGTCATCTGCTCCGCTTCCCGCCGGTTGTCCACATCCACGGCGGCCACTCCGGCGTTGTCCATGTATTCCCCGACCACCACAAACGGCGTTCCCCGGCTTTGCAGAATCGGAATAATCGGGTCGCTTTGGTTGGCGGACACGAAAATCATGCCGTCGCAGCGCCCGTCGCAGTTCGCGCGGACACTGCCGTTCGGGTCGGTGTCCCAGCGGTGGCCGGGAAACAAGGTCAAGTTCTGATCCAGCGTGTACGCCTGCGCGATGATGCCGTCAAGCACCGACCCCATGTACCCCGCCACCGCCAGATACTCTCGGTTCAGCAGACCGATTGTCGCCGGGGCGTCGGGCGCCGGCCGGCGGGCGGCGGGGCGGGGCCGGTAGCCCAGCTCGCGGATAGCGGACAGCACGCGCTCGCGGGTGGGCAGGCTGATGGTTTCCGGCTCATTGATGACCCGCGAGACAGTCATCGGAGCCACCCCGCAGTGCTCGGCGACATCCCGCAGCGACGGGCGGCGGGCGGCGGCGGCACGCGGAGACGCGCTGCGGGGGGGTTGACTAAGGTTCATACCCCTTAGTATGACCTATCTTCGGCAAAAATCGTTGTTGAAAATGTTCCGAAAAATATTATTGCCAGACGCTTGACAAAAAGCACAGACCATGTTATGATACATGTATCACAGCAGCAGCGAGCCGCCGTGTCTTCATTCACAGAACCGAGGAAAAGAAATGAAACCCATTCACTCCCGAAGCCGCACCGGCTTCACTCTGATCGAGCTGCTTGTCGTCATCGCCATCATTGCGATACTCGCCGCCATTTTGTTCCCTGTCTTCCAGAAAGTGCGCGAAAACGCCCGCCGGGCGTCCTGCCAGTCCAACCAAAAGCAGATGGGAATCGCGGCGCTCCAGTATGTGCAGGACAACGAAGAGTCCTACCCGCCCGTCAATGCCATGACCCTGGACGCTGCGGGCAACTCCGTGGCCGTCCTCGATGCCCAGGGCAACAACATTTCCTGGACGATTATCTTGCAGCCGTACACGTCCACCAAGCTGGTCAGCCAGTGCCCTGACGAGAAAAACGTCTTCACGGGATACGACTCGACCGGGCACACCGACGACGGCTACTCGCTGAACGGGCCGATGTCCGGCTTGAAGCTGGCTCAGGTTCTGCGGCCTGCCGGGACAATCCTTCTCGGCGAAGCGATTCAAGTCGGCAAGGGCGGCCCGTTTGAAGCGCTGGGCATGCAGTTCCATTACGCGGCCTGGGTGAACCCCGCCACGGGTGCGCCGTACACGTCCGGCACATTCCCCTACGGCAGCGTCGCTTTCGACCCGAACATTCACCTCATCGGCGCTTCTCAAAACAACGACTGCAACGGCGGGGAGCGGGCGTTCGCCGACGGCGGGACAAACGGCGGGACGGCGGACTTCGGCAGCCCCTGCTTTCAAGTGGTCGCGCTGCGGCACAACGACGGCGGCAACATGTGCTTCAGCGACGGCCATGTGAAGTGGCTGCGCCGCGAAGCGTTCCGTCTTCAGATGTTCGTGCCGGGCTATCCCACCGACTAATGCCGGTTGGCCGGCACGCAGCGGCGCGGAAGACGGCGAAAGCTGCCTTCCGCGCTTTTTTCACAGATGAAGAGGTGTAATCGGTGAACAATTCTCGGGCGCTGGCCTGCATTTTTTTTCTGCTCCTGCCGGCAGTCTCGGCGGCGGCCGGTCCGCCCCCTGCGCCGCCCGCTTTCAGTGTTCCCGCGCCGAGCCTTCCCGCCCCCGTCACGCTTGATGTCTGGCCGGGGCTTGCGCCGGGCGAAACTTCGGCTTCCCCCGGCGATCTCAGCGCAGACGCGAGCGGGCGGTATGGGCCGATCCGCAAGCGGGCGAACATCACCCGGCCTGAGATTGAGTTTTACCCTGCGCCCGGCCTTCCGGGCCGCCCGAAGCCGACCCTGCTGGTGTGCCCCGGCGGCGGCTACTACGTCGTCACCACCGACATTGAAGGCGCGGAAGCCGCCCGCTGGCTCAACACGCTCGGCTTCAACGCCGCCGTGCTGTTTTACCGCGTTCCCGACAGCGCCGTGCCGGCTCCCGCCCGGCGCGAGCCGGCCTGGCAGGACGCCCAGCGGGCAATGTCGCGGCTGCGGGCGTCAAGCGCCGCGCTCGGCATTGACCCGCACCGCTTCGGCGTCCTCGGCTTTTCCGCCGGCGGGCATCTGGCCGCCCGCCTGGCCTGCGGCGGCCCCCGCGCCTACGCCGCCGTGGACAGCGCCGACCGGCAGCCGTTTCGCCCGGATTTCGCGCTGCTGATTTACCCGGCGTTTTTGTGGAACAAAAGCCTGGACGCGCCCGTGCCGGAAGCCGCGCCGGCGGCGGGAATGCCGCCGCTGTTTTTGCGGCAGACCCGCGACGACGACCTGCTCGATGCGGATGTCTACGCCGCCGCGCTCCGGCGGCAGGGGGACGCCGCCGACTGCCGCGTATACGACAGCGGCGGACACGGCTACGGCCTGCGCCTCGCCCCGCCCCTGCCGGCATCTCACTGGCCGGACGAAGCCGCCGCCTGGCTGCGCCGGCAGACCGCGCCTGCCGTCAAAAAGTAACGCCGGCCCGAGAAGTCAGCAGCCCCCCGGCACTCTGCCGGGGGGCTGCTGACTTTTCGGAGTGAGATTACTTGCTCAGCCCGACCGGACTGGTCGTGCCGAACAGATTTTTGGTCCAAAGGTTGATCGTCGGGACGCCGTCACCGGGAAAAGTGACATCAAGGAAGCTGTAGACCGGGTCTTTGTAGACCAGCGGGTCGGTCGCAGAGGCGTCATCGCGGGCATCCAGCACGGTGTTTGAGTAGGCCAGATTGCGGGTGATGACGTTGGGCGCCACGCCGAGGAACCGGGCTATATCGGTGACCGGATAATCGGAAGCGTGGATGCCGACTTTGGCGTTTCCGGTGACCTGGTTCAGCGAGAGGGTGTACCCGCCGACGTTTTCCAGAAACACGCCGTCGGAAGCATTGCCGGTGATGTTGTTGGCGGAGACGCTCACAGGGCCGCCGGAATCAGACCCGAAAGTGTCCGCAACCAAGCCCGTGCCGTCGTCAAGGCTGCCGCCGAAGCCGTACTTTGTGGTGCCGGAGATCACATTGAATGTCACGGCGGAATAGTCGGCATTTTCCAAAATCAGGCCGTACCCGACATTGTTTGTGAGAAAATTGCCGAAAACGGTCACTGTGCCGGCGATGTCAAGTCCAAAATGCTTGTTGTCGTGGATGGTGTTTGATCCCACCAGGCTGCTCGCCGGGTTCGGCGACTTGGGATTGCTGACGGCCGGATTGAAGCTGACCGCGCTGATTCGCATGCCGGAATTGCCGTTTGAAGCCGTTTCATTGGCAAGAATGCTCAGGCCGCTGCCGAACGCGCCTAAGCCGTCGTAGCCGTTGCCGGTCAGGCGGTTGCCGGAAATGACCGCCCCGGACGTGTTCCCAATGAAGATGCCGTCGCCGGCGCTGCCGGTGACGGTGTTGCTGAGCAGCTTGTAGTTTTTCAAACTGCCGAGGCCGTTGGGATCGTCCGTGAGGCCCGACGCGCCGCTGACGGCGATGCCGAGATTGTTGCTGCGGGCCGTGACATTGCTGATCTCGATGTCGCCGTAGCTGACGGCAGCCGAGCCGTCGGCCGTCGTGTACCCGACATTGACGCCGCTCGCGCCGGCGTTCTGGACGGTCACGCCGCGCACGGCGACGAACGCGGCGCGGATGTCCACACAGCTCAGGTAAATTCCCGGAGTGAACGGGTTCGGCTGAGGGGTGCCGAGGCCCGTGCCGTCAATGACGGGGTTGTTTTGCCCCTGCAAGACAACGTGCGGGGTTTTGATGGTGACCGCTTCGTTGTAGACCGCCCCTTTGGGCTTAGCCGAGACCAAAACCGTGTCGTAAGGCTTCGCGGCATCCAGGGCTTTTTGGATGGTCGGAAACTGCTGCGGCACCAGCAGGGTTCGGGCCTCGGCGGGATGGGCCGACGCGGCCAGGCCGAGCGCGGCGAGCGCGAGAAGGGTGGAAGAACGCATGAAAACTCCTGATTCTGTGCGAGAAAGATGAAGATGGGCGGTTCCGAGGGTAGAACAAAGAACCGCCAAAACAGTGTAACACGGAAAATGCCGTTTCAGCAGCCCGGCGGGAAGTTTTTTGACCCCGATTTTTGCCGGTTTTGCGTGGGTTTTGGACATGGGGTACAATCGAGGCATGAGATTGTCCCTCCATGTCACGGCCGACTTGTTCGTGCCCGACCCGACCCCGACGACGCTGCAAATCGAAGCGGCGGCGCTCGGCGACGCGCAGCGGGTGGACGCCGCCGCGCTGTTTGTCACGCCATACGCCGCCGCCGAGCCGTTTTCGGACTTCTACGGCAACCCCTGCCGGCGGCTGCTCATGCCGGCCGGCGATGTGCGGATTGAGTACGCCGCGACGGTGACGCTGCCTGAAACGCATATTTTTCCGTCGGAGCCGTATGAGGCCGATGCTCTGCACCTGCCGACTTCCGCGCTTTTGTACACGCTGCCGTCGCGCTACTGTCAGTCCGACCGACTCGTCGCCCTAGCCGCCGACTTGTTCGGCGACGGCCCGCCCGGCCTGGCCCGCGTCCGGGCCATCTGCGATTGGATCAACGCCCACATCACTTATCAGTACGGCACATCCGACACCGGCACGTCGGCGTATGACACGGCGACCCAGCGGGTCGGGGTCTGCCGCGACTTCGCTCACCTCGGGATCGCGTTCTGCCGGGCGCTCTCCATCCCCGCCCGCTACGTTTCGGGTTACTGCCTGGGGCTGGACCCGCCCGACTTCCACGCCTACTTCGAAGCCTATTTGGACGGCCGCTGGGCGGCGTTCGACCCCACCGTCCCTTTTCCCCGCCCGGCGCTGGCGCAGATCGCCGTGGGGCGCGATGCCGCCGACTGCGCCTGGTCCACATTTTACGGCTACGGTGAAACCAAGTTTTTGTCGGTGGAAGTCACCGAAGCAAGCGAGTAACACGCGGATGAGCCGAGAAACCGACAGTCTCCGAAACGTGCCGCTGTTTGCAGGGCTGGACGACGACGCGCTCGCCGCGCTGGCCGGGCGGCTGCGCCGCCGCCGCCTGCCGGCGGGGACGCCGGTGGTGTACAAAGGCGACCCGTCGGGTGCGCTGCACATCATCGCGTCGGGCCGGGTCAAAGTGCATCAAGCGACGCTTAGGGGCGACGAAGTGATTTTAAGCATTCTCGGGCCGGGCGACTGTTTCGGCGAAATGAGCCTGCTCGACGGCGAGCCGCGCTCCGCCGACATTTCCACGCTGGAAGCCGCCGAGCTGCTGCTGCTGGACGGCGATGCCCTGCGGGAAACCCTCGCCGCCCACCCCGCCGTGGCGTGGACTCTGCTTCAAATCCTCTCGAAGCGGGTGCGCGACGGCAACGCCGAGCGGGAAATGCTGATGACCCGCGACGTTCCCGGCCGGGTCGCCGGCTGCCTGCTGCGCCTCGCGGAAACGTCGGGCCGCCCCCAGCCCGACGGCTCGGTCCGCCTCGACCTGCGCCTCACCCAAAGCGACCTCGCCGCCCTGATCGGCGCGACCCGCGAGCGCGTGTCCCGCGCCCTGTCCGCCTTCCGCGCCTCCGGCCTGATCGCCTGGGACAAAACCCCCGGCTGCTGGGTCCTCTGCAAGCCCGCCGCCCTCAAAAAACGCGCCGAGCTGTAGCCGCCGCGCCGAAACTTGCAAAAATCGCCCTTGACACCGTACGTGATCTGTGTTACACTTATCCTCAGCCCTCACCGCCGAGCGCTCGCCGGGTCTGCTACGAATGTGCTTCGGAGGAACCATGCCCTTCTCGTCATCGCCCCGCCGCTTGTGCGCCCCGCCGCTTGTGCGCCCCGCCGCTTGTGCGCCCCGCCGCTTGTGCGCCCCGCCGCTTGTGTCTTAGCGTAATGCCGCTTTTGCTTGCCCCGCTGTTTTGCTCCCCAGCGCACGCCGGGTACTGGAAAGCACGCTCCAACCCGCCTGTTGCTCCCAGCACGACCCGAACCCCTGACCCGATTTACTCTGGCAGCGCCACTGCCGCCGGCGGGGCTTCCGTTGCGGCCCCGGCCAACCCTCCCAACTCCAACGGCTGTTATGGAGGAGGCTACCCCGGCAGCTCTCTCACATTCAGCGGCACCGCTTCGTTTCAATGGACATGGGTGCCGGCCTACACCGGGGAGCCGCCCCCCGCGCAGGTCATCTTGACGGAAAATGTGACGCCCTCATACATGGGAGCGCCCTCTCCGCCGGTGCTTTCGCCTGCGCCGACGGTGAAGTACAAGGTCGTGGGCGGCTTGTCCGGCACGGTCAACGAAAGCGTGCCGGTGTCGGCGACGGCGACATTTACGTCGCAGGGCAGCTTTTGTGAGCTGCTTGTCACCGCCTCGGCCTCGGCGGCGTCGCTGCTTGTCAAGCCCGGCGGCACTTGGGACCCGCTCCACGGCGATTACCACGTCCTGACGGGTCAGCAGATTACCGCTGCGGTGGTCGGCATTCCGGGCAGCACCGCGATCTCTCCAGGCAGCTTCACGGTGACGAAGTACGTTTGGAGCCAGCCGTCGGCGACCTGCTTTCAAACCTACAACCCTGGCCTGCCCAGCAATCAGCTCGTCCCCCTCGGCCCCGCCGACCTGACCGGCCCGGCGTCCGGCAAAAGCACGAGCGTCGCCGCGCTGTACTTTTATGACCGTGCTCAGGAAGACTTGACCGTCGCCTGCGCCGTCACTATGACCGCTCCCGACGGCAAGACGGTCTTGAATGTCACGGCAAAGTCACCCCCAATCAACGTGCTGAAGCCGACCGCGAGTTGGGGGGTTGACCCCACAAGTGCGCCGATTAACGGCACAAGTACTGCTAACATTGTCGGTTTTATTGACTCTTCAGCGAGTTCGCGGTATTTTGGAGCGAACACTACTTGGTATCCTGTTAAGCTGTCAGTGCCTGCTCCATTCCAGAATCTTGGCGGGCTTGGCTGCTTTGCACAGATAACAACGCCGAGCGCTACTATTACGCGGACGCCAACAGGAAAAGGGGCTTCAACCTACTCTTTCAAAGTACCAAATGCTCAAGGAGCTTGGATCGCGCCAGGGACTGGACTTGACAAAAGCTTTCCGTTTCCTATTGGTTATACCACTGATGCCAACGGGAATTGGACAGGGCAGGCAAGCGACTCTTCATGGCCGGTAAGTGGCACAGGAGCATCAGGAGATTATCCGAAGGGCCAAGAAACTGTACCGGACATGGATAGTGGTGGTTTGCAGTGGACCAGTTCTAGCATCTCCAATAGTTTTACCACCTGGTTGATGTATAAGCCAGACGGAGGTGTCTGGATACCTGTGCAGTCCGCGACTTGGAAAGCGTCCGGCAATGCCAGCGGAGGCCCAAACAACTGGTCCGCAACAGGGAGCTATACAGCGCCGGCTCCGACAGATGCAAAAGACCCGCCACAATGGAGCGTAGTCATCTCTAATCAAGAATATCGCCCTTGAGCTTGTCAAAAAGGAGACAAACATGAAACCTAAACTTACTCTCATATGCAGCGTCGGAGCAGTGCTTTTTGCTAGCTTTTCGCCTGCCGCAAAGGCTGGCTCGCGTCTGGGGCCGGATCTACCGCTGATCGGCGATGCAAATTTGGCTTTCAAGCTGGACAAGGCGGGAAGCATTGCTGCCGAGGCCGGCAATCTCCAGGAAGCGAAAACAGACTACCAACAGGCGCTTGCGGCTTGCCTCACCGATGAAATAGCGACGCTGGGTTTGGCACGATGCGCGGTGGCGGAAGGTGATTTCACAACCGCTATCGGCTATTACCGAAGTGCTGTTTACGGACACCATGAGGACGACGATATCGACCTGCTGACCGAGTATATCTTGGTACTCAATCAGGCAAATCAGGGACCGGAAGCGGTGTCTCTATACAATCACGTTGCTGATCTGTGCAAGAAGGGATATGCCGTCAACAAAATAGAGGCTCCCCTTCCTGTCTTTCATACTGACGGCTCGGACTATAACCCGGTGCGACTGCAAGCGATGACGCATCTCATCCGGGCCATCAACTCTAGCAATGGAGACGAAAAACGAGTCACGACCGAAATAAAAAAAGCGACATTGCTCGCACCAGCCCCGGATACTTTTGTCATCCAATTCTACCAGCGTGTTCTCAAAGATCAAATAGACAAAACGAACGCGGGTATTACAAGCGAGCAAATGGGTAAGACTCATGTGAAAGTAGGTTCCCCCCAAGTCACTTCTCGAATTGCCAAGACGAGACCAAAATAGTTGTGGCGACGAAGGAGCAGCTACGGACACTGCATTGAGACAGACACGAGGACGCGCCCGGCTTTCTATTGTGAGAAGCCGGGCATTTTTGCGTTCTGCGACTTAGGGTAGGCACTTAGCCCTTCAGCACGGTTTTGGCTGCGCCGGCGGCCGAGTGAGTCTCGCCCGCGCGGTCGGCCTGCGGGGACAGGACCGGCTCGCCCGACGACGGCCAGCGGCGGGACAAGACTTCGTGCAGGCCGAGGCAGGCAATCAGCCACGGAACCCCCGCGACCCAGCCCGCCAGCACGTCGGTTGGGTAATGCACCCCGACATAGACGCGCGACACGCCGATGGCGACGACCACGGCGACAGTCACCAGGCGGACGAGCAGACGCGCGGCGGGGGACTGGAACACGTGCAGGGCGAAAAAGCCGAGCAGGCCGTACACCACCATCGCAATCAGCGAATGGCCCGACGGAAACGAAAAGCCCGACTCATGGAGCAGCGGGGCGAAAAACGACGGACGCGGACGCTGGATAATCAGCTTGACGCCCTGAATAATCACGCCCGCCCCGAGAACGGCAACCGGCAGGGTCCACGCCGCCCCGCGCACTTTGTGCCAGAAGGCCCCGACAATCGCCGACACCAGGGCCAGCCCGACAATCACCGGCGGCGACCCCATATGCGCCAGCACGGTCGCCGCCTGGGTCAGCGGCCTCGCCCGGTGACGGTACATAAAATACAAAATCGCCCGGTCGAAGTGCGTCACGGTTTTGCCGTGGTCCTGAATGAAGTCGAACAAGCGGGCGAAAATCACCGTGAAAATGATGCTCAGCACGACCCCGAACAGCACATGGCGGGCGACAATCGGCGGCGCGGGCTGGGTTCGGTTCGCGGTCTGCACCGACTGACGGGCTTGGTTAATCGCGTTCATGCCAAGAGGTATACCCAAAATCAGTCTCTACATACAAGAAGTCACGACATACAAGAAGTCACGGATTGAAATCCGAGGCTCGGACAAACCAGTGTCGAAGCGACACAAGAGTCCGAGGGGCACAACAATCGCCCCCGCCCTGAGCTTGCGTCGCCGCGACGCTGGTTTGTTCCAGCCTCGGATTTCAATCCGTGGCTGATTTCCCGCGCGGAACACGCTTGCATAAACCCGTGTTTATGAAGTATACTGCACAGTTGCACGGCAAAGACACGGCGACAGCGCACGCTGGCCCCGTCACGGCCCGCCGCTGGGTGTTCCCACGGCACAGAAAGAAGCACACCATGAAATCCGGCATCCATCCGAACTACCACGACGCCACCATTACCTGCGGGTCCTGCGGGCATGTCTACCAGACCAAGTCTACGGGCAGCGACAAGCTGACCACCGAAATCTGCGGCAACTGCCACCCGTTCTACACCGGCAAGCAGAAAATGCTCGACAGCGCCGGCCGGGTGGACAAGTTCCTGTCCAAGTACGGCATGAAGAAATAACATTTCGCTTTCGCGGCCTTTTTGGGCGGCCTTTTTTGGGCGCAGCAAGCAGCGCCCCTACCATTACCGCTGGAGGGGCGCTGCCCGCTGCGCCCTTGCCGCTTGTCCGAGGTACACTCATGCCCGCAGCCCACGCGCCCGCCGACGAGCGCACACAGTACGGCGGCCAGGCGGTGGTTGAAGGCGTGATGATGCGCTCCCCGCGCTTTTTCGCCGTCGCCTGCCGCCGCTTGTCCGACAATGTCATTGTCACGACTTTGGAACCGGTGGAAAAGCACCTGAAAGCCTTTCAGTGGCTCAACAAGCCGTTTCTGCGCGGCTCGCTGGCGCTGGTGGATGCCATGGCGCTCGGCATCAAAGCCCTCACCTACGCCGCCAATGTTCAGGCGACCGACGAGTACGCCAAATCCGAAGCCCCCGCCGCCGGAGCCGCCAATCTCGCGATGGGCGAAGGCGTCTCCGAAAAGCAAAAATCGTCCAATCAAAAAGTCAGCGACGGCACCATCAACGGCATCGCCATCGGCGCAACCACCGTGCTTTCGCTCTTTTTAGGCTTTGCGCTGTTTTGGACCTTCCCGGCGCTTCTGACCGACAAGCTGCTGCCGCACCACGGGCGCGTGGTCTCGAACCTGGCCGAAGGCGGCATTCGGCTGGCTATTTTCTTTGTTTACATCGGCTTGATCTCCCAAATGAAGCATATTCAGCGCGTTTTTCAGTACCACGGCGCGGAGCACAAAGCGATCAACACGCTGGAAAGCGGCGTCCCGATGACGATTGAAAACGCCCGCGCGGCCAGCCGCATCCATCCGCGCTGCGGCACGAACTTTATCTTTATCGTGCTGATCACGTCCATTGCCGTGTTTTCAGTGGTCCCGCGCCATCCGTTTTCCGAAGGCATTCTGCCGGTGCTTTCCACCGTCTTTTTCCGGCTTTTACTTTTGCCGATTGTCGCCGGAGTCGCGTATGAGATACTCAAATGGGCCGGCGCGAACCGGGATAAAGCGTGGGCGCAGGCCCTCATCGCCCCCGGCCTCTGGACGCAGTATCTGACCACGCGCGTTCCGGGTGACGATCAGCTTGAAGTCGCCATTGCGTCTCTCGATGCCGTCTGGAAAGAAGAACACGCCGGCGCGTCGCTGACCATGCTCGCCCTGCGGACCGACCCGCGCGGCGATGCCCCCGAGCCGGTAATCGCGTAGGGTAGGAATGACTCACTACGACGCCGTACAGAATTACGCCGGCACACTGACTGAGCTTGCCGGGGACATCGGCGATCTGCGCTATGACGCGCTGGTCGAGTTTTTGACACTGCTGTCCGCAAAGCTCGCGCTCGACGCCGAGAAAGACGCTGCGCGGGGCCGGGCGCGGCTGGCGGCGGCCCTGCAAAACGGCGCGGCGGAGCTGTCGGCGGCGGCGCAGATTGAAAGCGCTTGGCGGATCGCGAAACCGTTTATGCCGGGGGCAGAACCCGAAGCGGCGGAGGGGTAGAACAATGGACGACTCACTTTTAGATCAATATCTCCTTGTTTTCGGGCCGTTTTTGTCAGGCTTCGGCTTTGCCGCATATTCGCTCGGCACGCTGAAATCGGCACCGCCGAGCGGGCGTTCCAGGAAACTGCGAAACGCTTCGCTCGGCTTCGGGCTGATGGGAGTTGGGGCCGTTATGTGCATGCAGTTGTACGCGGCGTATGTAATGGCCTTCGCCGGAGCAGTCACGGCCTTGATCAGTTTGAGGATGTGGAAAGCCGACTCGGAAAACTGTGCCTGAACGACACAGCGTTTAGTCGGTATCTGCTTTATCAGGCGCTGGTGGACGTGCGAAATTTGTGCTTGTCGCGCGGGCCGGAAAGCTGGAACCCGCTCGAGTGGCGGCGGCAATACCGGCGGAGCCGGGTGGCGGGCGCACTCGGTGAGTGGCTGCACAATTTGGGTTTTTATGCCGCCCGCGACTTTCGCGGCTTTGATGCGGACAGGTTTTGGCAAGAGCTAGACAGCAGCGCACGCCGATTTCGCGAGTTCCGCCCAGGCAATTATTTAGATTACCGCAAGTATTACGCCCGGCGATTAGCGGAGATGGACACGCAAGGAGACCCGGATTTCCGCACCGGGTAAAGGAGCGCTTCGGCGCAAAGAGAGACCCATGTTTGAGAAATTAGCCGAAGTTGAAGAATTGTACGAAGTGCTGGAGCGGCGCATGGCGGACCCGGAGCTGGTCGGCGACATGGACGAATACCGGCGGGTGCATAAGCAGTATAGCGACCTGACCGAAATCATCGCCGCGTACCGGGAGCATAAAGAAGTCCTGCGGCAGCTTGCCGAGACCGAAGACATGCTGCGCGGATCGCTCGACGACGACCTGCGCGATTTGGCGCAGGCCGAGTTCGACGACCTGAAGACCCGCCGGGCGGCGTTGGAGCAGTCGCTCAAAGTCATGCTGCTGCCCAAAGACCCGAACGACGAAAAAGATGTCATTCTCGAAGTGCGCGGGGCGGAAGGCGGCGACGAAGCGGCCTTGTTCGCGGGCGAATTATTGCGGATGTACCTGCGCTACGCCGAAAAGCGCGGCTGGAAAGTGGATTTGATCAACTCGTCGGAAACCGGCAACGGCGGGTACAAAGAAGCGGTGGTCGAAATCCACGGCGAAGGCGCATACTCAGCGCTGAAGTTCGAGTCGGGAGTCCACCGGGTCCAGCGCGTCCCCGCGACCGAAGCGTCGGGCCGGCTGCACACCAGCAGCGCCACGGTGATTGTGATGCCCGAAGCCGAGGATGTCGCCATCGAGATCAACGAGGAAAAAGACATCGAGAAGCAGTACACGCTCTCGCAGGGCGCGGGCGGCCAGAATGTCCAAAAGAACATGACCGCCGTGCGGCTGATTCATAAGCCTACGGGCATTGTGGTCGCCTGCCAGGACCAGCGCTCGCAGCTTCAGAACTACGAAAAAGCCATCCGGGTCCTCAAAGCCCGGCTGTACGATATTGAAATGCAGAAGCAGACCGAAAGCGCCGGCGGCACCCGCCGTTCTTTGATTGGAACGGGCGGCCGGGAGTCGAAAATTCGGACTTACAACTTTCCGCAGGACCGGCTGACCGACCACCGCATCGGCCTGACGGTGCATAACCTGCCGACCATCCTGAGCGGCGAGATACAGCACATCATTGATACGCTGGTCAGCGCCGACCAGGCCGAAAAACTCAAGCAGGAAGTGGAAGCGTAGGGAAACGGAACGGGGCAAAGAGGCGCTGCATAAATCGCGATTTGTAGGGGCGCTGCTTGCTGCGCCCACCTCATTTAGCCCGCGTCGCGCGAGCAGGCCAAGCATTTACGCCGAGCATTTACCCCGAGTATTTATGGCAGCAGCGTCGGACGAGGAAGTGAGTGCTTAGCAATGCGAACCGTTCCCGTTCCGATGAGCATTGAAGAGTACCACCGGCAGCCGATCCGGCCCGGCTGGAAATGCGGATATTATGGCTTTGCGCCGGGGCCGGGCCGGAAAACAGGCACGCGAGGCGGCGGAATGACAATCGAATCGGCACTGACTTTCGCGTCCGCAGAACTGACATCCGCCGGGGTGGACACGCCGCGCTTGGACGCGCAGCTTCTGCTGGCGTGGACGCTGAACGCGCGGCGGGAAGACCTGGCGCGGGAGCCGGAGCGGGCGCTGTCGGCGCGGGAAGAGATCATCTTCAAGAAAGCGGTCAGCCTGCGGGTTCTGCGTCGCCCCCTGCCGTATATCACCGGCGAAGCGTGGTTCTACGGGCGGGCGTTTAAGATCAACCGGGCGGTGCTGATCCCCCGGCCTGAAACCGAGATTTTGGCGGAGCGGGCGCTGGCGGCCTGCCGGGAGATTGACAGCCCGATCTTAGCGGACATCGGGACAGGCAGCGGCTGTTTGGCGGTGACGCTGGCTGCCGAGCGCCCCGACGCGCAGGTGTGGGCGACGGATTTGTCTGCCGACGCGCTCCGGGAAGCCCGTAAGAATGTCGCGCGGTACGGGCTGGAAGGGCGGGTGACACTGCTTCAAGGGGATTTGCTCGGGCCGCTGCCGCCCGCGCTTCGATTGGACATCGTGGTCTCGAACCCGCCGTATGTCGCCGACTCCGAGATTGACGCCTTGATGCCGGAAGTGCGCGACTACGAGCCGCGCCTCGCGCTGTCGGGCCTTGCGGGCGCGGCGGGGGACGACGGCACTGCCCTGCACCGACGCCTTCTTGCCGAAGCGCGGGCGTATTTAAGGCCCGGCGGGGGCGTCTTTTTGGAAGTGGGGCAAGGGCAGGCCGACGCCGTGGCCGCCGCCGCCCGCGTGCTGGGGTATACTGACGCTGTAATCACTGCCGACGGCGCACAGATTGGACGCGTGGTAAGCGCATGGCTCCCCGCAGGCTCTCCCTAATTTGCTTTGGGATACTTTGTTTCACGGCGCTGCTGTGCGGCTGCTCCGCGCGGGACCCGGTGACCCAGACTCCGGTGTACCACGCCGGCACGCCGACCAATCGGTCGTCGGTGGACTCGTGGGAACTGTCCCAGCCGATCCGCCCGGAAAAAATCGTGCCTGCCGAAACGCCATCGGCGCGGAAGGCCGCTCCGTCCCAGCGCGGCTTTGAGCCGGGCGACCCGCTGGCGGTCGCCGTGCTCAATGCCCTCGACGCCGACGGCGGCGTCCCGACCCTATATCTCTCCGCCCGCGCCAAAAACGGCGTCGTGATTTTAGCGGGCAGCGTCGCCGCGCCGGCCCAGAAAGCCCGCGCGGCTCAAATCGCCCGCGCCGTGCCGGGCGTGAAGTTTGTCGCCGACCAGGTGCAGGTAGTGAAACCGCGATGACCACCCTTCTTTCCATCAGCCCGGCCGACCCGGACCCCGAGATTTTGGCCCATGCCGCCGAAGTTTTGCGCCGGGGCGGCCTCGTCGCGTATCCGACCGAGACCGTGTACGGCCTGGCGGCAAGCGCGTTTGATGCCGAAGCCGTCGCCCGCGTTTTTGACGCCAAAGGCCGGCCTGCGGGGCAGCCGCTGCCGGTGCAGATTGCCTCGGCCGCCGAGGCCGAAACGCTGGCGCACGACATTCCCGAAAGCGCCCGAAAACTTCTCGCCGACTTTTTCCCCGGCCCGCTGACGCTGATTTTTCCCCGCCGGCCCGCCGTGTCGCTTCTCATCACCGGCGGGGGCGAGACGGTCGGCCTGCGGATGCCTGACCATCCGGTCGCCCTCGGCGTCCTGCGGGCCTTCGGCGGCCCGGTCGTCTGCCCGTCGGCCAACACCACCGGACGCCGCGCCGCAATGTCGGCGGCGGACGTTTTGGAAGACCTGGACGGCCGTATTGACTTGATTTTAGACGGCGGCCCGACTTCGGACCGGACGCCGTCTACGGTGCTGGACCTCACGGTCAGCCCCGCCAAAATTATTCGCGAAGGCAAAATCAGCCGCGCCGCGCTGGCCGCGTACCTACCGGTGGCGTGAGCGCGAAATTCGGCGGGCGGCCTTGACATTTGCCCGGAAACCCCTTATAATAGCCGTGCATCCCCGCAGTTTTCCTCTGCCCGGAGCCGGCCTGCCCCCATTCGGCCTGCCCGACGCCCCCCGCTGTCCATCGCGTCGTTCCCGCCGACCGCTCTCGGTCACCCGCACGAAAGGCCGTTTTATGCTTCCGACACGCTTCGCCTATTCCGCTCTCAAATCCGCACCGCTTCTGCTGACCGGCGCACTCGTTCTTTTCGGCACGACTGCCGCCCATGCCCAAATCAGCGCCACCGGGGGCTTCACATTCACCGCGCCGACTTCCAATGTGCTGACGGTCACTCCCGGCCAAATTATTAATTTCAGCGGGTCGTTCAAAAACACCACCGCCCTGGAACAGCTCAACGATGTCACGATTGGCCTGAACAGCAGCTTTCCCGGCAAGTTCACGTTCGCCTCGCCGTTCTTCGCCACCCTGGGCATCGGTCAAAGCCGCAATTTCACCGGAACGCTGAAAATCAGCAGCACGGCGACGTTCAGCCCGACGACGTTTTACCTGGACGCGAACGGCACCGGCAACGACACCGGCGAAACCTATGATTTCGGCTCCAGCAACTTCACCGTGAAGCTGGCTCCGAGCGGCAACCCCGCCGTTCCCGAAGCGTCCACCACGGTTTCGCTCGGCCTGCTGCTCGGCGGCCTGGCCCTGCTCGGCGTCCGCGCCCGCAAGCGCTCGGCGGCGCAGGCGTAAGCCGCAGTCCCCCTAGCCCCCAATAATGGGGGAACCGGATAGAACAGAAGCCCCCTCTTCTCGCTCCGGTTCCCCCATTATTGGGGGCCAGGGGGACCCCTATCGGGTACACTCTCCGTGTGCCAACGTTTCTTCGCATCCTCGCTTCCCTGCGCCCCTACCGCCTTCCACTCTCCCTCGGCTTTTTGTGCCTGCTCGGGTCGGTCGCCCTGGAGCTTGCCCCGCCGCTGGTCTGGAAAGTGGTCGTGGATGAGGTCATCTTCAAGCGCGAGATTTTCAAGCTCTGGCCGTGCGTTTTGACGCTGACGCTGATGCAGGCGGGGGCGACGGCATTGTCGGCGGTGCGGACCCGGCTTTTGGAGTCCACCGGGCAGCGGTTTGTTTTTGACCTGCGGAACCGATTGTACGATACGCTGGCGCGGCAGTCGCTGGCGTACTTCAACGAGGCCCGGACGGGCGACTTGATGAGCCGGGCGTCGTCGGATGTGGACGCCGTTTCCGAGGTGGTCATTCAGGGCACCGACTCGGTGGTGGCAAACTTTCTGCGGCTGGCCGGGGTCTCGGTCATCTTCTGCTCGCTGAATTTGAAGCTGGGCCTGGCGACCCTCGTGCCGATACTTATTGTCGGCGTGCTGCTGAAGCTGTTCAATAAACGGGTCAAGGGGATTTACAAGGGGGCGCGGGCCAAGCTCGGGCTGGTCAACGCCAAATTGCAGGACAATCTGTCGGGCATTCGGGTCATCAAAGCGTTTGCGCGGGAGGACGCCGAGCAGGCGGCGTTTGAGGAAACCAACCGGCGGTACTTGCAGGGGAACTTGGACGCCATCAAGCTCCGCGCGACGTTTTTCCCGTTTGTCCGCTGGATTGCATCGTTCGGCAACACCATCACCATCGGCTACGGGGCGTGGCTGATCCTGCACGGGCAGTTCACGATTGGCGGGCTGATTGCCTACCGGGGCTACGGGCGGTACTTTTTCGGGCCGATTGACGACCTGACCCAGATCAACGACACGGTGCAGCGCGGGGTCGCCGCCGCCGACCGGCTGTTTCAAGTTTTGGACGCCCCGGTGTCCGTTTCCGACGCGCCCGGCGCGGCGGACCTGCCGCCGATTCGCGGCGAGATTGTTTTCGACCGCGTGTCTTTTCGATACCGCGAAAACACCAAGCCTGTTTTGGACACGGTCTCGCTGTGCATCCCCGCCGGGCAGACGGCGGCCTTAGTCGGCGAGTCGGGCGCAGGCAAAAGCACGATCTTCGCCCTGGTGTCCCGCTTTTGGGACCCCGAGCGCGGCGAAGTACGGATAGACGGCCATCCGCTCACCGCCGTCACTCAGCAAAGCCTGCGGCGGCAGATCGCGTCGGTCCAGCAGGAAACATTTTTGTTTGCGGCGTCGGTCGCCGAGAATATCCGCTACGCCCGGCCCCAAGCGACCGACAGCGAAGTGGAGGACGCCGCCCGCGCGGCGAATGCCCACAGCTTCATCGAAGGCTTGCCGGACGGCTACGCCACCCCCGTCGGGGAGCGCGGTGTCAAGCTGTCCGGCGGCCAGCGGCAGCGGATCGCCGTCGCCCGCGCGTTTCTGGCCGACCCGCGCGTTTTGCTGCTCGATGAAGCCACCAGCGCGGTAGAGCCGGAGTCCGAGCAGATCATTCAGGACGCCATCGAGCGCCTGATGCGGGGGCGCACAACAATACTTGCCGCGCACCGCCTGTCCACGGTCCGCAATGCCGACGTGATTTTCGTGTTCAGCGCCGGGAAATTGGTGGAGCAGGGCACGCACGCCGAATTGATGCGGCTCGGGGGCCGCTACGCCCGCATGGTAGCGCAGCAGGGGGGAGCGTCGGAAGCGGAGTTGACCACGGCATAAATGCCGAGGCTCGCAAAAATCAGTGTCGAAGCGACACAAGACAAACGCGCAAAGCCGTTCCCACGCCGCCCTTGATGCTTGCGTCGCCGCGACGCTGGTTTGTCAGAGCCTCGGCATTTATGCCGTGGCTCTTTCCTGCCGTAATTACGGCGTGGCAGGCGCTTGGACGGCCGGCTTCGGTTCGGCTTGCTTTGGTTCGGCTTGCTTTGCTTCGGCTTGCTTTGCTTCCAGGGCATGCGCGGCGGCGGCGAGAATCGCAGGCGTCACGCCCGGCTCTTCGCGAACGTCGCGCAGATTGCTCGAGAAATCCAGCTCATAGCCGCCGGTTTTGCCCGCCCCGTCGGCATCGGTCGCCGCGACAAAGTAGCGGGCATCTTGGTAAATCTGAAACTTCACGCGGGCATTGGCGCCGTCGCCGGAATTGTTGTCGGTGGTGATTGTCTGAATCGCGCCGTTGCTGTCTTCAGTGCCGACAACAAGAAAGCCGTCAAAGTCCGACGACTTCAAATCTACCTGCGCGGTGCCGTCCTGCCGGGCGACGCACGAATACACGTCCACATACGACCCGCGCTGAACATAATTGCCGTTCGGCAGGGTCTGGTCCCCCGACGCCAGCCGGCCGTGGATCGTCGTAGACGAATCGTCGGAATGCCCCCCGCCGCCGCACCCGGTCAGCGCCAGCCCCGCCAAAACCGCCCCGGCGATCCATACTCCCCTTGCGTTGCTCATCTGCGCCCCTTTCTTTCGGTGACAACATTTGCCTGACAGGGCTTGGATGCCGCCCGGCGCGGAAATGTTCCCGAAAGAAACACCTAAAACCCCTGCAAGAACGACACGCCGAGGATGCGGCGGCGCAGGGAGCGGCCGTAGTCCGCGCCGCCGTCGCCGCTGCCGGGCGCAAGAACCGGGCCGGGATACGGGTCTTCATTGTAAACCGACCAGCGCAGGCCGACCGACTGCGACGCGCCGAGGCGGTATGAAAGCGCGAAGCTGAGGGCGCGGGCGGTGACGGCGGGAAAGTCCGCCGACGCCCGCCGGCGGTCGAAGCCGTCGGCGGCGAAGTCCACGCGCGGCGAAAGCTTTTGGCCGAGCCGGGCGTACACCTGGTTGCCGTTGGTGCCCGACGGGTAGCCGAGCGGCAGGCCGCCGCTGAACCAGGCCAGGGCGGTCGGCAGCGGCGGCAGCTTGGTATACGTCTGCCGGTCGGTGTGGGCGTATTCCAGGACGACATCGGTGCCGGTGCGGGAAAAATGGTCGGCGTAGCCGAGCAGGTAGCCGATCTTGCGCGGCGTGATGTTGCCTTTGCCGAAGCCTTTGGGGGCCTGCAAATCGTCCACCAGAAACTGCCCGTACACCCGCCCGTCCGTGCCGGGACCGCGCGGGGAAACCGAAACGCCGAGCGTGAAGTTGTAATTGAAAAACAGCGGCTCGGTCGGGCCGGGATAGTAAAACTTTTGGTACGCGTAAAACGGCAAAACCAGCACGGTCGGCGAGCGGAACTGCGTGGACGTGTACGCTTCTTCCAGCGAAAGCTGGGTCCGGTCCCCCGCCCGGTGCTCCAAGCGCCGCCCGCCTTCGTAAACAGTTTGGCCGCTCTGGCGGGACACCGCCTCAAACTGCGTAAACCGATAGTCGCCCAAAGTGCGCCCGAGCGAAAACGGCACTTCAATCTCAAGCGACGGCCGCGCCGGGCTGCTGTCGCCGACCAGCATGTCCCCGAGGTAGCCGCTGCCCCAGCGGCGGCGGATTTTCCCCGCCGAGACCCGCAGGCCGCGCGGGCCGACCGCCGTGGCATACGCTTCATCTATGCCGGTCAGCGCATCGGGATTGTCCGCCCCTCCCGTGCCGTCACCCCGCAGACTTACCGCTGAGTGGTCGCGGGTCTGCCGGTAGATGTTGGTGACGCTGACCGTGTACGCGCCGTCGCGCCCAAGCACGCCGAGCAGCCGCGCCCGGCCCAGCGTTTCCCCGTGGCGCTTCAAGCGGCTGCCGCTGTCGGTGCGCCCGCCGGCTTCCAGCTCGCCGAAGCCGGTCAGCACCGGCGGCGCGGACGCCGGGGATGCCAGCACGGGGGCGTCGGCCAATTCCGAAGCGAGCGCATTGCGGGCAAAGGCCAGCGCGGACGCCGCGCGGGGGTCGGCGGGCTGTTCGGCGACCGCCGCAATCAGCGCGGCAAACTCGCGGCGGGTGTACAGCCGGGCCGTGACCCCCTGAAGCGCGGACGCATCGGGGGACCCCGGCGGCAGAACATGCCGCGCGGACAGCAGCGCGACCGCATCGTACAGCCCCGAGCCTTGCGGAACAATGTCGTCGGGCGACGCGGCGAAAAGCGGCGCAGCGGCCAGGAGCAGGGCTAAAACGGCGAGAGCGGCGGGAAGTTTCATAAGCGGGGACGGGTTAAAGGCTGGCCGGGTCGGGCTTGTTGACCGGCGGCGCGGCCTCGGGGACCGGCAGCAGACGCGCAAAAATCGCTTCATATTCCCGCGCCACCGAAGTCCGCGTGTAATGCGCTTCCACATACTGCCGCCCGTTGCGGCCCATCTCCGCCGCCCGCGCCCGGTCCCGGTACAGCGTCAAAATCGCTTCCGCCAGCGCGTTCGGGTCCTCGGGTTCCAGGCACAGCCCGCAGCGCCCGGCGTGGATTACGTCGGCGGTCTCCGAATGGGCATCCACCGACGCAATCACGGGCCGGGCGACTCCCATGATCGTAAACAGCTTGCTCGGCACCGAGTCCGAGGCAAAGCCGCGCCGCAGCGGGATCAGGCCGATGTCGGCGGACGAGTACATCGCCGGAACATGGCGATAGTCTTGGTATGGCAGAAACTCGATATTCGGCAAGGCCATTTTTTTCGCCTGCGCAACCAGCGCGGGCTTCGACGCCCCGTTGCCGACAATCGCAAACAATAAATCGGGCGTGTCCCGCAGCAGCCCGGCGGCTTCCAGCACCGTGTCCAAGCCCTGCGACATGCCGACATTGCCGGCAAACAAGACGACAAACTTGTCGTTCCACCCCTGCGCCGTACCCCACGGGTTGCAGCGCGGGTGCGGAAACACGAATTGCGCGTCAATAAAGTTAGGGATGACGCTGATTTTGTCGGCCGGAACGCCTTTGGCGCTTAAATTGCCCCGAAAGCCTTCGGAGATCACCGTGATGGCCCGTGCATGGGCATACACGAAGCGCTCCAGGTTTTTGTACGCGCGAATAATGCCGGGGCTTTTCATCACGCCCATCCGAATGGCGACATCCGGGTAGATGTCCTGGATATTGGCGATAAACGGGACGCCGCGCAGGCGGCCCAGCAGGTAAGCCGAAATGCCGTTGGTCAGCGGCGGCGACGGCGACGGGGTGACGATCACATCGGGCCGGGGCATCAGCAGCCCGGCCAGCGCGGACAGCAGGGTAAACGACAGGTACGAAAAAAAGCGCGGCAGCAGGCGGTCTTTGTGGACGGGGACATACGACCAAACGCGGTGAACGAGAATTTTGCCCTGGCGCTCCCGCTTAAACCCTTTGCCTTTGTACTCGGGCCAGATGGAGTTGGTGGAGTAGTGCGGCATCGAAGTAATCACGCGAACATCGTGCCCGTGCGAGGCCAGCTCCTCGGCCAGCTCGGCCATCAGAATGCCGGTCGCGGCGCTGTCCGGCTGATAATACATCGTTAAAAAAAGTATCCGCATCAACTCTCCCGCCGTGCGCGTCGCTGCTTTCCTATCAATCTGCTGCTTCTGCAATCTGCTGTTTATTATACTCTTGTTTTCGCGCAGGGTGCTGTGTTTCGGGCCTCGCTCCGGGGTTAAAATGCAGAGTTTTCCGCCGGTGTTTGTTGTTATACCCAAAACCTGCCTTATGTGCGCGTCCCCGGCACGGGTTTCTGCTGTGCCCGATAGCACGCCAGCGTCGCCGCCGCAGTCTGCGCCCATGAGAACCGGGCGACATTGGCCCACCCCCGCTCTGCCAGCGCCGCTCGCCGGTCCGGGTCGCGCAGGCAGCGCAAAATCACTTGCCCCATTTCTTCCACCGACTCCGGGCAAAAAAACTCTGCGCCGTCCCCCGCCACCTCCGGCAGCGAGGCCGCCGACGAGCACGCGACAGCGGTTCCCGCCCGCTGCGCTTCCAGCACCGGCAGGCCGAAGCCCTCATACAGCGACGGAAACACAAACAAATCCGCCCCGGCCAGCAGCGGCATCACATCGCTGTCGGGCAGATAGCCGGAGATGGCCACCCGGCGGACGAGGCCAAGCGCCTCAATCTCGGCCTGCAGCGCCGCAGAGTGACCCCGGCCCGCCAGCAGCAGCGTGTGCGGAACTTCAGCACAGACCTGCGCGAACGCCCGCACAAGGCGTCCGAGGTTTTTGTTGCCCGACGCGCTGCCGAACGCCATCAAATACGGCAGTCCCACGCCATATTGCTCTGCGACGGCTTTGCCGCTGCTCGGCCGCAGCGCCGGGCCGTCGCGCGGCCCTTCCGCCGTGACCGTAATTTTCTGTTCCGGCACCCCCAGGTGCTTCTTGATCTCCTGCTTTGAAAACTCCGACACGGTCACGACGGCATCGGCGCGGCGGGCCGACTGCCGGACAAACCAGCCCAGCGACAGCCGCTTGGCGCGGGACATGCCGTGCCAGGGGGTCAGATAATTCAGGTCGTGGATAGTCACAATGCTGGGGCAGGGCGAACGCAGCGGGCAGACATAGCCGAGCGAATGCAGCACGTCCAGCGAGTACCCGCGCAGCAGGCGTGGGAACCGAAGCTGCTCGTAGGCATACCGCGCGTCCCGCCGCACCGCTCGCACGGGACAAACGACCTGCCGGAACCCCGGCGGCAGCGGCAGCGCCGCGCCCTCCTCGCTCACAAACACGGTGTAAGTGTGGTCCGCGCCCTGCGCCGCCAGCGCCCACATCAATGACTCGGCATACACCTGCGTCCCGCCGTTCTCGCCCGGAATAATGAACAGCAAATTCAGCCCGACATGCACTTTTCAGCCCTCACTTCAGCGCCGCGCGTCGCGGCGCAGCCACCAGCCAGAATGTAGCCAAGCTCGCCGAAAGCACCACAATCGTCGGAAACAAGATCGAGTACTGAAAAATTGACTTGACCAGGGAAATAGAGAACGGATCGCGAAAGAATGTCGTCGGAATCCAGCCACACACCATGATGTAAATTGTCCTGGAAAGCACACTCCTCCCCCGCGAGCGGAGCCTTTGCAGGGTGAACGCCATGCAGAACATGAAAAGCATGCTGCCGAAAAGGCCGAAATTGATCATAAACGAAAAAAATGAACTCAGGGATCCCAGCGGGCTAAACACGCGAAACCCATACTCTTCGGGGTCAATAAGGAAAGAGGCTTTGCCGGGAAACAGGGCAGAAGGAGCCAAGTTTACAAAGTCGCCCAGCAGAAAAATCGGCGCATTGACCAGATCGAATCTGCCGTCAACCAAGAACTCAAGCAGCGAAAAGCTGTTGAATAGCGGCTCGGAAACCAGATTCGAGACAATGTCCCCGACCGCAAGACTGCCCACGCCCAGTCTGAGCGTTCCGATTGTGCCGGCCAGCACCAGCGCGACGAGAACAAACAGCAGCAGCGCCCGATACCCAATTTTTTGAAAATACACCGTGCGGTAAGTCAGCAGCATCAAGACCGAAGATACAAAATACAACCGCCCCCCGAGAGACAGCGCCAAAACCGCAACAACAAGGTAGCACGCGAAAAAATGATGCGAAACGGCCCGACGAAAGCTGAGACCCGTTTGCGTCTCCTGAAGCTTCACGCTGTACAAAATCGCCAAAGAAAGCAGAAACACACTGACCGCAATGAAAGAGCCGCGCGGACCGAGATTGGTGCCCAGATCGCCTGCCGTGTATCCTTTAAAGAAATCGTTCCGCAGCAAAACAACATAAACGGAGACCGCCGCCAGCCCGAGTGCGAGAAATATATTCAGCAGACGGCGGTCGAAGAAGAAGGGGCGGATGACCATCCGAGAACCGGGCAGGAGCCGTCGGCATACCTCAATGCCGGCAGCGAAAGCGACGTAAACGCTGAGTGACATCAGCAGATAAAGCACGACAGCCGAGCTGGGAACCCGGTCGTAGGCGCTGTACCAAAACTGCATCCCGCCGGCGTCCATCAGCAGGCGTCCCTGCCCGATCACAAAAGGCAAAATCCAATAAACGAGATACCCGGTTGTGAACAAGAGAACGTGATTGAACTCGACTTTACCCTGCACGATGCAATGCCTCCAAACAAAGAATGTCGGCAGCAGGATGTTGCAGGCCAGCAGCAAAAGAATTTCAGCCATAAAGAATTTCAGCCATAATCGTGCCGGGCATAAGATGTGAACGGCGTGCCGCTGACAAAAAGAGGCCGCCGGCCTGGCAGCCGGGGGTCAAAGCAGACGCAAGCAGCTTTGCTGCACACGGGCGACTTCCAAGCTTTGGATGCATTCCATTCCCGCGCATCCGTTATTCAAGTGACAGGGAGCGCAGGGAACCGGAAACATCAGAGTTTCAGTCGCCGCTCCGGCCGGTTTCCACAGATACGGATAGCGGCCTGACGTAATCACCGCACTCGGCGTCCCAACCGCGCCGGCGACATGCCCGGCGACGGTGTCTACAGAGACCAGCAGGCGTGCCCGCTGAACCGCCGCCACATAGCCCGGCCAGGACAAGCGGCCGCAAAGGCTGACGCAGCGCGGCAGACCGTCAATGATGCGCCGGACCGCCGCTTCCTCGCCGTCTCCCTGCCCCGTGAAGACAATGCTGTGGCCGGCGTCCGCAAGCAGCGCGGCCAAATGCCGCCATTTCTCTTCAGGCCATTTCCGAAAGCCTGCTCCGGCCCCCGGATGGAACACCAGAAAATCGTCCGCCGGAATGCCGGCAGCCTCCAGCGCCGCTGCCGCCTGTGCATCTGCCGATGCAGAAACCGGGGGAAGCGTCGGCGTCATCTTGGCCAAACTTGTTTCCGGCAGGCCCAAACGGGCCAGCAGCGCTCGGTGCCGTTCCGAAACCGACAAGCGCGACTCCGAAAGCTCGAGACAATGCGTCGCCAGCGGACCCAATCCGGCACTGCCGTAGCCGGCCCGGATCGGAATACCCGCCTGCCACAGCAGCGGCAGCGTATTGGGGCTGTTCCAGTACAAGTCAACCGACAGGTCGTAGCCCGCATCCTTGATCTCGCGCAGCGCCTGACGCCGTGTGCGCCGATACACTTTCCACTTTTCGCGGCGCGGCAGGGGTGCGCGACTCATCTTCCAGTGATCCAGCAGATGCCGGCGCGTGACCAGCGGATGCCCTTCCAAGACAGGCAGCGACCAGCTTCCGACGAGAAAGCCGAACTCGGCGCCGGGAAACCGATCTTGCAGCGCCGGCAGGACAGCAGTTGCCGCAATAACGTCCCCGAGGTGCGCGATATTGGAAATCAAGATGCGCCGCACGGACGCCGGGACAATCGGCGGCGGATCGCGCTGCCCAAGCGTCAGTCTCAGCAAAGCGTCGGTTGTGCGAAACAGCAAGTTGGCCGCCGGATTTCTGATGCTGTAATGTCCGCGCATGGCGGGTTTCGGCTTCTCCATTTCAAGTTGTATCCACCGCCGAAAAGTTAAGCCGCCGAAAAGTTAAGCCGCCGACCGGCGGCGCGGACGCAGGAACAGTGCATCGAGAAAACGAACCACGCCGCGCGGGAGCAGCAGACTCGGCAGGCTTACCCAAAAGAACCAGTTGTTGCGGTAATGAGGGAGCAGCAAGCGAAACAAGTCTGGTCGCACAGCGATGCCGTCACGCCTGCACACCAGGGTGTGCGGCAGAATGGCGGCCCGAAGCGCTTGATGCTTTCCGGCCAGCACGCTTTTCGGCGAATACCCGAGTGCTTGCAGCTTGTCAAAGACCCGCGCGGTGCCGACGGCGAAAATTTGATACCAGTCAAAGCCGGCGGATGCGTCCCCCTGGCTGCATATCAGCGGCTCAGCGACGAAAAGCGTGCGGAACCGCGGCAGCAGACCTGCATAAATCGCAAACATGAATGAGTGGCCGTATTCGGCAAATGCCTGGTAGTCCTCGAGCGGCACAGCCAAAAAGCGCGACCGCCGAAAGACCTGGATCGAGATGTAGCCAAGCTCAATCCCGAACGTTTTCATTACGTCTTCGGGCGCGTCGAATGGCCGGTTTTCGGTGCCGGGGAACCGGCGCGCCGCCCGCAGGGCCGTAAATTTCGGCGTGTGGGTGGAGCAGTTGCAGATGAGAAGATCAAAACCGGGCTGCGACTCGTCATCCGCCAGCAGGCCGAGCGCGACTGAGAGCGCATTCGGCTTCAGCCGGTCGTCGTCGCCCAAAATCCAAACATAGCGGCTTTCCGCTTTTTGCACCAGCGTATAGAAATTCGCCTCCGCGCCGATATTCTCAGGATTGCGATGACAGCGCAGCCAGGGGAAACTCTCGCAGTGCGCCTCCAGAGCGGCTTCCGTACCGTCTGAACTCGCGTTGTCCGAGACAAGAACCGCAACCTGGGTTCGCTGCGCCTCCGTCAGTCTCGCAAGCGCGGCACCGATACTGTGCAGGCAAGCAGTCAACTCTTCCGCACGGTTGTAGGTCGGAACGCCAATAGTCAGCAAAATACTCATGGTTGTATTCGCGGCTCCGATTCGGAGTCCGGCTCGGGCCGATAAAAGGCAGCGAACTGTTTCCGCTGCTCGCCTACACCGGGCAGGCAAACCGCCTCGATCCAGCAAAGCAGTCCGGCAAGAGAAGCCGTCAAGCCAAGCAGCGCGTACTGAAGCAGGAGCGTCCACGGCTTGCCGCGCTCGCGCCAAAGTTTGCGGGGCATCAGCAAAACTTCTGAAATGACGAAGCGGCGCAAAAATCGCAGAAACGGACGAGGGCGGCGGCGAAAGTCCGCGATCTCCAGGGCGGCATAGTTCCCGACCGTGCCGAGCTGTGAAGAAACCGATGTCACATGGAAATGATGCACCTCCACCGTGTAACTCAAAACATCCCGGCGCTCACCGCTCCGACAGCGCAGCGCATTATGTATGGAGCCTGGAATATGCTCGGCAGCTCCACGACGAAATCCGCGCGGCAAACAACCCTGCTTGGAATTGAGGCGCACTCCATAAAACCAGTCTATTCTTTGGCCGAGGACATGACACTCCTCGGAAATCAAGCGAGCGTCCGCTTCCCGCAAATCACTTAACGCAACAAACTCATCGGCAAACATCCAGAAGCACCGGCCGCTGCGGGTTTCTTCAGCGACATAATAAGCGAAATGCGCTTCGCTTAAAACGTTTTTCACGGACCGGCGAAAAACGCTTCCCCCTGCTTCCATTACCCGGCTCTGCGTCTCATCAGTGCTGTCGTCATCCAGTATAATCACATCGAAATGCGGCGCGTAGTAATTGATAATCCCGACAATACGATTTTCCTCGTTGCGTGTCGGAATAACAATCTCCAGCTTGCGGCCGCTTCGGCTGTCATGGAGCAGCTCAAGCATTTCGCTGTTTCCGCCAAACGCCGACCATGTACAGCGCGACTGCCGCCTGCCCCAGCACAATCGGCAGGCCGATGGTGTAAACGCCGGCGCTCTTGAAGACAGCCAGGGCGGCGGTGCAAACGGCGACCATACCGACGCCGAGAAACGAGCCGGCCATGATGGCTTTGGTTTTGTTTTTAATCGTCATATAAATCGCCAGGCCGCCGACCAGAAAGTTGCCCGCCTCGGTGCCGACCCCGTACAGCATGAGGCGGCTGTAGCGGCCCAAATCGTGCCGGGTCAGCAGCGGGATCAGCCGGTCCGAAAACAGCAGGGCGCACCCCAGGGTCAGCCCGATCAAAAGGCACGCGCCCCGCAGGTAGGTCTTCAAATACGCGCCGTGGCTGCCGTAGAGCTTCGGGCTGTAAATCTGGCCGTACAGCACCGACACGGCATTCATGGCCGTCACACCGACATTAGCGACGGTGGCATACACCCCGACAATCTCGGTGTAGCCGAGCGGCACCATCACCAGGCGGTAGCCCTGCGACTGCGCCCAGTTCGCCGCCGCCCCAATCGCCAGCGGGTACGAAAACCGCACGACTTCGCGGTAATCCACCGTGTGCGCCGCCCCGGCGGCAAAGATGCGCCGGCGATGCGCCGCCCAGATCAGCAGCGGCAGCACCAGCGCCAGCGCGGCGACATTGCTCGCCAGCAGCACAATCGCGCGGGGCGGGGCCGCCCACAAAGCCGCGCTGAACAGCGCGGCTTTGAGCGCGACTTCGGCGAGAAACAGCGACGCCACCAGGAGCGTGTGGCCGAGATTGTTCAAGAGATTTTTGAACGCCCCGGTGACATACAGCGCCACCGACATCGCCGCGCAAAGCACGGCTTCCAGCGCGACGACCCGCCCCAAAAACAAGCACGGCAGCGCCAGCAGCACGGTCACGCCGCCGATGCCGAGCAGCAGGGTTTTGTTGAACCGCAGAAACGCCCGCAGGGAGATGTTCGCTTCGCGGAACGGGTACACTTTGGACTGCTGGTAGTAGTCTACCGGCACAAACACCAGCGCGTTCAAAGAATACGACACGGTCATCAAGTAAAAGTAAATCCCCAGCTCGTAATTGGACAAATGCCGGCTGTAGATTTTCACATAAACAAGCTGCCCTAAAATCGCCAGCAGCCGGGTTGCGACTACCGGCAGGTTTTTGGCCGCCCCCGGCAGACGCCTGGCCGCTGCCTGCTCCGATCCGCCCGCCGCGCTTTGCTCGGTGTTTTCCGTCGGTGCGGTGCTTATCGGTTAAGTTCCTTCCATTTCCAGCGGCTTCGCCAGCGGTTCCATCTCGGTGAGGGGCCGGCCGAACGCCAGCTTCGGGTAAGCGTTGGCGTAGGTGTCAATCATCACTTGCAGCAGGGCAGGCTGCTCGGGGTCGGCCCACAGCGCCGCCAGCGCGGAATCCAGCTCGGCTTCGTCTGCGACCGTCGCCGACGCGATCCCGTAGCTTTCGGCGACCCGCGCGAAGTCGGGGGCGCTGTAGCCCCAGAGCGTAGACTGATACCGCTCGTGGAAGTACGACTGCTGGAACTGCCGCACCATGCCGTGGCACTGGTTGTTGACAATCACCATTTTGATCGGCAGGCGGTTCCGCGCGACGGTTTGCAGCTCCTGGATGTTTGTCTGAAACCCGCCGTCGCCGGCGATCAGCACCACCGGGCGCGGGTCCGCCGCCGCCGCGCCGATGGCCGCCGGCAGCGCAAACCCCATGGACCCCATCCCCCCCGACAGCAAAAAGCGCTGGTCCGCCCCGACTTCCACCGACTGCGCCGCCCACATCTGGTGCTGCCCGACATCCACCACATACGTTCCGGCGGAGCGGGAATGCGCCGACAGCGCGTGCATCAGCGCATTCGGATTGATCCCCGCAATTTCCGGCAGCTCGCTGGTGTCCGGCCACTCGGCCTTTAAAGCCGCCAGGCTTTCGCGCCACGCGGCTCGATCCGGCCATGTCCGCTCCCCGGCGGCGGGGATTGCCGCAGCAAAAAAGCGCGGCAGGTCGGAAACAATCGCCTCGCAGCCCGTCACCCGGTTGTTGATCTCGCCCGGCTCGACATCCACATGGAAAATCGTCCGCGCTCCCTTGAATTCGCCTGTTTCCGACCCGGTTTGTCGCACATCCAGGCGGCTGCCCAGCACCAAAAGAAAGTCGCTTTGCCCAATCGCGTGGTTGGCCCAGCGGTTGCCGTAAGAGCCGATCAGCCCGACCCGCAGCGGGTCGTCGCACGCCAGCGCGTCCACTCCCATCAGCGAATGGACAGCGGGCACCCCGACCGACCGCACAAACTCGCGCAGGGCGGCGGCGGTCCGCGACGACCGGATGCCGCCGCCGGCCAGGACCAGCGGCTTGTGCGCCGCCGCCAGCGCGGTCAGCAGCCGGTCCACTTGCGGCTCAAGCGAGGCCGGGGCCGGCAGGCAGGCCGGCGCGGGAGGCACCTCGGCGCTCGGCGGGGTAATCTCAATCAGCGGGGTAATCTCAATCGGCGGGGTGATGTCAACGCGCTGCACGTCCATCGGAATATCCAGCAGCACCGGACCGGGCCGGCCGGAGACCGCCAGGGCGAATGCGTCCCGCAGCATCTGCGGCAGCGCGTGGGCATCGGTGACCATCCAGGCCGCTTTGGTAATCGGCTTCGCCATGGCGACAATGTCGGTTTCCTGAAACCCAAGCTGGCGAATGGGCCGGTCGCCCTTTTGCTCGTGCCGGTTGACCTGCCCGGTAATAAACACCGCCGGGGTCGAGTCAAAGTAACAGCTTCCGATGCCTGTCAACAAGTTTGTCGCGCCCGGTCCGCTGGTCGCCATTGCCACGCCGGGAATGCCGGTCAGCCGCCCCGCCGCCTCGGCGGCAAAGGCCGCCGTCTGCTCGTGATGCACGGAAACAATACGCACTCCACCGGCCTGACCAATCGAATCCAGCAAAAACGTGATCATGCCGCCGGCCATCTCAAAAACGCAGGATACGCCCTGCTCCCTAAGAAACTGCGCGATGTAATCTGAAGCTTTCATAGTCGTTCCCCCGCCCGCCGGCGGCGGTGCCAGTCCACCGTCCGCCGCAGGCCGTCTTGCAGCACTGTCTGCGGCTGCCACTGCGCGGCGCTCTTCAAGCGCGAAATATCGGCTTCCAGGTGCATGACCTGATCGGGCCGGTACGGCAGGTCGCCGAAGCCCAGCGGCAGCGCCGGGTCAATCAAGTCGCGGATCGTTTCCACAAGAACCCGGACAGGCTGCGCCTGCCCCGAGCCGAGATTGAACACGCCGGACGCCGCCGTGTCCAGCGCCAGCCGGCAGATCGCCTCTGCGGCATCTTCTACATACAAATAGTCCCAAAGCTGCTCGCCCGGCGTCAGCGCCGGCCGCTCCCCGCTTAAAAGCTGCTCGATCACGCCCGGAATCAAGTGCCGGGGGTCATCCATCGGCCCATAAGCCGCCAGCAACCGCAGCCACAGAAAACGCGTGCCGGTCATCGCGCACAGCGTTTCGGTCAAACGCGCCAGGGAATGCTTGGCGACGCCGTAGGCCGTCTGCGGCTGGGGCGGTAAGTCCTCGCGCAGAATGCCGGGAACCGGGCCGTATTCCGCCTGCGAGCCGATCCCGACCCAGACCGTCATGCCGGCCCGATGCGCCGCTTCAAACAGCGACAAGCTGCCCGCCACATTGCGCGTGATCTGCGCCGGATCGCTGCGATATGCGCTTGTCACTCCCGCCCAGGCCAAGTGAAACACATATTCAGGCCGCCAGTCTTCCAGCGCCGGCTGCGCTTCACCCAAATCGCCGAGCGACCCGCGCAGCACGGTCACCTGGTCCAAGCAGTCGGCGATCCGCCACAAATCGCTGCCGGGACGCGCGAGCACGGCAACTTCGCAGCCCCTTGCGATCAGCGCTTTCGTCACAAACGCGCCGACATGGCCCGTCGCTCCCGTCACCAAACAACGCATCTTAGGCCACCGTCAGCTCCCGTCGTCCCGAGCGGGCATAGTCGGCGATGGTTTCGATCATGTAGTCTTTATGTGCATCGGACAGGCCGGGGTAAACGCCGACCCAGAAAACTTGGTTCATCACAAAGTCGGTGTTTGCGAGGTCGCCGATTTTCCGGTGCGTGATCTGAGCATACGCCGGCTGCTTCAGCAGGTTGCCCGCAAACAAGAGCCGCGTGCCGATTTTCTTGGTCTCCAGGTGCCGCACTAATTGGTCGCGCGTGAACGGAGCGCCGGGCCGGACCGCTATCGGAAAGCCGAACCACGACGGGTCCGAGTTCGGGGTCGCCTGCGGCAGAATGAGATGCTCCTGCAGGTCTTGCAGCCCGGCATGCAGGTACGCGAAGTTGCGCTTCCGCGCCGCGATAAACTCCGGCAGCTTCTTAAGCTGCGACACGCCGACCGCCGCCTGCATGTCGGTCACTTTCAGATTATAGCCGATATGCGAGTAAGTATACTTGTGGTCGTATCCGCACGGCAGGTCGCCGAGCTGCCACTCGTAGCGCTTGCCGCAGGTGTTGTCCTTGCCCGGCTCGCACCAGCAGTCGCGCCCCCAGTCGCGGAACGATTCGGCGACGACTTTCAGCTTGACATTGTTCATAAAGACCGCGCCGCCTTCGCCCATCGTGATATGGTGCGCGGGATAAAAACTCGCGGTCGCGATGTCGCCGAACGTGCCGACTTTTTGGCCGTTGTATGTCCCGCCGATGGCGTCGCAGCAGTCTTCGATCAAATAAAGGTCGTGCTTTTTCACAAACTCGGAGATCGCCGTCATGTTGCCGGGGTTGCCGAGCGTGTGGGCGAACATCAGCGCCCGCGTTTTCGGCGACAGCGCTTCTTCCAGTTGATCAATGTTCAGGTTATAGTCGGGAATGGTCACGTCGAGAAAGACCGGCACCAGGCCGTTTTGGATAATCGGGTTCACCGTGGTCGGAAAACCCGCCGCGACCGTGATCACTTCGTCGCCGGGCTTCAAGCGCTTGTCGCCGAGGGTCGGCGAAGTCAGAGTCGTCAGCGCCACCAAGTCCGCCGACGATCCCGAGTTGACCAGCAGCGCTTTTCGAACGCCGCAGAAGCGGGCGAACTCGCGCTCGAACTGGGCGGCGAACCGGCCGGTCGTCAGCCAGAAGTCCAGCCCGGAGTCCACCAAATGCTGCACGTCGGCGGCGTCGAACACCCGGCCCGAGACGGGCACGGGCGAGACGCCCGGCACAAACGGCTGCGGGGCGAACGCTTCGGCGTGGTATTCGACCACCAGGTCGGCAATCTGCGCCCGGAGCGCATCGGCTTTTGCGGTCATTGCAAAGTCTTTCTAAGTCGGCCCAGGATTAAGATCCTGGGCGGTGCTAAACAGCTAAAAACTCGGTGTACCAGGCGATTGTCTTTTCCAGCGCCCCTTCGAGCGAGTACAGCGGCGACCAGTCCAGCATACGGCGGGCTTTGGCGGCGCTTAAATACTGGTGCTTGATCTCGTTGGACGCTTCATTGCGGATGTCGGGGGTCAGATTTGAACCCATCGCGGCCAAAATCCGTTCGGTCAGCTCCAGCACGGTCACTTGCAGCTCATTCGAGAAATTGAACGCTTCGCCCCGAAGCGCCGGGTTTTCGGCCAGCTTTTCCGCCAGCAGCAGGTACGCCGCCGCGCCGTCTTCCACATAAAAATAATCGCGGACAAACGAGCCGTCGGAGCGGATAATTGGAGCCTGCCCGCGCAGCACCGACCGGATCGTGCCGGGGACTATTCTGTTCCAATTCAAATCGCCGCCGCCGTAGAAATTGCCGCAGCGGGTGATGGTCACCGGCAGGTCGTAGCTTTTGGCATAAGTGTAGGAAATCAAATCGGCGCACGATTTGGACACATCATACGGGTGCTGCCCTTGCAGCGGCGTGGCCTCGTCATACGGCAGAACGTCCTGGTCGCCGTAGGCTTTGTCCGACGACGCGATGACAATCTGCCGCACTTTCGGCGACCGGCGGCACGCTTCCAGCAGGCACCAGGTGCCCTGAATGTTTGCCTCAAATGTAGACACCGGGTTTCGATTGGCGATCCCGACAATGGTTTGGGCCGCCAGATGGATCACCGTGTCAATCTCATACTCGCCCAAAGCGCGTTCCAGCAGGGCTTGATCGGCGACATCGCCCCGGACAATCTTGACCCGGTTCCAGTCGCCCGACCGGACCAGCTCGCAGCCGGGCACCAGGTCGCGGACCAGGCACACCACATCCGCGCCGGCGGCGAGCAGCGCTTTGACCAGCCAGCCGCCGACCAGTCCGGTCGCGCCGGTGATCAAGGTCGGCCGGTCGCGCCAAAAGTTGGGGTTCGTTGTCGTCATTCGGTTTTCCAGGGCGCGTGGCCCGACTGCCACAGCGTTTCCAAAATCTTTTTCTCGCGCAGCGTGTCCATGCACTGCCAGAAGCCTTCATGGCGGAAGGCCGCCAGCTCGTTGCCGGCGGCCAGCCGCTCCAGGGCGTCTATTTCCAAAACGCTGTCGTCGCCCGACAAGTACTCAAAAACGCCCGGCTCGAGCACCATATACCCGCCGTTGATCCAGCCTTCGCCGATTTGCGGCTTTTCGCTGAACTCGCGCACCAGGTCGCCGTCAAACACCAGCCCGCCGAAGCGGGCGGGCGGGCGCACCGCCGTGATCGTCGCCAGCTTGCCGTGCTTTCGGTGAAAGTCCAGCACCTGCCCGATGTTGACATCGCAGACGCCGTCGCCGTAGGTCGCCATGAATGTCCCGCCGGACAAAAACGGCTCCAGCCGCTTGATCCGCCCGCCCGTTTGCGTCTTCTGCCCGGTGTCCATCAAATGCACGATCCAGTCTTCCGTGTCTTTGCCCAAGTCTTCCACTTTGCCGCTCGACAAGTCCACCCGCAGCGAGCCGCCGAGCGAGTAATGGTCCAAAAAGTAGCGCTTGGCAATCTCGCCTTTGTAGCCGAGCGCAAGAAAAAAGTCCGAAAAGCCGTAGCGGGCATACGATTTCATGATATGCCAGACAATCGGGTGCTCGCCGATCTCGACCATCGGCTTCGGCTTGATTTCAGTTTCTTCCGCCAGGCGCGTCCCGAGACCGCCGGCCAAAATCACAACATTCATAGGCTTTGCTTCGGAGCGCTTTTGAGATAGTCCCGCACAACGGCGACCAGAAACGCCAGCAGGGCCAGCCCGGCGCAGGCCGCCGCCAGCTTGGCCAGCCCCGGCTCGCCGCTTTTCGGGGCAACGGCCGTGTCAATCACGGTCATGCGGCTGAGCGACGACGCGTTTTGCAGGCGCACTTTGGCGGCTTCGGTCAGGGTCGTTTGCAGCACGGCAAGCTGGATCGCCACTTCGGCCTGCAAGCGGCCCGCTTCGCCGGCCAAGCGGCGGCTCGCGCCGAGATGGCGCTGGGCGGAGGCGATCTGCCCGAGCAGTGCGGCCTGCCGGGCGTACAGCCCTTTCACCTGCTCGGCGCTGCGGATTTCAGGCGTGGTCAATCCCTGCTCCACGCCCGCTTTCTGCCGGGCGAGGTTGGCCCGGTCCACATTCAGCCGGGTCTGGGCCTGCAAAACACGCGGGTTTTCCGGGCCGAGCAGCCGCGACGCCGTGTCAAACTCGGCCTGGTCCTGGACGACCCGGCTGCGGGCGTCGGCCAGCAGCGGGTCGTCGGTCGGCACCTGGGACAAGTCCCGAAGCTGACCCTGCACCAGCGCCCGCCCGGTCGCCCGCACCGCTTCGGTCGCTTTCAGCTCGGCCTGCACCTGGTTCAAGGCCGCATACAGCCCGGCCAGCCCGGACGCGGCGGTCGGCGAGTCGGGGGCCGAGCCGCCGAGCGCGGCGCCGGACAGCGGCGTCGGCGGCGGCGCAGACACGCCCGGCGCGGAGCGCGGGTCCACCCGGCTCAGGCCCCGCGTGAAATCCAGCGATTTGTCTACCGCGGCTTTGTAGCCGGCGCGAGCCTGCCGCACTTCTTTGTCCGCGCCGCGCAGCAGCACCGCGCCCTGGTCGGTGTCGCTGGTGGCGTAGTAGGCTTTCAAGCCCCGCGCGTAAGCGTTGGCGGCCTCGGCGGCGGCGGCGGCGGCCTGCTCGGCGCTCGGCGAGCCGTGCGCCGCCAGCTTGGGCGGGCCAGGCAGCGTCACCGAGATATACAGCAGGCCGTCGGTCGCGCTGTCGTCGGGCTTGACGCTTTTCATCAGAAACTCGGCGGCATCGTCCTCGGTCTTGAACCGGCCCGCGCCGTAAAGCTGCCGAAGCTGCACATGGCGCTCCACGGCGGCGGCCAGCGTCCGGCTTTTCAGAACGCCCAAGTAGCGCTTGCCGCTTCCCCCGCCGCCCGCGCCCGCCAGCAGGGCCAGCGCGGAGCCGCCGCCGGGCGACTGCTGCAACGCGACCGACGTGGCAGCGGTGTAGGTGCGGGGCACCAGCAGCGCCAGCAGCAGGAGAAGCAAGCCGGCAAGCAGCGGCCCGAGCAGCAGCCAGCGGCGGCCCTGGCGGCGCAGGGCCGCCCGCAGACGGTCGCCGTCTACCAGGATTTCGTCCGGCGGCCCGGCGGGCGCTCCGCCGGCCGGCGTCTCGGGTTTCATCGGCGGCTCGGGGCGGGCCGGGAAAGGCGTCGTTTGCGGCACGTTATGCACTTGCGGCGTACCCGGCGCGTCGCCGGCCCGGCGGCGAATAGTGGGAATAGCAGAGGAATGGCATGCAGGTAATTATAACTGATAAGACGCGGGCTTGTCAAATGGCAGGCCCAGGGCAAGCGCCGGGCTTGCCCTACAAGCCGAACACGCTGGACAGCACTTTCAGCGTGATCGCCGAGCCGACCAGTCCCTGGAAGAAATCGGAAAAGCCGCTGCCGCTGCGCCCGATCTTTTCGGCCAGCACTTTGGTCGGGACCAAAATCAAGTCGCCCGGCTGGAGCGCCCCGGCCTTCCCCGCCGGGATAAGGCCGCCGCCGGCATGGATCACTTCAATGCGATCTTTCGCGGCGTCAGGCGTGAAATCCCCCGCCCGCTGAATGTAATAATCAATAGACTGGCCGGGCCGGTACACCACCCCGCGTGCGCTGAAGACCGCGCCGACCACCTGCACGGTGGTCGGGGTCTCGGGAACCACCAGCGTGTCGCCGTCTTTGAGCAGCACGTCTTCCAGGCCGCCGGGGCGCTTCAAGGCCGACGCAAGCTGCACGGCGACCGCGCCGTTCGGGCGAAGCTGGCTCGGGGTCAGCAGCCGGCCCGGCGAAACCAAGTTGTTTTGGGTGAGGCTTGCGGTCAGCGGGGCCAGGTTCGGGTTCGCCGCCGCCGCGCCGGACGCTGCCGCGCCGCCGAGGCCGGGGATCAGCGCCGGCGTGCTCGGGCCGCTGGCCGCCGCGCCGGCGGCCTGGATCAGCGCCAAGTTCGCTTTGGCTTTTTCGCGCTGGTACTGGCTTAAATTCAGCATGTCGCTCATGCGGTTGATGACCGACGCCAGGTCAAGCTGCGTTCCCGTGACCAGCGCGTCGGACAAGCGCGTAAACTCCGCGCCCTGCGGGAATGCGTCCGGGCGCAGCCCCCCGGCCTGCTTGATGGCGTCGGACAGCCGCATGCCCTGCTGAATAATGATCGGGCCGGGCCGGCCGACCAGCCCGGTGACGGTGACCACGGCGGGATGGTCGCGCAGGGAGCCGTCGCCCTGCACGGCCACCACATCGCCGTCCTGAAGCACCAAATCGGTGCCTTCGGTGACGGTCTGGTCGGCCCCGTATGCCACAGCGTCCTGCGGCACGGCCGACACCGACGCCACCTGCAAAATCTTGTCGGAAACAGGCCGGCGGGCATGCGCCACAGTGACGCGCGTGCCGCCGCCGGGCTTGAACGCCCCGGCCAGCTTCAAAAGATCGCTGAGCTTCATCTGCGTGCCCCGCGCATACAGGCCCGGCGCGACCACATTGCCGAGCACTTTCACCGTGTGGTCGGGCGTAAAGTGCGCTTCGCCGTTTTGGTACACGGCCAGCACATCGTTGTCCTGGATCGGCGCGTCCATCGCCGTGTCGCCCGCGAGTATCTCGCGCAGGCTGACATAATCATACGCATACGTCCCGTCGCCGCGCTGATGCAGCAGCACCGCCCGGCTCAGGTACGCATTCGGCAGGGGGCCGCCCGAGTCAAGCAGCAGGTCGCTGACCCGCATGTTGTCGCTCTGCGTGTACAGACCGGGCCGCTGCACCGCGCCGCGCACGGTGACCAAGCGCCGTCCTAAATACGACACGTCCTGGCGCGTGTACAAGCGCAGAATGTCGAAGCGCTTCAAAGGAATGTTCTGGGCCGCGTCGCCGTCCAGCGCACGGGCGACCGAGACCGGCAGCCGGGTGGTCGTGTTGTCGGCATTCAGCCGGGTCAGCTCGGCCCGGTCCAGGTACGCATCGTACAGCGGCCCGCGAGCGCGGGCGATGAGGTCCGAGACGGTCATGCCGGGAGTCAGGGCGTAGTCGCCCGGCTGGTCCACCGCGCCGCTGACGGAGACGCGGTTGGTCAGAATGGACCGCACCGACGACACTTCAATGGTGTCGCCGTCGAACACGCGGACGCTTGCGACTTTGGCGGCGTCGCGCAGGTTCACATCTTTGATGACCCGCCCGATCCCGTTGTCAATCGTGTCAATGTGAACGTTCTGGTCCACGCCCGACGGCTTGACACCTCCGGCATAGCGGAGCAGGTCGCGCAGGGTTTCGCGCGGGGTCAGCTCGTAGACCGCCTGCTGGCGCACTCCGCCGCGCACCGAAATCCGCGACAAGCGGCCCGGAATGTAAACATTGTCGCCGGATTGCAGCGCCACATCGCCGCGATTGGCATTAGGCGTGCCGCCCGCCGCGCCGAGCAGCGGGTAAATGTCGAGCGTCCCGGCAAGCCGTCCGCCGCGCAGAACGCGAACTTCCCGCAGGGAGCCGTCGGCGGTCGGCCCGCCGGCGGCGTTCAGCACGTTGAACGCCGTCGCGGTCGCCGGGACCGTATACGTGCCCGGCGCAAATGCGGCCCCGCTGACGGTCACTTGGATGGTGCGAAGCTGCCGCAGGTTGATGGACACGTCTACATTGCGGTACAGCCGCCCGAGGCGCGAGCGCAGCGTTTCCTCGGCCTGCGACGCCGTCCGGCCCGCCACCGACAGCCGCCCGACCCCTTCGACGCTGACCCCGCCCTGCAAGTCTACTGTAGCTGTGAACTCGCGCGGGGCCAGCGCCAGGGCGGAGTAGCGGACGGTCAGCGAGTCGCCCGGCTGAAGCTGATAATTCGGCGGCAGCGACGCCAGCACATTGCGGTACAGGGTCGAAACAGGATCGGCGATCTGCCCGGTGACGGCATTCGCCGCGCCGCCCGTCCCGCTTTGCGCCAGGGCGTCATCGCCGGGAAACTGCACGTCGCTGCCGAGCGGGGCGCTGTCGCCGGGAAAGCCGCCGGGGGATTGATAAGCATTGCCGCCGCTCGGCCGCCGCCGGGCCGGCCCGGCGGTCACATCACCGTTCAGCGGGTCCGAGTTCAGCGGATCGGTCGTCACATCGAGCGGGTCGGTGTAGCCGCCGGCGCTGCGCCCGAAGCGCCGGCTCGGGTCGCCCGAAGCCGCGCCGCTGGCGGAGTCGGAGTTGAAAGGATCGCCGCCGGACGGGTTCGTGTCATACGCGCCGCCGGAATTGTAGCCGCTTGGGGCGCTCGGGTCGTAAGCGCCGGAGAAATTATCGCCGCGCGACGCCGCGCCGAGCAGTGCCGCGTCGGCTCCCGTGCCGCCGCCGGGCCGGGAGCCGTTCGCGCCGGGGGCCGAAGCGCCGTAAGGGTCTGCCGGGGACTGCGGCGCGTCGCTGTTCGGCCCGTAGGGATTAGGACCGAAGCTGTTTTGGCCGAAGCCGTTCTGGCCGGAGCCGTTCGCCCCGCCGGAGTTTGGGCCGTAAGCGCCGTTGGCATTGCCGGCCGGGTAGCCCGAACGCTCCCGGCTGCCGCTGTACCGAGACCCGTAGCTGGGGCGCGGAGCCGGCAGCAGGGCGCGGCGGCGGGCGACAATGATCTGGCGGGCGGGCTGGAAAAAGTCGTAGCCGAACAGCGGCAGCGGCTTGGCGGCGCGGCGCGAGGCCGGGGTAAACGGGTCGGTGGACAGCGTGTAATCACGCGGCTCGCGGGTGACAACCGGCGCAATCAAGCGGTTGCCGGCCGGCGGCGGGGCGCTTGTGCCGAAAGACGAGCCGGAAAACGGCGGGTACGCGCCGGACTGTCCGCCCGGCGTCTGCGGGCCGCCCTGCGGGGCCGCCTCCGGGTACGCCGCGCTTCCGGGGTAGCCGGCGGGCGGCCCGCCGGGAAAACCGCCGGGCGCGTTCGGGTCGAATGCGCTCGGCTCGCCGACCGTTTCCGGGGAGCGGGCCGGGTCGGTCAGCACCAGCGGATTGGCGGGGGCGGGGCGGCGCGGGCGGGTCGTGCGCCCGTTGCGGGTCGCGGTCGCATCGGCACGGCCGGCGGTATCCACCCCGACCGGGGGCGCGGAGTCGCCGCTGCCGACACTGCCGTCGGGGGCTGCGGCCGGGCCGGCCATGCCGGCGCTTGTCTCGGACGCATCCGCCGGCGACGCCGCTTGGCGCGGCGACGGGTCCTGCGCCGCGCCGGGCCAGGCTGCGCCGAGAAGAACGCTCAGTCCGGCGGCGATGCCGGCGGAACACGCCCGCGAGCGGCGGGCGAAACGAAAGGGATGGGGCATAGTCAGTCCTAAAAACGTGTGAGAGCGTGTGATAAAGCGTGTGAATGTGTGATCAACTGCTGTGACGCAGCGCAGATGCCCAGGATTGAAATCTTAGGCCAATCCTGGGTCCACAATCCAGAAGTCTCCAAATTATGCACTTCGCGCCAGTTATGCACTTCGCGCCAGCTCGGCCATCTGCTGAAGCTCGACAGCCTGCTCATGCCGCTCGGCGGCGTCCGGCGGGAGCGTATGCACCACGGGGATACCCGAGCGGCCCGCCCGCCCGACAACCCGCGACAGGACCAGGTGCAGCGTGTCCGCCAAAATCCGCCCGTCGCCCCGCAGCGACCGGGTGCGGACATACTCGGCGTCCATTTGCAGCTTTACCGGCAGAATATGGGCGCGGTAAAAGGCTTCGCGGTCAGGCCGCTCCAGCAGGAGAAACTCTTCATGGCGGAACAGCAGCGCGGTCAGCCCGGTCATGCCGGGCCGGACCCGGAGCACCAGGCGGCGGCGCTCCGGGTCAAAGCACTCCACAAAGCGCGGCACCTGCGGGCGCGGCCCGACCAGGCTCATTTCGCCGCGCACCACATTGAACAACTGCGGCAGCTCATCGAGCTTCCACGACCGCAGGCGTCGTCCGAGCGGCGTCACCCGGTCGTCGTCCTGCGCCGTCACCAGCGGTCCGGCCCCGTCCGCGTCAGCCCGCATCGTCCGCAGCTTCCAAATCCGGAACAGCCGCCCGCCGCGCCCGACCCGCGTTTGTCGGTAGAAGACCGGCCCCGGCGACGAAAGTTTAATCGCCAGCGCCGCCGCCAGCAAAGCCGGCGCGGCCAGCGTCAAAACCAGCAGCCCCAGCCCGAGGTCCAGCCCGCGCCGCACCGCGTCTTCGGTGCGGCGGATTGGTGAAGCAGCCTCGCGCGGCAAAAATGTCGGCATAACGGGAAACCTTAGCCTCGCGGCCCGGCCTGCGAGACGCCAATAAAAAAGTATACTGCATTTTCCCACAAAAACAGATACTTTACGCCAAAAGCTGCCCCGGATGCCGCTGCGCTCTCTGAGCTAAGACGCCGCTTTTGCCGTTTTGTTTCACCTGTTTTTCGTGCGTTAAATCAATCCCCAGACCCGGAGCACCGACAGCAGCGGAGGAAGCGGGGCCTGCCAGAGCCAGTCCACTTGGAGCCGGAGGCCGGGCAGGGCGGCGCTGTGGTAGCGGCCCTCGGCATCGGGGGCGACAAAGCGGTAGATGCCGCCGGGGTCAATTTGGTAGAATTCGGCCTGCTCACGGATTGGGTCCAGCAGCCAGTATTCAGGGATGCCGGCGGCTTCGTACTCAAAAAACTTGTCGCCCCGGTCCCGCGCCCGGCTTTCCGGGCTGATGATCTCGACCACCAAATCCGCCGGGCCTTCCAAGTAGGTGCTCCGCAGGCGGTCGAGATGGGCGGTCGCGACAAAAAAGATGTCCGGGGCGCGTCCGGGTAAACTCAGCGCAGGCTTCATGTGGTACGGCTCACCGCGCACTTCGCCTAATTGCCGCGCTTCGGCGTAAACTCGGAGCAGAGCCGCTAGAAAGCCGACCACGTCTTGGTGCCGATTGGAAACAGGACTCATTTCAACAATTTCTCCGTCTACCCATTCCGCGTGCCGCTCTTCATTCAGCCATTCCAAAAACTCCTCATAGCTGAGCTTCGTCGCGGGTTTTGTCTGCGTCAAGGTTGTCAAAATATGCCTCGATTTTCGTGTATCTGCCGCTGACCCAAACCCAGGCGGGACCTGCACTGAGCGGCGGCTCGTAGCGGATAATTCGTTCGGCGGGCAGAATGTCTTGAAGCAGGACGCTGATCCATTCCGGCACGGTAAGGTCATAAGCGTAACCGTCTCACTGCGTGAGCAGCGCCCGGATGAGCGGCGTCCATTCTTCCTCATCGCTGCCGATCCATTCCTCGATTTCTACATTAATCACGCACTGCGGCGGCGTGTGCATTCGGGGCGTCCACTCGGCGACCTGCTCTTCGGCAGGCGTTTTCAGATAAGCCTCGATCTCGCAGCCCGAGGGAAACTCCCAGGCGATTTTCGCCTGGCGAAAGGGTTTGCTTTGTGCCGAATGCCAGACGCCGCCGCTGCTCTCGGCCCAGGCCCGGAAGGCGGCTTCGGTGACAGGCTCAGAGGTGATGACGGTGAAGCCGGACGGGATGTACATGATGTGCCTCGCATAGCCGGAGATGACATTAGAGCCACGGATTGAAATCCGAGGCTGCGAGCAACCAGCGTCGCGGCGACGCAGGAGCAAGGCTGATGCAGGAGCAAGGCTGCGTCTCAATCCCGTGTCGCTTCGACACTGTTTTCTTCCAGCCACGGATTTCAATCCGTGGCCGGTGTCTGCGTAACATCAGTAAATCAAGAGATAAAGGGCGAGTGAAGTATATTCCCTCACGCCTTTGCCCGGTCTTAGCCGAACTTCGCCACCGTCACTGCGCCTTCGGACGCCGACGTGACCGAGGCGGCGTATTTGGCGAGGACGCCGGTGGTGTAGTGCGGCGCGGGGGCGGTCCATCCGGCCCGGCGGCGGGCAAGCTCATCGTCGCTGACAGCCGCGTGAATGGTGCCGGCTTCAATGTCGAGCGTCACCAAATCGCCTTCGCGGAGCAGGGCGATCGGGCCGCCGACCGACGCTTCCGGGGCGACATGGCCGACCATCAGGCCGCGCGTCGCGCCGGAAAACCGGCCGTCGGTCACCATTGTGACTTCGCCGCCCAGGCCCTGCCCGACCAGGGCCGCCGTGACCCCGAGCATCTCGCGCATGCCCGGCCCGCCTTTCGGGCCTTCGTAGCGGATAATCACCACGTCGCCGGGGACAATCTTTCGGGCCGAAACCGCCGCCATCGCGTCTTCTTCGCGGTCGAAAATCCGGGCCGGACCGCTGAACTGCGTTTTTTCGGTGCCGGCCAGCTTAATCACCGCGCCTTCGGGAGCCAGATTGCCGTGCAGGATGACAATCCCGCCGCGCGGCTTGAACGCGTTTTCGACCGTCACAATCACGTCCTGCCCGGCGGCTTCTTCGGCGTCGGCGGCCTCGGCAGCCAGCGTTCGGCCTGAAGGGGTCGGACAGCCGCCGTGCAACAACCCAGCGGCAAGGAGGTTCTTGGCGACCAGGCGCGTCCCCCCCGCCCGGTGCATGTCGGTCGCGACATATTTGCCGCCGGGGGTGAGCGTGGTGATGACCGGCGTTCGCGCCGACACGCGGTTGAAGTCGTCCATCGTCAGCGGGACTCCTGCTTCGCGGGCCAGCGCCAGGAGGTGCAGGACCGAGTTGGTCGAGCCGCCGGTCGCCGCCGCGCCGGCGATGGCGTTCTCAAAGGCGTCTTTGGTCAGAATGTCCGACGGCCGAACTCCGCTATGGAGCAGCTTCACAATCATGCGGCCTGCTTCGACGCCGACTTCGTCTTTTTTCGGGTCCACGGCGGGCACGCCCGCTGACCCCAGGGCGGCGAGGCCGAGAAACTCCATCACAATCGCCATCGTGTTCGCGGTAAACTGCCCGCCGCACGACCCCGCGCCGGGGCAGGCGGCGTCTTCCAGCTCGGTGAGGTCGGCATCGGTGATCTTTCCGGCGGCGGCAGCGCCGATGCCCTCAAACACGTCCTGAATGGTGATGTCCCGGCCCCGGTACCGGCCCGGCGCAATCGAGCCGCCGTAGAGCAGCATGCCGGGGATATTCAGCCGGGCCAGCGCCATCGCCGCCCCCGGCGCAGTCTTGTCGCAGCCGACCAGGCAGATGACGGCATCGAACATGTGCCCGCGCGTCACCAGCTCAATCGAGTCGGCGATCACTTCGCGGGACACCAGCGACGTTTTCATGCCCTCGGTGCCCATCGTGATGCCGTCGCTGATCGCAATGGTGTTGAACTCCTGCGGGGTCGCGCCGGCTTCCCAAATGCCCTGCATGACTTTCTGCGCCAGCGCCCGCAGGTTGAGGTTGCACGGCATCGTCCCGATCCAGGTAGACGCGACTCCGATAATCGGCTTTTTGATGTCTTCGTCGGTCAGCCCGACGCCTTTCAGATACGAGCGGGCGGCGGCCCGGTCGCGCCCTTCGGTGATGACGCGGCTCCGCGCCTTCGGGTCATAGGGCTGCGCTTTGGAATTGGTATCAGTCATAAAAAACTCCACAGAAACTCACGATTTCTCGCAATTATACCTGTGGAAGCGGGGGGTTGGCAAGAACGAAGCTCAGGCTTTTTAGACAGACCAATCTTCAATGCGAAGGCCGGCAATCCTGCCAAAGTGCGTCGTGTTTCGCGTCAGCAAAGTTGCGCTGTTCGCGAGAGTGATTGCCGCAATCTTCATATCCATTGTACCAACCTGGAGCTTCAAAGCGAAAAGCCGCTGAAACTCGGCGGAGGCTTCTGCGTCGTAATCAACAATAGCAAAGCTGCAATAACTTTGAAGCAGCTTTTTTAGCTCGCTGTAGTCAAATACCTGCCGCTCCTGGGTGGTTATACGTGCGAGACGGGCAAGCCAGCCTCGCATCTGTTCTTCATAACTAACGATTGTTGTTGCGACATCATCCTGCGGCGTCGCCCGAAGGCGTTGCCTAACGCGCTGTCCCTCTGCGCCGCCGCGCTGCAACAAGCTCATGTGATCGGTGTCTAAAAGAACCATTAGGCAGCCTCTGAATCCTCCTTTGGACGCTGTGCCTCGCGATACTCCCGTCCGAGCCGAGTGGCTTCCTCAAATCCTTCGCTGTCGGCAAAAATGCCGAACATCTTCTCCCACCCGGCGGGGACGGAATTTGACTTTTCCGCTGCCAATTCCTGCTTGATCTGCTTCAGCTCATTTTCTATGGTCTGAAGCCGCGCTTCCAATGTTTCGTTTGCCATGACGTAATTATACCCAGGAGCGGCAAAAAAGGGCAGGGTTTGCCCGGCCCTAGCCTGCACCCTGGTCAGCGCTGGAACGAGAACGGCGAGGTGAGCGGCGTCAAGCCGCCGAGGTCGTCGTCTTCGTCGAGCATGCCCGGCTTGCCGAGGCTCGGCGCAGGCATGTCCGGGCGCGGCGTCGCGTGCGGGACGCTCATGGCCGGCGGGGTCGCGATGCGAAGCGACGACAGCAGGGCGGGGTCCAGCCCTTTTGTCACGGCGCTTTCGGGCGTAATCACGCCTTTGACGACCAGCTCTTGCAGCGCCTGACCGAGCGTGGTCATGCCGAGGTTGGAATTGGTCTCGATAATGGACGGAAGCTGGAATGTCTTGCCTTCGCGGATCAGATTTTTGACGGCGGCCGTCGTCGTCATAATCTCCAGCGCCGCCACGCGCCCCCCACCGATCTTCGGCACCAGAGTTTGGGCGATCACGCCCTGCAATGACTCAGACAACTGCGTCCGTATCTGCGACTGCTGATGCGGCGGGAACACATCAATAATGCGGTCCACCGTCTGCGCCGCGCTTGACGTATGCAGCGTGCCGAAGACCAGGTGCCCCGTTTCGGCAGCGGAGACTGCCAGCGAGATGGTTTCCAGGTCGCGCATCTCGCCGACTAAAATCACGTCCGGGTCTTCCCGCAGGGCGGCCCGCAGCGCCGATGCAAACGACTCGGTGTGGACTTTGACTTCCCGCTGATTGACCAGCGACTTTTTGTGCGGGTGAACAAACTCAATCGGGTCTTCCACCGTGAGAATATGGGCGCTCCGCTCGGAGTTAATCAAATCCACCATCGCCGCAAGCGTCGTAGACTTGCCCGACCCCGTCGGCCCGGTCACCAGCACCAAGCCGCGCTCTTCGCGGGCCAGCTCCGCCAGGACCGGCGGCAGGCCCAGGGCCGCAAACGACTTGATCTCGGTCGGGATCACCCGGAAGACCGCGCCTTCGCCGCGCCGCCCGACAAAGAAATTACACCGGAAGCGGGCCAAGTTGGGGATTTCAATGCTGAAGTCGAGGTCCCGCTTTTCCTCAAAGCGGTTTTGCTGGTCGCCGGTCAAAATACTGATCAGCATCGTCCGCAGGCCGTCGCGGGTCAGCTCGGGGTAGGAAAGCGCCTGCATTTCCCCATGCAGCCGCACCGTCGGCGGCGCTCCGACCGTGAGATGCAGGTCCGACGCCTTCGCCAGCACCGTTTTTCGCAACAGCTCTTCAATATCCATAATGCAGGGGTCCTCTCGGCAGTATCAAGCTCGGCAGTAGACGCAAAAAGTCAGAACTTACACTTTAGTGTCGGCAGGGGAAGAGAAAAAGAAGAGGCCGGCACAGCGATTATACTGCATCGGCCACACATTCACGCCTGCTTTATCAAAAGCTCTTTGTCAAATGCTTTTGCAGGGCGGCAGCATCGGCGGGCCGGCGGCAGTGAACCGTCTTGTCCGCGTAGGCGCTAAGAGCCTGGGCAACGGCGGCGCGGTTCATCGCCGCGTCGTCATTGGGGTCGGTCGGCACAGCAGGAGTCGGGCTGAGATAATACTGCCGCTTGCCGCCGGCAAAGCGGAGCATCTTCACGAAGCCGGGATGCGTGTTTGCGCGGGCAAGGTCGGCGCGAACGTGCCGCAGGACGATGCGCCGATAGCACACCGTCCAGTGCAAATCAAGCCAGACAATCATCTCTGCACTTTGCAGCAGATCGTCCACCCACCAGAGATACCCGCCTTCGGATACCCAGCTTGGCTGCACGGCGATCTGCCCGACATCATCCAAACGCTCCTCCAAAGAGCGCTTGCTATGGTAAGCATAGCCGATATTGTCCAGCTCATAGCAGGGAGCGTTGAGAACACTCGCGAGCTGCCGGGCGAGCGTCGTCTTCCCGCTCCCCCCGCAGCCGATGATGTGAATACGCTTCGGAGAATTGTTCATCGCAGAATACCCTCCACCAAATCTAAATAGCGGAACAAGCAGGGCGTGTATAGGGGGGAGAACGAACATCCCTGCGCGTTCGCCGTGACCCGGAGCTGTTCCACGCGGCTCACCAACTGCCGCAGCCGCGCCACTTTCTTCAATGGCTCCTCCGGCACGGCCCAATCGTCCGGCTGAAGCCATTCCGCCTGCCCCAGCCGCGCCGCCGCTTCCTCCAGCCCCGGCTTCGGGTAAAACATCAGGCTGAGATCAGCCTCCCTTTCTCGCGCCAGAGACTTGGCCGTGATCGAAAGCATAAACCAGGCAAATTCGAGGCCATGCTCGATTTCTGCGTGAAGCCCGACGCTTCTTTCAATGGGGCCAGCTTAGGATACTTCAACCCCGCGTAAGCCTCCGCCTGACGGTCAAACAAGGCAGCATAGTCGCCGACAGGAAGCGCGACCGACGCCGGCTGCCAGTAGCAGTCCACTTGCAGCAAGCCGTGACGCCCTTCATGCAGATAACTCACAAAGCCGCCGCCGGGGGGGCGTGCTGCGGCGTACTTTTGGCGGCAATCAGGCCCCCGGCCTGCGCCGCGTACTGCCGCAGCGACGCCGCAAACTCCGCCGCCGCATCGTCCGCGACCAGGAGCCACGGGTCCAGATCGCTCAGGTCGTCGGCTTCCGCCCGGCCAAACGATCCCCACAGCAGCGCGGCACGAATACGCTCGTCGCTTTGCCAGGACGCCGTCAGCGAAGTCAGCAGCGCCTCTCGGTCGTCCCGGTGCTCCCGCAGAGCGTCCGCAACTGCCTGGGCAGTTTCCGTAAACTGTTCCGAGAGGATAAGAGAACGTGACATGGATTTCTTCTTTCATGGATGGTGAGAAGACGCCAAAAAGCCTCAGCGCAAAAGACGTGAGCAAGTGCCGGTCAAGAACGGCTTGACCCAGCCTTGTCTTTGTTTTTGTGTGAGGCTTAATCCATGGGCGTGGTGAGAGAATGGCTAAGGATACAAATCAAGCAGCATCCACTGGCGGCGAGCGCGGACCTGAAGCGGCGAATTCATTTTGAGCCGCGTGATCGTCACACGACCGATAGCAGTCAGTCCTAATATCTGAGCCATTTCAGAGTCAAAAGCAAAGTGATGTTCCCAATAATCGTGGCGTGGATGAAAAAACGGCACTTGATCAAGCTCTACAGCATCCCACCCGGCAACAGCATCCGACTTGAATACATTGCAGGAAGTACAAGAAAGCGCTAGGTTGTCGTTGGAACTGGCACCGCCGCCGGAGCGAGGGTAGACATGCTCGACCTCAAACGTGAAGTTGGAAATCAACTCCGGCGCACGGCAGTATTCACAGCGGAAACTCGCCCGCGCGGCAACAGCCGGATGAAGAGGATTCAATGCTTAGCGCCGAGGGCCGCCTGCGACCGTTCGATTGCGGCTTCAAGAGACGCTTCCGCGAGACGTTCCCACTCCTCCCGCTCGGCAAGCGTCAAAGTTTCAGATCGTGAACGGAGATCAAGCAACCGCTGCTGCTGCGCCTCTGACCAATACTCATCACCGCGATTGTAGGGCCAGATGACAATCGGTGTTGGTATGACATCCCCAAAGTGACCCAAAAGGTTGTTCACAGCCTCACTGGGCGTCCTGCCCAAGCCCTGACTCTTGCCGACAGTGGCACAAAACTGGGCTGTTTCGATAATCTCGCTTTGCTCTGCTTGCATCAAAGTTCTCCGGGCTGTCTCTATCGTAATCGCCGCTTAAGTTTGTACGTCTATCTGTGGCAGTTCCAGCTTAAATGCGATGTCCTGTGCAAATTGCTTTGCCGGTCGCTCGCGGCTAAATCTTCCTAAAGGGGTAAAGCGCTTTTTGCTGTACCGCCAAGAAGCACCAATGAACACGTTACCCTTGCCTGTTGAGCGCACATAAATCCCGGCGATGTCGCTACAGTCCCCCGACCGAGCAGTAGGGACCAGAGGCCAGCCGCTGACAAGGTGGTAAGTTCGCTGGTTCAAATCCAGGGACAATTCTTCCGGGCCGAAAAGCCACAATAGCAAAATACCCACTACAAGGCATAGAACGGCGAACACAGCCCAAAAAGTTATTCGTGTGATCTCACTTTCAGACCCTGTGGCATCCATGAAGCTGTACCAATAACTAATCGGACCTCCGACTCCTACTAAGAAGGCGAGTGACGCCGCAAACAAACGTTGAGATAGCGGTTTACGGAAGATCATTTTGTTCTGATGGGATGATCGAAGGAAACTGCCATCCCGCAACGCGACCAACATAGTTATCACCGCAAAGGCGAAGATGACGGCTAAAAAGCCGAATAAAAGATCGCACGCGCTGGCTGACAGGAGACGTGTAACGATATGATTGCCCATTAAGCGCCCTCCCAACAATAGTGCCTATAAATGGTACCTGCATTCTACCACACGACGCAAACAAACACACGACGCAAACAAAAAGAAGCCGCTGCACTCAGAGAGTGTAGCGGCTTCTTCCAATTAATCTGGCGGTGACCTATTTTCCCGGACAATTGCTCGTCAAGTATCTTCGGCGCAGGAGAGCTTAACTTCCGTGTTCGGAATGGGAACGGGTGGACCCCTCCGCGATAACCACCAGAAATCGTTAGGTACAGAGCTTCCGCCCGGAGGCGAAAGCCGCTGTCCTTGGACAACTGCATATCAAAAAGCAAGGGGCACGCACAGCAATCATAATTGCTGAGTTTTTGTAATCAAGCCCTCGACCGATTAGTACTGCTACGCTGAACACGTTGCCGTGCTTACACCTGCAGCCTATCAACCCGGTGGTCTTCCGGGGGTCTTACCAGCTTCTGCTGTGGGAAATCTTATCTTCAGGTCTGCTTCGTACTTAGATGCTTTCAGCACTTATCAGAACCAGACATAGCTACCCAGCGTGTGCTCCTGGCGGAACAACTGGTACACCAGAGGTCTGTCCATCCCGGTCCTCTCGTACTAGGGACAGCTCCCGTCAAATTTCCTGCGCCCGCAACGGATAGAGACCGACAATGTTGTTACCACTCTCTAAGAGGAGAGGGAGCAGGGCATTTCTGCCTGCTTCTGCATATCGCTATGCAGTTCGGACTATATCTTCACCTATAAAGTTAATCATAGGCACCCGGCGTATAGTCTCTGAGGGTTCCAAACAATTCAAAAGTTGCGCCAGTGTGCGTTTACGGAACCTAGAACCGTTCATTGTAAACGCAATATGAAGAATATCTTGCAATCCTTCTTTGGTGAGATGTTCTTTCCGATGCATCATTTCCACGACTTGCTTGAACTTCATAAACTCGTTCTGCTTGTCCGAACGGAGCGGAAACTCCGTGAAGAAAGGCAGAACCGCTTCATGCAGATCATTATGCCGTTTGACAACATAAACCCAGGTTCGGTCTCGCGCCGATGCCGAAGCATTGCGCTTGATCAAGCCACAATTCAAGCTGTCTTGGAAAAGCTGCAATATAGAAATCCTCTCGCCATTCTGACTGACATGGAACTCAGGAACCACTTGAATGCCGAGTGCGACATTTGCTGTTGGATGCACTCCTAGATAGAAGCACCCTTCACCATCTGCGAACCCAGCCAAATAACTTCCTGTCGCCACATCCATCTTTCGCATCGTCTGGCCTTCCCTGCTGATTGTCCGCACCGAACACATTTTCACTGCCTTCTGCATTGTAGCAGAAAACGAGTAGTGTCGGATACCCGGAGTTTCCAGCAAATAGCCAAGTTTAAGGACAGCAAAGTCTACTGTCTCACGACGTTCTGAACCCAGCTCGCGTACCGCTTTAATGGGCGAACAGCCCAACCCTTGGGACCTGATCCAGCCCCAGGATGCGACGAGCCGACATCGAGGTGCCAAACCTTGCCGTCGCTGTGAGCGCTTGGGCAAGATAAGCCTGTTATCCCCGGCGTAGCTTTTATCCGATAAGCCTTGGCGCGCCCACGCGCTACCAAAGGGTCACTAGAACCCACTTTCGTGCCTGCTCGACCTGTTTGTCTCACAGTCAATTTCCCTTATGCTCTTACACTCTACAGCTGATTTCCAACCAGCCTGAGGGAAACTTGGTGCGCCTCCGTTACATTTTGGGAGGCGACCGCCCCAGTCAAACTACCCGCCTGTTACGGTTCCTTCACCGGATAACGGCGAAGGTTAGTGTTTCAGCATAGCCAGGGTGGTGTTCCATTGGCGCCTTGCGGCTCCCACCTACGCTCTACAAACTAAACCAAAACACAATAACAAGGTGTAGTAAAGCTGCACGGGGTCTTTTCGTCCAGTTGCGGGTAACCGGCATCTTCACCGGTACTACAATTTCACCGAGTCTCTCGTTGAGACAGTCATCAAGTCGTTACACCTTTCGTGCAGGCCGGAACTTACCCGGCTAGGAATTTCGCTTGGGGTCTTACTCGCTTCTCTAAGGAAAAGGAGCGGGTGTTGCTTGCGGCTTCACCCCTGCATGTCGCCATGCAGCCGGGACTATATCTTCATTCAGTTACTTGCTGAATGTCTGGCGTGTAGTCTCTGAGGATTCTGATCAAATCTAGTCTGGATTTCTGCCGGTTCATCGTCTGCATGATCTCCAAAATATCCGCCATGCCACTGTTCGTGAGATGGTGCTTTTTGTTGATCAAGCGGACACAGCGTGCGAACCTGTGAAAGTCGTGCTGCTTTGATGTGCGGAGAGGATACTGCTCGAAGAAGGGAATTATCACTTCGAGCAGGTCGGCACGTTTTCTGACAACGTACCGATACAAGTGTCCTTTATGGTTGTCGTAGCGCGGATTGCTCTGCACTTGACCTACCCCAAAGTACGATTGAAGCTCATGGAGCGTAGAGATGCTTTTGGCACCCTGCGTCACTGCGAACTCGCACGTCACTTGGTGACGAAACTTGCCGATATGACCGGCGCTCCGACATGGCTGCCGAATGAGACCGATGGAGAAGCATCCTTCTCCGTCAACAAATCCCGTGATCCAGCCTAGTAGAATCAGTCTTTCCTGCTGATCGGCTCCACTCATCGCATTGTCACCTCCGGGCTATTATACTCGGCGGTAGCGTGAGATACTGAGCTATTCCAGCATATAGCCAGATTTTACTAAGGCAGCTTTGGTTCACCTTAGGACGGTTATAGTTACCGCCGCCATTCACCAGGGCTTCGATTCAGAGCTTTGGCTTGCGCCGAACCCCTCCTGTTAACCTTCTGGCATTGGGCAGGTGTCAGCCCCTATACTTAGGATTTCTCCTTAGCAGAGACCTGTGTTTTTGTTAAACAGTCGCTCGATGCTTGTCACTGCGACCTCCTTGCGGAGGCACCCCTTCTCCCGAAGTTACGGGGTCAATTTGCCTAGTTCCTTAACGAGAGTTCTCTCGAACACCTTGGTATACTCTACCTGCCTACCTGTGTCGGTTTGCGGTACGGGCAGTATGGCCATAAGTTTAGAAGATTTTCTCGACGATCCGCCCCCCTACTTCGCTTCACCCGAAGGATCCACTCGTTCACTCTCTCAGATTATGCCTGCGTATTTTACTATCAGGCCTCCGTAAGAGTTTCACGCACACTACCAACAGTTGCGCTAGGGACTGGGACCGTGTCCCTCCATCACTGACCACACTGGTCACGGAATATCAACCGTGTGTCCATCGACTACGCCGTTCGGCCTCATCTTAGGCCCGACTAAACTTCAGAGGACGAGCCTACCTGAAGAACCCTTAGGCTTTCGGTGGACAGGATTCTCACCTGTCTTAGCGCTACTTATGTCCGCATCCTCACTTGCTGCCAGTCCACCACTGCTTCCGCTATGGCTTCGTCCCGGGCAGCAACGCTCCTCTACCACTCATCTTTCGACGAGTCCAACGCTTCGGTGGCCGGCTTGAGCCCCCATACA